>NZ_QHHP01000008.1:0-2847 GCF_003184125.1 Pseudomonas sp. RW409 | reverse complement strand
CGCGAAGGCACATCCGCCGAATTTTCCCCAACATTTCTATGCTGATCACCCTGTGTTCTCCTGCTCGGAAAGCGAGCAGAAGCAGTTGAACACCTGGGTCAGTTTTCAGTCGGCAGAACAGCTTTTACTGGGTCAGTTTTCGGTCAGCAGTAACAGGTGGATACAGTCAGGGTCGTGATGACAAACATATCGACCTGGGCGCTTCGGGCTCGCTTTTAGTTCACAGTGGTGGTGTTACCTTTGGGTAGCCACTTGGTGAGACCTTTGGCTTGGTGGAAATACCTGACACCGATGGTGTCGGAGTATCCGGGTTTAACGCAGTCCGTACTAATGGGAAAGGTTATGCAGTGGTTCCGTATTTGCAGCCCTATCGCTACAACTGGATGGACTTGGATACTCAAACTTTGGGTACAGATACCGAAATTAATGAAACGTCCAAAGTGCTCGTGCCAACCCGTGGCGCTGTGGTCAAGGTCAAGTATGCTGCTCAGACTGGGCGACGTTTGCAGTTTGTTCTGCGCCAAGATACACATGGAACTATCCCATTCGGCGCGCAAGGATTTGATGAGCAAGATAACTTGTCACGCCTACTGGTATTCGGTGTACCTGATAAAGGGCGCCTCGAGATGCGCTGGGCTGAAGGCAGTTGCTTGGTGGATTACGACCTCCCGCCAGCTAACAAAGAACTCGCATACGAACGCGTAGATGGCGTTTGTCGAGCCATTTGACTATTACAGTCGCGGAATGAGCCCATTGCACCTTGAGGTGCAGCATTGCATGGGTCTTAACGTCGTTGGGTCGCTCCATATCAATTCACTCGCTGTAGAGCCGCTGGATGAAGCAGCTCTCCGGCTGGCCACTAATGGTTATCCGTTCCATTGTCTTCGTTCAGCACACTCCGATACGGACTGCGAACCTGTGGCTTCATCGACGTTAATGCGAGTTGAGCCAGCCTTCGACCTTTTGCAACCTGCCAGCCTCGAAGAACTTAGGCTTTGCCGCGTTTAGTATCTCGAGTAGTCGTTGTTTCTCTAATGGGGATGAAAACCACTCATCAATCTCGACATTTCAGCTACTCCCCCGAGTGTTGCTTCGACGACTAAACTGGCACACTGCCAGAGTCGCCGAACATTCTACCCATGCGAGCATCAGGCAAGCGGAGCCCGCAGGCTTGCAGGATAGAAGCCCGCAGGGCTCGATTCACAACAGCCGTCCACCATTGTGCGGCACGACAATAATGCCTAGCTGCTTCAAGTCCTGCCTGAAGGGGACTGAAATGACACGATGAACTCCGCGAGTTAGAGGCCACTAGCCGAAAGGCGCTCTGGGTGCTTGCCAGCCTTCCCCCCTGGCGATCCGAAGGCAATTGGCCATCCGTGATGACCTCGACGTGTCGGAAAGCTCGGCGGTTGGATTCCGGATGTTTGGCCGAAATCAGGAAGTCTTGGCGCGTTTCGTGACTTCGTTTAGGAGTGCAATTTGATCTGAGTCCTAGTCCAGTCTGTCCACCGACTGGAGGTGCTCATGAAAACTCATGACTCAAAGCGACACGGATTACCAGATCATCATGCTTGGGTGGCTCGATTGGTGGGTATGCCATCGGAAGGTGCTTTGCGTGTCGTTCCTTCCCTCTCCTGATATCCGTAGCTAGGAAATTTCCTACATATCACTAGGAATCTTCCTGCAACTTAGTTCCATTGCCTCACTCATCATTTCTATTGTCCCAAATTGTTATCTGCGCAGAGCCCAATAGTGAGCTTGCCGGCTCCTTGATTTGTTCGATACGGCGTCTTTCTGAGTCCTCCTCAAAAACGCTCCGAGCCTGATGAGCCGCAGATTTGGTTTGAGCGTTCCCTGTACGGGATGAGGTATTTGCCCCATATGAACATGTTGTTGAAAAGGTACTAAGATGTCAGAAGTCTTTATATTCGATAAGAAAACCCAGTCCCAGGTAGTAGCCAGGGGCCAAGAGATCGTGCTTGAGTCCGCGTCGGTCGTTGTGCTTGGGGTTGCGAGAGCGTCAATCAAAAAAATGACCCGCAACGGACAATCTCTGGTCATTGAGCTCACCGGAAACGAAAAGCTGGTCATCAAGAAATTCTTCAACACATTTGAGGGCCAAGACAACGCTCTGGTCCTCAGTGAAGATGGGCAACTGGTTGAGGCTGTTATCGGCGACTCGGTGGGGGTGGACGGCGATCTGGTCGTGAGCTACGAACCCTTTCAGCAGAGTGTTACCGAAGTAGCCGGCGATTCATCCATTCTGCGCAAAATGAGTGTCGGTTTTGCAGAGATGTCTCCGCTGGCAAAGGGTGCGTTGTTCGCGGGCTCGGCGCTAGGTATCTATGCCTTGGCCCAGTCCGGGGGCAAGAGTGGCGGCGGAAGGGGGAATGTACGCTCAGCAACTTCTGTGGATGCGACTCCCCCTGATGCTCCTCAGGTCAACGTGAGCACGAAGGCCAATGGCACCATGGCTGTTAGTGGTATGGCAGAGCCTGGAAGTCGTATTGATTTTATATTCCCCGATGGCTCTAAGCAGAGCATTGTCACTGGGACTGATGGTCGCTTTAGTTTTGCTAGTCTGGTTCCTCAGAACAATGGTACTTATCAAGCGACTGCAATCGATGCGGCGAATAATGCCAGTAAGCCGACGACAGGCACTTATACTGCTAACCCAGAGATTGATACCACGTCACCGCCCCCTCCATCTGACTTGCAAGCGGTCACGCAAAAGGACGGTACGGTCAAGGTCAGTGGCAAGGCAGAGCCGAACAGCAAAGTCACCGTGACCCTGATCGATGGCACGAAGCTGGATGTGCAGGCAGGTCCTGACGGTAGTTTTGAACT
>NZ_QHHP01000036.1:0-504 GCF_003184125.1 Pseudomonas sp. RW409 | reverse complement strand
TGGGCGAGAACATCACCAGCGACGTCACCAGCAATAAGGACGACTTCCACCAGGGCTACCGCAACCGCTTCCTCGCCACGCCCTGGGACGCCCACTACCGCCCGCCGCTGGAACACCCGAAACCCAAGTCCCTGGGCAGCCAGACCGCGGTGGTCACCGGGCCCAAGGGCGAAGAAATCCATTGCGACCCGTACGGGCGGATCAAGGTGCAGTTCCACTGGGACCGCGATGGCCTGGCCGACGACAACACCTCCTGCTGGGTCCGCGTCGCCAGCGGCTGGGCCGGCAAGGCCTACGGCGGCATCGCCATCCCGCGGATCGGCATGGAAGTGCTGGTGACCTTCCTCGAAGGCGATCCCGACCAGCCCCTGGTCACCGGCTGCCTGTACCACAAGGAAAACGTGGTCCCCTACGACCTGCCGGCGAACAAGACCCGCAGCACCTTCAAGACCCTCAGCTCGCCGGGTGGCAAGGGCTATAACGAACTGCGCATCGAAGACAAGA
>NZ_QHHP01000035.1:0-504 GCF_003184125.1 Pseudomonas sp. RW409 | reverse complement strand
TGGGCGAGAACATCACCAGCGACGTCACCAGCAATAAGGACGACTTCCACCAGGGCTACCGCAACCGCTTCCTCGCCACGCCCTGGGACGCCCACTACCGCCCGCCGCTGGAACACCCGAAACCCAAGTCCCTGGGCAGCCAGACCGCCGTGGTCACCGGGCCCAAGGGCGAAGAAATCCATTGCGACCAGTACGGGCGGATCAAGGTGCAGTTCCACTGGGACCGCGACGGCCTGGCCGACGACAACACCTCCTGCTGGGTGCGCGTCGCCAGCGGCTGGGCCGGCAAGGCCTACGGCGGCATCGCCATCCCGCGGATCGGCATGGAAGTGCTGGTGACCTTCCTCGAAGGCGACCCCGACCAGCCCCTGGTCACCGGCTGCCTGTACCACAAGGAAAACGTGGTCCCCTACGACCTGCCGGCGAACAAGACCCGCAGCACCTTCAAGACCCTCAGCTCGCCGGGTGGCAAGGGCTATAACGAACTGCGCATCGAAGACAAGA
>NZ_QHHP01000007.1:285602-328133 GCF_003184125.1 Pseudomonas sp. RW409 | reverse complement strand
TTGAACAACCGTCAGCAATACGAGTTGTCCTGAGGCCATGAGCTTGCGGCGGGGGGCTGTGCCTTGACGGCGCAGCCTCTCGCAATGGGGGGGGGGACTGCAATGCCGCGGCTATCGTGTATGACAGAAAACAAACGCAGCCGTATCCGCTGTCTGCTGGTTTCTATGTCGCTGCGCGCCACTAAGGCCTAAAATTCCCGGCAAATACCCAAGACTGTCGACGACTTCCCAGGGGCTGCCTGCCGGGTCGCGTCCGCCGCCCCAGGTTTCGCAAGTACCTCAAGGAAGGTTCCCCATGCTACTGAGGTCCCTCGCAGCTATTGGCATTCTGTTGCTGGGTATTCTTTCACCGATATTTCCGGTTCATGCGCAAGACATCACCTTGTCCGGTCGCATGACCACAAGCAGTCACCCGTGGCTGGACGCCAAGGCGCGGCAGTGGCTGGAAGGGCGAGGGCCGCTCAGGGTCGGGGTGGTGCTTCTCGATTATCCGCCCCTGTCGGTGTTCTATGGCGATCGCTACCAGGGCATCACCGCCGACTACCTGGCCCTGATGTTCGAATGGCCGCCGCAGGTGCGCGCCTACTCGTCGCGGGCATCCGCACTGGCGGCCTTGCGCAGTGGCGAGATCGACCTGCTGGGCGCGGGCAGCGATGTCGAAGGCCGGGAAAATGGCCTGCTGCTCAGCGAGGCCTACCTGCCCGACCGCCCGGTGCTGGTGACGTCGCAGGCCCAGCCCTTCGACCCCAATCAAGCCGGTACCGTGCTGGGAATGACCGTCGGCTATCTTCAGGAACAGGCGGTACGGGAGGCCTACCCCCATAGCCAGGTGGAGTTTTTCGATTCGCCTCAACGCGCGCTCGAAGCGCTGGTGCTGGGGGACGTCGATGCGGTGTTGGGGGATGCCCTGTCCTCGCATTACCTGATGCAAACCCATTACCTGCTGGGCCTGCGCATCGACAACTTCGCTCCCGTCGACAGCCAGGGCTTTCGCTTCCTGCTGCGTCCGGGAGACGAGACGCTGAGGGGCATCATCGACCGGGCGATACCGAGGATATCCAGGCGCTATGGGGAAGACATCCTGCGCAGCTGGAGCGCCGGCCGCCGCTTGAGCATCGACGAAGCGCGCGTGAAGCTGACGCCCGCGGAACAGCGCTGGCTGGACAGCCACCCGCAGGTCCCCGTGGCCATCAATTACTCGCTCGGGGCGCTGGGCGAGCTGGGACGGGACCGCAGCGTCACCGGCATTGGCCGCGACTACCTGGAATTGATCAGCCAGCGCAGTGGCCTGAAGTTCGCCTACCTGGGCACGCCAAACACCCTCGAAACCAACAGGCTCATCGCCGAGGGGCGCGCGCTTCTGACCCCGGCCATGCCTCAGTCCGAGCTGTTCGAGACGCCACTGGATGTCTTGTCGCCGTACCTGCGCAGCTCCACCGTATTGATGACCGCGACCAGTGCTGGTCGTCACGCCGGCCGGCGTTTCACCGGGCTTGCCGATCTGAATGGGAAGACCCTGGCGACGGGTGAGGGCTACTTTTTCATCGATACGATAAGACGCGACTATCCGGCGATTCAGCTCAAGGTATACCCCACGTTCCTCGAGGCCATGCGCTCGGTCGATTCGGGGCAGAGCGAGGTGTACCTGAGCAGCGACTACACCGGTCGCTATCTGTCGGCCCAGTATTTCGACAATCGCATCCAGGTCACCGGGATCCTGCAGAACATCTCCACGCCCATCGGCATCGGGGTGGCGAAGCACCAGCCGGAGTTGCGCAGCATCCTGGAGAAGGCGCAGCTGGCAATCACGCCGGAAGAGGTCGCGGACATAGTCCAGGCCTGGGCGCCGCGCTTCGCCAGGGGCGGGAGCGACTTCTGGCGCGACCATCGCGACAAGATTCTCCAGCTGGGCGGGCTCTTCGCGACCCTGATCGCCATCTCGCTGATCTGGGCGTTCTACCTGCGACGCCAGGTCCGCAGGACCCGGGCCGCCGAGGAGCGCGCCGAGGCCGCCAACCAGGCCAAGAGTGTCTTCCTGTCGACGATGAGCCATGAGATACGCACGCCGCTGAACGCGATCATCGGCATGCAGGAGCTCGCGCTGCTGCGGGCGAAACAGGGGGAGGCCGACAGCGTATCCCTGTCCGTGGCCCAGGAAGCGGCCCAGGGGCTTTTGTCGCTGCTGGGCAATGTGCTGGATATTGCTCGCATCGAGTCCGGAAAGATCGATTCGTTTCCTGAGCCGGTGCTCATCAACCAGCAGATCGAAGGCGTCGCCTCGGTTGTCACTGGCATGGCGCGACAAAAAGGCCTCACCCTGGACGTCAAGGTCGAAGGCGATCTGCAGGCATGGGTGCTGCTGGACCCGCTGCATTTCAAGCAGGTGCTGTTCAACCTGCTCAGCAACGCCATCAAGTTCACCGAGCGCGGAGGCGTCATCCTCCAGGCCCGCACCCGTCGTGAAGGGCACAGCTTGCGCCTGGACCTCGATGTCGTCGACACGGGCATCGGCATTGGCGCCGAAGACATGGACAAGCTGTTCAAACCCTTCTCCCAGGTGGGCGTGCCAGGCGCGGGGCAGGCGTCCGGAAGCGGCCTGGGGCTGAACATCAGCCGCCGCCTGGTGCAATTGATGGGGGGCCAGATCAAGCCGCGTAGCGAACCTGGCAAAGGATCCTGCTTCAGCCTCGAATTGAGCCTGCCCATCTGTGACCCTCCAGCCGCTGTCGAGGGCGAAGCGGCGCAGCAGGACCCGACCGTTTCTGCCGAAGTGCCTCCGTTGTCCATCTTGCTGGCCGAAGATAATGCCTTCAATCGCGTGACCCTCAACACCCAGCTGGAAACCCTGGGGCATCGAGTGGTGGTCGCGGAAGATGGGCAGGAAGCCTTCAAGCGCTGGTTGAGCGCGGACTTCGACATCGTGCTCACGGACGGCATGATGCCGAGGATGGACGGCTTCGAACTCGCCAGGCGGATCCGCTGGGAGGAATCCCACAGCAGCCTGCCACGCTGTCGCATCATTGCCCTGACGGCCAGTATCGAGGCGAGTGCGGTGGAGCGATGCATGGCCGCCGGGATGGACCAGATTCTGTTCAAGCCCGCGACACTGGAAACGCTGCGGCAGGCTATCGCGTCCGGCCCGGCGGGCGGAACCGGCCCCGAGGAACCCCGATAAGCCGAAGCGGCCCTTTGCACGCCGGGTATCGGCCGCCCCCGCAAGCGCGGCCGATTCGATAAGCCCGGGAGCGGGGTCACCGGGATCGCTCCTTATGGATGAACGGGGTAGTCGGTGTATCCACGCTGGTCGCCGCCAAAGAAGGTGCTTGGGTCTGGCGTGTTCAGTGCCAGCCCGTCGCGGATCCGCCGGGGCAGGTCGGGGTTGGCCAGGAAGGGGCGACCAAAGGCAATCAGGTCGGCGCGGTTGGCGGCCAGGGCCTGCTCCGCCGATTGCGGATCGTAGCCGCCGGCGAGCATCAGCACGCCGTTCCACTCCGTGCGCAGTTGCCCGATGATCGCGTCCCAGCGCGGGTCGAAGTTCTCGTCCTTGACGGTGCCGACCACGGCCGGTTCCACAAGGTGCAGATAGGCCAGGGGCCAGCGGTTCAGGGCGCGGACGATATGGCCGAAAGTGGCCTCGGGCGTTGCGTCGCCCATGCCCATGAAGCGCCCCATGGGAGTGAGGCGTACCGCCACGCGTTCGGCACCCACCTCATCGGCGACGGCTGCCACGACCTCCAGCAACAGCCGGGCGCGATTTTCCACGCTGCCGCCGTACTGGTCCGTGCGCTGATTGCTGTTGCTGTTGATGAACTGGTCGAGCAGGTAGCCGTTGCCCGCGTGGATTTCCACGCCGTCCATGCCGGCTTTCAGGGCGTTGCGCGCCGCGCGCCGATAGTCGTCGACGATCTGCGCGATCTCCGCCACTTGCAGGGCGCGCGGCACCGGCACATCGCCCCAGACGCCGTTGCCCTCGTCGTCGACGATAAAGGTTTTGCCTGGAACCGGCAGGGCGCTGGGCGCCACCGGCAGGGCGTTATCGGGCTGGAAGCTCGGGTGAGAGACACGCCCCACGTGCCACAGCTGCATGAAAATCAGCCCGCCGGCTTCGTGCACTTGGCTGCTCACCTGGCGCCAGGCCGCCACCTGGGCATCGCTGTAGATCCCCGGGGTCCAGGCATAGCCCTGGCCCTGGCGGGAAATCTGCGTGGCCTCGGTAACGATCAGCGCGGCACTCGCGCGTTGCCGGTAATACTCGGCGTTCATGGCGGTCGGCAGGTCGCCCGGCTGGCCGGCGCGGGAGCGGGTCAGGGGGGCCATGGCCACGCGGTGAGCCAGGGTGTAGGGGCCGACCGCAAGGGGTTGGAACAGGTGCTGGGTCATGGGTATTTCCTTATGAGGGCATCGATCGGGATGCCGTGGGTGCTCAGGCGGACGGTGCCTGGTTGAACAACAGGTGATTGCCGATTTGCGTGCCTTGCCTGCGCAGTCTCTGGCCCAGTGCCAGTTGCGCGGGCTGCCAGCTGCGCAGGGCACGCTCGAGGTCGTTGGGAAAGGTGCGCAGGGCCGCGGCCAGGGCCAGGGCATTGGTGGCGGCCTTTGAGGTGCTCGCCGCGGTGTGCGGCCGCGGTATGGCGGCGGCATCGCCGAGCAGCACTACCCGGCGCTCGACCATCTGCTCGACGGCCAGGTCGCGGATGGCCTGGACAAAAGGCGCCTGGGTCGCTTGGACGACGGCGCGAAACTGCGGCGGCAACAAGGCCTCGGCCTGCTCGATCAGGTAGTCCCGCCAGGCGGGAGCGAGCCGGCCTTCCGGCACCGAGAAGCCGCGTTCACGGCCATCGGCGTCAGTCATGATGCGCGGCAGGATGGCCAGCGGGGCGACCCGGTACCAGACCCAGTTGTAGAGCCGGTGGCCCGGGCGCAAATCGTTGTCGGTGCCCGGCACCAGATAACCGAGGATGTGTGAGCCCTGGTGGTTGGCGAAGCCGAAGGTGCCGAACAGCTCATTGCGCACCTCGGCGGGCACGGCGCGCTCGGGCACAAGACCTCGCCACGCCACATAGCCTGCGTAGCTCGGCTGGCTGTCGGGCCAGAGCAATCGACGCACCGTCGAACTGCCGCCGTCGGCGCCCAGCAACAGCTGCGCCTGTGCCTGGTGCCCGCTGTCGAAGACCGCGCTGACGCTCCCGGGCTCGCTCTGGTCGATGCCTGCCAGCGTCTGCCCCCGGTGATAGTGCCCGGGGCCGAAGGCATCGCGCAGGGTGGTGTAGAGCAGTGACCAGGACGTCTGGACCTGGGGCATGTACAGATGACTGCGGATCGAGCCATCGGGACGAAACACCGTGCGGTACTCCGAGCGCACGCCCAGTTCGCCCAGTGGCAGCTCGCGCCCGCTTTGGCGCAGCGCCTCGACCACCTCGGGCTGCAAGACGATGCCGCCACCGCGGCTGTCGAGGTCGTGGGCCGAGCGCTCGTACAGCTCGACGTCCCATTTCGCCGCGTGCAACAAATTGCCGGCGAACAGGCCGCCGAGCGAACCGCCTATGACAATGGCGCGACGTGGATGATGCGATCGGGTGGCTGGCATGGGGTGTTCCTCCTGTTGGGCACTAACCTAATCCGCCGGGCCGCGCGTGATAATCCAGCCGCCGCTCTACGCTGCATTGCGTGAAACGCAACGCCCTGAACGGCGACGGATGCATGACGCGGCGAGCGGGCAGTCGACGGCGGGCGCGGCGATTGGCCCGCTCGCTCCTCGATGCCTTGGCAGCGTGCGAAAGGACCGCCGCCGAAGCGGCGGCTGGACTCCGGGCTAGGCCGGCTGCTCGGAGCGGGTCAGCGGCAGGTTCAGCCAGCGCCGGCCGGTGGCATTGGCCACGGCATTGCCGATGGCGGCGGCCATGGGGCCCTGGACGATCTCGGCGGCGCCGAGGAACGGCTGTCCCGGCTGATCGAGCAGATGCACCTCGACCTGCCGGGGCAACTGTGGAAAACGCAGGATCGGATAACCGCTCCAGTCGTAGCTGCGCACACCCCCCGGGTCGTAGCCGACCTTCTCGAACAGGGTCCAGCTGGCGGACTGCACGATGCCGCCTTCCACCTGGTTGCGCAGGCCATCGGGGTTGACGATCTGGCCCACGTCCACTGCCGTGACCACTCGATCGAGCTGCACCTCGCCGGTCTGCGGATGCACCCGCAGCAGGACGGCGATGGCGCAGTAGCCCATGATGTTTTTGTAGCGGGCAAACGCAAAGCCGATGCCCGCGCCGGGCTCCTTGCCCTTGTGCGGCCAGCCGCTGGCGTCCCGCACCCGTTCGACCACCGCCCGTGCCCGCGGGTCGCTCAGGTGGGCGAGGCGCAAGGCCACCGGATCGGTGCCGGCCCGGGCGGCCAGTTCATCGATGCAGGCTTCGATGGCGAAGATATTGATGTGGGCCCCCAGCGAGCGCATGGCGGAGGTGCGAAACGGCATGCGGGTGACGAAGTTCATGTCGATGCGGGTGGACGCCAGGCTGTACAGCGGCACGGCATTGCGATCGCCATCCCCTTCGGGCTGGGCGATGGGGATCGACGGCGCGGAAACGAACGGCCGGGCCAACAGCCGCGCGGGAATCAAGCGGCCGGCATTGACGATGCGTTCGTTGTGCGGCGTGGTCCACAGCTCATAGGCCCAGTCCTGCAATCGGCCCTGGGCGTCGAGGCTGGCCTGGACCTCGGTGAGCATGGCGCTGCTGTAGGGCTCCCAGAGGTTTTCCTGCTCGCGCATCCACTGCACCCGCACCGGCGTGCCGGCGAGCCGCATCGCGATCAACGCGGCATCGGCCGCCGCATCGTCCGCGCCGTTGTGGCCGTAGCACCCGGAACCCTCGGTATGGATGCAGCGCACCCGCTCCGGCGCCAGCCCGACCATCTCGGCGATCCCCGCGCGCAGCGGGTAGACCCCCTGGGTGTGGGTCCAGACCGTGAGCACACCGTCCTTGAACC
This sequence comes from Pseudomonas sp. RW409, assembly GCF_003184125.1. Taxonomy (NCBI): domain Bacteria; kingdom Pseudomonadati; phylum Pseudomonadota; class Gammaproteobacteria; order Pseudomonadales; family Pseudomonadaceae; genus Pseudomonas; species Pseudomonas sp. RW409. The sequence continues at coordinate 321,149 of NZ_QHHP01000007.1, read as the reverse complement.
AGGCCACGGCGCAGGACGGGCCGATGGAGCCGTGCATCAGGTACTGCTTGCTGAACCGCGCGCGATAGCTGGCGCGGGCGCCGGCCGCCGGGTTGCCTTCATGGCTGATCGGGTAGCGGCGCGCGGGCAGGCGGGTCAGTAGCGCGTGGATGTCCCGCGCTTCGGGGATCGCTTCTCCAGCGCTCCAGCGGGCCTGCTCATAGCCGCTGCGCATCGCCTTGATGGCTTGCCACTCATCCCGGGCGACCACCGCCAGGTAGTTGCCGTCCTGCACCACCCGCACCACGCCGGGCAGGGCCTTGATCGCCTCGGCATCGAAGGCTTCCAGGCGGCAGCCAGGGCGGGGCGGGCGGATCACCCGGGCGTGCAGCATGCCCGGCAGGCGCAGGTCCTGGACGAACGCGGCGCCGCCACTGACCTTGGCCGGGATATCCAGGCGCGGCAGCGAATGGCCGATCAGCTTGAACGCAGACGGTGGCATCGAGGGCGATTGCGCCTGCGCATAGTGGTGCAGGTCCACGCCCTTGACCGCCTCGGCATAAGGCATGCGTTGCCCGGCCGGGCCCTGGATCTGGCCCTCGTGCGTGGTCAGCAGCGCGGCGTCCACGGCCCAGCTGCGCGCGGCCGACGCCAGCAGCAATTGCCGGACCTGGGCCGCGGCGTTGAACAGGGCCGTGCCGCTGTCGAAAATGCTGTGGCTGCCGGCGGTGTAGCCTTCGTTGGGCGTCAGGGCGGTGTCCGCGCTGAGCAGGGTGATCGCGCCTGGCGCGAGGTCCAGGCGTTCGGCGGCAATCTGCAACAGCGCGGTTTTCACCCCCGTCCCCAATTCGGCCTTGCCGGTGTAGACGGTGACGCCTTCGGCCGCGACGCGGATCCAGGCATCGAGGTAGGGGTTGGTGCGCAGGCTGCCCGGCAGATCGGGCGCCAGTACTACCGTGCCGAGGGTATCGACTTCGCTGTCGGCCAGCGCCTGGCGCGCCGCCGGGACCAGGGTGAACGCCAGCACCAGCGCGCCACCGCGCAGGAACGCGCGACGCCCCTGATCGACTTCATGGTGCCGGGTCATGGCGCGCTCCGCTCTTGCCTGGCCACACGGCCGATGGCGTCGATGATCCGCAGGTGGGTGCCGCAGCGGCACAGGTTGCTCGCCATATGCTCGCGAATGGTGGCTTCGTCCGGATGAGGGGCGCGTTCCAGCAACGCCTGGGCGCGCATCAGCATGCCGGCGATGCAGTAGCCGCACTGGGCGGCCTGGGCCTCGATAAAGGCCTTTTGCAAAGGCCCCGGGCGCTCCGCCGTACCCAGGCTCTCCACCGTGCGGACGGCCTTGCCTTCTAGGCCGCTGCAGGGCGTCAGGCAGGAAAAGACCGGCTGGTCATCCACCAGCACGGTGCAGGCTCCGCATTGGCCCAGGCCGCAACCGTACTTGGCGCCGTTGAGCCCCAGGTGATTGCGCAGCGCATACAGCAACGGCATGTCGGGCTCCAGCTCCAGCGCATGGGGCGAGCCGTTGACGTTGAGGGTCATGTGGGTCATTGCGCCTCCTGGCGTAATTCGTGAAGGGTGGAAGAAAGGTCGGCCCACGGCTGGCCCGGGCTGGCCTGTTCGCGCAGGAACGAGGCCAGCGCCGCCAGCTGCTGGTTGTCCAGGCTGGCGGCGAAGGGCGGCATGGCCGGGCCGGGCAACCCCGGGGTGGCGGGCACGCCTTCGAGCACGGTCTTGAGAAAGTTGCGCGCGCTTGAGGCATGCAGCGCCGACGTCCGCTCCAGGGCCGGGCGCCCATCGATCTGGCGCATCGGCGCGGCCGGGCCATGGCAACCGGCGCAGGCGCTCTGGAACAGCTGGGCGCCAGGCGCCTGCTCGACCACCCCGGCGGGGCGTGCGGTGGCTGCAGCGGGTGCGGCGGGAGCGGGGCCCTCGAGGCTCAGCAGGTAGTCGGCAATCGCCTCGGCGTCGCTACCCGGCATGTTGCCCAGGCTGAGGCTGACCGGGCGCATCGGCCCGGCGGCGGTGCCATGGCCCTCGACCACCTCAGCCCGCAGGTAGCCCGCCAGTTGCTCGCGGCTCCAGGGCGCGGCGCGGTCGGCCAGGCCCAGCAGGGACGGCGCCTGCCAGCCGTCCACCCTGCCGCCGGCAAGATGCTGGGCGGACTGCTCGGCGCCCAGCGGGTTGAGCGGAGAATGGCAGCCGGCGCAGTGGCCGGGGCCTTCGACCAGATAGCGGCCACGGTTCCAGGTTGCGGACTGCTGCGCCACGGGCGCCAAGGGCTCCGCGTGCAGGAACAGCAGGTTCCAGAACGACACCAGCGGGCGGATGTTCATCGGGAAGTTCATCCGGTTCTGCATGGCCGGCGCATGCACGGCGGGGCCGCTCATCAGATAGGCGTAGAGGTCTGCGATGTCCCCGTCCGTCATGCGCCGGTAGTAGGCGTAAGGGAAGGCCGGATACAGCAAGTGCCCGTCGCGGGCGACCCCTTCGCGCATCGCCCGCTCGAAGGCCGGTAATGACCATTGGCCAATTCCGGTCCCGGCGTCCGGGGTGATGTTGGTGCTGTAGAGCGTGCCGAAGGGCGTTACCAGCGCCAGCCCACCGGCTAGGTAGCGGCCGCCGGGGCGGGTATGGCACACCGCGCAATCGCCGGCTTCGGCGACCCGCGCGCCGCGTTGCACCTGGGCGGCATCGAAGCGTTGTGGCGGTTCGGCCGGCGCGATCGCCGGGCGCCACATCAACAGCGCGGCGCCTATCGCGCCTGCCGTGGCGAGCACCACGGCGCCCAGCCACAACTGCCTGGCGTTCATCGGGTCACCCTTCATTGGTCCGTGGAATCCGCGCGGGCGGACAGTGATGCAGTCGAGGTCATGGAAGTCTCCTTGAGCCGCTGAGGAGAGCGGTGACGGACCGCCCCGTGGCAAGTGCCCAAGGGTAGAGAAGGGGGGTGGACGGCGGTATTGGCAAACCGCGCAAAGACCTTTTGCGTCATCGGCAACGCCGGGATCGTTGCGTGATGCGCATCGCTCAATTGCCCCGGCGGTGGATTCTCCCGATTGAACGTCGCGCCTAGCCTTGGCGAAACTTTTCTCCACGCGAACGAGGTTTCATCATGCCTACCGGCAACTTTGCAAGGACGGCCAGCACGGCGCTGAAGGGCGAGCGGCCCGCCACCCTCTCTGGCGCCCTGGTGGCCTTGCTGGCCTTCTGTTGTGGCGCGGTCGTCGCCAACCTTTACTACGCCCAGCCGATCGTCGAGCTGATCGCCCCGCAGATCGGCCTGTCGAACGCCCATGCCAGCCTGATTGTCTCGCTGACCCAGCTCGGCTACGCCGCGGGCCTGCTGCTGTTGGTGCCCCTGGCCGACCTGATGGAAAACCGCCGCCTGGTGGTGGGGTTCACGCTCGCCGTGAGCCTGTGCCTGATCGCCGCGGGCTTTACTGAGTCACCTTCGCTGTTCCTGGCGCTGTCGTTGCTCATCGGCCTGACTTCGGTGGCGGTGCAGATTCTGGTGCCGTTGGCCGCGCACATGGCGCCCGAGGAAAGTCGCGGGCGGGTGGTCGGCAACATCATGAGCGGGCTGCTGCTGGGCATTCTGTTGTCGCGCCCGCTGTCGAGCCTGCTGGCCCAGGCGTTCGGCTGGCGCGGGGTGTTCTTCAGCGCCGCGGGCCTGATGGCGGTGATCGCCTGCGTGATGGCCGTTGCCCTGCCACGGCGCATGCCGACGCATCAGTCCTCCTATGGCGAGTTGATCGGCTCGGTCTTCGCCCTTGCGCGCCGCCATGCCGGCCTGCGTGAGCGCTCCTTGTACCAGGGCTTGTTGTTCGCCAGCTTCAGCCTGTTCTGGACCATCGTGCCCATCGAGCTGATTCGTCAGCACGGCTTCAGCCAGGCGCAGGTGGCGGTGTTCGCCCTGGTGGGCGCGGTGGGGGCGATCGCGGCGCCGATCGCCGGCCGGCTGGCCGACGCCGGGCATGGCCAGCGCGGCACTCTCGTGGCCTTGCTGCTGGCGCCGCTGTCCCTGCTGATAGGGGCGCTGCCGGGCAGTGGCTACCTGTGGCTGGTGGTGTGCGCGGTGCTGCTGGATTTTGCCGTGCAGCTGAACATGGTGCTTGGCCAGCGTGAGGTGTATGCCATCGACCCGCACAGCCGGGCGCGCCTGAATGCGGTGTACATGACCAGCATCTTCGTTGGCGGCGCCCTGGGTTCGCTGGTGGCCAGCCCGCTGTATGAGCAGGTGGGGTGGAGCCTGTCGGCGACCTCGATTGCCGCGGTTCCCGGCTTGGCGCTGCTGCTGTTTCTGCTCCGTCACTACCGTCAGGGCTGAGGGTCCGGGGCGAAGGAGCAGGCGCAGGTCACGGTGCTTGAGCACAACCGTACAAGACACTCGGTGCGTGCTCAGGCATAGTTCCTGGCTTCAATTTTCGCTCGCGGAATCGGCTTATGGACAAGTTGCTGGCGCTGAAGATGTTCGTTGAAACCGTGCGCTGTGGCGGCTACTCATCGGCGGCGCGCAAGCTCGGCCTGTCGACGTCGTCGGTGACGCGGCAGGTGGCGGGGCTGGAAAGCGAGCTGGGCGCCAGCCTGCTCAATCGCACCACGCGCAACACCAGTGTCACGCTCGCCGGGCAGGCCTATTTCGACAAGGCCGTGGCGATTCTCGAGGCCATCGACGAAGCCGACGCCAGCGTCGCCGACCGTGGCAGCGAGGCCCAGGGGCATCTGCGGGCCAGCGTCCCGGTGGAGTTCGGCCGGCGCATCATCGCCCCGCACCTGGGGCGCCTGCTCGAACGCCATCCGGGCCTGGAGATCAGCCTGTCGTTGAGCGACCGGGTCAGCGACCTGATCAGCGAGCGCATCGATGTCTCGGTGCGCCTCGGTTCCTCGGTGGTCAGCGATGACATCGTCAGCAAGAAGATCGGCGACTTCCAGCGTTGGGTCGTGGCCAGCCCCGACTACCTGGCACGCACCGGCCTGCCGCGCCAGCCGAGCGACCTGCTGGAGCACCAGTGCCTGCGGTTCGACTATGGCGGCGTGCACCAGGACTGGACCTTCCAGGGCGACGAAGAGCCCCAGCGCCTGGGGGTGCAGGGCCGCTTGCAGAGCAACAACGCCGACATCCTGCGCGAGGCGGCGCTGGCCGGTGGCGGCGTGGCGCTGCTGGCCGACTGGCTGGTGCGCGACGATGTCGGCCAGGGCCGCCTGACCCGCGTGCTGGAGCAGTACGAGGTCAATCCCGGCACCGCCAGCACCTGCATCAACGCGCTGTACCTGCCCAACCATCGCGGCTCCAGCCGCATCAATGTGTTTATCGAGTTCCTCGAGGAAATCCTCGCCGCCTGAGCCTCGCTCGGGTCTCGAGCAAGACAGTGTTGCGCGGCCTGTGGCTACTCGTCCGGCAGGTGCGCGCCTAGAGTCTGGCCATCATGGGTAGAAGCAAGGTGGTCGCTATGGGTAACGTCATTCATCTGGCGTACGACTTCATCAATCCCTGGTGCTGGATCGGCGAGCTGAACCTGCGCCAGGCCATGGCGGCGGCGCACCGGCCACGGCCGATCGTCTATGTGCCGAGCCGCTGCGCGTTCGACCTTCCCGCCAGCCGCATCGAGCAGGGCGAGTACGCCCGGCGCCGGTTCGGCAGCCTGGCGCGCAGCCGGTTGTTCGAAGCGCAGATCACCCGGGCCGGCCAGGCGCTGGGGCTGCGTTTTGCCTTCGAGCGAATCGAGCGCCTGGTCGACAGCGACCCGGCGCACAGCCTGATGCTCGAGCGGGCTGCGCGCGGTGGCGACTGCGCCGCGCTGTTCGCGCGGATCTTCCGCGCTTATTTCTGCGAGGGCCGCGATATCGGCGATGCGCGGGTGCTCGCGGAGCTGGGCGGGGACGGCAAGCGCGAGCAGGAGCGGCTGCTCGACTACCTGTGCGGTGGTGAAGGACTGGCCGCGTTGCAGCGCCACAAATGCGATGCCGCGGACTGGTCGGGCGGGGTGCTGCCGGCCTTTCGCATCGGCGACACCCGGGTCTCGGGCGCCCAGCCCGGCGTCCTGCTGGCGCGGGTGTTGCGGGACGCGACGGTGGCAGACGCGCAGGTGGCCCATGCCTTGGGTTAGCCGTCATGTGGCTGCTGCCAACGGCGCTTCCCGGCGCATGGCCCGAGCAGGCTCGGCCCGCCGCGCAGGATCAGAACGGCCCGAGCTTGAGCGGGTACTGAATGACGATGTACAGCCTGTCGATGTCGTCGCCGGCCTGGGCGGCGTTGGCCCGGTGGCTGACGTGGGACAGTTGCAGCGACAGGTCCTTGGCCGGGCCCGACTGCACGATGTAGTGCAGGTCCAGGTCGCGTTCCCAGTGGCGTCCGCCCCGGCCCTGTTGCGGGCTGTAGGTGCCGCTGGCGCTGTCGAAGGGGTTGTAGGCGCCGCCCTGGGGCGCGTGGCTGCCGTCGATGCCGCGGCCGCTCACATAGCGGGCCATGAAGCTCAGGCCGGGAATGCCCAGGGCGCCCAGGTCGAGGTCGTAGCGCGCCTGCCAGGAGCGTTCGCCGGGGCCGTTGAAGTCGGCGTATTTGATCGAGTTGGCGAGGTAGATGGAGTCGCCGCCGACGAAGTCGAAGGGCGTGTCGCCGTGGATTTTCTGATAGGCCAGGGTGAATGCCTGGGCGTCGATCCGGTATTTGCCGGAGAGGCTGTAGGCCGTGGTGTCGATGGCGCCGGCCACGGCCTGGCCCTGGTCGCGGGTGCGGTACAGGTTGCCGTCGAGGAACAGCTGGCCAAGGCTGGCATGCAGGTTGGCGTAGTACTGGCGCCAGGTGTCGCTCAGCTCCGAGGCGTAGAGGGCGCCGCCCAGCGCCTGGCCGGCGAACAGGTCGGCGCCGATGAAGTCGATGCTGGCGTGGCGGGTGGTTGCCCCGTAGCCGGAAAAGTCGCCCTTGGCGGTCGAAGCGTCCTGGTTCTTGAAGGCGCTGAAGTGACCGGCCTGCAGGTCGAGCCCCTCGAGCTCACGGCTGGAGAGCAGCAGGCCGCTGGCGTATTCCGGTTGCAGGCGTTTGTCGGCGGTGTCGAATACCGGGGTCGCCACGGTCATTTCACCGAGCGCCAGGGTGGTCCGCGAAGCCTTGAACTTCAGCGCGCCGCCGGCGCTGGAGTAGCTGTCTTCGCTGCGCCCGTCATGATCCAGCGGCAACAGGCCCGTCCCGGAATGCCCCTTGCCGCCGTCCAGTTTCAAGCCCAGGAAACCGTGGGCATCGACCCCCACGCCGATGGTGCCGGGGGTGAAGCCGGACTCGAACGAGGCGATGAAGCCCTGGGCCCATTCCTGCTTGTAGCTCTTGCCGGCCGGGGTCGGGGAGCGATAGTCGTTGTTGAGGTAGAAGTTGCGGCTGAGCACTTCAAGACTCGCCCCCTCGAGGAAGCCGTGGGTGTCTTGCGCGCTCTGCGCCGCCAGCGCCGGGGCGCCGCCGCTGAGCAAGGCGAGCAGCCACAGCGGCTTCAGGCGCAGGCGCAGCGGCCCGGGGGCGGAGAGGTGTTTCGAGGCAAGCAGCATGCTTATGTCCCGCGTCAAGGTGGGTGGCCCAGGACGCGGCTGGCCGCGGTTCCGGCAACTGCCGGTATGCCTTCGGTCAATCGGCGTCCGCTCGGCGTGGCCATCGGATCGAGGCGAAGCATGGTTGCCTATTACAGGGCGCGGGGATTGTACGGCTGTGCTGCATTCGGCCGTTTGCGCGGGCAGGCAGGCTGCAGATGCCGTTCGCGGTGGGCGTTGCGGCAGTTCTTGAATTGTCACTGTTTTGGAATCAATGATTCTCGGTTTTGCTGGATTGTCCCTTTTTGTTTTGAGCCCTAAATTAGCCACCAAGCCGGCAGCAAAGCCTCCCCAGCGGAACCCGCGCCGAGCCCCCGAATTTTGCAACTCAACGCTTTTACCCACTTAGCTATCGACATCAAAAGGAACGCGCCATGTCTATTCGTGAACTGCTCAACCCAAGCAACTCCGCCCTGATCCTGATCGACCACCAGCCACAGATGTCCTTCGGTGTGCAGTCGATCGACCGCCAGACCCTGAAGAACAACACCGTGGGCCTGGCCAAGGCGGCGAAGATCTTCAACGTGCCGACCATCTTCACCTCGGTGGAAACCGAGAGCTTCAGCGGCTACATCTGGCCGGAACTGCTCAGCGTGTTCCCGGACCACCAGCCGATCGAGCGCACCTCGATGAACTCCTGGGAAGACAAGAAGCTGGTGGAAGCGGTCAAGGCCACCGGGCGCAAGAAGCTGATCATGGCCGCGCTGTGGACCGAGGTCTGCCTGAACTTCCCGGCCCTGGAAGCCCTGGCCGAAGGTTATGAGGTGTACATCGTCACCGACGCTTCCGGTGGCACTACCCAGGAAGCCCATGACATGTCGGTGCAGCGCATGATCCAGGCCGGCGCGGTGCCGGTGACCTGGCAGCAAGTGCTGCTCGAATTCCAGCGCGACTGGGCGCACAAGGAAACCTACGACGCGGTGATGGACCTGGTGCGTGAGCATAGCGGCGCCTACGGCATGGGCGTGGACTATGCCTACACCATGGTGCACAAGGCGCCGCAGCGTCAGGTCAAGTAAGCCAGCGACCAACGATAACGCGGTTTAGCAGAAGCACCGCGTCATCCAAATAACCGGCAAGTTGCAATAAAAAAGGGACGCTCTTATTGGAGCGTCCCTTCTTGTTTAATGAATCAACGGTTGATCAGCGACAACGACAAGTTGCACTTAGCAGAACCGGTCAATCACCCGAACTTCCGACTTGTTCTGCAGCGATTGCCATTCATTCTTCAGGGTATCGAGTACCCGTCCGATGAAGTCCCTGTCGGCGGCGGCCTTCTTGCCGACGTAGCCCTGGCCACGGCGGTACATTTTCAGGCGGGCCAGCAGGTCCTGGTTGTTCTTGTCGAACTCTTCTTCATGGGCGTGGGGCGACAGGCAGTCGATATGGACCTGGCCAGACTTGGCAATCCACAGGATGTGGCTGTCATGTTTGTCTTTCTGTGCCGCGAACATACGAGCCAGTTCATCAATAGTAGGTTGATTGTTCAGATTCATTTGTAAGCCCCTTGACCATTTCGATCTATCTAGTTGAGTCGCTAATTGATATCGCTACATCGGTAAGTTGAACCCTGATACCGGAAACAGGGCGACAGAGGGTGTCTGTCGGATACAGATAAGGCCCAGAGCCTGATGCGTGTAGTCGTCTTGATTAACTGCTACGCAATAGCGTCACAACGAAGAGAAGCAGCGTAAACCTGGATCAAGCTGCCGAAGTTTTCAGTTTCGGCCACAAGCATCTTGAGGAGTTTTCGCCAGCTTCCCGCCCTTTGTACTGGACGTTCATGCCAGGTCAGTTTCATCAATCTGCCTTGTGGGCAGTACACATCCGGGTTAACAGCTCGGCGGTCAGACGAGCTTGCTCATAACACCTTTGCCAAGTCTCCCGATCGGGGAGACGCCTGCATCATGCAAGGGCAAATTCGCCTCGTCAACGGTTTTGTAGTGAAAATTTTCAAGTACTACATATTGTCCGACAAAACCTTTCGGCACATGCCCGGAACGGGCTATCGCGACCGAAGGCAGGTAGAATCAAGGCCTTGAAACAGGTTCTTGAGGTTGCAGTGGTGGATTTACAGCAGGGCTTCGTCCTGACCCGGCACTGGCGTGACACGCCGGCAGGCACGGAAGTCGAGTTCTGGTTGGCGACTGATGCCGGGCCGCGCCAGATCCGTTTGCCGGTGCAGACCTCCGTGGCCTTCATTCCCGCCGAACAGCAGGAACAGGCCCGGCGCCTGCTGGCCGACGATCACGATGTCGAATTGCGCCCCCTGGGCCTGTGCGACTTCCAGCACCGCCCGGTGCTGGGCCTGTACTGCCCGCAGCACAATCAATTGATCCGCCTTGAAAAGACCTTGCGCCGCGCCGGCGTCGAGGTGTTCGAGGCCGATGTGCGGCCGCCCGAGCGCTACCTGATGGAGCGCTTCATCACCGCGCCGGTGTGGTTCGGCGGTACTCCGGGCGAGGGCGGGATGCTGCTGGAGGCGCAGATGAAGCCGGCGCCGGACTACCGACCGTCGTTGAAGCTGGTGTCGCTGGATATCGAGACCAGCGAGACCGGCGAGCTGTATTCCATCGCCCTGGAAGGCTGTGGCCAGCGCCAGGTGTACATGCTCGGCCGTGCTCGCGAGGACGACAGCGCGGTGGACTTCGACCTGGAGTTCTGCGCCAGTCGCGAGCAGTTGCTCGAGCGGCTCAACCAGTGGCTGGCGCGGCACGATCCGGACGCGATCATCGGCTGGAACTTGGTGCAGTTCGACCTGCGGGTGCTGCACGAACACGCGCGCCGCCTGGCGGTGCCCTTGCGCCTGGGGCGTGGTGGCGAGGAGATGCAGTGGCGCGAACACGGCAGCCGTACCCATTATTTCGCCGCGGCCGCCGGGCGCCTGATCATCGATGGCATCGAAGCCCTGCGCTCGGCGACCTGGAGCTTCCCGTCCTTCAGCCTGGAAAACGTCGCCCAGACCCTGCTCGGCGAAGGCAAGTCGATCGACAACCCTTACCAGCGCATGGACGAAATCAACCGTATGTTCGCCGAGGACAAGCCCGCCCTGGCGCGCTACAACCTCAAGGACTGCGAGCTGGTGACGCGGATTTTCGCCAAGACCGAGCTGCTCACCTTTCTTCTCGAGCGGGCCACGGTCACCGGCCTGCCGGCCGACCGCAGCGGCGGTTCGGTGGCGGCCTTCACCCACCTGTACATGCCACTGATGCACCGCCAGGGCTTCGTCGCGCCGAACCTCGGCGAGAAGCCGCCGGAGGCCAGCCCCGGCGGTTTTGTCATGGACTCGCGGCCGGGTCTGTACGAGTCGGTGCTGGTGCTGGACTACAAGAGCCTGTACCCGTCGATCATCCGCAGCTTCCTGATCGACCCGGTGGGGCTGGTGGAAGGCTTGCGCCACCCGGCGGACGACGAGTCGGTGCCGGGCTTTCGCGGCGCGCGGTTTTCCCGCAGCCGGCATTGCCTGCCGTCGATCGTCGCCCGGGTCGCCGAGAGCCGCGAGGTGGCCAAGCGCGAACACAACGCGCCGCTGTCCCAGGCGCTGAAGATCATCATGAACGCCTTCTATGGCGTGCTCGGTTCCAGTGGCTGCCGATTCTTCGATCCGCGCCTGGCCTCGTCGATCACCATGCGCGGCCACGAAATCATGCGCCGCACCCGCCAGCTTATCGAAGCGCAGGGCCACAAGGTGATCTACGGCGACACCGACTCGACCTTCGTCTGGCTCGGCAGCGCCCACGCCGAGGCGGATGCCGCGCGCATCGGCCGCGCGCTGGTGCAGCACGTCAACCAGTGGTGGCGCGATCACCTGCGCGATGAATACGGCCTGGAAAGCGCCCTGGAACTGCAGTTCGAAACCCACTTCAGCCGCTTCCTGATGCCGACCATTCGTGGCGCGGAGGAGGGCAGCAAGAAGCGCTACGCCGGCCTGGTGACTCGCGCCGACGGCACCCAGGAGATGGTCTACAAGGGCCTGGAAGCGGTGCGCACCGACTGGTCGCCGCTGGCCCAGCAGTTCCAGCAGGAGCTGTACCAGCGGATCTTCCATCGCCAGCCGTACCAGGATTATGTGCGCGACTACGTGCGGCGCACCCTGGCCGGCGAGCTGGACGAGCAACTGGTGTACCGCAAGCGCCTGCGCCGCCAGCTGGACGACTACGAACGCAACGTGCCACCCCATGTACGCGCCGCGCGCCTGGCCGACGAATACAACCAGCAGCACGGCCGGCCCCAGCGCTATCAGAACGGCGGCTGGATCAGCTACGTGATCACCCTGGCCGGTCCCGAACCCCTGGAAAACCGCACCGCGGCCATCGATTACGATCACTACGTGACCCGCCAATTGCAGCCGGTGGCGGATGCCATCCTGCCGTTCGTGCAGGACGACTTCAGCACCCTGGTGGGTGGGCAGATGGGGTTGTTCTAGGAGGCATCTCGTCGTAGCCGCTGCCGAGGCTGCGAACGACTTGGGCGGCATTCCGACGCAGCAGGCGCAAACCTGAGAACGCGTTGAGTCTGGATAATCGCGATGTCCCCCATTACGGCTGCTTCGCGGCCGATCGCAGCCTCGCGGGCTCGGCAGCGGCTACAGGGAAGGGCTCAGTCGTCGACCGAGGTGCAAGTGCCGCTGGCGCCTTGCTTGCCGCTGTAGGTCACGACCACCGAATCGTCATCCTCAACGCTGATGGACACCATGATGCCCGCGCCCTTGGCCTCGAAATAACGCTCGTTGACGGTCTTGGTCTGGGCCTCTTTGCCGTTGATGAACACCGGTCCCCCTTCCTCCGCGCTGACTGGAATATTGCCCGGACAGTCGACGTTGAACAGCGGGATGCCTTCGGCGTGGGCGGCGCTGGCGACCAGCGACAGGGCGCAGCTAAGGAGGAATTTTTTCATCGTGGACTCCTTCAGGAAACAGGCAGAAGCCCGGGTGCGGCAGGGGGCTCCGTTAGCGCTGAAGCTTAGCGTATGGCGTGCCTGGGTAAGGGATTGGCGGCGATTTTAATGATATGAAAGGTTGTCTGGGCATATTGTCGGACAATAAAAATCGTGGACGAGGCGCCGATCTCTGTGTCAGTTTTTCCCCGCCTTGAATAGGGCGAGTGATAGGACGATCTCGCTAACAGGTCGCCGTGGTCTATCGGAAATTTTCAGCGTTGAACAAGGATGTAAATGATGTCAAAAGCCAAAGAAAATGCCGGTTTTTCGGCAGCACCAGGCAGCGATGCCTACCAACTGATCACTGCCTTCAGCCATGCCTATGACCGTGGCGGCTCGGAGCTGGTGAATGGCAAGCCGTCGTACACCGCGGACCAGGCCGCCGACCAGATCCTGCGCAAGAACCTGTCCTGGCACGACCAGAACGGCGACGGCAAGATCGAGCTGAGCTATAGCTTCCTCACCCGCGAACCGGCCAACTACAACCCCAAGCTGGGCACCTTCAGCGAGTTCAGCGCGTTGCAGAAAGCCCAGGCGTTCCTGGCCCTGCAATCCTGGTCGGACGTGGCCAATGTGAGCTTCAACGAAGCCGCGAGCGGCGGTGACGGGCACCTGAGTTTCGGCAACTACAACGTCAGCACCGGTGGCGCGGCCTTCGCCTACCTGCCTTCGGGCAGCAGCTATGACGGCCAGTCTTGGTACCTGATCAACGATCAGTACCGGGTCAACGAAACCCCGGGCAACGGCAACTACGGTCGCCAGACCCTGACCCACGAAATCGGCCACAGCCTGGGCCTGTCCCATCCGGGCGCCTACAACGCCGGCAACGGCAACCCGACCTACAACGATGCCACCTACGCCCAGGACACTCGCGGCTACAGCCTGATGAGCTACTGGAGCGAGAGCAACACCGGGCAGAACTTCAGTAAGGACGGCGGTGGCGCCTATGCCTCGGCGCCGCTGATGGACGACATTGTCGCGGTGCAGAAACTCTACGGCGCCAACCACGAGACCCGCGCCGACGATACCGTGTACGGCTTCAACTCCAACACCGGGCGCGATTTCTACAGCGCCAGTTCGGCGGCCTCCAAGCTGGTGTTCTCGGTGTGGGACGGCGGCGGCAACGACACCCTGGACTTCTCCGGCTTCACCCAGAACCAGAAGATCAACCTCAACGAGGGCTCGTTCTCCGACGTCGGCGGCCTGGTGGGCAACGTGTCCGTGGCCCATGGCGTGACCCTGGAAAACGCCATTGGCGGCTCGGGCAACGACCTGCTGATCGGCAACGCCGCGGCCAACATCCTCGAAGGCGGTGCCGGCAACGACATCCTCTACGGCGGCGGTGGTCGCGACACGCTGTGGGGCGGGGCAGGGGCGGACACCTTCGTGTTCGGCGCGGCATCCGATTCGACCTTCGATGAGCCCGACTGGATCATGGATTTCACCAGCGGCCAGGACAAGATCGACCTCAGCGGCCTGGCGCAGTTCGCCTCGGGGCAGGCGACCCTGAACTTCGTCAGCGGCTTCACCGGCCACGCCGGCGACGCGATCCTGACCTACTACGCCGAGACCGACCAGACCAGCCTGCTGGTCGACCTCACTGGCCTTGGCGCGGTGGACTTCGCCGTGGGCACCATCGGCCAGGCGGCGACCACCGATATCGTGGCCTGATCGATAGCAACGAAAACGGCGCGCCATGGCGCGCCGTTTTTTTTGGCCGCTACCCTTGGCTGACGATGATGGCCCCAAGGCCTGCAACCATCCTTGGGGCGCTATCGCCAGCGAGGGTTTTCCGGGGCTTTTCAGTTCTTGTCGATATCGATGTTGCGGGTTTCCCGCAGGCAGGTCAGGCCGACGAGCAGGCTGACCCCGGTGATCACCACCGGGTACCACAGGCCGTAGAAGATATCGCCGGTGTACACCACCAGGGCGAAGGACACGGTGGGCAGGAAGCCGCCGAACCAGCCGTTGCCGATGTGGTAGGGCAGGGACATGGAGGTGTAGCGGATGCGGGTCGGGAACAGCTCGACCATCAGCGCCGCCAGCGGGCCGTAGCACATGGCGGCGATCAGGATCAGGGCGACGATCAGCACCACGACCATGGTTTTGTTGACGTTCTGGATGTCGGCCGATTGCGGGTAGCCGGCCAGGGTCACGGCACCGCGCAGGGCGGCTTCGTCGAAGCCGTCGATCTGCACCTCGCCGACGTTGACCTGCACCGGGCTGCCGGCCGGCGCGGCGACGCTGGTGTAGGGCAGGCCCTGCTTGACCAGGAAGGTCTTGACCTTGTCGCACGGGCTGTCGAAACGCGCCTTGCCCACCGGGTCGAACTGGAAGGTGCAGGTGGCGGGGTCGGCCAGCACGCTGATCGGCGCCTGGCGGCTGGCCTGGTCGATGGCCGGGTTCGCGTAGTGGGCCAGGGACTTGAAGATCGGGAAGTACAGCGCGGTGGCCAGCAACAGGCCGACCATCAGCACCGGTTTGCGGCCGACCTTGTCCGACAGCCAGCCGAAGAAGATGAAGAACGGCGCGCCGATCACCACGCTGATGATCAGCAGCATGTTGGCCAGGGCCGGGTCCATCTTGAGGAACTGGGTGAGGAAGAACAGCACGTAGAACTGCGCGGCGTAGAAGGTCACCGCTTGCCCGGCGTTGATGCTGAACAGGGCGATCAGCACCACCTTGAGGTTTTCCCATTTACCGAAGGACTCGCGGATCGGCGCCTTGCTGGCCTTGCCTTCTTCTTTCATCTTCAGGAAGGCCGGCGACTCGTGCAGGCTCAGGCGAATCCAGGTGGAAATGCCCAGCAGCACGATCGACAGCAGGAACGGCAGGCGCCAGCCCCAGACTTCGAACTGGTCGCCGGTGAAGTAGCGGCAGCCCAGCACCACCAGCAGCGATAGCAGCAGGCCGAGGGTCGCGGTGGACTGGATCCAGCTGGTGTGGAAACCGCGCTTGCCCTGGGGCGCGTGCTCGGCGACGTAGGTCGCGGCGCCACCGTATTCACCGCCCAGGGCCAGGCCCTGGAGCATGCGCAGGGCGACCAGGATGATCGGCGCGGCGATGCCGATGCTCGAGTAGGTCGGCAGCAGGCCCACGGCGAAGGTCGCCAGGCCCATGAGAATGATGGTGGCGAGGAAGGTGTACTTGCGCCCGATCATGTCCCCCAGGCGACCGAACACCAGGGCGCCGAACGGCCGCACCACGAACCCGGCGGCGAACGCCATCAGGGCGAAGATAAAGGCGGTGGTGTCGTTGACCCCGGCGAAGAACTGCTTGCTGATGACCGCCGCGAGGGCGCCGTAGAGGAAAAAGTCATACCACTCGAAGACCGTCCCCAGGGACGAGGCGAAGATGACTTTCTGGCTTTCCTGGCTGGTGGGCGCGGCGGCGGCCGCGTCCAGCGATTGAGCATGTTCCGACATATCGATATCCCTCACAGTGATTGTTTTTGTTGTTCCACTGTCGGCGCCGGCGTGGCGTCGCTATCTTCTGTGCCTGCCTCTGTAGGAGCGAAGCTTGCTCGCGATAGGCCCTTGAACCTTGCATCGCTCTTGCGGCCATCATCGCGAGCAAGCTCGCTCCTACAAGGGTTCAACGATCAGGCGGGGGTAACGGTTTGTTTTTCGGCAGCAGGGCTCCTGGTCGAGGTAGTGAGAATCAGCTCGGCGGCCTTCTCGGCGATCATCAGCGTCGGCGAACAGGTATTGCCGGAGGTGATGTACGGCATGATCGAGGCATCGGCGATGCGCAGGCCGGGGATGCCATGCACCCGCAGCTCGGCATCGACCACCGCATCCGTGCCCTGGCCCATGCGGCAGGTGCCCACCGGATGGAAGATGGTGGTGCCGATGCGCGCAGCGGCTTCGTGCAGTTGTTCCTCACTCTGCAACTCGGCCCCCGGCAAGTACTCCGTGGGCTTGAAGGCTTGCAGGGCCGGCGCGGCGACGATGCGCCGGGTCAGGCGAATGGCGTCGGCGGCGACCCGCAGGTCTTCCGGGTGGCTCAGGTAGTTGGGCTGGATCAGCGGCGCCGCCTGCGGGTCGGCGGAGCGGATTTCCACCCGGCCACGGCTTTGTGGACGCAGGTCGCAGACCGACGCGGTAAAGGCCGGGAAGGCGTGCAGCGGTTCGCCGAAACGCTCCAGCGACAGTGGCTGCACATGGTATTCGAGGTTGGCCGAAGTCTGCTCCGGCCCTGAGCGGGCAAACGCTCCCAGCTGGCTCGGCGCCATGGACAGCGGGCCGCTGCGGTCGTACAGGTAGCGCAGGCCCATGCCCAGCTTGCCCCACAGGCTGCCGGCGATCTGGTTCAGGGTGCGGGCGTTTTCCAGCTTGTAGATCAGCCGCAGTTGCAGGTGATCCTGCAGGTTGCCACCAACCCCCGGCAGCTCGTGGGCGACGCCTATGCCTAAGCGTTGCAGCAGCGCGGCGGGGCCGATTCCCGAACGTTGCAGGATGCTCGGCGAGCCAATGGCGCCGGCGCTGAGGATGATTTCACGACGGGCCTTGAAGGTCTGCGGCTGGCCCTGGTGACGGGCGCTGACCGCGGCCGCGCGGCCGTTTTCCAGGAGCACGCGATCGACCTCGACCCCGGTCAGCACGGTGAGGTTGGGCCGCTGGCGGATCGGCTTGAGGAAGGCCTTGGCGGCGTTCCAGCGCACCCCGGCTTTCTGGTTGACCTGAAAGTAGCCGCAGCCTTCGTTGTCGCCGTCGTTGAAGTCGTCGATGCTGGCGATGCCGCTCTGTTCGGCGGCGCTGCGGAAGGCATCGAGGATCGGCCATGACAGACGCTGGCGCTCGACCCGCCATTCGCCGGCGGCGCCATGGAACTGCGAGTCGCCGGCAAAGTGGTTTTCGCTTTTGCGAAACAGCGGCAGAACGTCCTGCCAGTTCCAGCCGGGATTGCCGTCGGCGGCCCAGCGCTGATAGTCGCCGGCCTGGCCGCGCATGTAGATCATGCCGTTGATCGACGAGCAGCCGCCCAGCACCTTGCCGCGCGGGTAGCTCAGGCTGCGGCCTTGCAGGCCGGGTTCGGCTTCGGTCTTGAAGCACCAGTCGGTGCGCGGGTTGCCGATGCAGAACAGGTAGCCGACGGGAATGTGAATCCAGGGGTAGTTGTCGCGGCCACCGGCTTCCAGCAGCAGGACGCGGTGGGCCGGGTTGGCGGACAGCCGATTGGCCAGCAGGCAACCGGCGGGGCCGGCGCCGACCACTATGTAGTCGTATGGATCGAAGGCAGGCAGCATCCATGACCTCGCTTTATCGTTCTTGTTGGGCTCATCCTAGTTGTTAGCTTTCGTTAAAAGAATGTTAGTTTTTGCTCAGCCGCTGTGCGTTTTTAAACAGCGGCTTCCCCCGGCATCTGCAAGGAAGAGTCATGTTCGACTGGAACGACCTGCGGTTCTTTCTCGAGCTGCAACGCAGCGGTCGCCTGCTGACCGCGGCCCAGCGGCTGAAGACCACCCACGCCACGGTGGCCCGGCATATCGAGGCGATCGAAAAAAGCCTGGGCACCGCGCTGTTCATCCAGCACGCCCAGGGCTACGAACTGACACCGGCCGGGGAGGTCTTGCTCAAGCACGCCGAGGCCATGGAGAACGTGGCCTTGCTGGCCCAGGAGGAAATCACCCAGTCCACCGCGCCCCTGGGCAAGATCCGCGTGGGCGTCACCGAGGGCCTGGGCATCATGTTTCTCGCCAGCCGCCTGCGCGGTCTGTTCGAGCGTTATCCGGGGCTGGAGGTGGAGCTGGTGGCAGTGCCGCGTTTTGTCAGCATCCTCAACCGCGAGGCGGAGATCAGCATCCACCTGGAGCGGCCCAACGCCGACATGCTGGTGACTCGCAAGCTCACCGACTACCGCCTGGCCCTGTACGCCAGCCAGGCGTACCTGGACCGCGCGCCGCCGCTGCGCAGCCGCGAGGACCTGGGGCGACATGCCTGGATCGATTATGTCGACGACCTGCTGTTCAGCCAGGAACTGAAGTTCCTCAACAGTTTCTGCCGCAACCCCCAGGTGGTGTTCCACAGCACCAGTGTGATCGCCCAGCAACAGGCCGCGCGCTCCGGCCTGGGCATTGCCGTGCTGCCGTGCTACATGGCCGCCGGCGATCCGCAGCTGGTGCCCTTGCTGCCCGGCGAGAGTATCCAGCGCGCCTACTGGATCAGCACCCGGCGCGACCTGCACAAATCCGTGCGCCTGCGGGTGGTGTGGGATTACCTGGTCGAGCTGTGCGCGGCCGAGCAGGGCTTGCTGCTCGCCGAGTCGACGCCGGAAACCGGCTAGGGCAATTGTTTTTTGTAGGAGCGAGCTTGCTCGCGATGGGCGTCAACGATGACGCGTATCACCTGGATGAGCGCGTTGCTTTTGCGTTCATCGCGAGCAAGCTCGCTCCTACAGGGGGGGGCGGATCAGCTCTTTTTCGCTGCACCCTTGAGCTGCACCAACTGCCGCGCTTGCTCGGAGCAGTCCTTGGCCTGGCTGACCATGGCCTCGAACGGCGCGCTGACGATGTCCTCATGGCTCAGCCAGCGTTTTTTCTGGCTCAGGCGGTAGTGATAGCGGTACTCGCCCTTGACCCGTTCGCTGCGCAGGTCCATGTCGAACCAGGGCGAGCGCACGTTGCAGGCCTTGACGTCTTTGTCCAGTTGGGCGCCGGAGAGGGTAATGGTGTAGCGCAGGGTATTGGCGTCACCGATGTACAGGTCTGCCAGCTGGCCGTTGCGGCGATAGTTGACCAGGAAGTCCCAGTCGCCCTCCAGGGCCGGGCTCTTGTAGAAGTAGCTGCCGGAGATGTTTTCCAGTGGCTTGAGGTCGGTCAGGGAGGCCTTGACCCGGTAGGTCCTGGGGGCGACGAAAGCGGTCGGCTCGCGATCGATCTGGCAGTCGCGCAGTTCCCGGGTGAAACGCTCGCACAGGCTCTGGTCGTTGCTGGCGATGCCGTTCTGGTTGTCGGACACCATCAGTCGCATCAGCTCCATATGGCTGAATTCGATACGGGCGTTGACCCGGGCCTGGCCGGCGCGGTCGAAGTGTTCCTGCTTGTCCAGCACGATGCTGGTGTCCGGCGCTTCCAGCGGAATGTAGTCCTGGCGCACCTGGCCGTTGGCGTCGCTGACAAAGGCCCAGCGCTCCTGGATGTCCGGCATGCTGCGGCCCGGGTCGAACACCGGGTTGGTCGGGTCCAGCCACCACACTTTGCCGTCGACCTCGGCCCGCACGATGGCATGGTTCGGCGCGTGGGTGCCGGGGATCAACAGTGGTGCGACGACGTTCTCGCGGCTGACCCAGGCCGTCTCGGCCTTGATCCCGCTGGCCTTGAGCATGGCCGCCAGGAGCACCGCCAGGTCCTTGCAGTCGCCATAGCCGCGCTGTTCGATCTGCTCCAGCTCGAACGGCACGTAACCGCGTTCGGTGGCGCGCCAGTCGCCCAGGTAGCGGTAGTTGTCGTTGATGTGCTGCATCAGCCCGGCGACTTTCTCGGCGGGCGGCAGCTCGCGCAGGCCGGCCACGGCCTTGGCGCTGGCCGGCGGCAGCGGCGTGGCGAGGATCTGCTGGTAGCGCTGGGCCAGTGGGCCGAAATAGTCCTGCACCTCGGTGCTGCTGCCCAGCTCGACCCGCGGCACCTGCCGGATAAAGCCGATCGAGGGTTCATTGATGTAGTTGAGGAAGACCGGCGCCTTCTGCTCGATGGTGAGTTTTTTCCGGTCACTGGAGGCCGTAAAGCGGTAGTCGTCCATCTGCTCGCTGCGCCAGATGATCGGGCGCGTGGCGCGGTAGGTGATCTTGAAGCTGTCCTGGCGCACCGGCTTGGGGCCGAATTGCAGCACCGAGTGGAACTGCCCCAGCAGCGGTTTGGCCGCGTAGTGCTGCTGCACGGTGTAGCTGAGCCGGGTGCCGACCCGCAGGTTGGGGAAGGCCAGGGACGTCTGTTTCTCGCGCAGGAAACCCTGTTCCGGATTCGGTGCGGTACGCGTATCGATCTGCGCCGGCGCCAGCGCCACGGGCTTGCCGCCCGGCTGGGTGAATTCGGCTTTGCGCAGTTCGAAGCCATCGGTTTCGGCATAGCTGAAGTCGATGCGCGAAAGCATTTCCCGGCCCGCCGGGGTGAGGATGGTGTAGTGCTGGGTGGTGGTGCAGTCGCTGCTGTGGTCGGCGTTGAACTGGCATTCCATCACGGCGTCGGCGGCCAGGGCAGCTTCCGATTGCGGTTGATAGGCAGCCAGGGCTTGCCAGGAGAGCAGTCCGAGACCGGCGCAGATCAGGGGACGGTAAAGCGGAAAACGGTACATGAGCGCCTCGGGTGAATCATTGAAATCAGCCACCTCGCACACGGCGAATCGCGCGTGACAGGCGGGTGGCTAGCGGGGGAGGCGCCAAATGATAATTTATCGCAATACGGATTTACAGCATTGTCTGACAATTAGTGTCGGCTGTAAGGCCCGAGATAGAGCGGTTTATTCGGATCAGTCGAGATCGTTGGACAGCGGGAGAGGGCGTTCGCGGCGCTGGAATTTTTCCTCGAAACAGGGTTTTCGTCCCCGCAGATATGGCGCAAAGCCATATCTGCAAGCTGAACGCTTCCAGGTGGTTTTCCGTTGTTTTCGCAAGAAGTCGCTCGGCTGATTTTGCGAAACAATTTGTTACGAGATCGCCGCCCGCGGGCTCAGCCGTCGAGCAGGTCGGTGCCGTAGGAGTTGTCGATCACACAGCGCCAGGCGCCCGACGGCTCATGGCGAAAGACATAGGTGGCGCGCCGTTCCAGGGTGCTGGCGATGCCGTCGCGGTCCAGGGTGTCGAGCAGGGTGTGCATGATCACCAGCGCGGTGCCGGCGCCTTCGATGACCTGCATTGCGCCTTGCCGGACCACCATGCTGTGGTTGAAGTGTTCGGCGATGGCCACGAAGGCCCGGCGGATCTGTTCCTTGCCCCGGGCTTCCAGGCCCGGCTTGACCACCAGCGTGGCGTCCTCGGCGTAGAAGTCCATCAGGCCGTCGAAGTCTTCGGCGGTGATCGCGCGGTCGGCGGCTTCGATCAGGGTTTTCAGCGGATGGGGCTGCATGGTCGCTCCTTGCGGTTTCAGTTGTGGATCTCGAACGCCGTGCTGCCCAGGCGCTCGCCGTTGACCAGGATATGCAGCTCATGACGCCCGGGATAGTGGCGGCGGGTGGTCAGTTCGCGGATGTGCTGGGCGCGGCCGAGCTGTTCCCGGGCCTTGGCGGGCAGGGTGAAGGCCTTGAGCTTGAACACCTTGGCGCTGGTGCCGCCCGAGGCCTTGACGTAGTCGATGGCGTAATCCACCACCAGGCGCTGGCTGGCGTCGGCGGTGGACTCCAGGGCAAAGGACAGGTTGATCCGTTCCCCCAGGCGGATCACCGCCGGCTCGACCCGCAGCCCCTGCAACTTCACCTGCGGCGCCTGGCCGGCGCCGACGATCGCCAGCGCCCGGCGATTGCCCTGCTTGATCAGGCTGCGCAAGGCGTGGCGGGCGATCCAGGCGGTGTGCGGGTTGTCCAGGGACCAGCCTTCGATCAGCGCCAGGACCCAGTCGGGATGGTCCTTGGTGATGTCGTTGAGGTGATTGGCCACCGACTTGCGCACATACAGGCTGGGGTCGGCCTTGAGGCGTTCGAGGATTGGCGCCGCCAGGCTCGGGTCGGCCTGGATCCGCTCCAGGCGGAACGACCAGGGCAGGCGCGGGCGGCTGCCTTCGCTGGCCAGGCGGCGCACATGTTCGTTGTCGTCCCGGGCCCAGTCCCGCATCACCGCCAGGGTGCGCGGCAGGTCATTGGCGAGGAACGGGCGGATGGCGAACTCCGAGGAGCCGAAAGCGGTGAAATACTTGAGCGCCTGCATCGAGCGCTCGAAGGCGTGCCCGCCGTAGCTGGCCACATAGTGCGGCAGGAACATGCAGACGAAGCGGCTGTTCAGGCGCGGGGCCAGGTCGTACAGCCGTGCGAGGTTGGCCTCGTAATCCGCCGGCAGTACCGCCTGCAGGCTTTCGCTGACCCGCGCCAGGCGTTGCATCACCGAGAGGTCAGCGAGGCCCTGTTTCGCCTGGGCGAGAAAGCCGCGGTGGTCGAACGCCGGGTACACCGCGAGCATTTCCCGGGCGATGTGTTCCAGGCGTTCGACGTTGAAGATTTCCTTGAGGGCGGGGGCGCTGGGGCTGGCTGCGGTCATCGGCGTATCCATTCGGGACGGGGCGTCGAGCACTGTAGCGCAACTGACTGACAGATGGTGTCAGGAGCCCAGGGGATGGAGTCAGGCCCGACGCCATCGCGAGCAAGCTCGCTCCTACAGGGATCGTGGTGCTTCTCTGTAGGAGCGAGCTTGCTCGCGAAAGATCTCAGCCGCACCGCATAGCTCGATGCTCAGCGCGGTGGCGGCAACACGCCTTCGGCCTGCTCGTCCTGGGCATCCGCCTCGAACAGCCGCGCCAGTTCGGCCCGGGCTTCCTGGGCCGATTGCAGGATCTTGGCGTGGTCGTCGTAGATCGCGTGCTGGGCTTCGAGCACCTGTTCGTCGTGGGCGGTGAAGCGCTTGATCCGCGAGTCGGCCTGGGCGTGGGTCAGGCCCAGGCCGATCAGCGCCTTGCGGCTCATTTCCAGGCTCGAGTAATAGGTTTCCCGCACCGCCTCGGCACCCAGGTCCACCAGCTTGTGCACGTGCTGGCGGTTACGGGCGCGGGCGATGATCTTGATGTGCGGGTAGAGCTTGCGCACCACCGCGGCGGTGTTGATGTTGGTCTGCGGGTCGTCGGTGGCGATCACGAAATATTCCGCCTCGCCGACCTTGGCCGCCTTGAGGATTTCCGCACGCATCGGGTCGCCGTAGAACACCGGCATGCCGCCGAAGCTGCGGGTCAGCTCGATGGTGTCGACCGAGGTGTCGAGGGCCACGAAGGGGATCTTCTGCGCCCGCAGGATCCGCGCGACGATCTGGCCCATCCGGCCCATGCCGGCGATCACCACCCGTGGCGCGTCGGTTTCGATCTCGCGGTACTCGGCGGGCATCTCCACGGGCTTGGCCTTGGGCTGCAAGAAGCGCGCGCAGGCCAGGAGCAGCAGTGGGGTCAGGGCCATGGACAGGGTGATGGTCAGCACCAGCAGGTCATACAGACGCGCCTCGAACAGGCCCTGGTCGCGGCCGATCTTGAACACCACGAAAGCGAATTCACCGCCGGCCGCCAGCACCACGCCCAGGCGCACCGCGCTCAAGCGCCCCAGGCCACCGGCCAGGCGTCCGACCACGAACAGCAGCGGCAGCTTGATGGCGATCAGCAGCAGGGTCAGGCCCAGCACCGCGATCGGCGCACTGAACAGCAGGCCGATATTGGCGCCCATGCCGACGCTGATGAAAAACAGCCCCAGCAGCAGGCCCTTGAAGGGTTCGATCTGCGCTTCCAGTTCGTGGCGGTATTCCGAGTCCGCCAGCAGCAGGCCGGCGAGGAAGGCACCGAGGGCCATGGACACGCCCACCATGTCCATCAGCCAGGCGGTACCGATCACCACCAGCAAGGCGGTGGCGGTGGACACTTCCGGCAGGCCGGTGCGCGCCACCACGCGGAACACCGGGCGCAACAGGTAGCGACCGCCAATCACCACCACGGCGATGCTGCCCAGCACTTGCAGGCCATGGCGCAGGTCTTCGGCGCTGCTGGTGTTGTGGTCGACCCCGGCCAGTACCGGGACCATGGCGATCAACGGAATCGCCGCGATGTCCTGGAACAGCAGGATGGCGAAGGCCAGGCGCCCGTGGGGGCTGGTCAGCTCCTTGCGTTCGGCCAGGCTTTGCAGGCCGAAGGCGGTGGACGACAACGCCAGGCCCAGGCCGAGCACGATGGCGCTGTTCAGCGGCTGGCCAAACAGGAACAGGGCCACGCAGCCGATCACCACCCCGGTCAGCAGCACCTGGGCCAGGCCGACGCCGAACACCGATTTACGCATCACCCACAAGCGCCGTGGCGACAGCTCCAGGCCGATGATGAACAGCAGCAACACCACGCCCAGCTCCGACACATGGCTGATGCTCTGCGGGTTGCCCACCAGCCCCAGCACCGCCGGGCCGATGATCACCCCGGCCAGCAGGTAGCCAAGCACGGCCCCCAGTTGCAGGCGCTTGGCCAGGGGGACGGTCAGCACCGCCGCGAACAGGAACACGACAGCGGCTTGCAACAGGTTGCCTTCATGGGGCATGGGCTTACTCCTGGGAAAACGGGTATTGGGTGGTGCACGGAAAAAACGGCTGCGCCTCAGGCAACCGTTTGGCCCGCAGGTTCCATGGGGGGATGGCTGTGCAGCATAAAGTCTGGGCCCGGCGCAGTCAGCCGTTAATGGCCGATACGCCGCAGGTTGTCAGGCGCAGGTTTCAGGTGTTCGTGCTATTCCACATTGGCTTGCCTGCGCCACGAACCGTCAATGCGGCCACTGCTCGAGCAGGATCGACACGAACTTTTCCGCGGCGGGCGACAGCGAGGCGCCGCGCCGGTAGACCAGGCCCAGGGTGCGGTTGACCACCGGTTCGCTCAACGGAATGCTCACCAGGGTCGGGTGGTCGGCCGCGGGCATGGCCAGGCTGGGCATGGCCGACACGCCGAGCCCGGCCTCGACCATGCCCAGCGAGGTGGACAGGTGTTGCACCTCGTAGAACCACTGGGGACGCCAGCTCAGGCCGGACAGGGCGTGGTCCAGCAGCATGCGGTTGCCGCTCAGGCGGCCGACGCCGATCAGCCGGTAATCACTGAGTTCCGACCAGGTGACTGAGGTCTTTTTCGCCAGCTCATGGTCACGCCGGCACGCCAGTACGAAAGGTTCGTTGACCAGGGGCACGAACTCGATGTCCGGGTGCTGGCCGCTCATCATGTTGATACCGAAGTCCGCCTCGCCGCGCAGCACCGCTTCCAGCCCTTCGTTGGCGCTGAGGTCGAGCAGGCGGATGCGGATTTTCGGGTAGCGCTCGTTATAAAGGCGGATCACCGACGGCAGGAAGTAGAAGGCCGCGGTGGGAATGCAGGCCAGGGTCACCTGGCCGATCTGCCGTTCCGCCAGTTCGCGGATATTGAGGATCGAATCGTCGAAGTCATCCAGCAGGCGCCGGGCCTTGGGCAGGAAGTCCCGGCCGACGCTGGTCAGGCTGACCTTGCGCGTGGTTCGGTCGAGCAGGGCGGTGCCCAGGCCTTCCTCCAGCTTCTTGATCCGGCGGCTCAGGGCCGGTTGGGACAAGTGCAGGGCATCGGCGGCTTCATGGAAACTGCCGAGTTCGGCGATTTTCACGAAGGATCTTATGTCCTGGAGCTCATATTCCATGTTTTTCGTCTCAGGCGAGGGCAGGAAGGCAGGCGCTGCCACTTTAGAATTTTCATGTGTGAAACGCAATAATCGCTACGATCTTTGCATTGGAAACATCGTTCGTTCCCTGACACTCTTGTGCCCAGAACATCAATTAACCCGATTGATTAACAAGAGTCTATGTCCATGCAACGAATTCCTTGTGTGCTCATGCGCGGCGGTACCTCCAAGGGACCGGTGTTTCTCGCCTGGGATCTGCCGGTGTCCATCGAGCAGCGCGATGAGCTGCTGCTTGACCTGATGGGCTCGGGGCATGAGCTGGAAATCGACGGCATTGGCGGTGGCAGTCCGCAGACCAGCAAGGTCGCGATCGTCAGCCCGTCGCTGCACCCCGAGGCCGATGTCGACTACCTGTTCGTGCAGGTGATGGTGTCCCAGCGCCGGGTCGATACGGCGCCCAACTGCGGCAACATGCTGTGCGCGGTCGGCCCCTTCGCCGTCGAGCAAGGCCTGGTCAAGGCCACTGGCGAGCAGACCCAGGTGCGGATCCGCAATCTCAATACCGGCACCTTCGTCCACTCCCTGGTGCAGACGCCGGCGGGCAAGGTCAGCTACGAAGGCGATACCGCCATCGATGGCGTGCCCGGCACCGCCGCTCCTGTGCAACTGACGTTCCTCGACGCCGCGGGCAGCAAGACCGGCAAACTCTTTCCCACCGGGAACACCCTGGACCTGATCGATGGCGTACCGGTGACTTGCATCGACATGGCCATGCCGATGCTGATCGTCGAGGCAGGGCAATTGGGCAAGCGCGGCGATGAGTCTCCCGCCGAGCTGGACGCCGACAAAGCCTTTCTGGAGCGGCTGGAGTCCTTGCGCTTGCAGGCCGGCCTGGCCATGGGACTGGGCGACGTCAGTGACAAGGTGATTCCCAAACCGGTGTTGGTTTCCCCGGCCAAGGCGGGCGGAACCTTGCAGGTGCGCTATTTCATGCCCCACAGTTGCCATCGCGCGCTGGCTATCACCGGCTCCATCGGCCTGGCCACCGCCTGTGTCAGCGCGGGCAGTGTCGCCGCCGAACTGCTGGGCGGAGCCACGCAACTGAAGCAAGTGCGCCTGGAGCACCCCAGTGGCGGGATCGATGTCGTATTGTCCTACACCGGCAACCAGGGAGAGACCATTCGCGCCTCGGTGGTTCGCACCGCGCGAAGGCTGTTCTCCGGTTTCGTCTACGCCCCGGCGTCACAACGCCTGGCCGGATAGTCCTGCACCGCAGTGACAGTCGTTCGCATCAGAACAATTCTAAAAATGGGTGATGCCATGAAAGTCGTTAAATCGCTCTACTTCCAGATCATCTGTGCCGTGCTGCTGGGCGTGGTGGTCGGGCACTTCTGGGCCCAGCAGGCCATTGCCCTCAAGCCCCTGGGCGATGCCTTCATCAGGCTGGTCAAGATGATGATCGCGCCGGTGGTGTTCTGCACCATCGTCACCGGGATCGCCGGGATGAACGACAAGCGCTCCCTGGGGCGCCTCCTGAGCAAGACCTTGCTGCTGTTCCTGGCGTTGACGGTGATCAGCCTGATCATCGGCCTGGTGGCGGTCTACCTGTTCAAGCCCGGCGCGGGGATGAACATCGACCCCACCCAGCTGAGTACCCAGGGCCTGTCGCAGTACACCGAGTCAGCGGCCAAGCTGGGTGTGGTGGAGTTTTTCATGCACATCATTCCCGAGACCTTTATCGGCGCCTTCAACAAGGGTGAGGTGCTGCCGGTCTTGTTCATCGCAGTGCTCTGCGGCTTTGCCCTGTCGTCCCTGGGCGAGCGCGGCAAGCCGGTGCTGGATGTGCTGGAAGCCGCCTCGCACATGGTGTTCAAGATCTTCTCCTACCTGATGCGCTTTGCCCCGATCGGAGCGTTCGGCGCGCTGGCCTTCACGGTCGGCCAGTACGGCATTACCTCCCTGGGCGCCCTGGCCAAGCTGATCATGACCCTCTACATCGCCTGTGGATTCTTCGTCTTCGTGGTGCTGGGCGGCCTTTGTCGCGCCCACGGGTTCAGCCTGTGGAAGCTGTTGCGCTACCTGCGTGAAGAATTCCTGGTGGTGCTGGGTACCTCGTCCACCGAGCCGGTGATGCCACGCATGCTGGAAAAGCTCCAGGCGCTGGGTTGCAAGAAGGGCGTGGTGGGCCTGGTACTGCCCACCGGCTACTCGTTCAACCTCGACGGCACGGCCATCTACCTGTCGCTGGCGGCGATTTTCATTGCCCAGGCCTGCAACATCGACTTGAGCCTGGGGCAGGTGCTGACGATGCTGGCGATCATGCTGCTGTCGTCCAAGGGCGCGGCGGGTGTCACCGGCAGCGGCTTCGTCGCGCTGGCCTCGACCCTGACGGTAATCCACGACATCCCCTTGGCGGGGCTGGCGCTGTTGATCGGCATCGATCGCTTCATGTCCGAGGCCCGGGCGCTCACCAGCCTGGCCAGCAATGCCGTGGCCACGGTCGTGATCTCGCTGTCGGAAAACGCCTGCGAACGCCAGGTGCTGCTGCAGGCCCTGGATGGCCAGGCGGCGAATAATACCCAGGCCAGTGACGAAGCCTGGGAGCCGGTGCAGACCGGCAAACACCTCTAGCCGTTCGCGGCGCCCTCACAACACCGTTCGACCCGGTTGCAACCCTCGCCAGGCTCCGCCTGGCGGGTAAGGGGGCCGTGCGCCTGGGCGTCGGCCATGCTTGTCCATAACAACAAGAGAATCCCACATGCTTGCATTACTCGGCCTGGCCATGGTGGTCGTGTTCACGTTCCTGATCATGACCAAGCGCTTGTCCCCGATCGTTGCCCTGACCCTGGTGCCGATCGTCTTCGCGGTGATTGGCGGATTTGCCGGCAGCACCGGAAAAATGATGCTCGACGGCCTGAAAATGGTCGCCCCCTCCGCGGCGCTGCTGCTGTTTGCGATTCTGTTCTTCGGCCTGATGATCGACGCGGGCCTGTTCGACCCGCTGATCCGCAAGATCCTCAAGCGGGTCAACGGCGACCCGGTGAAGATCGCCGTCGGCACCGCGTTGCTGTCGCTGCTGGTGGCCCTGGACGGTGACGGCACCACCACCTACATGATCACCTGCGCGGCGATGCTGCCGCTGTACAAGCGCATCGGCATGAACCCGATGATCCTTGCCACCATCGCCATGCTCTCCCTGAGCATCATGAGCGGCATGACCCCCTGGGGCGGTCCGGCCACCCGGGCCATTGCCGCCCTCGGGCTGGATGCCGGCGAGTACTTCGTGCCGTTGCTGCCGACCATGATCGGCGGTGCGGCCTGGGTGGTGTTCAGCGCCTTTCTGCTGGGCCGCGCCGAGCGCAAGCGCATCGGCAACACTCAACTGCAGAGCGGTGGAGGCAACTGCTACATCAAGGCCATAGTCGAGGACACACCCTGCAAGCGACCGAAGCTGGCCTACGTCAACCTGATGCTGGTGGTGGCGGTGATGGTGGCGCTGGTGATGGGGCTGATGCATTCGGCGATCCTGTTCCTGATCGGCTTCGTGCTGGCGCTGATGATCAACTACCCGCAGCTGGAGCTGCAGAAAGAGCGGATCCTCGCCCATTCGGGTAATGCCATGACGGTGGTGCTGCTGGTGTTCGCCGCTGGCATCTTTGCCGGGATCTTCTCCGGAACCAAGATGGTCGATGCCCTGGCACAGACCCTGGTGGAGTGGATCCCGCCGTCGTGGGGGCACCTGTTCCCGCTGGTGGTGGCCATCACCAGCATGCCGCTGACCTTCGTGCTGTCCAACGATGCCTACTACTTCGGCGTGGTGCCGATCCTCGCCAATGCCGCGGCGGCCTATGGCATCGATCCGCTGGAAATCGCCCGGGCCTCGATCCTCGGCCAGCCGGTGCACCTGATGAGCCCGCTGGTGGCCTCGACCCTGCTGCTGGTGGGCATGGTCGATCGCGACATCGGCGACTTCCAGAGAGCCACCGTCAAATGGGCGGTGCTGACCTCCCTGGTGATTACCGCCCTGGCCCTGCTGACCGGCGCGCTGACCCTGTTTTCCTGAGCCCGTTCTCCTGGGCCATCCCTGAACCACCAAGGGTTCCCCGGCGCGCCACGGGCGTGGCGCGCGCAACACCTCGAATAACAACAATGAGTAGTCCGATATGACCCTTTCGATCACCCGTGGGGCGTTGCTGCCCCTGGCCGCGCTGTTGCCGCTGACAACCGTTGATGCGGCAGGCTTCGGCGACGACAGCACGCTCAAGCTGCAACTGCGCAATGTCTATTTCAATGAGAACTTCCGTGACGAGCATGGCCTGAGTGCCCGGGCGGCACGCACGGCCAAGAGCGAGCGCACGGAGTGGGCCCAGGGCCTGCTGCTGGATTTCCAGTCGGGTTTCACCCCCGGCACCCTCGGCCTGGGCGTCGACGGGCTGGCCCTGGTCGGGGTCAAGCTCGACTCGGGACGGGGCCGCAGCGGTACCGGCTTGTTGCCGGTGCATGACGACGGCCGCGCCGCCGACGCGTTCGCCAGTGCCGGTGTCACGGCCAAGGCCAGGCTGGCCGGGACCACGCTCAAGTACGGCACCTTGCTGCCCAGGAACCCGGTGCTGATCTACAACGACGCGCGCCTGCTGCCGCAGACCTACCAGGGCACGCAGCTCACCAGCAGCGACATCGACAACCTGACGCTCACCGCTGGCCGGCTGGATCGCTTCAAGCTGCGCGATTCCAGCGACAGCGTGCCGATCGTTGCGGACGGTTATGCCGGCGACAAGTCCGGGGACTTCACCTATGCCGGGGGCGACTACAAGCTCGGCAAGAACCTGCGTTTGAGCTACTTCTACGGCGAGCTCGAGAACTTCTACCGGCAGCACTTCGCCGGTATCCAGCACGACCTGAAGCTGGGCGCCGGCGTACTGACCAGTGACTTGCGTTACTTCCACAGCAGCGACAGCGGTTCGGCCTACGGCGGCAACATCGACAACGATATGCTCAGCGGCCTGCTGTCCTATGCCATTGCCGGCCATACCCTGGGCGGCGGCTACCAGGTGCTCAACGGGGATGCCGGGTTGCCTTACATCAGCGGCGCCACGGTGTACTCATTCAGCAACGTGGGCATTGGCAAGTTCATCGAGGAAGACGAGAAAACCTGGATGCTCAGCTACGGCTACAACTTCGCCGCGCTCGGGGTGCCGGGGCTGGCGTTTTCCACCCGCTACCTGAGCGGCAGCGACGGCCGCTCGAACACGGCGATCAAGGAATGGGAGCGCGATGCCGAACTGGCCTATGTGGTGCAGCAAGGCCGCTTCAAGGGGCTGGGGGTGAAGCTGCGCAACTACGTGTACCGTTCCGAATTCGCCCGGGGACGCGACAGCAACCGCCTCTATTTCACCTACGAGATCGCGCTCTGGTAAGGATGGCGGTGCCTGCCCAGGCTGGCGCTGGGCAGGCATGCTTGACCGGTACTCAGAGCGTGGCGGTCTGGGGGGCGCTGGCAGATGCCGGGGAAGACACGGGTTCGGCGACTGCCGAGGACAGCAGCGGTGGCATCGGGCAATCCAGCACATCGGCCACGGCACGCATCAGCTCGGCTTCGGCCACGGTGACCTGGCCGTCGTAGCAGACGCAACGGGCCATGGCCTGCAGCAGCGTCGGCCGTTCCTCGGGCATCAGCTGGCGCAGGCGCACCAGGGCGGCATCCAGGTGTTCGAGGTCGACCTGCGCCGGTTGCGGCTGGGCGAAGGGCAGGCCGGTCCAGGCATGGGCCAGGGCCAGCTGGGCCTGCTGCGCGGTCTTTTGCCCGGCGCTGGCCAGGGCGCCGAGCAGGATCGCCAGTTCTTCGCTGCGCTGGAACAGCCCCCATTTGTATTCGGGCGC
This sequence comes from Pseudomonas sp. RW409, assembly GCF_003184125.1. Taxonomy (NCBI): domain Bacteria; kingdom Pseudomonadati; phylum Pseudomonadota; class Gammaproteobacteria; order Pseudomonadales; family Pseudomonadaceae; genus Pseudomonas; species Pseudomonas sp. RW409. The sequence goes on along the minus strand of NZ_QHHP01000007.1, from coordinate 289,479 downwards.
CGGCAGGCCTTCGACATTGCGCTGCACGATGCGCAGCAGCGTCCACTCCAGCAGCTCGACCTGGTCGTCGGCGTCGATCAGTTGTCGCAGGTTGTCCATGAACGGCTTGCAGGCTTTCTTGTCCAGCTGCTGCAGGGCCGGAATCGACAGGTCGAGCAGCGGCAGGCGCAGGTTCGGGTCGAGGGCCGCCAGCTGTTTTTGCAGGGCTTGCAGGCAACCGAAGACCTCGGTGGGGCTGTTGGCCTCCAGCTGCGCGAGTTGCCGGCGGCGTATCGAATCGTTGGCGGACAGCAGCAGGCCATAGACCAGCGCCTGGGCGCCGGTGGTGCTGTGGGCGCTGCGCTGGAGCGCCGGGTCGAGGCTGACCAGCGCCGCTTGTGCCGCCAGCAGATGTTGCGCGTTCGGGCTGCCGATGCTGGCAATCGACTGCTTGATCGCATTCAGGTCGAAGACCAGGGCGCTGGTCGCTTGCGACTGGCGGCTGAACTCCCCGGAACTGTCCAGGCCGGCGCGGGTGGGCTCGGCCGGTAGTTCGACGGCTTCGACGGTGGGCAAGCGGCCGTCCCAACCGGGTTCCAGGCGGCGGATCCGCGCCGAGAGGGGCGGATGGGTCGCGGACTGGCCGTAGACGGAGAGGGTGGCCCCTTCACTGAAATACAGGTGGCTGTATTCAGAGCTGAAAGCGCTGTCGAGTTTCGAGCTGGCGGCATAACCGCCGATTTTTTTCAGCGCGCCGACCAGGCCGGCCGGATTGCGGGTGAACTGCACCGCCGAGGCATCGGCGAGGAACTCGCGCTCGCGGCTGATGGCGCCCTTGATCATATTGCCGAAAAAGGTCCCGACCGAGCCCAGCAGGATCAGCGCCAGGCCACTCCACATCGCCAGCCCGCCGACCCGGTTCTGTGCCAGCCGGCCGGCCTGGTTGACCCCGTTGGCCATTGCCTCGCCGGTCAAGCCGATAACCAGGATGCCGTGGACAATCGCCACCAGCCGGGTGTTGAGGCGCATGTCGCCGTTGTAGATATGGCTGAACTCATGGGCGATCACCGCCTGCAGTTCCTCACGGTTGAACACCATGATGGCGCCGCGGGTGACCCCGATCACCGCTTCCTGTGGGGTAAAGCCGGCGGCGAATGCATTGATCCCGGCATCGGGCAGCACGTACACCTGCGGTACCGGCGTGCCCGAGGCCAGGGCCATTTCCTCGACCACATTGAGCAGCCGTTGTTCTTCCAGGCCGTCCGGGTGCAGGTTGATCAGCCGGCCACCCAGGCGCTTGGCGACCACCTTGCCGCCGGCTTTCAGTTCGGAATGCTTGCCCATGCTGCTGCCGATCACCACCAGGAACACCACCGCGGCGATCATCGCGGTCAGTTGCCAGTCGAAGCTCGGCGACTGCTTCATCTCCTTGAGAAATTGCAGCCAGAGCAGGTTCAGCGCCAGGCTGGTGACCGTCACCAGGCACAGCACGGCCAGGATCATCAGCAGCACCAGGGTGCCGGTACGCCGTTTGGCCCGGGCCTGGTGTTCAAAAAAATTCATCGGACCATCCAGGGTGACAGGGGCTTAGAAGGCGACCTTGGGGGCTTCCTGGATCAGGGCGCTGTCGGCGAATTGCAGCAGGCTGGCGTCGGCGCCATGGCCGAACAGGCCGGCCAGGATCACCGGCGGGAAACTCTGCTTGTAGCTGTTGTAATCCATCACCGTGTCGTTGAAGGCCTGGCGGGCAAAGGACACTTTGTTTTCGGTGCTGGTCAGTTCTTCGCTCAGCTGTTGCATGTTCTGCGACGCCTTGAGGTCCGGGTAGGCCTCCATGCTCAGGTTCAGCCGGCCCATGGCGCTGGACAGCGCGCCTTCGGCCTGGCCCAGCTGGGCCATGTGCTGCGGGTTGCCGGGCTCGGCCGCGACAGCCTTGAGACCCGCCAGCGCGGCGTTGCGCGCCGCGGTCACGGCTTCGAGGGTGTCGCGCTCGTGCTTGAGGTAAGCCTTGGCGGTTTCCACCAGGTTGGGGATCAGGTCGTAACGGCGCTTGAGCTGGACTTCGATCTGCGCGAAGGCGTTCTTGAAGCGGTTCCGGCGGGCCACCAGGCCGTTGTAGACGGTGATGACGTAGACCACCAGCAGGGCCAGAACGAGCAGAACCACAATAGTTGAAACAGCCATACGGATGTCCTTATCGGCGTGCGGATTTCAGGGGGGCGCCATGGTAACCGAATTTATCGCGGGCGCCGCCATGGGCAACCGCCGGCATGCGGTCTTCGGCAGCACCTCGGACGAGGAGGCGCGTGCAATCGGCGCTGCCGCGTTCTGAATGATTGCCGCTCGTTGTGGTCGGACCTTGCATGGCTCGTCGTCGATCCCGGAGTCCCCGGCAGGCGCGCCACCCAACCTTGAGCCCGCCGGCCACGCCGCGGGCGTCACCTTGTGAAGGATCATCCCGACCATGCTCGAACCCACCTGGACGGCACTCAAACACCATAAGCGGGTGCATCAGATAGTCGCCGTGCTCGCGGCCTTCGGTGCCCAGGATGTGCTGCTGCGCCTGGGCCTTGGGCGCCTGCTGGGCGAGTCGCAAGCCGGTACTGAAACGCAGCCGCAGGACTCGACGCCGCAACGGGTGCGCCTGGCCCTGGAAAAACTCGGGCCGACCTTTATCAAGCTCGGGCAGATCCTCGCCAGCCGCAGCGATATCCTGCCGCCGCACTGGATCAGCGAACTGGAGTCGTTGCACAGCAGCGCCGCGACCTTGCCCTGGAGCGAGCTGGAGGACCAGGTACGCGACGACCTGGGCTGCGAGCTGGCCCAGGTGTTCGCCGAGTTCGACACCGAGCCCCTGGCCGCGGCCTCTATCGCCCAGGTTTATCGCGCGCGCCTGCTCAGCGGCGAGGCGGTGGTGGTCAAGGTGCAGCGCCCCGGCCTGCGGCGCAAGATGAGCGCCGACCTGCAACTGCTGGAAGGCGTGGCGATGCTGGTGGAAGAGAACGCCGCCCTGGCTCATTACCAGCCGCGGCAGATGGTCCGGCAACTGGCCCGGGCGATGCTTGAAGAACTGGACTTCACCCAGGAAGGCCAGCACTGCGACACCGTGGCGGCGAATTTCGCCGAGCATCCGCAGATCGCCATTCCGCGTATCCATTGGCTGCACAGCAGCGAGCGCCTGCTGGTCCAGGAATTCCTCCCCAGCCATACACCACTGGAACGCCAGGCCCTGATCGAGCAAGGCCTGGACCCGAGCCTGCTGGCGCAGCGCGGGGCCCAGGCCTTTATCAAGATGCTGCTGGAAGACGGCCTGTTCCACGGCGACCCGCACCCCGGCAACCTGCGGGCCATGGACGACAACCGCGTCGGCTTTATCGACTTCGGCATGGTCGGGCGCCTCGACGAGCGCCGGCGCCTGGAGGTCATGGGCTTTATGCGGGCCATGACCGAGGGCAGTACCGAAGCGCTGGTGGCGGTGCTGATCGACTGGAGCGGCGAGCAGGTGCGCGACCTGTCCGCCATCGAACAGGCTGCGCGGGAATTCATGGGCCGGCACGGCGGCAAGGCGCTGAACATGAGTGCGATGATCGAGGACTTCCTCGGCCTGATGCGCGCATACCAACTGTTGCTGCCGGCTGACCTGCTGGTGCTGTTCAAGGCGCTGATCACCGCCGATGGCGTGCTCACCCGTCTCGACCCGCAACTGGACCTGGTGGCCACCGCGCGCCCGGCCATCAGCCAGATGCTCAAGCAGCAGTTCAGCTGGAAACTCGCCCGCCGCCTGGGCCTCGACGGCCTGGAGCTGGGCCGAGGCGTCGCCGTCGAACTGCCACAGTTGACCCGTCTGCTGATCAACCGCCTGAAACACGGCGTGGTCGACCTGCGCCTCGACATGCCG
>NZ_QHHP01000007.1:244366-285592 GCF_003184125.1 Pseudomonas sp. RW409 | reverse complement strand
GGATCGAAATCCACCTGCACCACCTCGATCCGTAACGACTCATCGCCCGCCTCCACCGCATAGCCCACCCGCGTATCCACCCCCCCCGGCAGCACCCGGAACGCGGCTTCCGCGCCCCAGAAACAGCCCGCGCCGAAGGTCGCCTGCTTGATCCCGCTCATGTTCCGATACTCCTCGCTCACTGCACCGCTCCGACTTTCTCGCCGCTGGCGCCCAGCCATTGATCGACAATCGCCGGGTTGGCCTGGACCCAAGCCTTGGCCGCTTGCGCCGCAGGTTGTTGTTCCTTCTCGATCCTGAGGATCAGGTCGTTCAGCACCTGCGGGTCGATGCTGAAGTTTTCCAGGAAGGCGGCGATCCGTGGCGCGCGTTTCTGCAAGGCGCTGGAGGCCAGTACATAGACCCGGGCGTCCGGGTAGGCGCAGGTGATCTTGCTCTTGTTCAGCCAGTCGGCGTCCACCGTCGGGCTGATGAATTTCCAGCAGCCGTCGGCCTTGTACAGCGGGTCGCCCTTCTTGTTGTCCTGGGCGTAGCCGTCGAACGCCGGCTCGTCCAGGCGGCGCAGGTCGAAGGCGGAGAAGATCCAGTCCGGGGTGTAGGCGTAGAACACCACGCCGCGCTGGGCCTTGTAGGCCGCGGCAAGTTTGGCGTAGGTCACCGAGGCTTCGGTGGACACTGACTCGAACTGATCGGCAAAGCCGAAATCCTTGGCCTTGATCTGGCCGATATAGGTCGACTCCCAGCCCGCCGGGCCCACCAGCAATTGCGCCTTGCCGCCGCCCAGGGGTTCGAAGAGTTTCGCCACTTCGGGTTTCTGCAGGTCGTAGACCGACTTCACGCCGTATTTGTCTTGCAGGTAACCGGGGATATAGAAGCCCTGGACCCCGAGGTAGGGTTGCTTGTTCGGTACCAGCGAGCGGGTGCCGCCGGTGACGTACTTGGCCCAGGCGGCGGATTGATTAGGCAGCCAGATATCGGTCAGCACGTCCACCGAACCGTCGCCCTTGGCCGCGGCGGCGAACAGCACCGGTATGTCACCGGCGAGATAAGACACGTCGCCGTCGAGGCGGCTTTTGATCACCTCGCCGAGGATGTTCTGGATGGCGATGGCGCCGGTCCAGTTCTGTTCGCCGATGACGATCTTGTCCTTGGCCAGCACCGGCAGGGACAACCCCAACAGCAGCGCGGCGGCGCCCAGGGTACGGGAAAACGACTTGTTCAAGAGACACCTCATGACTGATGGAAAGCGCGATCCCGCTGGCGCAGGGTCGCTTGAATGATGCGGTCGGGAATCAGCGCGCAGAACACGATCGCGGCGCCGGCCAACATGCCCTCGCCGCCCTTGATATTGCGCAGCGCGGTCATCACGTCGTAGCCCAGGCCGCCGGCGCCGATCAGCGCCGCGACCACCACCATCGACAGGCTCATCACCAGGGTCTGGTTGATCCCCAGCAGCAGCGAGCCGGCGGCCAGGGGCAGCTCGACCTTGGTCAGGATCTGCCACGGCGTGGCGCCGTGGGCCAGGGCCGCTTCGACGGCGGTCCTGGGCACTTCCTGGATCCCCAGGGCGGTGAGGCGGATCATCGGCGCCAGGGCGAAGATCAGCGTGGCGATCACCGCCGGGGTCTTGCCCACCGAGAAGAATGCGACCGCCGGGATCAGGTACACGAAGGTCGGCAGGGTCTGCATCACGTCCAGCAAGGGCGTGATCAGGCGTCGGGCCAGGGCGCGCTTGGCCAGGAGGATGCCGGCGGGCACGCCGATCAGCAGCGACAGCAGCACTGAGGAACCCACCAGGGCCAGGGTGGCGATGGTCCGCTCCCAGAAACCGAACAGGCCGATATAGAGCAAGGCTGCCGCGCTGGTCAGGGCCAGGGCCGCGCCGGCCGAGCGCCAGGCCAGCAGCACCAGGGCCAGCGCCGGCACCGGCCAGGGCAGCCAGCCCAGCAGGCTTTCGATGCTTTCGATCACCGTGCGCACGGCGACTATCACGCCGACGAAAGTGCTTTCGAAGGTGACCTGGGACCACCCGATCAATTGATCGATGGCGGCCGCGGTGCTCAGCAGCGCCTGGCGGTCGGCGGGAAATTGCAGCCAGGGGCCGCTGGCATCCACGGCCGCCACCCGCCACAACACCAGGCCCTGGCACAACAGCAGCACCAGCCACGGCAGGCGCCAATCGGAACGGCCCTGGCGGCTCGGACGGCGAGCCAGGGTCACGCTGAGCAGGCGGCTGAGCAGCAAGCCAAGAATCGCCAACCCAGCCCAACCCTGACTGGCGCTGGTCAACCACTGCCCCACTGCACTGGCCGCCGCCAGTTCCAGGGCGAAGCCCAGCCAATACAAGGCGCCATGCCCGCTGGCGGCCAAGGCCGCCGGCCCCAGCAACAGCGCCCGCCAGAAGGAAAACCCCGGGGTCACGGGCGCCGGAGCGGGTGCTGTTTTAGCCGAGACCACGGGCACCGCGGCAAGGGTATCGCTACGCGCGCCGTGCTCCTGAAAGAAATCCGCCACCTCGGCGTCTGCCGGGTGCTCCAGCAACTCGCCGGGGCTGCCCAACTGGATCAGATGCCCATGGCGCAACACCGCGATGCGGTCGGCCAGGCGCAGGGCTTCCGCCGGGTCGTGGGTCACCAGCAAGGTGGTGATGCCGCGCTCGCGTACCAGGCGCAGGAAGTGGCTTTGCAGGTCGCGGCGGATGGTTGGGTCGAGGGCGCTGAAGGGTTCGTCCATCAGCAGGATGTCCGGCTCGCTGACCAGCGCCCGGGCCAGGCCGACCCGCTGCTGCATGCCGCCGGACAGCTCATGGGGATAGTGCTCGCCCCAACCGTCCAGGCCCATGGCCCGCAGCTGCACATCGGCCGCGGCCTGGCGCAGGGCCTCGGGTTCGCCGCGCAGTTCCAGGGGTAAGGCGACGTTGTCGCGCACGCTGCGATGGGGCAGCAGGCCGAAGTGCTGGAAGACCATGCCGATGCGCCGCGAACGCAGGGTGCGCAGGTCCTTGGCCGAGAGCTGGCTGATGGCTGCGCCGTCGATCAATACCTCGCCGCTGCTGGGCTCGATCAGCCGGTTGATGTGCCGCAGCAAGGTGGATTTACCGCTGCCGGAGGTGCCCATCAGGCACAGCACTTCGCCACGGCGCACGCTGAGGCTGACTTGCTCCACCGCCGGCGCGGACGAACCGCGGCCGTATTGCTTGGTCAAGTTGCGCAGCTCCAGCACCACCTCGGCGCTGGCCGGTTGCGGGGCGGACGAGGCTGGGACGGCAAAGGCCGCTTGGGGGTGAACGGCGGACACGGGAACTCCTGACGCCGGGGTGGCGTAACCGGCGGTGAAAAAGAAAAAAGGGGGTGATCTTGTTCGCCGGCAAGCCGGCTCCTACACAAATCCCTGTAGGAGCCGGCTTGCCGGCGATAGCAATCTAACGGTCAATCACAAATGCTTCGGGCTCCACAACTGCACCGCGCGGGCATCCACCGGCTTGGGCAAGAGTTTTTCCTGGTAGAAGGCATCGGCGATTTTCTGTTGCTCGCCCAGGGCGTCCGGCTGCACCGCTTCCACCTTGTAGGTGCGGCGACTGTTGGCCAGCTCCACCGTGCTCACGTCCAGGTTGCCCCACAGCGGACCCAGCAGTTTTGCCGCCTCCGTCGGGTGCGCCTTGACCCAGGTGCCGGTCTTCTGCAACTCGGCGAACACCTGCTGCAGCACCTCGGGGTGGGCCTTGGCGTAATCGTTGGAGGCCAGGTAATAACGCCGGTAACTGGCCAGGCCCTGGCCGTCGTGCAGCACCCGCGCGCCCTGCTGGCGTTCGGCGCTGGCGACGAAGGGTTCCCAGGTGACCCAGGCATCGACCTTGGCGGTTTCCAGGGCGGCGCGGCCATCGGCCGGGGTCAGGTACACCGGCTGGATGTCGGCGAAACTCAGGCCAGCCTCGCGCAGCGCGGCAATCAGCAGGTAATGGCTGCCGGCGGCCTTGGTCACGGCGACGCGCTTGCCCTTGAGGTCGGCCAGGGATTTAAGCGTGGAGTCCTTGGGAATGACGATGGACTGGGCGGCGGGCGACGGGGTTTCCGTGGCGAAGTAGGTCAGCTTGGCTCCGGCGGCCTGGGCGAATACCGGCACGGTGTCGGCGACATCGGCGCTGATATCGACGTTGCCCACGTTCAGCGATTCCGCCAGGGGCAGGCCGCTGGTGAATTCATGCCAGGAGATCTTCACGCCCTGCCCCGCCAGTTGTTTTTCCAGGGTGCCCTGGGCCTTGAGCACCGCCAGCAGGGTCGAGGATTTCTGGTAGCCGATACGCAGGTCGGTATCGGCCTGGGCATCGAGGGCCATGCCCAGCGCCAGACCGGCCAGGGCGGTGATCGACAAGCTACGACGCAAAGCAAAGGGCAGGCGCATGGGGGCGGACCTTCTGGAAGACAGGAAAGTCGCTAAAAGCTAATCGATCTAAGAATCAAGATATAAATACTTTTTAGGAATTAGCTTAGGTTCGAGCGGACGATCCCAAGCTGCATGCGATGGCCGATCACAACATCACCCTGTAGCCGCTGCCGAGCCCGCGAGGCTGCGATAAGGCCCGCAGGGCCTTGGTTCCCGATATCCCGACGAACCTCAATCGGCCTTGAGATCGCCGCGCCGGTTCCGGGCGATCGCAGCCTGCGGCAGCGGCTACAGAAGTGGTGTTCTCACGACCACCGCAAACCTGTAGGAGCGAGCTTGCTCGCGATGACCGTCAACGATAACGCGCCGCTTCCTGGAGAAATGCGGTGCCCTCTGGTTTATCGCGAGCAAGCTCGCTCCTACAGGTGGACGATGGTCGTCAAGCGACGTGTTGTCCTTTGGCCACGGCCTGGGACGCCGCCAGCATCGCCCGCAGCAACACCGCGCAGCCGGCGGCGAGGTCGTCGGGGTCGGCGTTTTCGATTTCGTTGTGGCTGATGCCGCCCTCGCAGGGCACGAAGATCATCCCCGCCGGGCCCAGCTCGGCGACGAAGATCGCGTCGTGCCCGGCGCCACTGACGATGTCCATATGGCTCAGGCCCAGCCCCTGCGCCGCCTCGCGCACCGCATCGACGCAGATCGTGTCGAAATACAGCGGCGGAAAGTCCGCGGTCGGTTGCATCTCGAAGGTCAGGCCATGCTCTTCGCAGGTGCTGTCGATCACCTGGCGCACCTCGGCAATCATCGAGTCCAGGCGCGCCGGTTCCAGGTGCCGGAAGTCCAGGGTCATGCGCACCTCCCCCGGGATCACGTTGCGCGAACCGGGATAGGCCTGCAGGCAGCCCACGGTGCCGCAGGCATGGGGCTGATGGCCGAGGGCGGCGCGGTTGACCGCGGCTACCACCGCCGCCGCGCCGACCAGGGCGTCCTTGCGCAGGTGCATCGGGGTCGGGCCGGCGTGGGCTTCGACACCGCGCAGCTTCAGGTCGAACCATTTCTGGCCGAGGGCGCCGAGTACCACGCCGATGGTTTTCTTCTCGTCCTCGAGGATCGGCCCCTGCTCGATATGGGCTTCGAAGTAGGCCCCCACTGTGTGCCCGCTGACCTGGCGGCTGCCGGCATAGCCGATGGCGTTCAGCGCATCGCCGACGCTCACGCCCTCGGCATCGGTCTTGGCCAGGGTTTCCTCCAGGGTGAATTTCTCGGCGAACACCCCGGAGCCCATCATGCACGGCGGGAAGCGCGAGCCTTCTTCGTTGGTCCACACCACCACTTCCAACGGCGCCTCGGTTTCCACCCCGAGGTCGTTGAGGGTGCGCAGCACTTCGAGCCCGGCCAGCACGCCGAAGCAGCCATCGAACTTGCCGCCGGTGGGCTGGGTGTCGATATGGCTGCCGGTCATCACCGGCGGCAGCTGCGGGTTACGCCCGGGGCGGCGGGCGAAGATATTGCCGATGCCATCCACGGTGACCGTGCACCCCGCCTCCTCACACCATTGGACAAACAGGTCGCGGGCCTGGCGGTCGAGGTCGGTCAGGGCCAGGCGACAGACCCCGCCCTTGACCGTGGCCCCGAGCTGCGCCAGCTCCATGAGCGACTGCCACAAGCGGTCGCGGTTGATGTGCCGGTGGCTGGATTGCAGAACGTCGACGGCAGCGTTCATGGTGATCTCCTCAGGCTTTTCTGGTTGTCGTTGACGAGGTCGGGCTCGTCTTGGGTGCTGTGGTGTCTGGTGGATCGCATCGCGCAAAAAAGCGACACGGCCCCTTGTAGGAGCGAGCTTGCTCGCGATAAACCTGCAAACAACCTTGTCTGCCTGTTGGATCGCGTTATGTCTGCTGGCCAATCGCGAGCAAGCTCGCTCCTACAGGGTCCGTCCATCACACCGGCGTCTTGGCGGTCGCGGTTCGCGGGCTGCCCAGGCTGCACAGCCCGTAGTAAATGATCCCGCCCAGCGCCGAACCGGTGAACCAGCCGTAGCTGTAGAACCAGCTGAACGCATCGCTGCCCAGGGACAGCAGGGTCAGCGCCACCGGCACGCCGAAGGCGATAAAGCCGTACCAGTTCCATGCCGGGTACACGTCATCGCGGTACAACCCGGCCAGGTCCAGCTGCTGTCTGCGGATGATGAAATAGTCCACCACCATGATCCCGGCGATGGGCCCCAGCAGACTGGAATAGCCCAGCAGCCAGTTGGAATACACAGTTTCCAGGCTCACATCCGAGACCAGCAGGCCGAGCTTTTTCAGCAGTTCGTGGGCCATCAGCGCCAGGCCGACGAGCCCGGTGAGGATCACCGCCTTGGTGCGGCCGATCAGCTTGGGCGCGATGTTCTGAAAGTCGTTGGTCGGCGAGACGATATTCGCCGCGGTGTTGGTCGAGAGCGTGGCGATGATGATCAGCGCCATGGCCAGGGCCACCCAGCCGGGGCTCTGGATATGGCCGATCAGGCTCACCGGGTCGGAGACGGTGACGCCCACCAGTTTCACCGAGGCGGCGGTCATCACCACCCCCAGGGCGGCGAACAGGAACATGGTCAGCGGCAGGCCGAAAATCTGCCCGAGGATCTGGTCCTTCTGGCTTTTCGCGTAGCGGCTGAAGTCCGGGATATTCAGCGACAGGGTGGCCCAGAAACCGACCATCGCCGTGAGCCCGGCGAAGAAGTAGCTGTAGACGCTCGCCCCTTCCGGACGCTTGGGCGGCTGCGCCAGCAGTTCGCTCAGCGACACATTGGGCAACGCCCACACCAGCAGCCCCGCGCCCACCAATACCAGCAGCGGCGCCGACAGGGTTTCCAGCCACTTGATCGACTCGGCGCCACGCAGCACCACCCACAGGTTGAGGGTCCAGAAAATCATGAAGCCGATCACCTCGCCGGTGCCGCCCAGGGCTTTCCAGCCCTCGAAGATCGAGCCGAGGAACAGGTGGATCGCCAGGCCGCCGAACATGGTCTGGATGCCGAACCAGCCGCAGGCCACCAGGGCGCGGATCAGACACGGCACGTTGGAACCGATGACGCCGAAGGACGCACGCAGCAGCACCGGGAACGGGATGCCGTACTTGGTGCCGGCAAAGGCGTTGAGGGTCAGGGGGACCAGCACCACGATATTGGCCAGCAGGATCGCCAGCAGCGCCTCGCCCACGGTCAGGCCGAAATAGGCGGTGAGCACACCGCCCAGGGTGTAGGTCGGCACGCAGATCGACATGCCGACCCACAGCGCGGTGATGTGCCATTTGTTCCAGGTGCGCTCGTGGACCTTGGTCGGCGCGATATCGTGGTTGTAACGGGGGCTGTCGAGCACGTCGCTGCCGGCGTCCAGCTCGTACAGGCCGGCACGCTCGGTCACTTGAGATCTGTTCTGTTGCATGGCCGCTCCACTTTTTTCTGATTATTTTTGCTCATCGGGCGGGCCGGCAGACGTGCTGCCAGCCCGGCGATGGCCGGAGAACTGACGACTTTTACCGACCGGCCATCCTGTCGACGGCGGCACTCAATAAGCGTGCCGGCTGGTCCATCGACGGTGCTCCACAGTCGGTAAAATCCATGTAAACAACTGATGTTTCTTCAGTTTTATTCTGAATAACTTCCTGTCCTGGATAACGTGCCGGTTCACTCAGGCCGAATGCCGGGCAAGTTGTCCATCGGGTCAGGACTCAATCTGGTGCACGCAAAATTTTTTCAAACTTTCGTATGGGCCACAGGCCTCCTTCAAGCGGCTGATTTCACATAGGAAATCTTGCTCATATTTCGATCCTGTCAAGTGCGTCAAAATGGTGAAAGGCTGCACCATTTTGCGGATTTAAGAATTAAATCCTTATATTTCAATCATTTAATATCGATATATGCTTATAAAAAATAATCTTGCCGATTGATTGAACACCAGCTAGTTTTTATTCCTGACACCGCTGACAGGAATAAAAATTCCGCAGCCTGCTTATTACAAGAACACTAGAACCGGCATAAGCCGGTCATGCCTGCGAGGAACTCGGAATGTCTCTGTTGATCCGTGGCGCCACCGTTATTACCCATGATGAAAGTTATAAAGCCGATGTGTTGTGCGCCGACGGCGTGATCAAGGCCATCGGCCAGAATCTGGACAGTCCCGCAGGCTGCGAAGTGCTCGATGGCAGTGGCCAATACCTGATGCCCGGCGGCATCGATCCTCACACCCATATGCAATTGCCCTTCATGGGCACCGTGGCCAGCGAAGACTTCTTCAGCGGCACCGCGGCGGGCCTGGCGGGCGGCACCACCTCGATCATCGACTTCGTGATTCCCAACCCGCAGCAGTCCCTGCTGGAGGCCTTTCACCAGTGGCGCGGCTGGGCCGAGAAGTCGGCATCGGACTACGGTTTCCACGTCGCCATCACCTGGTGGAGCGAGCAGGTGCGCGAGGAAATGGCCGAGCTGGTGAGCCGGCACGGGGTCAACAGCTTCAAGCATTTCATGGCCTACAAGAACGCGATCATGGCCGCCGATGACACCCTGGTGGCGAGCTTCGAGCGCTGCCTGGAACTCGGCGCAGTGCCAACGGTGCACGCGGAGAACGGCGAGCTGGTCTACCACCTGCAACGCAAGTTGCTGGCCCAGGGCATCACCGGGCCGGAAGCCCACCCGCTGTCGCGCCCTTCCCAGGTCGAAGGCGAAGCCGCCAGCCGCGCGATCCGCATTGCCGAAACCCTCGGCACGCCGCTGTACCTGGTGCACGTCTCGACCAAAGAGGCGCTGGACGAAATCACCTACGCCCGTGGCAAGGGCCAACCAGTGTACGGCGAAGTGCTGGCCGGGCACCTGCTGCTGGACGACAGCGTGTACCGCCACCCGGACTGGCAGACCGCCGCCGGCTATGTGATGAGCCCGCCCTTCCGCCCTCACGGGCATCAGGACGCGCTGTGGCACGGCCTGCAATCGGGCAACCTGCACACCACCGCCACCGACCACTGCTGCTTCTGCGCCGAGCAGAAAGCCGCCGGCCGCGACGATTTCAGCAAGATCCCCAACGGCACCGCCGGCATCGAAGACCGCATGGCCGTGCTCTGGGACGAAGGGGTGAACAGCGGACGCCTGTCGATGCAGGACTTCGTCGCCCTGACCTCCACCAACGCGGCGAAGATCTTCAATCTCTACCCACGCAAGGGCGCGATCCGCGTCGGCGCCGATGCCGACCTGGTGCTCTGGGACCCGCAAGGCAGCCGCACCATTTCCGCCGCGACCCACCACCAGCAGGTGGACTTCAACATCTTCGAAGGCAAGACCGTGCGCGGTGTGCCCAGCCACACTATCAGCCAGGGCAAGCTGGTCTGGGCCGACGGTGACCTGCGCGCCGAGCGCGGCGCAGGGCGGTATGTCGAGCGCCCGGCCTATCCGGCGGTGTTCGACCTGCTGAGCAAACGCGCCGAGGCGCACAGGCCGACGGCCGTCAAACGCTGAGATCGGGGGCCTTGCCCCCTATCGCGAGCAAGCTCGCTCCTACAGGGGATTACGTCGTTTTGTGTAGGAGCGAGCTTGCTCGCGATCCGGGCGCTCGCGCCCGATAGAAAAACAATGCCCGTCAGAGGCAATCGATAAAAAACCGTGAGGCCAGAACCGTGATCAAGACCCTGAACCACTTGCCCCATCCCCAGGAGGATGCGGCCACCCTCGCCGGCCATTTCAGCGACCTGGCGCCGCCGCTCAACGACCGCCAGGCGCACCTGGAAGCCTCGCGCTGCCTGTATTGCTACGACGCGCCGTGCGTCAACGCCTGCCCCAGCGAGATCGACATTCCCTCGTTCATCCGCCATATCCACACCGATAACGTGCAGGGTGCGGCGCAGAAGATTCTCTCGGCCAATATCCTCGGCGGCAGCTGCGCCCGGGTGTGCCCGACGGAGATCCTGTGCCAGCAGGCCTGCGTGCGCAACAACGCCCAGGAATGCGCGCCGGTGCTGATCGGCCTGCTGCAGCGCTACGCGGTGGACAACGCGCACTTCAGCCAGCACCCGTTCCAGCGCGCCGCCGCCAGCGGCAAACGCATCGCCGTGGTCGGCGCCGGGCCGGCGGGCCTGTCCTGTGCCCACCGCTGCGCCATGCACGGCCACGAGGTGGTGATTTTCGAAGCCCGGGAAAAAGCCGGCGGCCTCAACGAATACGGGATCGCCAAGTACAAGCTGGTGGACGACTTCGCCCAGAAGGAGCTGGATTTCCTGTTGCAGATCGGCGGCATCGAGATCCGCCACGGGCAGAAACTCGGCGACAACCTGAGCCTCACCGAACTGCACCAGCAGTTCGACGCGGTGTTCCTCGGCCTGGGCCTGGCCGCCAGCAAGCAGCTGGGCCTGCCCCATGAGGACGCCCCCGGCCTGCTGGCCGCCACCGACTACATCCGTGAATTGCGCCAGGCCGACGACCTCACCCAACTGCCCCTGGCCGACCATTGCATCGTCCTCGGCGCCGGCAACACGGCGATCGACATGGCGGTGCAGATGGCCCGTCTCGGTGCCCGCGACGTGAACCTGGTGTACCGCCGCGGCGTCGAGGACATGGGCGCCACCCAACACGAACAGGACATCGCCAAGGCCAATCAGGTGCGCCTGCTGACCTGGGCCGCGCCCGAGGAAGTGCTGCTCGACGCCCAGGGCCGGGTACGCGGCATGCGCTTCGCCCGCACCCACCTGGTGGAGGGCCGGCTGCAGACCACCGGGGAAACCTTCGAGCTGGCCGCCGACGCGATCTTCAAGGCCATCGGCCAGGCGTTCGACGGCGCCGCGCTGGGCGACCCGCTGGCCCGCGAGCTCAAGCGCGCCGGCGAGCGCATCGAGGTCGACGAACAACTGCGCACCAGCATCCCCGGGGTGTATGCCGGCGGCGACTGCGTCAGCCTCGGCCAGGACCTCACCGTGCAGGCGGTGCAACACGGCAAGCGGGCCGCCGAAGCCATGCATGCCCAACTCATGCTCAATGTGGAGGCTGCGTAAATGGCCGATCTCTCGATTGTGTTCGCCGGTATCAAGGCCCCCAATCCGTTCTGGCTGGCCTCCGCGCCGCCCACCGACAAGGCCTACAACGTGGTCCGCGCCTTCGAGGCCGGCTGGGGCGGCGTGGTCTGGAAAACCCTGGGCGAGGACCCGGCGGCGGTCAACGTGTCGTCACGCTACTCGGCGCACTTCGGCGCCAACCGCGAAGTGCTGGGCATCAACAATATCGAACTGATCACCGACCGCTCCCTGGAGATCAACCTCAAGGAAATCACCCAGGTCAAGAAGGACTGGCCGGACCGCGCGCTGATCGTGTCGCTGATGGTGCCCTGCGTCGAGGAGTCGTGGAAAAACATCCTGCCGCTGGTGGAAGCCACCGGCGCCGACGGCATCGAGCTGAACTTCGGCTGCCCCCACGGCATGCCCGAACGCGGCATGGGCGCGGCGGTCGGCCAGGTGCCGGAGTACGTCGAGCAGGTGACCCGCTGGTGCAAGACCTGGTGCTCGCTGCCGGTGATCGTCAAGCTGACGCCGAACATCACCGATATCCGCATGGCCGCCCGCGCGGCCCATCGCGGCGGCGCCGACGCGGTGTCGCTGATCAACACCATCAACTCGATCACCAGCGTCGACCTGGAGCGCATGGTGGCCAATCCGATGGTCGGCAGCCAGAGCACCCACGGCGGCTACTGCGGCTCGGCAGTCAAGCCGATCGCGCTGAACATGGTGGCCGAGATCGCCCGCGACCCGCAGACCCAGGGCCTGCCGATCTGCGGTATCGGCGGCATCGGCAACTGGCGCGACGCCGCGGAATTCGTCGCCCTGGGCTGCGGCGCGGTGCAGGTGTGCACGGCGGCGATGCTCCATGGTTTTCGGATTGTCGAGGAAATGAAGGACGGCCTGTCGCGGTGGATGGACAGTCAGGGCTACAGCAGCCTGCAGCAGTTTTCCGGCAAGGCGGTGGGCAACACCACCGACTGGAAGTACCTGGATATCAACTATCAGGTGATCGCCAAGATCGACCAGGACGCCTGCATCGGTTGCGGCCGCTGCCATATCGCCTGCGAAGACACCTCGCACCAGGCCATCGCCAGCCTCAGGCAGGCCGACGGTACGCATAAGTACGAGGTGATCGACGCCGAATGCGTGGGCTGCAACCTGTGCCAGATCACCTGCCCGGTGCAGGACTGCATCGAGATGGTGCCCCAGGACACCGGCAAGCCATTCCTCGACTGGCAGCATGATCCGCGCAATCCGTATCGCGAGGCGGTTTGAGTGAGTGGCTAGAGGATTTGCCGGATAACGCTCATTGACTGGACTGACGTCATCGCGGGCAAGCCTCGCTCCTACAGAAGAAGACCGTGCGCTTCTGTAGGAGCGAGGCTTGCCCGCGATGGAGGTGAACGATAACGCATACTGTCTGGTGCTCCAGCGATATCGATAGCAATCTCAGGGACGCCTACGGCTCCAACCCAATCCCCCGCAGAATCACACTGGTCACCGTCTGCACCGCTTTTTCGAACTGCATGTCCGACAGCGGCTGATGCTCGTTGATGATCATGATCTGATGGTCGAAGTCGGCGTAGTGCTGGGTCGAGGCCCAGATCATGTACAGCAGGCTCGACGGCTCCACCGGCAGGATGCGTTGGTCTTCGACCCACTGACGAATCTTCGCTTCCTTCATCTTCGCCCAGTCGTACAGGCTGGCGTCCAGGGCCTCGCCCAGGGTCGGCGCGCCGTGGATGATTTCGTTGGCCCAGACTTTCGAGCCATAGGGCCGGCTGCGGGAATGGTTCATCTTGGCGCGGATGTAGCTGCTGAGCACCACCCGCGGGTCGTCGAACATCTCGAAGCACAGGGCGTCCTGCTTCCACAACTCCAGCAGTTCCAGCAGCACCGCGCTGTACAGCTCGCTCTTGGTGCTGAAGTAGTAATGCAGGTTGGAGCGCGGCAACTGCACCTCGGCGGCGATATCGGCCATGGCCGTGCCGCTGAAGCCTTTTTCGGCGAATACCTTTTCCGCCGCCAGGAGGATCTTCTCGACGTTGCTGCGACGGATCTCGATCTTGTGATTGCCCATATGGGCTCCCTGAAAACAGTCTGCTGCAAGACTACCATTGGCCTTCGTACAAAAACGAAACTTCCTGGACCTGGCTTTCCCCGGCAAAAACGATTGGTTAGGATCCTTCCCGCCTTATTCCCAGGCACCTGAAGTGTTCCGTCCAGGCGTTGATTCGCGACACGGACATGCAGGCAGGACTTTCGCCGCCGAACCCTGAGGGTTTCGGCCATCCTGCAACGCCGCCATGGATCATGCTCATGCACATTCGAAAACGCTGGCCCGCGGACGACCCGCAGCTCGCCGCCCTGTGGGAACGCTCGGTACGGGCCACCCACGACTTCATTAGCGAAGACGATATCCAACTGCTCTACCCCCTGGTGCGCGACACCTACCTGCCGGCCCTCGAGGTCTGGCTGCTGGAGGACGACGACGGCACCCCGGCCGGTTTTATCGCCAGCGCCGGTGAAAAGGTGGAAATGCTGTTTATCGAACCGGCCCGCCGTGGCCAGGGCGTCGGCCGACAACTGCTGGACCACGTGCGCAGCCGCCATCCGCGACTCACTGTCGACGTCAACGAACAGAACCCCCAGGCCCACGGTTTTTATCGGCACTACGGTTTCGAAGACATCGGCCGCTCGGAAACCGACGGCCAGGGCCGGCCGTTCCCGATCATCCATATGCGCCTGAAAACCCCTTGAACGCCGCGCCGATGTTTCATCCAGGGCCCCTGCCACGGTCCTTATACTCATAGGCCCAGCGACGACCCGACACTCATTGAACAGGTATTTCCCATGCTGAAAAAACTGCTGACCGCCAGCGCCCTGCTGGCCTCTCTCGTTGCCGCTTCCTCGGCCTTCGCCCACGCCCACCTGCAAAGCCAGGTCCCAGCCGCCGACAGCACGGTGAGCGCGCCGGGTGAACTGCGCCTGGTGTTCTCCGAAGGCGTCGAGGCGGCCTTCACCCAAGTCAGCCTGAGCAAGGATGGCGCGGCGGTCGCCGTCAAGACCCTGGCCACCGAAGGCGCGGACAAGAAGACCCTGATCGTGACCCCGGCGGCGCCGCTGGCGGCGGGCGCCTACAAGGTCGAGTGGCACGCGGTGTCGGTCGATACCCACACGAGCGAAGGCAGCTACAGCTTCAAGGTCGGCCAGTAACCGATGTCGACCCTGTTGGTGCTCTGCCGCTTCGTGCATTTCGCGGCAGTCCTTTTGCTGTTCGGGGCCTGGGTGTTCAGGCCCCTGCTGTTGGGGCGCGAGCCCTTCGCCGCACTGGATCGCAACCTGACCCGACTCGGCCGCTGGCTGGCCGGGATCGCCCTGGCCACGGGCGTCTGCTGGTTGCTGCTGATCACCGCCAGCATGGCCGGCAGCGGCGCCGCGGCCCTGGACCCGGCCACCCTGCGACGGGTGCTGGGCAAGACCTTTTTCGGCCAGGTGTGGAGCTGGCATCTGCTGCTCAATGGTGCGCTGATGGTTGTACTGCTGACTCGCCTGGGTGAGCGGCTGGCGCTACGGTTGATCCTCGCCGCCCTGCTGCTGGCCACCCTCGCCCCGGTGGGCCACGGCGCCATGCTCGACGGCCTCGGCGGCCAGTTGCTGATCCTCAACCAGATCGTCCACCTGGGCTGCGTCAGCCTGTGGCTCGGCGGTTTGCTGGTGCTGCTGATGACTCTGCGGCAGCCCGGCGAGCAGCCTCTGGAGCGGGTCCTACTGCGTTTCAGCGGCGTGGGTTACGGGCTCGTAGGTGGGTTGCTGGTCACCGGCCTGATCAATGTACGAGTGCTGACCGGCCAGCTGTGGCCGACACCCTTGCTGTCCGGCTTTGCCCTGATCCTGCTGATCAAGGTGCTGCTGGTGTGCGGCATGTTCGCCCTGGCCCTGTTCAACCGCCTGCGGATCGAGGACTGCCAGCAGCGCCTGTACACCCTGCGCCGTAGCGTGCTGCTGGAATGGCTGCTGGGGATCGCCGCGGTGGCGGCCGTGTCCCTGCTCGGCACCCTGCCGCCCCTGAGCGCCGCCTGAGCGCATCTGTAGGAGCGAGGCTTGCCCGCGATGAGGCCCGCCCGGCCAATACAGATCCGAAGCTGGTGTCAGATTCAAGATCCTATCGCGGGCAAGCCTCGCTCCTACAAGGGAGCACATCACTCGATGTGGGCATCACCCTCGGCCGCCGTATCGATACTCACCACCACCGACATCCCCGGGCGCAGGCGTTCGCTTTCTGCCTGGTCGGGGTCGACGGTGATGCGCACCGGTATCCGCTGGGCGATCTTGACGAAGTTGCCGGTGGCGTTGTCGGCCTGCAACAAGGCGAACTCCGAGCCGGTGGCCGGCGAGATGCGCTGCACATGGCCGTGGAACTTGCGGTGGTTGAGCGCATCGACGGTGAAGCTCGCGGGCTGGCCGACGCGGATGTTGTCCATCTGGGTTTCCTTCATGTTGGCGATCACCCAGAGCTGGTTCGGCACCAGCGACATCAGTTGCGCCCCGGAATTGACGTAGGCCCCCAGGCGCACGCCGATCTGCCCCAGCTGGCCATCGCGCGGCGCGGTGACCCGGGTGTTGGACAGGTCGATCCGCGCCAGTTGCACCGCCGCCTCGGCATTGGCCACCGCGGCCTCCAGCGAACCGCGATTGACGATCACCGTCTGCAGGTCCTGGCGGGCGATGTCCAGCTGCGCCTGGGCCTGGGCCACCGCGGCAAGGGTCTGGGCGTTGGCGGCGCGGGTCACGTCCAGGTCACGCTGGGACACCGAACCGTCGGCGATCAGTTCCTGGTTGCGCCGCAGGTCGGCGGCGCTCTTGCGCGCCTGGGCCTGGCTGTCGGCCAGCGCCGCCTGGCGCAGCTTGATGGTGGCTTCGGCGCTGTTGCGCTGCTGCACCACATTGGCCAGGGCCGCCTTCTGCGACGCCAGCTGGGCCAGGGACTGCTCCAGGCGCTGCTTGTAGATGCGGTCGTCGAGGCGCACCAGCAGGTCGCCGGCCTTGACGAACTGGAAGTCCTGCACCGGCACCTCGAACACATAACCGCTGAGCTGCGGCCCGATGATCGTCACCTGGCCCCGCACCAGGGCGTTCTCGGTGCTTTCGATGGCGCTGCTGAACGGCGGCAGCTGCCAGGCATAGAGCACGACCAGCACGCCGCTGATGGCGATCGCGGCGAACCCCAGGGACGAGATGACCCGCACCCGCAGCGAACGCGGCTCGGTGATCGGCATCGAGGGCGGCGCACTGCCTTCCGGCGTCGAGGCAATGGCGTTGGTGGTGGTGATGGTCGGTTCGGTCATGAAGAAATGGCACCGCTGGGTTGGACGGGAGTCGGGGCTGGGGTCGAAGCTGCGGGCGTGACCGCCTTGGTCGTGCTCATCAGCCACAGGCTGCGAATGAAGATCCAGATCATGGTCAGCACGGCGATCACCGCGATCAGCATGAACACATCGTTGTAGGCCAGCACGTTGGCTTCGCGGGTGGCGGCGCTGGCCAGGCTGCGGATGCCTTGCAGCTCGCGGGCCTGCGGGTCGGCGATCACCCTGCCGACCGCCGCCCCGCCGCTCTGCACCCGGCCCAGCACCCGTGGGTCCATCAGCACCAGTTGCTCGACGATATGGCTGGAATGGTATTTCTCGCGGACGATCTGGAAGGTCCCCAGCAGCGCCGAGCCGATCAGCCCGCCGAGGTTCTGGCAGATGCCGAACAGCACCGAGAAGCTCACCAGGTTGCGCGGGTTGGTCAGCACGTTGCGCGTGCCCAGGACCATGGTCGGGCCGAGAAAGAAGGTCCCGCCGAAGGCCAGCAGGAACTGGCTGACATACATATTGGCCGGGCGCGTGAGGTTATTCGAGAAGCTGTCCATCACCGAGCCGACGGCCATCAGCGCCAGGGAGATGACCAGCGGCATGAACAGGTGCGCCGGGTTGATGGTCAGGGCGCTGGTGGCCAGGCCCGCGATGCTGCCCAGCAGCATCACCCCATACAGCAGGCGCATCTGCTGGCTGCTCATGTTCAGCGCCTGGAGAAAGCCCACGGCGCCGGTGGACTGCTCGGACAGCACCATGCGGATCAGGATCACCGCCAGGGCCAGGCGGATCGCCGCCCCGCTGCCCAGCCAGCGGGTCATCAGCATCGGGTTGCTGCGGTTATGTTCGATAGCCAGGCCGGCGAGGATCAGCACGATGGAGCCGGCGCTGGCGTAGCCGATCCACGGCGCCTCCAGCCACCAGTCGATGCGCCCCAGGGACAGCACCGCGCAGAGCAGCGCGACGCCGCTGGCGAGGATGGCGAAGGTCAGGAAGTCGAGTTTCTCGAAGGTGCGGAAACGGTCGCCGGGCGGCAGCTTGAGCAGGAACACGCAGCCCAGGGAGGCCAGCGCCAGCCCCAGCTCGAACAGGTACAGGCCGCGCCATTCGGCGATCTGCAGCAGGTCTTCGGAAAACAGCCGGGCCAGGGGCAAGGCCAGTTGCGAGGCACCCAGCCCCAGCACCAGGGCTTTCATCCGCCACTTGGCCGGGAAGGCCTGGACCATGTAGTACAGGCCCAGGGAACTCAGGGCGGCGCCAACCATGCCGTGGGCCGCACGTACGGCGATGGCCGAACTCAGGTCGTTGACGAACAGGTGGCCGAAGGTCACCAGCGCATAGAGCACCAGGAACACCTCGGTAAAGGCGCGCAGGCCGAACTGTTGGCGAAACTTCACCAGCAGCAGGTTCATCGACACGTTGGTCATCACATAGGCCGCCGGCAGCCAGGCCATTTCCGCCGTGGTCGCGCCCAGCGCCCCTTGCAGATACGGCAAGTTGGCGACCACCAGGGAGTTGCCGAGGCCGCCGGTGATCGCCACCAGCAGACCGACCAGGGCATAGGCCAGGCGCTTGTGCGTGGGGTGCAGCGGCGTCGAGGGGGAACCGGGCAAGCTGGGCTTTTCGTGGGGCTGCCAGTTGCGCGGGGCGTAGCTATCCATTCATTGACCTTGCCATTCGCTGACCTTGTTCCATGTCCGCCCGAATGGCGGACGCTCCAGAGTTGTTCCGGGTTGCCCGGCAGTGTGCCGGAAAACCTCGGGATCCAGGCACACTGCCGGGCTCGATTGACGAACTTTATGCAAAGCTAATCACGGCGCAGAGGATTTTTTCAGCCCACTGCCGGCCGCCGGACGAAATACCCGTGGCGCTGACGCAAATCCGCCACAGGCCCTGCCTATCATTGCCGCTGCTCGCCCCCTAGAATCGGCCGTCACCTGTGCCTCCCGCGGAGCCCCGCAATGCCCCTGCCCTTTCAGAAGCTGCATGCCAATGGCGACGACTTCATGCTGGTCGATGCCCGTGGACGCGACAACCCGATCACCGGCGAGCTGGCCAGGACCCTGGGCGACCGCCATCGCGGCGTGGGTTTCAATCAGCTGGTGGTGCTCAGCCATTGCCCCGAGACAGCGGCGCAACTGACCTTCTGGAATGCCGATGGTTCCAGCCTGAGCACCTGCGGCAGCGCCACCCGCGGCGCGGCCGACCTGCTGATGCGCGAAAGCGGCGAAGACTCGGTGCAGGTGAAGACCGTCCGCGGCATCCTGCATTGCCTGCGGCTGGACGATCAGTCGGTGTCGGTGGAGATGGGTGTGCCGCAATTCGCCTGGCAGGAGATCCCGCTGGCGATGGCCCTCGACAGCCTGGCCCTGCCCCTGCCCGGCGAGCCGGCGGCGTGCAGCATGGGCAACCCGCACTGCACGTTTTTTGTCGAGGACCTGCAGGCCATCGACGTGGCGACACTGGGCCCGCGGATCGAGGCGCATCCGCTGTTCCCGCAGAAGACCAATGTGCACTTCGTCCAGGTCATCGACCGCCAGACCATTCGCCTGCGCATCTGGGAGCGCAACGGCGCCATTCCCTTGGGTTCCGGCTCGTGCTCCTGCGGCGCGGCGGTCAACGGCATACGCCGCGGCCTGCTGGACAGCCCGGTCCGGGTGTTGTGCGACGGCGGCCCGGTCACCGTCAGCTGGGACGGCCAGGGCAAGGTGCGGCTGGCCGGTGGGGTGGAGCGGGTGTTCAGCGGGGTGATCTGAGAGCCGCGGCGTTTGGTGGACCTGATCGCGAGCAAGCTCGCTCCTACAGGATTTGCGCAAACTCTGTAGGAGCGAGCTTGCTCGCGATGAGGCCAGCGGCAGCGACGCCCTCCCCGGACTCGATTGGTAAATTTTCTTTAAAGGTGATCTGGTTTCGAGGGGATTTTTCAAGCAGAAACTGGATGCCAGCCTATCGGCACTTTTTCCTCAAGGAGTGCCACCATGTCCCCCCACAAAAACTTGCGCTGGTTCAAGCGCCTGCTCGCCCTCAGCCTGCTGGCGCCGGCCCTGGCGTTCGCCCAGGAGCGCCCCTGGCCGGACGGCTCGCAACTGGTGCTGTCGTTTTCCATGCAGTTCGAGACCGGTGGCCAGCCAGAGGGCGCCGAAAGCCCGTTTTCCGCAAGCCCCTTGCCCAAGGGTTACCCCGACCTGCCGGCCAACACCTGGTTCGACTACGGCCACAAGGAAGGCCTGTGGCGCCTGCTCGATCTGTGGGACCGCACCGGGATCAAGGTCACCTCGCATGTGGTCGGTGAAGCCGCGCTGAAACACCCGGAGCTGGTCAAGGCCATCGCCGAGCGAGGCCATGAGGTGGCGGCCCACGGCATGCGTTGGGCCGACTCTTACAACATGAGCTACGCCCAGGAAAAACAGTTCATCGGCGATGGCGTGGACGCGGTGCAGAAGCTCACCGGCCAGCGCTCGGTCGGCTACAACGCCAACTGGCTGCGGCGCAGCCCCAACACCCTGAAAGTGTTGCAGGACCTGAATTTCACCTACCACATCGATGACGTCAGCCGTGACGAACCTTTCGTCACCCTGGTGCGCGGCAAGAAATTCGCCGTGGTGCCCTACACCCTGCGCAACAACGACATCGTGCTGATCGAGGGCCGACACTTCTCCGCCGAACAGTTCTATCAGCAGTTGGTGCTGGAGTTCGATCGCCTGTACGCCGAAGGCGCGAACCGGCGGCGGATGATGTCGGTGAGCCTGCACGATCGTATCGGCGGTACGCCGGCGATGGTCGAAGCGGTGGAGCGTTTTATCCGCTACGCCCAGTCCCACCCCAAGGTCAGCTTTATGCGCAAGGACCGGATCGCGCAGATCGTGCTGACGGAGAAGGACCCGCTGATCGATAACAGCGAGGCGGCGTATAACGATTGAGACGTTATGTGTTGAACGAAAGTTCGGTGGGTCGATCCGAGAACAGCGGCGGCCTGCCGATTTTTATCGCGAGCAAGCTCGCTCCTACAGGGACTGCACGGGTCCTTGTAGGAGCGAGCTTGCTCGCGAGAGGCCGGGCCTGCGGTTCGCCCATCAAGTCAATTCCCCAGCGTCAACCCATTGGCCGGCAACGGCAGCGCAGTCTTGTAGCGCACCTGCTTGAGGGCGAAGCTGGAACGGATATTGGCCACGCCGGGCACCTTGGTCAGGAAGTCCATCATGAAGCGCTCCAGGGCCTGGATGGTCGGCACCAGCACGCGGATCAGGTAGTCCGGATCGCCCGCCATCAGGTAGCACTCCATGACTTCCGGGCGGTCGGCGATCGCCTCTTCGAAGTGCTGCAACGCCTCTTC
This sequence comes from Pseudomonas sp. RW409, assembly GCF_003184125.1. Taxonomy (NCBI): domain Bacteria; kingdom Pseudomonadati; phylum Pseudomonadota; class Gammaproteobacteria; order Pseudomonadales; family Pseudomonadaceae; genus Pseudomonas; species Pseudomonas sp. RW409. Next base: position 264,502 of record NZ_QHHP01000007.1, on the reverse strand, counting down.
CACCTGCTTCTCCAGGCTGACGTGAATGAACACGTTGACGTGCAGCCCCAGCAGGTCGGCATCCAGCAGGGTCACCTGCTCGCGGATCAGCCCCAACTCCTCCATGGCGCGCACGCGGTTGAAGCACGGGGTGGGCGAAAGGTTCACCGAACGGGCGAGGTCGGCGTTGGTGATGCGGGCGTTCTCCTGGAGGCTGTTGAGAATGCCGATGTCGGTACGGTCCAGTTTGCGCATGAGACAAATCAACCTGTTTTTTATGTTTATGCAGTTTTTTTATCTGCAAATCGTCTTTAGCGCAACGAAACAGAGATAAATATTCTCCTTGGCCCGGCCTATGATTGTTGTAGGACAAGATTTCTTTTACCCAAAGAATGACTGTCAGCTAAGCGCGCCCACTACAAGAAATTCACAAGATCGAGCGTAGACAAGCCATGACCCAAGCGTACGAACCGCTGCGCCTGCACGTGCCCGAACCCTCAGGCCGTCCCGGTTGCAAAACCGACTTCTCCTACCTGCGTCTGACCGACGCTGGCACGGTGCGCAAACCCCCAATCGATGTAGAACCCGCTGACACCGCCGACCTGGCCCGTGGCCTGATTCGCGTGCTCGACGACCAGGGCAATGCCCTGGGCGAATGGGCCGAAGAGGTGCCCAGCGAGGTGCTGCGCCAGGGCATGCGCGCCATGCTCAAGACGCGGATCTTCGACAACCGCATGGTGGTCGCCCAGCGCCAGAAGAAGATGTCGTTCTACATGCAGAGCCTCGGCGAGGAGGCCATCGGCAGCGCCCAGGCCCTGGCGTTGAACATCGACGACATGTGCTTCCCCACCTACCGCCAGCAAAGCATCCTGATGGCCCGCGACGTGCCGCTGGTGGACATGATCTGCCAGCTGTTGTCCAACGAGCGCGATCCGCTCAAGGGCCGCCAGCTGCCGATCATGTACTCGGTGAAAGAGGCCGGTTTCTTCACTATCTCCGGCAACCTGGCCACCCAGTTCGTGCAAGGCGTGGGCTGGGGCATGGCCTCGGCGATCAAGGGCGATACCAAGATCGCCTCGGCCTGGATCGGCGACGGCGCCACCGCCGAGTCGGACTTCCACACCGCCCTGACTTTCGCCCACGTGTACCGCGCGCCGGTGATCCTCAACGTGGTCAACAACCAGTGGGCAATCTCCACCTTCCAGGCCATCGCCGGTGGTGAAGCCACCACCTTCGCCGGACGCGGCGTCGGTTGCGGCATCGCCTCGCTGCGAGTGGACGGCAACGATTTCATCGCGGTCTACGCCGCGTCCCGCTGGGCCGCCGAACGCGCCCGGCGCAACCTCGGCCCGACCCTGATCGAATGGGTCACCTACCGCGCCGGCCCGCACTCCACCTCCGACGATCCGTCCAAGTACCGCCCGGCCGACGACTGGAGCCACTTCCCCCTCGGCGACCCGATCGCCCGCCTCAAGCAGCACCTGATCAAGATCGGCCAGTGGTCCGAAGAGGAACACGCCGCGGTCAGCGCCGAACTGGAAGCCGAAGTCATCGCCGCGCAGAAACAGGCCGAGCAATACGGCACCCTCGCCGGCGGGCAGATCCCCAGCGCCGCGACCATGTTCGAGGACGTCTACAAGGAAATGCCCGAGCACCTCAAGCGCCAACGCCAGCAACTGGGAATCTGACATGAACGACCACAACAACAATATCCAGTTGGACACCGCCATGACCACGACCACCATGACCATGATCCAGGCCCTGCGCTCGGCCATGGATGTGATGCTAGAGCGTGACGACAACGTGGTGGTGTTCGGCCAGGACGTCGGTTATTTCGGCGGAGTGTTCCGTTGCACCGAAGGCCTGCAGACCAAGTACGGCACCTCACGGGTGTTCGACGCGCCGATCTCGGAAAGCGGCATCGTCGGCGTCGCCGTCGGCATGGGTGCCTACGGCCTGCGCCCGGTGGCGGAGATCCAGTTCGCCGACTACGTCTACCCGGCCACCGACCAGATCATTTCCGAAGCGGCGCGCCTGCGTTATCGCTCCGCCGGCCAGTTCACCGCGCCGCTGACCATGCGCATGCCCTGCGGCGGCGGCATCTACGGTGGCCAGACCCACAGCCAGAGCATCGAGGCGGTGTTCACCCAGGTCTGCGGCCTGCGCACCGTGATGCCGTCCAACCCCTACGACGCCAAGGGCCTGCTGATCGCCTCCATCGAAAACGATGACCCGGTGATCTTCCTCGAGCCCAAGCGCCTGTACAACGGCCCGTTCGACGGCCACCACGACCGCCCGGTAACCCCCTGGTCGAAACACCCCTCGGCCCAGGTGCCGGACGGTTACTACAAGGTGCCGCTGGACGTCGCCGCCATCACCCGGCCGGGCAAGGACGTCACCGTGCTGACCTACGGCACCACGGTGTATGTCTCGCAAGTGGCCGCCGAGGAAACCGGGATCGACGCCGAGGTCATCGACCTGCGCAGCCTGTGGCCACTGGACCTGGAGACCATCGTCAAGTCGGTGAAAAAGACCGGCCGCTGCGTGGTGGTCCACGAAGCCACCCGCACCTGCGGCTTCGGCGCCGAGCTGGTGTCGCTGGTGCAAGAGCATTGCTTCCACCACCTGGAAGCGCCTATCGAGCGCGTGACCGGTTGGGACACCCCCTACCCGCACGCGCAGGAGTGGGCGTATTTCCCTGGCCCGTCCCGAGTGGGCGCGGCTTTGCAACGGGTCATGGAGGTCTGAATGGGCACGCACGTTATCAAGATGCCGGACATCGGCGAAGGCATCGCAGAAGTAGAACTGGCGCAGTGGCACGTCAAGGTCGGCGACCTGGTGGTCGAGGACCAGGTGCTGGCCGACGTCATGACCGACAAGGCCATGGTGGATATCCCCTCCCCGGTGCACGGCAAGGTCATCTCCCTGGGCGGCCAGCCCGGCGAAGTGATGGCGGTGGGCAGCATATTGATCAGCATCGAGGTCGAAGGCGCCGGCAACCTCAAGGCCTCCGATCAGCTGGTCAAGGAACCTGCCCCTATTAAAGAAGCAGCACCAGCAGCGGTGGCGCCCAAGGTCGAAGCCGCGCCAGTGCTGGAAAGCAAACCCGCCGCCGCGTGCCGCCCCGCGCCACAGGCGCCGGTAGCCCGCGACGCCGACGAGCGCCCACTGGCCTCCCCGGCCGTGCGCAAGCATGCGCTGGACCTGGGCATCCAGCTGCGCCTGGTGCAGGGCAGCGGCCCGGCCGGACGCATCCTCCACGAAGACCTGGACGCCTACCTGGCCCAGGGCACTCAGAGCGCACGCAGCGGCTCGGCGCCGTCCGGTTATGCCGAACGTCATGACGAGGAGCAGATCCCGGTAATCGGCATGCGCCGCAAGATCGCCCAGCGCATGCAGGAAGCCACCCAACGCGCCGCCCACTTCAGTTATGTCGAGGAAATCGACGTCACCGCCGTGGAAGAACTGCGCGCGCACCTCAATGAAAAACACGGCGCCACCCGCGGCAAGCTGACCCTGCTGCCGTTCCTGGTGCGGGCCCTGGTCGTGGCCCTGCGCGACTTCCCGCAGATCAACGCGCGTTACGACGACGAAGCCCAGGTCATCACCCGCCACGGCGCGGTGCATGTCGGGGTGGCCACGCAAAGCGACGTCGGCCTGATGGTGCCGGTGGTGCGCCACGCCGAAGCCCGCAGCCTGTGGGACAGCGCCGCGGAAATCTCGCGCCTGGCTACAGCCGCGCGCAGCGGCAAGGCGGCCCGCGACGAACTGTCCGGCTCGACCATCACCCTGACCAGCCTCGGCGCCCTGGGCGGCATCGTCAGCACGCCGGTGCTGAACCTGCCGGAAGTGGCGATCGTCGGGGTGAACAAGATCGTCGAACGGCCGATGGTGATCAAAGGCCAGATCGTGGTCCGCAAGATGATGAACCTCTCCAGCTCCTTCGATCACCGGGTGGTCGACGGCATGGACGCGGCGCTCTTCATCCAGGCCATTCGCGGCCTGCTCGAACAACCCGCCAGTCTCTTTGTTGAATAGGCATTTCTGGAGTAAGGCATGCAACAAACTCTGAACACTACCTTGCTGATCATCGGCGGTGGCCCCGGCGGTTATGTGGCGGCGATCCGCGCCGGCCAGCTGGGCATCTCGACCATCCTGGTGGAAGGCCAGGCGCTGGGCGGCACCTGCCTGAACATCGGCTGCATCCCGTCCAAGGCGCTGATCCATGTCGCCGAACAGTTCCAGCAGACCCGCCATCACAGCCAGGGCTCGGCCCTGGGCATCAACGTCTCGGCGCCGACCCTGGACATCGGCAAGAGCGTGGAATGGAAAGACGGCATCGTCGACCGCCTGACCACCGGCGTCGCCGCCCTGCTGAGAAAGCACAAGGTCCAGGTGATCCAGGGCTGGGCCAGGGTCATCGACGGCAAGACCGTGGAAATCGAAGGCGCCGGCACCCGCATCCAGTGCGAACACCTGCTGCTGGCCACCGGTTCGAAGAGCGTCAACCTGCCGATGCTGCCGCTTGGCGGGCCGATCATCTCCTCCACCGAAGCCCTGGCGCCCAAGGCCCTGCCCAAGCGCTTGATCGTGGTCGGTGGCGGTTATATCGGCCTGGAGCTGGGCATCGCCTACCGCAAGCTCGGCGCCGAAGTCAGCGTGGTCGAGGCCCAGGAGCGCATCCTGCCGGCCTATGACGCCGAGCTGACCCAACCGGTGCTCGAATCGGTGAAACAACTGGGGATCAAGCTCTACCTCAAGCACAGCGTCGAAGGTTTCGATGCCGCGACCCACTCCTTGCAGGTGCGCGACCCGAACGGCGACAGCCTGAAGCTGGACACCGACCAGGTGCTGGTGGCGGTCGGGCGCAAGCCGAACACCCAGGGCTGGAACCTCGAAGCGCTGAACCTGGACATGAACGGCTCGGCCATCCGCATCGACCAGCGTTGCCAGACCAGCATGCGCAATGTCTGGGCCATCGGCGACCTCGCCGGCGAACCGATGCTCGCGCACCGGGCCATGGCCCAGGGCGAGATGGTCGCCGAGCTGATCGCCGGCCAGCACCGGGAATTCAACCCGACGGCCATTGCCGCGGTGTGCTTCACCGACCCGGAACTGGTGGTGGTCGGCAAGACCCCGGACGAGGCCAAGGCCGCCGGCCTGGATTGCATCGTCTCAAGCTTCCCGTTCGCCGCCAACGGCCGTGCCATGACCCTGGAATCGAAAAGCGGTTTCGTGCGGGTGGTGGCGCGCCGTGACAATCACCTGATTGTCGGCTGGCAGGCGGTGGGCGTCGGCGTGTCCGAACTGTCCACGGCCTTCGGCCAGTCCCTGGAAATGGGCGCGCGCCTGGAAGATATCGCCGGCACCATCCACGCCCATCCGACCCTGGGCGAGGCGGTGCAGGAAGCGGCATTGCGCGCCCTGGGCCACGCGTTGCATCTATAAACACCGGGTCTGTAGGAGCGAGGCTTGCCCGCGATAGGACCAGTGAGCACGGCAGGGATATCAAGCCGTCTGTGCCGACGCTATCGCGAGCAAGCTTCGCTCCTACAGAAACAGCTCGCCGCAGCCTTTGGGGTTCGCGCCACAGGACGGCAGGAGGGTTCATGAGCAGGCTAAGTTTTTTTGCTTCCCCTCCCATCGCCCGGGATGCGGTAGCCCCCCGGAATGCAGTATTGTTGTGCCCATCCAAAAAACGTCAGAAGCCTTGAGCCGTTGCGACGGTTGTTAAGCGATAGAGGGTGTCATGGGTAACGAAAGCATCAATTGGGACAAGCTGGGTTTTGACTACATCAAGACAGACAAGCGCTATCTGTCGCACTGGCGTAACGGCGAGTGGGACAAAGGCACCCTGACCGAAGATAACGTGCTGCACATCAGCGAAGGCTCCACCGCCCTTCACTATGGCCAGCAGTGCTTCGAAGGCCTGAAGGCCTACCGCTGCAAGGACGGTTCGATCAACCTGTTCCGCCCGGACCAGAACGCCGCCCGCATGCAGCGCAGCTGCGCGCGCCTGCTGATGCCGCAGGTGTCCACCGAGCAATTTGTTGCCGCCTGTCAGGAAGTGGTTCGCGCCAACGAGCGCTTCATCCCGCCTTACGGCACCGGCGGCGCGCTGTACCTGCGCCCGTTCGTGATCGGCGTGGGTGACAACATCGGCGTGCGCACCGCCCCCGAGTTCATCTTCTCGATTTTCGCCATTCCGGTCGGTGCCTACTTCAAGGGCGGCCTGACCCCGCACAACTTCCTGATCTCCAGCTACGACCGCGCGGCGCCACAAGGCACCGGCGCGGCCAAGGTCGGTGGCAACTACGCCGCCAGCCTGATGCCAGGTTCGGAAGCCAAGAAGAAGCACTTCGCCGACTGCATCTACCTGGACCCTTTGACCCACTCGAAGATCGAGGAAGTCGGTTCGGCCAACTTCTTCGGCATCACCCACGACGACAAATTCGTCACGCCGAAGTCGCCGTCGGTACTGCCGGGCATCACCCGCCTGTCGCTGATCGAACTGGCCAAGACCCGCCTGGGCCTGGAAGTGATCGAAGGCGACGTGCTGATCGACAAGCTGTCGGACTTCAAGGAAGCCGGCGCCTGCGGTACCGCCGCGGTGATCACGCCGATCGGCGGCATCGAGTACAAGGACAAGCTGCACGTGTTCTACAGCGAAAAAGAAGTCGGTCCGATCACCCAGAAGCTCTACAAAGAGCTGACCGGCGTACAGACCGGCGACATCGAAGCGCCAGCGGGCTGGATCGTCAAGGTCTGACCCTAGCCACCAGGTGCTGAAAAGCCCGCCCTTCGCCACCGCGAACGGCGGGCTTTTTCATGGGTGCCGAAACCTGTGCCCCTAGCCGAGCGCCGCCACTTGCGGCGGCAGCAGAATGGCGCTCGCCTTGTCCTTGCCGTGATATTTGTCGATCAGGGAAAACAGGATGGCCGCCGTACGGATATCCACGATCCCGCTGACATTTTCCTGGTTGAAGCGCATCTGGAAGGCTTCCACCACCCTTTCCGGTTGCTCGTCCAGATAGCCATAACCATAGGTTTGCAGCGCCTTCGTGACCTGGACCATGCTCGGCGGCGCCACGCTGAAGCGGGCCAGGTAGTCGTCGAGGGTGCGCTCGTCGGGCCAGGCGCCAATGCCGGCTTCGGCAAGCCGTTTCCAGGGAAAGAACGGCCCCGGATCGATCTTGCGCCCGGGGGCGATATCCGAGTGCCCGACGATGTCCGTCGGCTGTATGTCGTACTTACTGACCAGGTCCCGGGCCAGGCTGATCAGCAGTTCTATCTGCTGCTCGTTGTAGGGCTCGCCCAGCAACTGGCCGGTGTCCTGGTCCCAGCCAGCGTTGACGATCTCGATCCCGAGCGAGGTGTCGTTCAGGTTGCTGCGGTTCTTCCACTGGCTCACTCCCGCATGCCAGGACCGGTCGTGGTCATCGACCAACTGGTCGGCCACCGGCAGGCCCTTGTGGGTCTTCGGCCGGTCGGGAATCAGGTAGTTGGCGCTGACGTGTTCCGATCGCGTCAGCGTTTCGAAGGACTGCGCCTGGTCGAGCGCGGTGTAGTGCAAGACCAGGAAACGGATCCGGTGGTTCTTCGCCACCGCCCTTTCGCCTTTCGAAAGGACGTAGCCGTCTTTCTCCGTGAGCGTGGCCTCGGAGGTGTCTTGGTGGCTGCTGGTACAACCGGTCATCGCCAGCAAGAGGCTTAAGACCGTGGTGTATTTCTTCATGACTTGCCCTTGAACGTTGCTTTCCTTTCCCCGCCTGGCTTGCTGCGTTGCAGGCCTGCGGAGCGGCGCATGCTAGGGGCCGGGGGGAAAGACTGTCTTTAGGAAAAGTCCGAAAGTCGCTGAGAAAGTCGACGACAGAAAGCGCAGATGGGCCATGCAGGGCTGCTGCGCCCCAAGAGGTGGGCATGCCGGGGCCGGCATGCCCGATGGTGCGGGAAAGGCCGCGGCTACTGGTGCTGGACCTGGAACATCGAGTTCACCTGGACCTGTGCCAGCATGTGCTCGGCGCCGCCGCCGCGACGCATGCCACGCACCGGGCAGGCGTCGAGGTAGTCGAGGCCGACCGCCAGCTTCAGGTGCCGTTCCGGCCGCGCCAGGCGGTTGGTCACGTCGAAACTGTACCAGCCGCCGTCGATCCAGGCCTCGGCCCAGGCGTGGCTGGCCAGGTGGCTTTCGTCTTCGGTGCACAGGTAGCCGGAGACATAACGCGCGGGAATCCCCAGGCCGCGGGCGCAGGCCAGGAACGCATGGGTGTGGTCCTGGCAGACCCCGACCCCGCCGGCGAAAGCCTCGGCCGCGGTGGTGTCCACCGTGGTCGCGCCCGGGCTGTAGACCATGTGTGCGGCCAGGGCGTGCATCAGCTCGATCAGCGCCGCGCGGTCGCGCCGGGTGCCGCAGTGCTGCGCGGCGAAGGCGCTGAGGGCGGCGTCGGCCTTGGTCAGCGGGCTGCTGCGCAGGAAGGGCAGCGGCGACTGGCTGTCGTGCTCCATCTCCCGGGCCTGGTCGATTTCCACCTGGCCATAGGCGCTCAGGACCAGGGCGCCATGGGGCTCGTCCATGGTCAGCACGTGCAGGATATTGCCGTAGGGGTCGAGCTGGCTGCGCACCAGGCGCGGCAGTTCCAGGTGCCATTCGAGGATCTGCTGGCGCTCGCTGTTCTGCGGGGTCAGGCGCAGGAACTGGATGCTGGTGCAGACTTCATCGGCGTAGCTGTAGGTGGTGTCGTGGCGTATGGAAAGTTTCATACAACCTCCAGATAGGATTCGTGGACGGTCTGCCCCAGGTGACGGATCTGCGCGATGAAATCGCTCAGCCACAGGTGCAGGCCCGACGCGAGGATCTCGTCGATCCCGGTGTAGCGCAGGCGCGCGTTCAGCTCGGCGGCCAGGCGCTGGGCCGGACGGCCGTTGTTGCCCGGCAGGCTGGCGAGGATCTGGTCCAGCTCCTCGACGCAGGCATGCAGCGAGCGCGGTACGTCGGCACGCAACAGCAGCATCTCGGACACCTGCTCGGCTCCCGGTGCATTGCGGTAGATCTCGTTGAACGCCTCGAACGAGGACAGGGCACGGAGCAAGGCGCTCCACTGGTAGTAGCCACGGGCCGAGTTGTCGCTGACCTCCTCCGACTCCTCGCCGAACATTTCGTAGCGCGCGTCCAGCAGGCGCAGGGTGTTGTCGGCCCGCTCGATAAAGGTGCCCAGGCGAATGAAGCAATAGGCATCGTTGCGCATGATGGTGCCCGAGGTCGCGCCACGGAACAGGTGCGAACGCTCCTTGACCCATTCGCAGAAATGGCTGATGCCGTAGCGTCCCAGGCCACTCTTGGCGATGTTGCGCATCTCCAGCCAGGTGGCGTTGATGTTTTCCCACATGTCGGCGGTGATCCGCCCGCGCACCGCATGGGCGTTGGTCCGTGCCGCCCGCAGGCAGCAATAGATGCTGCCGGGGTTGGTTTCGTCGAGGGCGAAGAAGTGCAGCATGCGTTCGGTGTTCAGCTCGCCGTAACGCTGGTTGTAGTCGTCCAGGGTGCCGGCGGCCAGCAGCGACATCGCCAGCTCGGCATGGCCATCGCTACGCCCCGCCTGGGGCATCAGCGACAGCGAGTAACTGACTTCGAGCATGCGCGCCAGGTTCTCGGCGCGCTCCAGGTAACGGGACATCCAGTAGAGGTCTGCAGCGGTTCTTGAAAGCATCGGTCAATCCTCCACGACCCAGGTGTCTTTGGTGCCGCCGCCCTGCGACGAGTTCACCACCAGCGAGCCTTCGCGCAAGGCCACGCGGGTCAGGCCGCCCGGCACCAGACGGGTTTCGCTGCCCGACAGCACGAACGGACGCAGGTCGATATGCCGCGGCGCGATGCCGTTCTCGACAAAGGTCGGGCAGGTCGACAGGCACAGGGTGGGTTGGGCGATATAGGCTTCCGGACGGGCCTTGAGCCGGGCGCGGAAGTCTTCGATCTCCGCCGCCGTGGCCGCCGGCCCCACCAGCATGCCGTAGCCGCCGGAACCCTGGGTTTCCTTGACTACCAGGTCCGGCAGGTTGGCCAGTACGTGGGACAGCTCCGCGGGCTTGCGGCATTGCCAGGTCGGCACGTTCTTCAGGATCGGTTCCTCGCTCAGGTAGAAACGGATCATCTCGTCGACATAGGGGTAGATCGACTTGTCGTCCGCCACCCCGGTGCCCACCGCGTTGGCCAGCACCACGTTGCCGGAACGGTAGGCGGCGATCAGCCCGGGCACGCCGAGCATGGAATCGGGGTTGAACGACAAGGGGTCGAGGAAGGCGTCGTCGAGACGACGGTAGATCACATCCACCGCCTGGGCGCCGGAGGTGGTGCGCATAAATACGCGGTCGTCGCGCACGAACAGGTCGGCGCCTTCCACCAGTTCCACGCCCATCTCCCGGGCCAGGAACGCATGCTCGAAATAGGCGCTGTTGAAACGCCCCGGGGTCAGCACCACCACCGTCGGGTTGTCCAGCGGGCTGGAGCTTTTCAGGGTATCGAGCAGCAGGTTCGGGTAGTGGTCGATGGGCGCCACCCGTTGCGCGGCGAAGAGCTCGGGGAACAGGCGCATCATCATCTTGCGGTCTTCGAGCATGTAGCTGACGCCGCTGGGGGTGCGCAGGTTGTCTTCCAGCACGTAGTAGCTGCCGTCGCCGTCACGCACCAGGTCGACGCCGGAGATGTGCGAATAGATATTGCGATGCAGGTCCAGGCCGCGCATCGCCACCTGGTAACCCTCGTTGGCCAGCACCTGCTCGGCCGGGATGATGCCCTCCTTGAGAATGCGTTGCCCGTGGTAGATATCGGCCAGGAACATGTTCAATGCCTGGACCCGCTGGATGCAGCCGCGCTCGACGTTCCGCCATTCGCTGGCCTTGATGCTGCGCGGGATGATGTCGAAGGGAATCAGCCGTTCAGTGCCTTGCTCGTCACCGTACAACGTGAAGGTGATGCCAGCGCGGTGGAACAGCAGGTCGGCTTCGCGCCGACGCTGGTCCAGCAGCTCCACGGGGGTGTCCGCCAGCCAGCGGGCGAACTCCTGGTAATGTGGGCGGCAGCCACCACTCGCATCATACATTTCGTTAAAAAAAGCACGGGACATACCCCAACTCCTCGCCGTGGTTTAAACGGCTTTTTTATTTAAACTCTCTGTTTCAATAAATCGGGCCTTACGCTGAGCGATAGAAACTGTTCTGTTGTGCACCTCATTGTGCGGCTTGAATATTCCGCTCGATGCCGACGGAAATACCCCCACTTATTGACGCCAGTCGTTTGGCGAAACTTCCCGTATGGATTTTCGGCAATGGATCGCCCGCGATGACGTCCATTGGTTGTGGAACTCGTCACCTCCTTTTTCGTTTTAATGTGAACTTTCAAACTGAAAGTTTTCCGAAACTTCAACAGCACACTTCGTTGGATTTCAAAGGCTGTCTATCTGCTTTAGCAATCGCTGTGCCCAAATCCCGTCTCCCCGCGAATAAAGTCCCCAAGGGTGGAAAAATGACACTTTGGCGACACTTTTCACTCAACCAGGGGGCTCCACTCCCTGTTGATGCTGAAACGTTTTATCCGGAAGGCCGCCGGAACGGCTTTGCACAACACTGGCGCGAACGAAAAAAGTGCAGAAACTGTCGAGGAAGGTTTTTTTGCCCTGACACGGGGATTTTTGGCAAAGCAGCTGTTATCGCTTTGCACAAAGCAAGAGTTGACGCGGCCTGCCGAGAGAAAGAACAGCGCACCATTAGCGGTCCGGAAAACGCACCAACGGCGAACGAAACACCCAATAGCGCCAACTATTGGCGCAATTTCAGCTTTTCGCCAGCGCTAGTTTGTAAAAGTGTCGGACAGGATTGAATCGGGTATTTCCGACTGTGCACGGTTCGCGCCCAAAGGAATAACGTTCGCCGACGTTATCCGCCGAACTCTTCATTCCACTTTTTATTGATTCAGTGCAATCAGCCAGGATTTATCGCCGCCCTACCCCCACCACCGAACCTGTAGGAGCGCAGCTTGCTCGCGATGCAGGCACCAGGGTGAATCAGGCACGCCGCCATCGCGAGCAAGCTCGCTCCTACAGTGATTCGCGGATAAATAGCTACTCGCACACACCGCAAAACGTGTAGGAGCCAGCTTGCTGGCGATCCAGGCATCGCGGTGGGTCAGGTACTACAAGGTTTCCAGGTGTTCGAGGATGATCCGCACCGCCTCGGCTGGCGACAGCAGGGAGCTGTCCAGCCTCAAGCACTCGCTGCTCCAGGCCTGGTAATCATGATCGAGCACCGACTGCCAGCTCGGTGGTCGCAGGCCGGGCACATCCGCCTCACGGCTTTCCACCCGGCGCCGATGCTCGGCGATGTCCGTGCAGACCACCTCGACATTCAGTAAAGGGCTCTGCTCGGCCTCGGCAATGTCCTGCCAGGCCTGGCGGCTCTCGGCGACCGGATTGACGCAGTCGGCCACCACCCGGTTGCCCAGGGCCAGGTTGCTGCGGGCCAGGGCATTGGCGACCTCGTACCCGGCCTTGCCGACCTCCGCCAAGCCGCCGTTGCGCAGAGCCTGCTCGATAGAGTCGATGCGCAGATAGGCGGCCCGCAGATGGCTGGCCAGTGCCCGGGCGATGGTGGTCTTGCCGCTGCCGGGCAGGCCACTGAAGACGATGAGCATAGGGAGAACTCCAAGCAAAGCACTGCATGCGCAGGCTGACAGCAGCGCCAGCCATGGGGTTGTGGACCGGCCTATGAAGCCTGGGTAACGGACGGCCGATCCGGTTTGGCAGCGCTCCCGACCCGCAGGGTTGGGCTGTCCGGTTCTTCGAGCTGGACCGCGAACCGAGTGGCAAGCTCCTTGCGCCCCAGGGCGGTCAATCCCAGCGCCCGGCTGTCCAGGTCCTGGGTCAGCCATTTGCGCCGGATCGCCTCCTGCAACAACGCGGCTCCCAGCGCACCACCCAGATGCGGGCGGCGCATGCTCCAGTCCAGGCACGGGCAGGCAAAGCGTCGACGCAAGGTCGCCAGGGCCTGCACATCGATACCCAATCCGGCGAAAAACCCTTCGCCGGCCGGGCTCAGGCTGTACTCCTGGGCGCCCTCCTGCGGCTCCTGCAACCAGCCGGCGTCGAGCAGGCGGTCATGCAACTGCACCGCCAGGGTGCCGGCCATATGGTCGTAGCAGGTACGGGCGAACTGCAGGCGGTCCGGGGTGCGCGGGCTGAAAGCTGGCATGGCGTTGCGGCCGATCACCATCAGGGCCTCCAGGGCCTGGGCCACGCGCTTGTCGGCCAGGCTGTAGTAGCGATGGCGGCCCTGCACATGCAGGCGCACCAGGGCCAGGTCCTTGAGCTTGCCCAGGTGCGCGCTGGCGGTGGAGGCGCTGACATCGGCGATCGCCGCCAGCTCGGTGCTGGTGCGCGCGTGGCCGTCCATCAACGCGCAGAGCATCTTCGTCCGCGCCGGCTCGGCAATGGCCGCGGCGACCTGGGATACGGCGTTGTCGTGCTGCTGTGCATTCATATTTCGCTCCCGAACGAATCGTGCCCTTCGCAGGTTGCCGATAGTAGCAACACTTCTCCCCCGCGAATAAGGCCGCCCGTCATGGACCCGATCACCGCCGTCACCCACGCCGATCCCTACCCTTACTACGCCAGCCTGCGGGTCCGGGACGGGCTGGCCTTCGACCCCAGGCTGGGGATGTGGCTGGCCAGCAGCGCCGCAGCGGTGGCCGCGGTGCTGGCCCATCCCGAGTGCCGGGTACGTCCCGCCCACGAGCCGGTGCCCCGGGCCATAGCCGACGGCGCCGCCGGCACAGTGTTCGGCCAACTGATGCGGATGAACGACGGCGAACGCCAGCGTTGCCCGCGGGCCGCGGTCGAGCCGGGCCTGCAACAGGTATATGCCGAGGAAATCCAGCAGCGGGTCGCCGCCCTGCTGCTGGGCCTGCCAAGGGATACCACTGCCAGGCTGCACGATTGCCAGTTCCGCCTGCCGGTGGCGGTGGTCGCCGGGCTGCTGGGCTTTGCCGCGCACCAGTTGCCAGAGATTGCCGGGTTGACCCGGGACTTTGTCGCCTGCCTGTCGCCGGCCAGCAATCAGGCACAACGGGAGGCCGCCCACCGGGCAGCCGAAGCGTTGAGCCGACACTTCGAGGCCCTGCTCGATCAGGCCCCCGTCAGCCCGCTGTTGCAGCGGATCGTCAACGGCTTCGGCAGGCAGGGTCACGACAGCCTGATCGGCAACCTGATCGGCCTGTTGTCCCAGACCTTCGAGGCCAGCGCCGGGCTGATCGGCAACAGCCTCTGCGCCCTGCTGAACGATCGCCAGTTACTCGCGGACCTGCGGACGACGCCCAACCGGATCGCCGACCTGCTGGCCGAAGTGCAGCGTCACGACCCGCCGGTGCAGAACACCCGGCGCTTCGTCGCCGCCCCTTGCCGCATCGCCGGGGTGACGCTGGAGCCAGGCGCTGTGGTGCTGGTGCTGCTGGCCTCGGCCAACCGCGACCCGCAACTGAACCCGGAGCCGGATCGCCTGCTGCTCGAACGCGAGGACCGGCGCAGTTTCAGCTTTGGCAGCGGCCGCCACCAATGCCCCGGCCAGGCCCTGGCCCTGAGCATCGCCAGCGCGGTGGTCGGTGCACTGCTGCCACAATCGACCCTCGACCAGCCCATCGCCTGGACCTACAAGCCCTCGCTCAACGGACGCATCCCCCTGTTCACCCTCCTGCCGGAGTCGCACTGATGATCGCCGTGATATTCGAAGCCCTGCCCCGCCCGGAACATCGCCAGCGTTACCTGGACCTCGCCGCCGCGCTGAAACCGCTGCTGCTGGAGATCGACGGGTTCATTTCCATCGAGCGCTTCCAGAGCCTGAGCGAGCCGGACAAGCTGCTGTCCCTGTCGTTCTGGCGCGACGAGCAAGCGGTCGAGGCCTGGCGCACCCTGGAACGCCATCGCACGGCCCAGGCCCTGGGGCGGACCCAGGTGTTCGCCGACTACCGGCTGCGGGTCGCCGCAGTGGCGCGCGACTACGGGCTGACCCAGCGCGACCAGGCGCCGGCGGACAGCCGCCGGGCCCATGCCGGGTAAAACTGCTGGGCGCCTATTCGACCAATGAATGGTGGTCAGAAGGTCATCGTGCTTCTGCTAGGGTCATGCCTGGACTTGGGAGGACACCATCATGAGCCAGATGACCCAACATGCCCTGAAGCTCAATGGCATCGAATTGCACCTGCATGCCGATGGCCCGCTGGATGGACCGCCGGTGTGGCTGCTGCACGGTTTTCCCGAGTGCTGGTATTCGTGGCGCCGGCAGGTCGCGCCGCTGACGGCCGCCGGCTACCGGGTGCTGATCCCGCAGATGCGCGGCTACGGCGACAGCAGCGCCCCAGAGGAGGTAGCCGCCTATGACGTGCTGACCCTGTGTGCGGATATCCAGCAGGCGATGGATGCCCTGGGCCAGCAGCAGGCCTGCATCGTCGGTCACGACTGGGGCGCCGTAGTCGCCTGGCACCTGGCGCTGCTGGAGCCGCAGCGGGTCAAGGCCCTGGTGACCCTGTCGGTGCCTTTCGCCGGCCGCCCCAAGCGCCCAGCCGTGGAGATCATGGCCGAGCTGTTCGCCGAGCGTTTCAATTACATCCTGTACTTCCAGAAACCCGGCGTCGCCGAGCGGGAACTGGACGCCGACATCGACCGCAGCCTGCTGCATTTCATGCACGACTGCGAACACCTGCTGGATGAGAAGAGTCCGTCGGCCCTGCTGTTCGACGGCATGCCGCCGCACCAGGCACCGCCCGCCTGGTGCACGCCGGAAGACTTTGCGGTGTACCGACGCACCTTTGCGGGGCGAGGTTTTCGCGGCGCCTTGAACTGGTACCGCAACTTCGAGCGCAACTGGCAGCGGACCGAACACCTGGGCGAACGCCAGGTGAGCCAACCGACCCTGTTCATGATCGGCGACCGCGACCCGGTGGGTCAGTTGGAAGCTCGCACTATGGAGCGCATGCCCGGCAAGGTGCCACGCCTGGAACAGCATCGGCTGGCGGATTGCGGGCACTGGATCCAGAGCGAACAGGCCGCAGAGGTCAATCTGCGGCTGCTGGATTTTCTTGGGAGGAACTACCCCTGCCCGCCTGCCGTGCAGACAGGGGCCTAGCGTTACAGGCTGCGATATTCGAGGGTGAGGTGCGCCAGTTCGTGGACCGGCGCCAGGCGCTGGCGAATGGTCTCGGCGCTGACGCCGGCAGCCGCTACCACACTGACGATCGCCGCCCGCGCCTGCGGGCCCACCTGCCACACATGCAGGTCGGTGATGCGCGCATCGCCGGCGGCTTCCACCGACTGGCGAATCTCGCCGGCCAGGTGTTCGTCCGTGGTGTCGAGCAGCACCGCCGCGCTGGACTTCATCAAGCCATAGGCCCAGCGCCCGATGACCAGCGCGCCAACCACACCCATCACCGGGTCGAGCCAGACCCACCCCAGATAACGCCCCGCCAGCAAGGCGGCGATGGCCAGGACCGAGGTCAGGGCATCGGCCAGCACATGGACGTAGGCCGAGCGCAGGTTGTTGTCGTGGTGATGGCCGTGCCCGTGTGAATGCGGATGCGGATGCTCATGAGCAGGCTGATGAGCGTGATCATGGCCGTGATGGGCATGGCCGCCGGAAAGCAGCAAGGCGCTGACAATGTTCACCAGCAGCCCGACCACGGCGATCACGGTCGCCTCGGTGAACGCCACCTGGGTCGGCTGCAACAGCCGCAGCAACGACTCGCCGGCGATGCCGATGGCCACCAGGCCGAGGATCAGCGCCGAGGCGAACCCCGCCAGGTCGCCGACCTTGCCGGTGCCGAAACTGAAGCGCGCATTGTCGGCATTGCGCCGGGCGAAACCATAGGCCGCCGCCGCGATGCCCAGGGCCCCGGCATGGGTCGCCATATGGAAGCCGTCGGCGAGCAAGGCCATGGAACCGGTGAGATAACCGGCGGCGATTTCGCCGATCATCATGATGAAGGTCAGCGCCACCACCCACAGCGTGCGTCGGGCGTTTTCATCGTGGGCGGCACCGAGGAAGTGGTGGTCGTGGGTCAAGCCTGCAGAGGGCAAGGTGAGGCGCATGGGGTGGTCTCCGGTCAGGAATAACGGCGAATGGCTTCGAGCAGTTCGTTCACGCCCTTGGCCCGTTCTTCATCGCTGAGTTCGGGGTGAGCCACATGCTCCAGGGCGTGGGCCTCGATGATTTCCCCCATCAGGCCGTTAATCGCGCCGCGGGTGGCCGCCACCAGATGCAGGGTCTTGGCGCACTCCGCGCCGGACTCCAGGGCCCGCTCCACGGCCTGCACCTGGCCAAGAATGCGCCGGACCCGTTTGAGCAGATCGTCTTTCTGTGCGTGCGTGTGCGACATACCTATACCCCCTATACCTATATGGCACCCATCCTGGCCGATGACTGGAACAGACGCAAGAGGCCAAAGCCCGCTGCGTTTCAACCAGCCACAACCTGGCCCCGCCTGGCGAAAGCACGGAAGCACGATTTCAAGGGAGATCTAGGGAGCAAGGGCGTGGCGATTCTGTTCGAGCCCACGCCCGGCCCGGGTAACGCGGCCCGATCAGGCAGAGCCCTGATCTGGCCAATAAGCGAAATCAGTCGTCGCGAGTCAGGACTTCCAGCAACTCGATCTCGAACACCAGATTGGAGTTCGGCGGGATCTTGCCCATCGAGCGCTCGCCGTAACCCAGGTGCGCCGGCACCAAGAGCTTGCGCTTGCCGCCGACCTGCATGCCCATCAGGCCCTGGTCCCAGCCCTTGATCACCCGCCCGGTGCCGATCACGCACTGGAACGGCTTGCCACGCTCCCAGGACGAATCGAAGGGCGTACCGTCTTCCAGGAAACCGCGGTACTGGGTGGTGATCAAGGCGCCCTTGACCACCGCCTTGCCCTCGCCCACTTCGATATCGATCACCTGTAACAGGTCGCTCATCTATTCACTCTCTGTTGGAGGCAGCCGACAGTGGCGGCCGAGGGTGCGGAAAATAGCAAATTTTCGGCCTCGCGACTTGTCAGGCATGCTCCTGGAAGGGGCTGAGGCAGGGCACATTATCGATGCCTCCTGGCCCAGCCAGCATTTTTCAGATTGTCCCTACAGACCCTCCATAGCCGAATCCACTAGCGTCCCTAAGCCAACTGCAAATGCTCTTCGCTCCCCTCTGACGGGGGCTTTCTTTATGGACAATGTGGACGCGAACAGGGATGAGTGGCTACGTACCGAACGCCCCGAAGGGCTATCGCAACAAGGGTGTAGAGCCCGTCGATCTTGGCGCCCAGCGCTGGGCGGAATACAAGGACCTGCCGCCAAAGGCAGAAGACAAGCCCGCCACCATGGGTTGTGTCTTTGCCAAAAGCTGCAACCTGCCTGACGGTGTGATCGATCACAAGAATCCGGCCGGATTTGTGCCTGTTGAGAAGCTGGCTGATTACGGGCTATGGGCTGTATTAGCTACCGGGACGGCAATCACAGCGCAAGGTTCCTCTCTCCAATTGGTGGGCGGCTCTGCCACTGGCAGCGCCATTGCCAAACGTCTTGGCGGATCATTGGCTCTCACATTGCTGGAAGGGTCAGGTGTTGTTGCTACTGGCGCTGTAGTGGGCACTGTTGCGTTGCTGATTCCAAACACCAGCATTTCGCCTGACAGTGCCTTCTATAAGAATGAGCAGTACGCAATGCTCAAGACAGGCCGCACACGTGTTCGTGTCAATGTGAAGACCTTGCCGGATGGCTCCGTTAACGCCTATGGCTTCTACACGGGCGGCAAGACGGATTGGGAAAATGTCCCAGTCATTGAGGGCAGGAAAGACGGTGAGAAGTTTATCGCCGACATTGGCAACGGGATCGGCCTCACTTGGACACCAGCGGCAAGCGGTGACGGTGTACTGGGTATTCCTGCACTGGAAGGCGCGTCACAGTTGCCACCTGTTTGGGTGTATCCACCTACAGCACAATCTGACACGGTGTTGGCGAACCCCGCACATCCACCTGAATTCCGAGATGCAATTATCTGGTTCCCTGACTCGGGGATTGAGCCAATCTACATTGTGCTCAGTACACAGTTGGAGAAGAACAAGACGGCTGGCGCTGCTTTTGAAGATAAGGCTTACCCTCCATTTGCCGAAGAAATGGACGAGTCAACTCAACAGGTAACGCTGAAAACAAAGAGCGGCACCAGAACTCGTCTCGATATGATTGGCAGGGACGCGAACGGAGACATTGCGTGCGTCGGATGCACCACTTACACGCAATCAAAAGCTGGCGTTCCCGGAAATCGAAGAGAGCGGCGGAGTCATTGTTGGTAAAGGTAAACCTGGCTTCCCCGGAGGAACGGTTATACCGCCAACCCGAGTACAAATCTTGCGACCGAAAATAGACTAACGCAATCAAGGAACAGCTATGTCAGTTACAGATACCGAAGTCATCGACATGTGGGGAATCCCAAAATGGGATCACAACAAAATAGTTCTCGGGATCACAGACCATCTTGGGTGGGCTGACAAAACCGAACAGGGCGAGCACCTTCTTGCGCTTCAAGAAAAGCTGAATGCGTACATCGCTTTCATCGAAAGCGGCGACATCTACACCGAGATTCCCGGCGCCCTTGGTAAGTCCCCCATCATCCGCATCATCGGGAAGTATGAGCTTTCAGAGCAAGGTGAACTCCTTGTTGATCGCGCTACCGAGGTGTTAAAGGAAGTAGGCATTGGCCTAGAGTTCGTGCTTAAACAAGACGATGTGACAGACAACGAGTGACCGGCGATGCGCTCCAGCTTAGGGGAGAGGGCAAGGCGCCAAAGCTCTGGCTACAGGGATCAAGAACTGACAGAAAAAGAAAAGCCCATTCAATGTGGGCTCTCATAGGGGGAGTTGAGTAATGGAATTGAAGAGCCATTTGGCTTACTACACCGAACAGGAATTCAAGGCCCTGATCCAAGCGATTGAAAATGCACGAACTGAGGAAGAGCGAGCCGAGCTTGTCGATCACTTCAACAAGATCGTTCCCCATCCAGCAGGGAACGATTTAATGTTCTATCCAGAGGCTGGGGAAGACGATTCAGCCGATGGCGTAACGCGGACTGTCAGCAGCTATTGCCGTGACAAG
>NZ_QHHP01000007.1:157879-244356 GCF_003184125.1 Pseudomonas sp. RW409 | reverse complement strand
GCCGCTGCCGAGCGCCAGCGAGGCTGCGATCGGTCTGGGCGGCATTCCGACGTAGTGGCCGCAAAGCCTGAGTTTGCAGTCTGTCAGGCGGAACGCGCTGTCTGGATGGCGAGCGCTACGCGCTCGATCGCAGCCTCGCTGGCGCTCGGCAGCGGCTACAGATCAGAAGGAGTGGGTTTGCTGCCGGCGCTTCCATTGGCTGAGCCGCTGTTGCAGGTTCAGCGGGCTGTGGATCTGCTGCTGGCGGGCGCGGCTGAACAGGATCAGCGCCAGCTCGGCGGTGGCCAGGGCGTCGGCGGCGGCATGGTGGCGTTCGCCGGCCTGCAGCTTGAAGTAACCCATCCAGTCATCCAGCCCGGCTTCGCGGATATGCGCCTGGGGGCAGAGCAGCGGGGCCATTTCGGCGACGTCGAGGAACGGATGCTGCAGGCGATAACCCAGGCTGTCCTTCAGGGCCCGGCCGAGCATGTGCTGGTCGAACGGCGCATGGAAGGCCAGCAGCGGGCTGTCGCCAACGAACTCCATGAAATCCAGCAAGGCCTCCACCGGGTCGCTGCCCGCGGCGATCGCGCTCGGGCCGAGGCCATGAATCAGCACACTGGGGCTGAGCTTGTGGTCGGTACGCTGCAAGGTGCGTTCGAACTGCTGGCCGAAGTCGATGGCGCCGTCTTCGATCACCACCGCGCCAATGGACAGCACCTGGTCGCGGTTGAGGTTGAGCCCGGTGGTTTCCAGGTCCAGCACCACCCAGCGCTGTTCGCGCAGGCTGCATTCGCCCAGCGGCGGGGCTACGGGCAGGCGCTCGCGGCGTTGTTGCTGTTCGGCGCTGAGTGCCGCGCTGGCCGGGCGCAACCAGGCGAACAGGCTCATAGCTGGTACCTCAGCGCCAGGCTGCTTTGCAGGCGCTGGGCCTGGCGCAGCGACTCGCGCAGGATGCGCCGGTCCAGGTGGTTGAGGCTGTCCGGGTCGACGCGGTTGGAGTAGGGCAGGTTCTGCCGGGTCTGCAATTGGTGCTGTTGCATGCGGGTCTGCTGGATGAAGTGATAGGCCTCTTCATACGCGGCGCCGTCGAGGGTTTCGATGACTTCCCTGGCCACCAGCTGGCGCAGGCGCTCCAGGGTGTTGTTGGCGTCGATGCCGTTGGCCAGGGCCAGCAGGCGGGCGCCGTCGACGAAGGGGGTGAGGCCCTGGACCTTGAGGTCGAGGGTGGCTTTTTCGCCGTTCTTCCTGGCCAGGACGAATTCACGGAAACGCCCTACCGGCGGGCGCTGGCGCAGCGCGTTCTCGGCCATCATGCGCTGGAACAGGCGGTTGTCGCCGACCTGGTCGAGGATGCCACGGCGCAGTTGGGCACAGCCTTGCTCGTCGCCCCAGACTACCCGCAGGTCGAAATAGATGCTCGAACCCAGCAGGTTCTCCGGCGTGGCCTCCCGGATGAAGGCGGCGAAGCGCCGTGCCCACTCGGCCCGGGACAGGCACAGCTCGGGGTTGCCGGCCATGATGTTGCCCTTGCACAGGGTGAAGCCGCACAGCGCCAGGCTCTGGTTGATCTGCTGCGCCAGGGGCAGCAGCTTGCCGCGGATCTGTGCCGCATGGGCCGCATCGCGGGCTTCGAACAGGATGCCGTTGTCCTGGTCGGTGTGCAGGGTCTGCTCGCGCCGGCCTTCGCTGCCGAAACACAGCCAACTGAACGGCACGCCCGGGTCGCCCTTGTCGGCCAGGGTCAGTTCGATGACCCGGCACACCGTGTGGTCGTTGAGCAGGGTGATGATGTGGGTGATCTGGGTCGAGGACGCGCCATGGGCCAGCATGCGCTCCACCAGCTGGCCGATCTCGCCGCGGATCGCCACCAGGTTGTCGATGCGTGGCGCGTTGCGGATGGTCCGCGCCAGGTGCACCAGGTCGACCCGTTGCAGGGAAAACAGGTCGCGCTCGGAAACCACGCCGCACAGGCGCTGCTCTTTTACCAGGCAGACGTGGGCGATGTGCCGCTCGGTCATGGCGATGGCGGCGTCGAATGCGCTGTGGTCCGGCGACAGGGCGAACGGCGCCTGGGTCATGTGTCGTTCGATGCCCTGGTTGAAGTCGCTGGTACCGTCGGCCACCACCTGGCGCAGGTCACGCAGGGTGAAAATGCCGAGCGGCGCCTTGTGTTCATCCACCACCACGATGCTGCCGACCTGCTGCTCGTGCATCAGGCTCACGGCTTCGCGCAGCGGGGTGGACGGCCTGCAGGTCACCGGGTGGCGCATCGCCAACTCGCCCAGCCGGGTATTGAGGGAGTACTGGGTGCCGAGGGTTTCCACGGCCTTTTGCTGGACCTGCTGGTTGACCTGGTCCAACAGGCTGCTGACGCCGCGCAGGGCGAAATCGCGGAACACCGCGCAGAGGGCGAACAGCTTGATGAAGGCCGGCTTGTTCAATTGCAGGCAGAAGGTGTCCTCGGCCGCCAGGTGTTCGGTGCGGGTGGCGCGCTCGCCCAGCAGCGCGGCAAGGGGGAAACACTCGCCGGCGGTGATCTCGAAAGTGGTTTCGGTGCCGCCCTTGAGGGCGTGCTGGCGCTCGCCGACCACCCGGCCCTGCTTGACGATATAGAAGTGTTCGACCGGGCCGTCGGCGGGTTTGATGATGCTCTCGCCGGGGCCGTAGAAACGCAGTTGGCATTGCTCGACCAGGTACACCAGGTGAGCGTTTTCCATCTGATTGAAAGGGGGGAACCGCTGGAGAAACTGCATCGTGCCGTGGATGTTCTGCAACACCGCGGTTTTCCCTGCCTGGGTGAAGGCATCCGCTTTACTCATAACCATTACCGCAGTCTTTTTGGATTTGTTGTGGTCGGGTCTTGGGTCATGGTCGGTCCCACGCTGCCGGGTGCCCATTGGACGTAAGTCTAGGTAGCGGGTCTGCACCTGTTAATTCGCTTCAAGCAGGTGTCAAAACCGTGAAAAAAGTACTTATCCGGCCTCTTGGAAAAAAATCCGACGAAGTGCACATTGGAGGCCTGCTTAGCGATGTCTGACCACTGTGCTAGGGGATCGATCTGAATATGTAGAGAAAGCCATGTCCGACCACGATATTTTGAGTGATGCCGAGCGCGAGGCGCTGAACGCCGTGATGCTCGAGCCTGATCTGCCGCCCCAGCGCGTGTTGATTGCCGACGATGACAAGGATGCCCGTGAGTTGCTGTCGGAAATTCTGGGGCTGGATGGCATTCGCTGCATGACCGCAGCCAGTGGCAAGGCCGCACTTGAACTGTTGAACTCGAACAAATCGATCGGACTGCTGATCACCGATCTGCGCATGGCCCCCTGTAACGGCCTGGACCTGATCCGCCAGGTGCGAGAGTCGGAGCGGGCGGCGCTGCCGATCATTATCATTTCCGGGGATGCCGATGTGCGTGACGCCATCGCGGCCATGCACCTGAGCGTGGTGGATTTCCTGCTCAAGCCGATCGACACCGGCAAGCTGCTGGCGCTGGTCAAGCATGAGCTGGGGGTGGTGCGCTAAGTATGTGCCCCACGTCCCCTGTAGGAGCGAGCTTGCTCGCGATAGCTGCCTCGGCCCCAAACAAAAAAGCCCTGATCGTGCGACCAGGGCTTTTTCTTTTACCGCGTTAACGCAGGATCACAGGCCGTTGCGGGCCTTGAACTCGCGACGACGACGGTGCAGTACCGGCTCGGTGTAGCCGTTCGGCTGCTTGGTGCCTTCGATCACCAGTTCGACCGCCGCCTGGAAGGCGATGTTGCTGTCGAAGTTCGGGGCCAGCGGACGGTACAGGGTGTCGCCGGCGTTCTGCCGGTCCACCACGGGCGCCATGCGCTTGAGGCTTTCCATGACCTGGGCTTCGGTGACGACGCCATGGCGCAGCCAGTTGGCGATGTGCTGGCTGGAGATGCGCAGGGTAGCGCGGTCTTCCATCAGGCCGACATCGTTGATGTCCGGCACCTTGGAACAGCCGACGCCCTGGTCGATCCAGCGCACCACGTAGCCGAGAATGCCCTGGGCGTTGTTGTCCAGTTCGTTCTTGATCTCTTCGGCCGACCAGTTGGTGTTGCTGGCCAGCGGAATGGTCAGGATGTCGTCCACCGAAGCGCGGGCACGCTTGGCCAGCTCGGCCTGGCGGGCGAACACGTCGACCTTGTGGTAGTGCAGGGCGTGCAGGGCCGCGGCGGTGGGCGAGGGTACCCAGGCGGTGTTGGCGCCGGCCAGCGGATGAGCGATTTTCTGTTCGAGCATGGCGGCCATCAGGTCCGGCATGGCCCACATGCCTTTACCGATCTGCGCGCGACCTTGCAGGCCGGTGCTCAGGCCAATATCGACGTTCCAGTTCTCATAGGCGCCGATCCACTTGGCGGCCTTCATCTCGGCCTTGCGCACCACGGCGCCGGCTTCCATGGAGGTGTGGATTTCGTCGCCGGTACGGTCGAGGAAGCCGGTGTTGATGAACACCACGCGCTCGCTGGCGGCCTTGATGCAGGCCTTGAGGTTGACCGTGGTGCGGCGCTCCTCGTCCATGATCCCGACTTTCAGGGTGTTGCGCGGCAGTTCCAGCACGTCTTCGATGCGCCCGAACAGCTCGTTGGTGAACGCGGCTTCTTCCGGACCGTGCATCTTCGGCTTCACGATGTACACCGAGCCGGTGCGGCTGTTGGTGCGCGAGGTGTTGCCGTTGAGGTTGTGGATCGCTGCGAGGCTGGTGACCAGGCCGTCGAGGATGCCTTCCGGCACTTCGTTGCCTTGGCTGTCGAGGATCGCGTCGATGGTCATCAGGTGGCCGACGTTACGCACGAACAGCAGCGAACGACCGTGCAGCTTCACACTGCCGCCGTTGGGCGCGGTGTATTCGCGGTCGGCGTTCATGGTGCGGGTGAAGGTCTGGCCGCCCTTGGCCACTTCTTCGGCCAGGTCGCCCTTCATCAGGCCGAGCCAGTTGCGGTAGATCACCACCTTGTCATCGGCGTCGACGGCGGCGACCGAGTCTTCGCAGTCCATGATGGTGGTCAGGGCCGCTTCCATCAGCACGTCTTTTACGCCGGCGGCGTCGGTCTGGCCGACCGGGCTGCTGGCGTCGATCTGGATCTCGAAATGCAGGCCGTTGTGTTTCAGCAGGACCGCGGTCGGGGCCGCGGCATCGCCGTGGTAGCCGATCAGCTGGGCGTCGTCGCGCAGGCCGCTGTTGCTGCCACCCTTGAGGGCGACCACCAGCTTGCCGTCGACGATTTTGTAGCCGGTGGAGTCGACATGGGAGCCGGCAGCCAATGGCGCGGCCTCGTCGAGGAAGGCGCGGGCGAAGGCGATGACCTTGTCGCCGCGCACCTTGTTGTAGCCTTTGCCTTTTTCCGCGCCGTCGGCTTCGCTGATGGCGTCGGTGCCATAAAGCGCGTCGTACAGCGAGCCCCAGCGGGCGTTGGAGGCGTTGAGGGCAAAACGGGCATTCATCACCGGGACCACCAGCTGCGGACCGGCCGTGCGGGCGATCTCGTCATCGACGTTTTGCGTCGTGGCCTGGAAGTCCGCCGCTTCTGGCAGCAGATAACCGATGTCTTGCAGGAAGGCTTTGTAGGCGATCGGGTCGTGGGCCTGGGCTTTCTCAGGAGCTCTACGGGATTGGTGCCAGGCATCGATACGCGCCTGGAAATCGTCGCGTTTGGCGAGTAGGGCTTTGTTCTTCGGCGCCAGGTCGTGGATGACCTTGTCGGCGCCGGCCCAGAACTTGTCGGCGGTGAGGCCGGTACCGGGAATGGCTTCGTTGTTCACGAAGTCGAACAGGACTTTGGCGACCTGCAGGCCACCGACTTGAACGTGTTCAGTCATTGCTTGCCTCACTCTGCTCAGCTATTTCGCTTTTCAGCTCTTCAAATTAACAATGAAGCCTCTGGCCATTTAAACCACAAACCCCTCTACCAGTACATGCCATCGCGGGCGGCTGGGATGGTTCCAATCAACGGCTTGAAGCCTTGCTGACAGGGCTTTCAGGGTTGCGACTGCGCCTTGGCAGACATCGATCCAACGTTATGTAGTGCGCGCTGCGGCATACTACATGATGAATTGCGGTTGTGAAAATTAGACTAAATACGTCGTTCCGCGACCCAAGTTCGCGGAGCGGTCACGCTGGGGAACAGGATGTTCTCAAAAAACTATTGAATTGTTCCATATAAATCTAAGGAGTTGTACACGATTTATATTCCGGCAGCGGCAGCGCGCTGTTTTCATGCTTTGCGCCTTGCCTGTAGGCGCAAGGGAAGCGGCAGGACGAGCCTTGCCTATACTTGATTTTCTATAACAAAAGTCCTGACAGAGGGTTGCGCCATGGACCACCTCGTACTCACCGTATTCGCCCCGGACAAGCCCGGACAGGTCGAGCGCATCGCCCAATGCATCGCCGCGCACGGCGGTAACTGGCTGGAGAGCCGCATGTCGCGCATGGCGGGGCAGTTCGCCGGCATCCTGCGGGTCGGTGTGCCGGCGGAGGCCTACGACGAGCTGGTGGACGCCTTGCAGGGCTTGGCGGCCCAGGGCATTCGGGTGCTGATCGCCGAAAGCGGTATCGAACAGTCCTGCACCTGGAAGCCGATCTCCATGGAGTTGGTGGGCAACGACCGGCCGGGCATCGTGCGCGACATCACCCGCCTGTTGAGCGAGCAGGGGGTGAATCTGGAGCGACTGGTGACCGAAGTGCGCCCGGCGCCCATGAGCAGCGAGCCGCTGTTCCACGCCGAAGCGATCCTGGCGGTGCCGCTGACCTTGTCCCTCGATGTCCTGCAGTCGCGCCTGGAAACCCTGGCGGATGATTTGATGGTGGAGTTGGTGCTGCGCAGCGAGGTGTGAACCGAAAGGGCAGGTTATCCAGTTTTAGCGTGCATGCGCCTGTGGATAACCTGTAGAGACTCGCCTCTGGCCCAAGCCGGCCGCGGCTTTCCAAGATCTGATCAAAAAACCAGCAGTTTCAAGGGCTTGTGCACAAACGGCGGGGATCACGCTGTGGATAACCTTGGGAAGGATAGATGCAGGCCACGCCAACCGTGGCCTGTAGAGGTTTGTACGTTTATTGATCAGCTGCGTTTGCGCAGGCTCAACCAGGCATCCACGCTGTACACCGCCAGGCCGGCCCAGATAAACATGAACGCCACCAGGGTGCTCGACGACAGGTGTTCGCCGAACAGCAGTACCGCCTGCAGCAGCACCAGGGTCGGCGCCAGGTACTGCAAGAAGCCCAGGGTGGTGTAGGGCAGGTGACGGGCGGCGGCGTTGAAGCACACCAGCGGCACCAGGGTGACGGGACCGGCCGCCACCAGCCACCAGGCTTCGGAGCTGGTCCAGAAGGCCGCCTGGGCACTGGTCGCGGTGGGGTTGAACAAGAGCCAGGCGAGGGCGATCGGCACCAGCATCCAGGTTTCCACCACCAGCCCCGGCAGTGCCTTGACCGGTGCCTGCTTGCGGATCAGCCCGTAGAAACCGAAGGTCAGCGCCAGCACCAGCGAGACCCAGGGCAGGCTGCCGACCTGCCACACCTGCTGCGCCACGCCGACCGTCGCCAGGCCCACCGCCAGCCACTGCAAGCGCCGCAGCCGCTCACCGAGGATCAGCATGCCCAGCAGCACGTTCACCAGCGGGTTGATGTAGTAACCCAGGCTGGCCTCGAGCATGCGCCCGTTATTCACCGACCAGACATAGGTCAGCCAGTTGGCCGCGATCAGGGTGCCGCTCAGGGCCAGGATTGCCAGGCGCTTGGGGTTGTCCCGCAACTCGCGCCACCAGCCGGGATGCTTCCAGACCATCAGCAGCAACGCGCCGAACAGCGCGGACCAGAGCACCCGGTGGATGATGATTTCCACAGCGGGCACGTTGGCGATGGCTTTGAAGTAGATCGGGAACAGGCCCCAGATGATGTAGGCACTCAGGCCCAGGATGTACCCGCGACGCGGGTTGGCGGCTTGCATGCAGAATCCTTGCTTAGGCAGCTAACAAAGGCAGTGATTGTAAGGAGGTTTATCAGGCTGTGTCTTTGTCAGCGTAATCGCGATGAGCTGCTTTTCTGATCGATCCGGCTTCTGTAGGAGCGAGGCTTGCCCGCGATCAAGACACCGCGGTGCATCAGACTCATCGCGGCGAGGCTATCGCGGGCAAGCCTCGCTCCTACAGATCCGATAAAGGCTGGGGTCAGAACAGCTTCAAGGGTTCTTCGTTGAGCGCCGAAAGTTGCTCGCGCAACGCCAGCACCTGGTCGCCCCAGTAACGCTCGCTGCCGAACCAGGGGAAGCTGCGCGGGAACGCCGGGTCGTCCCAGCGCCGCGCCAGCCAGGCGCTGTAGTGCATCAGGCGCAGGGCGCGCAGCGGTTCGATCAGCGCCAGTTCGCGCGGGTCGAAGTCGTGGAACTCGCTGTAGCCATCCATCAGCTCCGACAGCTGGCCCAGGCATTCCTGGCGATCGCCGGCGAGCATCATCCACAGGTCCTGTACCGCCGGGCCCATGCGGCAGTCGTCGAGGTCGACGATATGGAACACCTCGTCGCGGCACATCATGTTGCCGGGATGGCAGTCGCCATGCATGCGGATGTTCTGGTGCGGCGTGGCCTGGTAGACCTCTTCCACCCGCTTGAGCAGGTCGCGGGCCACCGACTCATAGGCCGGCAGCAGGCTCTTGGGCACGAAGTCGCCTTCCAGCAGGGTGGTCAGCGAGTCGTGGCCGAAGTTCTTCACCCCCAGCGCTTCGCGAT
Organism: Pseudomonas sp. RW409; assembly: GCF_003184125.1. NCBI lineage: Bacteria > Pseudomonadati > Pseudomonadota > Gammaproteobacteria > Pseudomonadales > Pseudomonadaceae > Pseudomonas > Pseudomonas sp. RW409. The sequence continues at coordinate 235,639 of NZ_QHHP01000007.1, read as the reverse complement.
GCTCGAACGGGCGGGTGGCGCCGACCGCATGCAGGCGGCCGAGCAATTGCCCCAGGCGATACAACTGGTCGAGGTTGCCGGGTTCCGGCGCCCGGCCGCCACGGCGCGGGAACAGGGTGAAGCGGAAGCCTTGATGCTCGAACAGGCTTTCGCCCTGGTGAATCAGCGGCGCCACCACCGGTACTTCGCATTCGGCGAGTTCGAAGGTGAAGCGGTGCTCTTCGAGAATTGCCTCGTTGGTCCAGCGCTGCGGACGGTAGAACTTGGCGATCAGCGGCTCGCCGTCTTCGATGCCGACCTGGTAGACACGGTTTTCGTAACTGTTGAGTGCCAGGACACGGGCGTCGCTGAGAAAACCGATGCTTTCGACGGCATCGAGGACTAGATCAGGGGTAAGGGTTTCGAACGGGTGAGACATGCTGACTCCTGCGCGCAGCAGGCTGCTGCGTCCGGCCAAGCATGGTAGCGCACGAAGGATGACAGGTGGTGACTGTGAGGTCGCTATCGCGGGCAAGCCTCGCTCCTGCAGGTCGGTGCAGGAGCGAGCTTGCTCGCAAAGCGGTGGATCAGGCGCCGACGATGCCGCCATCTTCCCGGGTGATCACCATCACCGAGGAACGCGGCTTGCCGTTGGGCAGGTGCTCGGGGAAGGTCGAGCCGCCGTTCTCGCCCGGATGCTGGATGCCCACGAACAGGCTGCGCTGATCCGGCGAGAAGGTGATGCCGGTGACTTCGCAGCCCACCGGCCCGACCATGAAGCGGCGGATTTCACCGGTGTCCGGGTCGGCACAGAGCATCTGGTTGTTGCCCATGCCGGCGAAGTCGCCGGCGTTGCTGGAGTCGCCGTCGGTGAGGATCCACAAGCGGCCGGCCTTGTCGAAACCCAGGCCGTCGGGGCTGTTGAACATGTTCTGCGGGGTGATGTTCGACGAACCGCCTTTCGGCTGGCCGGCATGCACGGCCGGGTTGCCGGCGACCACGAACAGGTCCCAGGTGAAGTCCATCGAGCCGTGGTCGCCACGGCCGGTCTGCCAGCGCAGGATCTGCCCGTAGACGTTTTTCTCCCGCGGGTTCGGGCCGCCCACTGGCTGGCCGTCTTCGCCACGTTTGGAGTTGTTGGTCAGGGTGCAGTAGACCTGGCCGTCTTTCGGGCTGACCACGATCCACTCCGGACGGTCCATGCGCGTGGCCTTGACCACGCTGGCCGCGAGGCGGGCGTGGATCAGCACTTCGGCCTGGTCGGCGAAACCGCTGCTGGCGTCGATGCCATTCTTGCCGTGGCTCAGCTCGACCCATTTACCCTGGCCTTTCGGGTGGTCCGGGTTGCCGTCGCCATTGTCGAAGATCGCCACGTACAGGGTGCCGTGGTCCAGCAGGTCACGGTTGGCCTTGGGGTTGCGGTGGTTGATGCGGTCGCGGCTGACGAACTTGTAGATGAACTCGCCACGCTCGTCGTCGCCCATGTAGACCACGGCGCGTCCGTCGCGGGTTTCGGCCAGGGCGGCGTTTTCATGCTTGAAGCGGCCCAGGGCGGTGCGCTTGATCGGTTTGGATTGCGGGTCGAACGGGTCGATTTCCACGACCCAGCCGTGACGGTTGAGTTCGTTGGGGTTTTTCGCCAGGTCGAAGCGTGGATCGAACTGATGCCAGTTGATGTCGCGGCTGCTCGCCGAAGCGCCATAACGCTTCTGCGCGGCATCGAAGGTCTGCTGGGCGTTGCTGCTGCCGAAGCAGTCGGTGAAGTTCTCTTCACAGGTCAGGTAGGTGCCCCATGGCGTCTTGCCGTTGGCGCAGTTCTGGAAGGTGCCGAGGACTTTCCTGCCGCTCTTGTCGGCGCTGGTTTTCATCAGCGCGTGGCCGGCGGCCGGGCCGCTCAGGCGAATCGGCGCGTTGCCGTGGATGCGCCGGTTGTAGCGTGAACCCTGGACGAACTGCCATTGGCCGCTGCGGCGCTGCACTTCGATCACTGACACCCCTTCGCTGGCCAGGGCCTTGCGCACGTCTTCCGCCGACTGCGGCATGCCGCCGTGGGGGTAGAGGTAGCGATAGTTGGTGTATTCGTTGTTGATCGCCATCAGCGCGCGATTCTTGTCGTCCGGGAAGGCGAACAGGCTCATGCCGTCGTTGTTGTCGCCGAACTGCACTTCCTGGGCCGCCGCGGTGCCGTTGCCGCTCGGGTCGAAGGCCGGGCCGTTCTTCTGCAGGGGCTGGCCCCAGCTGATCAGCACCGAGGACTTGTAGCCCGGCGGCAGGGTGATGGTGTCGCTGGTGGCGGCGGCAATGCCTTCAAAACCCAGCAGCTTGCTGGAGCCGGCGCTGACGCTGGCGGCCAGCACGCTGCGGCTCAGCAGGTTGCCACCGAGAAACATGGCCGCGCCGCACAGGGCACCGGCGCTGATGAAACCACGGCGGCTGAGGCCGACCATCTTTTCGAGGTCGGTAGGTTGGTCTTCTTCTAGTAGGCTCATCACAGGCTTCCTGCAGGATTTTGCAGCCACCTTAATCAGCGTCGATGACGAACATATTGCAGCGACGAAAGCATTTCGCCGCTTGTGTAGTCGCGCCGAAGGCTGCGATCGAGCCGAGGGCTCGCAGGGAGCTTGAGTCAGTCAAGGTCCTGCGGACCTTATCGCAGCCTGCGGCAGCGGCTACAGAGCGGTGATCAGTCTGGTTACAGCGGCGTGCCGAGCAGCACATTGGATGGCGAGAACTGCACCCGCACCGGCTTGCCGGCGCTCAAGCCAAGGTTTCGCAGGTGCAGCGGTTCGGCCAGGGCGCAGAGGGTCTGGCCGCTGGGCAGGACGATTCTGATTTCGCTGGGGCCGTCGTCGGCGTCGAGGATCGCTTCCAGGGTGCCTTGCAGGCAATTGTGTCCGGGTGTTGCAGGCTGATCGATGGCCAGCAGTTCCAGCCAACCAGCCTTGATCAAGGCCACTACTCCGGTGCCGGGTTCCAGTTCCAGATGCAGGGTGCTGTCATGGGTGATCTGCGCCTGGATCACCAGGTCTTCCGCGAGCGCCAGGCGCACCAGGTCGTTGCGCCCTTGCGCTTCGACGGCCTGCACCGTGCCGTGCAACTGGTTGCGGGCGCTGGTCCGGAGCATCAGGCGCCCCAGCAGATCGAGGTCGGCGGCGTCTTCGGCGGCTTCCAGCACCTGGGCCTGCAAGGCCTGCAAACGCTGGTAGAGACGCAGCACCCGCTCGCCTTCGGCGGACAGCCTGGCGCCACCGCCGCCTTTACCGCCGACACTGCGTTCGACCAGGGGTTTTTGCGCCAGGTTGTTCAACTCGTCGATGGCGTCCCAGGCTGCCTTGTAACTCAGGCCGGCGCTTTTCGCGGCACGGGTGATCGAGCCCTGTTCGGCGATGTGCTGTAGCAAGGCAATGCGCTGCGGGCGACGGGCGATGTGCTGGGTCAACAAGGTGGGCAAGGGCATGGCGGAACGCTTTGAACGCTGGGAATGGAAAGGGAGTTTGCGGCTTGAGGGCCGAGAGTCAAGTTCAGTCGGGTTCGCCAGGTTTTGGCGTGCGTGCCAGGCAGTAGACATCGACCCGCCGCGCCCCGGCCGTGAGCAACAGCCGCGCCAGGGCGTGGGCGGTCGCGCCGGTGGTGAGTACGTCGTCCACTAGCGCCAGGTGCCGGCCATGGACCGCCGCCTCGGGCATCAGGGCGAAGGCGTGACGCAGGTTGCGTTGCCGCGCCCTGGCATCCAGGCCTTGTTGCGATGGCGTGTCCTGGGTGCGCAGCAACGAGGTTTCGTCACAGGGGATCTGCAGGATCTCGCCTAGCCAGCGCGCGAGCATCGCCGCCTGGTTATAGCCGCGTTGGCGCAGGCGCTTGCGGGCCAGGGGCACTGGCATCAGGGCGTCGGGTTGCGCCAGGTCCTCACTGAAACGATGTTGCAGCGATTGCGCGAGAAGTTCGGCCAAAAGTCGGCCAAAGGGCCATTTGCCGTTGTGCTTGAAACGACTGATCAGGCTGTCGACCGGAAAGCCATAACGCCAGGGCGCCACCACCTGGGCAAAGGCCGGCGGTCGCTTGAGGCACTGGCCGCAGGTCAGGCCGGCCGCGGGCAGGGGCAGGGCGCAGACCTGGCAATGATCGCCGAGCCACGGCAGCTCGGTTTCACAGGCGGTGCAAATGGCTTGGGGCGTGTCGGCCGGCTCATCGCAGAGCAAACAGGTTTGTTTGTTTTTTAACCAGATGTAAACCGGCCCTTGGTAATATGGTTGACACTGCATGACGCTTCCTTAAATATGCCCAACATCCGTGTCGCGGCTGTGGGTATTCCCTTCCCGTCGCCGCTTGCCAAGCATAATCAAGGAATCGCCCATGAGCGCCAGCACCACCGCCAATCTGCGTCATGACTGGACTTTGGCTGAAGTCAAAGCCCTCTTCGTCCAGCCGTTCAATGACTTGCTGTTCCAGGCGCAGACGGTGCACCGCGCGCATTTCGACGCCAACCGCGTCCAGGTTTCCACCCTGTTGTCGATCAAGACCGGCGCCTGCCCGGAAGATTGCAAATATTGTCCGCAGTCCGGTCACTACAACACCGGCCTGGAAAAAGAAAAGCTGATGGAAGTGCAGAAGGTCCTCGAAGAGGCTGCGCGCGCCAAGGCCATAGGTTCGACCCGTTTCTGCATGGGCGCGGCCTGGAAACACCCGTCGGCCAAAGACATGCCGTACGTGCTGGAAATGGTCAAGGGCGTGAAAGCCATGGGCCTGGAAACCTGCATGACCCTCGGTCGCCTGGACCAGGACCAGACCGAAGCGCTGGCCAAGGCCGGCCTGGATTACTACAACCACAACCTCGATACCTCGCCGGAGTTCTACGGCAGCATCATCACCACCCGTACCTACAGCGAGCGCCTGCAGACCCTGGCCTACGTGCGCGATGCCGGGATGAAAATCTGCTCCGGCGGCATCCTCGGCATGGGCGAGTCCCTCGATGACCGCGCCGGCCTGCTGATCCAGCTGGCCAACCTGCCGGAGCATCCGGAATCGGTGCCGATCAACATGCTGGTGAAAGTGGCCGGCACGCCGCTGGAAAACTCCGAAGATGTCGACCCGTTCGACTTCATCCGCATGCTTGCCGTGGCTCGCATCCTGATGCCGAAATCCCATGTGCGCCTGTCCGCCGGCCGCGAAGCGATGAACGAGCAGATGCAGGCCTTGGCATTCTTCGCCGGCGCCAACTCGATCTTCTACGGCGAGAAACTGCTGACCACCGCCAACCCGCAGGCCGACAAGGACATGCAACTGTTCGCGCGCCTGGGCATCCAGCCGGAAGCCCGCGAAGAACACGCCGACGAGGTGCACCAGGCCGCCATCGAGCAGGCGCTGGTGGAACAGAAGAGCAGCGAGCAGTTCTACAACGCTGCCGTCTGATCTGCTGCCTCTGTAGGAGCGAGGCTTGCCCGCGAATGGTTCACCGCGTGAGCCAGGGACACAGAGGTGTCTGGATCGCGGGCAAGCCTCGCTCCTACAAGGATGATGTTTCTTTTCTTGCCTGCGAGGCCTGCATGTCTTTCGATCTCCGCGCGCGTCTCGCTGCCCGTCGTGCCGAAAACCTCTACCGTCAGCGCCCACTGCTGGAAAGCCCGCAAGGGCCGCAAGTGGTGGTCGACGGCCAGCCATTGCTGGCGTTCTGCAACAACGATTACCTGGGGCTGGCCAATCATCCGCAAGTGATCGAAGCCTGGCGCGCCGGTGCGTCCCGCTGGGGCGTGGGCGGTGGCGCCTCGCACCTGGTGATCGGCCACAGCACGCCCCACCACCAGTTGGAAGAAGCCCTGGCCGAGTTCACCGGCCGCCCGCGAGCACTGCTGTTCACCACCGGTTACATGGCCAATCTCGGCGCGGTCACCGCGCTGGTGGGGCAGGGCGACACGGTGCTGGAAGACCGCCTCAACCACGCTTCGTTGCTGGACGCCGGCCTGCTCTCCGGCGCGCGCTTCAACCGTTATTTGCACAATGATGCCGAGAGCCTGGCCAAGCGCCTGGAGAAAGCCACCGGCAATACCCTGGTGGTCACCGATGGCGTGTTCAGCATGGACGGCGACCTGGCCGACCTGCCGGCCCTGGCTCGTGAAACCCGGGCCAAGGGCGCCTGGTTGATGGTCGACGACGCCCATGGGTTCGGGCCGCTGGGGGCCAATGGCGCAGGGATAGTCGAGCACTTCGGCTTGAGCCAGGAAGATGTGCCGGTCCTGGTGGGTACTCTCGGCAAGGCGTTCGGCACCGCCGGCGCCTTTGTCGCCGGCAGCGAGGAGCTGATCGAAAGCCTGATCCAGTTCGCCCGTCCTTATATCTACACCACCAGCCAGCCGCCGGCCCTGGCCTGCGCCACCCTGAAAAGCCTGGAGTTGCTGCGCAGCGAGCACTGGCGGCGTGAGCACCTGAACACGCTGATCCGCCAGTTCCGCCTGGGCGCCGAGCAGATCGGACTGACCCTGATGGACAGCTTCACGCCGATCCAGCCGATCCTGATCGGCGACAGCGCGCGGGCGATTCGCCTGTCACAAATGCTGCGCGAGCGCGGCCTGATGGTCACCGCGATTCGTCCACCGACCGTGCCCGCGGGGAGCGCCCGCCTGCGGGTGACCCTGTCCGCCGCCCACAGTGAGGCTCAGGTCCAGCTATTGTTGAATGCACTGGCGGATTGTTTTAGCGAACCAGGACCGGAGCCAAGCCATGCGTGATCGACTGATTCTGCTGCCCGGTTGGGGCCTCGGCGTATCGCCGCTGGAGCCCTTGGCGGCGGCTCTGCAGGGGCTGGACGAACACCTGCGGGTCGAGATCGAACCGTTGCCGGAGCTGGAGTCCAGCGACCTGAATGAGTGGCTCGACGAACTGGACGCCAGCGTGCCGGACAACGCCTGGCTCGGTGGCTGGTCGCTGGGTGGCATGCTGGCTTCCGAGCTGGCGGCGCGTCGTGGCGAGCGCTGCTGCGGTTTGTTGACCCTGGCCAGCAACCCCAGTTTTGTGGCTCACGCTGAGTGGGCGAGTGCGATGCTGGGGGAGACCTTCGACGGGTTTCTGGCCGGCTGCAACGCCGACCCGCGCACCACCCTCAAGCGCTTCAGTTTGCTCTGTGCCCAGGGCGCCGAAGATCCACGCGGCCTGTCGCGCCTGCTGTCGGGCGGCGCGCCGCATACCTCGGGCGCGGTGTTGATGGCTGGCCTGGAATTGTTGGCGCAGTTGGACACTCGCCATGCTCTGCAGGCGTTTCGTGGGCCGCAGTTGCATCTGTTTGCAGGGCTTGACGGACTGGTGCCGGCCGAAGCCGCGGGTGAATTGCTGGCGTTGTTGCCCGATGTCGAAGTTGGTCTGATTGAACAGGCCAGCCACGCGTTTCTTCTGGAGGATCCCCACGGTGTGGCGGGGGCGATCCAGGCTTTTTTGCATGAGTCCGGCGATGACTGATCTGTCCCTTCCCAAGCCCCCCGGCAGCTTGCCCGACAAGCGCCAGGTGGCGGCTTCCTTTTCCCGCGCGGCGTCCAGTTACGACAGCGTGGCGCAACTGCAGCGCGATGTTGGTCACGCGTTGCTGAGCCGCCTGCCGCAAGGTCGCGAGCCTGGCCGCTGGCTGGACATGGGCTGCGGCACCGGTTATTTCAGCCGTCTGCTGGGCGAGCGCTTCCCGGCCAGCGAAGGGCTGGCACTGGACATCGCCGAAGGCATGCTCGAGCACGCCCGTCCGCTGGGCGGGGCGCAGTATTTCATTGCCGGCGATGCCGAGCGTTTGCCGTTGCAGGGGCAGAGTTGCGAGCTGATTTTCTCCAGCCTGGCGGTGCAGTGGTGCGCGGACTTCCGTTCGGTCCTCAGCGAGGCGCATCGAGTGCTGAAGCCGGGCGGCGTGCTGGCCTTTGCCAGCTTGTGCGTCGGTACGCTGTACGAATTGCGCGACAGTTGGCGTCAGGTCGACGGCATGGTGCATGTCAACCGCTTCCGTGAGTTCAGCACGTATCAACAGCTGTGTGCGGTGAGTGGCTTGCAGGTGCTGAGCCTGGAAACCCGTCCGCATGTGCTGCACTACCCGGATGTGCGCAGTCTGACCCATGAGCTGAAGGCCCTGGGAGCGCACAACCTCAACCCTGGACGGCCCGGCGGGCTGACAGGGCGGGCGCGGATCAAGGGCCTGATCGACGCCTACGAACAGTTCCGTCAAGCGCAGGGATTGCCCGCGACCTACCAGGTGGTCTACGCCGTATTGGAGAAGCCGCTATGAGCCGAGCCTATTTCGTTACCGGAACAGACACCGATGTTGGCAAGACCACCGTCGCCGCCGGCTTGCTGCATGCTGCGCGGCTCTCGGGGCTGAGCACGGCGGCCGGGAAGCCGGTGGCTTCGGGCTGCGAGCTGACCCCCAAGGGGCTGCGTAACGCCGATGCGCTGGCCTTGCTGGCCGAGTGCTCGTTGCCGCTGACCTACGATGAAGTCAATCCACTGGCCTTCGAACCGGCCATCGCTCCCCATCTGGCGGCCCGCGAGGCTGGCGTGGCGTTGACTGTGCAGGCCTTGCTGGCGCCGATGCGCCTGGTGCTGGCCAAGGGCGCGGACTTCACCCTGATCGAAGGGGCCGGCGGCTGGCGAGTGCCGCTGGCGGATCAGGACAATCTGTCCGACCTGGCCATGGCCCTGGGTCTGCCGGTGATCCTGGTGGTGGGCGTGCGCCTGGGCTGTATCAACCATGCCCTGCTGACGGCCGAGGCGATTGCCCAGGACGGTTTGCAACTGGCGGGTTGGGTGGCCAACATCATCGAGCCGAAGACTTCGCGGCTCGAGGAGAACCTCGCCACGCTGGCAGAGCGCCTGCCTGCTCCTTGTCTGGGTCGGGTCCCGAGATTGAAGGCGATCAGCGCCGAAGCGGTGGCCGAGCATCTGCAACTGGACCTGCTTGACTAGATTTTGCCTATGGTAAGGCACTGTGCCATTAGTGTTTTTGACGGGTCTTTTTCTGGCGCGTCTGCTTCAATAGCCGCTGTTCATTCCTTGCAGGGTCGAGTCCTCCCATGGAAATTTCCGGGAATACCGCTTTCTACGCCGGCCTGAGTACCGTGCAGACCGGGCAGAACCGTGTCGATCAGGCGGCCAGCCAGATCGCCAGCACGACCATCGAACGTTCTGTCACCAGCCAGTCTTCCGAAGTCCAGGTCGAGCGCTTACGATCCGTCGACCGCAGCCAGCAATCGGACCTGGCCAGCAACATGGTCGAGATGTCCATGGGCAAGATCCAGGCGGAGCTGGGCGTGAAAGTCGCCAAGGCCGCCGATGAAGTGCTCGGTACGCTGATCGACACCTACGCTTGACCCTCCCTCGGTAGCCCTGGCCGTTTTTGCGGGCAGGGTGGCCCGCGCAAGAACACCCTGCACATCCCCTTCTACCGTCTTGCTGGCCTGCCAGTTCCTACACTCAATTTAGCTTCCGAATATTTCACGGCATTCGCTGTGGGCCTTGGCGTGCAAGGCCTGCAGAGGATCGATGACGAACGGTGTTTGCGTGGTGCTTGACAAGGTTTGGGCGTAAACGTATGTTTCAAACAACTGTTTGACCGCCACAATAAATCAACGCGGTTGTTCATTCCCGGTTACATCAGCAGAGGTTTATCGCTATGCCTGACTACAAGGCCCCCTTGCGTGATATTCGCTTCGTTCGTGACGAGCTGCTCGGCTATGAAGCGCACTATCAGAGCCTGCCGGCTTGCCAGGACGCTACTCCAGACATGGTTGACGCCATCCTCGAGGAAGGCGCGAAGTTTTGTGAGCAGGTACTGGCCCCTCTGAACCGTGTGGGTGACCTGGAAGGCTGCACCTGGAGCGAATCCGGCGTTAAGACCCCGACTGGCTTCAAAGAGGCTTACAAGCAATTCGTCGAAGGCGGCTGGCCAAGCCTGGCTCACGATGTCGAGCATGGCGGTCAAGGCCTGCCGGAGTCCCTGGGCCTGGCTGTCAGCGAAATGGTCGGCGAAGCCAACTGGTCGTGGGGCATGTACCCAGGCCTGTCCCATGGCGCGATGAACACCATCTCCGAGCACGGCACGCCTGAGCAGCAAGAGGCTTACCTGACCAAGCTGGTATCCGGCGAGTGGACCGGCACCATGTGCCTGACCGAACCGCACTGCGGCACCGACCTGGGCATGCTGCGCACCAAGGCCGAACCTCAGGCCGACGGTTCCTACAAAGTCACCGGCACCAAGATCTTCATCTCGGCCGGTGAGCACGACATGGCCGACAACATCGTCCATATCGTTCTGGCCCGCCTGCCGGATGCACCGGCTGGCACCAAAGGCATCTCGCTGTTCATCGTGCCGAAGTTCCTGCCGAACGCCGATGGCTCCGTCGGCCAGCGCAACGCCGTGAGCTGTGGTTCCCTGGAACACAAGATGGGTATCCACGGCAACGCCACCTGCGTGATGAACTTCGACGCGGCCACCGGTTTCCTGATCGGCCCGGCGAACAAAGGCCTGAACTGCATGTTCACCTTCATGAACACCGCTCGCCTGGGTACCGCGCTGCAAGGCCTGGCCCACGCCGAGATCGGTTTCCAGGGTGGCCTGAAATACGCTCGCGATCGTCTGCAAATGCGTTCCCTGACTGGCCCGAAAGCGCCGGACAAGGCCGCCGACCCGATCATCGTGCACCCTGACGTACGTCGCATGCTGTTGACCATGAAGGCTTTCGCCGAAGGCAACCGTGCCATGGTCTACTTCACCGCCAAGCAGGTCGACATCGTCAAATACGGCGTGGATGAAGAAGAGAAGAAGAAAGCCGATGCACTGCTGGCCTTCATGACTCCGATCGCCAAAGCCTTCATGACCGAAGTCGGCTTCGAAGCCGCCAACCACGGTGTGCAGATCTACGGTGGCCACGGCTTCATCGCCGAGTGGGGCATGGAGCAGAACGTTCGCGACAGCCGCATTTCCATGCTGTACGAAGGCACCACCGGCATCCAGGCGCTGGACCTGCTGGGCCGTAAAGTGCTGATGACCCAAGGCGAAGCCCTGAAAGGCTTCACCAAGATCGTCCACAAGTTCTGCCAGAGCAACGAAGGCAACGAGTCGGTCAAAGAGTTCGTCGCACCGCTGGCTGCGCTGAACAAGGAATGGGGCGAGCTGACCATGAAGGTCGGCATGGCGGCCATGAAAGACCGTGAAGAAGTTGGTGCCGCGTCCGTGGACTACCTGATGTACTCCGGTTATGCCTGCCTGGCTTACTTCTGGGCCGACATGGCGCGCCTGGCTGCCGAGAAGCTGGCTGCCGGTACCACCGAAGAGGCGTTCTACACCGCCAAGCTGCAGACTGCGCGCTTCTACTTCCAGCGCATCCTGCCACGTACCCGCACTCATGTTGCGGCCATGCTGTCGGGTGCCAACAACCTGATGGACATGAAAGAAGAAGATTTCGGCCTGGCTTACTAAGCCTTACCGAGGTTCATTCAGAAGCCGCTTCTCCTTCGGGAGAAGCGGCTTTTTTGTGCGCGGAATGAATCTGAAAATAATCCGACTAAAACGTTAAGAAGAAGCCGATCCCTGCCGTTACAGAGGTGGCAATGTGACATGTGTCACATTTGTGCTGTTTAACTATGCCAGGCGAAGGCATAGTGCCATCAACTGTTTAGCCGCGTCGGAGCTTTACCTTGCCGCGTTCTTCTGCTGTACGTTTCAGCCATTTTCTTCCGTCATTGTTACTCCTGCTTGCGGGGCTTGCGGCCGCCTACGTCAAGGATCTCAACGTCTTCTTCACCTCGCTGTTCAACGTCCTGCCGACCCTGGTGCTGTTGCTCGGCGGCGCCTACTGCGCGGTGTATCGACGCCAGCGTGAACTGTTCCTGATGGTCACGGTGTACATCGCCTATTTCCTGCTCGATACCCAGACCGACTATTACCGCGACAACGGCAAGGTGCGCGAGGATGCGGCCGTGGTGTTCCACTTGGTCTGCCTGCTGCTGCCGCTGCTGTTCGGTCTGTTCGCGGCCTGGCAGGAGCGCACCCACCTGTTCCAGGACATGGTGGCGCGCTTTGCCGTATTGCTTGCCTTTGGCAGTGTGGCGCTCGGCCTGGAGCAGAGTTATCCCCAGGCGCTGCTGACCTGGCTGGCGGAAATCCGTTGGCCGGCCCTGCATGGCGCCTGGATGAGCCTGATCCAGTTGTCGTACCCGGTGTTTCTCGCCGCCTTCCTGTTGCTGGCGATCCAGTACTGGCGCAACCCGCGCCCGCTGCATGCGGCGCAGTTGGTGGGGCTGCTGGGCCTGTTCTGGATGCTGCCCAAGACCTTCATCCTGCCCTTTACCCTGAACATCATGTGCAGCCAGGTGATGTTGATGATCGCCGCAGCCGTTGCCCACGAGGCGTATCAGATGGCGTTCCGCGACGAGCTGACCGGCTTGCCGGGCCGCCGCGCCTTGAACGAGCGCATGCAGCGCCTGGGCCGCAACTATGTGCTGGCGATGAGCGATGTCGATCACTTCAAGAAATTCAACGACACCCACGGCCACGACGTGGGCGACCAGGTGCTGCGCCTGGTCGCCAGCAAGCTGTCGAAAGTCAGTGGCGGCGGTCGCGCCTACCGTTATGGCGGCGAGGAGTTTGCGGTGGTGTTCGCCGGCAAGACCCTCGAGGAATGCATGCCGCACCTGGAGGTCATTCGCGAGACCATCGCCAACTACAACATCCAGTTGCGCAATCAGGAGAACCGCCCCCAGGACGACCAGCAGGGGCGTCAGCGCCGGGGCGCGGCTGCAGCGTCCAGCGTGTCGGTGACCGTCAGTATCGGTGTCGCCGAGCGGCAGATGGAGCACCGCTCGCCGGAAGAGGTGCTCAAGTCCGCCGACCAGGCGTTGTACAGCGCCAAGGGGGCAGGGCGTAACTGCGTCATGGCCTTTGGTCAGAACCGCCGTGGCGCGGTGCGCATGGACACCGCTGCGGGTTGAGTGATAGCGGCGCATTCAGCGTCTGGACTGTGATTGGCAGGTCGGATGAGCGGCAGTAGGTTGGATCGATCTGCTGCCGGAGAAACCACCATGCCCGAGTACAAAGCTCCCCTGCGCGACATGCGCTTTTTGATCGACCACGTCTTCGACTTTCACTCCAGTTACGCCGCGCTGGGGGCCAGCGATGCCAGCCCGGACATGGTGGCCGCGATCCTCGACGAAGGGGCGAAGTTCTGTGAAAACGTACTGGCACCGCTGAACCGCTCCGGCGACGAAGAAGGCTGCCATTTCGACAATGGCGTGGTCACCACGCCCAAAGGCTTCAAGCAGGCTTTCGCCCAGTATGTGGAAGGCGGCTGGCACGGCCTGGCAGCGGACCCGAGCTACGGTGGCCAGGGCCTGCCGCATTCACTGGGGTTGGTGATCAGCGAGATGGTCGGCTCCAGCAACACTTCCTGGGGCATGTACCCGGGCCTGACTCAAGGTGCCATGTCGGCGATTCATGCCCACGGCAGTGAAGAACAAAAGCAGACCTACCTGAGTAAGCTCACCGCCGGCCAATGGACCGGCACCATGTGCCTGACCGAAGCCCACTGCGGCACTGACCTGGGCATCATCAAGACCCGCGCCGTGCCCCAGGCCGACGGCAGCTATGCGGTCTCCGGCAGCAAGATTTTCATCTCGGCCGGCGAGCACGACATGAGTGAAAACATCATCCACTTGGTGCTGGCCAAGCTGCCGGATGCGCCGGCGGGCACCAAGGGTATTTCGCTGTTCATCGTGCCCAAGTTCCTGCCCAACGCCGACGGCGAGGCGGGCGAGCGCAATGCTGTGAGCTGCGGCTCCATCGAGCACAAGATGGGCATCAAGGCCTCGGCCACCTGCGTGCTGAACTTCGATGGCGCCAAGGGGTTCCTGATCGGTGAGGCCAACAAGGGCCTGAACTGCATGTTCACCATGATGAACCACGCGCGCCTCGGTACCGGGATGCAGGGGCTGTGCCTGGGCGAGGCGAGCTTCCAGGGCGCAATCAAATACGCCAACGACCGTCTGCAGATGCGCTCCCTGACCGGGCCGAAGGCGCCGGACAAGGCCGCCGACCCGATCATCGTCCACCCCGATGTGCGGCGCATGCTGCTGACCATGAAAGCCTTCAACGAAGGCAATCGTGCCCTGGCCTATTTCACCGCGCAGTTGCTGGACGTGGCGCACCTGGCCGCCGATGAGACCCAGCGCCAGGATGCCGAGAACCTGTTAGCCTTCCTGACGCCGATCTGCAAGGCCTTCATGACCGAAACCGGGCTGGAAGTGACCAACCACGGCATGCAGGTGTTTGGCGGGCATGGCTTCATCCGCGAATGGGGCATGGAGCAACTGGTGCGCGATTGTCGCATCGCCCCGATCTATGAAGGCACCAACGGTATCCAGGCCCTGGATCTGCTGGGGCGCAAGGTGCTCGGCAGCCAGGGCAAGCTGCTGATGGGCTTCACCAAGATCGTCCATAAGTTCTGTGCGGCCAATGCCGAGCATCCACAGCTCAAGGGGCATGTGGCGCAGCTCAATGGGCTCAACCAGCAGTGGGGCGCGCTGACCACCAAGGTCGGGATGGCGGCGATGAAGAACCCCGATGAGGTCGGGGCCGCGGCGCTGGATTACTTGATGTACAGCGGTTACATCATCCTCGCCTATCTGTGGCTGCGCATGGCGCTGGTGGCCCAGGCCCGGCTCGATGCTGGTGAAGAGGATGCCGATTATTGCCAGGCCAAGCTGGCGACCTGCGAGTTCTACTTCAAGCGCCTGCTGCCGCGCACGGCGTCCCATCAAGCAGCGATCGAGGCGGGCAGTGATTGCCTGATGAAGCTGCCGGCGGAGCTGTTTGCGTTCTAGGTTTCCATGTAATCGTCCATCGCGGGCAAACCCACTCCTGCAGGCTTTTGCGGAGATGAGTTTGCCTGCGATTTGTTGTGACTAAAAATTACATAAAAGTCACTAGTTGACCCTATGTGTCGCAAAAGTTGTTCGGGTACACTCGAGCTTTCGTAAATGGGGCCGTTCGGGTCCACTTGTTTAGATCTTGCGAGGTTTGCCATGGCTGACTACAAAGCGCCCCTGCGCGATATGCGCTTCGTCCTCAATGAAGTTTTCGAGGTCGCCAAACTCTGGGCCGAACTGCCTGCTCTGGCCGACACCGTCGACGCCGAAACCGTCGAAGCGATTCTTGAGGAAGCCGGCAAAGTCACCGGCAAGAGTATCGCCCCGCTGAGCCGCGGCGCGGATGAAGAGGGCTGCCACTGGAGCGACGGCGCGGTCACCACGCCCGCAGGTTTTCCACAGGCCTACCAGACTTATGCCGAAGGCGGCTGGGTTGGCGTCGGCGGCGATCCGACCTACGGCGGCATGGGAATGCCCAAGGCGGTATCGGCCCAGGTCGAGGAAATGGTCAACTCGGCCAGCCTGTCGTTCGGCCTGTACCCGATGCTGACCGCGGGCGCCTGCCTGTCGATCAACGCCCACGCCAGCGAAGAATTGAAGGCGGCCTACCTGCCGAACATGTATGCGGGCGTTTGGGCCGGCTCCATGTGCCTCACCGAGCCCCATGCTGGCACCGACCTGGGCATCATCCGCACCAAGGCCGAACCGCAGGCCGACGGCTCCTACAAGGTCAGCGGCACCAAGATCTTCATCACCGGCGGTGAGCACGACCTGACCGAGAACATCATTCACCTGGTGCTGGCCAAGCTGCCGGATGCGCCAGCGGGGCCGAAAGGCATTTCGCTGTTCCTGGTGCCGAAGTTCCTGGTCAACGCCGACGGCAGCCTGGGTGCGCGCAACCCGGCCAACTGCGGTTCGATCGAACACAAGATGGGCATCCAGGCTTCGGCCACCTGTGTGATGAACTTCGACGAAGCCGTCGGCTACATTGTCGGCGAGGCGAACAAAGGCCTGGCGGCGATGTTCACCATGATGAACTACGAGCGTCTGGGTGTCGGTATCCAGGGCCTGGCCTCGGGCGAGCGTTCCTACCAGAACGCCGTGGAATACGCCCGTGATCGCCTGCAAAGCCGCTCGCCGACCGGCCCGCAAGCCAAGGACAAGGTCGCCGACCCGATCATCGTGCACCCCGACGTGCGGCGCATGCTGCTGACCATGAAAGCCGCGAACGAAGGCGGCCGCGCGTTCTCCACCTATGTGGCGATGCAACTGGATACCGCCAAGTTCAGCGAAGACGCTGTGGTGCGTAAGCGCGCGGAAGATCTGGTGGCCCTGCTGACGCCGGTGGCCAAGGCTTTCCTCACCGATCTGGGGTTGGAAACCACGGTTCACGGCCAGCAGATTTTCGGCGGCCACGGCTACATCCGCGAATGGGGCCAGGAACAGCTGGTGCGAGATGTGCGCATTACCCAGATCTATGAAGGCACCAACGGCATCCAGGCGCTGGACCTGGTCGGGCGCAAGATCGTCGGTAGCGGCGGGGCGTTCTACAAGCTGTTCGCGGACGAGATTCGCCATTTCACCGCAACCGCCAGCGCCGATCTGGCCGAGTTCACCAAGCCATTGAACGATGCGTTGGATAACCTGGACGAGCTGACTGCCTGGCTGCTGGATAGGGCCAAGAGCAATCCGAACGAAATCGGCGCGGCCTCGGTCGAATACCTGCAAGCATTCGGATACACGGCGTACGCCTATATGTGGGCATTGATGGCCAAAGCGGCCCTGGGCAAGGAGTCGCAAGACGATTTCTACGCCAGCAAGCTGGGTACCGCGCGCTTCTACTTCGCCCGGCTGCTGCCGCGTATTCACTCGCTGAGCGCATCGGTGAAGGCGGGTAGCGAATCACTGTTCCTGCTGGATGCGGCGCAGTTCTGAGTATGTGCGCGTCATGTAAGCTTTCTCTTACATGACGTGCTGCTAATCACCCATATCGGCAGATTGGATCCAGAGCTAATCTACTTCACATGGACGTCGCGCAGGAAGCGCAAAGCAATAACACGGACACGTAGGATTCCGCCAGGATGGTGGAGTGAAAAGGATGTCAGGGAAACAGTCTGCAAAGCCCCGCTTCGGCGGGGTTTTCTTTTGCCCGCGTTTTTTATCTGCGCTTGTTCAACCAAGCCCTTCCAGCGTCGCCGGGCCGCTCATTTCTTCTTCCAGCAAGGTTCGCAGCAACGCCAGGGTTGCCTGTTGACGCTGCACATCACGACATACCAGCCCCACTTTCAACGGCACCCTCGGTTCGCTCAGCGGTTTCCATAGCAGGTCCGTATGGCTGTGGGTCTGACGCGAGCGCCCCGGCAGGACCGTGGCCAGGCGGGTGTTGGGCAGGCTGTCGAGAATCCCCGCCATATTGTTCAGTTCCGCCTGCACCTGTGGCCGGCGCCCGAGGTTGGCCAGTTGCGCCTGCCAGATCTGGCGTATCTGGAACTCCTCGCCCAGCAACAGCATGGGCAGCTCCGCGGCCTGGCTCATGGAGACTTTCTTGAATTCGCGCAGGGGATGTTCGGCAGGAATCACCAGGGTCAACTCATCTTCGTAGAGTTGCACACCGTGTAGTCCCGGTTGGCGCGGCGGCAGATAACTGATGCCGATATCCAATGAGCCATTGAGCAGGCGCCGTTCGATTTCCAGGCCGGTCAGTTCATAGATCTGCACCACCAGATGCGGCTGGGCCTTGCGCACTCGTTCGAGCATCTGTGGCACCAGGCTGCTGTGCACGGTTTGCAGTACGCCGATTGCCAATGTGCGCAGGGCTTGGCCCTTGAAGTTGCCCAGGGCTTCGCGAGCTCGCTGCAAGCCGTCGAGCAAGGGCAGGGCATGGTTGTACAGGGTATGGGCCGCCAGGGTCGGTAACAGGCGCTTGCTGCTGCGTTCGAACAGGCTGACGTCGAGGTTCTGTTCCAGCTGACGGATCTGTTGCGAGAGCGCGGGTTGGGAGATCGACAGGCGCTCGGCGGCGCGTCCCACGTGACCTTCTTCATACACCGCGACGAAATAACGCAGTTGTTTAAAATCCATAAGTTCTGCTTATCGAAAAAGCTGGAAAATCGAAATGGCCCGATAGGCCACAGAAGCCTAGTCTAACCCCTATTCACAGGGCTTACAGGGCCAGAAGGCGCGATGAATACCGTTTACGTGGATGGTGTTTACATAGGCAAGGCAAAAAACCTCGGACAGGGTTTGATCAGTGATACGGACAAACGTCCGGTTGCAAACCGACTCTGGTTATGGCCGCAGGGCCTGGGCAGCGACGAACACGGCGACCCGCGGTTTCATACCGGCCCGGAGCGGGCGCTGCACCATTATCCCGCCGAGCACTACCGCTACTGGCGCAAGCGTTATCCACAGATCGACTGGTGCGCCCCGGCCTTTGGCGAAAACCTGTCCACCCACGGCCTGAGCGAAGAGCAGGTCTGCCTGGGCGATATGTTTCGCTGGGGCGGCGCGCTGCTGCAGGTCAGCCAGCCACGCTCGCCCTGTTATCGCCTGAGCCACCGCTGGGGCATCCCCGAGCTGCCACAATTGGCGCAAAACAATGGTCGCTGCGGCTGGTTCTACCGGGTGCTCAAACCCGGCTTTGTCAGTGCCGATCAGCCTTTCGAGTTGATCCAGCGCAGTTATCCGGGGCTGACCGTGGCCTGGGCCCTGCGCTGTTTTTATCGAGAACCTCTGGAGCATGCGGGCTTGAAGAAACTGGTGGACTGTCCGGCACTGGCGTCGCGTTGGCGCGACATCGCGATCAAGCGCATGCGCATCGGCCTGGTCGAGGATTGGTCTTCGCGCCTGCTGGGCCTGCCGCTGGAAGGGTTGAGCGCATGAACCTGTTCAGCCTGCGTCGCCCTCAGCCAAGCCTCGATGACCTGACGGCCGAGCCCTACCTGTCGCCGATGAGCGACAACCTTTCCAGTGAGTGCCTGATGCCCAGTGTCCAGCGACCCCATCCAGTATTTGTCCGTGGCCAGGGCTCATGGCTGTGGGACAGCGATGATCGCGCCTATCTCGACTTCGTCCAGGGCAACGCCGCCAACAGCCTTGGCCATAGCCCCTCGGCGCTGGTCAAGGCGCTGACGGCCCAGGCCCAGTCGCTGATCAACCCCGGCTCGGGCTTTTACAACCGTGGCATGCTCAACCTCAGCGAACGCTTGTGCCGCAGTACCGGTAGCGACCAGGCCTATCTGTTGAGCAGTGGCAGCGAAGCCTGCGAGGCGGCGATCAAGCTGGCCCGCAAATGGGGCCAGCTGCATCGCGGTGGCGCCTCTAAGATCATCACCGCCAGCGGTAGCTGTCACGGTCGTAGCTTTGCGGCAATGTCGGCGTCGGCCAGCAGCAACATCGCCAATCGCTTCGAGCCACAGCTGGCGGGTTTCAGCCATGTTCCCTTCAACGATCTGCCGGCGTTGCATGCTGCGGTGGACGCGCAGACCGTGGCGATCATGCTTGAGCCGATCCAGGGCGAGGCCGGGGTGATTCCGGCGACCGAGCATTACCTCAAGGGTGTCGAGCGGCTGTGTCGCGAGCTGGGCATTCTGTTGATCCTGGATGAAGTGCAGACCGGCATCGGCCGCTGCGGCACCTTGCTGGCTGAACAGGTCTATGGCGTGCGCGCCGACATCGTTGCCCTGGGCAAAGGCCTTGGCGGCGGCGTGCCCTTGGCGGCCTTGCTGGCGCGTGGCAAGGCCTGCTGCTTCGAGGTGGGAGAGCTGAATGGCACCCATCACGGCAATGCCCTGATGACCGCGGCGGGCATGGCGGTGCTCGATAGCGTGCTGGACAACAGCTTTCTCGAGCATGTGCGGGACAACGGCCAGTATTTGCGCGAAGGGCTGGCCCGCCTGGCTAACCGTTATGCCCAGGGAAAATTGCGCGGGCAGGGCTTGTTCTGGGGGCTGAGCCTGGCCGACGACTCGGCCGAGGCCGTGGTCAAGGCGGCCCGCTACGAAGGTCTGTTGCTGGCCGCGACACAGCCGGACTGCCTGCGGTTTACCCCGGCGCTGACGGTGAGCAAGGCGAATATCGACGAAATGCTGCTGCGTCTGGCGCGGGCCTTTTCGCGAGTACGCACAGCGCAGTTGCAATGCCGCAAGGGGCTGGTGGTTTAAAGCCAGCCCTGGGCCCGCCATACCCGATCTTGCCCTGACAGAATTCCTGAACCGTCTCGCGGTATAACGCATCGCCCCGTGTCCGATTTTTCGCACGGGGCGTTTTTTTGTCTCGGGCTTTTGCAAAACCACTAGCAAGTCTTGAAGGCCATCATCCAGAGAGGGTTCCTTAGGCTCATCCGCCAGGACGGTGGGGGCTGCATGGGATGAAAGACCACCGGGCAGCTTGGGTTGAACCTATATACCACTGAGTGGTATGTTTTTGGGAAAGGAAGCCATGACCATCCGGTTGTTCAAAACCAAAGGTTTTGCTGTCGCGGCGAAAAAGGCCTTGATTCATGACAATGAGCTGTTGGCCGCATTCAGCGAGTTATGCCGTGGCCAGGCTGATGACCTCGGTGGTGGGGTCTGGAAAAAACGCCTGAACGCCAACCGCCATCGTTCGATCGTCCTGGCCAGGGGCCGACGCTACTGGGTGTTCCAGTTCCTGTTCGCCAAGCAGGACCAGAGCAATATCAGCCACCAGGAGCTGCAGGCGTTCCGTGCGCTGGCCAAGGCTTACGAAGGGCTGGATGGCTGGCAGATCCAGCAGCTACTCGAGATGAAAGCGTTTGTGGAGATCAGACATGAGCAAGCCATTCAAGACTGAAGCCCTTGGATCGATACACGAGTCGGCCAGTGCCCTGCACGCCATCGGCGCCATTGGCAAAACCACCATGCGCCAGTTCGATGAGGCCTGTATCGCGCCAGTGCCGGCGAGCATTCCCGCGGAGCAGATCAAGCTGCTGCGCGAGCGGAGCAATGTCAGCCAGCCGGTCTTTGCCCGTTACCTGAACACCAGCGCGTCCACGGTGAAACAGTGGGAGTCCGGCGAGAAACACCCAAGCGGGATGGCGCTCAAGCTGCTGAGCATCGTGCAGAAACATGGCCTTGAGATACTGGCGTGAGCCGGTACTGAAACACCGGCCGCCTGAGGATAAAACTGGCCCTTGGCCAGAATCGACTGAACCCTGCCAAACGCCATGGGTCGATTAGCTGTGAGGCTCGTACGAGTCGATTTCTATCAGGAGCTGCCCCATGGACTTTATCCGCATCATCATCGCCATTCTGTTGCCGCCATTGGGAGTGTTCCTGCAGGTGGGGTTTGGCGGTGCGTTCTGGCTGAATATCCTGCTGACCCTGTGCGGCTACATCCCGGGCATCGTGCATGCGGTGTACATCATCGCCAAGCGCTGAGCCTGGCGCCTGCTCCTGCACAGGAGCAGGCTTGTCCCCTTGGGCGCCGACTACTGCGGTGTGCCCGTCAACTCCATTACCCGTCGATAAAACAGCCATTCCTGTTCCAGGGCGTGGGCCTGATTGGCGGCCTTGCGAAAGCCATGGCGTTCATCCGGGTAATAGTGCGCTTCGGCCGCAATGCCGTTGTCCTGCAAGGCCTTGAGCATGTCCCGGGTCTGTTGGGGCACCACCACGGCGTCGAGTTCGCCCTGGAAGAAAACCACCGGTACGCGGATATTGCCGGCATGCAACAGCGGGGTGCGGGCCTTGTAGCG
This sequence comes from Pseudomonas sp. RW409, assembly GCF_003184125.1. Lineage (NCBI taxonomy): Bacteria > Pseudomonadati > Pseudomonadota > Gammaproteobacteria > Pseudomonadales > Pseudomonadaceae > Pseudomonas > Pseudomonas sp. RW409. The sequence continues at coordinate 214,062 of NZ_QHHP01000007.1, read as the reverse complement.
TTCGGCATCCTGTTCGGGGTCGCCGATCAGCCAGTCCAGGTAGTCGCCTTCGAACTTGTGGGTGGCTCGCCCCAGGGCGACCGGGTCGCTGACGCCATACAGGCTGGCGCCGGCACGGAACACATCGGCAAAGGCCAGCGCGCAAAGGGTGGTGTAGCCGCCGGCACTGCCACCGCGGATGAACGCCCGGTCACCATCGATCAGGCCTTGTCGGGCCAGATAGGCGACCACCGCACAAGCGTCCTGCACATCCACCTCGCCCCAGCTCAGGTGCAGGGCTTGCCGGTACTCGCGGCCATAACCGCTGCTGCCGCGGTAGTTCAGGTCGGCCACGGCGAAGCCCCGTTGCGCCCAGTACTGGATGCGCGGGTCGAGTATCGGGTAACAGGCCGAGGTCGGGCCGCCGTGGATGAACACCACCAGCGGCGGCCGGTCGTCATCGCTCATGGCCGGGTAGAAAAAGCCGTGGGCCTCGCCCTGGCCGCTGGGATAGCGCAGGGTTTGCGGACGGCTGATCTGCTCGGGCGGCAGCGGCGCCACGCCGCCTGCCAGGACTGAGACCCGCTGCGACTGACGATCGATGGCGACCACCGCAGACGGGCTGACAGGTGAAGCCGCGACGCAATAGATAAACCGCTCATCCAGCGCCAGGTTGCGGAAGCGACTGTAGCCGCCGCTGAAGTCCTGCAGTGAACCCTCGGCCAGGCGCAGCCCCAGGCGGCCGAAGCCGCCTTGCGTCCAGGTGCCCAGCCAGCTGTCGCCACCCAGCGGCAGCCAGGTGCAGCCGCCCAATTGCCAGGGGGCCGGGGCGTGATCGGCGGCGGCGCAGGGCAGCGCCTGCAGACCGTTGGGCGTTTCGCCCCAGGGTTGCCAGAACCCGGCGCGGTCGGTCAGGCAATACAGGCGGCCAGCTTCATCGAAGCGTGGTTGTTGCAGCGACTCTTCTGCACCGTCGCCAGTCAGGCACTGTGGGTCATCCCAACGGCCATTGGCCAGGCGCGCGGCGACCATCAGGCGGGTCGAGGTCCAGGGCTGATGCGGTCGGTCCCATTCGATCCAGGCCAGGTGCTGACCGTCCGGGCTCAAGGTGGGAGCGGCATAGAAATCCGCCCCTTCGGCCAGCAGTTGGCGTTTGCCGTTATCGGAGTCGATGGCTACCAGGCGATGCTGGTTGTTGTGTTCTTCCACTGCCAGCACCTGGCCGGCGGCGAACTGCAGGTCGCCATAACGGCACTCGCCGGAGGTCAGGGCTATCGGCGTTTCGCCTTGCAGCGACTGTCGGTAGAGCTGCTGATCCGCTTCGTTGACGAACACCAGCCCGTCATCGCTCAGGCAAAAGGCGCCGCCGCCATATTCGTAGACCCGGCTGCGCACGCTGAAACCTTGCGGCGTCAGGCAGCGGGCCTGGTTGTCGCGCCAGTGCCAGATCCGGCAGGCGGCATCTTCGGGACGGTATTCGTTCCAGAACAGGCCGTTGGCGCCGAGCCGCAGTTCGGCGAAATCGATGCCGGCGGCGACGGCTTGGGCGGCGCTGAAGGATTCAGCCTTTGGCGATGAGGCGCGAGTTTCGTTCATTACGGAAGGCCAGTTGCTCGATGGTCTGGGTGGCGTGCTCGGCTTCTTCGCGGGCCTTGAGGATCACTCCGTGATGGGGCGACTTGCTGCACACCGGGTCGGCATTGCTGGCATCGCCCGTGAGCATGAAGGCCTGGCAGCGGCAGCCGCCGAAGTCCTTTTCCTTTTCATCGCAGGAGCGGCACGGCTCGGGCATCCAGTCGTAGCCGCGGAAGCGGTTGAAGCCAAAGGAGTCGTACCAGATGTGTTGCATGCTGTGGTCGCGCACATTGGGGAACTGCACGGGCATCTGCCGGGCGCCGTGGCAGGGCAGGGCGGTGCCGTCCGGGGTGACCGTGAGGAAGATGCTGCCCCAGCCGTTCATGCAGGCTTTCGGGCGTTCCTCGTAATAATCCGGGGTGACGAAAATCAGTTTGCACGGATGCCCTTCGGCTTCCAGCCTGGCGCGGTATTCGTTGGTGATGCGTTCGGCACGGACCAGTTGTTCCTTGGTCGGCAACAGGCCGACGCGGTTGAGCTGGGCCCAGCCGTAGAACTGGCAGGTGGCGAGCTCGACGAAGTCGGCTTCCAGGGCGATGCACAGCTCGATGATGCGGTCGATCCGGTCGATGTTGTGTCGATGGGTGACGAAGTTCAGCACCATCGGGTAGCCGTGGGCCTTCACCGCTCGGGCCATTTCCAGCTTCTGGGCGAAGGCTTTTTTCGAGCCGGCCAGCAGGTTGTTCACCTGCTCGTCGCTGGCCTGGAAACTGATCTGGATATGGTCGAGCCCGGCCTTCTTGAAGTCGCTGATCTTCTGCTCGGTCAGGCCAATGCCGGAGGTGATCAGGTTGGTATAGAACCCCAGCTTGCGCGCCTCGCCGATCAGTTCGGCGAGGTCCTGGCGCACCAGTGGCTCGCCACCGGAAAAGCCCAACTGCGCGGCGCCCATTTCCCGGGCTTCGCGAAACACCTTGAGCCACTGCTCGGTGCTCAGCTCCTTGCCCTGCTCGGCGAAATCCAGCGGGTTGGAGCAGTACGGGCATTGCAGCGGGCAGCGGTACGTCAGCTCGGCCAGCAGCCACAGCGGCAGGCCGACTTCCGGCTTGGGCGGTATCGGCGCTGGCGAATCAGCCAAGTTCGATCCAGTGCTGTGCACGGGCGACCTCCATGAATTGCTCGATGTCGTCACCGAGTTCGGGCACGTCGGGGAACTGGACTTCCAGTGCCTGGATGATCGCCGCGACATCCCGTTCGCCGTCGATCAACCCGCCGATCAGCGCGGCGCTCTCGTTGAGCTTGATCATGCCTTCAGGGTAGAGCAGTACATGGCCCTTCTGCGCCGGTTCGTACTGGAAGCGGTAGCCGGGGCGCCAGGTCGGGGTCTTGCTGCGATCGAAGCTCATAGGGTGATTCCTTTATGCCAGACCCGTTGTGCGGTGACGCTGTGGTACGGCGGGCGATTGAGTTCATAGGCCATGCTCATGGCGTCGAGCATGCTCCAAAGGATGTCCAGTTTGAACTGGAGAATTTCCAGCATGCGCTCCTGGCCGGCGCGGGTGGTGTAGTGCTGCAGGGTGATCGCCAGGCCGTGTTCGACATCGCGCCGCGCCTGGCCCAGGCGCGTGCGGAAGTATTCATAGCCGGCCGGGTCGATCCACGGGTAATGCTGGGGCCAGCTGTCGAGACGCGACTGATGGATCTGCGGTGCGAACAGCTCGGTCAGCGAGCTGCTGGCGGCTTCCTGCCAGCTGGCGCGGCGGGCGAAGTTGACGTAGGCGTCGACGGCGAAACGCACGCCCGGCAGCACCAGTTCTTGCGAGCGCAGTTGGTCCGGATCGAGACCGACCGCTTGCCCCAGGCGCAACCAGGCCTCGATGCCACCGTCTTCGCCGGGGGCGCCGTCGTGGTCCAACAGGCGCTGAATCCACTCGCGACGAATTTCCCGGTCCGGGCAGTTGGCGAGGATCGCCGCGTCCTTGAGCGGGATGTTCACCTGGTAGTAGAAGCGGTTGGCGACCCAGCCCTGGATCTGCTCGCGGGTCGCCCGGCCTTCGTACATCGCCACATGGTACGGATGGTGGATGTGGTAGTAGGCGCCCTTGGCCCGCAGGGCCTGCTCGAATTCGGCGGGGGACATTGCTGTGTCAGTCATTGCGGTTCTCCGGGGAACAACCGTGGATAGTGTTGCCTGATCTGGCCTCATCGCGGGCAAGCCTCGCTCCTACGGACAGCGCTACCTGTAGGAGCGAGCGGGCGGCGATCCGACTTGCCCGTAATAGCTCCTGTGGTTACAGCTCGATACTCATGCCGTCGTAAGCCACTTCAACGTTACGCCGCGCCAGCTCCGCACGTTCGGCGGAATCCTCGTCGAGGATCGGGTTGGTGTTGTTGATGTGGATAAGAATCTTGCGCTGCTCCGGCAGTTGCTCCAGCACTTCCAGCATGCCGCCGGGGCCGTTCTGCGCCAGGTGGCCCATTTCCCGCCCGGTCCGGGTGCCGACGCCGCGGCGCTGCATCTCGTCGTCTTCCCACAGGGTGCCGTCCACCAGCAGGCAGTCGCTGCCGTTCATGATTTCCAGCAGCGCTGCATCGACCTTGCCCAGTCCAGGGGCGTAGAACAATTTGCCGCCGGTACGCAGGTCTTCGACGATCAGGCCGATGTTATCGCCCGGGTGCGGGTCGAAGCGATGGGGCGAATAGGGCGGCGCGGCGCTGCGCAATGGCAGCGGGCTGAAGCGCAGGTTCGGGCAGGCCGGGATGGTGAAGCTCTGGTCGAGTTCGATGCGGTTCCAGCTCAGCCCGCCGTTCCAGTGGGTGAGCATGGTGAACAGCGGGAAACCGCTGCTGAGGTCTTCATGGACCATGTCGGTGCACCAGACCTGATGCGGGCAGCCTTCGCGCAGGCTGAGCAGGCCGGTGGTGTGGTCGATCTGGCTGTCCATCAGGATGATCGCGCTGATCCCGGTGTCGCGCAGGGCGCGGCCCGGTTGCATCGGGGCGAAGCTCTGGAGCTGGGCGCGGATGTCCGGCGAGGCGTTGCACAGGACCCAGTTCACGCCGTCATCGGAAATGGCGATGGACGATTGGGTGCGAGCCTTTGCCCGCAGGCTGCCGTCGCGAAAGCCCGCGCAGTTCGCGCAGTTGCAGTTCCACTGCGGAAAACCGCCACCGGCGGCGGAACCTAGAATCTGGACAAACATGGCCGCTCCATCAGGTTAAAGCTGAAAATAAAAACGCCCCGGCGAGCCGAGGCGTTGCACTGCGCAAGCAATCAACGGCTGGCGAAGTACATGGTGACTTCAAAGCCGATACGCAGGTCGGTGTAAGCAGGTTTGGACCAGGACATAGAGGTGCTCCTTCAGGTGGGTGGGACGGTTGAGATCTATACATATAGTCCACCTCCAACCGGAGATGTTCAGATGCTTAGGGGGCTATCTTACTAAATTCCCCCTGGGGAATGACCGTATTTGTTGAAGAAAGCTCGTTGCAGCCAGGGTAACGATCATTTTCCCGCTTGCCAGGGTTCGCCCGGACAGGCACCGCTTGCCAGGCAGCGCCAGCCGCCTTGCGCCTGCTGCAACTGTTCGGCTGCGAGCAACAGCTGTGGCCGGGTCGCCGCCATCATCTCCTGTTGCAATTGCTCCAGGTAATCCGACGGATGGCCGGCCAGTCGCCCCTGCCAGAGCAGCTCGGCCAGTTGCGCCACGGGCAATGCACGGGCATCGAACTGGGCGGCGAGGTTAGCTTTGAGGTCGTCCAGGGAGGCGTCATCCAGTGCCTCGATCAACTTAGGCAACTGCGCCAGGAACGCCCGGATATGTTCGAGGATCTCGCTCAGCGAAGCGCTGGGCGATTGCACGCCGAACAGCAGCCCGGTCTGGCCGTTGATCTGCCGCACGCCGCTGAACACCGCATAACCCAGTTGCAACTCGACCCGCAGGCGCTGATAGAACGGCATCTGGCCAAGTTGCCCCAGCAGCCGCCAGCGGGCTTCCTGCTGAAGGGTGCTTCCCGGTGCCGGGCAGAACAGCAGCAGGGCCTGCTCGCCGGAGCCGGTTGCGAGCTCATGCCAGTGCTGCTGCGCGGCTATCGAGGGCGGGGCTGAAAGCTGGCTGTCGGCGGTCCCGGGAGCTTTGCCCAATACCGCACCGATCGCACCTTGAGCATGGCCCAGGCCGATGGCAAGGCCGTCCCAGCGGGCGTCCTCCCACAGCGTTTGCCAGCCTTGTTCATCCAGTGGATGCGGCGCCTGGGAGGCGGGTATGTCCAGGCAGCGCTCGGGCAGCTCCTGGAGCAATTGGCGGATCGGCAACAGCGGCGTGGGAGCCGCCGGGGACATTTGCCAGAACGCCGCGCCGGGTTGGCTCAGTTCCAGCAGAGCCTGTTGGAGCATGGCCGGCATCGGCTCGGGAAGCCCTTTCAGCGTCAACAGACACTGGTTGCCCGAGACGCCGAAGGACAACTCGACGCCTGCTTGTAGTCCGTCGTCCCGCAGGTTGTGCAGGTGGCTTTGCAAGCGGCTGCGCAGCTCCTGCGGCAACCGGCTTTGCAGGCGCCAGCGCAAGTACAGGGCGGCTTCGCCGGTATCGTCGGCGATGGCTTGGCTGAAGGTCATCGCCGAGGATTCGCGACGCTGCCGCAAGCGGTCCTGGGCGAAGGTCCGCAAGCCACGGTGGGCGCTGGTTTGCCCGCGGATCAGGCCGGCCCGGGCGGCTGGCGCCGAGCTGCGCAGGAACGGATTGGGTGCAGGCAGTTGCCAGTGGATACCGCTGCTGGCGGCCTGCGGGGTTTGAAGTTGCGACAGCAAGGCCTTGAGGGCCGTGACGCCGAGGTCGGACAGTTGTGGTTCCAGCTGCTCGTTGTTCAGTCTTGCCAGCGCCAGTGCGCTGGCCACCTGGCGCTTGCGTTGTTGCAGCAGGGCGTACTCGTCGCGCAATGCTGGCCAGTCGTCCTGGCTGCTGAAAAAGGCCAGCCAATCGAAGAACAACTCACTCACCTGCTCCGGCTGTTGGGCGCTTTGCTCGGTCAAGTCGAACTGGATATGCAGCAGCGCCTGACTGGCGAACTGATACAGCGGCGCGGCCTTCAACCCCTCGGCCAGCTTGCGTTCCTTGAGCGTGGCCAGCAGCCCGCCGGGTTTGCCGGAGGCCAGCCAGGTGCAGAGAAAATCCAGCGCTTCGCGGGCGGCCGTGGGCAGTTGCTCGCAGGCGAACAGCAGATTCAGGTGGTTCCCTTCGAGCTGCTGATAATGCTGCTGCGCAGATGTCAGCAAGGGTACTGGGGCGTCTTGCGGCTGCGCCTCAGCGATGGCGAGGACCGCGCCAAAACGCTCTGCCAGGGCCTTCAATTCTTCCAGCGACTGTGGGCCGGCCAGGCTCAGGGACATTTGCCCACTGTGGTAGTGAGCCTGATAGAAGGCCTGCAGCGCCTGCTGAAACGCCGGGCGCGGCACGTTGAGGCTGTAGCGATTGCCGGCATGGAACGCCCGCAGCGGGTGTTCCGCCGACAGGCCGTCGAGCAAGGCGAACTGCCGTTGCGCCGCGGTATCCCGCGACCAGGCGATGAACTCCGCATGCAGCACTTCGCGCTCGCGTATCTGGTCTTCCTGGCTCATGCGCGGGTGGGCGAGCATGTCGGCCAGGCGCTCCAGCCCGGCGGCGAAATCCGCGGGGGGCAGTTCGAAGAAAAAGTCGGTGTGGCGTTCGCCGGTGCTGGCGTTCACCTGGCCGCCGTGGCGTTGCACATAGGCCATCAGGCCTTGTTCCGCGGGAAAACGCTCGGTGCCGAGAAACAGCAAGTGTTCAAGAAAGTGCGCCAGCCCGGGCCAGGCCAGCGGTACGTCGTGACTGCCGGCCGAGACCCGCAGGGCCGCCGCGCAGCGCTTCAATCGAGGGACGTGGTGCAGTGAAACCCGCAGGCCGTTGGCCAGGGTTTCCTGATGAGGCAGGGGGTGGTTCAGCGCGGGCATGAGCACTTCCAGAACAGTGAAGCGCCCATGCTAGCGGATAACCCCGGATCAGCGCTTGTTCAGGTCGTCGTAAAGCTCCGGGCGCCGGTCATGGAAGTAGCGATTGGCGGCGCGCGAGTCGAGCATCAACTGGCGGTCCAGCGTGCCGGTTATCAGGGCTTCATCCAGCCCGGCGAGGGCAATCCGCTGGCCGTCGGGGGCGGCGATGCTGCTCTGGCCGCAGTAGTGGATCTCGTCTTCGTGGCCGCAGTAGTTGGCGTAGGCCACATAACATTGGTTTTCGAAGGCACGCGAACGCACGGTGACATCGGCGATGAAGTCGTAGGGCAGCATGTTGGCGGTGGGCACCAGAATCAGCTCGGCCCCGGCCAGTGCCAGGCGCCTGGCATTCTCCGGGAACTCGATGTCGTAGCAGATCAGGAAACCGAGCTTCCAGCCATTGAGTTCCACCAGGGGGAAATCGTCCGGGCCGGCGCTGAACATCGAGCGGTCGAGATCGCCGAACAGGTGAGTCTTGCGGTAGTTGCACAGGCGCTGGCCGTTGCTGTCGATCAGTTGCACGGCGTTGTAGATCTGGCCGTCGTCGGCGCGCTCCGGGTAGCCATACAGGATCGCGATGCGCGCCGACTGGGCGACGTTGGCGATGTATTGCGCCGACGGGCCATCCTGGGCCTCGGCCAGCGCGCCCACCGCCTCTACGCCGATGTTGTAGCCGCTGAGGAACATCTCCGGCAGCACCAGCAGGTCGGCGCCGGAAGCTTCCACGGCGATTTTCTGCAGGCGTTGCAGGTTGCCGGCGACATCCAGCGGTTGTGGGGCACATTGATAAAGCGCTACACGCATGGTGATGACTCCTCTGTGCGCTGGACTGTCACTGTAGCCGTTGCCGCGGGCTGTTCAAAAGCCATGAGTGTTGCGCTCGATCGCAGCCCGCGGTGGCTACAGGTTCAGTCGGCCAGGGCGATGGGGCCGATTTCGTGGAACACGTCGCCCGGTCCCGGGTTCTCGGCGTGGGTCTGCCCGCCGAAGTGCTTCATGATGCCCCAGACCGCGTTGAGCGAGGTCTGGACCGCGCCCTCGACCCAGGCCGGGGTCCAGGACACATCGTCGCCGGCGATGAAGATGCCGCGCTGTTCGGCGGGCAAGTCGTCCTGCATGAAGTGCGCGTACATGCGCTGGTTGTAGCGGTAGTGGCCGGGCAGCGCACCCTTGAATGCACCGAGGAAGTGCGGATCAGCTTCCCAGGACACGGTGATCGGGTCGCCGATGATGCGCCCGGCGATATCGACTTTCGGGTAGATCTTCTTAAGGGCGTCGAGGGCCAGCTTGACCCGTTTTTCCACTGGGTGCGGCAGCATCTTCAGGGCGTCGCTCATCCACGAATAGGACAGGCAGATGACCCCCGGCTTGTCGTCGCCGTTGTCGAACTTGCCGTTATCAAAAAGGTACGTGCCGCGGGTCAGGCGGTCGGTGAGGGTCATGCTCATCAGGTCGCGACCGGTTTCCGGATCCTTGTCCTTCCAGAACGGCCGGTCGACCATGACGAAGGTCTTCGACGACTGCATGTAGCGGGTACGGTCCAGGGCCATCCACATCTTCTGCGAGAACAGCGATTCTTCGCATTCGATCTGGGTGGTCAGCAGCCAGCTCTGGCAGGTGGTCAGCACCGCCGCGTATTCGCGGGTATCGCCCCAGTTGTCGGTGACACTGAAGCGGCCATCGGCGGCCCGGGCGATACGTTTCACCCCGGGACGCGGCGCGCCATGGTGCAGCGAACTGAGGCTGGTGCCTTGCGGCCAGTGGGCGCAGCGCTCCGGCACATGGCGCCAGATGCCCAGCGGCACCTGCTCCACGCCGCCGACCACCAGGTGCTGGTGATCGTCGCAGTTGGTCATTACCACGCGGAAGATTTCCAGCATCGAGTTGGGGAAGTCCGAATCCCAGCCGCCGGTGCCGAAGCCGACCTGGCCGAACACTTCGCGGTGATGGAACGACAGCTTGGCGAAGGCTTTCGAGGTGGCGACGAAGTCATAGAAGGTGCGGTCGTCCCACAGCGGTACCAGGGTGTTCCACAGTTCCTTGAGGCGCGGCACGTCGCGCTCGCGAATGGCCTGCTGGATTTCGCTGAAGCGCGAACCGTCTTCCAGGGCATCGGCCCAGGCGTCGGCCACTTCCTGGAACAGCGCCGGCAGGTCGGCGAGCTTCTGTGCGTAGTGAGTCTGGCCTTCGAGGTCGATCACGGTACTGCCGGAAGCCGGCGTCAGCGGGTTGGGAAAGGGTTTGGTCTCCAGACCCAGCTTGTCGACGTAGTGATAGAAGGCCGTAGAGGACACCGGAAAGCGCATGCCGCCCAGCTCGGCGATGATCCCTTCGGCGCCTTCGAACGCCTGGGAGCGCAGCCGGCCGCCCATTTTCGAGGCTTCATACACCACGGGCTTGAGGCCCAGTTTCATCAGCTCGTAGGCCGCCACCAGCCCGGCGATACCGGCCCCGACAATCGCCACTTCGGCGCCATGGTTGACCTCGGGAATGCTGCCCAGGCCGGCCGGGTGTTCGATCCAGTCGTCGAAGGCGAACGGGAAGTCCGGGCCGAAAATGGTGATGGGTTTCTTACCGTCTGCAGGATGGCGATTGTTCTTGTTCATGGCTGACCTTGCTGGCGACTCGAGCAGAGCGCTGAGTATAGGAAAAGATGGCAGCCATTCTAGGGAGCGTTGCGTACGTTAATAAGACGCAAAGTGTCGTCGTTTTGAATGATGAGCAATCAATATGACGATTTATTTTTGCAGATTGACGAGTCGCGCATGTCGCAGCGAGGACAGACCCTTCAGACGGGGTGCCCACGGTCGATCTTGCTGCTGAGGATGATCGAGGTGGTGGTCTTTTCCACGCCGTCGACGCTGCCGATCTGGTCGAGCAACTGGTCGAGCTGTTCCGGCGAGTCGGTGCGCAGCCAGGCGACATAGTCGAATTCCCCACTTACCGCGCAGAGCTGCTGGACCTGGGCCATGGCGCTCAGGCGCCGCAGTACTTCCTTGCCGGAGCGCGGCTGGACCTTGATCCCCACGTAAGCCTGCAAGCCGCCATCAATGACCCGCTGACCCAGGCGCACGCCATAACCGGTAATCACCCGCGCCTTTTCCAGCCGCGCCAGGCGCGAGGTCACAGTGGTACGGGCGATCCCCAACTGCCTGGCGAGCATGGCCACGCTTTCGCGGGCATTGATCTGCAAGGCCGCGATCAGTTGGCGGTCGATTTCGTCGAGGACGGGAGGGCGGCTGTCAGACAAGGTGAACTCCGGCGCGGGCAACGGTGGCCGAGCATGTTACAGGCTCGCTGGGGGCGATGCTCGTGGCATGGCCTATTGGCTGCGGGCTGTGCTGTGACGGCTAGGCTCAATGGCGCGCCTGAGATTTTTTGCCACGAATTGCCTGCGACAAGTTGTCATAAGTAACTGGTTAGTACATTCTCTCGCCACGTAAAGAATGGGAGACATTTCCGACATGAATAATTCTGGGGCTGCCACCGGCAGCAAATGGCTACTGGGGGCGCTGGGTGTGCTGATCGCATTGATCGGCCTGGGACTGGCCGGCGGGGGCGGGTACCTGGTCAATCTGGGCGGCAGCTGGTTCTTCCTGATGATGGGCCTGGCGATGATCGTTTCCGGGCTGCTGATCGCCCGGCGTAACCCACGCGGTGCCTGGCTGTACGGGGTGGCGCTGGTCCTGACCGCGATCTGGGCGGTCTGGGATGCCGGGCTGGAATACTGGCCGCTGGTTTCGCGGGTGCTGACCTTCGCCGTTATCGGCCTGGTGGTGGCACTGATCTATCCAACCCTGGTACGTGCTTCGGGCGCGACCGCCGGTCGTGGCGCTTATGGCCTGGCGGGTGTGCTGGGCATTGGCGTCGTGGCGACCCTGGCCTACATGTTCGTGCCGACCCATGTGGTCAAGGCCAGCAGCGAGCCGGCCATCAAGCCTGTGGCTCCAGGTACCGAGCAGAAGGACTGGGCCCATTGGGGCAACACCACCGCCGGCAATCGTTTTGCCGCGCTGGACCAGATCAACAAGGGCAACATCGACCAGTTGCAGGTGGCCTGGACTTTCCGCACCGGCGATATTCCGCAAAGCACCGGCGCGGGCGCCGAGGACCAGAACACACCGCTGCAGATCGGTGACACGGTCTATACCTGCACCGCCTACGGCAAGGTGTTCGCCCTGGACACCGACACTGGCGCCGAACGCTGGAAGTTCGATCCGCAAGGTTCGGCGCCTAACTGGCAGCGTTGCCGCGGCCTGGGTTACTTCGATGCCTCCGCCGAGCCTGCTGCCGCTCCGGCCGCCTGCACCAAGCGTTTGTTCCTGCCGACTGGCGATGCGCGTCTGATCGCGATCAACGCAGAAACCGGCAAGCCGTGCGAAGACTTCGGCGACAAAGGCACGGTCGACCTGAAAACCGACATGGGCGAAGTGAAGCCTGGCTACTACCAGCAGACCTCGACTCCGCTGGTGGCCGGCAATGTAGTCATCGTCGGTGGCCGGGTAGCGGACAACTATTCCATCGGCGAGCCACCGGGCGTGGTCCGCGCCTTCGACGTGCGCAGCGGCGAACTGGTGTGGGCCTGGGATCCGGGCAATCCGAATACCACCAAGCGTCCACCGGCGGGCGAGACCTACACCCGCGGTACACCGAACGTCTGGTCGGCCATGTCCTATGACGCCAAGCTCGGTCTGGTCTATCTGCCGACCGGTAACGCCACGCCAGACTTCTTCGCTGGCCAGCGCACGGAACTCGACGACAAATGGAGTTCCTCCATCGTCGCCCTGGACGTGAAGAGCGGTCAGGTGCGCTGGCACTTCCAGACCACCCACCACGACCTGTGGGACTTCGACCTGCCGGCGCAGCCGCTGCTGTACGACGTGCCGGACGACAAGGGCGGGGTACAGCCGGCGCTGGCGCAGGTCACTAAGCAGGGTGAGATCTTCCTGCTCAACCGCGAAACCGGCGTGCCTATCGCCCGGGTGGAAGAACGTCCGGTGCCACAGGGCAATATGCCCGGCGAACGCTACTCGCCAACCCAACCGTTCTCGGTAGAGATGCCGTCGATCGGCAACCAGACCCTCACCGAATCGGACATGTGGGGTGCCACGCCGTTCGACCAGTTGATGTGCCGTATCCAGTTCAAGGGCATGCGTCATGAAGGCGTCTACACCCCGCCGGGCATGGATCACGCCTTGCAGTTCCCGGGCTCCCTGGGTGGCATGAACTGGGGCAGCGTGTCGGTGGACCCGAACAGCAACTATATGTTCGTCAACGACATGCGCCTGGGCCTGGCCAACTACATGATCCCGCGCGCGAAGATCGCGGCCGGGGCCAGCGGCATCGAAATGGGCGTAGTGCCCCAGGACGGCACGCCGTTCGGGGCGATGCGCCAGCGTTTCCTCTCGCCTGCCGGTATTCCGTGCCAGAAGCCGCCGTTCGGCACCATGTCGGCCATCGACCTGAAAACCAAGAAGCTGGTGTGGCAGGTGCCGGTCGGTACCGTGCAGGACACCGGTCCCCTGGGCATTCGCATGCACATGCCAATCCCGATCGGCATGCCGACCCTGGGCGCATCCCTGGCGACCCAGTCCGGCCTGCTGTTCTTCGCGGGCACCCAGGACTTCTACCTGCGTGCCTTCGATACCGGCAACGGTAACGAAATCTGGAAAGCCCGCCTGCCGGTGGGTAGCCAGTCGGGGCCCATGACCTACGTTTCGCCGAAGACCGGCCGGCAGTACATCCTGCTGACCGCGGGTGGAGCGCGTCAGTCGCCGGACCGTGGGGACTATGTGATCGCTTATGCATTGCCCGAATAACGGCTGATCCTGGCTTACGAAAAAACCGCGCCTAGCGCGGTTTTTTTTGTGGGCGGATATAGCCCGTCTGTTCACCTGCAACAACTCAGCGGTTAATCAGTTTGCCGAGTTCGTCGAGGCTGATGTTGGGAATGATCGACGTGGGAATACGCGACGTGGGGGACAGGTTGTACACCGAGAAGTCCTTACCCATGACCTTGTCCGACATCAGCTTCAAGGACGGCAGGATCCGCGATTGCAGGTGCTGGTCCAGGCCGCAGGGCGACTTGAAGGTGTCTGGCGTTTCATAAAAACGCCCCTGGGCAGGACTCAGGTCGACGCCCACCAGGATCGCCGTATCGAAGCCGGCGTGATAGGCGAGTTGCAGCGCCAGATAGGCCACAGTACGGGCATCGAAGAAACCCAGCTCGAGATTCTTGCTGAAGCCGATGGTCCGGCTCCTGTTGCCCGAGAGGAGGGGAGGGCGAACCAGGTCGCGGTTGCTCCTGAGCAACCGCTCCTTCCAGGTTTGTCGTGGCGCCTTCTTCAGCAGAAACAGCTCGCCATGAGGCTGGATCGGAATCGTCCGGGCATGTTCTTCCCAGAGCGCCACGCGCTGACTGATAGCCATCGCCTGGGCGAAGAGTTCGGGTTGCTGGAGGGAAAAGCTGGTGTCGGTGCAGGCATAAAAAAAAGGCCGTATGCCGGTCCCGCGGAACATCGAGATGGCCCCGTTCATGGTGATCATCGGGATGTTCGCAAAGGTTTCGATGGGGAAGTCCTTTGCCGAACTACCGGATGCAATGATGAAAACAGGGCCTTGCTGAATATTCCGGCAACGTGCGAACCCCGTTACCGGGCCAGGCGAAGGCGCCGTAGATACTACTTCCATGTGCTGTGTCCGAATCATCAGGCCACTCTGATTATTAGGGGGTGGCTTAGGTGGTGCATCACGCCGGGGAAAGGACAGGCTCTCCCCCATTGATAGAAATGCAGTCTAGGGTCAAACGGAGGTCATGCGCGACTTCCGCGCGGTTATGACCGTCGCGGTTTTTAATAGTTGTGCGCTAGGGCCGATTTCTTGGAAGAAATGATCGGCTGCTTTGCCGGCCTGGCGGCCTGATCGAGGGATTTGCAGCGCTTTAGATACGCAAAAGCCGCGCAATGCGCGGCTTTCAAGGATGGTGGGCCCACACGGACTCGAACCGTGGACCAAAGGATTATGAGTCCTCTGCTCTAACCGACTGAGCTATAGGCCCTCAGTAGGCCGCGGATTATAGCGACGGTTTCTCGGCTGTGCTATCCGAAAAATCCGAAACGGGAAGGCGCAGAAAGGTCGCGGCGAATTCGTCGGCGCTCAGCGGCAGGCTGATGATGTAGCCCTGGATCTGTTCGCAGCCTTCGTTCCCGAGAAATACCTGCTGGTCATGGGTTTCCACGCCTTCGGCGATCACGGTGAATTGCATGCTGCGGCCCAGGGCGATGATGGCCCGCACGATCGCCACATCGTGCGGGTCATCGGGCAGGCCGCGGACGAAAGATTGATCGATCTTGAGGAAATCCAGCGGCAGGCGCTTGAGGTAGCTCAGGGACGAGTAGCCGGTACCGAAATCGTCGATGGCCAGCTGAACGCCCAGGCGCTTGAGCTGGTGCAGCACCTCCAGGGCCTCCTCGGCCTGGCTCATGATGAAGTTTTCGGTAATTTCCAGCTGCAGGAAGCCGGGTTTGAGGCGGTTGTCTTTCAGCAGTTGTTCAATCCGCCCCAGCAGGTTCGGCTGGCGCAGCTGGGCGCCGGCGAGGTTGACCGAGAGCGGGCCGAAACTCTCGTAGCTCTCGTTCCACTTGCGCAGCTGCTGGCAGGCGTGTTCCAGCACCCAGTCGCCGATCTGCAGGATCATGCCGTTCTCTTCGGCCAGGGGGATGAAGTGCTCGGGTGGGACATCGCCGAAGGTCGGGTGATGCCAGCGAATCAGCGCCTCGGCACCCACCAGCGCCTGGTCGCCCAGCCTGATCTTGGGCTGGTAGTAGAGGTACAGCTCGTTACGCTCGATGGCTCGCCGCAGTTCATGTTCCAGGGCCACGCGTTCGCTGGCCTGGGCGGTCAGGTCGCGGGTATAGCTTTCGACCCGGTTGCGCCCCTTGGCCTTGGAGCGGTACATGGCGGCGTCGGCATTCTTGACCAGCGTGGCCACGTCGCAGCCGTCCTTGGGGTAGAGGCTGGTACCGATGCTGGCGCTGATGAAGAACTCATGCTCACCCGCCTGGAACGGGGCAGTGAAGCAGTTCAGCAGCTTGTTGGCGATGTGGTCGGCATCGCTGGGCTGCTGCAGCCCGGGCAGCAGGATGATGAACTCGTCCCCGCCCAGGCGGGCCACGGTGTCGATGTCCCGCAGCTGTTCTTTCAGGCGCACGGCAATGCCCCTGAGCAGCAGGTCGCCGACCGGGTGGCCGAGGCTGTCATTGATGTGCTTGAAGCGATCCAGATCGAGAAACAGCACGGCGCCCTGGCCGCCGTTCTCCTGCTGGCTGTTGAGTGCGGTCAGCAGGCGGCTTTCGAACAGGGTGCGGTTCGGCAGGCCGGTCAGCGGATCGTGGTGCGCCTGGTAGTCGAGCTTGGCCTGGGCGTGCTTGAGGCTGGAGATATCGGCGAATACCGCGACGAAGTGGGTGATAAAGCGGTCTTTGTTACGCACCGCGCTGATGGTCAGCCAACTGGGGTACAGCTCGCCGTTTTTGCGTCGATTGCAGATTTCCCCCTGCCAATGACCTTCGGCGGTCAGTTGGTGCCACATGGCCGCATAAAAGGCGCTGTCATGCAGGCCGGAAGCCAGCAGGCGCGGGGTGTGGCCCAGGGCTTCGGTTTCGCTGTAGCCGGTGATTTCGGTGAACGCCCGGTTGACCGCGCTGATGTGCTGCTGGGTATCGGTGATCAGTACGCCTTCGGCGGTGCTCTCGAACACGGTGGCGGCCTGTTGCAGCTTCTCCTGCATCAGGTGGCGCTCGGTAATGTCGCGGGCGATGGTCAGCATGCAATCCTCGTCGCCGATCGGCAGCGGCCGGCTGGAGAGCTCACAGAGGCGGATCTGGCCGTCATTGCGGCGAATGTGGCAGCTGAAGTCGCGCACGAAGCCATCCCGCTGCAGCAGGTCGAGCATCTGCCGGCGTTCGTTGAGGTTGACCCAGATGCCCAGCTCCAGCGTGGAACGGTCGACGGACATGGCGCTATTGAAACCGGTGATACGGCTGAAACCTTCGTTGACCTCTATCAGCAAACCGTCGCGCTGGCGGCTTAGCAGCAGGCCGTCGGGCGAGGCGTGAAACGCCTTGGCGAACTTCTCTTCGGAGGTTTGCAACTGCTGCTGGGTTTCCTTCAACTGAGTGATGTCGCGGACTACCACGACCAGGGCGGGCGTGGTGTCGAGGTCGAAGGGTTCGGCGGAGATCAGTCCGGTGAACAGTTGGCCATTGCTGCGCCGAAAGGGCATCTCCAGGTTACGGATACTGCCGGCCTGCAAGCGCTGCAGCAGCCCGGGGCCGACGCCCTGGATACCCCAGATGTTCAGCTCGGTAGCCGTTTGGCCGATGACTTGCTCGGCACTCAGGCCGATCTGTTCCTCGAACGCCTCGTTGACCTCCAGCAGGCAGCCATCCGACAGGCGGGCAATGACCAGGATGTCCGGGCATTGCTGGAAAACCGAAGCGAATTTCTGTTCCGAGAGTTGCAGGGCCTCTTCGGTGCGTTTGGTTTCGCTGATGTCGATCATCAGGCCGCGCATGATCGGTTCATGCCCGTGCTCGATCAGGCTGACGATGTCGCGCACCCACAGGCAGCGGCCATCGGCGGTGATCACCCGGTAATCCAGGCTGTGATCGCGCCCGGCCAGGACTTCGTGGTCGCAGAAGTGCTGGGCGCGCGTCAGGTCGGCGGGGTGGATGATGTTTCTCCAGAACCCGGGAATCAGCCAGTGCGAAAGGGGGTAGCCCAACAGTTGCTCGGCATGGGGCGACACGTAGCTGTAGGTGAAGTCGCTGATGCGCGCTTCCCAGGCGATCGCCGAAAGGCTTTCGACCAGGCCGCGGTAATGGTATTCGCTGCTGCGCAGTTCCTGTTCCAGGGCCACGCGGCGGGCGATCTCGGAGCTCAGCCGGCGGTTGATGCGGATCACCGCCGCCAGCACGGCAAACAGCAGGAGCAGCCCTGGCAGGCCATAGAACAGCAGGTCCGACCAGAACGAACGATGGTCGAGCACATTGCCCACCCAGCGCTGCTGGATCTCGTTGACCTCCGCCGGGCTTATGTCGGCCAGCACCTTGTCGAGAATGCTTACCAGTATCTTGCTGTCGCGGGGGACGCCCATGGCCAGCTGATAGCGGTAGGGCGTCTCGCCGCTGACGTAGAGCCCATCCAGTTTCAGTTGTCGCAGGCTCCAGACACTGGAAGCCAGGTCGCCGACCACGGCATCGACCTGATTGAGGGCCAGCGCCTGCAAGGCCGAGCTCACATTGGGCAGGGCGACCAGATTCAGGTCTGGATGGTGGGTGCGCAGCAGTTCGTGGGGGGCGTAATTCTCCACGACGGCGATCTTCAGGCCGTACAGGTCCGGGAGCTTGCGAGGTTGTGCGCCGCCTTTATGGGCCAGGATCACAATGGGGAAATCGAGGTACGGGCGGGTGAACGCCAGGTAGTTTTGCCGCTCCGGGGTCGACATGATGCCTGGCAGCAGGTCCAGATTGCCCTTTTTCGCGGTTTCGAGCACTTCGCTCCAGCTGGCGGGTTCTATCGGCTTGAGCGTGATCGCCAGGCGATCCTGGATCAGGTGGATATAGTCCGCCGCAAGGCCCTGGTAGCGCCCTTCCTCATCGCGATATTCGAAGGGCGGCCATGATGCATCGACGCCCAGGCGCAACTCCGGATGAGCGGAAAGCCAGCCTCGTTCTTCATCGGTGAGCGTCAGTGCGCCAGCCGTTGCGGTCCAGGCGAGCAGCGACAGCATCAGCACGGTCGGCAGTCTGGGCATAACGGTCTCGTTATGGCACGGGGGAATGTTTCGAGTGTAGACGGGCAATTCGGAGGGAGTGAGGCGCGGGGAGTTTTAAACTGCACAAAACAAAACCCCCAGCAGGGCTGGGGGTCTTGGTATTACTCGTCGAGGAAGGAGCGCAGGTGCTCGCTTCGCGTCGGGTGGCGCAGCTTGCGCAGCGCCTTGGCTTCGATCTGACGAATCCGCTCACGGGTAACGTCAAACTGCTTACCGACTTCCTCGAGGGTGTGGTCGGTATTCATGTCGATGCCGAAGCGCATGCGCAGTACCTTGGCTTCACGGGCAGTGAGGCCGGAGAGTACTTCGCGAGTCGCTTCTTTAAGACTCTCGACGGTGGCGACATCGATTGGCGACTGCATGGTCGAGTCTTCGATGAAGTCACCCAGATGGGAGTCTTCGTCATCACCGATCGGGGTTTCCATGGAGATCGGCTCTTTAGCGATCTTCAATACCTTGCGGATCTTGTCCTCAGGCATTTCCATGCGTTCGCCCAGCTCTTCCGGAGTCGGTTCGCGACCCATTTCCTGCAACATCTGCCGGGAAATACGGTTGAGCTTGTTGATCGTCTCGATCATGTGCACCGGAATACGGATGGTGCGGGCCTGGTCGGCGATCGAGCGAGTGATCGCCTGACGGATCCACCAGGTGGCATAAGTCGAGAATTTGTAGCCGCGACGGTATTCGAACTTGTCTACCGCTTTCATCAAACCGATGTTGCCTTCCTGGATCAGGTCGAGGAATTGCAAGCCACGGTTGGTGTACTTCTTGGCGATGGAGATCACCAGACGCAGGTTGGCTTCGACCATCTCTTTCTTCGCGCGACGGGCCTTGGCCTCGCCGATCGACATGCGACGGTTGATGTCCTTGATCTCGGCGATCGTCAGGCCGGTCTCGGTCTCAAGCGCGGTCAGCTTCTGCTGGCAACGGATAATGTCCGGCTGCAGGCGGCCGATGGCTTCGGCGTACTTGGCCTTGCCTTTGGCCAGCGCGTCGGACCAGCTTTCGTCCACTTCATTGCCAGGGAACTGGCGCAGGAAGTCGGCGCGTGGCATGCGGGCATCACGAACACAGAGCTGCATGATCGCGCGCTCTTGCTGACGCAGGCGATCCAGGGCGCTACGAACACGTTCAACCAGGCCTTCGAATTGCTTCGGAACCAGTTTGATCGGCATGAACAGTTCAGCCAGGGCCAGCATTTCAGCCAGGGCTTGCTTGTGTTCGCGACCGTGCTTCTTCAGCGCCTTGCGGGTGATTTCCATCTGGTCGGCAACGGCGCCAAAGCGCTGGGCTGCGATGACCGGATCCGGACCGCTTTCGGCTTCTTCTTCGTCGTCACTGGCTTCGGCGTCATCGTCGTCGGTGTCGTCGTCCGCTTTTGCGGCCTTGGCATCGACAGGCGGTGGTACTTCGGCGGCAGGCGGCGCGATGCCGTCGTCCGGGTCGATGTAACCGCTCAGGACGTCGGACAGGCGGCCACCTTCGGTGGTGACGCGAGTGTATTCGGAGAGGATGTGCTCAACCGTGCCAGGGAAGTGCGCGATCGCGCCCATCACTTCACGGATGCCCTCTTCGATACGCTTGGCGATTTCGATTTCGCCTTCACGTGTGAGCAGCTCTACCGTTCCCATTTCGCGCATGTACATACGCACGGGGTCGGTAGTGCGACCAATGTCGGTTTCCACGGCCGCCAACGCTGCGGCGGCTTCTTCAGCTGCTGCTTCGTCGGTATCGGCTTCGGCCAACAAAAGGGCATCCGCATCCGGAGCACTCTCGAATACGTTGATCCCCATGTCGTTGATCATGCGGATGATGTCTTCCACCTGTTCCGGATCTGAAATATCCTCCGGCAGGTGGTCGTTGACCTCCGCGTAAGTCAGGTAACCCTGCTCACGACCACGGCTGATCAACTCTTTGAGGCGAGACTGCTGTTGCGCTTTTCCGGACATAACACCCTATCCACTGAAGGTCTTGGCGGGCAAAAAACAAGCCGAGGATTATACCCGAGCTATGACCTCACGCGCCAGTTGAGGTCGGGTTTGATGCGGGAACATTGCGTTTTAAAAGCTCGAGTAGCTGAATTTTTTCTTCGCCACTCAATTCGCTTTGACGCGATTTCCTGAGAAGTTGTTCCAAAACACGCTCACGTTGACGAGCGGACAAGCTTTTAATGGTGTCGAAAAACTGTTGTTCAAGGTTGTCGCCCTCAATCAACCACTCCTTTTCTGCCAGCGCCTTGATCAGGCGGCCCTGTTCAGTGCCGTGCCAGCGCGCCATCAGTTGATGAATAGAGCGTAGCTTAGGATTTTTCTGCACGGCTTCGATCAAGGCGACCAGCAACTGGGTATTGGTGTTGTCGTCGGCAGCGAAATGCCCGGCGTCTTCAACTTTCTCGGCCAGTTGCGGGTGATGCAGCAATGTTCGAAGGGCTGACAGTGTTGGGGGTTCGACGGCGGCCGGGACGCGCGGGGCACGTGGCTGATCACGATCGCCATTGCGCTTGCCCTTTTTGTCCCAGGGCTTGTTCTCCCACTTCTTGCCGCCCGCGCCGCTTTTCTTTGGCGTCCATTCCTGCTGCGGCACATAGGCTTCTTGCGGCTCGTGGTAGTCGACATAGTCCGGTATGCCGTCGTAATCGATGCCAGCGTCATACACCGGAGGTGCTTCTTGTGGGGCGCTGTGCACCAACTGGTTGACGGTCTCGTTGTTGAGCCCGGTAATTTCACTGAGGCGCTGGCGCATCAGGGTCCGCAGGTTGGCTCCGGGGACCTTGTCGATCAACGGTGCGGCGAGAGTGGCCAGGTGAGCCTTGCCCTCGAGCGAGCGTGGATCCGCTTCGTCGGTCAGTTGCTGGAAGAAATAATCGGCCAGCGGTTGAGCGTGTTGATTGATGCGTGCGCGAAAGGCATCTGTGCCCTCGGAACGCACCAGGGTATCCGGGTCTTCCCCTTCGGGAAGGAACAGGAAGCGTGCCCGGCGACCGTCCTGCAGGCTGGACAGGGTCGCCTCCAGTGCGCGCCAGGCGGCCTTGCGTCCGGCCTGGTCGCCGTCGAAGCAGAACAGCACGCTGGGCACGATGCGGAACAGGCGCTTGAGGTGTTCTTCGCTGGTGGCGGTGCCCAGGGTCGCAACGGCGTTACGCAGGCCCTGTTGGGCGAGGGCAATCACGTCCATGTAGCCTTCGACGACGATGATTTCGTCGAGGTTGCGGTTGTTCTTGCGAGCCTCGAACAGGCCGTAAAGCTCCTGGCCCTTATGAAACACCGGAGTTTCCGGCGAGTTCAGGTATTTCGGTTTGTCGTCGCCCAGTACCCGGCCACCAAAGGCGATGATCCGGCCGCGGCTGTCGCGGATCGGAAACATCACTCGGTCGCGAAAGCGATCGTAGCGTTTACCGGTTTCGGCGTTTTCGATCAGCAGGCCGGCGTCGATCATGGCTTTCTGCTGCAGGGTGTCGCTGCTCAGGTGCTTGAACAGATTGTCCCAGCCGGGCGGTGCGAAGCCGAGGCCGAAATCGCGGGCGATCTCGCCGGTCAGGCCGCGGCCCTTGAGGTAATCGACTGCTGCCTTGCGGGCTGGGTGGCTTTTCAGAGCCTGTCGATAGTAATCGGCGGCGGCGGTCAGCAGCGGGTAGAGCGGCGAATCGGTCGGCTGCCGCGGTTTGTGCGAGCGACCGCTTTCCTCCCGCGGGATTTCCATGCCGGCGGCTTTGGCCAGTTCCTCGACCGCCTGGGGGAAATCCAGGTTGTCGTGGTCCATGATGAAGCCGAGGGCGTTCCCGCCCGCGCCACAGCCGAAGCAGTAGTAGAATTGCTTGTCGGGGCTGACGCTGAAGGAGGGGGTTTTTTCCTTGTGGAACGGGCAGCAGGCGGTGTAGTTCTTGCCGGCCTTTTTCATCTGCAGGCGCGAGCTGACAACATCGACGATGTCGGTGCGGTTCAGAAGGTCGTCAATAAAGCTCTGGGGAATCAGCCCGGCCATGGCGTTCTCGTCATCACTGCGCGAAAGAATTGGACCAATGCGAAGGCTTCGAAAATGGGCTGTTCGAGACGCAACGGCTGCGCGTTCGACCATCTGTCGTCGGCTTGATCGCTATCGGGAAGTGTATCTGCCGAAAGTCCACTGACGTTAGTTTCAATCAGTCTTCGACTATTTGAAGATATTGCTCTGAGTCCGACAGGTCTCGGATGGCTCATAAGCGGACGCTGGAGAAGGGCGCCTTGGGCTGAGTCTGTTGAGGAATCAGAATAAAAGTGTGCTCGTCAGTAGCCTTGGAAGGCTCGTCAGAAGAGACGTGCACCGCTGGCAGGAAGCCAGGTCTGACGTGGTGAAGCGGATTGTCTCGGTCGCATGCGCGGCGTTGACGGTGAAGCATCAAGCGTTGTCCGCAAATGCCATTAGCCCGGCTGAGGGCCGGGCTTGGCAGAAGCTTGCAGCGAACGTCTGTGTATTAGTACAGACGTACGGCGCGGCGCTGTTCGCGCTGAACTTTCTTGGCGTGACGCTTAACAGCAGCAGCTGCTTTGCGCTTACGCTCGGAAGTCGGCTTCTCGTAAAATTCGCGGCTACGAACTTCAGCCAGAACACCGGCTTTTTCGCAGGAGCGCTTGAAACGACGCAGAGCTACGTCGAAGGGTTCGTTCTCTTTAACTTTGACGGCTGGCATCCAGAGCTACCTTCATTCATTACCGGGGTCAACGTTCTCGTCGCAAAAATCGCGGCTGAGGTCGTCGGTTTTTAAGGGTTGCGGATGTTAACCCCTCATCGCTCGGAATGCAAAGCCTCTGATCGAAAACCGCTGGTCGGCTGAGGGAGTGGCGACTATTATGCGCGCCTTCGAATTTAGCCTCTACAAGGCGCAAACCCATGCTAGTACTGGGATTAGAAACTTCCTGCGACGAAACCGGCGTCGCGCTTTACGACAGCGAGCGGGGCCTGCTGGCCGACGCGCTGTTCAGTCAGATCGACCTGCATCGGGCCTATGGTGGCGTGGTGCCGGAGCTGGCCTCTCGCGATCACGTCAAGCGCATGCTGCCCCTGATTCGTCAGGTCCTGGCCGAGGCGGACTGCGTACCGACTGAAATCGACGCCATTGCCTATACCGCGGGCCCCGGCCTGGTCGGAGCCCTTCTGGTGGGTGCCTCCTGCGCCCAGGCGCTGGCCTTCGCCTGGGGTATCCCGGCGCTGGGTGTGCACCATATGGAAGGCCACCTGCTGGCCCCGATGCTGGAAGAACAACCGCCGGAATTTCCGTTCGTCGCTTTGCTGGTTTCCGGTGGCCACACGCAGCTGGTGCGGGTCGATGGCATCGGCCAGTACGAGCTGATGGGCGAAACCCTGGATGATGCTGCCGGTGAAGCCTTCGACAAGACGGCGAAGATGATCGGCCTGAATTATCCGGGTGGTCCGGAAATCGCTCGCCTGGCCGCACAAGGCGTGGCCGGGCGCTTTGTCTTCCCGCGGCCGATGACCGATCGTCCGGGGCTGGATTTCAGCTTCAGCGGCTTGAAAACCTTCGCCCTGAACACCTGGCAACAATGCGTCAGCGCTGGGGACGACGGCGAGCAAACCCGTTGCGACATCTCGCTCGCCTTCCAGCAGGCGGTGGTGGAAACTCTGACCATCAAATGCAAGCGAGCCTTGAAGCAGGCGGGACTCAAGCGGCTGGTAATCGCTGGCGGCGTGAGCGCCAACAAGGCGCTGCGTGCGTCGCTGGAAAAAATGCTCGGCGAGATGAAAGGGAATGTGTTTTACGCCCGTCCTGAGTTCTGCACCGACAACGGCGCGATGATCGCGTTTGCTGGTTGCCAGCGTTTGCAGGCAGGTCAGCAGGAAAGCCTGGCGATCAGTGTGCAGGCGCGTTGGCCGATGGAGCAGCTGTCGCCGTTGTGAGTCGGTATCAAACTGACCTGAGCCCGGTTCATCTTCAGGATTCAGAAATGCCGTTCGCGCCCGGCAAACAGGTCGCGTAGATTGCCGCGGTGGCGCCAGACGATGAGCAGTGTGAGGACGCTCATCGGCAGCAGCGCTGCTGGTGCCTGCCAGGCCAGCAATGGCAAGGTCAGGGGCGTGGCGATCAGGGCCGCCAGCGAGCTGGTGCGGGTCAGGTAGAAGGTCAGGAGCCAGGCGGCAATGGCCAGGAGCGCCGCTGGTGGGTAAAGCCCCAGCAGCATCCCGGCGGCGGTGGCGACACCCTTGCCGCCGCGAAAGCGGAAGTACACCGGGAACAGATGGCCCAGTACGGCGTAGAGCCCGATCCAGGCCTGTTGTTGGAGTGAAAGGCCTGCGAGACTGGCGATCAGCACGGGCAACAGCCCTTTGAGCAGATCGCCGAGCAAGGTCAGTACCGCCAGTTTCTTGCCGGCCAGGCGCAGCATGTTGGTGGCGCCGGCATTGCCCGAGCCACTCATTCGCGGATCGGGTGTACCGGTCAGGCGGCTGAGCAAGATGGCGAAGGACAGCGAGCCGAGCAGGTAGGCGAAGATCGCCAGTAACCAAAACATGCTAACTATTCCGGGCGAGGACGCCCTGATTCTAACGGCGCATTGCGCCCTTGTCGTGCTGCGGAGAAGAGTGCTTGGACAGAGTGTTTATCGAGGGCCTGGAAGTCGACACGGTGATCGGTGCCTACGACTGGGAGCGAGGCATCCGGCAGTGCCTGCGCCTTGACCTGAGCTTCGCCTGGGACAACCGCCCGGCCGCCGCCGGTGACGACCTGACCCTGGCGCTCGACTATGCCAGCGTGTCTTCGCGGATCCAGGCGTTTGCCGAGCAGGCGCAATTCCAACTGGTGGAAACCTTTGCCGAGCGTCTGGCGGAGGTCCTGATGAGCGAGTTCCATATTCCCTGGTTGCACCTCAAGCTGACCAAACCCGGTGCTGTCGCGGCCGCCAAAGGTGTTGGCGTGGAGATCGAGCGCGGATGTCGCTAACTCAGGTATTTCTTGGGCTCGGCAGCAATATCGAGCGTGAAACCCATCTGCTGGCCGGGCTCGATGCCCTGGCGGGCTTCCTGCTGGATATGCGCTGCTCGGCGGTGTTCGAAAGCCAGCCGGTGGGGATCAAGAGCGGGCCGTTCTTCAATCTGGTGGTTTCGGGCTTTACCGATCTGCCGCTGATGGAGCTGGACCGTCGATTGAAGTTCATTGAAGCGGACAACGGTCGTTATGCCCCGGACCGCAAAGGCTTGCCGCTGGATATCGATGTGCTGTTGTACGGTGATCTGGTGGGCAATTTCGACGGTTTGATCCTGCCGCGTGCAGAAATTCTGAAGAACGCCTTTGTGCTTTGGCCCTTGTCGCTGATGGCGCCGGGGCGGGTTCATCCGCTGGCGGGGCAGGACTTCGCTACCCTCTGGCACGAGGCCCGGATCGACCAGGTGCTGGCGCCCGTGGCATTCGAGTGGCGGGGCAGGCAGCTGACGCCGCCGGAGCTGGGATAGCCCTGGCTGGCGCAGTTCTGGCTGACAGCGATCGGCTGGCGAGCAAGCTGGCTCCTATGGCGGCGCTTGCTCGTGATGTTTCTTACTGTGAGTACTGTTCCTTGTAGGCCTTCAGCGCCTTCAGTCGTTCCCGTTTCAGCGCCTCCCCCAGCTCCGGCCCCTTGAATCCCTGCTCCAGCAGCGGTTGTACCGCGACTGTTCGCGCCGCCGTGGCCGCGCCGCGCAGATAGTCCGCCTGGGGATAGGCTCGCTCCTCCAGGCCGAGACGGCCACGAGCATCCATTTCACAGGCGGCGATAAACTCCTCGAAGCGTTGCGGCCGCCGGTACACGTCAAAGCTCTGCAGCAGTTCTGCCAATGTCGAAGGTTTCAGTTCGAGGGCGCGATGGCCGTGGGTGTGGTACTGACCCACCAGCAGCGCCAGTTCCTGACAGTCGCGTGGCGCCTTGAAGCGTTCATTGACCTGCTTGATCAGCTTCAGGCCCTTGTGCTCGTGCGCGATGTGTTGCGGCCATTCACTTTGCGGTGTCAGGCCCTTGCCCAGGTCGTGCAACAGGCACGCCCAGCGCACGCTCAATGGCTGCTTGTGCAGTGCCGCCTGCTCGAGAACGCTCAGTGTATGCACACCGCTATCGATCTCCGGGTGATGGACGGCGGGTTGCGGAACACCGAACAGCGCCTCCACTTCAGGCAGCAGGACTTTGAGCGCGTCACAATCACGCAGTACCTGGATGAACACTTGAGGGTGATCTTCCATCAGTGCGCGGGAGATTTCCTTCCAGCTGCGTTCCGGCGTCAGGGCTTCCAGCTCGCCTGATCCGCTGAGCTGGCGCATCAGCTCGAGGGTGTCAGGCGCTACTCGGAAGCCGAGTCCTGCGTAGCGGGCAGCAAAGCGGGCAACGCGCAGGACGCGCAGGGGATCTTCGGCGAATGCCGGGGAAACATGGCGCAGCAGGCGGTTTTTCAGGTCCTGCTGGCCGTGATACGGATCCGTCAGAACACCCTGGTCGTCTTCCGCCATGGCATTGATTGTCAGGTCACGGCGGATCAGGTCTTCTTCGAGAGTGACCTCGGGGCTGGCGTGAAAGGTAAAGCCACCATAGCCACGACCGCTCTTGCGTTCGGTGCGGGCCAGGGCGTATTCCTCGCCGCTCTTGGGGTGAAGAAAGACCGGAAAGTCCGAACCCACCGGGCGAAAACCCTTGGCGAGCATTTCTTCGGCCGTGGCGCCGACTACCACCCAATCGATGTCGGTTACCGGTTTGCCCAGCAGGCGATCGCGTACCGCACCGCCGACCTTGTAAATCTGCATAAAAAACCTCCGTTAGCCCGACAGAATAACCCTTGCGCCGAGCTTTCGGAGGTTTGTCATGCGCTCAGAGGTGGATGACCGCCAGGTCCAGGCGGCCATAGTCCCCTTCGTTGTGATCGCTTCTTGGCGGTACGTGATGGGTTTTCATCACCTGGTCGCCCTGCAGGGTTTCCAGATGGATGTCGAACCCCCACAGCCGGTGCAGGTGCTTGAGGACCTCGTCGGTAGAGTCGCCCAAGGGTTTGCGGTCGTGCTGTTGATGGCGCAGGGTCAGCGAACGGTCGCCTCGCCTGTCGATGCTCCAGATCTGCACGTTAGGCTCGCGGTTGCCCAGGTTGTACTGGGCGGCAAGGGTTTCGCGGATGATCCGATAGCCGCTTTCGTCATGAATGGCCGGTACCAGCAGGTCGTCTTTCTGGTCGTCGTCCAGGATGCTGAACAGCTTGAGGTCGCGGATGACCTTGGGTGACAGGTACTGCAGGATGAAGCTCTCGTCCTTGAAGCTGCTCATGGCGAACTTGATGCTGGAAAGCCAGTCGGTCCCGGCCAGTTCCGGGAACCAGCGGCGGTCCTCCTCGGTCGGTTCTTCGCAGATGCGCCGGATATCGCGGTACATGGCGAAACCCAGGGTGTAGGGGTTGATACCGTTGTAGTAAGGGCTGTCGAAGCC
Organism: Pseudomonas sp. RW409; assembly: GCF_003184125.1. Classification (NCBI taxonomy): domain Bacteria; kingdom Pseudomonadati; phylum Pseudomonadota; class Gammaproteobacteria; order Pseudomonadales; family Pseudomonadaceae; genus Pseudomonas; species Pseudomonas sp. RW409. The sequence goes on along the minus strand of NZ_QHHP01000007.1, from coordinate 186,239 downwards.
GGGCTGGAAGACCACGCTGGTGTGGGAGGCGAGGAACTCCATCATGAAGCCATCGGTCACCAGGCCTTCGTCATACAGGTCGTTCATCAGGGTGTAGTGCCAGAACGTTGCCCAGCCTTCGTTCATCACCTGGGTCTGGCGTTGCGGGTAGAAGTATTGGGCGATCTTGCGCACGATCCGCACGATTTCCCGTTGCCACGGTTCCAGCAGCGGCGCGTGTTTCTCGATGAAATACAGGATGTTTTCCTGCGGTTCGGCGGGGAAGCGCGCGTTGTCCTTGTCGCTGAACTTGTCCGTGCCTTTGGGAATGGTGCGCCACAGGTCGTTGATCTGTTTCTGCAGGTGTTCTTCCCGATCCTTTTGCCGGCGCCGTTCTTCTTCCGCGGAAATCGGATAAGGACGTTTGTAGCGGTCCACTCCGTAGTTCATCAGGGCATGGCAGGAGTCCAGCAGGTCTTCCACGGCATCGATGCCATGGCGCTCTTCGCACTGCATGATGTACTGCTTGGCGAACACCAGGTAATCGATGATCGAGCTGGCATCCGTCCAGGTACGGAACAGGTAGTTGCCCTTGAAGAAGCTGTTATGGCCGTAGCAGGCGTGGGCCACCACCAGTGCCTGCATGCAGATGGTGTTTTCTTCCATCAGGTAGGCGATGCAGGGGTCAGAGTTGATCACGATCTCGTAGGCCAGCCCCATCTGGCCACGGCTGTAGGACTTTTCGGTACTAAGGAAATGCTTGCCGTAAGACCAATGGTGATAACCCAGAGGCATGCCGACAGAGGCATAGGCATCCATCATCTGTTCGGCGGTGATCACTTCGATCTGGTTGGGATAGGTATCCAAGGCGTAGCGCGCTGCGATACGGCTGATTTCGCGGTCGTAGGCCTGGATCAGCTCGAACGTCCATTCCGAACCGGTGGAGATAGGCTGGCGTTTCTGCTCTCTGGCGGTCATGTCACTAACCTGCGCTGGAAGAGTTCACGGAAGACCGGATAGATATCTCCGGCCGAGACCAGTTGCTGCTGGGCGAAAGTATCGGAAAAGGCTTCGGCAATGCGCTCGTATTCGAACCACAGGGCCTGATGTTCGCGCGGGGTAATCTCCACGTAAGTGTAGTACTGCACGAAGGGCATGATCTGGTTGATCAGGATGTCGCGGCAGATCGGCGAGTCGTCGTTCCAGTTATCGCCGTCGGAAGCCTGGGCGGCGTAGATGTTCCACTCGTTGCTCGGATAACGCTCGGCCATGATCTCCTGCATCAGTTTCAAGGCGCTGGAGACGATGGTGCCGCCGGTTTCCCGGGAGTAGAAGAACTCCTCCTCGTCCACCTCACGTGCGCTGGTGTGGTGGCGGATGAACACTACGTCGATCTTGTCGTAGTTACGCTTGAGAAACAGGTATAGAAGGATGAAGAAACGCTTGGCGATGTCCTTGGTGGCCTGGGTCATGGAGCCGGAAACGTCCATCAGGCAAAACATCACGGCCTTGGAGCTGGGGTTAGGCTGTTTGACCAGCAGGTTGTACTTGAGGTCGAAGGTGTCGAGGAATGGCACCCGATGAATGCGGGCGCTGAGACGCTCGATTTCCGCTTCCATTTCCTGAATATCGCCGAAGTTGTCCGGTTCTTCGCGTTTCAGGCGTTCAAGCTCTTCTTTGACTTCGCGCAGTTTTGCCCGGCTGCTGCCGGACAGGGCGATGCGCCGGGCATGGGCCGAGCGCAGCGTCCGAATGATGTTGATGCGCGAGGGATTGCCCTCGTTGCTGATCCCGGCCCGGACAGTCTTGAAGGTGTCGGTCCCGGTCAGGTTGCGCTTGACCAGGTTCGGCAGTTCCAGGTCCTCGAACATGAACTCGAGGAACTCCTCCTGGGTAATCTGGAAAACGAACTCGTCCATGCCTTCGCCGGAATTGCCCGCCTTGCCCCGGCCGCCTCCGCCACCCCCGCCTTGAGGGCGTGCGATGTGCTCTCCGGCCGTGAACTCCTTGTTTCCCGGGTGCACCACGGTCTGTTTGCCGCCGCGCCCATGATGGAGCACGGGTTCATCGATATCCCGGCCTGGGATGCTGATTTGTTCGCCATGCTCCATGTCAGTGATGGAACGGCGGCTGACCGCCTCTTCGACGGCCTTCTTGATGTGATCACGATAACGCCGCAGAAACCGCTGGCGGTTTACCGTGCTCTTGTTCTTGCCATTGAGACGTCGGTCGATCACATAACTCATGACTGCTCCTTAGAAGCGGTCTTGAAGCTCGCAAGCGGCCCGGACGGGGAGAGGGTGCGGTAAGGTGTCTTGCCGCCGGTACTCTGCCCGAGCCTCGCTGCGAACGTTCAAACGCGCTTCCTGAAGCCTGTGTAGCAGAAATCGCTAAGACAGGCTCCTGGCTAACGACAACCGGTGCAACCGGCGGGTTACTGCGATTTTCTGACCCGCAGATACCACTCGGACAGCAGTCGTACCTGTTTGTCGGTGTAGCCGCGCTCGACCATTCGAGTAACGAAGTCGTTGTGTTTCTGTTGATCCTCTTTGCTGGCCTTGGCATTGAAGCTGATGACCGGGAGCAGATCCTCGGTGTTGGAGAACATTTTCTTCTCGATAACCACCCGCAGTTTTTCGTAGCTGAGCCAGGTTGGGTTCTTGCCGTTGTTGTTGGCTCGGGCTCGCAGTACGAAATTGACGATCTCGTTGCGGAAGTCCTTCGGATTGCTGATGCCGGCCGGTTTCTCGATTTTCTCCAGTTCTTCGTTGAGCGCGACCCGATTGAGGATCTCGCCGGTTTCCGGATCGCGATATTCCTGATCCTGAATCCAGAAGTCCGCATACAGCACATAGCGGTCGAAGATGTTCTGACCGTATTCGCTGTAGGACTCCAGGTACGCGGTCTGGATTTCCTTGCCGATGAACTCGATGTAGCGCGGAGCCAGGTATTCCTTCAGGAAGCGCAGGTAGCGTTCGCGGGTTTCCGCCTGGAATTGTTCCTGCTCGATCTGTTGCTCGAGCACGTAGAGCAGATGCACCGGGTTGGCCGCGATCTCATGGGGATCGAAGTTGAAGACTTTCGACAGGATCTTGAAGGCGAAACGGGTCGACAGGCCGTTCATGCCCTCGTCTACACCGGCGGCGTCACGGTATTCCTGAATCGACTTGGCTTTCGGATCGGTGTCCTTGAGGTTCTCGCCATCGTAGACGCGCATTTTCGAGTAGATGTTCGAGTTCTCCGGCTCTTTGAGGCGCGAGAGCACGGTGAACTGAGCGAGCATTTTCAAGGTGTCGGGAGCGCAATGCGCCTTGGACAGGGAGCTGTTGAACAGCAGCTTGTCGTAGATTTTGACTTCGTCGCTGACCCGCAGGCAGTAAGGGACTTTGACGATATAGATCCGGTCGATGAAGGCTTCGTTGTTCTTGTTGTTACGGAAGGTGTGCCATTCCGATTCGTTGGAGTGAGCCAGCAGGATACCGGTGAAGGGGATCGCGCCCAGACCCTCGGTACTGTTGTAGTTGCCTTCCTGGGTGGCCGTCAGCAATGGGTGCAGCACCTTGATCGGTGCCTTGAACATTTCGACGAACTCCATCAGGCCCTGGTTGGCCCGGCACAATGCACCTGAATAGCTATAGGCGTCGGCGTCGTTCTGCGGGAATTCCTCCAGCTTGCGAATATCGACCTTGCCCACCAGGGCGGAAATGTCCTGGTTGTTCTCGTCTCCCGGTTCTGTCTTGGCGACCGCGATCTGGTTGAGGATCGAGGGATAGAGCTTGACCACCCTGAACTGGCTGATATCGCCGCCGAACTCGGACAGGCGCTTGGTGGCCCAGGGCGACATGATGGTGTTCAGGTAACGCCGTGGAATGCCGAAGTCTTCTTCGAGGATTGCGCCATCTTCCGTGGCGTTGAACAACCCGAGAGGCGACTCGAATACCGGGGAGCCCTTGATGGCGTAGAAGGGCACCTTCTCGATCAGTTGTTTGAGTTTCTCGGCCAGGGATGATTTACCGCCACCGACGGGACCGAGGAGGTAGAGGATCTGTTTCTTCTCTTCCAGGCCCTGAGCGGCATGGCGGAAATAGGAGACGATCTGGTCGATGCATTCTTCCATTCCATGGAAGTCCTCAAAGGCCGGATAGCGACGGATCACTTTGTTGGAGAAGATCCGTGACAGTCTCGAATTGGTCGATGTGTCCAGCAGCTCTGGTTCACCAATAGCCAGAAGCAGGCGTTCAGCGGCCGACGCGTAGGCGCTACGGTCCTTTTTGCAGAGCTCCAGGTACTCCTGTAACGAGAACTCTTCCTGGCGTGTGGATTCGAAGCGTTGTTGGAAGTGGCTAAAAATACTCATGACGTCACCTCGCTCGATACGTGGAGCCGACGCCGGATCAGTCAGTCAAGTGCTGGCATGCAACCGGGAATCCGGCTGCTGTTTACCCCCCAGAACACTTTCAAAGCTATCGACCTTGAAAGCTAGTACCGATGACCCGCACGCCGGTGTACCGGCTCTCCCCTGATTGGATGGCCTGAGGCTAAGGATAGTTCGGAATCGGGGAGATAAAGGTGGAATACGCAATTTGTTCAAGTGACCGTTCGTCGGTCGCGGCGCCAGCCCGCGAATGACGCGGGCTGGAGCACAGAAAAAATTATTCGGCGTTGCCTTGGGCAATTTCCGCAGGGTAGGTGGTTCGCCACAGTTCGAAACCACCGTCCAGGCTGTAGACGTCGGAGAATCCCTGGCTGATCAGGTAGGCCGCCGCGCTTTGGCTGGAGTTGCCGTGATAGCAGACGACCACCAGCGGGGCGTCGAGATCGGCATTGCGGATGAAGTCGGAGATGGAGTGGTTGTCCAGATGCAGGGAGCCGCTGATGTGGTTCAAGGCAAAGGTCTGCGGATCGCGGATGTCGACCACCACGGCGCCTTGCTCGCGCAGTGCCTGGGCCTGTTCTGGGGGGATGCGTTTGAATTCGCTCATGGCGGGCTCCTGGTCCTGGTGGCAAGCGCCGTCTAGCGCTTGGCGGTGATTGGCATGGGTTCAGGGGAAGGTTGATTGGCCTGGGGCTTGATGTGGCTGTGGGCGTCGCACTCACATTCGAGGCGTTGGCCGGTGTCGACGTTCAGCAGGGTCAGGGCGCCGCCCCAGACGCAGCCAGTGTCCAGGGCGACGACGCCGGGCTGGTTGCAGTTGCCTTCAAGGGCGGCCCAGTGACCGAAGATGATTTTCACGTCCCGGGTCTTGCGTTCCTTGTGCTCGAACCATGGGGCGTAACCCGGTGGAGCGGTGTCCGGCCCTTCCTTGCCCTTGAGGTCGAGCTTGCCATCGCTGGTGCAGAAACGCATGCGAGTGAAATAGTTGGTGATCACCCGCAGGCGGGTCACGCCTTTGAGTTCGCTGTCCCATTTTATCGGATCGTTGCCGTACATACCGTCCAGATAGGGCTCGAAGCGGTTGTCGTCACGCAATGCCTCTTCGACTTCGGTGGCGTACTTGAGGGCCTTTTTCAGCGACCACTGCGGCGGTATCCCCGCGTGTACCAGGGCGACGTTGCGCTGTTCGTCATAGTGCATCAGCTTTTGCTGGCGCAGCCACTGGAGCAATTCCTCGCAATCCGGGGCGTTGAGGATCTCGCTCAGGGTATCGGCTTTCTTCAGGCGCTCGATATTGCGCCAGACGGCCAGCAGGTGCAGGTCGTGATTGCCCAGCACGCACACCAGGGAATCGCGCATGGCATAAAGAAAGCGCAGGGTTTCCAGCGACTGTGGGCCGCGGTTGACCAGATCGCCAACCAGCCACAGGCGATCCTTGGCCGGGTCGAAAGCGACCTTTTCAAGCAGGCACTGCAACGGCCCCAGGCAGCCTTGCAGGTCACCGACGGCATAAGTGGTCATCAGTGCAGGGCTCCGGGCACCGCCAGGCGGAAGGGGGCGATGATGGCGTCGAAGTGTTTGCCGTCTTCGGCGAGCATCTGATAGCTGCCCTGCATATTGCCGACGCGCGTGGTCATGACCGTACCACTGCTGTAGGTGTGGCTTTTTCCTGCGGCGATCAGCGGCTGCTGGCCGACGACGCCGGCACCGCGGACTTCTTCGACGTGCCCGTCGCCATCGGTGATCACCCAGTGCCGGGAGAGCAATTTGGCGGGCAGCAGGCCATTGTTCTGTACGGTGATGGTGTAGGCGAAGGCAAAGCGGTTCTGCTCGGGTTGCGACTGTTCTGCGAGAAAGCGGGTGACGACGCTGACGTCGATCTGATAGCGAGGATCGGACATGCAAGGGGCCTTAAAACGAAGCGGGACGCGGGATAAAACTGATGGAGGTCAGTCTAGGCCAAGTATCGGGTAGTAAACCAGACATGGCGCCTGGCGTCTTACCCGATAACGCTGGTGGCGTGTCAGCTGGCGCTGGCAGTGTCCGCGGCTTGTTCGCCGAGCTTGTCGGCCAGGCGAACGAAGGCTGCCAGGTCCAGTTGCTCCGGACGCAGGCTGCCATCGACACCGGCGGCTTCGATCTCGGCGCTGGAAAGCAGGGCCTTGAGGGTATTGCGCAGGGTCTTGCGGCGCTGGTTGAAGGCTTCGCGGACGATGCGCTCCAGCAGGCGATGATCCTTGGCCGGGTGCGGCAGTACCGCATGTGGCACCAGGCGGACGATAGCCGAGTCGACTTTCGGTGGCGGATTGAATGCGCCAGGGCCGACGTTGAACAGATGCTCCACGCGGCAGTGGTACTGGACCATGATCGACAGGCGGCCCCAGTCACCACCGCCCGGGCCTGCGGCGAGGCGCTCTACCACTTCTTTCTGCAGCATGAAGTGCATGTCGCGGATCAGGCTGGCGTTTTGCAGCAGGTGAAAGATCAGCGGGGTGGAGATGTTGTAGGGCAGGTTGCCGACCACCCGCAGGCTGCCGGGGGCGGCATTCAGGCTGTTGAAGTCGAACTTCAGGGCGTCGCCCTGGTGCAGGCTGAAATTGTCCCGGCCGGCGAACTGCTGGTTGAGGATCGGCACCAGGTCCTTGTCCAGCTCGACCACGTCCAGCTGGGCGCCGCTGTTGAGCAGGCCTTCGGTCAGGGCGCCCTGGCCCGGGCCGATTTCCAGCATGCGGTCGCCGGACTTGGCATTGATGGAGCGCAGGATGCGGTCGATCACGCCGGCGTCATGCAGGAAGTTCTGGCCGAAGCGCTTGCGCGCCCGGTGCTGGTATTGCTCGGTCATAAACGGGTCTCGGCCATCTGATAGGCGGTTTCCAGGGCGACTTTCAGGCTGCCGGTATCGATCTTGCCGCTGCCGGCCAGATCCAGGGCAGTGCCGTGGTCGACCGAGGTGCGGATGATCGGCAGGCCCAGCGTCACGTTGACCGCGGCGCCGAAGCCTTTGTATTTCAGCACAGGCAGCCCTTGGTCATGGTACATCGCCAGCACTGCGTCGCAGTGCTCCAGATATTTGGGGGTAAACAGAGTGTCGGCGGGCAGGGGGCCGCGCAGGTCCATGCCTTCGATGCGCAGACGCTCCAGGGTGGGTTCGATGATATCGATTTCTTCATGGCCCAGGTGTCCGCCTTCGCCGGCATGCGGGTTGAGCCCGCAGACCAGGATACGTGGCTGGGCGATGCCGAATTTGTTGCGCAGGTCTGCATGCAGAATGCGTGTAACCCGCTCCAGGCGCTCCGGAGTAATGGCGTCGGCAATGTCCCGCAGGGGCAGGTGAGTGGTCACCAGTGCCACGCGCAGGCCATGGGTGGCCAGCATCATTACCACTTGTTCGGTATGCGTCAGGTCGGCGAGAAACTCGGTATGACCGGAAAAGGCGATACCGGATTCGTTGATCACCCCCTTGTGCACCGGGGCGGTAATCATGCCGTCGAAATGCCCGTCCAGACAGCCTTGGCCGGCCCGGGTCAGGGTTTCCAGGACGAATGCGGCGTTGGCCTTGTCCAGCTGACCGGCGACGACCTTGGCCGACAGCGGGGTATCCCAGACATAGAGGCTACCGGCGGCGGCCGGCTGGTTAGGCCAATTGTCGGGGCCGACCGCAATCAGGCTGACGGCCACACCCAGCTGCGCGGCCCGCTCGGTAAGCAGGTCGCGGCTGGTGATGGCGATCAGGGGGTGTGGCTGTTCTTGCGAGGCGAGCAACAGGCACAGGTCGGGACCTATACCGGCTGGCTCGCCGGGGGTGAGCGCGAAACGCTTGGGTTTCACTGTGCCGCCTGGTCAGCGCCAGGAAGTTTGATCTCGACGTAGGCTTCGTCGCGAATCTGGCGCAGCCAGGTTTGCAGCTCTTCGTCGTATTTGCGGTTACGCAGCACAGTCATGGCTTGTTGTTCGCGAGCCTGGGTGGTGCTGTCGGTGGCGCGGCGGCCAAGGACTTCCAGTACGTGCCAGCCGTAGGGGCTCTGGAACGGCTTGGACAGTTGCCCTTGCGGGGTCTTGGCCATCACGTCGCGGAACTCGGGCACCAGGGCGTTCGGGTCGATCCAGTTGAGGTCGCCACCGTTGAGGGCGGAACCCGGATCTTCCGAGTAGCTTTTCGCCAGTTCGGCAAAGTCTTCGCCGGCTTCGATGCGCTCGTAGAGCTTCTGGGCCAGGCGTTTGGTTTCTTCTTCGCTGCGAATCTCACTTGGCTTGATCAGGATGTGACGGACATGCACTTCGTCACGCATCTGATTGCCGCCGCCGCGTTTTTCCAACAGCTTGAGGATGATGAAACCGCCTGGAGTGCGGGCTGGCTGGGTGATATCGCCCACTGCCATGGCGCTCAGTTCGCGGTCGAACGGAGGGGGCAGTTGAGCGGCTTTACGCCAGCCCATGTCGCCGCCTTCCAGGGCGTTGTCGCTACCCGAGCGGGCGATGGCCAGCTGAGCGAAGTCGGCGCCTTGCTTGAGCTGCTGATAGATATCCATGGCCTGGCGCGCGGCGCTCTGAATCGCTTCGGAGTTGGCGCTTTCCGGGGTTGGAATCAGGATATTGGCCAGGTGCAGCTCTTCGGACAGCTGCATCTTGCCCAGGTCGGAGGCGAGGAAGTTCTTCACTTCCTGCTCGGAGACCTGAATGCGTTCGGCAACACGGCGCTGGCGCACACGGCTGATGATCATCTCGCGGCGAATCTGCTCACGGGCGTCCTGATAGGATAGGCCATCACGAGCCAGGGCGGCGCGGAACTGATCGGGGGTCATGTTGTTGCGTTGGGCGATGGTGCCGACGGCCTGGTTCAGCTCTTCATCGGTAATGCGGATGCCGGAGCGTTCGCCGATCTGCAGTTGCAGGTTTTCGACGATCAGGCGTTCCAGTACCTGCTGGTTCAGGACCTCGGCAGGAGGCATGCCGCCGCCGCGCTTGGCGATGGTTTGCTGAACTTCGTGAACCCGTTGGTCCAGCTGGCTCTGCATGACCACGTCGTTATCGACGATGGCTACCACTTTGTCGATGGGTTGTACCGCAGCGCTCGCCGCGGTACCCAGGAACAACGCGCCCAGCATCAGCGGGCGCAGACAATCAGAAAGCTTGGTCTTCACGTTCACGGTAACCTTGAATGCCTTTGTCGAGGAAGCTCTCTACCTTGGCGCCGGTCAGGCCGCCGAGTCCTTTCAGGACGATTTGGAGGAAGATGCCATGGTCGCCTTTCTCGTTCTGCGGGGCGTCTTGACTGAATTCGTCATACTTGACCCAGTAACGGTTGATCAGGCGCAGTTTCCAGCAGCAGTTGTCGTATTCGAAACCACCGAAGGCATCGAGGGTACGGTTGCGGTTGTAGTCGTACTGCCAGCGGCTGATCAGGTTCCATTGCGGCACGATCGGCCAGATCACCGAGAAGTCGTGCTGCTTGATCTTGTAATAGTCCTTCACGTAGCCAGGAGTGCCTGGGGTGCCGTAGTCACCGCCACCCACCGACCATTTACCTGTGGACTGGTCATAACGAACCAGGTCGTTGCGATAACGATAACCGGCGTTGATGACCTTGTTCGGGTTGTCTTCCGGCTGGTAGTGGAACATTGCACTGCCGGAGCGTGGGCTGTGGCTGTCCGGATCCCAGTTGTAGTCGGCAGTGGTGCGCCAGTCGCGGTTCCAGCGGTACTCGTATTCCAGTGCGTAAGGCGAAACATTGGAGTGTGCGTCATCGCGGGTCTTCGCATCGATACCCGGCAACTGGACTTCGCGGTCCTTGAAGTACAAGGCCTGGCCGATGCTGATGCGTTGACGTTCAAAGCCGTTTTCTTCGATCCAGCGGTTGGTGACGCCGAGAGAGAGTTTGTTCTCGTCGCCTACACGGTCGGAGCCGGTGAAACGGTTATCACGGAACAGCGACGAGTAGTTGAAAGTAGACTCGCTGGTATCGAATACCGGGATATCGCTCTGGTCTTTCTCCGGTACATAGAGATAGTAGAGGCGTGGTTCCAGGGTCTGACGGTAGTTCTTGCCGAACCATTGGGTGTTGCGGTCGAAGTACAAGCCACTGTCGATGCTGGCGATAGGCACGCCACGGTTCTGGTTGCTGCTGTAAGTGCCATTCAAGCGATCTTGTTCTGCGGTTTGTGCAGCGACCTGGCTCTTGCCGATACTGTCCAGATCCAGATCGTACTGGGTGTACTGATACTTGAGGGACGGCTTCAGGAAGCCATAGGTCCAGTTAAGAGGGAGGCTTACAGACGGTGCAAGATTCAGACGGTTGCCATTGGCACGTGCCAGACCTTGAACGTTGCGGTCGAGTCTCGGTGCGCCGACACCATTTTCATCAAAGAACGTGCCGTTCTGCAGGTCACGATCAAACCGAACGATTTCGGTTTCATATTTAAAGTCCAGCCCACCCGGATGCTGCGGCAAGAAACCATTCAAGGTGATTTGCGGCAGACGGTTGTAAGGCGTGATGTTGGAAACTGTGGCCAGTTCATAAGCCTGGGCATTGAGGCGCGCGGTATAGGTATCGCCGCGGTAGGTCACTGCACCCTGCTGGTTGATGTAATCACGACTTTCCACACCGATCTGGTCGGTTTGCAGATCCTGGAAGTAGTACGGGTCGCTGATCTTGGTGTAGTCGACCTCGGTCATCAGACGCGAATCGAGCCCGCCCTTGTGCTGCCAGTTGTACATGTAGCGGGTTTTTTCGTAGTCCGACTGCAGCTTGCGGTCGTCGTTTTCGTCGTTGAGGTATGCCGCGCCGAACTGACCTTCGCTGGACTTGGTCAGGTAGCGGAATTCGCCTTCCATCAACAGGCCGCGCTTGCTCATGTAGCGCGGGTACAACGTGGCGTCGTAGTTCGGCGCCAGGTTGAAGTAGTACGGGGTAACCAGCATGAAGCCGGTATCGCTGCCGCTACCGATGGTCGGCGGCAGGAAGCCGGACTGGCGACGGTCGTCGATCGGGAAATAGATGTACGGCGTGTACAGGACTGGAATGTCCTTGACGCGTAACGTCACGTTGGTCGCAGTGCCAAAGCCAGTCGCCGGGTTCAGGGTGATGTTGTTGCCCTTGAGCTGCCAGGCGTTGCTGCTTGGTTCGCACGTGGTGTACGTACCATCCTTGAGACGGATGATCGCGTTCTCGGCACGCTTGGCGTACAGCGCGTTACCGCGGATGCGCGATTTGTGCATCACGTATTCGGCGTTGTCGACCTTGGCCTCGCCGGTGTCCAGCTGTACATCGGCATGATCGCCGACCAGCAGGGCGCCGTTGTCGCGCAGGCGGACGTTGCCGTTCAGCTCGCCACGATTCTCGGCCTGGTACAGGTTGGCCTCGTCGGCCTCGACCTGCATGCTGCCCTGGCGCATGACCACGTCACCGGCCAGGGTAGCGATCTGCTGCTCCTGCTGATAACGCGAAGCCTTGGCGCCGATAAAGGTCGGGGCGTCACTTTTATTCGTCTTGTCATTCATGCCAGGACGAATCGGTTCGATATAAGCACCAGCGCAGTAAGGGCCGGTCTCGGCCAACTGGGCGGCGGTCAACTTCTCGCGCGGAACCCAGTCGAGGTGACTGTAGTCTTCGCTGCGGGACTTCAGGCCGCGGCCCTTGGATTCGGTAACCAGCATCGGCTTGGCGCCGGTGTCTTCGCTGGTTTCGCCGCCTTCGGCCGATGTAGCGGTGCTCGAACTGACCGCACTCGCGTCATGCACAGGGCGCGGAGGCAGTTGAGCGGCGCTGGTTTTCGGCGCGCAGTCCCAGCCGCCCGAAGCAGAGACTGAGCAGTCATACTGTTCTGCGGCGACCACGAACGAAGTGGCTAGGGGTTGCAGGGCCAGCAGACTGCCAGTAACCAACAACGGAAATTTTTTACGAAACGCGGGGGATTTCAATGCCATCTTATTAGTCCGGGCTTCCTGCGTGCCATCTGCCCGCGGTGTGGGCCGCACGCCTCTCGATGGTCTGAAAAAGATGCTGGATAATAAAGCATGACCCGCTTGACGGCTAGCGCCGTCGGAGACCCTTGCAATGCCTGACCAAGATGTACGCTTGCAACACCTGAAAGTTTGGCTCGATGAGCAGTTGTCGATTGTTTATGCCTCCAACGGATGGGGCCCCGTGCCCCCGGCCACATTGACCGCGGCCAGCAGCGACGCGAGTTTCCGGCGGTATTTCCGCTGGGAAGGCGAAGGCCGCAGCTTTGTGGTGATGGATGCTCCACCGCCCCAGGAAAACTGCAAACCCTTCGTGGATATCGCCCATCTGTTGGCAAAATCCGCAATCAATGTGCCGAAAATTTATGCAGAAGATTTGTCGCGCGGCTTTCTTTTGCTCAATGACCTGGGTAACAAAACCTATCTGGACGTGATCGACGGCGAAAATGCCGACGCCCTGTTCAAGGATGCGCTGCAAACCTTGCTGGCTTTCCAGCAGTTGCCGATGGATGCGCCATTGCCCAGTTATGACGTTGCTTTGCTGCGCCGTGAACTGGAGCTGTTTCCCGAGTGGTACGTGGGACGCGAGCTGGGCGTCGAGCTGAGTGAGCGCCAGCGCGGCCAATGGCAGCGGGTCAGCGAGCTGTTGATCGAAAGCGCCCTGACCCAGCCCAAGGTGCTGGTGCATCGTGACTATATGCCGCGCAACCTGATGCTCAGCGAGCCCAATCCGGGCGTGCTGGATTTCCAGGACGCGGTCTACGGCCCGGTGACCTATGACGCCACCTGTCTGTTCAAGGATGCCTTTCTCAGCTGGCCCGAAGCACGGGTGCGCGGCTGGCTGGAAGACTACTGGCAGCAAGCGTCCCGGCTCGGGATCGCGGTACAGCCCGATTTCGAGGATTTCCTGCGCGCCAGCGACCTGATGGGCGTACAGCGCCATCTCAAGGTGATCGGGATCTTCGCGCGGATCTGCCACCGCGACGGCAAGCCCCGCTACCTGGGCGACGTGCCGCGTTTCTTCGCTTATATAGAAGCCGTCGTGGCTCGTCGGCCGGAGCTGGCGGAGTTGGGTGAGCTGTTGGCCAGCCTGCGTCAACCGGTCGGAGCCTGTGTATGAAGGCAATGATTCTGGCCGCGGGCAAGGGCGAACGGATGCGCCCCTTGACCCTGACCACCCCCAAGCCGTTGATCCGCGCCGCCGGTGTGCCGCTGATCGAGTATCACTTGCGAGCACTGGCCCGGGCGGGCTTTACCGAAATCGTCATCAACCACGCCTGGCTGGGGCAGCAGATCGAGGATCACCTGGGCGATGGTTCGCGCTTCGGCTTGAGCATTCGCTATTCGCCGGAGGGCGAGCCACTGGAAACCGGCGGCGGTATTTTCCGCGCCTTGCCGTTGCTGGGCGACGAGCCCTTTGTGGTGGTCAACGGCGATGTCTGGACCGATTACGATTTCCGCTCGTTGAACCGTCCGCTGGACGCGCTGGCGCACCTGGTGCTGGTGGATAACCCGGCTCACCACACCGCCGGGGATTTCGTCCTCAGCGATGCCCGGGTGCGGGACGCCGAGCCGGGCGCGCAGACCCTGACCTACAGCGGGATCGCGGTGTTGCACCCGGACCTGTTCCAGGGCTGCACACCGGGCGCGTTCAAACTGGCACCCCTGCTGCGCAAGGCCATGGCCGATGGACAGGTCAGCGGCGAGCGTTTGCAGGGTCACTGGGTCGATGTCGGTACCCATGAGCGCCTGGCAGAAGTCGAAACCTTGTTAGAAGCGAGTCACTGATATGTTGTGGCCAGGGACTCTGATCGGAGCCGGGGCTGGCTTTGCCATTGCCAGTATCCCGGGGGCCATACTGGGAGCGTTGCTGGGACAGGCGCTGGACCGGCGCCTGCAACTGCATAGCTGGGCCCAGGTGCGTGAGCGTCTGGGCGGTCGACCGGCGCTGCGCAACGATGAACTGCTGTTCGTACTCTTGGGGCGGTTGGCGAAAAGTGATGGCCGGGTGGTCGATGGGCATATCCAGCAGGCGCGTCTGGAAATGCGCTCGCTGGATATGAGTGAAGTCGCGCAGCGCCGCGCCATTGCCGCGTTCAATCGGGGCAAGTCGGGCAACGATCGGTTGCGGGGCTACCTGCGACGCCTGGCGGCGCAGCCTCATGCCGCCGAGGGTGTATTGCGCGCATGCTGGCGGATGGTCTGGGCCGATGGCCGGGCCAGCCCCGCCGAGCGTGAGCTGATCCAGCTCTGGGGCAAGTGGCTGGGCTGGACTGTGCAGCAGGTGCAGGCGTTGGCGGCGGACTATGAGCCGAGCAAAAAACCGTTGGCCAACAGCAGTGGCACTTATCAGGACGCATTGCGCCTGCTGGGTGTCTCGGCGACCAGCGAACCCTCGCAGATCAAGCGCGCCTACCGGCGCCTGCTCAGCCGCCATCACCCGGACAAGATTGCCGGCAGCGGTGCAAGTCCGTTGCAGGTGCGGGAAGCCACGGAGAAAACCCGCGAGCTGCACAGCGCTTACGCGTTGATCCGCGAGCGTCGGGATTTTCGTTAGAGAGACTCGTTAGAGGGAAATGCCTCGCGTTCGGCTCCACCCCTGTCAAAACAGAAGCGGGGCCGGGCGCGGCGGGGTTCAGTCTTGTGTGGGTTGCGGACTCAGCCAGCCGCGTACGCGTCTGAACAGCTGTTCGTTTTCAGCCGTGCTGTTGCCCGGCAGGGCGTTGAGCGAGACCTGGGTGAAGTTGGCGTTCTTCAGGCGCTTGCTCGCTTGCAGACGTTCCAGGGCGCTCTTGCGAGCCTGCGCGTTGTCCTTGTAGAAAAAGTCGGCGGTCGCCAGCTTCAGGGTCGGGGTCAGTTCCGCCAGTCC
Organism: Pseudomonas sp. RW409; assembly: GCF_003184125.1. Lineage (NCBI taxonomy): Bacteria > Pseudomonadati > Pseudomonadota > Gammaproteobacteria > Pseudomonadales > Pseudomonadaceae > Pseudomonas > Pseudomonas sp. RW409. Next base: position 171,057 of record NZ_QHHP01000007.1, on the reverse strand, counting down.
GGGCTTGCCGATGGACGGAGTCTGGGCAGCCACCAGTACCAGTTTCTGAATCTCCGGCGGCTGTTTTTCGCTCAGGTAGCGCGTGGCCCAGTAAGCGCCGCTGCCATGACCCAGCAGCACAATGCTGCGGGCATTCTGCTGCTGGGCGTAGGTCACCGCCGCGTCGATACGGGCAAAGATTCGCTCGGCATCGGCCTTGGCCTGTTCTTCGCTGCTCTCCACCACCGCGCGATCGGCAATCTCGGCTTCGCCACCGGCGGCCTGTTCGATCGGCTTGGGCGCTGCCGTGGCGGCATCTTTGCTGCTAGTGTCGGCGGTCGCGGGCGCAGGTTCGGCCTCGACGATGCGCGGTTGCGTCGCATCGCTCTGCAGGTCGGGCAAGGTCAGGCTCAGGCTGCTCCAGTCGGCGTCCGGCAATCTGTTGCGCAAAGGGCCGATTGCTTGAGGCCAGTCGGCGGTTTCGCCTGCGCCGGGGATGATAATCACCGCGCCCTTGGGGTCGCTGCTGTTGGCCGGTTTCCACAGGGCCAGAAAGCTCTCGCTGCCGGCTTGCAGTGACTGTTGTTCGCCGGGCGGTATGACGCGTTCGAGGGCCGCGGCATCTTCCTGGCTACGCTCAAGGAGCGGCTGGCGCTCGGCCGGTTTTTCCACGGCAGCCTGTTCTGCCGGGGCGGGTTGCGGATCCTCGGCCTTGACCGAAAAGGCACAAGGCAGGATCAGCGACAGGCACAATGCAGGCAGTGCCGTGCGGTGGACAAGGGGCATCGGTTATTCCAGGCCAGAAGTAATCCCGGCAGCCTAATGGGTTGGTCAGTATTTGTCAGTGTGTGAGACTTCAGATGATGCGTTTTCGCTGCCTGCTGGTTATCGGCTGTATCTGCCTTCCCTTGATGGCCTGGGCGGTGCCTGCGCCGCATATCGCCCAGGCGCAGTGGAGCCCCGCGCAGCAGCAATGGCTGGAACAGCACCGGGAACTGCGGGTCGGCGTGGTGCTCCAGGCCCCCTACGCCCAGTACGACCGTCGGCTGCAACGCTTGTCTGGCGCCAATATCGAACTGATGCAGTGGCTGGCCCAGGCGATGAAGGTCGAGCTGAGTTGGCGCAACTTTGCCGATCAGGCGCAGCTGGAAGCGGCGGTGCGCGCCGGTGAAGTCGATATGGCCCCGGGCTTGAGCCAGACCCCGGCCGGCTTGCGGCTCTGGCAGTTTTCCGATCCCTACATGCGTGTCCCGCAACTGGTGGTCGGCGAGCAGAAGGGCGCCGGCGCGGTGGAGCTGGAAAAGCTTAACAGCCAGACTCGCGTGGCGGTGCGCATGCCCAGCGCGGTGGCGGACTACCTGCGTGCGACTTACTCCAATCTCAATCTGCAGGGCGTGCCCCTGGAGCGCCAGGCCCTGCAATTGCTGCTTAGCCAGCAGGCGCGTTATGCGGTGATCGATGAGGCGCAGCTCAGTCGTTTGTCGGCGGAACCGGAATTCGCCGGCCTGGCGGTGGTGGGCGATATCGGCCTGCCGCAACTGCTGCGGGTGGCTACCCGGCGCGACTGGCCCGAGCTGGCGGATATCGTGCAACGCGCCTTGCACGGTATCGCCGCCAAGGACCTGGAGCAGTTGCACAATCGTTGGCTGCAGCCCAAGTATCCGCGGCTGAGCGAGTCCCGCGGTTTCTGGCAGAACCTCAGTCTGTTGCTGGCCGTGCTGCTGTTGGCGAGCATGGCCATCGTGATCTGGCAGCGCCGCCAGCAACAGGCGCTCGAGCAGCGGTTGCTGACCACCCGCGAGGACCTGGCCCGGCGCGAGGCCAGTGAAGAAGCCTTGCGCCTGACCCAGTTTTCCATCGACCAGAGCACGGTGGGCATTCTCTGGGTCAACTGGGACAGCCATGTACGCTACGCCAACCGCGCGGCCGAAAGCATGCTGGGTTATGCGTCGGGGGCGGTGGTCGACCGGCCGTTGAGCGACTTCGAACCCAACCTGCACATGGACCGCTGGCTTGGCCTGTGGAAGCGCGCGCGTGCCAGCGAGGACGCGCCGCCCAGCTTCGAGACCCAGTGTGTCCGCGCCGACGGCAGCATCCTGCCGGCCGATGTGTCGCTGAGCTTTCTGCGCTTTCGCGATGGCGAGTACCTGGTGGTTTACCTCACTGACGTCACCGAGCGTCGTCGCGCCCTGGCCGCCCTGCAGGAAAGCGAAGCGCGGTTGCAGGGGATCGCCGCCAACGTACCGGGGCTAGTGTTCCGCCTGGAACGGGCGCCGGTGACCGGGCAGATCGATTTCGCCTACATCAGCGAAGGCAGCGAGAGCCTGGTGGGTTACTCCCCAGCGACCCTCAGCCACCGCGACATAGGGCTGCGCAGCCTGGTGCACCCGGAAGATCGGGCCAGTTACCACCAGACCCAGGACCATGCCCTGGACACCGACAGCGACTGGTCCTGGCAGGGGCGGATCCTGACCCGCCAGGGCGAACAGCGCTGGGCGGAAATCAAGGCCATCACCCGCCAGCTCGAGGACGGCGCCTATGTCTGGGACGGTATCGTCTGGGACATCAGCGAAAGCAAGCGCATCGAACTGGAACTGGCCAGCTCGCGCGAGCAACTGCGCGAGCTATCGGCGCACCTGGAAAGCGTGCGCGAAGAGGAAAAGGCTCGTATCGCCCGGGAAGTGCACGACGAGTTGGGGCAGATGCTCACGGTGCTCAAGCTGGAGACCTCGATGTGCGAGCTGGCCTACGCGCAACTCGATCCGGGGCTGCACGAACGCCTGAACAGCATGAAGCGCCTGATCGCCCAGCTGTTCCAGCTGGTGCGCGATGTGGCCACGGCCTTGCGCCCGCCGATTCTCGATGCCGGCATCGCGTCGGCCATCGAGTGGCAGGCGCGGCGTTTCGAGGCGCGCACGCAGATTCCTTGCCTGGTGCAGGTGCCCGACAATCTGCCGGTGCTCAGCGACGCCAAGGCCATCGGTCTGTTCCGCATCCTTCAGGAGGCGCTGACCAACGTGATGCGCCATGCACAGGCGCATACTGTCGAACTGACCCTGAGCCTCGAGCACAATCAGCTGTGCATGACCATCAGCGACGACGGCCAGGGTTTCGTAGTCGAGGCCGGGCGGCCGACGTCCTTCGGTCTGGTGGGCATGCGCGAGCGGGTGCTGATCATGGGCGGCAGCCTGACCCTGGACAGTCAGCTGGGCGAGGGCACCACCCTGAGCGTTACTGTGCCGCTGGACCTGTAGGCGCGAGCAGACTCGCCGCTGCAGAGATCATCACTAATAAGAAGAGGTACGAGCTGTGATCCGTGTACTGGTAGCCGAAGACCACACCATCGTTCGCGAAGGCATCAAGCAGTTGATCGGCCTGGCCAAGGACCTGACGGTGGTGGGGGAGGCGAGCAATGGCGAGCAGTTGCTGGAAACCCTGCGCCACGTGCCTTGCGAGGTGGTGCTGCTGGATATTTCCATGCCTGGCGTCAACGGCCTGGAGGCGATCCCGCGGATCCGCGCGCTGAACAATCCACCGGCGATCCTGGTGCTGTCGATGCACGACGAAGCACAGATGGCGGCCCGGGCGCTGAAAGTGGGAGCGGCCGGTTATGCCACCAAGGACAGCGACCCGGCGCTGCTGCTGACGGCGATTCGCAAGGTGGCGGCAGGCGGGCGTTATATCGACCCGGAACTGGCCGACCGGATGGTTTTCGAAGTCGGCCTGACGGATACCCGGCCCCTGCATTCCCTGCTGTCGGAGCGTGAGTTCTCCGTGTTCGAACGGCTGGCCCAGGGTGCCAACGTCAACGATATCGCCCAGCAGCTGGCCTTGAGCAGCAAGACCATCAGCACCCACAAGGCGCGGCTGATGCAGAAACTCAACATCACCTCCCTGGCCGAGCTGGTGAAGTATGCGATGGAGCACAAGCTGCTTTGAATGGATCTGTAGCCGCTGCCGCAGGCTGCGATCGACAGCGCAGCTGTCGCTAAACCTGGCCCTGGGGATTTTCAGCTCAATCGCGCTGCCTGGATCACGAGTGCTTCGCCCTCGATCGCAGCCTGCGGCAGCGGCTACACGTACCCATTTGCGACACGAAAACCGGCTTATGGCCATGATCGCCGTCAGGCGTGTGCCGGGACTTGTCCAATCGCGCCATCCTTGTAGGGGGATTCCTACAAGGAACCTTCCATCCGACTGAGGCCAATCTCTCATACCCCCCGATTTGCGCGGCTTGTGGCCTCCACTAGGCTTAGTCCACAGCCGTCAAAAAACAAAAGGTGTGGGTATGAGCGAGGTCGATTCAAGCGCTGGGGCGAGTGATGTACTGGTCAGTTTCCGTGGTGTGCAAAAGAGCTACGACGGCGAAAACCTGATCGTCAAAGACCTCAACCTGGAAATTCGCAAAGGCGAGTTCCTTACCCTGCTCGGGCCATCCGGCTCCGGCAAGACCACCAGCCTGATGATGCTGGCCGGCTTCGAGACCCCGACCGCCGGGGAAATCCAGCTGGCCGGGCGGGCGATCAACAACGTGCCGCCGCACAAGCGCGATATCGGCATGGTGTTCCAGAACTATGCGCTGTTCCCGCACATGACCGTGGCCGAGAACCTGGCGTTCCCGCTGTCGGTACGTGGCCTGAGCAAGACCGACATCAGCGAGCGGGTCAAACGCGTGCTGAGCATGGTCCAGCTCGAATCCTTCGCCCAGCGTTATCCGGCGCAACTGTCCGGTGGCCAGCAGCAGCGGGTGGCCCTGGCCCGGGCGCTGGTGTTCGAGCCACAGCTGGTGCTGATGGACGAACCCCTCGGCGCGCTGGACAAACAGCTGCGCGAACACATGCAGATGGAAATCAAGCACCTGCACCAACGCCTCGGCGTGACCGTGGTCTACGTGACCCACGACCAGGGCGAAGCCCTGACCATGTCCGATCGGGTCGCGGTGTTCCACCAGGGCGAAATCCAGCAGATCGCCCCGCCACGCACCCTTTACGAAGAACCGAAGAACACCTTCGTCGCCAACTTCATCGGCGAGAACAACCGGCTCAACGGCCGCCTGCACAGCCACAGCGGCGACCGCTGCGTGGTCGAGCTGGGGCGTGGCGAGAAGGTCGAGGCGCTGGCGGTCAACGTCGGCAAGACCGGCGAGCCGGTGACCCTGTCGATTCGTCCGGAGCGCGTGAGCCTCAACGGCTCCAGTGAAAGTTGTGTCAACCGCTTCTCAGGGAGGGTTGCGGAATTCATCTATCTGGGCGACCACGTCCGGGTTCGCCTGGAAGTCTGTGGCAAGACCGACTTCTTCGTGAAACAGCCGATTGCCGAGCTCGATCCTGCGCTGGCAGTGGGCGATGTGGTTCCGCTTGGCTGGCAGGTCGAGCACGTTCGCGCGCTCGACCCACTTCTAGAGGCGCATTGATCGCCCCCTTGCTTCACCAACCCTGCACGTGGAGAGAACAATAAATGTCGAGATCCCTGAAATTCACCGCTTTGACATTGGGCCTGATGGGCGCGGCGCACGCGATGGCGGCGGGCCCGGACCTGACCGTGGTGTCCTTTGGCGGGGCGAACAAGGCGGCTCAGGTCAAGGCCTTCTACGCCCCCTGGGAGGCGGCAGGCAACGGCAAGATCGTCGCTGGCGAATACAACGGTGAGATGGCCAAGGTCAAAGCCATGGTCGACACCAAGAGCGTGTCCTGGGACCTGGTGGAGGTCGAGTCGCCGGAGCTGTCCCGCGGTTGCGACGAAGACATGTTCGAGCAGCTCGATCCCGAGCTGTTCGGCAAGGCCGAAGATTACGTCAAGGGCGCGATCCAGCCTTGCGGCGTGGGGTTCTTCGTCTGGTCGACCGTCCTGGCCTATAACGCCGACAAGCTGAAGACCGCGCCGACCAGCTGGGCGGATTTCTGGGACACCAAGAAATTCCCGGGCAAGCGCGGCCTGCGCAAGGGTGCCAAGTACACCTTGGAATTCGCCCTGATGGCCGACGGCGTGGCGCCCAAGGATGTGTACAAGGTGCTGGCTGGCAAGGACGGTCAGGATCGCGCCTTCAAGAAACTCGATGAGCTCAAGCCAAGCATTCAGTGGTGGGAAGCCGGCGCCCAGCCGCCGCAGTACCTGGCTTCCGGTGACGTGGTCATGAGCTCGGCCTACAACGGCCGGATCGCCGCGGTACAGAAGGAAAGCAACCTGAAGGTCGTGTGGAACGGCGGTATCTACGACTTCGACGCCTGGGCCATTCCGAAGGGCCTGGACAAGACCCGCGCGGAAGCTGCGAAGAAATTCATCGCCTTCTCGGTGCAGCCGCAGCAGCAGAAGACCTACTCGGAAAACATCGCCTACGGTCCGGCCAACACCCAGGCAGTCCCGCTGCTGGCCAAGGACATCCTGAAAGACATGCCGACCACCCCGGAAAACATCGCCAACCAGGTGCAGATCGACGTCAGCTTCTGGGCTGACAACGGCGAGCAACTGGAGCAGCGCTTCAACTCGTGGGCGGCCAAGTAAGGCGTCATGCATGGGCAGCGTCACCTGTGGGTGACGCCGTTACCGTTTAAAGATTTGCGGAGTTCGTCATGGCCATTAGCGTTCCCCTGAACGAGGTCACCAGCCCCAGCCTCAAGCAGCGCCTGGCGCGTGCCGAGCGGGTCAACCGCTGGAAGGCACAAGCCTTGATCGCGCCTCTGGTGCTGTTCCTGCTGCTGGTGTTTCTCGTGCCTATCGCAGCGCTGCTGTACAAGAGCGTCGGCAACCCGGAAGTGGTCGAAGGCATGCCGCGTACCGTGGTCGCCGTGGCCGGTTGGGACGGACGCGGCCTGCCGGCCGAACCGGTGTACAAGGCACTGAGCGAAGACCTGGCCGAAGCGCGCAAGCAGCAAACCCTGGGCGACCTGTCCAAGCGCCTGAACATGGAGTTGGCCGGCTATCGCAGCCTGCTGACCAAAACCGCACGTGCCTTGCCGTTCAAGGAGGAGCCGGCTTCCTATAAGGAAGCGCTGGAAGCCATCGACGAGCGCTGGGGCGACCCGGCCTATTGGCAGGCGGTACGCCGCAACACCAGCAGCCTGACCCCGTTCTACCTGCTGGCCGCCGTCGACCATCGGATCGACGACCTGGGGGAGATCGCCCCGGCGACCCCTGACCAGGCCATCTACCTGGATATCTTCGCCCGGACCTTCTGGATGGGCCTGGTGATTACCGGCATCTGCCTGGTGCTGGCTTACCCCCTGGCGTACCTGCTGGCCAACCTGCCGGCGCGCCAGAGCAACCTGCTGATGATTCTGGTGTTGCTGCCGTTCTGGACGTCGATCCTGGTGCGTGTGGCGGCGTGGATTGTGCTGCTGCAATCGGGTGGCCTGATCAACAGTGCGCTGATGGCCATGGGGGTGATCGACAAGCCGCTGGAGCTGGTGTTCAACCGCACCGGGGTCTACATCTCCATGGTGCACATCCTGCTGCCGTTCATGATCCTGCCGATCTACAGCGTGATGAAAGGCATCTCGCCGACCTATATGCGCGCGGCGATTTCCCTTGGCTGCCATCCGTTCGCCAGTTTCTGGCGGGTGTATTTCCCACAAACCTATGCCGGCGTCGGCGCCGGCTGCCTGCTGGTGTTCATCCTTGCCATCGGCTACTACATCACCCCGGCGCTGCTGGGCAGCCCGAACGACCAGATGGTCAGCTACTTCGTCGCCTTCTACACCAACACCAGCATCAACTGGGGCATGGCCACTGCGCTGGGCGGCCTGCTGCTGTTGGCGACCATCGTGCTGTATCTGATTTACAGCTGGCTGGTGGGCGCCAGTCGCCTGCGCCTGAGCTAAGGAGAGAATCGAAATGCTGAGCCCTTACATGTCGCCCGTCGAGCGGATCTGGTTCTACAGCTTGCGGATTCTCTGCGGCTTGATCCTGTTGTTCCTGATCCTGCCGGTGCTGGTGATCATTCCGCTGTCGTTCAACTCGGGCAGCTTCCTGGTGTACCCGCTGCAAGGCTTCTCGCTGCAGTGGTATCACGACTTCTTCGGCTCGGCGGAATGGATGCGTGCCCTGAAGAACAGCATCATCGTCGCCCCGGCGGCCACGGTACTGGCCATGGTCTTCGGCACGCTGGCGGCGATCGGCCTGACCCGCGGCGACTTCCCCGGCAAGGCACTGGTGATGGCGCTGGTGATTTCGCCGATGGTGGTGCCGGTGGTGATCATCGGCGTGGCCAGCTACCTGTTCTTCGCGCCCCTGGGCATGGGTAACAGTTTCTTCTCGCTGATCATCGTCCACGCCGTGCTGGGTGTGCCTTTCGTGATCATCACGGTCTCGGCCACTTTGCAGGGCTTCAACCAGAACCTGGTACGGGCCGCGGCCAGCCTCGGCGCTTCGCCGCTGACGGCGTTCCGCCGGGTGACCCTGCCGTTGATTGCGCCGGGGGTGATCAGCGGCGCGTTGTTCGCCTTTGCCACCTCGTTCGATGAAGTGGTGGTCACGCTGTTCCTCGCCGGCCCCGAGCAAGCCACCTTGCCCCGGCAGATGTTCAGCGGCATCCGCGAAAACCTCAGCCCGACCATCGCTGCCGCGGCGACGCTGCTGATCGCCTTCTCGGTGATTCTGCTGCTGACCCTGGAATGGCTGCGTGGCCGCAGCGAAAAACTGCGTACAGCACCGGTCTGATCGCCACGGACAGATCGCTCCCGCACCGACCGTGGGAGCGATCTGTTACGCCATTCATTGGCTGAATGGCAGACAACCCCGAATCCCCAGCTACTCTTGTGCCAGCTTCCCCCCTTTATAAGAGGCCGCGCACATGAGTCTTTCCTCTTTCAAAATCGCCCACAAACTGCTCACCGGTTCTGCCGCCATCGAGCAACTGTCCACCGAACTGAGCCGCCTGGATGTCGATAACCCGCTGATCGTCACCGATGCCGCGCTGGTCAAGTCCGGCACCGTGGAGCTGGCGCTGGCGCAGTTGGGCGGGCGTGACTACGAGATTTTCGACCGCGTGCTGCCCGACCCGGAAATCGCCATCGTCGAAGACTGCATGCAGGTTTACCGCGAAGGCGGGCACGACGGGCTGATCGGCCTGGGCGGCGGCAGTGCCATCGATATCGCCAAAAGTGTCGCGGCCTACGCCGGTTATCACGGGGCGCTGGAAGACCTGTTCGGTATCGACCAGGTGCCGCGCAAGGGGCCGCCGCTGATCGCCATCCCCACCACGGCCGGCACCGGCTCCGAAGTCACCAATGTGGCGATTCTCTCGGACAAGGTCGCGCAGCTGAAAAAGGGCATTGTCAGCGACTATCTGTTGCCGGATGTGGCGCTGGTCAGCCCGCAGATGACCCTGACTTGCCCGCGCAGTGTCACCGCCGCCAGCGGTGTCGATGCCTTGGTGCACGCCATCGAGTCCTACCTGTCGCTCAACGCCTCGCCCATCACCGACTCCCTGGCCATTGGCGCCATCCGGCTGATCGTCCAGGCGCTGCCCAAGGCCTACGCCAATCCTGCCCACCTCCAGGCCCGCGAAGATATGGCCACCGCCAGCCTGATGGCCGGTATGGCTTTCGGCAACGCCGGGGTCGGCGCGGTGCACGCGTTGGCGTATCCACTGGGCGGGCGCTTCAACATCGGCCATGGCGTCAGCAATGCCTTGCTGCTGCCGTACGTCATGACCTGGAACAAGATGGCCTGTGTCGAGCGCATGCAGGATATCGCCGAGGCCATGGGGGTGAAGACCGCTCATCTGAGTGCAGCCCAGGCTGCCGACAAGGCCGTCGAGGCCATGACCCAGCTTTGCGCCGCGGTGGAGATTCCAGCGGGGCTGCGCAGCTTCGGGGTGCCGGAGGAGGCCATTCCGTCCATGGCGGTAGAGGCCGCGGGGATCGAGCGCCTGATGCGCAACAACCCGCGCAAGCTGAGCCCGGGCGACATAGAGAAGATCTATCGCGCGGCTTACTGATCATCGCAGTCACGGTGCGCGCGCCAAAGCATGAGGTATACAATGCGCGCCACCGTGATTCTGCTCAAAAAGGTGCGTCATGCAGCCCTTCGCAATTGCTCCGTCGATCCTCTCCGCCGATTTCGCCCGCCTGGGCGAGGAAGTGGACAATGTTCTCGCCGCTGGCGCCGATATCGTGCACTTCGATGTCATGGACAACCATTACGTACCCAACCTGACCATCGGCCCGATGGTCTGCGCTGCCCTGCGTAAGTACGGCATCACCGCGCCGATCGACGCCCACCTGATGGTGAGCCCGGTGGACCGGATCATCGGCGACTTCATCGAGGCCGGTGCGACCTATATCACCTTCCACCCGGAAGCCACGCTGCACGTCGACCGTTCCCTGCAGATGATCCGCGAAGGCGGCTGCAAGGCCGGCCTGGTATTCAACCCGGCCACCCCGCTGGACGTGCTCAAGTACGTCATGGACAAGGTCGACATGGTCCTGCTGATGAGCGTCAACCCGGGTTTTGGCGGCCAGAAGTTCATTCCGGGCACCCTCGACAAACTGCGTGAGGCCCGTGCCCTGATCGACGCTTCCGGTCGCGATATCCGCCTGGAAATCGACGGCGGGGTGAATGTGAACAACATCCGCGAAATCGCTGCCGCGGGTGCCGATACCTTCGTGGCGGGCTCGGCGATCTTCAATGCGCCGAACTACCAGGATGTGATCGAGAAGATGCGCGCCGAACTGGCGCTGGCGCGTCCATGAGCGGTTTCGAGCAGTTGTTCCCGGGGCGTCTGCCACGACTGGTGATGTTCGACCTGGATGGCACCCTGGTCGATTCGGTTCCCGACCTCGCGGCGGCCGTGGACGACATGCTGCTCAAACTGGGGCGTCCGCCCGCCGGTATCGAATCGGTGCGTGAGTGGGTCGGCAATGGCGCGCAGATGCTGGTGCGCCGGGCCCTGGCCAACGACATCGCGGCGCAGGGTGTCGACGATGTCGAGGCCGAGCGCGGGCTGGAGCTGTTCAACAGCGCCTATGAGGATGGCCACGAACTGACCGTGGTCTATCCTGGCGTGCGCGACACCCTCAAATGGCTGCACAAGCAGGGCGTCGAAATGGCGCTGATCACCAACAAGCCGGAGCGTTTTGTCGCGCCCCTGCTGGATCAGATGAAGATCGGCCGTTATTTCCGCTGGATCATCGGTGGCGATACCCTGCCACAGAAGAAACCCGACCCGGCCGCCCTGTTTTTCGTCATGAAAATGGCCAGTATCCCGGCCTCGCAATCGCTGTTCGTCGGTGACTCGCGCAGCGACGTGCAGGCGGCGAAAGCTGCGGGTGTGAAATGCGTGGCATTGAGCTATGGCTACAACCACGGACGGCCGATTGCCGAGGAAATGCCGGCCCTGGTGATCGACGATCTGCGCCAGCTAATTCCCGGTTGCCTGGATCCGGCCGCTGAGATAACGTTGCCCGACGCTGTTCAATCCCCTCCTGGAAACGCCATCGTGGTGGTTACTCGCAAACTCTGGATGAAAGTCATCAAGGCCCTGGCCCGCTGGCGTTGGCGCGCCTGACTTGTTCCTGGCCGGTCTTCCGGCGCGTTTGCATACCTGACTGTCAGAACCTCAAGCCACGAGGCACCCCATGATCCGCGAAGAATTCCTGCGTTTGGCCGCTGCCGGCTACAACCGCATCCCGCTTGCCCGCGAAACCCTGGCCGACTTCGACACGCCGCTGTCGATCTACCTGAAACTGGCCGACCAGCCCAACTCCTACCTCCTGGAGTCGGTGCAGGGCGGCGAGAAGTGGGGCCGTTACTCGATCATCGGCTTGCCCTGCCGCACCGTGCTGCGGGTGCATGACCACCATGTCAGCATCACCGTCGATGGCGTCGAGACCGAAAGTCATGACGTGGCCGATCCGCTGGCGTTCGTCGAAGAATTCAAGGCGCGTTACCAGGTGCCGACCATCGCGGGCCTGCCGCGTTTCAACGGTGGCCTGGTCGGCTATTTCGGCTACGACTGTGTGCGTTATGTGGAGAAGCGTCTGGGCAAGTGCCCGAACCCGGATCCGATTGGCGTACCGGACATTCTGCTGATGGTCTCCGACGCCGTGGTGGTGTTCGATAACCTCGCCGGCAAGATGCACGCCATCGTCCTCGCCGACCCGTCCCAGGACAATGCTTTCGAGCAAGGCCAGGCGCGCCTGCAGGCGTTGCTGGAGAAGCTGCGCCAGCCCACCACCCCACGTCCTGGCCTGGATTTCAGCAAGCAGCAGGCGTCCGACCCGGTGTTCCGCTCCAGTTTCACCCAGGGTGACTACGAGCGTGCCGTCGATACCATCAAGGAGTACATCCTGGCGGGCGACTGCATGCAGGTGGTGCCGTCGCAGCGCATGTCCATCGACTTCAAGGCGGCGCCGATCGACCTGTATCGCGCATTGCGTTGCTTCAACCCGACGCCTTACATGTATTTCTTCAACTTCGGCGACTTCCATGTGGTCGGCAGTTCGCCGGAAGTGCTGGTGCGGGTCGAAGACAACCTGATCACCGTTCGCCCGATCGCCGGTACTCGCCCACGCGGTGCCAACGAAGAGGCGGACCAGGCGCTGGAGATGGACCTGTTGTCCGACGACAAGGAAATCGCCGAACACCTGATGCTGATCGACCTGGGGCGCAACGACACCGGGCGGGTTTCCGAGATCGGTTCGGTGAAGCTCACCGAGAAGATGGTAATCGAGCGTTATTCCAACGTGATGCACATTGTCTCCAACGTCACGGGCCAGTTGAAGGCCGGACTGACCGCGATGGATGCGCTGCGGGCGATTCTGCCGGCGGGTACCTTGTCGGGCGCGCCGAAAATCCGCGCGATGGAAATCATCGACGAGCTGGAGCCGGTCAAGCGCGGTGTGTATGGCGGGGCCGTGGGTTATTTCGCCTGGAACGGCAACATGGACACCGCCATCGCCATTCGTACGGCGGTGATCAAGGACGGCGAACTGCATGTGCAGGCCGGTGGCGGCATAGTCGCCGACTCGGTGCCGGCGCTGGAATGGGAAGAAACCCTGAACAAGCGTCGCGCCATGTTCCGCGCGGTGGCCTTGGCCGAGCAAACGCCTGACAGCTGAGCTGGATATCGGGCGATAAAAAACGCTGCCTCCTCACGGGGGCAGCGTTTTTTATGGCCTGCAGTTTAGAAGTCGAGACTGACCCCGACGTTGATGCCTTGCTGGGTGAAGTCATCGTCCTTGCGGATGTTGTAGCTGGCA
>NZ_QHHP01000007.1:117694-157869 GCF_003184125.1 Pseudomonas sp. RW409 | reverse complement strand
AACGCGCCGGTGACACCGCCGCCACCGCCGCCGCCCGAAGCCGCGTTGGAGGTCACGGTGACGTTGTTGAGGGTGAGATTGCCGGCGTTGAAAATCCCCCCGGCCATGGCGCCGGTCGCGCCATACCCGCCGTTGCCGCCGTTGCCCGAGACCAGGCCCCGGGTAATCACCAGGCCATCGAGGGTCACGGTACTGCCCGAGGCCACTTCGATGACCCGGGTGCGGTACTGGCCGTCGAGGATTACGTCCGCCGCGCCGTCGTTGTTCAGGTCTCCGTCGATGGTCACGTTCTTGTTGACCAGCAGTTCGGAGGTCAGCTGCACCGTCATGCCGCTGCTGAAGGTGACGATGTCGCCGTTCTGCGCCGACGCCAGCGCCGCCCGCAACGAACCCACGCCGGTGTTGGCGTTGTTGGTGGCGGTCCAGGTCGCCAGCCCCCATTGATAATCCTGCATGGCCTGGGTGGACAGCACATTGGCGCTTTCGATGGTGCCGGTGGCGATCTCCAGTTCCCAGTCGCCACCCACGCCGGTGCGGTCGCTGGAGGCGGCCACGTCGCGGCCGGTGAGCTGCGCCAGCGAATCGACAAAACTCAGGCCGCGCTCGCCCTCGGCGGTGTAGCAGCCGTAGATCAGGATGTCGCCGCCGGCGTTCATGTCCTGGCCGATGTCCGCCAGCACCGAGCTACGCGCCTGGACGTTGTCAGCCGAGAGGTAGCTGTTGCCCAGCCACAGGTCCCCGGCATTGCCGTGGGCGATGATCTGCACCGAACTGACCCCCTGATGCTGGTCCAGGTAATCGGCGATCTGCTGCAGGCCATCCTGGTTCGCACCCAGTTGCACCACCTGGGTGCCGGACGCCAGGCCCTGGAGCAGGCTGTCGGCGTCCTTGACCCGCGAATCGACGAACACCACCGTCAGCCCCGGCACCGCGGTCGGGGTCGCGGCAGGCGCTGCATCGGCCTGGCCGTGGGTGTCCTTGCTGACGCTCGGCTGATCGGCGGCGGTCGGCGTCTTGGCCACCTCCGTGGTGGTGTGGCTGTCCGGCTGGACGGCTTCGGCCACCGTCGCCGCCACCGCGCCGTCGAACAGCATGCGCGGCTCCAGGGGCATGATCATCGGTGAGGCCAGGGCATTCGCCCGTCCGGTGGCCTGCTGATTGACCCGCGACTTGCCTTTGCTCCACCACATGATGCTCACCCGGACTCGAACGTGCTGAAAGGTACGAATTGAAAAACCGCGGTCAACGGACCGCGGCGTCGGATTTCATACGAATGACATTGGCGGCGCTGGATGCCCCGTCTTTCCAGAAGGACAGCTGCGCATACTTCTCGAACAGGTCCGGCGGCAGGATCGTGCGCCGCGACTGCAGCGCCACCCGCGCCTTGACCTTGTGCAGGCCCGCGACCCCCAGCGCCTGGTCGAACTCGGGCGCGTCGTAGGCCAGGCTGTCGAAATCGTGTTCGAACCAGGGTTCGCCGATAAAGTCGTAGATCAGCCGCATCACCCGCTCCGGGGCCTGGCTCAGCAGGTCGTAGTCGACGATCAGCATCGAATCGGCGTTTTCGCCGTAATAGGCCTCTTTCAAGGCCGTCCAGGCATACCCCACCAGGCGGTTGTGCTGGGCCAGGGTTTCGCAGCGGCTGTAGACCGAATTGCGCTCGACCGCATCGCCGAACAGCTTGGTGTTTTCGAAGGGGTTGGCCCGGTACAGCCGTTCCAGGCTGTCCATGACCCAGGCGACATTGCGCACGCAGGCGATGGTCCTGGCCTTGGGAAACAAGTCCTTCAAGGCCGGCAGGCGCGCGCACCACTGGCGGTTGGTATCGAAGATGACCGGTTTGTCGGCCTTGTCGGCGTAGTAGGAGTCGAACAGCCCGCGCAGCAAGCGGCGGCGCATGTCGAGGTCGATGACCGCGCCGAATTCGCTGCCGGCGCTGCATTGTTCGAGGATGCCGCTGAACAGCGCCCCCACCGGGCTGGTCATGCCGGCGTGAAAGCGCGGGTTCTGCAGCAGAATGGCGGACAGCAGGGTCGACCCTGAGCGCGGTAAACCGGAAATAAAATGGAACTGCGGCAATCCCTTCACCCTAGCTATAAGTCCATTTACGGAAAAAGCGTAGTGCAAGGTCAGAAAACCAACAGTGGTGCTTTGATATCAATTCGGAGCAAAACCACAAAAAATCTGTGCTCAAAAAAACAGCAGCCGCTCTGGGACTGAACATGAATCGATTAAGCCGCTGACCGCCCTGAATCCTGCCTTTCGTCACTGACCGGTTCACAAGCCTGTTTTTTTGCAAAAAACCGCCCAAGGCGTCTATCCAGCAGGTTTCCCTGGCTGGCTACACAGCGTTTTCGCCGATGCCTGGCCCTGCACCGTGCCGCACATCAGCAGCAACCGGGCCGTGACCCCGCCGGCGGTGAATTCGCCGGTTTTTCGCCAGTGCGCCGGCAGCGGGGCGAATTCATCGGGTTGGTCGGCCGTGCCGATCAGCCAGACGCGACCGCTGCCCATCGGCAACGCCGACAGCCGGTCGAGGTAAACCCTGTCGGCCTGCTGGTCGATCAGGGTGCCGAAGCCATAGGCATTGGATCGGGTCGAGCCCCCCGCGGGCGTAGGTGGGGTGTAGAGCAGCGGCTGGGCATCGGTGCGGTTGTAGTAGACGTAACTCAGGTACCACAGCAGATCGCTGGTGACGATCCGGTCGCCGGCCACGTAGCGCTGGTTCACGTAGTCCACCAGCACGCTGATCTGATCGTTCACATCCACCGTGGCGTTGTTGGTCAGGCCGACCACCTCGGCCCCGCCGAACAGCAACAGGATCGCCAGCGCCAGCACACGGGCCTGCGCCAGCAGCCGGTCGACGGCAATCGCGAAAATCAGTGGTAGGCCCAGGGCATAGGCCGTCAGGTAGCGCTCGATGAACACCGGCGAAACGAACGACACCGCAAACACCAGTAACAGCGGCAGCGCGGTGTAGATCACCAGCATCCAGTGCCAGCGCCAGGGCGAGCGGTCGCGCCAGGCGAGCATTCCGGCGACGCCCAGCACCAGCAGCGGCAGGCCTGCGAACAGCAGCGGGGAACGGGTTTCGCCATCGTCCTGGGTCAGCAGTTGCCAGATCATCGAGGGCAGCGAGGAAAAGTCCACCGACGGCTCCCAACCCACGTCGCCGCTGGCTTTCAGTTGGTCGATATGTTGCAGCAGGTCCACCAGCCCCGGCAGCCAGGGGGCGAACAGCATGACGATGGCAGCGTTGGCCAGCCACCAGGCCGGCCGGTTGATCGCCCGGCTCGGCGGCGTTGCGTGCAGGCGCAGCAGCAACAGGTACGACCAGTGGGCAAGCACGCAGAGCGCGGTGAAATAGTGGGTGTAGAACGCCGCGCTCATCAGCAGCGTGTAATACACCAGGTAGCGTTGACGCCGGGGCTGCCTGACCCAGTACACCAGGGCGATGGTGGCGCCGAGCAGCCACACCCCCAACAACGCATACATGCGCACTTCCTGGCTGTAGCGCACGGCGGTGGGCAGCAGGGCCAGCAGGAAGCCGGCGAGGACCGCCGCGCGACGGCTGGCGATCTGCGCCACCAGCCACACCCCCAGGCCGACACAGACGATCCCCGGCCAGGCGCTGAAACTGCGAATGGCAAAGATGCCGTCGCCAAACAGCGCGATCCAGCCACGCAGCAGCATGAAGTACAGCGGTGGATGCACGTCATGGGCGGCGCGCACCCAGAGCTCGCTCAGGCCGTAGCGGCTGAGCAACAGGCTGGAGCCTTCATCGCCCCAGATGGCCGCGGCGGTCAGGTCGTAGAAGCGGGTGGCCGCCGCCAGCAGCAGGATCGGCAGCAGCCAGTACGCCCGCAGCAGCGCGATCAGACGCTGCGTGTCACGCGTCAGCCGAAGGGCGATGCCCGGCTCGGCCGTACCCAGCAATTGCGGCTCTCTGCGAAACGCCATGAACTTCCCCTGCACCCGCGTTTTACCAGCACAGCATCGCTGTTTATCCGGCCAGACATAAGGCGCCCCATCACCCCGGGCGACTGGCGGAACAGCGTCTACGCTAACCACTGCTGTCAACGAGCCCGCTTGGCGTTCTGACCGTATCGGTCAAGCTGTCAGGCCAGACACCAGGGATCGGCTCAGGGAGTTCCACTGATTAACCTGAAGGATGAAAAACTATGGAAGTGTTCATGGGCACCATTCAAGCTTTTTCCTTTAACTTCCCTCCCAACGGCTGGGCCTCGTGTTACGGCCAGACCCTGGGGATCTCGCAGTACCAGGCGCTGTTTTCGCTGCTGGGCACCTACTACGGCGGCAACGGCACCACCAACTTCCAGTTGCCGAACCTGCAAGGGCGCCTGCCCATCGGCCAGGGCAACGGGCTGGGCCTGACGCCCCGGGTGATCGGCGAAGTTTCCGGCACCGAAAACGTCACCCCCACCCTCAACAACCTGCCTGCCCACACCCATACCCTCGCCGGCCTGAACGCCGCCACCACGCTGCAACTGGCCAACCCCGCCAGCAACCCGGCCAGTACCCCCACGGCCACCAACTCGTTCATCGGCACCTCCGGCGGCGGGCCGGGCACCGCCACCATCTACTCCGACAAGCAAGGCACCACGCCCGTGCCGCTCCAGGGGGTCAACACCACGATCACCGGCACCATCTCGCCCGCCGGCAACGGGCTGCCGCTGCCGGTGATGAACCCGTTCCTGGTGATCAACTTCAGCGTGGCCCTGAACGGCCTGTTCCCATCGCGCAATTGAAGTTCGCGCCGGGGGACATTCCCCCGGCCCTTTTTCCAGCCAGGAGTGGCGCCATGCTGCATCTGCTGCAAAGTGAGCATTTCCAGCCCTTGCTGGGGCAAACCTGCAATCTGTTGCTACCGGACGGCAGCGTCTTGCTGGTCCATATCGAGTCCATCAAGGACACCCCCCAGGCCCGCATGCCGAACAGTGCGCGCATGCCCTTCTGCGTCGAGCTCAACAGCCTGGAGCCGACAGAGTTCGTCGACGGCCTGTGCGACCTGGAACTGCCCGGCGTCGGCCATCTGCAAGACATGTTCGTGTCGCGGGTGCCGGCCCTGGGCCGCGATCCGACGCTGGGCTATTTCTATATCGCCTTCAACTGAACCGGGCGTGCCTGGCGGCATTGCCCCAGGCACTGGCTCGAATCCGCCGGGTTGCGCCGCTCAGCCGCGCGGGCCGGGATACCACACCAGCCGCTCGGCCGCCGGGTTGGCTTCCTCGACCTGAAACCCCAGCGCCAGGTAATGCCGGCGCGCATGGGGGTTGCTGGCCCAGACCACCGTGGCCACCGGGCAGCGCACCTGTTCGGCGGCCTTCTGCACGCCCCGCAGCACGGTGCGCCCGTAGCCGCGACCGCGGGCGGCCGGAATGAACGCCAGGTACAGCACGCGGATTTCATTGGGGCCGAAATCGGTGGTCAAGGCACCGATGGCGCTGCCGAGTTTTTCGATCACGTAGTGCATGGCGCCGGGGAAGTTCTCCCCCGCGCCCTGCTCCTGGACCTGGAACTGCTGGGCGATCACCTGCTCGATCTGCTCCTGTTCGCCGTCGATCCATTGCAGATCGCTGCGCGCCGAGCGGTAAAGGCTTTGCAGGAACGGTCCGTCGGTGGGCCGCGACGGACGTACCACCAGGCCATCGGACATGGCTGAATCCTTATGCAACATATGCGTTCTCCCTGAACATTCCTTGTCTCAGAACCCGCTTTCCCTCACGCCGAGCGCCGCCAGGCGCCGCCAGGCCGTGCCCAGCAGCGACTCGCCACGCCCCTGCAACACCACCACGCCGCGCAATGGCTGGCTCGGGGTGACGCTGGCGTCGAGCACCTTGAGCCGCGCGCCGTACTGCGCCTGGACCGGTTCGGCGCGGCGGTTTTCATCGCGGCGCACGGCAATCGGCCCATGGTGATCGGAAGTCAGCGCCTCCTGGTCGATATAAGCCACGCCGTTGGTGTCGACTTCGGTCAGTTGCACCTCGAGCGCCGGGTGCATCGGATCGTCGGCGATAAAGCGCCCCGTGGCCCCCGGCGCGACGCGCCACAGGTCGGCCTCGGCAAGGAAGCCGCGCAAGCGCGCCCCCGGCTCGACCACCCGGGCCAGCGGATCCTTGGGCGATACCCAGCGGCCCACCTGCAGTTGCGGCAGCAGGTCGCGCAACTGGCCGCCTTCGGGCGCGCGCAGCAGCAGGCGCTCGCGTTGCGCCGACAGGCCGCGGTACTCGGCCACGGCCTCAGCCAGTTGCTGCTCGACAATCCCGGCGTCGGCCGCGGTCTCACTGCGCCCGGCACGGCGGCGCATCTGCAGTTGCTGGATCTCGATTTCCCGCCGCGCGATGGCCTGGCGCGACGCCAGGTCCGGGGACTCAAGCTCCACCAGCACCTGGCCCTTGCTCACCGCCTGGCCGTCGCTGACATTGACCTGCCGGACCCGCGCCGCCACCGGCGCATGCAAGGCGCTGGCGCGTCCGGCCTCGAGCATCGCCGGCACCTCCACCGAGCTGCGCCAGGGCAGCGCCACCAGCAACAGCGCCGCCACCAGCCCCAGGCTGCTGAGCAATACCCGCGGCGCATCGGCCTGTTCGCAGCGTGTCCACCATTCGCGCCACTCGCGCACGATGGGCAAAAAGATGAACCACACCAACTCGACCAGCATCAGGAAGATGCCCAGCAGCTTGAAAAACAGGTGGTACACCGCCAGCGCAATCCCGAAAAACAGCACCGCGCGCCACAGCCACGAGCCATAACCCCACCACAGCAGGCGCCGCTGCATGGCCGGCGACCAGGGCTCCGGTGCGGGCTGCCGGTAGCCGAACAAAGCCTCGCGCAGGCGCCAGCGACAGAGGGCGAAGGCCCGCCCCTGGAGGTTGTCCACCTCCCAGAAATCGCTGAGCAGAAAATAGCCATCGAAACGCATGAAGGGGTTCAGGTTGATCACCAGGGTGGTGATCCAGGTCGCGCTGGCGAGCATGAAGGCCGCGGTGCGTGCCGGGCCGTCCGGCAGCAGTGACCAGGCCAGCAGGGCGATGCTGGCCAGCAGCAGCTCGGCCAGCACGCCGCCGGCGCCGATCAGCAAGCGCGCGCGACGATCGTTGACTCGCCAGGCATCGCTGACGTCGGTGTAGAACATCGGCAGCAGCACCATGAACGCCACCCCCATGCTCTGCACCCGGCAGCCGGCACGCTTGGCCATGAAGGCGTGGCCGAACTCATGGCACAGCTTGGCGAAAAACAGCGCCACGCCGAACGCCAGGGCACCACCGAGGCTGAACAGGTGGGGGAAGGTCGCCAGGAAGCGCTGCCAGTCCCGCGATACCAGGAACACGCCCAGCCCCAGGGTCAGCGGCAAGCCGTAGCGCAACAGCCCCGGCCCGAACCGCGCCAGCCACGGCCAGGCACGATTGAGAAAGGCGTCCGGGCGCCACAGCGGGATACGAAAGAACAGGTATTGGTGCAGCAGCACCTGCCAGAGGCTCTGGTGCTGGGCGGCAGCCTTGAGGTCATAGCTGGCGCGCTGTTGCGGATCGAGGGCGGTGATCAGGTCGTGACTGCGTAGAAAGCCCAGCAATTCATCCAGTTCCGCGCCGCCCAGGGGCAGCCCCGGCTCACGATTGGCGGCGCGCAGCACCTGCCCGGCGTCCCCCAGGGACCAGTGCCTGAGCAAACGCATCGCCGCCGCGCCGAGCTTGAAATAACGACCGCGCACCGGGTCGGCCAGGGTCCAGCGCGGCGAACCGTCCAGCGCCGGCGCCGCTGCCGACAGCTGCAAGTCCGCGCGCAGGCTCGGCAGGTCCATTACAACCCCACGCTCTGCCGCAGACCGGCCAGGGGCCGACGCAGCAGGTACAGCGCCAGCGGCGCGCGCTCGCCAAAGAGCTTGGCCGTGCCGCGCAGGCCAATCCGCGGCGGCGCCTCGCGAAAACGCGCATCGAGGCGGTAAGCCAGTTGCCCGCCCGGCGTCGGCTGCGCCTCGTAGGCCGCCCGTTCGAGGCTGGCCAGATGGCGCTGCAACGGGTCGCTGTCGAGAAACAGCGCCACCTGCGCGCCGGGCTCCAGGGCAATGGCGTCGCCCACGGCCAGTTCGATGCGTAATTCGGCCTGGCTCGGGTCGGCAATTTCCATCAGCCGCTCGCCGGTCTGCACCGGTTTGCCGGTCCAGCGCTCGGCGTCGGCGAACACCGCGATACCGTCGCGTTCGGCGCGCACTTCGCTGCGCTTGAGCAGCTCGCGGGCGTAATCGCGTTCGGCGCGTTTCTGCTCGACCCGGGCCGCCAGCAGGTCGATCTTCGAGCTGGATTCGGCATCGGCAAAGGCCCGCTGGGAATTGGCCTTCAATTCCGCCTCGGCCACGCCCAGGGCGCGGGCGGCGACATCGGCCTGGGCGTTGAGGGTGGTGTTTTCGAAACGCAGCAGCAGGTCGCCGGTTTTCACCGTCTGGTTGGGCTTGACCAGGAACTCGGCGATCACCCCGTCCAGCGGCGCCGCCACCACACGCCCGCCCAACGGCACCACTTCGGCCGGCGCCAGCACCGATTGCCGGACCGGAATCAGCAGGCCCAGCAACACCACCGCCAGCAGCGCCAGCCGACGCTTTCGATTCCAGCGCAGGCGCCACGGTTTGCGCGGCTGCAGCGCCAGCCAGGCGTGGCTGTAGGTGTCCCCCAGTTGCGCCAGCAGCACCTGTTCGGAAGGGTTCCACGGCGTGTCGCGGGCCAGCCACAGGCCGCCAAAGACCGCGCCCTGGCGATCGATCAGCGGCAACCAGAACACCTCGGCCGCCGACAGGCTCTGCCAGTCGGCCCGCACCGGGGCACTCAATTGCTCGGCCGCGATCACCCGCGCCTGCTGCACGAGTTCGAGCTTGAACAGCTGGGTCACCGCCTGTTCGACGAAGGCCACGAAGGGCGCATTCGGGTCGAGCGCGCTGACGCCGGTCACCGCGCGGACCTTGCCGGCGATCACCAGCGCTGCGTGGCGAAAGCCGAACAGCGCCTGGCCGTCGTTGACCAGGCTGTAGGCCAGTTGCTCGACGGTACGCGCGGCACGGGTCTGACGCTCCAGGTCAAGGAACCGAGCGAAGACCTGCTCGGCGGCGCCCGCTACCGGTGCGTTCATTTGAGCTCCGCGAACCGCGCCGTGCCGCTCATGCCAGCCAACAGGCCCTCGGCGTTGGGCACGGCCGCCACCAGCAGCAGCGTCTGGCTGCCCTCGTCGATCCGCGCGCCGAGGCGCTTGACCGTAGCGGCCAGCGGCTTGCCGGTTTCATCGGGGACGAAGCTGAAGGTCTGCCCGGCCTTGAGCTTGCCCATCCAGCTCGACGGCACCAGCAGGTGGATTTCCAGGGAACGGTTGTCGACGATTTCCAGCAAGGGCGAGCCGGCCGTCACGCTTTCGTAGCGTTGCACCTTGCGTTCCACCACCTGCCCGTCGAACGGTGCGACCACGCTGCAACGCTTGACCTGCACCTGATAGACCTGGGATTGCGCCTGGGTCTCGGAGACCTTGGCCGCGGCCCGCGCCACTTCGAAGCGGCCGACCGAGTTGAGCGAAGCCAGTTGGCGGTTGTGCGCCAGCTCTTCGTTGGCGCCACGGCTGGCGGCCTGAGCGGCATTGAGCTGGGCCTGGTAGGCCGAGCAATCGAAGCGGGCCAGCACGTCACCTTTCTTGAAGGACTCGCCTTCGCTGTAGGGCAACTCGACGATGCGCCCGGACAGTTCGCCGGCCAATACCGCCTGATCCTTGGCCCGCAGCACGCCTCGCGCTTCGCTGCCGCTCGCCACGGCGGCGCCGGCAGCACTGTCATTGAGCAGTGGATCGTCTGGTGCAGGCGTCTGCGCCTGGGCCACGCACACCAGGCAGGTCAATCCGAATCCCAATCCCAATCCATGAAATCGCCGCATAACCGTAACTCCCTGACGGATGGGCGGAGTCTAAGACAGCAAGCGTAAGCGTCAAGCAAATGGCCACTATCTTTATCGATCCCGACAACGGCATCGAATGCCCGCCTGACAGCATAGATGCCTTGTCCGGCGCGGCGTATATCGGGTCGTGTGGGTATTTTAGATGCCCGCGAATGCCTTCTGTATGATTTGCGCCACACTTGGACCTTCGGCTCCCATAGTTTCGGATTAAGGACAATTCATGCGTATCGGTCTTTTGTCGTCTTTGACACTGGCGCTCGGCGCCCTCCTCTGCAATCAGGCCCAGGCCAGCTCCGACGATTCCTGTTACCCGCGCTGGACCCTGCTCAAAAAAAACCTCGAAGGCTGCAGCAGCCTGCCGTTTCTCAACCCGGGCAACGACAGCCGGGTGAACCTGCGCCTGTTGCTGGCCGACAGCGGTGCCTTGCCCCTGGCGCCGAAAGCGCTGGACGCCGACGACCTGGCCGAAGGGTATGGGCCGGTGCCGTTTTCGGTGTCTCGCCTGAACCCGGCGCCCGGCCCCGAAGCGGCGGATGCACCGGCAGCCAGCGCCGACACTGACCTCAACGGCCGCCTGGAAGCCTTGCAGGTGGTGCGCGAAGCGCCTCAGGCGGCCGGCGATGCGTTTCTGTCCGGCGAAGGCAGCCGCTGCCGCAGCAACTCGGACGCCAGCGCCCAGGTGTTTGTCGACCAACTGATTGCCGCCGACCTGCCAGACAGCGAGCGCCAGGCGCTGGCGCAAAGCCGGGTCAAGCTGCTCGCCGCCTGCAGCTGGGACAACCCGCAACTGGCCAGCCTGTTGCCAACCAATCTGCAGACCTCGCTGGGCAAGGGTTTCGCCACTTATCTACAGGCCGCCGGCGACTTCTACAGTGGCCGCTTCAGCGAGGCCGGCGCGGCTTTCGCCACGCTCAAGGACAGCCCGAATACCTGGCTGAAAGAAACCGCGCTGTACATGAACGCCCGCACGGCCCTCAACAGCGCCCAGCAAAACGCTTTCGACGAATACGGCATGCCCGCGCTCGAGCATGTGGATAAGTCCACGCTGCAACAGGCCGAAGCCGGCTTCGACAGCTACCTGCAAACTTATCCACAGGGCGCCTACTCCGCTTCGGCCAAGGGCCTGCTGCGCCGGGTGCACTGGCTGGACGGCAATCCGGACAAGCTGGCCGCCGACTACGCCTGGCAGATGACCCAGGCCAAGGACGAGCAGCGCAACCTGTCGCTGAACGATCTGGTGGAAGAAGTCGACACCAAGCTGCTGATGGTCAACCGCAACCCGGTCAGCACCCCGCTGTTGCTGGCGGTCAACGACCTGATGTGGATGCGTGAGCAAGCCGAAGGCCGGCTGACCCGCGAGGCCTTGCAGCAACAGAAGGCGGTCTTCGCCGCACAACCGGCGTTGCACGACTACCTGCTGGCGGCCTTCGCCCTGTATGTCGACAACAACCCGGACGCCGCGCTGAAACTGCTGCCCAGCGAGCCGCCCGCCAACCTCGACTACCTCGCCTTCAGCCAGCAGACCCTGCGCGGTCTGGCCCTGGAAGCGCAGAACGACGGCCCGGGTGCCCAGGCCCTGTGGCTGCAACTGCTGCCCCTGGCCAAGCAACCGCTGCAACGGGAACAGCTGGAGCTGGCCCTGGCGATGAACTACGAACGCAACCAGCAACTGGCCAAGGTGTTCGCCGCCGACTCGCCGATCAAAAGCCCGCAGGTGCGTTTCACCCTGCTGCGCAACGTGGCCGATGCCACGCTGCTGCGCCAGCAGATCAGCCAGGCCGCCGACCCGGTAGAGCGCAACACCGCGCAGTTCGTGCTGCTCTACAAGGACCTGCTGCGCAGCCAGTACGCGGCCTTTGCCAGCGACCTCAAGCAACTGCCGGCCAGCGCCCCTGAAGACAAGCTCGGCTACAGCCTGGGTTACGTCTACAGCGACGGCCAGTCGCTCAAGCTGTTCCAGTGGAGCGGCGACAAGGCCGAGTCCGGCTACGCCTGCCCGAGCATCGCGCAAACCGCGGCAGCCCTGGAGACGGATGGGAAAAACCCGCAAGGCCTGAACTGCTTCGGTGAGTTCATCCTGCGCAACGGCCTGGATGGCATGCCGCTGGACAGCCAGCCCGACAAGCGGTCCCTGGGCGGCACGGAGTCGGCCTTCAAGGGCGAGCTCTTCTCTCGCCTCGACGGCTACAAACAGGTGATCGCCAACAGCAAGGCGCCGCGCGACGACCGCGCCTACGCCCTGTACCGCGCCATCAACTGCTACGCACCCTCGGGCTACAACAGCTGTGGCGGCAAGGACGTCGAACCGGCGGTGCGCAAGGCCTGGTTCCGTCAGCTCAAAGGCACCTTCGCTGACACCCAGTGGGGCAAGTCGCTGCAGTACTACTGGTAAGCATGAGCGGTTTCTGGAAATGCCTGCTGCCGGTCTGGCTGTTGCTGACCGGCAGTGCCCAGGCAGCGGTCGACGCCCGCGACCACCAGGCCTTCTGGCTGTGGAGCGGCGTCGCTCCGCAGCCGGTGCTGAACCAGGCCAAGACCCTGTACATCCTGCAAGGGCAGATCAGCCGCTCGCGTCGCGACCCGAGCGGCAACGTGCACTTCATCGCCCAGGGCATGGCCATTCCGCGCCTGCGCCAGGGCGAGGTCTGGGTGGTCTACCGTGCGCACACCCTGCACTGGCCGGAGCCGGTCTACCGCCAGCTGCTGGGCCAGGTGCAGCGCTGGCAGCAGGCCGGCAACCCGGTGGTCGGGATCCAGATCGATTTCGACGCCCGCACCCGCTACCTCGAGGAATACACCAGCTTCCTGCGCGACCTGCGCCAGCGCCTGCCCGCGCAGTACCGCCTGAGCATCACCGGCCTGATGGACTGGAGCAGCAACGCCAACCCCGAAGCCATCGCCGGGCTCAAGGGCATCGTCGACGAAGTGGTGGTGCAGACCTACCAGGGCCGCCACAGCATTCCCAACTACGCCGCCTACCTGCCCCGCCTCGACCGCATGGGCCTGCCGTTCAAGGTGGGCCTGATCCAGGGCGGCGAATGGCAGGAACCGGACTACCTGAAAGACAGCCCGTGGTTCAGGGGGTATGTGGTGTTTTTGCAGAATCCGCGCTAGCCAACGGATACACCGACTCCCAGCCACCGCCCAGCGCCTTGTACAGGCCGACCATGGCCAGGGAAACGCCGGTCGAGCTTTCCACCAGTTGTTCCTGGGTGGCGAGCAGGGCGCCCTGGACGGTGAGGACGTTGACGAAGTCCACCACGCCTTCGACGTATTGCTGTTGCGCGGTGCGCAGGGCGATCTGGTTCTGCCGCACGGCTTCGGCGAGGCTGTCGCGGCGCAGCTGGCTGCTGTTGTAGCGGGTCAGCTGGTCGTCGATTTCATGCCAGGCGCGCAGCACGGTCTGCTGGTAGGCGACGGCCGCTTCCTGCTGCTGGGCTTCACGCAAGTGCAGCATGCCGCGCAGGCGGCCGCCGTCGAACAGCGGCAGGCTGAACTGCGGGCCGATACCGAACTGGCGCGAGCCCCAGGAGCCGAAGTCCGACAGCTGCATGGCTTGGGAGCCGAAGTTGCCCGACAGGGTGATGCGCGGATAAAAGTCGCCCTTGGCCACGCCGATGCTGGCGGTGGCGGCATGCAGGCGGGCTTCGGCCTGGCGGATGTCCGGGCGGCGCTCGGCCAGTTGCGACGGCAGGCCGATGGCGACCTGGCTCGGGGTTTGCGGCACCGGCGCATCCGCCGCCAGTTCGGCGTGCAGGGCCTGGGGCGGCTCGCCCATCAGCAGGCTCAAGGCGTTGATCAGTTGCGCCTGGCGCTGCTGCAAGGCCGGCAGTTGCGACTCGATGGTCGCCACCTGCGCGGCGGCTTCGGCGACGTCCAGGTCGGTGGCCACGCCATCGGCCAGGCGCAGTTGCGAGAGCTTGAGGCTGTGGCGGGCGACCTCGAGGTTTTGCTCGGTCACCGCCCGGGTGCTCTGCACGCCACGCAGCTGGATGTAGTCCTGGGCGGTCTCGGCCAGCACCGACAACAGCACCCCGCGCCGATCGTTTTCCGCGACTTCCAGGGTCGCGTCGGCGGCCTCGGTTTCGCGCCGCACGCGGCCCCAGAAGTCCAGCTCCCAGGACGCCGAGAAGCCGGCGTCCCACAGGTTGAAGGCGGACTTGCCCTCGTGACCCGACGGGTCGTTCAGGCCTTCGCCGCTGTTGCGTTTACGCGCGTAGCCGCCGCTGGCGCTGCTGGTCGGATAACGCTCGGCGGTGATCACCTGGCGCGCCGCGCGGCTCTGTTGCAGGCGGCTGGTGGCCAGTTGCAGATCGAGGTTGTCGGTCAGCACGCGCCGGCTCAGGGCCGACAGCTGCGGATCGTTGAAGACATCCCACCAACGCTCGTCCAGGGGGCTGGTCACCACCTGGCTCGGCGCGGCCTTTTGCGGGCTGGCCCAGGCCTCGACCCGCGGCCCTGCTGGGCGCTGGAAGTCCGGGCCGACAGTGCAGGCGGCCAGGGACAACAGGCCCAGGGCGAATACCGGCTGGAGCAGACGACTCATCGCTTCGCCACCTCACGCACGGAACTGGCCTTGCCCAGGGTATCGACGCTCGCTTCCACCGACATCCCGACCCGCAGGCGCTCGGCCATGGGCTGGCCAGGTTCCAGCAGGATCTTCACCGGAATGCGCTGCACCACCTTGGTGAAGTTGCCGGTGGCGTTGTCCGGCTTGACCGCGGCGAAGGTCACCCCGGTGGCCGGCGCCAGGCTCTCGACCCGGCCGCGCAGGGTTTCGCCGTCCAGGCTGTCGACCCGCACCGCGACCGGCTGCCCGGGGTGCATGCGGGCCAGCTGGGTTTCCTGGAAGTTGGCCACCACATAGGCCTGCTCCAGCGGCACCACGGCGAGGATCTTGCTGCCCGGCGTGACATAGGCACCGACCCGCACCGCGCGCTCGCCGACCATGCCGTCCACCGGCGCGACGATGCGCGTGTAGGACAGCTCGTAGCTGGCCATTTCCAGGGCCGCCTGGGCGCGCTTCAGCCCGCCCTCGGCGGCGTCGCGCTGGGCGGTGAGGATCTCCACCTGCTTGCGTTCCGCCGCCAGCGCCGCGGTGGCCGTGGCCAGCCGCGCGCTGGCCTGGTCGATGCGGGTCTTGGCCTGCTGGGCATTCTGTACGGTGCCGGCGCCGACCCCGGCCAGGTGGTTGTAGCGGTTCAGTTCATGCTCGGCGAAGGCCATTTCCGCCCGCGCGGCCACCACCGAGGCCTGGGCCTGGGCGATCACCGAGCTTTGCCGGTCGAGGGTGGCGCGGGCGTTCTGCAGCTGCGCCTTGGCCACCAGGGTTTCGGCGTCCGCCGCCTGGGCCGCGGCGCGCAGGTCGCGATCGTCGATCAGCGCCAGCAACTGGCCGGCCTTGACCCGCTGGTTGTCTTCCACCAGCACTTCCTTGATGAAACCCGCCACGCGCGGGGCCACCAGGGTGTAGTCGGCGCTCACGAAGGCATCGTTGGTGGTCTGCTCGGTGGCCTTGCCGGTGACCAGATACACCAGCACGCCCAGGACCGCGACCGCCGCCACGCTGACGGCGATTTTGTGTTTGATGTGGATCGTCATAAAAACCTTCTGTCTCAGTGAACGTTCAAGTCGGCGCGCGTGGCGGATAGATCCGCGTCGGCAGCCAGAAAATCAGCAGGATCAGGGCCGCCGCCACGCCAGCCATGACGTAGTAGAGGTCGGCGGAGGTCAGCACCACGGCCTGGCGGTGCAGGCGCTGGGCGAGGTTGCTGGCGTCGATGGCGCTCAGCGGCGAGTTGCCGAGGCTGTCCACCAGCATGGTCGAGTGAAAGTGCAGGCGGTGGGTGGTCAGGGCATCCAGCACGCCGGTGGCGATCACCGCCGCCAGGCCCTTCACGGTGTTGAACCAGGCGGAAGCGAACGGCCCCTCGATCGGCTGGATACTGCCGGTGGAGAGCATCAGCAGCGGCAGCACCGCCATCGGCTGGCCGAAGATCTGCAGCAGTTGCAGCACGTAGAAATCGTCGCGGATCCACGCCGAGGTCAGTTGCGTGCCGCCCAGGCACGACAGCACCAGCATCGTCAGGCCGATGCCCAGCACCCAGCGGCAATCGACCCAGCGCAGGTTGCACAGGGCCGCCACCAGCGGCAGCGCGATCAGCTGCGGCAGGGCCATCACCAGCATCACCGGGGCGGTCTGCAACGGCCGGTAGCCCTGAACCTGGGCCAGGAAACTGGACGGAATGATGATCACCGCGGTCAGCACCACCAGCACCCCGGCCAGGGTCAGCAGGGCGAACGACAGGTTGCGGATGCCGAGCATCTGCAACTTGAAGAACGGGATCGGCTGCGCCCATTCGTTGATCAAAAACAGCACCAGCAACAACGCGCCGCCGCCCAGCAGCAGGCAGATCAGCGGCGAGCCGAACCAGTCCAGGCGGTTGCCCTGCAGGATACCGATCACCAGCATGCAGATCGCCGGAAACCCCAGCAGCAGGCCGCGCCAGTTGAAGGCCTTGAGACGCTCCAGGCGCAGCGGGTCCTGGGGCAGGCCGTAGGCCACCGCGAGCATCGCCAGCAAGCACGGCGCCACCACCTGCCAGAACGCCCACTGCCAGCCGACGTATTCGGTCCACAGGGCGGCCAGCGGCGTGCCCAGGCTCGGGCCGAAGGTGGCGGTCAGGGCATAGCCGGCCAGGCCGTAGAGCTTGACGTTGGCCGGCAGGAACCGCAGGGCCACGGTCATCAGCATCGGCGGCAGCGCGCCGCCGGCCAGGCCCTGCACGGTGCGCAGCAGCAACAGGCTGTGGTAGTTCGGGGCGAACGGACAGAGCACGCCCAGCACGGTGAACAGGGCGATGGCGCAGAGGGTGAAACGCCGCAGCGAGAAGGTCACCGAGCACCAGGGCGCGAAGGCCATGGCCGCCACCGACGTGGCGGTATAGCTGGCCACCAGCCAGGTGCCTTCGTCGTAACCGATGGCCAGGGCGCCACGGATATCGGCCAGGGCGATCTTGGTCACCATCTCGTTGAGGCCCGACACCAGCACCGCCAGCAATACGCCGAGCAGGCCGATGATGATTCGCGGGCCGAAGACCGCGGGGCTGGCAGCTGCCGGTTTGCTGGCCCCTTCAACGGGTGCCGGCACAGCCACGGCGAGGGAACTCATGAAGGGAACGACTCCGATGGAAATACCGAAGCAGTTTAAAAAGCCCGACAGCTGACGAAAACTGACTTATCGACAGCTTATAAGTGCACCACGCGCAACGATTGAATGACGTGTAGCCGCTGCCGAGCCCGCGAGTCTGCGATCGGCGGCGCAGCCGTCGCAAAACCAGGCGACCTGATCCAACCGGCCAATCGCGGGCGCTGCCAGGCGAGGACTAAGTCGGAATCTCGCCCACCTAGTTCGCAGCCTCGCGTTGCTCGGCAGCGGCTACAGGGGTTGTGGTGCTCTGTAACCCTGTAGGAGCGAGGCTTGCCCGCGATGAACGATAACGCGGTGCAGCAGGTTAACCGTGGCGTGCCTATCGCGGGCAAGCCTCGCTCCTACGGGATATTGGGTGTTTTCAGGGCTGGGCGGTGCGCCAGGTTTCGTTGCAGGAGGCGCGCAGGGTCTCGCGGAACCATTTGTGCGCCGGGTCCTTGTCGTAGCGCGGGTGCCAGGCCTGGGTCAGCACCAGGGTCGGCAGGGGAATCGGCAAGGCGAAGGAACGCAGGTGCAGGCCCAGGCGCGACACGCTGAGCAGGGTTTCCTTGGGCACCGGCAGGATCAGGTCGGAATCCGGCAGCATGAACATCGCGGCATGGAAGCTCGGCGCGATCAGCGGCACCCGGCGCTCCAGCCCCAGGTCGCCGAGCGCCGCGTCGATCGGCCCACGGGCGATGCCGCGCCGGGACATGCTGATGTGCGGGAAGGCGGCAAAACGCTCGGCGGTGATCTCCTCGTCGAGCAACGGATGATGCTCGCGTACCAGGCCGACGAAGGTGGTGGAGAACAGGTTCTGCACCTTCACTTCCGGGGTCAGCGGCCGGGTATTGCTGATTCGCAGGTCGATCCGTCCTTCGCGCAGGGCCTCGTCGTCGCCATCGCCTTCGGGGACGAAACGCAGTTCGCAATGGGGCGCCTGGCGCTCCAGGGTGTCGATCAGGCGGCCGCCATAGACGCCGACGAAGAAGTCGTTGGCGCGCACGTTGAAGCGCCGGCGCAGGGTGCTGAGGTCGACCTGATCGCCGGAGCGGAACACCAGCGCCGCCTGCTCCACCAGGTCGCGCACCTGGCCGCGCAGTTCCAGGGCCTTGGGTGTGGGCACCAGGCCACGGCCGGCGCGCACCAGGATCGGGTCGCCCAGCGCCTCGCGGATCCGCGTGAGGGTCCGGCTCATGGCCGCCGGGCTGAGGTTCATGCGCCGCGCCGCGCCGACCACGCTGCCCTCGTCGAGCAGGGCGTCGAGGGCGACCAGAAGGTTCATGTCCGGGAGTTGCATGCTGAGCACTCGTGGCTGATCGGGAATGAGTCAGGCGCAATGCTAGCAGGGTCATTTCAGTCAGGGACACCACTCTGTAGCCGCTGCCGCAGGCTGCGATCGAGGACGAAGTCCTCGCCAGATCGGCGCATGCGGTGTGCCAGGCAGAATGAGCCGTCAGGTTTTGCGGCCCCTGCGGGGCCGATCGCAGCCTCGCGGGCTCGGCAGCGGCTACAGGATCGTGGAGGGCAGTTCAGTCAGGGACACCACTCTGTGTAGCCGCTGCCGCAGGCTGCGATCGAGGACGAAGTCCTCGCCAGACCGGCGCATGCGGTGTACCAGGCAGAATGAGCCGTCAGGTTTTGCGGCCCCTGCGGGGCCGATCGCAGCCTCGCGGGCTCGGCAGCGGCTACGGGATCGTGGAGGGCAATTCAACCATGGACACCACTCTGTGTAGCCGCTGCCGCAGGCTGCGATCGAGGACGAAGTCCTCGCCAGACCGGCGCATGCGGTGTGCCAGGCAGAAGGCGCTGTCAGGTTTTGCGCCGGCTGCGCCGTCGATCGCAGCCTCGCGGGCTCGGCAGCGGCTACGGGATCGTGGGGGGTCGTTCAACCATGGACACCGCTCTGTGTAGCCGCTGCCGCAGGCTGCGATCGAGGACGAAGTCCTCGCCAGACCGGCGCATTCGGTGTGCCAGGCAGAATGAGCCGTCAGGTTTTGCGGCCCCTGCGGGGCCGATCGCAGCCTCGCGGGCTCGGCAGCGGCTACGGGTGCTACGGGTGCTACGGGTTCAGCGTTGCATGCCCCAGCGTTTTACGGTGACTCGCTCCAGGGTGTCGAACACCAGGTTTTCCACCAGCAGGCCGATCAGGATCACCACCGCCAGGCCGGCGAAGACTTTGTCGGTGTACAGCTCGTTGCGGTTCTGGAAGATGTACCAGCCCAGGCCGCCCTTGCCGCTGGTGGCGCCGAACACCAGTTCGGCGGCGATCAGGGTGCGCCAGGCGAAGGCCCAGCCGATTTTCAGGCCGGCGAGGATCGACGGCAGCGCCGCCGGGATCAGGATGAACAGTACGAAGCGCATGCCCTTGAGCCCGTAGTTGCGCCCGGCCATGCGCAGGGTTTCGGAAACCCCGAGAAAGCCGGCGTAGGTGTTCAGGGCCAGGGCCCAGAGCACCGAATGCACCAGCACGAAGATCAGGCTGTTCTCCCCCAGGCCGAACCACAGCAGGGCCAGCGGCAGCAGGGCGATGGCCGGCAACGGGTTGAACATCGAGGTCAGGGTGCTCAGCAGGTCGCGGCCCACCTGGGTCGACACCGCCAGGGTGGTCAGGGCAAAGGCCAGGACGATGCCGATCAGGTAGCCCTTGAGCAGCACGACCAGGGAGATGCCGACCTTGCCCAACAGCTCGCCGCTGAGCAGGCCGTCGTACAGCGCGCTGGCGGTCTGCAAAAAGCTCGGCAGCAGCAGGTCGTTGTTCTGGTAACGGGCCACGGCCTCCCAGAGCAAAGCCAGCACGATCAGAATCAGGCTCTTGCGCAGCCAGCCTTGCTGCCACAGACGCTGGCCCAGCGGCAATTCACGCTCCAGCGGCACCGCCAGCAAGGGTTCGAGGGCAACTTCGTATTCCTGGCGAACAGGTGATGAATGGCTCATCGGGCGTTCCTCTTAAAGGCTCAATAAGCGATACGGATATCGGTGAAATCCAGCTCGCGCTCGGTTTCCGGCGACTGGCCTTCGTCGAACAGCAGCCGGTGGATGCGCCGCGCCGTCTGCTGGAACGCCACGCCGCCGAGGCTTTGCAGGTCGTACTGATGGCTGTGGATTTCCGCCCGCACCCGCCCCGGATGGGGCGACAGCAGCAGGATGCGATTGCCCACCACCAGCGCTTCCTCGATGGAGTGGGTAACGAACAACAGGGTGAAGCGCACCTCTTCCCAGAGCAGCAGCAATTCCTCCTGCATCTTGCGCCGGGTCAGGGCGTCGAGGGCGGCGAAGGGTTCGTCCATCAGCAGGATCTTCGGCTGCATCGCCAGGGCCCGGGCGATGGCCACCCGCGCCTTCATGCCACCGGATAGGGTGTGCGGGTAGGCGTCGGCAAACGCCGCCAGGCCGACCTTGTCCAGGTAGTGCAGCGCGCGCTCCTCGGCCTCGCGGCGGTTGAGGCTGTTCGACGCCAGCAACGGGAACATCACGTTCTGTTTGACGGTTTTCCACGGCGGCAGTTGGTCGAACTCCTGGAACACCACGATCCGGTCCGGCCCCGGCTGGCTGACCCGCTGTCCTTGCAGGCGAATCTCGCCCTCGCAGGGCTGGATGAAGCCGGCGACTGCCTTGAGCAGGGTCGACTTGCCGCAGCCCGAGGGCCCGAGCAGGACGAAGCGGTCGGCGGGATCGATTGCGAAACTGACCTGGTGGGTGGCCCGCACCACGCGCTGCGGGGTGCGGTATTCCAGGCTGACCTGGTCGACCGCCAGCAGCGCCTGCGCTGCCGCGGTCGGGTTGCTGGCCGTGTGGCCTTGCAAGGGGGCGTTCATGGCGATCAGCTCCCTTGCAGCGGCGTGGTGTCCTGGAAGAAGTAGTCCTTCCACGATTGCGGCTTGTTCTTGATCGCACCCACGCGGTAGAGGAATTCAGCCAGCGGGTAGGTGTTTTTCGGGGTGACGGTGAACTCGAACTGCGGGTTGTCGATGATCTTCAGCAAGGCCTCGCGGTCGATCTTGGCCTTGGTCACGCGGATGTAGGTATCCGCCGCCGCGCCCTTGTCCTTCTGGGCGAAGTCGGCGGCCTCGGCCAGCGCCTCGACGAAGGCCTTGTAGGTTTTCGGGTTCTCGGTACGGAATTTCTCGGTGGCGAACAGCACGGTCGGCGAGTTCGGGCCCAGCAGGTCGTAGGTGTTGAGCACCACGTGCACATTCGGGTTGGCCAGCGCCTGGTCCTGGAACGGCGGGTTGGAGAAGTGCCCGGTCAGCTCGGTGCCGCCGGCGATCAGCGCCGCCGTGGCGTCCGGGTGTGGAACGGCGATGGTGTACTTGTCCAGGCGATTGAATTCCTTGTCGCCCCACTGCTTGGCCGCCGCGTACTGCAGGAACCGCGACTGCACGGAAACCCCCACCGCCGGCACCGCGATACGGTCCTTCTCGGTGAAGTCGGCGATGGTCTTGACCTTGGGATTGTTGCTCACCAGGTAGTAAGGGAAGTTACCCAGCGACGCCACGGCCTTGACGTTCTGCTTGCCGTGGGTGCGGTCCCAGATGGTCAGCAGCGGGCCAACGCCGGCCCCGGCGATGTCGATGGAGCCGGAGAGCAAGGCGTCGTTGACCGCCGCGCCGCCGGACAGCTGGGTCCAGTCAACCTTGATGTCGATGCCCTCTTCCTTGCCGTGCTTCTCGATCAGGTTCTGGTCGCGCACCACGTTGAGCAGCAGATAGACGATGCCGAACTGTTCGGCGATGCGGATCTCGCCTTCGGCATGGGCCGCCGTCGGCGCGATCAGGCCTGCGGCCAGCAGGCTGAAGCCCAGGCCGATGGCGGCCGCCAGTTTGCCCAGGCGCGGGAGGCGTTGAGTAGGTTGGGACATGGTGTTTCTCCTGCCGTGGGTGGCCGATCAGTAAGGGGCGTCGCCCTGGATGGTGGTGCGGTACAGCTTGCGGCGCAGGTGGCTGGGGCAGCCGGCGGCCAGGTGGATCAGCGAGCGGTTGTCCCAGAACACCAGGTCATGGGGCTGCCATTGGTGGCGGTAGATGTTTTCCGGCAGCACGCTGTGGGCGTACAGCTCGGCCAGCAGCTGGCGGCTTTCGTCTTCCGGCAGGCCGACGATACGGGTGGTGAAGCCTTCGCTGACGAACAGCGCCTTGCGACCGTTTTCCGGGTGGGTGCGCACGACCGGGTGCACCACTTCCTGGACCTGGGCCAGTTGCTCCGGGGTCAGGGTCGGGCGCCAGTTGCCCTCGAACTTGGTCTCGCTGTAGCGCGCGGTGTAGGAGTGGGCGGCGCAGCGGCCCTCGACCGCCTTACGCAGCGCTGCGGGCAGGCTGTCCCAGGCTTTGTGCATGTCGGCGAACAGCGTGTCGCCGCCCTCGGACGGCAGCTCCTGGGCGTGCAGCATCGAGCCCAGGCTCGGCAGTTCCTTGTAGGAGAGATCGGAATGCCAGAACTTGCCGGCGTCCCCCAGGCCGATGGACTGGCCGTTCTCGATGATGTTGGAAACGATGAGGATTTCCGGGTGCCCGGCCAGCAGGAACTGCTTGAGCACGTGGATCTGCAGCACACCGAAACGGCGGCTGAAGGCGATCTGTTGTTCGGGGCTGATGCGCTGGTCGCGGAACACCACGACGTGATGATCCAGGTGCGCGCGGTGGATACGGGCGAAATCCTGGTCGTTGACCGGCTGGGCCAGGTCAAGGCCGACGATCTCGGCACCGACGGCACCGCTGAACAGGCGGATATCAAAAGCTTGTGCGGCGATGGGCGCGGCACTTGGAGACAGTACGGACATAAATCACTCCCACGCAGAGCACGCCCGGTGGCGCGCGCGTCGATCAGAAACTCACGGAGGTCCCGTGTGGGTTCATTTCGTGCGGCGCGCCGATTGGTCGGCAGGTACGCAGGGAGTCGACTTTATAGATATAAGAACTTAACTTTAAATACCGTTAGTGAATAACGATATGGCGATTCAGGCGGAGAAATAGTGGGGACCAAAAGGACGCTATCGCGAGCAAGCTCGCTCCTACAGGTGCATGAGTGCCCTTGTAGGAGCGAGCTTGCTCGCGAAAAGATTCAAAGATCTACGGGCAATCCCTGCCCTACGACTCTCGGGCTACGGCCTCAACGCTCGTGCAGCGCCTCGGCGCGAGCGCGGATGATCGGCTTGAGCAGGTAGCTGAGCACGCTTTTCTTGCCGGTGATGATGTCCACCGAGGCGACCATGCCGGGGATGATCAGCAACGGCTTCTCATCGGTGCCCAGGTGGCTGCGGTCGGTGCGCAGCTTGATCACGTAGTAGGTGGTCTTCTTGTCTTCGTCGGTGATGGTGTCGGCGCCGATCTGTTCCAGCTTGGCCTTCAGGCCGCCGTAGATGGTGTAGTCATAGGCGGTGAACTTGACCACGGCTTCCTGCCCCGGGTGCAGGAAGGCGATGTCCTGCGGGCGGATCTTCGCTTCCACCAGCAGGGTGTCGTCCAGCGGCACGATCTCCACCATGTCGCTGCCCGGCTGGATCACCCCGCCGATGGTGTTGACCATCAGTTGCTTGACGATACCGCGCACCGGCGAGGTGACCAGGGTCCGGCTGACCCGGTCTTCCAGGGCCTTGCCGGTGGCGCTGGCCTTGTTCAGTTCGGTGCGCGCCTCGTTGAGTTGGGTCAGGGCTTCGCTGCGGAATTTGCCGCGGGTTTCGTCGATCTTGCGCTGGACTTCCTTGATCGCCGACTCGGCACGGGGGATCGCCAGGGTGGTGGCGTCCAGTTGCCCGCGGGTCTCGACTTCGGCGCGCTTGAGCCGCAGCACTTCCACCGGCGACACAGCACCCTGGGCCACCAATGGCTCGGACATGGCGATTTCCTGGCGTTGCAGGCCCAGTTGCTGGCGGTACTGCGCCTGCTTGGAGGTGAACTCGCGCAGTTCCTGCTGCTTCTGGATCAGTTGTTCCTGCAGGCCGCCAACTTCGTCGTGCAACTGCTGGCGGCGGCTTTCATACAGGGACTTCTCGCTGGCGGCCTGGCCGGGCGCGGCCTCCAGGGCATCGGCCGGGAAGTTCAGCTCGCGGTTGTCGATCTCCGCGCTCAGGCGCTCGACCCGCAACAGCATCGACAGCCGGTCGGCCTCGGTCTCGCCGACGTTGGACTTGAAGCGCGTGTCGTCCAGGCGGATCAGCGGCGCGCCGGCCTCGACGATCTGCCCTTCCTTGACGAACAGTTCGGAGACGATACCGCCTTCCAGGTTCTGGATTTTCTGCACCTTGGACGACGGAATCGCCTTGCCCTCACCCTTGGTCACTTCGTCGATCACCGCGAAGTTGGCCCACAGCAGCAGGAACAGGAAGAAACCGATGATGCCCCAGATGGTCAGGCGGATAACCCGCGGCGCATCTTCGATCAGCGCCTTGTTGACCTCGGGCAGGGGTTGGTCGTGTAGCGATTCGGTGCCTTTGAAGTAGCGCAGGATGGAGTCCTTCAAACCCGACTTAAGCAACACTGATCTGCCCCTTCTTCAACGCTTCCATCACGACCGCTTTCGGTCCATCGGCGAGGATCTGCCCGCGGTCGATCACCAGCAGGCGATCCACCAGCGACAGCAGCGAGGCACGGTGGGTGACCAGCACTACG
This sequence comes from Pseudomonas sp. RW409, assembly GCF_003184125.1. Lineage (NCBI taxonomy): Bacteria > Pseudomonadati > Pseudomonadota > Gammaproteobacteria > Pseudomonadales > Pseudomonadaceae > Pseudomonas > Pseudomonas sp. RW409. The sequence continues at coordinate 133,126 of NZ_QHHP01000007.1, read as the reverse complement.
GTCTTGGCTTCCACCACGGCTTGCAGGCGTTGTTTCAAGCGTTCTTCACCGGTGTTGTCCATGGCGCTGGTCGGTTCGTCGAGCAGCAGGATGGGTGGGTTGAGCAACAGGGCCCGGGCCAGGGCGACGTTCTGCCGCTGGCCGCCGGAGAGGTTCTGCCCGCGCTCGCCGACCTGCAGTTCATAGCCCTGCGGGTGCAGCCGGGCGAACTCATGAACGCCGGCCAGTTCGGCGGCCTGCAGCACCAGTTCGTCTTCGACATAACGGGCGCCGGAGGTCAGGTTGTCGCGCAGGGTGCCGGCCAGCAGCTGGATGTCCTGGGCCACATAACCGATGTTGTGGCGCAATTCGCTGACGTCGATCTGCCGGATGTCCACGCCGTCCACCAGCAAGGCGCCGGAGTCCGGGGTATACAGGCCCACCAGCAGCTTGGCCAGGGAGCTCTTGCCCGAGCCGCTGCGGCCGATGATGCCGATCTTCTCGCCCGGCTTGATCACCAGGTTGATGTTCTTCAGCGCCGGGTTCTGCTGCCCCGGGTAGGTGAAATTCAGCTGCCGGCATTCGATGGCGCCCTGCAGCACGTTGCGGCTCAGGGGGCGCTCGTCGAAGTTACGCTCCTGGGGCAGCTCCATCATCTGGTCGACCGAGGTCATGGTCACCCGCGCCTGCTGGTAGCGGGTCAGCAGGCCGGACAACGAGGCCAGCGGGCTGAGGGCGCGACCGCTGAGCATGTAGCAGGCGATCAGCCCGCCCATGCTGAGGTTGCCGTCGATGATCTGGTACACGCCGAAGACGATCATGATCACCCCGGCCAGTTGCTGGATCAGCAGGGTGATGTTCATCGCCAGGCTGGAGAGCATCTTCACCCGCAGCTCGAGGCGGCCCAGGGTGCCGATGGTCTGCTCCCACTGGTACTGGCGTTCGCTTTCGGCGTTGTTGACCTTCACCGCATCCAGCCCGGCCAGGGTCTCGATCAGGCTCGACTGGCGCTCGGCGCCCAGGGCCATGGTTTTTTCCATGGTGGCGATCAGCGGTTTCTGCAGCGCGTAGCCGATGCCCAGGGCGATCGGGAAGGCCAGCACCGGGATCCACACCAGGTGCCCGCCGAGGATGGCGATCACCAGGAAGATCAGCAGGGTGAACGGCAGGTCGATCAGGCTGGTGAGCGTCAGCGAGGCGAGGAAGTCGCGCAGGCTCTGGAACTCGTGGATGTTCTGGGCAAAGCTGCCGACCCGCGCCGGCCGGTACTTCATGGCCATGCCGACGATGCGCTCGAACAGCGTGGCCGAGATGATCAGGTCGGTCTTCTTGCCGGCCAGGTCCAGGCACAGGCTGCGCAGGCTCTTGAGGATCAGGTCGAACAGGTAGGCGCCGGTGATGCCGATGGCCAGCACCCACAGGGTGGCGGCGGCCTGGTTCGGGACCACGCGGTCGTAGACGTTCATCACGAACAGCGGCGCGGCCATGGCGATGACGTTGATCAGCAGGCTGGCGGCGATGGCATCGGCGTACAACCAGCGCGAACGCTTCAAGGTGTCGCGGAACCAGGAGCGGGCGCGGGGAATCAGCGAGCCATGGTTGACGTCGAACTTGTGTTGCGGCTGGGCGAAGAACACTTGCCCGCTGTAATCGTCGGCCAGCATCTGGCGACTGACGCTGACCTCGCCGCCATCGCTCTCACTGAGCAGCAGGCGGGCCTTGTCTTCGCCCAGCCAGCCGAGCAGGACAGCGCTGCGGCCGTCCTTGAGCAAGAGCATGGCTGGCATGGCGATGGCAGGAATCTGCTCCAGCTTGCGCCGCAGCAGGCGCCCCTGCAGGCCGGCGCGAGCGGCGGCGCGCGGCAGCAGCTCGGCGCTCAGGCGCTGGGACGGCAACGGCAGGCCAGTGGTCAGCATCGCCGCGCTGGCCGGCTTCTGGTGCAGAGAGCACAGGGTTAGCAGGGCATCCAGCAGCGGGTCGTCATGCATGCCGCGTGGATCATGGCTAAGTTGCACTCGACTGACTTCTGATTCCACGCTCGGCACTCTTTAACTGTCTATTTGGATGAAATGTACTCAATTCATCCCAGGCAGTTGGACCTTGGGCTTCACATCGTTCTGCACGACTGAAGCCATGGGTGCGACCACTCCCTGGCTCTTGAGCAATTCGCCCATGGTCGCCTTGATTCGATATTGAGTAAATAACTGAATGTTCTTGATTTCCGCCAACCGACGCGAGGCGGTGAACAGTTCATTCTCGCTATCGAGCAAGTCGAGCAAGGTGCGCTCGCCCAGACTGAATTGCTTCTGATACGCCTCACGCACGCTGGCGCTGCGATCGACATATTGCTGGGCGATCGGCACTTGCGCATTGGCGTTGTTCAAGGCGTTCCACGCCAAGCCTAGCTCCTCATTCAGAACTCGCAGGGCGTTGTTACGAATATCCAGCGCCTGGTTGGACTGATAGGCCTTGGACTCCAGGTCGGCCTTGTTGCTGCCGCCGGCGAACAGGTTGAAGCGCATGCGCAGCATGGCCTGCCATTCGTTGTTGTGGCCGTCGATGCCGTCCAGGTTGTTGTCGGCGGTACGCCCAAGCTCGGCATCGAAGCGCGGGTAGAAGGTCGACTTGGCGGCTTCGTACTGCTTCTCGGCGGCAACGATGTCGGACTCGGCCGAACGCAGGATCGGGCTGTTTTCCAGCATCTGGTGCCGGGCTTCGTCGAGGGTGGCCGGCAGCAGGGCCATGAAGCCGACCGGGCGCTCCAGCTGGTCCGGCATCTGGCCGACGGCGCTGAGGTAGTTGGTCTGGGCATCGGCCAGGTTGGTCTGTTCGGTGATCAGGTTGTTGCGCGCCTGGGCCATGCGCGCTTCCGCCTGGTCGAGGTCGGCGCGGCTGCCGACGCCACGCTGGGTGCGCAGCTGGATCTGATCGTAGATGCGCTCGTGATTGCGCATGTTGTCTTCGGCCAGGCGCACGAACTCGCGCCGGGTCAGCACATCCAGGTACACCTGGGCCACGGTCAGCGCGGTGCGCTCGGAAGTGCCCAGCAATGAGTACGCCCGGGAATTGACGGTGGCTTGTTGACGCCCGACCTCACTGGAGGTGGCAAAACCGTCAAAAACCATTTGTTGGAGACGTAAACTTGACTCGCTGCGGTTCAGCGTCTCCCAGTGATTGCTCGATCCTGCACGAGTGGTCGGGCTGTCGGTGCCTTCACGACCATAACCGCCCAGCAAATCGACCCGCGGCAAATAGCCGCCCTTGGCTGCTTTTAGCTGGTAATCGGCTGCCAGGCGGCTGTTCACCGCGGCCTGGATTTCCGGATGGACATCCAGTGCTTTCTGCATGGCTTCAGGCAGGGTTTGTGCTTGGACAAAACTGGCGGCAAGCAAGAAGGGTAAGGCTTTGAACAACTGCGGACGCATAGAGGAGGTTCCCAGGACTTCTTGTCCCAAATCACAGCAAAACGAGGTGCTGCATCGGATGATGGCAACCGGAATGACCGTATATCGGAAAGTTCAAACCATGAACTGGATCACACACTTTTAGACAGGTCGCCGCATGAATATCAATGTGACATTACCTTGACGATTGTTTAGGATGACACTCAGAAGGTCAATAGTTTGGCATATGGTTAATAGCAAAAAAATATAGCCAATTTATTGACAAGCATTCGCGTCAAAATCACGTGTTTCTACACTCTGAAGAACGTCCAGACTGCGTCGGCGTATGCCTGTCAGGAACATGGAAGTCTACTGAACGGTACCCCCCGGAGAATCCTCAATGAGCAGTGTTGTTGCTACCGTCAAAAGCATTGTTGGCCAAGTTTTCGTCGTATCCCCTGAAGGGGTTCGCCGCGTACTCGTTGAGGGTGATCGCCTGTATGTAGGCGACCAGGTCGATACCGGCCTGTCGGGCGCCGTCAGCCTGGAGCTGGCCGATGGCCGGACCCTGGACCTGGGCCGTGAGACGCAATGGAGCGGCAGCGCTCCAGACTCCAGCACCGACCTGGCCGAGGCCGCCGAGCAGGCTGCGCCGTCCGTCGCTGAGCTGCAGCAGGCAATCGTCGCCGGCGCGGACCCGACCACCGAGCTGGAAGCCACCGCGGCCGGCCCGACCGCCGCGGGTACCGGCGGCGCTGCTGGTGGCGGCCACAGCTTCGTGATGCTCGACGCCACCGCGGGCCGGGTCGACCCGACCATCGGCTTCCCGACTGCGGGCCTCGGTGCGGCGGGCACCGCAGCGCAAAACACCACCGGCGCGCTGACCACCAATGACAACAGCGCCACCAGCGAGATCCTGCGCGACTCGACCCTGACCCTGAGCGCAACCCCCTCCATTACCGAGGCCGGCGGCGTACTGGTGTACACCGCCACGCTGACCCAGGCACCGTTGACCGGCCTGACCATCACCTTGTCCAACGGCTCGGTGATCGTGATTCCGGCCGGGCAACTGACCGGCACCGTCAACGTTCCGCTGGCACCGAACGACACCGTCTACAACGACCCGAAACAGATCAGCGTGGGCGTCACCGGCACCACCGGCGGCGGTGGCCTGGTCGTGACCGTCGATCCGACGCCAGCCATCACCCAGGTCACGGACACCGTGGACACCACCACCGTGACCCTGACCGCGGGCTCCAGCGTGACCGAGGGTGGCCAGATCACCTATACCGCGACCCTGACCAACCCGGCGCAGACCCCGGTCACCGTGACCTTGTCCAACGGTTCGACCATCACCATCGACGCCGGACAGACCGTCGGCACCGTGGTAGTCGATACCCCACCGAACGATGTCTACAACAATGGCAGCACCGTCAGCACCAGCATTACCGGCGCCAGCGGCGGCAACTTCGAGAACCTGGTACCGAACCCGACACCGGCGGTGACCACCATCACCGACTCGCCGGACACCACCGGCCTGACCCTGACCGCCAACGGTACCGTCGTCGAAGGTGGCCAGATCACCTACACCGCGACCCTGACCAATCCGGCGCAGACACCGGTCACCGTGACCCTGTCAAATGGCTCGATCATCACCATCGACGCCGGCCGGACCGTCGGCACCGTCGTGGTCGATACCCCGGCCAACGACGTCTACAACAACGGCAGCACGGTCAGCACCAGCATTACCGGCACCACCGGCGGCAACTTCGAGAACCTGGTGCCAAACACCACGCCGGCGGTGACCACCATCACCGACTCGCCGGACGCCACCGGCCTGACCCTGTCGGCCACCGGTACGGTCGTCGAAGGTGGCCAGATCACCTACACCGCGACCCTGACCAACCCGGCGCAGACCCCGGTCACCGTGACCCTGTCCAACGGTTCGACCATCACCATCGACGCCGGTAAAACCACCGGCACCGTGGTAGTCGATACCCCGGCCAACGACGTCTACAACAACGGCAGCACCGTCAGCACCAGCATTACCGGGGCCAACGGCGGCAACTTCGAGAACCTGGTACCGAGCACCACGCCGGCACAAACCACCGTGACCGACTCGGTGGACAACACCGGCCTGAGCCTGACCGCCACCGGCAGCGTTGTGGAAGGCGGCCAGATCACCTACACCGCGACCCTGACCAACCCGGCGCAGACCCCGGTTACCGTGACCCTGTCCAACGGCTCGACCATCGTGATCGAGGCCGGCAAAACCGTCGGCACCGTGGTGGTCGATACCCCGGCCAATGACGTTTACAACAACGGCAGCACAGTCAGCACCAGCATTACCGGCGCCAGCGGCGGCAACTTCGAACAACTGACACCCGACACCACGCCGGCGCAGACCACCATCACCGACTCCGTGGACGACACCGGCCTGAGCCTGTCGGCCAGCGGCTCGGTCGCCGAAGGCGGCTCGATCGTCTACACCGCCACCCTGACCAACCCGGCCGGCACGCCGGTCACCGTGACCCTGAGCAACGGAGCGGTGATCACCATCGCCGCCGGCGCGACCACCGGTTCGGTGAGCGTTGCAGCGCCTGCCGACGACGTCTACAAGGACGCCGGCAAGGTCGAAGCGACCATCCAGGACGCCACTGGCGGCAACTTCGAGAATCTGGTTCCGAGCACCACGCCGGCAGTGACGGACATCACCGACACCATCGATACGTCGACTGTTTCGCTGACCGCGACTCCGTCTGTGGCTGAAGGCGGCACCGTGGTGTACACCGCGTCCGTAACCGCTCCAGTGACTGGCTCGCCGGTTGTGGTGACCCTGTCCAATGGCCAGACCATCACCATTCCGGTGGGTGAATCGTCCGGCACCGTCAATATCACGGCACCTAACGATGCCCTCGCAGGCGGCAGCTCCCTGAGCGCGACCATCACCGGTGCAACGGGCGGTAACTACGAGAAGCTGGACGTCGACGGCAAGCCTGCCGAGACCTCGGTTACCGATACTCCGGACACCACCAACCTGAGCCTCAGTGCGACCGATACTGTCGCTGAAGGCGGCTCGATCGTTTACACCGCGACACTGACCAATGCTGCGGGCACGCCAGTGACCGTGACTCTGTCGAACGGTGCAGTGATCACTATCGCTGCGGGCGCCACCACGGGCTCCGTGACTGTCGCCGCCCCGGCTGACGATGTGTACAAGGACGCAGGCAAAGTCGAAGTCAGCATCAAAGAGACCGCTGGCGGTAATTTCGAGAACCTCGTTCCGAGCACTACCCCAGCCGTTACTGACGTGACCGACACCATCGATACCAGCACTGTTTCGCTGACGGCCACTCCGTCTGTGGCTGAAGGTGGCGTTGTCGTTTACACCGCCTCCGTAACGGCTCCGGTCACTGGTTCGCCTGTCGTGGTCACTCTGTCGAATGGCCAGACCATCACCATTCCGGTGGGTGAGTCCTCCGGCACTGTGAACTTCACGGCACCAAACGACGCGCTGGCTGGCGGCAGCTCTTTGAGCACCACTATCACCGGCGCAACTGGCGGTAACTATGAAAAACTCGATGTCGACAGTAAGCCTGCTGACACCTCGGTTACCGATACCCCTGACACCACCGATCTGACGCTCAGCGCGACCGACACTGTCGCTGAAGGCGGCTCGATTGTTTACACCGCCACCCTGACCAACGCCGCTGGCACGCCGGTAACCGTAACCCTGTCGAACGGTGCGGTGATCACTATCGCTGCCGGTGCCACAACAGGTTCCGTGACTGTCGCCGCCCCGGCTGACGATGTGTACAAGGACGCCGGCAAAGTCGAAGTCAGCATCAAAGAGACCGCTGGCGGTAATTTCGAGAACCTGGTGCCAAGCACTACCCCAGCCGTTACCGACGTCACCGATACCATCGACACCTCGACTGTTTCGCTGACCGCTACTCCGTCTGTGGCCGAAGGCGGTACTGTGGTTTACACCGCGTCCGTGACCGCTCCAGTGACCGATTCTCCGGTTGTAGTGACCCTGTCCAACGGCCAGACCATCACTATTCCAGTGGGCGAGTCCTCTGGCACAGTGAACTTCACTGCGCCGAATGACGCTCTGGCAGGCGGCAGCTCCCTGAGCACCGCCATTACCGGTGCAACCGGCGGCAACTACGAGAAGCTGGATGTCGACGGCAAGCCTGCCGAGACCTCGGTTACTGATACGCCAGATACCACCACCCTTAGCCTGACTGCGACCGACACCGTCGCTGAAGGTGGATCGATCGTTTACACCGCGACCCTGACCAATGCCGCTGGTACGCCAGTGACCGTAACCCTGTCGAACGGTGCGATCATCACCATCGCAGCGGGCGCTACTACTGGTTCTGTCACCGTCGCTGCCCCAGCTGACGATGTGTACAAAGACGCTGGCAAGGTTGAAGTCAGCATCAAAGAGACCGCTGGCGGTAATTTCGAGAACCTGGTTCCGAGCACCACACCAGCCGTGACTGATGTCACTGACACCATCGATACGTCGACCGTCAGCCTGACCGCGACGCCTAGCGTTGCTGAAGGTGGCGTTGTCGTTTACACCGCTTCCGTAACGGCTCCGGTCACTGGTTCGCCTGTCGTTGTCACTCTGTCCAACGGCCAGACCATCACCATTCCGGTCGGTGAGTCCTCTGGCACCGTGAACTTCACTGCGCCGAACGATGCATTGGCAGGCGGCAGCTCGCTGAGCGCCACCATTACCGGTGCAACTGGCGGTAACTATGAAAAACTCGATGTGGATAGCAAACCAGCTGACACCTCGGTTACCGATACTCCGGATACCACCAATCTGAGCCTGACAGCGACTGACACTGTTGCCGAGGGTGGGTCCATTGTTTACACCGCGACCCTGACCAATGCCGCTGGTACGCCGGTGACCGTAACCCTGTCGAACGGCGCGATCATCACCATCGCAGCAGGCGCTACTACTGGTTCTGTCACCGTCGCCGCCCCTGCGGATGACGTTTACAAAGATGCCGGTAAAGTCGAAGTCAGCATCAAAGAAACTACTGGCGGTAACTTCGAGAACCTCGTTCCGAGCACTACACCTGCTGTGACTGATGTCACCGACACTATCGACACCAGCACCGTTTCGCTGACTGCTACTCCGTCCGTGGCCGAAGGCGGCACCGTGGTTTACACCGCGTCCGTGACTGCGCCAGTGACTGGCTCGCCTGTAGTCGTAACCCTGTCCAACGGTCAGACCATCACCATCCCGGTAGGTGAATCCTCCGGCACTGTGAACTTCACGGCACCAAACGATGCTCTCGCGGGCGGCAGTTCTCTGAGCACCACCATCACTGGCGCCACCGGCGGTAATTACGAGAAGCTGGACGTCGACGGCAAGCCTGCCGAGACCTCGGTGACCGATACTCCGGACACCACCAATCTGAGCCTGACAGCGACTGACACTGTGGCCGAGGGTGGGTCCATTGTTTACACCGCGACCCTGACCAACGCAGCGGGCACTCCGGTGACCGTAACCCTGAGCAACGGTGCAGTGATCACTATCGCCGCCGGTGCTACTACCGGCTCCGTGACCGTCGCCGCCCCTGCGGACGACGTTTACAAAGACGCTGGCAAGGTTGAAGTCAGCATCAAAGAGACTACTGGCGGCAACTTCGAGAACCTCGTTCCGAGCACTACCCCAGCTGTGACTGACGTCACCGATACCATCGATACCTCGACTGTTTCGCTGACCGCCACTCCGTCTGTAGCTGAAGGTGGCATTGTCGTTTACACCGCGTCGGTGACCGCTCCAGTGACCGGTTCACCGGTGGTCGTCACCCTGTCCAACGGCCAGACCATCACCATTCCGGTGGGCGAGTCGTCGGGCACCGTAAACTTCACCGCGCCAAACGATGCCCTGGCCGGCGGTAGCTCCCTGAGCACCACCATCACCGGCGCTACCGGTGGCAACTACGAGAAGCTGGATGTTGATAGCAAACCGGCTGATACCTCGGTCACCGATACGCCAGATACCACCACCGTTAGCCTGACAGCGACTGACACTGTCGCTGAAGGCGGTTCGATCGTTTATACGGCCACCTTGACCAACGCCGCCGGTACGCCAGTCACCGTGACTCTGTCGAACGGTGCGGTAATCACCATCGCAGCCGGTGCGACCACAGGCTCTGTGACCGTCGCGGCTCCAGCCGATGACGTCTACAAAGATGCCGGTAAAGTCGAAGTCAGCATCAAGGATGCTGCAGGCGGTAACTTCGAAAACCTGGTACCAAGCACTACCCCAGCTGTGACTGATGTCACTGACACCATCGATACCTCGACCGTCAGCCTGACCGCGACTCCATCCGTGGCAGAAGGCGGCGTTGTCGTTTACACCGCGTCCGTGACCGCTCCAGTGACCGGTTCGCCGGTGGTGGTCACCCTGTCCAACGGCCAGACCATCACCATTCCGGTGGGCGAGTCGTCGGGCACCGTGAACTTCACCGCGCCAAACGACGCCCTGGCGGGCGGTAGCTCCCTGAGCACTACCATCACTGGCGCGACTGGCGGTAACTACGAAAAACTCGATGTCGACAGCAAGCCGGCCGACACCTCGGTGACCGATACCCCGGACACCACCAATCTGACCTTGAGCGCCACCGAAACCGTGGCTGAAGGTGGTTCGATCGTTTATACCGCGACCCTGACCAATGCGGCCGGAACGCCTGTGACGGTCACCTTGAGCAACGGCGCGGTGATCAACATCGCCGCTGGCGCAACCACGGGCTCCGTGACCGTGGCCGCACCGGCCGATGACGTTTACAAGGACGCGGGCAAGGTCGAAGCGACCATCAAGGACGCTACCGGCGGCAACTTTGAAAACCTGGTGCCAAGCACCACGCCTGCCGTCACCGATGTGACCGATACCATCGACACCTCGACCGTCAGCCTGACCGCAACCGCGACCGTCGCCGAAGGCGAAACCGTGGTCTACACCGCATCGGTCACTGCTCCAGTGACCGGCTCGCCAGTGGTCGTAACGCTGTCGAACGGCCAGACCATTACCATCCCGGTAGGTGAAAGCAGCGGGTCGGTGAACTTCGTTGCCCCGAACAGCCCGCTGGCCGGCGGCAGTTCCTTGAGCACCACCATCACCGGTGCGACTGGCGGTAACTACGAAAAACTCGATGTCGACAGCAAGCCTGCCGACACCTCGGTTACTGACACACCAGATACCACTACGCTCAGCCTGACAGCGACCGACACCGTCGCCGAGGGTGGTTCGATCGTTTACACCGCGACCCTCACCAACGCCGCGGGCACGCCAGTGACCGTGACTCTGAGCAATGGCGCGATCATCACCATCGCAGCTGGTGCGACCACAGGCTCCGTCACTGTCGCGGCGCCAGCTGATGATGTGTACAAGGACGCTGGCAAGGTCGAAGCGACTATCCAGGACGCCACCGGCGGCAACTTCGAGAATCTGGTGCCAAGCACCACGCCGGCCGTTACCGATGTGACTGACACCATCGACACTTCGACTGTCAGCCTGACGGCAACTCCGTCCGTGGCTGAAGGCGGCACCGTGGTCTACACCGCGTCCGTGACAGCTCCGGTCACCGGCTCGCCAGTCGTGGTCACCTTGTCCAACGGCCAGACCATTACCATCCCGGTGGGCGAGTCTTCCGGTACTGTGAATTTCACGGCTCCGAACGATGCATTGGCAGGCGGTAGCTCTCTGAGCACCACCATCACCGGTGCGACTGGCGGCAATTACGAAAAACTCGACGTTGACAGCAAACCAGCTGAAACCTCGGTTACCGATACCCCGGACACCACCAACCTGACGCTCAGCGCGACCGATACCGTTGCCGAAGGCGGTTCGATCGTTTACACCGCGACCCTGACCAATGCCGCTGGCACTCCGGTAACCGTTACCCTGTCGAACGGCGCAGTGATCACCATTGCTGCCGGTGCAACCACAGGCTCCGTCACCGTCGCCGCTCCAGCTGATGATGTGTACAAGGATGCCGGCAAGGTTGAAGTCAGCATCAAAGACGCCGTAGGCGGGAACTTCGAGAGCCTGGTGCCGAACACCACGCCGGCCGTCACCGACGTGACCGACACCATCGACACCTCAACCGTCAGCCTGACCGCCACTCCTAGCGTCGCTGAAGGTGGCGTGGTGGTGTACACCGCCTCGGTCACCGCTCCAGTCACCGGCTCGCCGGTCGTGGTCACCCTGTCGAATGGCCAGACCATCACCATCCCAGTCGGCGCCAGCAGCGGTACCGTGAATTTCGTAGCGCCTAACGACGCCCTGGCGGGCGGCAGTTCCTTGAGCACCACCATCAAGGAAGCTACCGGCGGTAATTACGAGAAGCTCGACGTTGATAGCAAACCGGCTGAAACCTCGGTTACCGACACCCCGGACACTACTACTCTGAGCCTGACGGCGACTGACACTGTCACCGAAGGTGGCTCGATCGTTTACACCGCCACCCTGACCAATGCGGCCGGCACGCCTGTAACCGTGACTCTGTCGAACGGTGCAGTGATTACCATCGCAGCAGGCGCTACCACAGGTTCCGTGACTGTCGCCGCCCCGGCTGACGATGTGTACAAGGACGCTGGCAAAGTCGAAGTCAGCATCAAAGAGACTGCTGGCGGTAATTTCGAGAATCTGGTGCCGAGCACCACGCCAGCGGTCACCGATGTCACTGACACCATCGATACGTCGACCGTCAGCCTGACCGCGACGCCTAGCGTTGCTGAAGGTGGCGTTGTCGTTTACACCGCTTCCGTAACGGCTCCAGTGACTGGCTCGCCGGTTGTGGTGACCCTGTCCAACGGCCAGACCATCACCATTCCGGTCGGTGAGTCTTCCGGCACCGTGAACTTCACCGCACCAAACGACGCCCTGGCTGGCGGTAGCTCTTTGAGCACCACCATTACCGGCGCAACGGGCGGCAACTACGAAAAACTCGATGTCGACAGCAAACCTGCCGAGACCTCGGTTACTGATACGCCAGACACCACTAACCTGACGCTCAGCGCGACAGACACCGTGGCTGAAGGCGGTTCGATCGTTTACACCGCCACCCTCACCAACGCGGCCGGCACTCCGGTAACCGTGACATTGTCGAATGGCGCGGTGATTACCATCGCCGCGGGCGCAACCACAGGCTCCGTGACCGTGGCCGCCCCTGCCGATGACGTCTACAAAGACGCTGGCAAGGTTGAAGTCAGCATCAAGGACGCCGCTGGCGGCAACTTTGAAAACCTGGTGCCGAGCACTGCTCCAGCCGTTACTGACGTCACTGACACCATCGATACCTCGACTGTCAGCCTGACCGCTACTCCTAGCGTCGCCGAAGGCGGCACCGTGGTTTACACCGCGTCCGTCACCGCTCCGGTCACCGGTTCGCCGGTTGTCGTCACCCTGTCGAATGGCCAGACCATTACCATTCCAGTCGGTGCCAGCAGCGGCACTGTGAACTTCGTCGCCCCTAACGATGCCCTAACGGGCGGTAGCTCCTTGAGCACCACCATCAAGGAAGCCACCGGTGGTAACTACGAGAAACTCGACGTTGATAGCAAACCTGCTGAAACCTCGGTTACCGATACCCCAGATACCACCACTCTGAGCCTGGCGGCGACCGAAACCGTGGCCGAAGGCGGTTCGATCGTTTACACCGCGACCCTGACCAACGCCGCTGGTACGCCAGTCACCGTGACCCTGTCGAATGGCGCAGTGATCACCATTGCTGCCGGTGCAACCACAGGTTCCGTCACCGTCGCTGCTCCAGCTGACGATGTGTACAAGGACGCTGGCAAAGTTGAAGTCAGCATCAAGGACGCCGTAGGCGGCAACTTTGAAAACCTGGTGCCGAACACCACGCCGGCTGTCACCGACGTGACCGACACCATCGACACCTCGACCGTCAGCCTGACTGCAACGCCGTCCGTGGCTGAAGGTGGCGTTGTCGTTTACACCGCCTCCGTGACTGCGCCAGTGACTGGCTCGCCAGTAGTCGTAACCCTGTCCAACGGACAAACCATCACCATCCCGGTCGGCGAATCTTCCGGCACTGTGAACTTCACGGCACCCAACGATGCGCTGGCCGGCGGTAGCTCCCTGAGCACCACCATTACCGGTGCAACCGGCGGTAACTACGAGAAGCTGGACGTCGACGGCAAGCCTGCCGAGACCTCGGTGACCGATACTCCGGACACCACCAATCTGACCCTCAGCGCGACTGACACCGTGGCTGAAGGCGGTTCGATCGTTTACACCGCCACCCTGACCAATGCGGCCGGCACGCCTGTAACCGTGACTCTGTCGAACGGTGCAGTGATTACCATCGCTGCTGGCGCGACCACTGGCTCTGTCACCGTCGCCGCTCCTGCTGACGATGTATACAAGGATGCCGGCAAGGTCGAGGCGACCATCAAGGACGCCACCGGTGGCAACTTTGAAAATCTGGTACCAAGCACCACCCCAGCGGTCACCGATGTTACTGACACCATCGACACCAGCACCGTTTCGCTGACGGCAACGCCGTCCATGGCTGAAGGCGGTGTCGTTGTTTACACCGCGTCCGTGACTGCTCCAGTCACTGGTTCGCCGGTAGTGGTCACTTTGTCCAACGGCCAAACCATCACCATCCCGGTTGGCGAATCGTCCGGTACCGTGAATTTCACTGCGCCGAACGATGCCCTGGCCGGCGGTAGCTCCCTGAGCACCACCATCACCGGCGCGACTGGCGGCAACTACGAGAAGCTCGACGTCGACAGCAAGCCTGCTGACACCTCGGTGACCGATACGCCAGACACCACCAACCTGACCCTCAGCGCGACTGACACTGTCGCTGAAGGTGGTTCTATTGTTTACACCGCGACACTGACCAACGCCGCCGGCACTCCGGTGACCGTAACCCTGAGCAACGGTGCAGTGATCACCATCGCCGCCGGCGCCACTACCGGCTCCGTGACCGTCGCCGCCCCTGCGGACGACGTTTACAAAGACGCTGGCAAGGTTGAAGTCAGCATCAAAGAGACTACCGGCGGCAACTTCGAGAACCTGGTACCGAGCACCACCCCAGCCGTTACTGACGTCACCGACACTATCGATACCTCGACCGTCAGCCTGACCGCGACACCGTCCGTGGCTGAAGGCGGTACCGTGGTTTACACCGCCTCCGTCACTGCACCAGTCACTGGCTCGCCAGTCGTTGTCACTCTGTCCAATGGCCAGACCATCACCATCCCGGTCGGCGCCAGCAGCGGCACTGTGAACTTCGTAGCGCCTAACGATGCCTTGGCGGGCGGCAGCTCTCTGAGCACCACCATCAAGGGCGCCACCGGCGGCAACTACGAGAAGCTGGCAATCGACAGCAAGCCAGCTGATACCTCGGTCACCGATACTCCGGATACCACGACCCTCAGCCTGACTGCGACCGACACCGTCGCCGAAGGCGGCTCGATCGTTTACACCGCGACCCTGACCAACGCCGCGGGCACTCCGGTGACCGTGACCCTGAGCAACGGCGCAGTGATCACCATCGCCGCCGGCGCTACCACTGGCACCGTAACCGTGGCCGCTCCTGCCGACGACGTCTACAAAGACGCCGGCACCGTGCAAGCCACGATCCAGACCGCCACTGGCGGCAACTTCGAGAACCTGGTGCCGAGTACCACTCCAGCGGTCACCAACGTCACCGACACCATCGACACCAGCACCGTTTCGCTGACGGCAACACCGTCCGTGGCCGAAGGTGGCGTCGTGGTCTACACCGCATCGGTCACCGCTCCGGTCACCGGCTCACCAGTCGTTGTCACTCTGTCCAATGGCCAGACCATCACCATCCCGGTCGGCGCCAGCAGTGGCACCGTGAACTTCGTGGCCCCTAACGATGCCTTGGCCGGCGGCAGCTCCCTGAGCACCACCATCAAGGACGCCACCGGCGGCAACTACGAGAAGCTGGCAATCGACAGCAAACCAGCCGACACCTCGGTGACCGATACGCCGGACACCACCAACCTGACCCTCAGCGCCACCAACACCATGGCCGAG
>NZ_QHHP01000007.1:61855-117684 GCF_003184125.1 Pseudomonas sp. RW409 | reverse complement strand
CCCCACGGCATTGCGCAATCCCCAGCCTGTACCGCCAGGCCGTGACCGGGCAAAATGCGCCGCTTTATCTTTCCAAGGTTGCGTACCTGTCATGACGGCCTGAAGCAGTGCCATCCACCCGTGACCTCCCGCAGAAACCGGATTTCCACCCAACAAAGGACTGACCCCTTGTTCAACCTCACACGCCCGTTCGCCGTGCTTTTGGCCCTCACCCTCTCGCTTGATGCTGTCGCACTGTCCCTTCATTCGGAAAAACGCGCAGATGGCACAACCGTGCTGCAGCTCACCAATGCCCCCGCGCCGGCACGACCACCGCAACTCAATGAAGACCCGGCGGTGCGCGCGGCCCTGATCGACTTCATCGGCTACGCCACCGGCAGCTTCACCAGCGACGGCTCCATGATCGTGACGCAAGTACTGGATTCCCTCGACTCAGAGTTCTCGACGTTCGAGAAAGGTGTACCTGCCGGACGCAAAATGCTCACGGCCATGGATCATGGTCACGGCTTTGAACGCGCCGCGCTGCTGTTGGACGACAAGGGGCAGTTGCTCACCGTTGGGCTGGTGAATGGGCACTGCACCGTCAAATCCAGGGACGAAACCTTGTCCTGCAATCCGGCACCGGAAACCGTGCTGACCATCTTCCAGGCCAAAGACGCCAAGAAGAGTGACGCCGAGCCGATCATTGCCTGGAGCAAAGAGTTGCCGCCAATGGTCGCGTCTTGGGCCGAAAGTGAAGATCCCGAAACCCGTGCCCGGGCGCAAAAGATCGCCACCGTTGAATACATCACCACTGCACCGGAAAAAGACTCCTGGAACGCCTCACAACTGCCTGCCGACTTCCCGAAGGCGATGCTCGGGTTGCTACCTAAAAACTCCCACTTGGTGGGCGCAGGCGTCGATGGTTTCTTCATCACACCAGGCCTGAAAGGCGCGCCGATTTACGGCGACTACGACGAGATAGCGGGCAGGCCCCGGCATGATTTCGAGGTGCTATTGAAAACCTACGCGCCGTTCCCCGAGGTCGTGAAGTTCTACCAGGAACAGGCAAAAGGCGCCGAGTTACGCGCAAACGATGAAAAAGCCCTGATTGACGGTGTGGCGGGCGGCGGTACTTACAAGATCGAGATCAAGGATGAAGAGGAAGAAGGAACATCCATCACGTTCTCCGGCTGGAGAAAAGAAGTCTGAAAGTCCTTAGTTGAACCCGCACAACAACAGGGGCGAGTTATTCAAAGTAGAACGACGTGCCCCCTGTTTGACCGAAAGAAGATTGACGGTAGTTTCGTGCCGAATACAAACGGCAGGAAAAAGCACACTGTTACCAAATCCGAAATGATTCATGTCACTAAAAGCGCTTTCTCTCCAAGAGGAGGCGCTTTATCCTTACGCCCCCAACGCTGAATCGTTTTTTTTCCTTAAAACAGTGGCTACCGCTTGCGACCCCTGAGGTTCGCAACGCGCGATACCCCCTGTTTTTCTGACCTCTTATAAAAAGCCCTTACCTGACAACTTATGCCTAATTTCAAGCCCCTCAAAGACAGCGCTGTCTTGCACCCTACTGCCAGCCAGAAAGCCATGACCCTGCTCAGCGCCTTCGGCCTGGCCACTTGCGCCCAGGCCGCGCCGGCCTTCGACAGCGAGTCCCCCTGGATGCTCGGCGACTGGAACGGCAACCGCACCGAGCTGGCGAAAAAAGGCTACGACTTCAAGATCGACTTCGTCGGCGAAATGGGCGCCAACCTGCATGGCGGTTACGACCATGACCGCACCGCGCGCTTCAGCGACCAGTTCGCCTTCGGCAGCCACCTGGACCTGGGCAAGATCCTCGGCTGGAACGATGCCGAATTCCAACTGACCATCACCAAGCGTGACGGCGACAACATCAGCAACGACCGCATCAACGACCCGCGGGTCGGTGGCTTCACCTCGGCCCAGGAAGTCTGGGGCCGCGGCCAGACCTGGCGCCTGACGCAGATGTGGTACCAGCAGAAATTCTTCGACCAGAAACTCGATATCAAGGTCGGCCGGTTCGGCCAGGGCGAAGACTTCAACAGCTTCCCCTGCGACTTCCAGAACCTGGCGTTCTGCGGCTCCCAGGTCGGCAACTGGGCCGGCAGCGTCTGGTACAACTGGCCGGTCAGCCAGTGGGCGCTGCGGGTCAAATATCACCTGACGCCTGAGCTCTACGCGCAGATCGGCGCCTATGAGCAGAACCCGTCCAACCTCGAACGCGGCAACGGCTTCAAGCTCAGCGGCAGCGGCACCCAGGGCACCCTGCTGCCGGTGGAGCTGGTGTGGACGCCGAAGCTCAACGGGCTGCCGGGTGAATACCGCGCCGGTTACTACTACAGCAGCGCCAAGGCCACTGACGTGTACAAGGACAGCAACGGTCAGCCGGCGGCCTTGAGCGGCGAGGCCTATCGCAGCAGTTCGAGCAAGCACGGCCTGTGGCTGGGCGCGCAACAGCAGATCACCAGCCTGGCCAGCGACCACTCGCGCGGCTTGAGCCTGTTCGCCAACGCGACGATGCACGACAAGAAGACCAACGCCATCGACAACTATGTCCAGGCCGGCCTGGTCTACAAGGGCCTGTTCGATGCGCGCGCCAAGGACGACATCGGTTTCGCCATGGCCCGGGTCCACGTCAACCCGGCCTACCGCAAGAACGCCGAAGCGACCAACCAGGCCAACCTCATCCAGGACTACGACAACCCGGCCTACCTGCCGCCCCAGGACACCGAATACAGCGCCGAGCTGTACTACGGCGTGCACGTCACCAACTGGCTGACCGTGCGCCCGAACCTGCAATACATCCGCCACCCGGGTGGCGTGGACAAGGTCGACGACGCACTGATCGGCGGGATCAAGATCCAGAGCTCGTTCTGATAAGCCCTGGGGCTCGCCCAATCTGAATAAAACTGTTTTTCCCAAACATTGCTGAACCATGCCCGCGCCTGATCGTCATCTACAGTGAACAAGCGCGGGACTACCTTAAACGTCACGGAGAACCACACTATGAGCACTGATGGTGCTTCAAGTCCGAGCCGCCTGCTGCCGAGCCTGCTCGGTATCTTGCTGCTGCTAATGGGCCTGGCCATGCTGGCCGGGGGGATCAAGCTGAGCATGCTCGGCGGCTCGCTGTACTACCTGTTGGCCGGTATCGGCCTGATCGTCAGCGGCGTGCTGCTGCTGGCGGGGCGTAGTTCCGCGCTGCTCGTCTACGGGGTGGTGCTGTTCTTAAGCTCCGTCTGGGCACTGTGGGAAGTCGGCCTGGACTGGTGGCAACTGGTGCCACGCCTGTCGCTGTTCTTTGCCCTGGGTGTGGTTCTGCTGCTGCCATGGTTCCGTCGTCCGCTGCTGCGCAACGGCCCGGCGCCGCTGGGTACCGCGGTACTGGGCGTGGCCGTGGTCCTGGCCGGCGGTGCCGCGATCAACAGCCAGTTCACCAACCCGGGCGAGATCTCGGGCGAACTGGGCCGTGAAAGCGCCGACACCACCAGCGCCGCGCCAGCCATGCCCGAAGGCGACTGGCAGGCGTATGGCCGTACCGAGTTCGGCGACCGCTACTCGCCGCTGACCCAGATCACCCCGGCCAACATCGGCAAGCTGCAGGAAGCCTGGCGCATCCGCACCGGCGACATGCCGACCGCCAAGGACCCGGTGGAAATCACCAACCAGAACACCCCGCTGAAGGTCAACGGCATGCTCTATGCCTGCACCGCCCACAGCCAGGTGCTGGCGCTGGACCCGGACACCGGCAAGGAGATCTGGCGTTTCGGCCCGAAAATCCAGGGCCCGAACGGCGACGACTTCCGTGGCTGGGCGCACATGACCTGCCGCGGCGTGTCGTACTACGACGAAGCCAACTTCAACAAGTCCGACGCCATCAGCACCCCGGCCAGCCTCTCGGCCGCCGGCCAGGCCATCGCCGCCAGCTGCCCGCGTCGCCTGTTCCTGCCGACCGCCGACGCACGCCTGATCGCGATCAACGCCGACACCGGCAAGGTCTGCGAAGACTTCGGCAACAAAGGCGCGGTGGACCTCAAGGCCGGTATCGGCCCGTTCACCCCGGGCGGCTACTACTCGACATCGCCGGCCGCCATCACCCGTAACCTGGTGATCATCGGCGGCCACGTGACCGACAACGAGTCGACCAACGAACCGTCCGGCGTGATCCGCGCCTTCGACGTGCACGACGGCCACCTGGTGTGGAACTGGGACGCCGGCAACCCCGACGTAACCACTCCGCTGCCGGAAGGCCAGACCTACACCCGCAACTCGCCGAACATGTGGTCCCTGGCCAGCGTCGACGAGAAGCTGGGCCTGGTCTATCTGCCGCTGGGCAACCAGATGCCTGACCAGTGGGGCGGCAACCGCACCGCGGGCGCCGAGAAATTCAGCGCCGGCACCGTGGCCCTGGACATCGACACCGGCAAGCTGCGCTGGAACTACCAGTTCACCCACCATGACCTGTGGGACATGGACGTGGGCAGCCAGCCGACCCTGGTGGACATGAAGACCGCGGACGGCATCAAGCCGGCGCTGATCCAGCCGACCAAGCAAGGCAGCCTGTACGTGCTGGACCGTCGCGACGGCACCCCGATCGTGCCGATCCAGGAAGTACCGGCTCCGGCCGGTGCGGTCGAAGGCGACCACACCGCACCGACCCAGGCCCGTTCGGACCTGAACCTGCTGCCACCGCCGCTGGAAGAAAAAGGCATGTGGGGCGCCACGCCGTTCGACCAGATGCTGTGCCGCATCCAGTTCAAGGAACTGCGCTACGAAGGCCAGTACACCCCGCCATCGATTCAGGGCAGCCTGATCTACCCGGGTAACGTCGGTGTGTTCAACTGGGGCAGCGTATCGATCGACCCGGTCCGTCACCTGCTGTTCACCAGCCCGAACTACATGGCCTTCGTTTCCAAGCTGGTGCCGCGCGCCGAAGTCGCCGCCGGCAGCAAGCGCGAAAGCGAAACCTCCGGTGTGCAACCCAACACCGGCGCGCCGTACGCGGTGATCATGCATCCGTTCATGTCGCCGTTCGGCGTACCTTGCCAGGCCCCGGCCTGGGGCTACGTGGCCGGTATCGACCTGACCACCAACAAAGTGGTGTGGAAGCACAAGAACGGCACCAGCCGCGACAGCTCGCCAGTACCGATCGGCCTGCCCATCGGCGTGCCGAGCATGGGCGGCTCGATGGTCACCGCCGGTGGCGTGGGCTTCCTCAGCGGCACCCTGGACCAGTACATCCGCGGTTATGACGTGAACAACGGCAAGGAACTGTGGAAATCCCGCCTGCCAGCGGGCGGCCAGGCCACGCCGATGAGCTACACCGGCAAGGATGGCAAGCAGTACGTGCTGGTGGTCGTGGGTGGCCACGGCTCGCTGGGCACCAAGATGGGCGACTACATCATCGCCTACAAACTGTCGGAATAAGCGTTACCGGCGGTGAATGAAAAGGCGGCTACCTGCGGGTAGCCGCCTTTTTTTGTGGATGGCGTTTGGGGGGAGTTTCTTCAGCCTTTCATTTTTGTGTTGCCTGGCCTGACGTCATCGCGAGCAAGCTTCGCTCCTACAGAAGCAGGATCGCCGCATTCCGCTTTACGCTTCCGTAGGAGCGAGGCTTGCCCGCGATAAGGCCCGCCAGGCAACAGAGATCCATGTAGCCGCTGCCGAGCCCGCGAGGCTGCGATCGTCTGCGCAGCAGACGCAAGGGCGGTATCCCCCATTTGCCTGATACACCGCGTTGCCTGGTTTGGCGTCCGCTTCGCGGCCGATCGCAGCCTCGCAGGCTCGGCAGCGGCTACAGGCCAATGTTGATCCGAGATCGGTATTGCCCCGGGCAGCAATCTCCTTCCGTAGGAGCGAGGCTTGCCCGCGATAGCCCCCCCTAATCACCACAAGGCCCCCGGACGATAACGATTCATGTAGCCGCTGCCGCAGGCTGCGATCGACCGGCACGGTCGCGGCGTTCTGGAAGCCTCTGGAAGTTCGGCGGGAGATCGGGAACCAAGGCCCTGCGGGCCTTATCGCAGCCTCGCGGGCTCGGCAGCGGCTACAGGGCCAGTGTCGATCCGAGATCGGTGGGGCAGCGGCTACAGCGAAAATTCCTACAACACGCGTCGACTCCCATCACCTTGTCCCACCGGGCCCCGGACTCTATGGTTTGGCCTGTCACTGCCAATTCAGTGACAGGGCGTAGGAACCCTTTTGATGACCCTCGGCGCGTACGCGTCCCGACTGATTGCGGCCCTTTTAAGGTGTCCGTAAGATCAGCCGCGGCGGCTGTGCGCGGGCACGTTTCGACGTGGCCGAGTCCCTGGGTATTCGGTTCCTACCCCGCGCACGGCTGCCACCCAAGCCCGTAGGAAGGCTGTTGGCGGCTCAGATCCCTACCCGGAGCCAGTTCAATGAAAAAAGTCGTTCCCGATCCGCCTACACTGCCCACCAAACCCCGCCGCTACATGGCCCTGACCAGCAACGACTGCACCATCCCCGCCTTGCTGATCGACACCGAGGCGCCGCTGGATGTGTTGCACGAAGCCGCCGCCCACCGCATCCGTGCGGCGATCCAGCTGCTGGAAAACATCGCCAGCGACGCCAACCTGCACAGCAACCCGGCACTGCTCCAGGATTTCGCCCAGCTCTGCGTCATCCCCCTGCGCGATGGCTGCGACCTGCTGGACGTACTCGGCCGGCGCCTGCAGGAACAACTGCTGAGCTGAACCTCGATCCGGGGCCGGCGGCCGCCAGCCGGCCCTGCGCCGACGCTATCCTCAACCCGGCCATTGCAAAGGGACATTAGCCCATCTGTGCTAATCGACCCTCCCCTACCCCGGCGATATAGTGCCAACCACTCACTCGCCCTTCTCAACACCGCCGCTGCGCGGTGTCGGGGTCGGCTGCGCCGTAGAAAACACAACAACGCCAAGGAAGAATCACCATGAACCTCCACCCCACTGCTCGCCCCCTCGCCCTGCTCAGCCTCCTGGCACTCGCCCTGGGCGGTTGCGCCATTGCCAAACCCAGCAACGACGACCTCAAGAACCGCGCCCAGACCACCCTCGGCAAACCCGTGACCACGGTCTCCAATGTGCGTAGCGACGCGTCCCAGACCTACTTCACCGCCAGCACCAGCAACGGCGAATACAATTGCGTATTGCCCAGTGGCGGCATGGTCGCCTTCGCCTCCATGGGCGGCGTCGTAGCGCTCCCCGCCGAGTGCACCAAGCAGTAAGCCGCGGCCCATCGTCGATGGTTCATGGCGACCACTTCACACTGTGAAACAGGGCCTGCGGATGTCCGGCCACAGCACCCGGAGCGGCCACGCGGCGCTGCTCAGCTGGAAATCCGCGACTTCAACAGCCAGGCCTCGAAGGCCGCGGCGCTGAGCGGCCGGCTGATCAGGTAGCCCTGGGCCGTGTCGCAGTGCCAGCGCTCCAGCAGGCGCAGGCTGCGTTCCTGCTCCACCCCTTCGGCCACCACCTTGAGCCCCAGGTTGTGGCTCATCTCGATGGTGGAGCGCACGATCACCGCGTCGCCGCTGGTTTCGTCGAGGTTGCGGATAAACGACTGGTCGATCTTCAACTCCTGCACCGGCAGCCGCTGCAATTGCGCCAGCGACGAATAGCCGGTGCCGAAGTCGTCCACCGACAGGCTGATGCCGCAGTCGCGCAGGCTCTGCAACACCTCCAGCGCCTGCTCCGGGTGGCGCATGATGGCGCTCTCGGTGATCTCGAAAATCAGCTGCTCGGCGGACAGTCGATAACGTTGCAGCAACACGCTCACCCGCGCCGCCAGGTCGTGGCCATGCAGATCGTCCGCCGAGATGTTCAGCGACAACTGCAAATGCAGCCCACGCATGTTCCATTCGGCCAGTTGCCGCATGCCTTCCTCGATCACCCACAGGGTCAGGCTGTTCATGCTGCCGGTGCGCTCGGCCAGGGGGATGAACTCCGCCGGCGAGACCATGCCGAACTCCGGGTGCTGCCAGCGCAGCAAGGCTTCGGCCTGGTGCACATGGCCATGGCGCAGGTCGAGCTTGGGCTGGTACAGCAAGAACAGCTCGCCTTCCGCCGCGGCCCGGCGCAGGTCGCGGATCAGCCCGATCTGGCGCTGATGGGCCAGGTCGCGATCCTGCTGGTAGATCTGCAGGTAACCGGGCTGGGCGGCCGCGTCGTGGCGGGCGATGGCGGCGCGGCTGATCAGTTCTTCCGCCGACTGCCCGTCGGTGGGATAGACCGCCACGCCGATGCACACCTGGCGCTGCACTTCATCGCCATGGATGGTCTGCGGCCGGCTCAATAGCGCGTGGAGCCGATCGGCCATGGCCACCGCGCCATCGATCTCGGTGTTTTCCAGCAGCAACAGGAACTCATTGGCGGTGATCCGTGCCGCGGTGTCCCCGGTGGACACCGTCTCCGACAGCCGCCGGCTGACTTCGCGCATCATCTGCTCCACCCCTTCCGGGCCCAGGCCTTCGTTGATCGCCCGATAGTCCTCGATACCCAGGTACAGCAGCACCACCTTGCGCCCGGCGCTGATGGCATTGCTCAGGCGCTCCATGGCCAGCGCCCGGTTGGGCAGGCCGGTCAAGGGATCGTGCAGGGCGTTGTGGGCCAGTTGCAGCTCGCGGCTGGCAATCCCGCTCTGCATGGCGTTGATCGCCTCGGCCAGCAAACCGAACTCGTCGGTGCGCTTGAGCACCACCGGCACCTGGTAGTTGCCGGTGCCGATGCGTTGGGCAGCCTCGGCCAGCACATTCAGCGGCCGCGACACCCGCCGCGCCATGAACAGGGCGCCGGCCAGCGACACCACCAGTGCTGCCAGGGCGATCGCCAGGAATTCCCGGTCCAGCGGCGCGAAAGCCTGCAAGGCGTGATCCAGCGGGCTTTGCAGCAACGCCAGAACCTGGGGGTCGTCGGGATCGTCGGTGTTGGCCAGTTGCAAGGCCTGATTGAGGAAGCGCTTGCCGTGGGCATCGCTCAACTGCGGTAGCGCGCGCCAGGACGAGTTGCGCAGGGTGGTGATGATGGTGGCCCAGAAAATGTCCGGCTGAGTGCTGAACAGTTCCCCGGCGCGCCCGTCCTGCAGAGTGAGGAAAGACACTTCCAGGTTGCTCATGGAGCGCAGTTCGCTGGCGAACAGGTCGTCCATGCGAAACGCCATGACCACCCGGTTCATGTGCATCGGCGTCAGCACCTGCCCCTGGACCAGCAGATAAGGCTGGCCCTTGAGCGCGACGATCAACATGCTTTTGTTCTGCCGCAGGGCCATGCGCAGCGCGCGGTCGTAAGGGAAATGCTCGTGCTCGGTGATCGCCCCCAGGGTGCTGGCGATCACCGTGCCTTCGGCGCCGAGCACGAACAGCTCGCTGCCACGGGTGCCAGTGCCATGCTGGCGCAGCGCCTCGAGAATCTGCTGCGAGTCGCCGCTGATCACCGCCTGGCGAAACTGCGCATCCACCACCAGCCAGTCCACGCCATAACGCAAGCGCCGGCCGCGCAGTTCGAGCAGGCGTTCGAAGACCCGGGTGCCGGTTTGCAGCTGCACTTGCGCCTGGTTTTCCACTGCATGGTTGGTCGCGGCCTTGACGGCGAAGTACACCACCCCGATCACGATCAACAGCAACAACGCCAATACCCCAGTGATCCTTACCTGGAACGTATGGCGCCACTTCATGAGCCGGCTCTCGTCGCCGCGACCTCACTGTTGTCGACTCTGCACACCCACGGCGACACCCGCCGCTCCCCGCTGAAAAGTCCCTTGATCATTACGCGTCCCTCTGGGCAGCTAAAGATGCGTCAAATAAATGCCATTTCCCTGACAGCATTTAATCGGTCCAGATTAGACCGCCAAGACAAGAAGATCACGCAATAAAATCAGGGGGTTTACAATGTCATTTTTCTGTCGCCGCCAATTTACCAGCGTTCCTGCGCAGAAATGACAGCCTCGCCCTCGCCGTTTTGGAGGATGCACCGCGTCGCGGCGACAAGGACTGAAATAATTGATCCGGCCCGCCCGCCATTGAAACCGCTCGTCACCTGCCCCATCTAACCTGGCATACCCCATTGCGCAGGTGCCCCATGAGCGACCAGCAAGAACTTCCTGAAACCATGAGTGAATACGCCGACCCGGAAAACGCCGAACTCCATACATCCTCCGGCAAGGGTCTGGCCCTGCCCGGGCAGAATCTGCCGGACAAGGTCTACATCATCCCGATCCACAATCGGCCGTTCTTCCCCGCGCAAGTCTTGCCGGTGATCGTCAACGAAGAACCCTGGGCCGAAACCCTGGAATTGGTGAGCAAGTCCGAACACCATTCGCTGGCGCTGTTCTTCATGGACACCCCACCGGAAGACCCACGGCATTTCGACACCTCGGCCCTGCCGCTGTACGGCACCCTAGTCAAGGTGCACCACGCCAGCCGCGAAAACGGCAAGTTGCAGTTCGTCGCCCAGGGCCTGACCCGCGTGCGCATCCGCACCTGGCTCAAGCACCATCGCCCGCCGTACCTGGTGGAGGTCGAGTACCCGCACCAGCCGAGCGAGCCGACCGACGAGGTCAAGGCCTACGGCATGGCGCTGATCAACGCGATCAAGGAACTGCTGCCGCTCAACCCGCTGTACAGCGAAGAGCTGAAGAACTACCTCAACCGCTTCAGCCCCAACGACCCGTCGCCGCTGACCGACTTCGCCGCCGCGCTGACCTCGGCCACCGGCAACGAACTGCAGGAAGTGCTGGACTGCGTACCGATGCTCAAGCGCATGGAAAAAGTCCTGCCGATGCTGCGCAAGGAAGTCGAGGTCGCGCGCCTGCAGAAAGAGATTTCCGCCGAGGTCAATCGCAAGATCGGCGAGCATCAGCGCGAGTTCTTCCTCAAGGAACAGCTCAAGGTCATCCAGCAGGAGCTGGGTCTGACCAAGGACGATCGCAGCGCCGACATCGAGCAGTTCGAGCAGCGCCTGGCAGGCAAGGTCCTGCCGCCCCAGGCCCAGAAGCGCATCGTGGAAGAGATGAATAAACTGTCGATCCTCGAGACCGGCTCGCCGGAGTACGCGGTCACCCGCAACTACCTGGAATGGGCCACCGCGGTGCCCTGGGGCGTGTACGGCGAGGACAAGCTCGACCTCAAGCATGCGCGCAAGGTGCTGGACCAGCATCACGCCGGGCTCGACGACATCAAGAGCCGGATCCTCGAATTCCTCGCAGTCGGCGCCTACAAGGGCGAGATCAGCGGTTCCATCGTACTGCTGGTGGGCCCGCCCGGCGTGGGCAAGACCAGCGTCGGCAAGTCCATCGCCGAGTCCCTGGGCCGGCCGTTCTACCGCTTCAGCGTCGGCGGCATGCGTGACGAGGCCGAGATCAAGGGCCACCGTCGCACCTACATCGGCGCCCTGCCGGGCAAGCTGGTGCAGGCGTTGAAAGACGTCGAAGTGATGAACCCGGTGATCATGCTCGACGAGATCGACAAGATGGGCCAGAGCTACCAGGGCGACCCGGCCTCGGCGCTGCTGGAAACCCTCGACCCGGAACAGAACGTGGAATTTCTCGACCACTACCTGGACCTGCGCCTGGACCTGTCGAAAGTGCTGTTCGTGTGCACCGCCAACACCCTGGATTCGATTCCCGGCCCGTTGCTGGACCGGATGGAAGTGATTCGCCTGTCGGGCTACATCACCGAGGAAAAACTGGCCATCGCCAAGCGCCACCTGTGGCCCAAGCAGCTGGAAAAGGCCGGTGTGTCCAAGGCCCACCTGAGTATCAGCGACGCCGCCCTGCGCGCGGTGATCGATGGTTACGCCCGCGAGGCCGGGGTGCGCCAGCTGGAAAAACAGCTGGGCAAACTGGTGCGCAAGGCCGTGGTGCGGCTGCTGGAAGATCCGGATGCGGTGATCAAGCTCGGCACCAAGGACCTGGAAGCCTCCCTGGGCATGCCGGTGTTCCGCAACGAGCAGGTGCTCAGCGGCACCGGGGTGATCACCGGCCTGGCCTGGACCAGCCTGGGCGGCGCCACGCTGCCGATCGAAGCCACGCGGATTCATACCCTCAACCGTGGTTTCAAGCTCACCGGGCAACTGGGGGATGTGATGAAGGAGTCGGCGGAAATCGCCTACAGCTACGTCACCTCGCACCTCAAGCAGTTCGGTGGCGATGCGAAGTTCTTCGACGAGGCGTTCGTCCACCTGCACGTGCCGGAAGGCGCCACGCCGAAGGATGGCCCGAGCGCCGGGGTGACCATGGCCAGCGCCCTGCTGTCCCTGGCGCGCAACCAGCCGCCGAAAAAGGGCGTGGCCATGACCGGCGAGCTGACCCTGACCGGGCATGTCCTGCCCATCGGCGGGGTGCGCGAGAAAGTCATCGCGGCGCGCCGGCAGAAGCTCTACGAGCTGATCCTGCCGGAAGCCAACCGCGGCCACTTCGAAGAGCTGCCGGACTACCTCAAGGAAGGCATCACCGTGCACTTCGCCAAGCGTTTCGCCGATGTGGCGAAAGTGCTGTTCTAAACGCAGACCTGTAGGAGCGGAGCTTGCTCGCGATAGCCGCACAGCGGCGGTGTATCCGCCGCCCAGCGCTATCCTTGATGGCTTATCGCGAGCAAGCTCGCTCCTACAACGTCTCGCCTACCCCACCACAGATTCCCCCATCTTCGGTTATGCTCGCCCTTTGTCATGACCGGAGCTTTCTGACCCATGTCACCGATTCGTCTGTTGCTACCCCTCAGCCTTGCCCTGCTCGCCGCCTGCGCCAGCCAACCCAAGCAAAACGTCACGGTCGAGAACCAGAGCGAATGCCCAGTGCAACTGAGCAACGGGCAAAACCTGATCCTGACCCTGCCGAGCAACCCGACCACGGGTTATCGCTGGGCAATCCAGGACTCGGCCGGCGGCGTGCTGCGCAAAGTCAGCCCCGAGGTCTACAGCAATCCCGAAGACAGCGGCCTGGTGGGCAGCGCCGGCCAGTCCACCTGGCGCTTCCAGGCCTTCGCTGCCGGAACCGGGCGCCTGCTGCTGACCTATCAGCAACCCTGGGCCCCGGAAGTCGCACCGGTGAAAGCCTTCGACTGCGCCATTTCGGTCAAGTGACATGGGCTGGCTGATCCTGGCGCTGATGGGCGCGGCGACCTTCCTCTACGGCCTGAGCATCCACGCCACCCTGCTGTGCCTGCTGGTCAAGCCGCTGCCGGTGCTGGCCCTGCTCGGCTGGCTGCACGATGCACCTCCCGGCGACTATCGCCGCTGGATCAGCCTCGGCCTGTTGTTCTCCCTGCTCGGCGACGTGTTGCTGGCCTGGCCCGCCGACCTGTTCGTGTTCGGCCTCGGCGCCTTCCTGGTCGCGCACCTGGCCTATCTCAAGGCCTATACCAGTGATTGCCGACGCCTGGCGCCCCTGCCCCTGCTGCTGGCCCTGGTCGCCGGCGCGGCGTTGCTGGGCCTTCTGATCAGCCATGGCCTGGGCCCGTTGCTGGTGCCGGTGATCGTCTACGGCCTGGTCATCAGCGCCATGCTCTGGCGCGCCCTGGCCCGCCTGGGCAGCGACGTGCCCAAGCGCTCGGCGCAACTGGCTGCGGCCGGCGCCGTGGCCTTCGTGTTCTCCGACAGCGTGATCGGCATCAGCCGTTTTGTGGTGGCCTTCGATGCCGCGCCCTACCTGATCATCCTCAGTTACTGGCTGGGGCAATGGGGGATCGCGGCCTCGGCCTTCCGCCAGAAGCCCCGCTGAGCCTGTAAACCCTGTAGCCCTGTAGCCCTGTAGCCCTGTAGCCCTGTAGCCCTGTAGCCGCTGCCGAGCTTGCGAGGCTGCGATCGGTCTGGGCGGCATTCCGACGAAGCGGCCGAAAAACCGGCCACCGCGGTCCTTCAGATAAACTCCATGCACAGGCCTTGCGAGGACTGCGTCCTCATGCGCAGCCTCGCGGGCTCGGCAGCGGCTACAGGGTCACAAGGTGGGGCATCCACCTTGTGTCGCCCTTACGGCCCCAAAGGCCCTTCGGGCCTTATCGCAGCCTGCGGCAGCGGCTACAATGCCGGCCCTCTTTCTATCTCCACCGCTGGAACCGCCGTG
Organism: Pseudomonas sp. RW409; assembly: GCF_003184125.1. Taxonomy (NCBI): domain Bacteria; kingdom Pseudomonadati; phylum Pseudomonadota; class Gammaproteobacteria; order Pseudomonadales; family Pseudomonadaceae; genus Pseudomonas; species Pseudomonas sp. RW409. Next base: position 103,617 of record NZ_QHHP01000007.1, on the reverse strand, counting down.
AGCAAAGAACCCGACCGCCTTTTCGCCCAGCCCCTGGCCCAGGTGCCCGACTTCGCCTTCAACGAGGACGTGGTGCGGGTGTTCCCGGACATGATCAAGCGCTCGGTGCCGGGTTACCCGACCATTGTCGAGAACCTCGGCGTGCTCGCCGCCCAGTTCGCCCAACCCAACAGCGTGCTCTACGACCTGGGCTCGTCCCTCGGCGCCGTGACCCAGGCCCTGCGCCGCCATGTGCGCACCGACGGCTGCCGGGTGATCGCGGTGGATAACTCGGCGGCCATGGTCGAGCGCTGCCGCGAGTACCTCAACGGCCAGGACTCGATGTTCCAGGAGCTGCTGCCGGTCGAAGTGATCGAAGGCGACATCCTCGCCCTGGAGTTCCAGCCGGCCTCGGTGGTGGCGCTGAACTTCACCCTGCAGTTCATCGCCCCCGAACAGCGCCTGGCCCTGCTCGGGCGCATTCGCCAGGCGCTGCTGCCCGGCGGCGCGCTGATCCTCTCGGAGAAGCTGCGCTTCAATGACCCCGAGGAGCATGCGCTGCTCACCGACCTGCACATCGCTTTCAAGCGCGCCAACGGCTACAGCGAACTGGAAATCGCCCAGAAACGCAGCGCCATCGAAAACGTCATGAAGCCCGACAGCCTCGAAGAACACCGCGAACGCCTGCTGGCCGCCGGGTTCTCGAAAGTCGTGCCGTGGTTCCAGTGTCTTAACTTTGCCTCGTTGATTGCCTTGCCATGATCGATCTGTCCCCCCTCGCCCGCCGCCTGGCCGGTACGCCGCTGGCCGACTGGGCCAACACCCTGCAAGCGCAACTCGACACCAAGATGGAAAAGGGCCACGGCGACCTGGAGCGCTGGCAGAGCGCGCTGGACGCGCTGCCGAAGATCCAGCCGAGCACCATCGACCTGCTCAATGGCCTGACCCTCGACACCGACTGCGACGACGCCACCCGCGCCCAGATGCGCAGCGCGCTGATGGGCCTGTCGCCCTGGCGCAAAGGCCCGTTCGACCTGTTCGGCGTGCACGTGGACACCGAATGGCGCTCGGACTGGAAGTGGTCGCGGGTCGCTCCGCACCTGAACCTGCAAGGCAAGCGCATCCTCGATGTCGGCTGCGGCAACGGCTACTACATGTGGCGCATGCTCGGCGCCGGCGCCCACAGCGTGATCGGCGTCGACCCGAACTGGCTGTTCTTCTGCCAGTTCCAGGCGGTGCAGCGTTACCTGTCGGAACCCGCGGTGTGGCACCTGCCGTTCCCCTTCGAAGACCTGCCGGCCAACCTGGAAGGCTTCGACACGGTGTTTTCCATGGGCGTGTTCTACCACCGCCGCTCGCCGATCGAGCATCTGCTGGCGCTCAAGGACTGCCTGGTCAAGGGCGGCGAACTGGTGCTGGAAACCCTGGTGGTGGAAGGCGACCAGCATCAGGTGCTGGTGCCGGAAGACCGCTACGCGCAGATGCGTAACGTGTGGTTCCTGCCGTCGGTACCGGCCCTGGAACTGTGGCTGCGCCGCGCCGGTTTCAGCGATGTGCGTTGCGTGGATGTAAGCGTGACCAGCGTCGAGGAACAGCGCGGCACCGAGTGGATGAAGTACCAGTCGCTGAGCGACTTCCTCGACCCGAACGACCACAGCAAGACCATCGAAGGCCTGCCGGCGCCGATGCGCGCCGTTATCGTCGCCAGGAAATAAATGCCCCACACCGTGTAGGAGCGAGGCTTGCCCGCGATAGCGATTTCAAGCGTCACGCCAGGTTCGAGGTATGCATGGCCCGGGCTGGCGTCATCGCGAGCAAGCTTCGCTCCTACAGAAGAGGAAGGTGCTCAGTTGCGGCTGGCGCGGCGTGCCTTGAAGAACTCGCTCAACACCGCGCCGCATTCTTCGGCCAGCACCCCGCCCTCGACCAGCACTCGATGGTTGAGAAACCCCTGGCTGAAGAACTGCCCCTGGCTCTGCACGATGCCCGCCTTGGGCTCCAGCGCGCCGTACACCACCCGGGCGATACGCGAATGCACGATCAGCCCGGCGCACATGCTGCACGGTTCCAGAGTCACGTAGAGGGTGCTGCCGGGCAGGCGATAGTTGTCGACCGCCTGGGCCGCGGCGCGGATCGCGACCATTTCCGCGTGGGCGCTGGGGTCGCTGCCGCTGATCGGGCAGTTGTAGCCGCGACCGATGATTTCCCCATCCTGCACCAGCACCGCGCCCACCGGCACCTCGCCCAGGGCCGCGCCCTGGGCGGCCAGGGCCAGGGCTTCACGCATGAACTCCTGGTCGCGGCTGCGATCGATGATCCGGGCGGGGCGAATCTGCCGCATCAGGCCACCTCGATGGCGGCCATCAGGCCGGTTTCCATGTGGTCGATCACATGGCAATGGAACATCCACACCCCCGGGTTATCCGCCACCAGCGCCACCCGGGCACGCTCGTTCTTACCCAGCAGGTAGGTGTCGGTGAAGTACGGGGTGATCTTCTTGCGGTTCGAGGCGATGACCTTGAAGCTCATGCCGTGCAAGTGGATCGGGTGCTGGTACTGAGTCATGTTCTTCAATTCGAAAATGTAGCTCTGGCCCTTCTTGAGCGTGGCGATCGGGCGGTCGGCGCAGGTCTTGTCGGTGATGTCCCAGGCCTTGCCGTTGATCTGCCAGAGGCTCGGTGGCTTGCCATTGTCCACGTTCACCGAGACCGAGCCAACCCACTCGAAGTTGAAGTTGAGCTTCTCGGCGTTATCCAGGTCCGGCTCGGCGATCGGGTTGGCTGGCAACGCCGACGGCCACTCGGTCGGCGCGTCGCTGTTGGCCACCGAACGCAAGGTGCCCAGGCGCACCGGGCCGTTGCGCAGCGCCAGCTCTTCGCCGGCCGGCGGCGCCTTGATCGCTAGGCAGATGCGCATGCCCGGCCCCAGCCAGTATTCCTTGCCCAACGGCCGCGGCTCGATGGGGTTGCCGTCCAGGGCATAGATCTGCGCTTCGACACCGGGGATGTTGATGCGGTAGGTCAGGGTGTTGTCGAGGTTGAGCAGGCGCACGCGAGTGATCTGCCCGGCCGGGATCTCCACCACCGCCTGGGACACGCCGTTGATGGTCGACAGGCGCCCCGCCGTACCGCCACGCGCCGCCTCGCGGGGAATGCTGAACGGCACGAAGGCGCCTGCTTCATCCACATGCCAGCTTTTCAGGCTCAGGGTGCGCTCGTACTTGAAGCCGGTGGGCTCGCGCTCTTCGATGATCAGCGGGCCGACCAGGCCGCGGCCCAGTTCTTCGCTGCTGTTGAGGTGGGGGTGGTACCAGTAGCTGCCGGCATCCGGCACGCGGAACTTGTAGTCGAAGTACTCGCCCGGCATGACCGGCAATTGCGAGACGTAAGGTACGCCGTCCATTTCCAGCGGCAGGCGGATGCCGTGCCAGTGGATGGTGGTGGCCACCGGCAGGTGGTTGATGAAGCGCACCCGCAGCCACTCGCCCTGGCGCACCCGCAGCTCGGTGCCCGGCGCGGAAGGGCCGAAGGCCCAGGCTTCGGTCTTGTGGCCCGGCACCAGCTCGACGTCCAGCGGCGCGGCGATCAGTTGATAATCGTGGCCTGCCTCGGCGTCGGCCATCTTGCCCAGCCAGTAACGCGACGCGCCACCGGCGCCCACGCCAACCACTGCAAGACCGGCCAGACCACCGAGTATCTGTCGACGGGTAAAGGACATGGACTCAACTACCTCACGTATCCGCGGCGGGCCGGGGCCCGCAAAAGGCGAATACGATACACCCGCAGTTGAGAAACAGTAAGGCCGGCGCGGCAAGCGGCCGCAGGTGGGTGGGGCCATGACATGTGAAGAAAAAAAGGCGCTGATCATTCGGACGCTATCGCGAGCAAGCTCGCTCCTACAGGGGAATATGCAGTCCTGTAGGAGCGAGCTTGCTCGCGATCGAGTGCGCAGCACTCGCATAAACTCAGGCTCGACAGCGGCTACGCAGATAACCCGACAAGCAGATGCACCACGCCTCCCGCCAGCGCCATCGTCCCGAGCACGCCAGCGCTGCGTAAGGCCACAACATCGAGCAAGGTCGGATCATGCAATTCCACCCGCACCCGGGTCAGGGCCACGCGCTGCCGGGTCTTGAGGTTATTCGCCCCGCCCAGGGCTGCCAATAGCTCTGGGCTCAGGATGGCATCGCCGGTGGGGCGGGTTGTGGCTTTCGGCTGGTCAGGTACCAGGTCCGGGGTCAGGGCCTTCCAGAACGCCCGCTGCAATTTCTCGAACATGTTCAGTTCTCCAGAACCAGTGAAGGGGCCAGCGTCGACTGTTGATGCTGGTGCAAGGCGTCGCGTACCTGTTCGGCGCTTTCCAGGCCGAGAATGCGTCCGGCAAGGGCCTGGCACTGGCTCAGCTCGACCTCGCGCACGCGGGCCTTGATCGCCGGAATCAACGGCACACTGACCGACAGTTCGTCCACCCCCAGCCCCAGCAGCAGCGGCACCGCCAGGGGTTCCGAAGCCAGCGCCCCGCAGACGCCGACCCACTTGCCGTGGGCATGGGCAGCCTTGACCGTGGAGGCGATCAGACGCAGCACCGCCGGATTGAAACTGTCGGCCTGGCTGGCCAGGCGCGGATGATCGCGGTCCATGGCCAGGGTGTACTGGGTCAGGTCGTTGGTGCCGATGGAGAAGAAATCCACCTCCGGCGCGAACAGGTCGGCCAGCAGCGCCGCCGACGGCACTTCGATCATGATCCCCAGCTTCGGCAACTCCTTGAGCCCCAGGGCCAGGGCTTCGTCCTCCAGCATCTGCCGCGCCTGCCGCAATTCCGCCAGCTGGGTGACCATCGGCAGCATGATGTGCAGGCGGGCCAGCCCCGCGCTGGCGAGGATCGCCCGGAACTGTTCGCGCAACAGCTGCGGGCGATCCAGGCACAGGCGGATCCCGCGCATGCCGAGGAAGGGGTTGGCTTCAGGCTCCATCGGCACATAGGCCAGCGGTTTGTCGCCACCGACATCCAGGGTCCGTACCACCAGGTTGCGCTCTGGCCCCAGAGCCCGGGCGATGGCGCTGTAGGTCGCGGCCTGTTCTTCATGGCTCGGGGCGACGCTGCGGTCCTGGTAAAGAAACTCCGAGCGCAGCAGGCCGACGCCCTCCCCGCCCAGGTCCATGGCTTGCTCGGCCTCGGCCAGCGAAGCGACGTTGGCCGTCACCTCGACATGATGGCCGTCGCGGGTCACCGCGGCCTCGGCGGCCTGTTCCAGCTCCTGGCGCTGGCGCTGCTGTTGCTGCTGACGCCGGGCCTGCAACTGCTCGATCACCGCCAGCTTCGGGTCCAGGTGCAATTCACCCTGGTCGGCATCCAGCAGCACCGGCGTGCCGCTGGCCAACGCCAGTACCTGTACCGGCAGGCCGCAGACCGCCGGCAAGCCCAGGGCCCGGGCCAGAATCGCCACATGGCTGGTGGCGCCGCCGCCGACCGTGGCAAACCCCAGCACCTTGCGGGTATCGAGGCCGGCGGTCTGGGACGGGGTGAGCTGCTCGGCAATCAGGATCGCCTGCTCCGGCAGGACCCAGGCGCTGTCCTGCACGCCCAGCAGCAACTTGAGCACCCGCTGCCCGACATCCATCAGGTCCAGGGCGCGCTCGGCCAGTAGCGGATTGCCCAGGCCCTTGAACAGCTCGGCGGAGGCCTCGGTGGCGCTGTTCCAGGCGAATGCCGCGCTTTTGCCGTCGGCGATCAGGGCATGGGCCTGCTCCAGCAGGCTCGGGTCTTCCAGCAGTTCCTGGTGAGCCTTGAATATCTCGCCCTGGGCGGTGCTGGCGGCCTTGTCCCGCAGGACTTGCAAGGCCTCGGTGGCCTGCGCCAGCGCCCGCTCCAGCAGCTCGCGTTGCACCGCCTGATCGGCGGCGAGTTCGATAATCTCGAGCTTCTGCTCGGCCACCTGCACCACCTGCCCGAAGGCCGATCCCGTCGAGGCGCAGACGCCCCGCAGCAACTTGCCCGATGGCGCGGCAACCGGCGCCACAGGTTTGGCGGCGATCACCGCGCTCACCGCCTCGCCACAACCACTCGCCAGCAACTCGGCCAGGGCCTTGATCGCCGCCTCGGCATCCGCGCCCGCCGCGCTGACTTGCAAGGCATCGCCCTGCGCGGTCTGCAACGCCATGATCGCCACCAGGGACTTGGCGTTGGCGCTGGCCTGCTGCTTGTGCAGGCAGATGCTCGCCTTGAAGCCCTTGGCCGCCTGGGCGAACACCGCCGCCGGGCGCGCATGCAGGCCATTGGGATTAGGCAGCGTCACGGGTTTGGAGAACAGCGCCTCGCCCTCCTCCTCGGGCTCTGTGCTTGGCGCAGGCTCGCCCAGGCTCAACTGCAACAGCGGCTGGCCACTGTCCACCAGTGCACTGTTCGCAGTCAGCCAGGTGAAGGGCTCGCCACTGACCACCAGCATCAGCGTCAACAGGCTGCGGGCATGCACGGCGATGTAGTCAGCATCGAACTCGATCAGCGGCTGCCCGGCCTCGACCCGTTGGCCCTCCTGCACCAGGCGGCTAAAGCCCTTGCCCGCCAGGTTCACCGTGTCCAGGCCGATGTGCATCAGCACCTGCACCCCGTTGTCGTCAGTGATGCTCACCGCATGGCCACTGTCCTGCACGTTGCTGACCACTCCGGCCAGCGGCGCGCGCAGGGTCTGCGAGGTCGGGTCGATGCACAGGCCGTCACCGATGACCCGGCTTGAGAACACCGGATCCGGCACTTGCTCCAGGGGCATCAGTACCCCGGACAGCGGCGCGAGCAGTTGCAATTGTTGGGTTGTAGCCATGACTTCACCTGCTGTTTGTTCTTGTAAGTGCCGATGGAGCGCGAGCCCCGACAGCATCGCTTATTTCCACCAGTACTCGACCTGCAATCCGACGTTCGCACCATGCCTGGCCGTGCCGAAAGCGCCGGTATCGGACAGCGCCGAGCCCGCCGCCAGCTCATTGGCCGCGCGCTTGGCGGCCTGGTTCCAGCTGGCATAGGTGTAGTACAGGCGCACCTCGGGGCGCGCCCAGAATTCCGGGCCCTTGGGCGACCAGGTCGGGGCGAAGGTGAACTTGCTGAGCTTGCGCGTGCCGCCGGGGGCCTCGACCTGATCGTGGCCCAGCTCGGTGACCAGTTTGAACTGCTCGCTGATCGCATAGGCCGGGCGGATACCCAGGGAGATCCAGTTCTGGTCGTTACCGTCGGGGCGGATGTCTTTCTGGTAGATCGCTTCGACCTGCCCGCCAAAGCGCGGGGTCAATTGCCAGTCGAAAAACTCCACCAGGCGGTAGCTCTTGTTGCTGTCGTCCAGTTGCACATTGCCGGTGTAACCCAGCCCGGTACCCGGGCCTTCGCCGTACTGCAACGCCAGCTTGTTCTTGCCGCCCAGGAAGTCCTTCTGCACGTGCTGGGCGGTGATCGCCCACCCCCGATGGGCGTCGCGGCTGTCGGGCTTGTCGATGTAGCTCAGGCCCAGCTCCAGCTCGCCGCCGGGGTTGGTCTTGAAACCGGCGACGTTGAAGTCGTGCCGGTTGATGTAGTCCTTCTGGTACAGGTTGTCCTTGCGCGAGAAGGCGTAGCTGTATTTCAGGTCGCCGATCAGCACGTCCTCGATACCGCCGCCGGTGGCGCTCTGGTTCCAGTAGTAGAAGTCGGAGATATGGATGTCGTTACGCTTGTAGTAACGCCGGCCAGCCCACAGCGAGCCGCCATTGAGGCTGGGCATGTTCGACCACTGGGCATACATCTGCGGCATGCGCGCCGAGCCGTTGTCGCCCTGGAAAGTCAGGCTGCGGTCGTACTGGTTATAGAGCGACGCCATGGCGTCGACGCTGAATACCGAGCCGTCGTCCAGGGTGTAGAGGTCCTGGCGCAGTTCCAGCTCGGCGTACTGTTCGCACTCGTTGCCCAGGCGGTATTTGGACTGGGCGCCGGGCAGTTGGAAACACGACTGCGAGCTGCTGTTGACCGAGGTCCCGAGACCGCTGCGCAGGTAACCGGCGAACTCCAGGGCCTGGGCCGGGAACGGCAAGGCCAGGCAGACGCAAGAGGCTGCAAGGCCGCGATTTATTGTTGTTTTCATAAGCCACCCCATTATTTTTATTCTGTGTGTGCCCCGCAGGCGCCCCCCTACCGGCGAGCGAAAGCTCGCGGTGTGCCGGGCACGCCGCGCTCATGCGGGGAAGGTTGTCAGCGGTCGATCAGGTGCAGGACAAAGGACTCGTAAGGCCGCAGGAACAGCTGGCGGCTGCGGGTTTCATGGTCCGCGTAGTTACTGATGACCAGGCGCTGCTCCATGCGCTCGGTCATCACTCCCTCCGGCAACTGCACTTCGCAGGCGCTGCCGTAGAAATTGTTCACCACCAGCAGGCGCTCGCCCTGCCCTTCGCGCAGATAGGCCCAGACCTGCGGGTGCTCGGCCAGCAGCGGGCGATACTCGCCGTCCTGGATCAGCGGCTCGCGACGGCGCAGGGCAATCAGCTGACGGTAGTGGTGCAACACCGAATCCGGGTCTTCCAGTTGCTGCTCAACGTTGATTTGCGCGGCATTGGCCGGCACGCCGATCCAGGGTTCGACGCTGCTGAAACCGGCATGGGCCCCGGCCTTCCATTGCATTGGCGTGCGCCCGTTGTCCCGGGACTTCTGCATGATCGCCGCCATGTTGTCCGCCTCGCTGTCGCCGGCTTCGCGCTTGAGGCGGTAGATGTTCAGGGTCTCGACATCGCGGTATTGGTCGATGTGGGTAAAACCGGGGTTGGTCATGCCCAGCTCTTCGCCCTGGTAGACGAACGGCGTGCCCTGGAGGAAGTGCAGCGCGGTGGCGAGCATCTTCGCCGAAACCACCCGGTATTCGCCGTCGTCGCCAAAACGCGACACCACCCGCGGCTGGTCGTGGTTACACCAGAACAGCGCGTTCCAGCCGCCACCGGCCTGCATGCCGCTCTGCCAGTCGGAGAGGATGCGCTTGAGCTGGAGGAAGTCGAAATCGGCGCGAATCCACTTCTGCAGGTTCGGGTAATCGACCTTCAGGTGGTGGAAGTTGAAGGTCATCGACAGCTCTTTCGACTCGGGCTGCGAATAACGAATGCAGTGCTCGAGGCTGGTGGAGGACATCTCGCCGACATTGATCAGGTCAAAGCCCTCGAAGACCTCGCGATGCATCTGCTGCAGGTACGGGTGCACGTTCGGGCCGTCGGTATAGAAGCGCCGGCCATCGCTGGCGTCTTCCGGGAAATCGGCCGACTTGGAGATCAGGTTGATCACGTCCAGGCGGAAGCCGCCCACGCCCTTGTCGCGCCAGAAACGCATCATCTTGAACACTTCGGCGCGCACCCGGGGGTTGTCCCAGTTGAGGTCGGCCTGGGTGTGGTCGAACAGGTGCAGGTAGTACTGGCCGGTCTGCGCTTCGTACTCCCAGGCGGAACCGCCGAACTTGGACTCCCAGTTGTTCGGCTGGTCGCGCCAGATGTAGAAGTCGCGGTACGGGTTGTCGAGGCTGCTGCGGGCCTGCTGGAACCACTCATGTTCGATGGAGGTGTGGTTGACCACGATGTCCAGCATCAGCTTGATGCCGCGCTTGCCGGCCTCGGCGATCAGCAGCTCGCAATCGGCCATGGTCCCGTAGCTCGGGTCGATGGCGTAGTAGTCGCTGATGTCGTAGCCGTTGTCGCGCTGCGGCGAGCGCAGGAACGGGGTGAGCCACAGGCAATCGACCCCCAGCCAATGCAGGTAGTCGAGCTTGTCGACCACCCCCAGCAGGTCGCCGGTGGCCTGGCCGCTGTGGCTGTAGAAACTCTTCGGGTAGATCTGGTAGATCACCGAACGCTGCCAGTCTTGCATGGCGGGCTCCTTCAATGGGTTGGGTACTGGCCTTGGGGGCCTTATCGCGATCTGTCAGGCGACGCGATACCCCGGCCGGATGATCTTCATGCTCAAGCCGCAGGTCAGTACGAACGGCACCACCAGGGCGACGACCATGCCGACCACGAACATCGGGATGTACTGGGGAATGATCGAGATGAACCCCGGCAGCCCGCCGACGCCGATGGCCGAGGCCTGGACCTTGTTCAGCGAGAGGAAAATGCTGCCCAGCGCCGAGCCGATCAGCGCGGCGTAGAACGGGAATTTGTAGCGCAGGTTGACGCCGAACATGGCCGGCTCGGTGATGCCGAAATAGGCGGAGATCGCCGAGGTCGAGGCCATGCTGCGATCCCGCGCGTTGCGGCTCATGCTGAACACCGCCAGCGCCGCACTGCCCTGGGCCAGGTTGGACATGACGATCATCGGCCAAATGAAGGTGCCGCCCTGGGTCGAGATCAGTTGCAGGTCCACGGCGAGGAACATGTGGTGCATGCCGGTGATCACCAGCGGCGCGTAGAGCAGGCCGAAAATCGCCCCGCCGACCATCGGCGCCAGCTCGAACAGGGTGACCACGCCTTCGGTGATCAGGATCCCCAGGTGCCGGGTCACCGGGCCGATCACCGCCAGCGCCAGCACACCGGTGACCACTATGGTGGTGATGGGCACGACCAGCAGGGTGATCGCGTTCGGTACCCGCGCCCGCAGCCATTTTTCGATGACGCTCATGACGTAGGCCGCCAGCAGGATCGGCAGGATCTGCCCCTGGTAGCCGACCTTCTCGATCTGGAACAGGCCAAAGATGTCGAAGTACGGCAGGCTCTGGCCCTCCAGCCCGGCCACGGCCTTGCCGTAGTTCCAGGCATTGAGCAGGTCGGGATGCACCAGCATCAGGCCCAGCACGATGCCGAGGATCTCGCTGCCGCCAAAGCGCTTGGCCGCCGACCAGCCCACCAGTGCCGGCAGGAATACGAAGGAGGTGTTGGCCATCAGGTTGATCAGGCTCCACACGCCATCCAGGGTCGGGTAGGCCTCGAGCAGGGTACGGCCCTCGATGAACATGCCCTTGGCGCCGATCAGGTTGTTCACCCCCATCAGCAGGCCGGCAATGATCAGCGCCGGCAGGATCGGCATGAAGACATCGGAAAACACTCGCACCAGGCGCTGCATGGCGTTGGTCTTGTCGGCGCCCTTCTGCTTGACGTCGGCGATGGTGGAGGCGGCCAGCCCGGTGAGTTGGCGCAACGCGGCATAGACCTTTTCGACTTCGCCGGGGCCGATGACCACCTGGAACAGGCCACCGGTGAAAAACGAGCCCTTGACCAGATCGATCTGGTTCAGCGTCGCGCTGTCCACCAGGCTCGGGTCCTTGAGCGCCAGGCGCAGGCGGGTGACGCAATGCGCGGCTTGTTCGAGGTTGTCGGCGCCACCGAGGCTGTGCAGCAACTCGCTGGCGATCGTGGAGTAATCGTGGCTCATGCTTGTTCTTCCGCTTTGGTTTTTTGTTATTGGCAGCACGCCGAAGCGAAAAATACTCGTCTGTACGAGTTAAATCAACAACTCGTACAGACGAGTTTGTCGGTGCCGCTCCGAAATACAGGTCGCAGTGAGTTTCTTCTGCGCAAGAACCGCTCTAGATCCGTGTTTTCCGGCAGAGCACGCCATGCGCGACAGAAAATTCTTAAACTGCTGTAAGGTATTTCATCGCCAGTTCAACACCCGCAACCAGGCGTTCGACCCCAGCGTCTCAAATAGACAAATCCGCTCACGGCCCTTAAGGTTCCCGCCTTGAGCGCAGACGGCACAGAGCCATCCCATGAGTAAATACAACCAGATCTACAGCGATCTGCTTGCCAGCATCACCACCGAGCGCCTGGAACGCGGCGCTCGTCTGCCTTCCGAAACCGAGTTGATGGACAGCTACCAGGCCAGCCGCGGCACCGTGCGCAAGGCCATCGAGCAGTTGCAGGAGCGCGGCTTCGCCCAGAAGATCCATGGCAAAGGCACTTTTGTGCTGTCGCCGCACCCGATCGAGTTCCAGCTGGGCGGCATTGTCAGCTTCCAGGAAACCTATCCGCGCCTGGGCAACGATGTCAGCACCGAGGTGGTGGAGTTCACCCAGTTTCCCCTCGAAGGCGCGTTGCGCGAACACCTGCAGGCCGAGGAAGGCAGCCTGATTACCCGCATCAAGCGGGTGCGGCGTATCGATGGCAAACGGGTGATTCTCGACATCAACCACTTTGTCGCCGAGTTGATCCCGGGGCTGGACCGGCAGATTGCCGAGCACTCGATCTACGCCTACATCGAGCAGACCCTGCAATTGCAGATCAGCTACGCCCAGCGGACCATCGAAGCGATTCCACGCACCCGGGATGACCAGCAGCACCTGGACCTGGAGGGCCAGAGCCACGTGATAGTGGTCAGCAACCAGACCTTCCTGCAGGACGGCCGGCAGTTCGAGTACACCGAATCACGCCACACCCTGGACAAGTTCTACTTCTCTGACGTCGCCCGACGCTGACCGCCACGGCGGGCCCACTCAGCCCAGCAGCGCCACCAGTTGGGCGCTCGGGGTGCCAACCCGCCGGGCCTCCTTGGCAACGTTCACGGATTGCGCGACCCGCGCCACCTCTATCACCGGGTGCTGCAACTGGTAACCGCCCCGGGCCTCCAGCCAGCTCAGCACTTCCGCCAGATGCCAGAGCGAGGCGCTGCCCTCGTGGATCGCCAGGGGGAAGCTGCCGGCATGGTTGAGCATCAGCTTGCGCATGTTCTGCCGGGAGACCCCGACGATATCGGCAATCTCGCTCAGGCCGACGAAATCCGGGCTGGCCTCTACCAGCCGCGCATCCGGAATGATCCGCTTGATATCGCCCAGGGCACTGAGCAGCGCCGCCTCACCGCTTTCGGCCTCGCGGCTGAACTCCAGCGCCAGGCGTCCCGCCAGCCCGGTACCGACCAGCGCGTCGGTGCAGCCCCCCGCGCCGAGGCGCTCCACCAGCACGTCCGGGTCGCAGTCGTGGGCGGGCAGCAGGTAGTTGAGGGTAAACAGGTATTCCATGGTCATGACTCCCGACGAGGTTGCGGGACTTTCCCGCCGCGCAGCTGATTCAGCGTGCAGTTGTCGACTACCCGGCACAGCGCCCGGGCATGCTGGAGGGGATTTTTCGGCGAGCTCCACACACTGGTGATGCAGAACTCGCCGCAACGACACACCTCGCTGTTGTAAGGGCAGTAGATCTTGCCCCAGGCATGACCACCGCCGACTTCAACGCGCCAGCCCTGCCACTCGGCGTAACGCAGCGCCATTTCAATGTCTTTCTTGGGATGAGGTGTGCGAGCCATCCATGGCCTCCAGTCTCGTCAACAATGAAAAGGTTGTCAACTGACAACCATGAATTCTTTCAACGCCTACGCCGGCATCGCCAAAGGCCGCCGCTGGGAATTCGATGAATGTCTGTCGAGGGTACACAGGCCAGGCGAGCGACGATGGGCCCATGTCTTTCCTGGTATTGCGGGAGGGCTGGAAACCGGGCGTTTTAAAGACCCTGAAACACAAATGGCGATCGACACCCGAAGGTCTCGATCGCCATTGCTGTTGCCTGAACGATCAGCAGCCGATCACTCGGCCGGGATCATTCCCACTCGATGGTGGCTGGCGGCTTGCTCGATACGTCGTAGGTGACGCGGGAGATGCCTTCGATCTCGTTGATGATCCGGCCGCTGACGGTTTCCAGCAGCTCGTAAGGCAGGTGCGCCCAACGTGCGGTCATGAAATCGATGGTTTCCACGGCACGCAGGGCCACGACCCAGGCGTAACGACGGCCGTCACCGACCACACCCACCGATTTCACCGGCTGGAACACCACGAACGCCTGGCTGACCTTGTGGTACCAGTCGGCCTTGCGCAGCTCTTCGATGAAGATGTGGTCGGCGCGACGCAGCAGGTCGGCGTATTCCTTCTTCACTTCGCCGAGGATGCGCACGCCCAGGCCCGGGCCCGGGAACGGGTGACGGTAGACCATGTCGTACGGCAGGCCCAGCTCCAGGCCCAGACGACGGACTTCGTCCTTGAACAGCTCGCGCAGTGGCTCGACCAGCTTGAGGTTCATCTCTTCCGGCAGGCCGCCCACGTTGTGGTGCGACTTGATCACGTGGGCCTTGCCGCTCTTGGCGCCAGCCGACTCGATCACGTCCGGGTAGATGGTGCCCTGGGCCAGGAACTTGATGTTGTCAAGCTTGCAGGATTCGGCATCGAACACGTCGATGAAGGTACGGCCGATGATCTTGCGCTTCTTCTCCGGGTCGGCTTCGCCGGCCAGGTTGTTGAGGAACTGGTCCTCGGCGTTGGCGCGGATCACCTTGACGCCCATGTTCTCGGCGAACATGGCCATCACTTGCTCGCCTTCGTGCAGGCGCAGCAGGCCGTTGTCGACGAAGACGCAGGTCAGTTGGTCGCCGATGGCCTTGTGCAGCAGGGCCGCGACCACCGAGGAGTCGACACCGCCGGACAGGCCCAGCAGAACGTTGTCGGTGCCCACCTGGGCACGCACCTGGGCGATAGCGTCTTCAGCGATCTTCGACGGCGTCCACAGGGCTTCGCAGCCGCAGATGTCGAGGATGAAGCGCGACAGGATGCGACCGCCCTGCTTGGTGTGGGTCACTTCCGGGTGGAACTGCACGCCGTAGTAGCGCAGGTCGTCGTTGAACATGCCGGCGATCGGGCAGCTCGGGGTGCTGGCCAGGATGTGGAAGTCTTCCGGCATCTTGGTGACCTTGTCACCGTGGCTCATCCACACGTCGAGGCCGAACAGGCCGTCGGCGTCGACGTGGTCTTCGATGCCGTCCAGCAGGCGGCTCTTGCCGACCACATCGACGCGGGCATAACCGAATTCACGCAGCTCGGAACCCTCGACCTTGCCGCCCATTTGCTCGGCCATGGTCTGCATGCCGTAGCAGATACCGAAGACCGGCACGCCCAGGTCGAACACCGCTTGCGGGCAGCGCGGGCTATCGGCTTCGTGCACGGACTCGGGGCCGCCGGCGAGAATGACGCCTTTGGGAGCGAATTCGCGAATCGCTTCGTCATCCATGTCGAACGGATGCAGTTCGCAGTACACGCCGATTTCACGCACGCGACGGGCGATCAATTGGGTGTACTGGGAACCGAAATCGAGGATCAGGATGCGGTGGGCATGAATGTCGAGGGCCATGATTCAGTCTCGTCTAGGTAATTCGAAAACAGTCGTGATTCAGAAACGACTCGGGGCTGAATAAAACAGCCCCGGTCATTTAACGTTTTGCTTGAAGCATCAACCTACGCGGTAGTTCGGCGCTTCCTTGGTGATCTGCACGTCGTGGACGTGGGACTCAGCCATACCGGCGCCAGTGATGCGTACGAACTCCGGCTTGGTGCGCATTTCTTCGATGTTGGCGCTACCGGTGTAGCCCATGGAAGAACGCAGGCCACCCATCAGTTGATGGATGATGGCGGTCAGGGTGCCCTTGTAAGGAACACGGCCTTCGATGCCTTCCGGAACCAGCTTCTCGGCACCCGCGGAGGAGTCCTGGAAGTAACGGTCGGAAGAGCCCTGGGCCTGGGACATGGCGCCCAGCGAACCCATGCCGCGGTAAGCCTTGTAGGAACGGCCCTGGAACAGTTCGATTTCGCCTGGCGCTTCTTCGGTACCGGCGAACATCGAGCCCATCATCACCGCGGAAGCACCAGCGACGATGGCCTTGGACAGGTCACCGGAGAAGCGGATGCCGCCGTCGGCGATCAATGGAACGCCGGTGCCTTCAAGGGCTGCGGCGACATTGGCGATGGCGCTGATTTGCGGTACGCCGACACCGGCGACGATACGGGTGGTGCAGATCGAGCCCGGGCCGATACCGACCTTGACTGCGTCGGCGCCGGCTGCGGCCAGGGCCTTGGCAGCGGCACCGGTGGCGATGTTGCCGCCGATCACTTGCACTTGCGGGTAGTTTTCCTTGACCCAGCGAACGCGATCGATCACGCCTTTGGAGTGACCGTGGGCGGTGTCGACCACCACCACGTCCACACCGGCGTTGACCAGGGCGGCAACACGGTCACCGGTGTCTTTACCGGTACCGACTGCAGCACCTACGCGCAGACGACCTTGATCGTCCTTGCTGGCCAGCGGGTAAGCCTTGGCTTTTTCGATGTCGTTGACGGTCATCATGCCCTTGAGGGCGAACTTGTCGTCGACGATCAGCACGCGCTCGATGCGGTGCTTGTGCAGCAGCTCGCGCACGTCGTTCTTGTCGGCGCCTTCCTTGACCGTGACCAGGCGCTCTTTAGGCGTCATCACTTCACGGACGCTGGCGTCCAGGCGGTTTTCGAAACGCACGTCACGGGAAGTGACGATGCCGACCAGGTCGCCATCGTGCAGTACCGGCACGCCGGAAATGTTGTGCATGCGGGTCAGTTCGAACAGGTCGCGCACCGTGGCGTCAGCCTCGATGGTGATCGGGTCTTTGACGACGCCGGCTTCGAACTTCTTGACCTTGCGGACTTCGGCAGCTTGCTGCTCGATGGTCATGTTCTTGTGGATGATGCCGATGCCACCTTCCTGAGCCATGGCGATTGCCAGACGGGCTTCAGTGACGGTGTCCATTGCGGCGGAAACCAGTGGAATATTCAGCTCGATGCCACGGGTAAGACGGGTCTTGAGACTGACTTCGTTAGGAAGCACCTCGGAATAACCAGGCACTAGGAGAATGTCGTCGAAGGTCAGAGCTTCTTGGCTGATACGCAGCATCGCGGGGGCTCCCGAGCGGGAAAATGGAAGCGCGCCATTATACTCAGACACCTACCCGGGCTCAATGTAAAACTCTGTCTATTATCAACGGGGTGATGGATGGGGAATTTGCCGGAACGCAGCGTCTGTTTCGCGGGCCAGCATTGCACCTGCCGGCGATGAATCCAGCACCCGGGCCCGGTTGCCGAAATCCCCTTACAACTCCACCTTCACCCAGCTCACCGGCTGATCCAGCCATTCGGCGAACTCGTCGAGAAAGCTCTGCTTGAACCCGGCCTCGGCCCAGTTGTTGAAGATGAAACCGAGGTTGGAAAACCCGCACTCCTGCAAGAACAGAAAACCGTTGATGTCATCTTCATGCCCGCACTCGGGGCAGGTGAAGTTATCGGTGCGCCCGGGCATCCAGTCTTCCAGGCTCTCGAACAGCGCCTCCCCCACTTCCTGGCGGCACTCGGCGCAGCCCGCTTCCTCGAGAAACCCCTTGGCCGGGGTGTAGATGCAGCGCTTGGTAATGATCTCCAGGCCGTTGACCGGTTCGCCGAAGGGCAAGGCCTCCGGGCGCAGCACGACTTCGCGCGCGCCCGGGGCAATGGCGTGCGCCATGCGATTGCCGGTACGGCCACAGGTGCTCAAGGCTTCCTCGACGATGTTCTTGCGCACCAGCCAGCGCACGATCGCCCGGGCGCGGGGTTCGTGAACCGGCAAGGTGGAGATTTTCGGGACGATGATGCTTTGCGAGTTCATGGGTGGGGCCTGAAGCGTTTGAAGGGAAGTCTGCGTCGCCTGTTCGGACGGTACGCCTGTGAGCCGATACCTACTAATAAGTGTAGAAGTCGACATGCCGGGTAGATCCGAGGGCCCGCAGCTTAATCCCTGAACCCCACAGGTCAAGTACTCAGGTAACGACCGATCAGGGCAATGCCGCTGGCCAGCACCAGCCAGGTCACCAGCCGGACGAACGCCTCGCGGGACAGCTTCATCGTCAGCCGCCGCCCCATCCACAAGCCCAGCGCCATCGCCGGCAACAAGCACAGCGCCAGCAGCAATAAAGGCAGCTGCGCATAAACCCCGGCAATGGCGAACAGGCTCAGGCGCACCACCGTGCTGCAACTGATCAACGCACTCTGGGTGGCCCGCGCCGCATCCTTGGACAGGCGGCTGTTCAGATAGATCGCATATAAAAAGCCGCCACTGCCGAACAGCGCCCCGAATGTCCCGCCCACGGTCCCCATGGGAATCGCCCAGCCCGCCGCCAGCGCCTTGGGTCGTGCCTTGCCCCACAGGCTGTACACCGCATAAGCGCTGATAAACAGCCCCATCAACAGCAGCAACAGGTCGGATTTGAGGTTGAGCAGGAAGATCACCCCCAGGGTGCAGCCCAGCGCCATGCACGGCAGCAGGCGTACCAGCTCGGAGCGATCGACCTCCCGCCGCGATGGCAAGAGATTGCCAAAGGCGGCGACAAAATCCAGCAGCACCAGCAGCGGGATTATTTTCGACAGCGGCATGAACAGGATCAGCACCGGCCCGGCCACCAGCGCCGTACCAAACCCGGCAATGCCAAACACGATATAAGCCAGGGCGATTCCCAGGCCGATCGCCAACCAGCCACTCGCTCCCCACGACCACTGCCCCAACAACTCGACCATGCTCATCGATTCGCCATCCTTCTTTAATCAAGGAATGACTTTAGCCAGCCACAAGCCTTGCGACTAATATCATCAAAGCCAGCAACCCATCTCAAAAAGGCATGACGAGTGATTTCAACCCGCCAACTGCGCTATTTCGTGGAAATCGCCGACAGCGGCAGTTTCAGCGCCGCCGCCGAACGCCTGTTCGTTGCCCAGTCCGCCCTCAGCCGGCAGATCAAGGAACTGGAAACCCATCTCAAGACCCCGCTGTTCGAGCGCACCGCGCGCCTGCCCAGGCTGACGGCGGCGGGTGAAGCCTTCTACCCGCGCGCCCGCAACCTGCTCGACGAGCTGAACAAGGCCAGCGAGCTGGTAACCCAGGTCGGCCATGGGCAACTGGGGACATTGCGCCTGAGCCACTCCAGCACGGTGTCCATGAGCGGCCGCTTGCTGCAGGCCATCAGCGGTTATCTGGAGCAGTGCCCGGGCGTCTCGATGGACATCGCCACCCTGTCTTCCGAAGCGCAGCTGGAGGAAGTCGCCGAAGGCCGGCTGGATATCGGCCTGCTACGGCTGCCGGTACTGCGCCAGCGCGAGGGCGTGCGGATCACGCCGCTGTTCAGCGAGCGCCTGCTGCTGGCGGTGCCGCCGGGTCACCCTCTGGCATCGGATCCTCCTGAGCAGGGCGTGGATCTGGCGCAACTGCGCGACGAAGCCTTTATCTCCATTCCCCATCCACAGCGTGGAGGCCTGAGTTACCTGTCGGCCGAGTTGTGCATGCGCCAGGGCTTTTTCCCCAAGGCGGCGCGGGTGTTGTCGCGCAAGACCACGCAGTTGCAGTTGATCCAGGCCGGATTCGGCATCGCCCTGTTGCCCGAATCGATGCAAGACATTGCACCCGCCAGCCTGCACTTCCTGCCCTTGGCGGACCCGGCCTGCCAGAGCACGGTCGCCCTCGCCTGCCGGCAAGACCCGACACCTCTGGTCAAGCAGTTCATCGAACACTTCCACGCCGCCCTCACGCCCTGACCACTGAAGGAGTATTCGAGGCCGACAAAGGCATCGTCTCCTTTTGTTTCGATCCATGGAGATTGTTTGCCGAATGCCTTTAAACTGCGCCCCATGATTAAAGATCCCTTTGCAAGACTCGGCCTGGACCGCGAAGTCCTGACCGTCAGCCAGCTCAACGGCCGTGCGCGGGTGTTGCTGGAAGACGTGTTCAGCAACATCTGGGTCGAAGGCGAAATCTCCAACCTCGCCCGCCCGGCGTCCGGCCATGTGTATTTCACCCTCAAGGACAGCAATGCCCAGGTGCGCTGCGCGCTGTTTCGGCAAAATGCCGCGCGGGTACGCCAGGCGCTGAAGGACGGCCTGGCGGTCAAGGTGCGCGGCAAGGTCTCGCTGTTCGAAGGCCGCGGCGACTACCAGCTGATCCTCGATACGGTCGAACCGGCCGGCGACGGCGCCCTGCGCCTGGCCTTCGATGCCCTGAAGGAAAAGCTCAGCGCCGAAGGCCTGTTCAGCACCGAACGCAAGGTGCCGCTGCCGGCCCATCCCCAGCGCATTGGCATTATCAGTTCACCGACGGGCGCGGTGATTCGCGACATCATCAGCGTGTTCCGGCGCCGCGCGCCGCACGTGGCCCTGACCCTGATCCCGACCGCCGTGCAAGGCCGTGAGGCGACCGCGCAGATCGTCCGCGCCCTGAAAATGGCCGATGCCCGGGGCTTCGACGCACTGATCCTGGCCCGTGGCGGCGGTTCCCTGGAAGACCTCTGGTGCTTCAACGAAGAAGCCGTGGCCCGGGCGGTGGATGCCTGTGTCACGCCAATCGTCAGCGCCGTGGGTCATGAAACCGACGTCTCGATCAGCGACTTCGTCGCCGACGTGCGCGCACCAACGCCCTCGGCAGCGGCCGAATTGCTCGCACCGGACTCCAGCGACCTGCGGCATCGGGTCGAAAGCCTGCATCGACGCCTAGTGATGCGCATGCGCGATCGGCTGCTGCGTGATCGCCTGCGCCTGGAAGGCATGGCCCGGCGCCTGCGTCACCCCGGTGAACGCCTGCGCCAGCAAGCGCAGCGTCTGGACGACCTGGACATGCGCATGCGCCGGGCATTCGAGCGCAGCCTCAATACCCGTCGCGAGCGCCTGATCCGCCTGGAAACCCGGCTCGCCGGCCAGCACCCCGGGCGTCAGCTGGCGCTGTTGCGGCAGCGCCTCGACAGCCTGGCCGAACGCCTGCCACGGGCCATGCGCGAAGGCCTGAAGTCCCGCCGCCTGCAACTGCAAAGCCAGGTGCAGACCCTGCATGTGGTCAGCCCGCTGGCCACCCTCGGCCGTGGCTACAGCATCCTGCTGGACGAGCGCGGCCAGGCCATTCGCAGCGCCGCACAGACTCAGCCGGGCCAGCGCCTCAAGGCCCGTCTTGGCGAAGGCGAACTGCAGGTCCGGGTCGAGGACAATCACCTGACGCCTGTCACCCTTTCTTTACTGGATTGATCCATGCCGCGTTTTCTGAGCTCCCTGCTGTTGCTGTGCCTGACCCTCAACGCCCACGCCGATAGCTACATCACGCGCCTGCTGAACAAACCAGTGCCCGGCGGCGTGGCGGTGATCGACCTGGGCAGCGCCGCCCAGGCGCCCAAGGCCAGCTACCAGGGAAAACCGCTGCTGGTGATCAAGGAACAGAACAACTGGCTGGCGATTGTCGGCATCCCCCTGACCGTCAAGCCCGGCCCCCAGCAGATCAGTGCTGGCGGTCGCAACCTGAACTTCAGTGTGGGCAGCAAGAAATACCCGGAACAGCACATCACGCTAAAGAACAAACGCCAGGTCAACCCCGATCCGGCCGACCTCAAGCGCATCGACGCCGAGTTGGCCGAACAGGTTCGCGCCTACCGCAGTTTCAGCCCCAATACCCCGAGCAATCTGCTGCTGGACAAGCCGGTGAGCGGCCCGCTGTCGAGCAAGTTCGGCGTTCGCCGCTTCTTCAACGGTGAGGAGCGCAACCCGCACGCCGGACTGGACTTCGCGGTGCCCGCCGGCACGCCGATCAAGACGCCCGCGGCCGGCAAGGTGATCCTGATCGGCAATTACTTTTTCAACGGCAACACCGTATTCGTCGACCACGGCCAGGACTTTATCAGCATGTTCTGCCATATGTCGAAGATCGACGTGAAGGTCGGCCAGCAACTGGCCCGCGGCGGCGTGGTCGGGAAAGTCGGCTCCACCGGGCGCGCCACCGGGCCGCACATGCACTGGAACGTCAGCCTGAACGATGCCCGGGTCGATCCGGCGATCTTTATCGGGGCCTTCCAGCCCTGAGTCAGACTCCCGCAGGGATTGCGCAGGTTCAAAAGTCTGCGCAATAAGATCGAAGCAGCCGCCAACCTTGCAGAATAAAATATCGAAAATCTTCCGCTTTAAGAGATTTATCTCAATTTTTTTCGACTGCTTGCCATCTTTCACCCCAATGGTTAGGGTTGAGGGCATGAAAACCTCTCACACCCTCATTCAGCGCCGCCAACACCGAAGCCTCTGCCTCGTCAGCGCACGACTGCCAGGTTGAGTCGCGGTACCTCGTCCCCTGCTTCAAACAGCACACCCATTGATTCACCGGCAGGCCGCCTCTTTTCGGCCCGGACAATAAGGATTTTCCCATGAGCATGCTCAAAGACCCTTCCTCGAAGTACCGCGCGTTCCCGACCATCAACTTGCCGGACCGCACCTGGCCGTCGAAGACCATCACCCGCGCGCCTATCTGGTGCAGTTCCGACCTGCGTGATGGCAACCAGTCGTTGATCGAGCCGATGGATGCGGTGAAGAAGCTGCGCTTCTGGAAAACCCTGGTCGCCGTCGGTGTGAAAGAAATCGAGGCCTCCTTCCCGGCCGCTTCGCAGACCGACTTCGACTTCGTGCGCACCCTGATCGAAGGCGGCCACATCCCGGACGACACCACCATCCAGGTGCTGACCCAGGCCCGTGAAGACCTGATCGCCCGTACCTTCGAATCGTTGCGCGGGGCGAAGAAAGCCATCGTCCACCTGTACAACGCCACCAGCCCGTCGTTCCGCCGCATTGTCTTCAACCAGGACAAGGAAGGCGTGAAAGAGATCGCGGTGAACGCTGCCAAGCTGTTCGTCAAATACGCCGCCCAGCAGCCGGAAACCCAATGGCAGTTCGAATACTCGCCAGAGACCTTCAGCGCCACTGAGCTGGAGTTCGCCAAGGAAGTCTGCGACGCGGTGATCGAGGTCTGGAACCCGACGCCAGCCAACAAGGTGATCCTCAACCTGCCGGCCACCGTCGAAGTCGCCACACCGAACATCTATGCCGACCAGATCGAATGGTTCGGCCGCCACATCAACCGTCGTGACAGCGTGATCATCAGCCTGCACACCCACAACGACCGGGGTACCGGCGTAGCCGCCACCGAGCTGGGCCTGATGGCCGGCGCCGACCGCGTCGAAGGCTGCCTGTTCGGCAACGGCGAACGTACCGGCAACGTCGACCTGGTCACCGTGGCCCTGAACCTCTACACCCAGGGTATCGATCCGGAGCTGGACTTCTCCGATATCGACGGCGTGCGCAAAGTGGTCGAAGAATGCAACCAGATCCCGGTGCACCCGCGTCATCCGTATGTCGGCGACCTGGTTCACACCGCCTTCTCCGGCTCGCACCAGGATGCCATCCGCAAGGGCTTCGCCCAGCAGAAATCCGATGCCCTGTGGGAAGTACCGTACTTGCCGATCGACCCGGCCGACATCGGCCGCAGCTATGAGGCGGTGATTCGCGTCAACAGCCAGTCGGGCAAAGGCGGTATCGCCTACCTGCTGGAGCAGGAATACGGTATCAGCTTGCCGCGTCGCATGCAGATCGAGTTCAGCCAGGTGGTACAGCGTGAAACCGATCGCCTGGGCCTGGAGATGACCGCCCAGCAGATCCACGCGCTGCTCCACAGCGAATACTTGCAGGCCAACACCCCGTACGCGCTGGTCAGCCATCGCCTGCAGGAAGAAAACGGCCACAGCGCCGTGGAAGTGGAAGTGTCCAGCAAGGGCCAGGGCGAGACCAACCTGCACTGGCGCGGCAAGGGCAATGGCGCCCTGGAAGCCCTGGTGGCCGGCTTGCCGGTTCCGGTGGAAATCATGGACTACAACGAGCACGCCATCGGCGCGGGCACCAACGCCAAGGCCGCGGCCTATATCGAACTGCGTGTGAACGGCGAGCGCGCGGTGCACGGTGTGGGTATCGATGAAAACATCACCACCGCCAGCTTCAAGGCCCTGTTCAGTGCGCTGAACCGCTCCCTGAGCCAGCTGGACGCCAAGGCCGCCTGACGGTTTACGGCGACAAAAAAGCCCCGGATGATCCGGGGCTTTTTTATTGTGTATTTATTGCCTCACTCAGGCAGTGGTATTGATCCGCGCCGTCAGCGCCTGGAGCAAGGCCGCCTGCAACACCTGCAGGTTGTTGGCGGTGATCGCGATCTGCGCCTGCACCTCCAGAGCCTGTTGCGCCTTCTGCTCATCGCTCGCCTGCCCCTTCTGCACCCCGGACAATTGCGACTGCTGCTCGGACAGGGTCTTTTCGGTCTGGTCGATCTGCTTCTGCAACTGCGCGACGATGTCAGCAGTGGACGACGTGAAATCGGCCTTGGCGCCGTATTCCTGCATGTCGACACTCACCGAGTCGCGGTCTTCGGCAATGCTCTTGTCCTGCACCTCGAGCGGGCTGGCCTGCTGCTCGGCGATGTTGAGCTTTTGCGGCGCTGCCCCCAGCGGGAATGGATTGATGCTCGCAGCACTGATAGTGGTCATGATGAATCTCCCTGAAAATCCTCTTACCCCTTAACGGCCCACCCCGACAGATCTTTAAGCCTGGGTGAACTCGAAGGTGTCGGCATCGAGGTAGGCTGGAAAGCGCGCGCGATAGGCCGCCAGGTCCGCGGCATTCAGGCAGACCTGGAATACCCCGTCGGCCTCACCGGCGCTGAGCAGGGTCTCGCCCTGGAAATCCAGCACCTGGCTATCCCCGGTGTAGGCAAACCCCTTGCCGTCGGTACCGACCCGATTGACCGCCGCCACATAACACAGGTTTTCGATGGCCCTGGCCGGCAACAAGCGATTCCAGTGCTGACGCCGCGCCCCCGGCCAGTTGGCCGTGTACAGCAGCAAGTCGGTATCCCGCGCATCGCGGCTCCATACCGGAAAACGCAGGTCGTAGCAGATCAGCGGCCTGACCCGCCAACCCTTGAGTTCGAACTGCACCTGGCGCTCGCCCGGCGTGTAGTGATCATGCTCGCCCGCCATGCGGAACAAATGACGCTTGTCGTAATGCCAGACCTCGCCGTCGGGACGTGCCCATAGCAGGCGGTTGCGGTGGCTGCCGTCAGCAGCCTGGATAATCACGCTGCCGGTGACCACCGCATCGAGCCTGGCGGCCTGGATGCGCAGCCACTTGCTGGTCGGACCGTTTTCCGCCTCGGCGAGGGCTTCGGACTCCATGGAAAATCCGGTGGTGAACATTTCCGGCAGGATAATCAGGTCGGCGCCCCGGGCCTGCTCGAGCAACAGCTCGAAGTGCTCGAGATTGGCCTGGCGGTCGTGCCAGACCAGGGAGGTCTGGACCAGCGCCACGTTCAGATTGGGTAAAGCACTCAGATCACGCATAGCTTCTCCGCTGCCTGACGCAGCGTCTCCTCACGTTTGGCAAAGCATAGCCTTACCAGACGCTGTCCTTGCGGTGGCTCGCGGTAGAACACCGAGACCGGAATGGTCGCGACGCCGTGCTCGCGGGTCATCCAGATCGCCATCTCGACGTCATTCAGGTCCGGGCGGATCTGCGAGTAGTCCACCAGTTGGAAGTAAGTACCGGCCACCCGGGTAAAGCTGAATCGTGAAGGCCCCAGCAGGTCGCAGAACAGGTCGCGCTTGGCCTGATAGAAAGCGGGAAGCTCTTCGACATGTTCCGGGTGTTCGGCCATGTAGTCCGCCAGAGCGTACTGCAAAGGGGTCACGCCGCAGAAGCTGACATATTGATGCACCTTGCGCAGCTCGGCGCTCAGGGCCGGTGGAGCGACCACATAGCCGGTTTTCCAGCCGGTCACGTGATAGGTCTTGCCGAAGGAACTGACCACGAATGCCCGCTGGTACAGCTCTTCATGGGCCAGCACGCTGACGTGGGGGATGCCGTCGAATACCAGGTGTTCGTACACCTCGTCGCTGACCAGATAGATGTCCCGATCACGAATCAGCGCCGCCAACTGATCCAGCTCGGCACGGCTGATCAGGGCACCGCTGGGGTTGTGCGGCGCGTTGAGAATGATCATCCGCGTACGCGGGCTCAGCGCCTCTCCGAGCTTCTGCCAGTCGATGGCGAAATCGTTCAGGCCCAGCTGCACATGAATACAACGGCCGCCGGCCAGCTCCACCGAAGGCTCATAGCTGTCATAGCAAGGATCGAAGACGATCACTTCATCACCGGGCTGGATCACCGCCTGGATGGCACAGAAGATCGCCTGGGTGGCGCCCGGAGTGATGGTTACCTCGGTCTCGGCATTCACCTGCACGCCGTAACTGCGGGCGATCTTGGCCGCCACTTGCTGGCGCAAGGCCGGCAGGCCGGTCATTGGCGCATATTGGTTGTGGCCGCTGGCGATATGCCGGGCGACCGCATCGCGCAGGGCCTGCGGACCATCGAAATCAGGAAAACCCTGGGACAGGTTCAGCGCGCCGGTTTCCACGGCGAGCTGCGACATTTGCGTGAAGATGGTGGTGCCGACATTCGGCAGCTTACTGGTGATCATGGGTGATTCCCTGCTGAACACCCGGCTCTACGGCGGCACGGGGAGGTCCCGAGAATAGCCCAAAGGGCGGCGATTAAAAAAGGGTCCCTCAAGGACCCTTTTTAATCGCAGCTACAAGCTGTAAGCCATAAGCTGCAAGCCCTGCCGCTTTTTTACTGGTAGCTTGTGGCTTGCAACTCGAAGCGCTGTGTCAGCGCTTGTCCTTGCGCTTCTTCTCGGCCTTCTTGTGGTGTGTCATCAAGCGACGCTTCTTGTTGACCTGACGGTCGGTGAGCGTGTTCTTGTTGCCTTCATACGGGTTTTCACCGCCCTTGAATTCGATGCGGATCGGCGTGCCGACCAGCTTCAGAACACGCCGGTAGGTGTTTTCCAGGTAGCGCACATAAGACTTCGGCACCTTCTCCACCTGGTTGCCGTGGATCACGATCAGCGGCGGGTTGGCACCACCCAGGTGGGCATAACGCAGCTTGATGCGACGGTTGTTGACCATCGGTGGCGCGTGCTCGCTCACGGCGTCTTCGAGAATCTGCGTCAGACGGCTGGTCGGCCAGCGGGTTACCGCGGACTTGAAGGAGTTCTGCACCGACTGGTAGAGGTTGCCCACGCCAGTGCCGTGCAACGCCGAGATGAAGTGGATGTCGGCGAAGTCGACGAAGAACAGCCGGCGCTCCAGCTCGGTCTTCACATAGTCACGCTCGCGCGGGTCCATGCCATCCCATTTGTTCAGGGCGATGACCAGGGCCCGGCCTGCTTCCAGGGCGAAGCCCAGCAGGTTCAGGTCGTGGTCCACCACGCCTTCGCGGGCGTCCATGACGAAGATCACCACGTTGGCGTCCTTGATCGCCTGCAGGGTTTTGACCACCGAGAACTTTTCGACTTCCTCGTGGATCTTGCCGCGCTTGCGCACACCGGCGGTGTCGATCAGCGTGTACTTCTCGTCGTTACGCTCGAAGGGAATGTAGATACTGTCGCGGGTGGTACCGGGCTGGTCGTAGACGATGACCCGGTCTTCGCCGAGCATGCGGTTGACCAGGGTGGACTTGCCCACATTCGGCCGGCCGATGATGGCGATCTTGATCCCGTCTTTTTCACTCGGGCCCGGAATGCGCTTGGCTTCCTCGCCTTCGGCTACGACTTCTTCCTCACCCTCTTCCGGCTCGTCTGCGTCGTCTTTCGGGAACTCGCGCAGGGCGATTTCCAGCATCTGCGTGATACCGCGGCCGTGAGCACCGGCGATCGGGATCGCGTCGCCCATGCCCAGCGGAGCGAACTCGGCACGCGCCATGTCCGGGTCGATATTGTCGACCTTGTTGGCAATCACGTAAGAGGTCTTGTTCCGTTTGCGCAGGTGCTCGCCGATCATCTGGTCGGCCGCGGTGAAACCGGCCTTGGCGTCTACCAGGAACAGGACGACATCGGCTTCTTCGATGGCCAGCAGCGACTGCTCGGCCATCTTTTCGTCCATGCCATGCTCGTCACCGGAGATACCGCCGGTGTCGATCAGAATGTAGGTACGCCCTTGCCACTTGGCCTCACCGTATTGGCGATCACGGGTCAGACCGGACAGGTCGCCGACAATGGCGTCGCGAGTCCGAGTCAGGCGGTTGAACAAGGTGGACTTGCCGACGTTCGGTCGGCCCACCAGGGCGATTACGGGAACCATGCGGCTCTCCACTGCGTTAATTCAGAAAATACAAAAGCCGCTGCGAGGCAGCGGCTGGTGCTCGGGGCAGCACATGGCGTGCTGCGAACCTTGCCGGGGCAAGGCCGCTTGGGGATCAACCCCAAGCATAGTCAAACCATTACTTGATGGTCAGGGCTTCCAGTTTGCCGCTGTTGCCATACACATAAATCATGTTGCCCACCACCAGCGGACGCGCACGCAGACCATCGCTGTCGATACGCTCACGGCCAACGAAGCGACCGTCCACCTGGCTCAGCAGGTGCAGGTAACCTTCCAGGTCACCGACCGCCACGTAGCTGGAGAAGACTTCCGGGGCTGACAGTTGGCGGCGAGCCAGCGAGTCGTTGCTCCACAGTGCAGTGGTGGAACGCTCGTCGACGCTTTCGACTGTGCCGGAAGACAGGCTCACATAGACGCTGCCGAAACCTTGAGCGACACCCGCATAGCTGGAAGCATCGCGCTGCCAGAGCGGACGACCGCTTTCCAGGTCCAGCGCCGCTACGCGACCCTGGTAGCTGGCGACATACAGGGTGCCGCCGGACAACAGCAGGCCACCGTCGATGTCGACCACACGATCCAGCTCGGAACGACCTTGCGGAATGGCCACGCGCTGTTCCCACACTGGCACGCCGTTGCGGATATCCAGGGCCACCACTTTACCGGTCGACAGACCGGCGACCGCCAGGCGGTTGGTGGTGATTGGCGCACTGGTGCCACGCAGGGTCAGTACCGCCGGGGTGCTGTCATAGACCCACATCTGGTTGCCGGTGGCGGCGTCGAGGCCGATCACACGGTCATCCTGGGTCTGGACCACAACCACATCGCCGTTGGTGGATGGCGGAGCCAGTACTTCACTGGTCACCCGCGCACGCCACTTCTCTTCGCCGCTCGAAGCATCCAGGGCGACTACTTCGCCCTTGAGGGTACCGATCATGACCAGGCCGTAACCCACGCCAACGGCACCGGACACAGGCAACTCCAGGTCCTGTTTCCACTTGACGTCGCCGTTCATGCGATCCAGCGCCTCTACCACGCCAGTAACGTCGGCGGCGTAGATGGTGCTGCCGTCGATCGCCGGAACCAGCATGTTGTAGGTTTCGCCCTGGCCGTCACCGACCGAACGGCTCCACTGTTTCTGCAGGACCACTTCTTCTTTGAAGTCGACCAGTTCGGCAGGTGGCAATTCTTTCTTGCTGTTGCTGCTGCAACCCGCGGCCAGAACGGCCAGAGCCAGCAATGCTGCATGTTTCCAACGGATCACGTCACGCATCCCCTTTGGCCAGGTCGTCCAGCTTGATTTGTAGGCCACCGACTGCCGCTTCATCGGACAGCGCAGCCTTGGCTTTTTCGTACGCAGCATGGGCTTCGTCGGTACGGCCCAATTGGACCAGCAGGTCGCCCTTGAGCTCTTCGCGAGTGGCCAGGAATGCCTTGTCGGCATCGCCTTCGAGCAGCTTCAGCGCTTCATCTGCCTTGTTCTGCGCCGCCAGGACCTGGGCCAGGCGCTGACGGGCGATCTCGCCCAGCGTCGGGTTGGCCGGCTTGTCGGCGATGGCTTTGAGTTCGGTCGCCGCGTCGTCCAGCTTGCCGGTGTCGACCGCCACCTTGGCGACGAACAGGCTGCCGTATTGCGCGTACGCAGTACCGCCGAACTCGCTGTTGAGCTTGCCGGCCAGGTCTGCGACACGGGCTGCATCCGGCTTGCCGTCAGGCGTCAGCGTGGTCTCCAGCAATTGCTGATAGAGCATCGAGGCGCCTTGCGACTGATTGTTCTGATACTTGTGCCAGGCCTGCCAGCCGAACACGATGACCAGCGCCAACAGGCCGCCGGTGACCAGGGGTTTGCCGTTGCGCTGCCACCAGTCCTTCAAATCCGCCAGTTGTTCATCTTCGGTACTCGACACCCCAATACTCCTTATTCGCTAAATCGGCTGTTTGACAGCTTCAACCCTGCACGACGCAGGTGGCCAGGTGTGCAGCGAGCGCATCCCAGGCAATGCTTTGTTGTTCGCCCTGGCCACGCAGGGGTTTGAAACCTACCACTTGCTGGGCCAGTTCGTCGTCACCGAGGATCAGTGCGTACAACGCACCGCTCTTGTCGGCCTTCTTGAACTGGCTCTTGAAGCTACCGGCGCCGGCGTTGATCTGCAGGCGCAGGTTCGGCAATTGATCACGAACACGCTCACTCAGCGCCAGTGCGGCCAGTTCGGCAGCTTCCCCGAAGGCGCAGAGGTAAACGTCGACCTGACGCGAGATCTCTTCCGGGATCTGCTCCAGGGTTTCCAGCAGCAGCACCAGACGCTCGATGCCCATGGCAAAACCAACGCCCGGGGTCGGCTTGCCGCCCATCTGCTCGACCAGACCGTCGTAACGGCCACCGGCACAGACGGTGCCCTGGGCGCCGAGCTTGTCGGTGACCCATTCGAAAACGGTCTTGCTGTAGTAATCCAGCCCGCGCACCAGCTTCGGGTTGATCACATAAGGGATACCGGCGGCATCCAGACGGGCCTTGAGACCCTCGAAGTGCACGCGGGACTCTTCGTCCAGGTAGTCGGCCAGCTTCGGCGCGTCCACCAGCACGGCTTGAGTATCCGGGTTCTTGGTGTCGAGCACGCGCAGCGGGTTGGTTTTCAGGCGGCGCTGGCTGTCTTCGTCCAGGCTGTCCATGCGCGCCGAGAGGAACGTCACCAGCGCATCGCGATAACGCGCACGGGCTTCGGCGGTCCCCAGGCTGTTCAGTTCGAGCTTGACCGCATCACGGATACCCAGCTCGCCCCACAGGCGCCAGGTCAACACGATCAGTTCGGCGTCGATGTCCGGACCGTCGAGGTTGAAGACTTCGCAACCGATCTGGTGGAACTGGCGATAACGGCCTTTCTGCGGACGCTCGTGGCGGAACATCGGGCCGATGTACCAGAGTTTCTGCACCTGGCCACCGCCGGTGATGCCATGCTCGAGCACAGCGCGCACGCACGCCGCGGTGCCTTCCGGACGCAGGGTCAGGGAGTCGCCGTTACGGTCGTCGAAGGTGTACATCTCTTTTTCGACGATGTCGGTCACTTCACCGATGGAGCGCTTGAACAGCTCGGTGAACTCGACGATCGGCATACGGATCTGCTTGTAACCGTAGTTATCCAGCAAACGTGCAACGGTGCCCTCGAAATAGCGCCACAGGGGCGTCTGCTCGGGCAGGATGTCGTTCATGCCACGAATGGCTTGCAGAGACTTGCTCACTATAAATCCTTAAATTCGTTCGGCTCTTCAGTCGGGCTCAGCCGCGCGCGATCAGCGCTGCGTCGGCTTCGACCTTTTCGGCCGCCTTCTCGCGGATCAGCTTTTCCAGTTGATCCACAAGATTGTCATTCGTCAGTTTCTGCGACGGCTTGCCGTCGATATAAATCAGGTTCGGCGTCCCGCCGGTCAGGCCGATATGCGCCTCTTTGGCTTCGCCCGGACCGTTGACCACACAACCGATGACCGCCACGTCCAGCGGCACCAGCAGATCCTCGAGACGCCCTTCCAGTTCGTTCATGGTCTTGACCACATCGAAGTTCTGCCGCGAGCAGCTCGGGCAGGCGATGAAGTTGATGCCACGGGAACGCAGATGCAGGGACTTGAGAATGTCGTAGCCGACTTTCACTTCTTCGACCGGGTCAGCCGCCAACGAGATGCGAATAGTATCGCCAATCCCTTCGGCCAGCAGCATACCGAGGCCCACGGCGGATTTCACCGTGCCTGAACGCAAACCACCGGCTTCGGTGATCCCCAGGTGCAGCGGCTGGATGATTTCCTTGGCCAGCAGGCGATAGGCCTCGACGGCCATGAACACGTCGGAGGCTTTCACACTGACCTTGAAGTCCTTGAAGTTCAGACGCTCGAGGTGCTCGACGTGACGCAGGGCAGATTCCACCAATGCAGCCGGGGTGGGCTCGCCGTATTTCTTCTGCAGGTCCTTTTCCAGGGAGCCGGCGTTGACACCGATACGGATCGGGATCCCGCGATCACGGGCCGCGTCCACCACCGCACGCACGCGATCTTCACGACCGATGTTGCCGGGGTTGATCCGCAGGCAATCGACACCCAGTTCGGCCACGCGCAAGGCGATCTTGTAGTCGAAGTGGATGTCGGCAACCAGCGGCACCTTGACCTGCTGCTTGATACGGCCGAAGGCTTCGGCCGCGTCCATGTCCGGTACGGAAACCCGCACGATATCGACGCCGGCGGCTTCCAGACGGTTGATCTGGGCCACAGTGGCCGCCACATCGTTGGTGTCGCTGTTGGTCATGCTCTGCACGGCAATGGGGGCATCGCCACCCACGGGTACCGAGCCGACCCAGATCTTGCGGGACTCGCGACGTTTGATTGGAGATTCGCCGTGCATGACTTATTGACCTAACTTCAGGCGAGCAGTCTCGCCACTGGTGAACGGAGCCACATCGACCGCTTGTCCGTTGTAGCTGACCTGCGCGCCACGGGCATAACCCAGGCGCACGGCAAATGGCGGCTTGCCGGAAACATCGGCGGTCTCACCCTTGCGCTTCAGGCCACTCAACAGCACTTTACCGCTGCCATCGGTGATCTGGGTCCAGCAATCGGCTGTGAACTGGATCTGTACCTGACCGGCGCCGGCTACAGGCGCGGCGGCAGGTGCAGTTGGAGCTGCCGGGGCAGCCGATGCAGCGACCACTGGCGCTACAGGGGCTGGCGCGGCCGGAGCGCTCGGCGCGGGTGTTGCCGGCGCCGCGACCACTGGAGCTGGAGCAACCGGAGCAGCAGGTGCGGCAGCCGGAGCGCTTGGCGCCGGGACCGCGGCATTTGCTGGGGCCTGGCCTGGAGCCAGGGTTTCAGGCAGGGCCAGGGCGGTTTCGCCTTCGGTCTGGCCTTCCACGACCGCCTGGTCTTCCGGTTCGTCGATCGGATGAATCTGCGTGGTGCCGTCGGCCCCTTCGACTTCGACGTGTTCCTGATTGAGACTGATCAGCTCCTTGGTGCGCACCGAGGTCTGATCCTGCCACCAGATAAAGCCGCCGCCGATCACTGCGATCAGCAGCAGCAGGCTGACAATGCGCAAAATGGTGTGGGAGACCCGTACCGGCTCTTCGATACGGCCCAGGCTGTGCACATTGCTGCCCTGGGAATCGGTGCCCGTGTATTGGTCGAAGGCCTGGACCAGAACGGCCTGGTCCATCCCCAGCAACTTGGCATAGGCACGGATATAACCGCGAGCGAAGGTATGCCCCGGCAGCTTGTCGAAAGCACCGGCTTCCAGGTTGCTCAACGAGCTGGCGGTCAGATTGAGCTTGAGGGCCACTTCAGCCAGCGACCAACCATTGCTTTCGCGGGCCTGACGCAGGGTCTCACCGGGGTTGACGCGAGTCGCTGCTAGAACTTCGGGATGCGCCGCTTTCATCATTGCTCCGACAGGTATTGCTGATATTCCGGCGAACCGGGATAGAGTCGTTTTAATTGCAGGCCGTAACTGGCGGCCTTGTCGCGATCTTCAAACACCGTTGCCAGCCGAACGCCGAGCAATAGACTACGTGCATTTTGCTCGCTCAGCAGGCTAAAACGATCGTAATAGTCGCGTGCGGGCACATAATGCCTGTCTTCGAAGGACAACTCAGCCATTTCCAGCAATGCACGAGGCTGCTGGCGGTTCAGGCGCAGGGCTTTTTCCAGGTGTTGCCGGGCCAGATCACGCTCCCCCAACATCGCGGCGGTCATGCCAAGGTTCTCGAACACTCGGGATCGCTCGGGGTACAGGGTATCAGCAGCCGCCTGTTCAAAGCGCTGATAAGCATCCTTGTAACGTTTTTCTTCAAAGAGAAAACTGCCGTAGTTGTTCAGGATACGGGCATCGGAGGGACGCGCAGCCAGGGCCTTGCGGTAATGCTGGTCAGCCAGATCGGGCTCCATTTCAGCCTGGAACACCAGTGCCAGGGCGGCATTGGCGTCAGCGTCGGACTCGTCCAGCTCCAAGGCCTTTTTCAGCGGCACTTTCGCCCGCTCGGTCATGCCTTGCTGCAGATAACCCAGACCCAGCTGGACATAGGCCTCACGCGCCTCGTCCCGCCCCTTGCTTGTCTTCATCGGGTTGAAATCCCCAGAAAGAACACAGCCAGCCGACAGGCTGACAAAAAGCAGAAGCAGCGCGACGCGCAAGGTCATGGAGATCCTCTCTCAGGTACGATTCGCAGCGCTTTGCGGCATATCGGCGTCGGCGCTCAACTCGCGCACGGCGATATAACGTTCGCTACGACGGGTGCGATCCAGCACCTGCCCGACCAGTTGTCCACAGGCCGCATCGATGTCTTCGCCGCGCGTGGTACGCACGGTGACGTTGAAGCCTGCGTGATGCAGTTGATCCTGGAACCGGCGAATGGCGTTGTTGCTCGGCCGCTCGTAACCGGAATGCGGGAACGGGTTGAACGGGATCAGGTTGATCTTGCAAGGAATGTCCTTGAGCAACGCGATCATCTCAACAGCGTGTTCAACCTTATCATTGACGTCCTTGAGCAGCGTGTACTCAATCGTCAGCACACGTTTCTCGCCCAGCGACGACATGTAGCGCTGGCAGGATTCGAGCAGCATCTTCAGCGGGTACTTCTTGTTGATCGGTACCAGCTGGTTGCGTAGCGCATCGTTCGGTGCGTGCAGGGACAACGCCAGGGAGACGTCGATGTGCTTGGCCAGCTCATCGATCATCGGTACCACGCCGGAGGTCGACAGGGTCACGCGGCGCTTGGAGATGCCGTAGCCCAGGTCGTCCATCATCAGGTGCATGGCCGAGATGACATTGTCGAAGTTCAGCAGCGGTTCTCCCATGCCCATCATCACCACGTTGGTGATGGCACGGTCGACGGTCGCCGGGACGCTGCCAAAGGATTTGTTGGCAATCCACACCTGGCCGATGACTTCCGCGGCGGTGAGGTTGCTATTGAAGCCTTGCTTGCCGGTGGAGCAGAAACTGCAGTCCAGGGCACAGCCTGCCTGGGACGAAACGCACAAGGTGCCGCGTTTGCCCTGGGGAATGTAAACGGTCTCGACGCAGCTGCCGGACGCCACGCGCACCACCCATTTACGGGTGCCGTCGCTGGAGATGTCCTCGCTGACCACTTCCGGACCACGAATTTCGGCAACGGCCTTGAGCTTTTCGCGCAAGGCCTTGCCGACGTTCGTCATGGCGTCGAAATCATCGACGCCAAAGTGGTGAATCCATTTCATTACCTGACCGGCACGGAAACGCTTCTCCCCGATTGAGTCGAAGAATTTTTCCATTTCCGGTTGAGTCAGACCCAACAGGTTAGTTTTGCCAGTCGATGTAGTCATGGTTTCACCTTCACTCACGGGCCTTTGGCTTAGCGAGTGGTCACTTCGGTGGAAGCGAAGAAATAAGCGATTTCGCGTGCAGCAGCGGCTTCGGAGTCCGAACCGTGAACGGCGTTGGCGTCGATGGATTCAGCGAAGTCAGCACGGATAGTGCCGGCAGCAGCTTCTTTAGGGTTGGTAGCGCCCATCAGCTCACGGTTCAGAGCGATAGCGTTTTCGCCTTCCAGAACCTGAACGACAACCGGACCGGAAGTCATGAAAGCAACCAGCTCGCCGAAGAAACCACGAGCGCTGTGCTCAGCGTAGAAGCCTTCAGCTTCGGCTTTCGACAGTTGCTTCATTTTCGAAGCTACAACGCGCAGGCCAGCTTTTTCGAAACGGGTAACGATCTCGCCGATGACGTTTTTTGCAACAGCGTCAGGCTTGATGATGGAGAAAGTACGTTGAACAGCCATGGTGTAACTCCAGAAACGGTGATTAAAGCGAAAAATTAAACCCGCGAATTATACGCGGGTTTATAGGGATTGCCTAACTGCGTACGGGACAGACTCAGTCTGCTTCTTCGATCCAGGCGGCCTGAATTGCTTCAAGAACCTTCTCGCCACCGCGAGCCGGATCGTCGCTGAATTCCGGCAGTGCCAGAACCCATTGGTGCAGATCGACAAAGTTTACGTACCGCGGATCCACATCCGGCTTGGACTCAGCCAGCTGGATCGCGATTTCCAGCACATCAACCCATTTCAGACTCATGATGATTCCTTGAATCAGTGCGGCGCTTCGGCCGCATGGTTGAGCGAGTATTTCGGAATTTCGACGGTCAGGTCTTCCTCGCCGACGATTGCCTGACAGGATAGACGCGATTGCGCCTCCAGGCCCCAGGCCTTGTCCAGCAGGTCTTCTTCCAGCTCGTCGGCTTCATTCAGCGAGTCGAAACCCTCGCGAATGATGCAGTGGCAGGTGGTGCAGGCGCAGACGCCGCCGCAGGCGCTCTCGATCTCGATGTGGTTGTCATGGGCCACTTCGAGAATCGAGGTACCCGGTGCAGCCTCTACAACCAGGCCATCCGGGCAAAACACGGCGTGTGGCAGAAAAATGATCTGCGGCATCAGTTATTCCTCGATTTCATTCAGATTGCGCCCCGCCAGAGCGGCTTTCACCGTCGAGTCCAGGCGGCGGGCAGCAAAAGCATCGGTCACTTGCGACAGACGCTTGGTCTGCTGCTCGATGGCGTAACCATCGGTGCCACGCATCAATTCACTCAATTCCTGCATTTGCAACTCGATGACCATGCGCTCTTCGGCATCCAGCAGACGCTCGCCGTCTGCTTCCAGAGCGCCCTGCACCGCTTCGATCAGACGCTGGGCATCGACCTGCTGCTCGCGCAGCACGCGGGCGACCTTGTCGTCGCTGGCGTACTGGAAGGAGTCCTTGAGCATCCTGGCGATTTCGCCGTCGGTCAGGCCGTAGGATGGCTTGACCTGGATGCTGGCTTCGACGCCCGAGCCCAGCTCGCGAGCGGACACGCTCAGCAGACCGTCGGCATCGACCTGGAAGGTCACGCGGATCTTCGCCGCTCCGGCGACCATGGCCGGAATACCGCGCAGCTCGAAACGCGCCAGGGAGCGGCAGTCGCTGATCAGCTCGCGCTCGCCCTGCAATACATGAATCATCATGGCCGACTGGCCATCTTTGTAAGTGGTGAAGTCCTGGGCACGGGCAACGGGGATAGTGGTGTTACGCGGAATCACCTTCTCCATCAGCCCGCCCATGGTTTCCAGCCCCAGGGACAGTGGAATCACATCAAGCAGCAGCAGTTCGCCGCCATCGCGCTTGTTGCCGGCCAGGGTATCGGCCTGGATCGCAGCACCAATGGCCACCACCTGATCCGGGTCGATCTCGGTCAGCGGCTGGCGACCGAACATTTCGGCGACAGCTTCGCGAACCCGTGGAACACGGGTCGAACCGCCGACCATGACCACCGCCTGGACATCTTCCAGCTCGACATTGGAATCACGCACGGCGCGACGGCAAGCCTTGAGGCTGCGCGCCACCATCGGCTCGATCAGGGCATCGAAAGCTTCACGGGTC
The DNA here is from genome assembly GCF_003184125.1 of Pseudomonas sp. RW409. Taxonomy (NCBI): domain Bacteria; kingdom Pseudomonadati; phylum Pseudomonadota; class Gammaproteobacteria; order Pseudomonadales; family Pseudomonadaceae; genus Pseudomonas; species Pseudomonas sp. RW409. Next base: position 66,438 of record NZ_QHHP01000007.1, on the reverse strand, counting down.
AGCGGCGCCGACCAGGAGCCATAGGTCACGTCGACCGACGGGGCATTGGTGAGCGCTTCCTTGGCGGCGCAAGCGATTTGCAGCAGATTGCGCTGCTTACCCGGATCGAGATCGGCGGACAGGCCGGCGCTCTCGATGATCCAGCCAGCGATCGCATGATCGAAATCGTCTCCGCCCAGGGCGCTGTCGCCACCAGTGGCCAGCACTTCGAAGACACCGCCGGTCAGGCGCAGAATGGAAATATCGAAGGTCCCGCCACCCAGGTCATAAATGGCCACCACGCCTTCGGCGTGTTGATCCAGACCATAGGCCACGGCCGCCGCGGTCGGCTCGTTGAGCAGACGCAACACGTTGAGACCGGCCAGCTTGGCCGCATCCTTGGTCGCTTGACGCTGCGCATCGTCGAAATAGGCCGGAACGGTGATCACCGCCCCCACCAGCTCACCACCCAGGGTCGACTCGGCGCGCTGGCGCAAGACCTTGAGGATGTCGGCGGAGACTTCCACCGGGCTTTTCGGGCCCTGGATGGTGTCGATGAACGGCATGTGCGACTCGCCGTCGACGAAGCGGTACGGCAGCTGTTCGCCCAGTTGCTTGACGTCGGACAGACCACGCCCCATCAGGCGCTTGACCGACAGCACAGTGTTCAAGGGGTCGGCAGACGCCGCCAGCCTGGCGGACTCGCCCACCTCGACATGGTCGGCGTGATAACGCACGGCAGACGGCAGGATGACCTGCCCGTTGGCGTCGGCCAGCGGCTCGGAAAGACCACTGCGCAAGGCAGCGACCAGCGAATTGGTAGTACCCAAGTCGATCCCCACAGCCAGGCGACGCTGGTGCGGTTGAGGACTTTGGCCGGGTTCGGCGATCTGCAGTAGGGCCATGTTTATCTGGACTTATCTGAATATCAGGCGTGCGACCGGAGCGGCACTGGGTTAATCGTCGAGGCGCTCTTCTAACTGGCGCACTTCGTAGGTGAGCTTGTCGAGGAACTGCATGCGCCGCATCAGGCGCTCGGCCTGTTCGCGTTGCGCAGCATCATCCCAACAGGCTGCGAAGCTTTCGTTCAATTCATCCTGGGCCACTTTCAGGCGGCGCTTGAAGGCTGCAATACCGGCCAGGTCGGCCTCGTCCTGCAGATCCTCGAGCTCTTCGCGCCACTGCATCTGCTGCAGAAGGAACTCCGGATCGTGCACCGTGACCTCCAGCGGCAGCTCATGTCCGCCCATGGCGAGCAGGTATCGCGCGCGCTTGGGAGGGCTCTTGAGGGTCTGGTAGGCCTCGTTGAGGCTGGCGGATTGCTCCAGCGCCAGCCGCTGCTCACGCTCGGAAGCGTCAGCGAAGCGGTCCGGATGAACGGCACGCGCCAACTCACGGTAACGCGTGGCCAGCTGATCGAGATCCAGACGGAAGCTCGGTTGCAGCTCAAATAAAGCGAAATGACAAGGAGTACCCACGAGCAGCCTCAGATATTGAAGCTTTCGCCGCAGCCACATTCACCGCGCACGTTGGGGTTGTTGAACTTGAAGCCTTCGTTCAACCCTTCCTTGACGAAGTCCAGTTCGGTGCCATCCAGGTAGGTCAGGCTTTTCGGATCAATGATCACTTTCTCGCCATGACTCTCGAACACCTGATCGTCTTCACCGATCTCGTCGACGAACTCCAGGACATAGGCAAGGCCGGAACAGCCCGTGGTGCGAACACCCAGGCGAATCCCATCACCTTTGCCGCGCCCGTCGAGGGAGCGTCGCACGTGTTGAGCAGCCGCTTCTGTCATGCTGATAGCCATCGTGACTCCTTACTTTTCGCTCAATCTGTGAAAGCTGATCCGCTGAATCAGATCAGGCCTTTCTTCTGCTTGTAATCGCGAACGGCGGCCTTGATGGCGTCTTCGGCGAGTACCGAGCAGTGGATTTTCACTGGCGGCAGGGCCAGCTCTTCAGCCAGCTGAGTGTTCTTGATGGTCTCTGCTTCATCCAGAGTCTTGCCCTTCATCCACTCGGTAGCCAGGGAGCTGGAGGCGATAGCCGAACCGCAACCGTAGGTCTTGAACTTGGCGTCTTCGATGATGCCCTGCTCGTTGACCTTGATCTGCAGGCGCATCACGTCGCCGCACGCCGGAGCGCCGACCATGCCGGTGCCGACATCAGGATCTTCCGCGTTCATTTTGCCGACGTTGCGCGGGTTCTCGTAGTGGTCGATGACCTTTTCGCTGTAAGCCATGATTCTTAATCCTCACTCATCAGGGCCGCTCTTGAGCCCCTGTAGTTACGCCTGCGTCAGTCGCCGCGTCGCTACAGGAGCTGTACCTGGCGGCTTCTATATTTAGTGTGCCGCCCACTCGATCTTCGAGATATCGACGCCGTCTTTGTACATGTCCCACAGCGGCGACAGAGCGCGCAGCTTGGTCACGGCCTCGCAGACTTTCTGCGCGGCATAATCGATTTCTTCTTCGGTGGTGAAGCGGCCGAAGGTGAAGCGGATCGAGCTGTGTGCCAGTTCGTCGTTGCGGCCCAGGGCGCGCAGTACGTACGAAGGCTCCAGCGAAGCCGAGGTGCAGGCCGAACCGGAGGAAACCGCCAGGTCCTTGAGCGCCATGATCAGCGACTCGCCTTCGACGTAGTTGAAGCTCAGGTTCAGGTTGTGCGGTACACGAGCAGTCATGCTGCCGTTGATGTACAGCTCTTCCAGATGCTCGACCTGCTTGTAGAAGCGGTCGCTCAACGCCTTGATGCGCAGGTTTTCGGCAGCCATGTCTTCCTTGGCTACACGAAAGGCTTCGCCCATGCCAACGATCTGGTGGGTAGCCAGGGTGCCGGAACGCATGCCGCGCTCGTGACCGCCGCCGTGCATGGTCGCCTCGAGGCGAACCCGCGGCTTGCGGCTGACGTACAGCGCGCCGATACCTTTAGGACCGTAGGTCTTGTGGGCGGAGAAGGACATCAGGTCGACTTTCAGCGCCTGCAGGTCGATGTCGACCTTGCCGGTGGACTGAGCCGCGTCGACGTGGAACAGAATGCCTTTGGAACGAGTCAGCTCGCCGATGGCGGCGATGTCGTTGATGGTGCCGATTTCGTTGTTCACGTGCATGATCGACACCAGGATGGTGTCGTCGCGCAGGGCGGCTTCGACCATGGCCGGAGTGATCAGGCCGTCTTCGCCAGGCTCGATGTAGGTGACTTCGAAGCCTTCACGCTCGAGTTGGCGCATGGTGTCCAGGACAGCCTTGTGCTCGATCTTCGAGGTGATCAGGTGCTTGCCCTTGGTGTGGTAGAAATGCGCGACACCCTTGATTGCCAGGTTGTCGGACTCGGTGGCACCGGAGGTCCAGACAATTTCACGTGGGTCGGCGTTAACCAGGTCAGCCACTTGGCGACGGGCATTTTCCACCGACTCTTCGGCCTTCCAGCCGAACACGTGGGAGCGGGACGCCGGGTTACCGAAGTTTCCGTCGACCAGCAGGCATTCACTCATCTTTTGCGCGACACGCGGATCAACCGGGGTGGTCGCTGAGTAATCAAGGTAAATCGGCAATTTCATGGACTCTCTCCTAAATCAGGCTGGCTGGCGTGCCGCTAGCTCTTTGGCTGTCATTCGACGGCGGACGCTTCAATCTTGTCCAGGTGCTGCGCCTTGCCATTACAGCGGCGCTGATCCTGACGCTGGGCTACTTCTTGCACCTCACGGCGAGTCACAAGGTCAGCCAAGCTGATACCGCTCAGAAATTCGTGAATCTGCAGGCTCAGATCGCACCACAGGTGGTGGGTCAGACAGGTGTCGCCGGAATGGCAATCGCCCTGGCCCTGGCATTTGGTTGCATCGACCGACTCGTTCACCGCATCGATCACCTGGGCCACCTGAATGCCTTGCATGTCGCGCGACAGCTGGTAGCCACCGCCTGGACCACGCACGCTGGACACCAGATTGCTGCGGCGCAACTTGGCGAAGAGCTGTTCGAGATAGGACAGGGAGATGCCTTGGCGCTCAGAGATATCGGCCAGGGACACCGGCCCATGTTGCGCGTGCAACGCCAGGTCAAGCATGGCAGTTACCGCGTATCGGCCTTTTGTAGTCAGTCGCATGGACAAGTACCACGGAGTGTTTCGGGATGGGAGCGAGTATGCAATTCCCGAGTAATTAAGTCAACTATAAGACCTACTACTTTAGTCAGGTTTACCCGCAAAAGAGCGCGCGAATCATAGCAAAGTCTGCAGGGTAATGGCACGCCCTGGATTTGACGGGTGACTAATGGGTCGCCAGCGCCCTTTCGGACTCGGGGCGAGCAAGCTCACCTTAGAAAAACCATAACGCTCTTCTGCAGCAGCAAGCTTGCTCGTGATCAACGCCAAGGCGCCTGGACGGCTCAACCGACCTGACTGTCGCCCTTGTCCTTGACGCCTGCGAAGTCCTCATCGCGCAGCGCTGGCAGGTCCTTGGCGCAGTAGTTGCTACCCAGATCCTTCAAGGCCCCGCACATACCCTCCAGGCGCCCATCGACAGCCTGCAGGTGATCGAGCAACTGGCCAATGGCCCGCGCCACCGGGTCCGGCATGTCCTCGCTGACACCATAGGCGTCGAAACCG
>NZ_QHHP01000007.1:27525-61845 GCF_003184125.1 Pseudomonas sp. RW409 | reverse complement strand
CCACGGGGAATCGGGTCGCGGGTGGGCAAAGTCGGGAGATTGGCGGGAATGCCATGAAGGGCGGAATGGGTGGGGGGAAGAGCGACCGCGGCGAGACGGATCCCGCCGACGCGCCACCCGATAGGGCGACGCGCAGCGGTCCGGATATTGTCAGAAGGTCACGCTGGCGCTCAGGCGTGCGGTGCGTGGTTCGCCGACGTTGACCTGCAGCTGGCTGCCGGTGGACGACGGGTAGTACTGCTTGTCGAACAGGTTGTCGACATTGAACTGCAAACTGGTTTTATAACCGAACAGCGGCGATTCCCAGCGCACGAAGGCATCGGCCACGGTGTAGCTGCTGAGCCAGAAATCGTTGGCGTTGTTGGCTGCGCGCTCGCCGACATAACGGGCGCCGCCGCCCGCGTGCCAGGCGCCGAATTCCGCGGGCACGTTGAGGTGGTGGCTCAGGTACAGGCTGGCGGTGTGCTTGGGGGCGTTGGCCAGGCGGTGACCTTCGTTGCTCGGGTCGTCGAGGATTTCCGTGTGGTTGTAGGCGTAGGTGCCGATCAGGTCCCAACGATCGGCGATGCGCCCGGTGACGTCCAGTTCCACGCCCTGGGAACCGACCTTGCCGGCGGCTTCCGAGAGGCTCACGCCATTGACCGTGGTGGTGGTCACCACGTTCTTCTTCTCGATGTCGTACAGCGCCAGGTTGATGTTCAGGCCCGGCAGCGGATCGTACTTGGCCCCCACCTCGTAGCTGCGGCCCTCTTCCGGATCGAAGGTCTTGCCGGCATCGTCGACATCGGTGTTGGGCTTGAACGAACGGCTGTAGTTGCCGTACAGCGACAGGCTGTCGGTGGCCTTGAACACCAGGCCGAGGAACGGCACGAAGGTGTCGCCATTGCTGTCGCGATTGACCTTGTAGCTGCGGCCCAGGCCCTGGTCGCTGTACTGGTCGTAATGCTGCTGGCGACCGCCGAACACCAGGATCCACTGTTCACTTAAATGCCAGTTGTCCTTGAAGTACACCGAGCTCGAGGTCAGCTGGTTGCGCAGGTTGCTTTGCGTGGCGCTGACCAGGCTCGGCTCGGCCAGCTTGCCGTAGACCGGTGAGGTGATGTTGAAACCACCCTGGGCGATGTTGCGGTAGGTCTTGCCGCGGTATTGGTCGGAGTGCTCGCTGTCGACGCCCACCAGCAGGTCATGGCGCTGGCCGAACAGCTCCTGCTGGCCGATGAAGTCCCAGCTGGCGTAGCGGGTTTCGTCGTCGTAGTGGGCACCGTTGGCGGCCCGGCGCAGGGTGTTGCCGGTCAGGCTGTTGGGCTGGGCGATCGACAGGCTGTAGCGGTCGTTGTTCCAGCCGTAGGTGACACGGGTTTTCCAGTCATCGCTCAGCTGGTACTCGAAGCGCGCGCTGGCCACTTCGCGGATGCCGACGCTTTTCGCCCAGCGTTCGTCCAGGCGCTTGTCGTAGTCGATGTCCGCCGGATGCCCGTTGGTGAACACGGTGCCGCGGTCGAAGGGGCTGGAGTAGTCGTTGTATTCGTAGTTCAGGGTCAGGCTGGCGCGCTCGCCGGTCCAGGTCAGCGACGGCGCCACCAGGGTGTGCTCGTTGACCCCGTAGTTGCGCCAGTAGTCCTCATGGCCGCGCTCGGCGATCAGGCGGTAGGCCAGGCCGGTATCGCCCAGCGGCCCGGTGGTGTCCAGGGCCATGGTGCCGCCGCCTTCGCTGTAGGCCGAGCCGCTGAGCGTGGTGCTCTGGGAATATTGCGGCTGCTTGCTGATGATGTTGATCAGCCCGCCCGGCTCCAGCGCGCCATAGAGCATCGACGCCGGGCCCTTGAGCACTTCGACCCGCTCGGTGGTGGCGCTGAAGTTCTGCCCCAGGTTGGAACGCACGCCGTCGCGCAGGATCGAGCCGTCGTCGTTGGTGCCGAAACCGCGCTTGACCAGCGAGTCCCGGGAGCCGCCCAGGGTGTTGCCCTGGCTGACGCCGCTGACGAACTTCATGGCGTCGTTCAGCGAGCGCACCTGATAGTCGGCCAGGGTCTGCTGGGTCACCACGTTGATCGACTGCGCCTCCTCCTTGATCGGCACATTGCTTTTGCTCGCCGTGCTGGCTTGCGAGGTGGTGTAGCCGGTGTCCTGGCTGAGGCGATCGGCCTGGATATCGGTGGTCGGCAGTTCGACCGCCTCCTGTGCCCACAGCGGGCTGGCGACCAGACAGCAGGACAGTGTCGGCAACAGGCGTTTGATCAGGGTGTTACGGCGGGCACGCGGACAGGATGACTTCAAGGTGTGCACTCAAGGGAGGGAAGGACATTAATAGCAATGATTATCATTGTAATCAGCGCCCGATTCTCAGTAAATCCCCTTCCCCACGGGAGTGGGCGCTTTTTTAATCCTCCTCCCGGGCAACACCGGGACTGATGGCCAGTCGGCCTGTCACTGCGCCACGGCCTGGGTCAGGTGATCGATCAGGGCCCGCGCCGCTGCCGACAGCTGGCGATGCGGCGGGTAGATCACCGAGAACGGCCGCGAACGACCGCCCGCCTCCGGCAGCAGCGCCACCAGGCGGCCGCTGGCGATCCGCTCGCGGACGATGAACTCGTAGGTCTGGCAGATGCCCATGCCGTGCTCGGCCAGGGACACGATGCCCAGCACATCGTCGGCCACCTGGATATTCGCCTGGGGTGTCCACTCCAGGTCCCGCCCCTGCTCGCGCAGCAGCCAGGCGCCGACCCGGCCGCTGCTGGGCATGATGAACGGCAGGCAGGCATGGGCCGCCAGGTCCTCCAGCTGCTGCGGCGTGCCGGCGCGTTGCAGGTAGTCGGGGGACGCCACCAGGCACAGCGGCGCGTCCTCCAGCTTGCGCCCGATCAGGCCGCTGTCGGGCAACTGGCCGAGGCGGATCGCCAGGTCGTAGCCTTCGGCCACCAGGTCGACATTGCGGTTACTGATGCTCAGCTCGATGCGCACCTGCGGGTATTGCCGGGCAAAGCCGCCGAGCAGCGCCGGCAGCCGGTAATGGCCGTAGGTGGTCGGCACGCTCAGGCGCACCCGGCCGTTCAGCTCGCCGTCCTGGCCCTGGATGCTGCGCTCCGCGCTGTCGATCAACTCGAACGCCGCGCGCGACTGTTCCAGGTACAACAGGCCGGCCTCGGTCAGGCTCAGGCGCCTTGTGGTGCGGCGCAGCAGTTGCACGCCGAGGCGCGCCTCCAGCCGGGAAATCGCCCGGCTGACCACCGACGGGGTGGTGCCCAGCGCCACCGCGCCAGCGCTCAACGAGCCCTTCTCCACCACGCTGACGAACACCTCGACGTCAGCCAGATAATCGAATCGGCGACTCACCTTAACCTCCAGGGAACAAGTGATTTCCAGTGGCGCGAGTTTATCGCCCACAGAGGCATGAATACAGTGAATCACCCGTCGGCCACCGCCGGCTCCCTGACCTCACATACTGGAAACCCACATGCGCCCACTCAGCACCCTCGCTCTTGCCATGAGCATTACCGCCGCCACCTTCAACGCCCAGGCCGGAAACGTCCTGGTGGTGCTCTCGGACTCCGACCACCTCGACCTCAAGGACGGCAAGGTGTTTTCCACCGGCTTCTACCTCAACGAACTGATGCAACCGGTGAAACAGTTGCTCGACGCTGGCCACTCGGTGACCTTCGCCACCCCGCAGGGCAAGGCGCCGACCCTGGACCGCTCCTCCACCGACAAGATGTACTTCAACAATGATGTCGCCGCGCTGCAGGCGCACCAGGCGCTGCTCGACCAGTTGAAAATCACCTCCCCCGGCGAATCGCCGGTGATCAGCCTGGCCCGGGTCGAGCAGATCGGCTACGAGCATTTCGATGCGCTGTACGTGCCCGGCGGCCACGCACCGATGCAGGACCTGCTGCACAGCCCCGAGTTGGGCCGGCTGCTGAGCAACTTCCATCAGAACAACAAGACCACCGCCCTGGTCTGCCACGGCCCGATCGCCCTGCTGTCGACCCTGCCCCAGGCGCAGGACTTCACCCGACAGCTGGCCAGCGGCGGCAAGGCCAGCGCCCCGGGCTGGATCTACGCCGGCTACCAGTTCACGGTGATCAGCAACCAGGAAGAGGAATTGGCCAAGGGCCTGCTGGGCGGCGGCGCCATGCGTTTCTATCCGCAAACCGCCCTGGAACAGGCCGGCGGCCTGTACCGCAGCAACCGCTCGCCGTGGAGCGAAAACGTGGTGATCGACCGCGAGCTGGTAACCGGGCAGAACCCGGGCTCGGCCCAGGGCGTGGCCAAGGTGTTGCTCGAACGCTTGCAGGAGCGCGCCGGCAAAGGCGCATAAAAGGCGCATAAAGAGCGGCGGATCCGACGAGCTGGCATGACGCCGGCCGTCTGCCGCGGCACTTGTTGTCTACGCTCAAATGGCTAGCCCGAAAGGAATCCCGTACTCGCCAGGAGGTGCCCATGAGCAAGACGCCAGATGCCGTTGCCAGTGCCCGTAGAAGCAACATGGCCAAAGCCCTGGAGCGCTGGAACCAGCAAGCCGGCACCCGCACCGCATCGCTGTCGCGCATCCGCGAACTGGGCCCGGGCGCCGGCGATTCACCGCAGCAACTGGCCAAGTGGGTCGCCCGCGAGAACGCCCGTGCCCTGTTGACCCGGGCCGGGCTGGAACGCCGGATCGGCACCTGGGACCCGACCTTCTACGCCCCCAGCGAGGCCGCCCGCCAGGCGGCAAGGCCGGTGGCGCGGCTGGTCAATGCGCCACGCCCGGGCACGGTGGTCGAGGGCTTCGCCACCGGCTTCCTGGTCTCGCCCAGCCTGTTGCTGACCAACCAGCATGTGTTCCCCCGGTATGTGGATGCCGTGGACTGCGCCGCCAACTTTCTCTACGAAAGGCAGGAGCGCGGCATCAACGAAGGCACCTACTTCAACCTGCAGCCGGACCAGTTCTACTTCGCCGACGAGGCGCTGGACTTCTGCCTGGTGGCCATTTCCACACAGGGCACGCGCGGCGAGGCACTGTCGGACTACGGCTGCATCCGCCTGATCGAAGCCACCGGCAAGACCCTGCGTGGCCGGCCGATGAACATCATCCAGCACCCCGATGGCGGCCCGCGCCAGTACGCCACCACCCACAACCGGCTGCTGGACATTCTCGACCAGGGTTTCCTGCATTACGAAACCGACACCGCCGAAGGCGCCTCCGGCTCCCCGGTGTTCAGCGACAACTGGGAACTGATCGCCCTGCATCACTGCGGCATCCCCCGGACCGACGCAGCCGGCAACATCCTCAAGACCGACCACAGCCTCTGGAACCCCGAAGGGGACGAGGAAAGCACCGTGGACTGGGTGGCCAACGAGGGCACCCGGGTCAGCAGCATCGTCGGCGCGCTCAAGGCCCTGCAACTGAGCGGCAGGCCGGCCGAGCTGCTGGCCCAGCTCATGGAGCAGACCGCCGATCCGCTGGCCGCGCTCAGCGTCAACGAAGCAGTGGCCGTTACGCCGCTCCGCCCAGGCCTGCCCGATAGGTCGCAGAACATCTTTCATATCTCCGGCCCCACCACCATCAACATCCTCAGCCATGCCGCGGACAGCCCGGCAAGCATTACCTCCAGCCTGAGCGTGGCGCCGGCCGAGCCGGCATCAACCGACTCCGCTCCGGCAGTCGCGGCCCTGGAAAAGACCCTGACCTTCGACCTCGACTACGAGGCCCGCCCCGGCTACGACCCGGATTTTCTCGGGGTGCCGGTCCCGCCGCCCTTCGTCGAGGGCGCCCAGCTGGCCCAGCTCTACCGCGTCGGCGACTACCGCGAACATGCCGCCTCGGCGCGCAATGTGCCGGCCATGAGGCTCTCCCACCTGGACGACGACGCTCCGCTGGAGCTGCCCTATCACCGCTATTCGCTGGTGATGAACAAGAAGTACCGCATGCCGATGTGGGCCGCCTCCAATGCCGACTACCGGCCCGAGGTCCGTGGCGATGCGCGGGGCCGCCGGGGCTTCGGCGGCGAAAGCTGGCGCCTCGACCGCCGGGTGCCGAGCCGATTCCAGCTGACCAACAGCGACATCTACGCGCCGGCCGGCAACTTCGATCGCGGCCATATCGTGCGCCGCGAAGACAGCTGCTGGGGCCAGCCGGGAATCGACACCGAGTACGCCAACGCCGACACCTACCACTGGACCAACTGCACGCCACAGCACGAGCTGTTCAACCAGGAAACGCCCGACGGCGCCCAGTACCGCAATCGCAAAGGCATCTGGGGTTACTTCGAGGGCGAGCTGGCCGAACAGATCGAGGCCGGGGGCGGCCAGGCCGTCATCTTTGCCGGCCCGGTGCTGGGGGACTCCTGCGTCGAGCAGGACTTCGGCAAAGGCCCGGTGCACTACCCGACCCGCTTCTGGAAAATCGTCATCGTGCCCAAGGACGAATCGCGAACCCCGGAACTGTTGGCCTATGGCTTCCTGTTCGATCAGAGCGAGGTGATCAAGGAGTTCGGTCTCGACGTCCAGGAAGCCGCGCTGGACCTGGCCAAGGCCTTCCAGAAGCAGAGGGCGACGCTGGCGGACATCTGCCAGATGGCGGGCATTTCCCTGGCCCCCTCGATCATGGCCGCCGACCAGCACAAGCCGGGCTGAGCGTGCGGCTCAAGGGCTGAGCGACCGAGCGGCCTCAGCCCTGCCCCAGACGCTCGCGGACCAGCGCCTGGGCGTTGCGGGTCATCTGGTCCAGGTGACGGTCGCGCTGTTTTTCGGCATCGAGCATCGCCCGCTTGCCATGCTTTTGCAGCAGGTAGCTGTGGATCTGCCGCACCTCCAGCGAGCGATAGATCGGCGCCGTGTCCAGCAGGCCCATCAAACCGTCGGTGGCGTGATCGCGGGTGTTCATCAGCACCTGCGGACCGCGCACGCCCAGCACCTGGAAGCCCAGCGCTTCGAAACAGGGCACCTTGCCCGCCGCGCAGGTCAGTTCGGCATGGGGGTAGCGCTCGCGCATCCGTGCCAGCAGCGAACGGGCGATCCCCTGCCGGCGATGGCTGGCACGCACCGCCATATAGGCCACGCCGCACGCCTCGGGATCGTCCTTGACCGGCAGGTACAGCACAAAACCCAGCACCTGTTCCGGATCATCATCGTCAGTGGCTACCAGCAGTTCCACGGCGATGCCCCGGGAGCCGTCCAGGGCCTGCAGGTACAGATGCACTTCGTAGCCGATGGCGTACTGGTAGATGTTGTACAGCAGGTTGCTGGGCGGGATCGCTACCGCGCTGATGTCGGTCAGGTAGTCGACCACCATCTGCAGGATCTGGCTGTTGACGGCCTCCGGGCACGGGGTCTGGAAGTGGCTGATGGTGGGCATTGCGCGCAAGGGCTCCAAAGGTTGAGGCACGCCTGGACAGCAGGCGTCGGCGGCGGGCCGGGCATGATACTCCGCCCGCGTAGTTGACGCAGTCCCTGTAGGAGCGAGCTTGCTCGCGATGCAGCGTGTCAGCACGGACGCTATCGCGAGCAAGCTCGCTCCTACAGATGGCCTGGGTAAACCGGTTTAACGCGCGCTGTCGCCTTGCGGCTTGTAGAACAGAAACTTGCCGGTCTCGGCGGTCTTGCGGTATTGCCTGGCCCAGGCGGGCCGCACGCGCCGGTCGTGGAAATACAGGGCGCCGTGGCTGCGGTCCGGGAGTTGCTGGTTGAGCGCCTTGCGCGCGATTTCCTTGGCCGCGATGTAGGGCTCATCTTCCTTCACCTGGTCCGCACGCCCGTCGCACCACCAGGAAAACTGGCAGGCACGCTGCTGCGAACCCTGCTTGACCACCGCGCACACCGTATCGGGAAACCCCTCGTGGCCGAGCCGGTTGAGCACCACGCTGGCCACGGCTTCCATGTCGGCGGCGGCCCCGCCCTTGGCTTCCCAGTAGATGGAACGCGCCAGGCAGGTGATGGCATCGTCCAGCGGCGCGGCGCCGGCCGGGTCCACCGCCTGGGCCTCGGGAGGGGTAATGGTTTCGCTGCGGGGCGCCGGCTGCTGGTCCGCGGCTTTCTGCTCCAGGACCTGGGCCTTGTCCTCCACCACTTCGGGGTTCGCTCTTTCACCCGCGGCCATCGCCAGCCCCCCGCACAGGAGGATCAGGAGACCGCCGGCAATCGCTGTCGGACGCATGCTCGCACCTTCGCCAAAAGCCCGATCCGGGCACGGGAAAGCCGCCGCCAGCCTGCCGGCTGGCGCGGCTGGAATTGAGTGTAGTTCGCCGCCGTCCGCCCGTAACCGGCGCCATGCCGGCAACCAAAAGAATGGATAACGGCGCCCGTTTTCGGCAAAAAGACCTTGCGCCGACCGGGGCGAAATCGCGCATCATGGGCGCAATTCGCTCAAGGGAGACCTCCATGCGCTGCCTATCCTCCGCTCTGCCACTGACCCTGCTGTCGCTCCCCCTGTTGTCGATGAGCATGGCCTTCGCCACCACCGCCGTGGCGAGCGACGAGACGCAACTGGTGACATCGATCAACAGCTACCGCAGCCAGGCCCAGCGCTGCGCCGGCCAGGTGTCCCAGGAGCTGCCGCCGCTGGCCGCCGACCCGCGCCTGGTGCTGCCCGCCAACAGCATCGGCAACCTGCAGCAGGCCCTGGCCAGCAGCGCCTACCCGATGGTCAATGTGCAGGCCATCAGCCTGTCCGGGCCGCGCGATGCCCAGGCGGCCATGAAGGCGGTGCGGGAAAGCTTCTGCCAGGTGGTGCTGGACCCGCAGTTCGTCGATATCGGCGTCAGCCGCACCGGCCAGGATTGGCGCATCGTCCTCGCCCGGCCGCTGCTGACCGCGCGCCTCGGCGACTGGCAGGCGGAAGGCCAGAAGCTCCTGGAAAGCCTCAACAGCGCCCGCGCGCAACCACGCCAGTGCGGCAACCAGATCTTCGCCGCCGCCACCCCGCTGGCCTGGAACGCCACCCTGGCCAGCGCGGCCCAGGACCATACCCGGGACATGGCCAACCACAACTTCTTCGATCACAAGGACCGCGACGGCCGTACCCCCGGCGACCGCGCCGAACTGGCAGGTTATGCCGGCCAGCAGATCGGCGAGAACATCGCCGCCGGCCAGGACAGCGTGCGCAAGGTGGTCGATGGCTGGCTGGCCAGCCCCGGCCATTGCGCCAACCTGATGAACCCGCAGTACCGCGAGCTGGGCGCGTCCTATGCGGTCGATCCGAAAAGCGATGCCGGCATCTACTGGACCGCCATGTTCGGCACCCCTTGAAGGCCTGACCGACCTTGCCCAAGGGCGCCGTGATCGGCGCCCTGCCCCCTTATCGGCCAGCCCCGCGATGCCCCCGCCGGGGAACTAAACTGACTCATCTACCGACCAGGAATCGCTTGCTCCGGGCGTCCCCGGAACCCGCGCGCAGCCTCGCCTGCCGCCATGGGTTCGACGCCCAGGCCCGATGGCCTGCCTCACCTTCCTGATGGTAGGCACGCCCCCCGCCCACGCGGGAGGCGTCCGTGCATCAGCTCTTCAAAGCACAGGCCTGGCTTGCCAGACCCATTCCTTCGGCAGCGCCGGGACATGGCCTCCTCGCGTGCGTCGCGTATCTCCATCCGGCCACTGCCGGGCCGTCTGCGGCAGTGACCCTCACAGCGGAGGACAAGGCCATGGACGAAGCCAAGCTCAACGATTTCATGGGCAAACTGGTGTCAGACATGGGCGGCGCGGCCATGCTCGCCAATATGATTCTCGGCGAAGAACTGGGCCTGTACCGGGCCATGGCCGACAGTCGTTTCGTCAGCCCCGAAGCGCTGGCCGCCAAGACCGGCTGCAACGCGCGGCTGCTGCGCGAATGGCTGAGCGCCCATGCCGCGTCCGGCTACATGGAGCACCTCGACGGCCAGTTCCGCCTGCCGGAAGAACAGGCCCAGGCGCTGGCCATCGAGGACTCGCCGGTGTACGTGGCCGGTGGCGCCGTGGTGGTCTCCGCGCTGTTTCACGACAAGGACAAACTGCTGGCGGCGATGCGCGGCGACGGCGCCCTGGCCTGGGGCGATCACCACCCCTGCATGTTCAGCGGCACCGAGCGTTTCTTCCGCCCCGGCTATCGGGCGCACCTGGTGGCCGAGTGGCTGCCGGCCCTGGACGGCGTGGTGGAAAAACTCCAGACCGGGGCCAAGGTGGCGGACGTCGGCTGCGGGCATGGCGCCTCGACCGTGATCATGGCCCAGGCCTATCCCGCCTCGCAGTTTTTCGGCTTCGACTACCACCAGCCCTCCGTCACCACCGCGATGCAACGCGCCGAGGAAGCCGGGGTGACCGGCCGCGTGCAGTTCTCCCAGGCCAGCGCCAAGACCTACCCCGGCAACGACTACGACCTGATCTGCTTCTTCGACTGCCTGCATGACATGGGCGACCCGGTGGGCGCCGCGCAACATGCCTTCCAGGCGCTGAAAGGCGACGGCAGCGTGCTGCTGGTCGAGCCGTTCGCCAACGACCGACTGGACCAGAACATCACCCCGGTCGGCCGGCTGTTCTATGCCGCCTCGACCTTTATCTGCACGCCCAACTCGCTGTCCCAGGAAGTTGGTCTGGGCCTCGGTGCCCAGGCCGGCGAAGCGCGCCTGCGCCAGGTCTTCAGCGAAGCCGGCTTCAGCCAGTTCCGCCGGGCCGCGGAAACGCCGTTCAACCTGATTCTTGAGGCACGTAAATAAAAACGCAGTCCTGTAGGAGCGAAGCTTGCTCGCGATGAACTTGAGGGCGGCGCGCTTACCCGGTCGATACGCGTCATCGTTAACGACCATCGCGAGCAAGCTTCGCTCCTACAGATGTGTGTTGTTGATTCAGATGTTGCATGCCAATAAAAACGGCACCCGGGCAGATCCCGGGTACCGTGCTTCTGTACAACGATGGATAGCGCCTTACGCCGCCGGCAGATCCACCAGCACCACCGCCTGTTGCCCTACGCACAACAGCCGGCCGCCATGATGGGCCACGTACTGCCGAGCCTCGTCCGGCGACGAGAACCAGCAGTTGAGATGGCCCGCCTGGCGGTAGACCAGTTCGAAGTGTTGCAACTGCTCGGGCGCCAGCTCGTCGAGGACCTGGCGGTAGGTCTCCCAATGGGCAAAACCGGCCTCGCTGGCCAGGGTGCGCAGCAGGTGTTTGCGCTGCACCTTGTCGCGCTGTCGATACAGCTCAGGCAACGACAGGCCAGGCAAACTGTTGCTCGCCAGCAAGCGCCGCAGAATCGGCAAGGCGCTGGCCAGCGAACCGCTGGTGGCGGTGCGATGCAGGCGTTTGGCTTCGCGCAGTACCAGGCTGGCGGCCTGACTGGCGGGTGAACGGGGAACGGATTTGTTGATAGGCATACCAACTCCAAGAGAATCGGCCTGCTCGCTATTGGCCCGGAGGGGGTATGCAAGCGTGGTGCTTGCGGAAATTGAAGGTGCTTGCGCTTTCGCGAGGTGGGCGCCCAGGAAGCCCGGTCGCCATACTAACCAATCCATCCCGGGCTGCCCATCCCCGCTTCAGGTCTTCCAGTCCGGCTGTTTCTCCAGCAGGAAATCGATAAAGGCGCGCAGGCGCAACGGCACATGCCGGCTGTGGGGATACAGCAGGCTGAAGGGCCGCGAACGGCCACCGTAAGGCTGCAGCACCTCCACCAGCGACCCTTCGGCCAGCTCGCGCTCGACCATGAAACGGTAGGTCTGGAACAGGCCGGCGCCATGCCTGGCCAGGGTCACGCCCCCCAGCAGGTCCTCGGAGCACACGTAGGCCCCCTCGGCGAGCACTTCACAGGGGCCGTCGGGGCCGTTGAACAGCCAGGCGATGCGCCGGCCGCTGCTGGGCAGCTCGAACTGGATGCACTCGTGCTGCGCCAGGTCGTCGAGCCGCTGCGGGGTACCGGCCCGCGCCAGGTAATCCGGGGCGGCAAACACCACCAGTTCGGCGTCCTCCAGCAACCGCGCAACCAACCCGGAATCCGGCTGCGCGCGCACCCGGATCGCCATGTCGTAGCCCCCTTCGACAAAGTCGATATTGCGGTTGCTCAGGTTGACCTCCACCCGCATCTGCGGGTAGCGCCGGCGAAACTCCGGCAGCAGCGGCAGGATGCGCAGATGGCCGTAGGTGGTCGGCAGGCTGATGCGCAAAGTGCCGGAAGGCGCCAGCTGCTGCCCGGTCAACTGGCGCTCGGCTTCGAGCATCTGGTTCAGCGCGCTGCGGCATTGCTGGTGATAGTCGCGCCCGCCGTCGGTCAGGCGGATGCTGCGGGTGGTGCGCACGAACAGGCGGACGCCGAGCCGCTCTTCCAGGCGCGACACCGAGCGGCTGACCGCCGCCGGCGTGACTCCAGCCGCCAGCGCCGCGCCGGTAAAGCTGCCGATCTCCGCCGCCATGCAGAACAGCTCGATGCTGCCCAGCAGCACATCGTCGAATTGCCGACTCATTGATTACACCATGTATCAAGTGAAGTACCTGGGGCGCTATTTATCAGTATTCGGCACACAAATATAGTTCTGCCCAACAGCGCTGGAACTTCTCTCAACGCAGAACAGGACTATCACCATGAACCTCAACCTGAGCCCCAACAGCACCGTCATCATCACCGGCGCCTCCAGCGGCATCGGCCTCGGCCTGGCCCAGGCCTACCTGGCCCGCGGCTACAACGTGGTCGGCAATGCCCGCTCGGCAAAGCGACTGGCCGCGGCGGCCGAAACCCTGGGCCACAGCGAGCGTTTTCTCGGGGTCGAAGGCGACATCGCCGACCCGGCCACCGCCACGCAGCTGGTCGAACGCGCCATCGACCGTTTCGGCCAGGTCGATGTGCTGGTCAACAACGCCGGCTTCTTCCTGCCCAAGGCGTTTATCGACTACAGCCCCGAGGAGCTGGAAAGCCTGCTGGAGACCAACCTCAAGGGCGTGGTCTACGCCTCCCAGGCCGCCGCGCGGCACATGATCGAGCGGCGCCAGGGTCGCATCATCAACATCAGCGCCAGCGTCGCGCTGCAACCGAACCTGGCGGTCCCGGCGGCGTTGCCGGTGCTGATCAAGGGCGGCGTGAACCAGATGACCCGCGCCCTGGCCCTGGAGCTGTCGCCGTTCAACATCCAGGTCAACGCGGTGGCCCCGGGGATCATCGACACGCCGATGCACGACCCGGCGCACCGCGCCTTCCTCGACGGCCTGCAACCGGCCGGACGGGTCGGACGCATCGAGGAAATCGCCGACGCGGTGCTCTACCTGTCCGGCGCCGGCTTCACCACCGGCGTGGTGCTGCCGGTGGACGGCGGCATGAGCAGCGGCAAATGGTAAACCCGGCGGGAGGCCCGCGTGCCTCCCGTCCCTTGCAACCTCCATCCTTTCCTTAGGAGTAATGCCATGCCTTTCGTCAACGTCCGCATCACCCGTGACGGCGTGACCCGCGAACAGAAAGCCCAGGTCATCCGCGAGATCACCGAAACCCTGCAACGGGTGCTGAACAAGGCCCCGGAACTGACCCACATCGTCATCGAGGAAGTCGACACCGACAACTGGGGCTACGCCGGCATGACCACCACCGAATACCGCCAGCGAACGGCGCAATGAAAAAAGGGCGGCCAGCATCTGGTCCGCCCTTTGTTCCTGGCGTTGAATCGATCCGCGACCTGTCGATACGCCGTGACGCCCGCATCCTCAAGCCCTGCGCCGAGCCTTATACTGTCGCCCTTCCAGACCCGGAGCAGACCACATGGACGTCGTTCTCGAATGCCCGCTCACCGAACAGATCCTTGCCTCTTACGCCACGGTGATCGGCAAGGACCTGCCCGGCTATCGCAATCATATATATCGCGTGCTGAGCTTCTACACCGCGCTCAACCCGCAGGACCGGCCGCTGTCCTCGGCGGTACAGGTCGCCGCGGCCTTTCATGACCTGGGTATCTGGACTCATGGCACCCTCGACTACCTGGCGCCGTCGATCCAACTGGCCCGGGCCTTTCTGGCCGAGCGCGGCGAATCGCTGCTGGATGAGCAGGTCAGCGCGCTGATCGAGCAGCATCACAAACTGCGCCCCTATCGCCAGGCCCACGCCGCGAGTATCGAAGCGTTCCGGCAGGCCGACACGATCGACGTCTCCCTGGGCCTGCTCAGCTTCGGCCTGCCCCGCCCGTTTATCCGCAAGGTCCAGGCACGCTACCCCGACCAGGGTTTTCACTGGATGTTGGCGCGCGCTTCGGCCCGGCAGTTGCTGCGTACGCCGCTGCGGCCATTGCCGATGTTCCGCTGGTGATGCCTCAGGCATTCACCAGCATCTTGAACCCGCCATAAATCATGCGCTGGCCGTCGAACGGCATCGGGCAGGCGTCGGGCTTGAGCCGCGGGTCTTCCATGGCTTTTTGCATGCCCGCGTCGCGGATTTCACGGGACGGCCAGATGATCCAGCTGAACACCACGGTCTCCTCCGCCTTGAGCTTGACCGCCATGGGGAACGAGGTCAGCTTGCCCTCGGGCACATCGTCGCCCCAGCAATCGACCACGCTCAGGGCGCCGAACTCCTTGAACACCTTCGCCGCGGTCTCTGCATGCTGCTTGAAGGCCTCACGGTTGGCGGTGGGTACCGCCAGGACACAACCATCGACATAAGACATGATCCTGCTCCTGCTGATTGGGGTTGGACATCAAGGCCCGACCTGGGTATCGGTCGCGGCTTCTGGGAACTGGTCGATCCGCATCGCCGACAATCGACAGGCCGGCGCGAAAAAAACCGGGAGACCGACCGACGGGCTTCATGGCTCCGGGTGCCAGCCGGTTTCCGGGGCGCTCAGGCCCGGCGTGGCAGGCGGATGCACGGTGCCCGGCACGGTCTCCAGCGGAGGGTTCGGCACCGCGCTTTTGCCCAGCTCGCCCTCGACCTGTCCGGCCAGGTAATACACCCCGGCCATCACCCCGTTGCCGGTGTTGTTCAACAGCTTGAACCAGGCCTGATCGAACGCCTTGCCCAGGCTCTGGCGAATCTGCGCCTCGGTCTCGGCCCGGTCGCTCTCATGGGCGATCGCGCGAAACCCTGCGGCCCCCAGGGAGATCACCGCCCCGGCGACCTTGCCGGCCACCGCCGACGCGGCACCGGCAATGCCACGGCCGGCCATCTGCGCTTCGAATTTTTCGCTGGCCTGCCTGGCCACCGAGACAATCCCGGCCTCGGACGACACCTCGCCGGTGCCCGCGGGGGCGCTATGGATCTGCTGGTACAGCGCCGAGTAGGCCGGCAGCGTGGTCAAGGGCTTGGCGTGCAGCACCTGGTACAACGACGCATCGCGCGCCGGCGGCGGCCCCAGGCGAATTGCCTGGATGCCATTGAGCCGTTGATCGAGCTGCTTGGCCGGCAGCCGATAGCGCTGGGCAATGACCTGCACCTGCTTGTCCAGCAGCTCGACATAGAACTCCGTGGCCTGGTTGAGAATCGCATCCGGGTCGATCTCCACCGCCACCGGTGCCAGCACCTGTTCCTGATACTGCTCCTTGAGGTAGGCCGCCAGCCGCGTCGCCGCCGCGTCCTCCTCGTCGCCGGCGGTGAGGCTGTACCAACTGACTTTCATGGCCATCCATTCCTGGGTCCAGTAACTGCTGAACCAGGGGATGAAGGTTTCTTCGGTGACTGCGTAGACCCGCACCCGCCAGTGCTCCATGGAGCCGCGGGCAAACACCTTGACCTGGATCACCGCCTCTTGCGAAGCCTGGGCGATCTCGCGGTCCACCTGGCGCCAGGTGCTGGGCGGCACCACCACCGGCGCCACCGCCTCGCGGACGCGCTGGGTCGCGGCGCACCCGGCCAGCACCAGCAGCATCACGACGATCAGCGCACGCAGGTACAAGATGGCAACCCTCGCACAGCGTCGACCACGGCCACCCGCCCACGACGGGGCAGGCTTCAACCGGGTACCACACGACCATGCCTGGGTTGAGTATAGGTGCTGGGGTCTGCGCCCCAGGCTCGAGAAGGGGTTTGCAACAGCGCATCCGACCAGCCGCTTGCTTGTCGGCGACGCGGTATCTGCAACCAGCAGGGTCACTGTAGGAGCGAGCTTGCTCGCGATAGGGACAACAGGGTGTGTCTGACGCTCCACGTCGCCCTTGGGATTTTTCGCGAGCAAGCTCGCTCCTACAGGCTCGGGTCAGCCGCGGTCAGCGTGGGCCGCCACCACCGGGACCTCCGCCAAAACCGCCATGCTGGCCACCGCCACCACCACCGCCATGACCACCACCGCCGCCACCCGGTGGGAAGAACATCCAGCAGCCCGACAGGGACGACAACAAGGCGATCACTACCGCCACTTTTGCAACTCGACTCAACATCATCACTTCACTCTCTTTCAGGACGAGAACCACAAGTTTCTCGCCGTTTCAGACAGCGTTTGCGCGACATCGAGCAGCGCATGAAGGTAAAGAATGGGTAAGGGTTGTATCGAAAAACCCACAGATTTCCGGGGATTCACGCGTTTACTCAACAGCAGCGCACGGCAGGCCCGCAGGCACAGGCCGTGCCGGTGACGATTCGCCTGTGCAAGGATTTCGATACAGGGTGCTGTCAATTACGCGCCTGGACCGGTGCCTCCCCCGCCGCAGGCAAGGCTTGCGGGCGACGCAGGGTCAGCACGCCATGGGCCACCAGGCCAAACAGCAGCCCCCAGAAAGCCGCCGACAAACCGAACAGCGACATGCCCGACGCCGTCACCAGGAAAGTGATCAGCGCCGCTTCGCGATCCCGCGGTACGGCCATGGCGCTGCTCAGGGCGCCGCCGATGGCGGCGAACAACGCGAGCCCGGCCAGGGCCGCGATCAAGGCCCGGGGGAAGGCGCTGAACAGCGAAACCAGGGTCGCGCCGAAGATCCCCAGCAGCAGGTAGAACAGCCCGCCCATGACCCCGGCCACATAGCGCTTGCCCGGCTCTCCGTGGGCTTCGCGGCCGGTGCAAATGGCCGCGGTGATCGCCGCCAGGTTCAGCCCGTGACAACCGAACGGCGCCAGCAACAGGCTGGCGAAGGCACTGCTGGCGAGGATCGGGCTGGCCGGCGTGCGGTAGCCGTCGTTGCGCAGCACGGCGATGCCCGGCACGAATTGCCCGGTCAGGGCCACCACCACCAGCGGCAGCGCGACGTTGAGCACAGCGTTCCAGCTGAACGCTGGGCTGATCCAGTGCGGCGTGGCCAGGCCGATCACCAGCGCCGAGCGGTCGATATCGCCCATCGTCAAAGAGATGGCGCAGCCCACCAGCAGCACGGCCAATACCGCATAACGCGGCCACAGGCGCTTGCACAGCAGGTAGGTGAGGAACATCGCCCCGACCAGCAGCGGTTTATCCTGGATCGAGCGAAACAGCCCGGTACCGAAACTGAACAGGATGCCCGCCAGCATCGCCGCGGAAATCGCCGCCGGCAGCCGGCCGACAATCTTGTCGAAAATGCCGCACAGGCCGATCAGCAGGATCAGCGCGCTGGCCACCAGGTAGGCGCCCACCGCCTCATTGAGGCCAATGCCCGGCAGCAACGCCACCAGCAATGCCGAGCCCGGCGCCGACCAGGCGATGACCACCGGCACCTTGAAGCGCAGGCTGAGGACGATGCCCAGCACCCCGCTGCCGATGGAAATCGCCCAGACCCAGGACGACAACACTTCCCGGGGCAGGCCCGCGGCCTTGGCCGCCTGGAAGATGATCACCAGCGGCCCCGCATAGGAAATCAGCGTGGCGATAAACCCGGCCACCAGCGCCGACAACGAAAAGTCCTCGATCAACTGCCGCATGCAAGCTCCGAAGCCCTGAGGCATGGCATGACTGAACCGCCGGCGCAGGCACCTGGGCGCCCGCGCCGGTCATGGCATCACTACAGCGATGGCGCGCTGGCCTGGCTGACCGGCAGCGCCTTGGCGGGCCGCTGGTAGACGAAACACATCGCCAGCGCCGCCACCGCCCCCGGAATGGCGAAGGCCATGAAGTTATAGTGCAGCGGCAGCTCGATGCTCACCAAGGCACCGCCCAGCAGCGGCCCGACGATGGCCCCGCTGCGGCCGATACCCGAGGCCCAGCCAATGCCGGTGGAGCGGATCGTCACCGGATAGAACTGGGCGACGCAGGCAAAGGCCAGGATCTGCGTGCCGATGGTGGTCGCCCCGGCAATCGCGATCAGGGCGTACAGCAGCCCGTGCGGGCTCTTGAAGCCGAGCAGGCTGATGGACACCGCGGCCACGACAAAAAACGCCACCAGGACCTTTTGCAGCTGCAGGCGATCGCCGATCCAGCCGCCGCCCACGGCGCCGAAGATCGCGCCGAGGTTCAGCACCAGCAGGAACATCAGGCTCGAGCCCAGGCTGTAGCCGGCGCTGGCCATCAGCTTGGGCAGCCAGGAGTTGAGCGCGTAGACCATCAGCAGGCAGCAGAAGAACACCACCCAGAGCATCAAGGTGCTCAGCGCCCGGCCTTCGCGGAACAGCTGCACCACCGGCGCGCCGGCGCTCTTGAGGTTGGCCTTGACGAACGAGTCGCCGGGTTGCGGCACGAAGCCCGGCTCGACCCATTGCAGCACCTGGCGCGCCTCGTCTTCCCGGCCCTGGCGCAGCAGAAAGCCCAGGGATTCGGGCAGGAACCTGAGAATCAGCGGCAGCAGCAACAACGGGATCGCCGCCACATAGAACACCGCCTGCCAGCCGAAATTCGGCAGCAGCAGGATGCCCAGCCCGGCGGACAGGGTGCCGCCCACCGAGTAGCCACTGAGCATGATCGCCACCAGGGTGCTGCGGATTTTCTTCGGCGCGTATTCGTTCATCAGCGCCACCACGTTGGGCATCACCCCGCCGATGCCGAGGCCGGCGATAAAGCGGCAGATACCGAACTGGGTGGGCGTGGTGGTGAACCCGTTGAGCAGGGTGAAACCGCTGAACAGCACCACGCAGATGGCGATGACTTTCTTGCAGCCGATACGCTCCGACAGCGAGCCGAAAAACAGCGCGCCGAACATCATGCCGAACAGCGCATAGCTGCCCAGCGCCCCGGCCTGCAGCGGGCTCAGGCCCCACTCCTGCATCAGCACCGGCAGCACCACGCCGTAAATCACCAGGTCGTAGCCGTCGAAGATGATGATCAGCGCGCACCAGAACAGCACGCGCCAGTGAAAGGCATTGAAGCGTGCCCCGTCGATCAATTGATTGCTGTCTATATTTCGCATGGCATCTGACTCTTGTTGTTGTTTTATGAGAAACCGGATGTGCGTTTACGCAGTCTTGTAGGAGCGAGGCTTGCCCGCGATTGGAGCGCTGCGGTGTGCCAGGCCGGACGCCATCGCGGGCAAGCCTCGCTCCTACCGTCAGGGTGCGGTTTTCGATGACGCCTGAGGGTTCAGCCCTGGTCGCCACCGCCTACCGGCATGACCATGCCGGTGATGTAGGACGCCTCGTCGGAGGCCAGGAACAGGATCGCCGCGGCCTGCTCGTCGATGGTGCCGTAGCGTTTCATCAGGGTGCTGTCGACGGTCTGGTCGACGATCTGCTGGTACCAGACCTTTTCCTCGGCGCTCTGCTCGGCGCTGTTGCGCGGAATGCGCCGTGGCGGCGCTTCGGTGCCGCCGGGGGCGGTGGCGTTGACCCGCACCCCGCGCCCGGCGGTCTCGAACGCCAGGCAGGCGGTCAGGGCATTCACCCCGCCCTTGGCCGCGCCATAGGGCACGCGGTTGATGCTGCGGGTGGCGATGGACGACACGTTGACGATGGCGCCGCTGCCCTGCTCCAGCATGTAGGGCAGCGCGGCGTGGCAGCACCACAAGGTGGGGAACAGCGAACGGCGCACTTCGGCTTCGATCTGCTGTTCTTCATAGTGCTCGAACGGCTTGGCCCAGATGGTGCCGCCGACGTTGTTGACCAGCACGTCGATGCGCCCGAAACGCTCGACGGCGGCGGCCATCACCCGGCTGCATTCGGCGTACTGTTCGAGGTCGGCGGTCAGCGCCAGCACCTCGAACCTGGGGGCCAGCTCGGCCTGCAACTCGAACACCAGCTCGGAGCGATCCACCAGCACCAGCCGCGCGCCCTCCTCGGCCAGGCGCTCGGCGACCCGCCGGCCGATACCCTGCGCCGCCCCGGTGACCAGGGCGACTTTCTTCTCGAATCTGCTCATCTCAAAACCTCATGCCAATATACCGACGCACCACCGCACCTTCTTCTGTAGGAGCGAAGCTTGCTCGCGATCAGCCGACAGGCTGAAAGGTCAGCGTTGCACGCACTATCGCTATCGCGGGCAAGCCTCGCTCCTACAAAGGGCGCGGGGGCTGTCAGGCCGCGCTGGCGGCGAATTTTTCGTAGTAGAAATTGGCCGGGGCAATGCCCTGGTCGCGGATGAACTGGCTGACCGCCTCGACCATCGGTGGCGGGCCGCACAGGTACACGTCCACATCGCCGTCGTTCAGGTGCTGGGGCTCGATATGCTGGGTCACGTAGCCCTTGAGCGGGTGGCGGCTCTCGGGATTGGCCACGCAGGCGCTGAAGCTGAAGTTGGGGATGCGCGCGGCGAAGGCTTCCAGGCGATCCATTTCCACCAGGTCGAAGTCGTTGGTCACCCCGTAGATCAGGTGCAGCGGATGCTCGCTGCCCTGCTCGGCGATTTTCTCCAGCATCGCGGTGAACGGCGCCAGCCCGGTGCCCCCGGCCAGCAGCAACAGCGGCCGGCGGATGTCCCGCAGGTAGAAGCTGCCCAAGGGTCCGGCCAGGCTCATGCGGTCGCCGGCTTTCGCCAGGCCGGTGAGGAAGCTGCTCATCAAGCCGCCCGGCACGTTGCGGATCAGGAAGCTGACCTCGCCGTCGCGCTGCAGCGAGCTGAA
Source organism: Pseudomonas sp. RW409 (assembly GCF_003184125.1). Classification (NCBI taxonomy): domain Bacteria; kingdom Pseudomonadati; phylum Pseudomonadota; class Gammaproteobacteria; order Pseudomonadales; family Pseudomonadaceae; genus Pseudomonas; species Pseudomonas sp. RW409. Next base: position 41,055 of record NZ_QHHP01000007.1, on the reverse strand, counting down.
GGAATAGGCGCGGGTCTGCTCGCTGCCGGGCACGCCGAGGTTGACGTACTGCCCCGGCAGAAACGCCAGCTTGCTCAGGGCCTCGCCCTTGATCGACAGGGCGATGGTGCTGTCGGACAGCTGGCGCACCGCGCTGATGGTGGCGTCGAAGGTGGCCTGGGCCGTGCGGCAGACTTGCGACGAAGCCGGCACCCGCACCACGCAGTCGCTCAAGGCGCGCATCTGGCAGGTCAGCACGAAGCCCTGCTCGGCTTCATCCGCGGTCAGCGCGTCGTCGATGTACTCCTCGCCGAGGTCGTAACGCCCGGCTTCGGCAAAACACTTGCAGGTGCCACAGGCGCCGTCGCGGCAGTCCAGGGGGATGTTGATGCCCTGGCGGTAGGCGGCATCGGCCACGGTTTCGCCAGCGTTGGCGGCGACGAAACGGGTCACCCCGTCTTCGAAATTGAGTGCGATTTGATGAGTCATGGCAGTCGCCTCAGAGGTGGTAGACATCGACGACCTGACGAACGTAATCGTTCTTCAGGATGACTTTCTTGGCCCTGATCAGCGGGTTCTCGCCCCGCACATCGAGGGTGTAGAAGCTGGTGCCGAAGTAGCTGTCGACGGTCTTGTAGCGAAAGCTCAGGGTGTGCCAGTTGAAACGCACCTTGCACAGGCCGTCGGCCTGTTCCAGCACCTCGATGTTGCTCAGGTTGTGCGAGGTACGGGTGTCGGGAATGCTCGCGCTGGAGCGCTCGGTCTTGATCCGGAACACCCGGTCTTCCAGGCCGCAGCGGCTGCCGTACCAGATCAGCGAGATTTCCCGCTGCGGGTCTTCGGTGAGCTGGTCGTTGTCGTCCCAGGACGGCATCCAGAAGGTCGCGTCGGCGGCGTAGAGCTCCAGCCAGCTGTCCCAGTCCTTGTCGTCCAGGTAGCGCGCTTCGCGGTAGAGAAAGTCGCGCACGGTGTCATGGGAAATGCTCATCACACAGCCTCCACGGCAATGGTTCGCGCGGCTTGGGCGGCAAGCGCCTCGAGCATGGTTTGCTGCCAGTACTTGTGCTGCATCACGAACAGGCCTTCGTCTTCGGTGCGCACGCCGCTGAGGATCGGTTGCAGGTCGATTTCTTTGGCCGCGTCGTCCGCGCCCTCGACCCAGTGTTCGGCGCCGCGGGACATGTCGTTCCAGGCACTGTTGCTGCCCTGGTAGCCCATCTGGCAGGAACGGAATTCCTCCAGGTCGTCCGGGGTGGCCATGCCGCTGACGTTGAAGAAGTCCTCGTACTGGCGGATGCGCATGGCCCGGGCTTCGTCGCTTTCGCCCTTGGGCGCGATGCAGTAGATGGTGATCTCGGTGCGGTCCACCGAGATCGGCCGGGCGATGCGGATCTGCGAGCTGAACTGGTCCATCAGGTAGACGTTGGGGTACAGGCACAGGTTGCGCGAGTTCTCGATCATCCAGTCGGCGCGGGCTTGGCCGAAGTCTCGGGCCAACTCGTCGCGGCGCTCGTAGAGCGGACGGTCCTCGGGGTTGGACCAGCGGGTCCAGAGCAGCATGTGGCCCTTGTCGAAGGAGTAGAAACCACCGCCCTGCTTGGCCCAACTGCCGGCGCTCATGGTCTTGATCTCTTCGCCGGCTTCGCGCTGCTTGCGCTGGCTCTGGGTGGCCGCGTAGTTCCAGTGCACTGAGCTGACGTGGTAGCCGTCGGCGCCGTTTTCCGCGGTGAGTTTCCAGTTGCCTTCGTAAATGTAGCTCGAGGAACCGCGCAGCACTTCCAGGCCATCGGCGGACTGGTCGACGATCATGTCGATGATCTTCGCCGACTCGCCCAGGTGCTCCACCAGGGGCAGCACGTCAGGGTTGAGGCTGCCGAACAGGAAGCCGCGATAAGACTCGAAGCGCGCGACCCTGGTCAGGTCATGGGAGCCTTCGCAGTTGAAGCTCGACGGGTAACCTGCGGCGGCCGGGTCCTTGACCTTGAGCAGCTTGCCGGAGTTGTTGAAGGTCCAGCCGTGGAATGGACAGGTGTAGGACGACTTGTTGCCGGTCTTGTGCCGGCAGAGCATGGCGCCGCGGTGGCTGCAGGCATTGAGGAAGGCATTGAGTTCGCCGTCCTTGTTGCGCGCGATGAAGACCGACTGCCGGCCCATGGTGGTGGTGTAGTAGTCGTTGTTGTTGGGGATCTGGCTCTCGTGGGCGAGGTACAGCCAGTTGCCCTCGAAGATGTGCTGCATTTCCAGGTCGAACAGCCGGGGGTCGGTGAACATCTCCCGCTTGCAGCGGTAGACGCCCCGGTCACGGTCTTCTTCAAGCAGGGAGTGAAGGTATTCGGGTCGCAGGGTCATGGCCGCCGCCTCCGTTGTTTTTATTCAGGCAAGGCTCATGCTAGGGCGGGGTGTGCGGGGGCAATATCCGTTGTGTGCAGACCACTATCCGTTTTCTGCAGAGTTTTGTAGGGCAAGTCCTACATGGGCAGCGGCTACGGATAACGCGGTGAGTACGGCTTCTGTAGGAGCCAGGCTTGCCGGCGATGGTGGGCGACGCGGTGAGTCTGGAAGGACGCCATCGCGAGCAATCGAGCATCGACCGGCTGCGCCTACAGAAGCAGAAGCGAAAGCCGGATCAAGTCCGGCGCCTGAGGGTGTCGGACGGCAATTCGCCGAACTGTTTGCGGTAGCTTTCCGAGAAGCGTCCCAGGTGCAGGAAGCCGAAGTCCATGGCCAGTTCGGTGATGTTGCGTACGTTGCAGCTGGGGTCGCGCAGGCAGGCGTGGATCCGCTCGAGTTTCTTCTGGCGAATGTAGCGCATGGGCGTGCTGCGGGCGTTGCGCTCGAACAGCGCATAGAGCGACCGCAGGCTCATCTGCGCCTGCTGCGCCAGCTCCTCGCAGCCGATGTCCTGCTTGAGATTACGCTCGATGTAATCGGCAATCGTCTCGAAGGTCGCCGACGACGAACCCAGGCCCGCGCGCCGGATGTTGGTCTTCATCAGGCTGAGCATCTTGCTCGCGACGATCTGCGCGTAATGCTCCTGCACCCGCGGGATGCAATCGACGGCTTCGGCTTCGCGGCAGACCACGCCCAACAGGTTGATAAAACCTTCCAGCTCATCCAGCTGGTAGCGGTTGCCCACGAAGCGCACCCCCTGCCCCGGATACAGCCAGCGCTGCTCCTGGCACACCGACTCCAGCAGGCGGGTGGGCACCTTGATGATGAATTTCTCGCAATCGTCGGAATAGGTCAGGTCCACCGGATCGTCGGGGTTGATCAGCAGCAGCTCGCCCGGGGCGAAGTAATGTTCCTGGCGATGGCCGCGCCACAGGCAGTGGCCGCGCAGCAGCACTTGCAGGTGGTAGATGGTTTCCAGCGCCGGCGAGGTGACGCGCACGCTGCCGCCGTAGCTGATCGAGCACAGGTCGAGGCTGGCGAACTGCCGATGATTGAGGCTGGCCTGGGGACTGCCGGCCTTGGGCAAACGGATGCAGTGGCTGCCCACATGCTGGTTGACATAACCGGACACGGCATAGGGATCGGCCTGGGCGAATACCCTGCTGCGCTCACTCAACAGATGCGTTTCCATAAGCGGGTCACTCCCAGTTCTAATTATTGGGATTGTTATTATCGGGCGGTGATCGTTCGTCACCGCTGGCACATCACGCAAAACATCGACCACGGTTCACAATGGCAAAAACCACGGGACAACCGTCAAGTCATCCCGTGGCCCCGATTCGGGATCTGCCGCGATGTCAGTCCTCCAGCGCTCGTACCCGCTCCAGGCGCTGCTGCTCCTCGGGCTGGGCCGACGGCTGCAGGGTGAAGTCGAAGTCGATCTCGGCAAAACGCCCGCTGACCCCGTGCTGCGCCGCACGCTGCTGATCGTCGCTGAAAGTGATCTTGGCGATCAGCTCGTCGCGGGTGGCGTAGGCGAAATCGTCGTGCAGGTATTCATCGCCATCGAGGTTGATCTGGGTGGTCAGGTGACGGTGGTCGTCGGCCGAGATGAAAAAGTGGATATGCGCCGGACGCTGGCCGTGGCGGCCCAACTGGTCGAGCAACTGCTGGGTCGGACCGTCCGGTGGGCAGCCGTAACCCGACGGCACGATGCTGCGGAAACGGTAGCGGCCTTCGGCATCGGTGACGATGCGCCGACGCAGGTTGAACTCCGACTGGGTGGTGTCGAAGTAGGAGTAGGTACCACCGGTGTTGGCGTGCCAGACATCGACAATGGCCCCGGCCAGCGGTTCGCCGGCGGTGTTGCGCACCTGGCCCTGCATGAACAGCACCACGCCCGGATCGACGCCATCGTCGAGGCGCGCTTCACCCTGGCTCAGCGGCGCACCGGCCACGTACAGCGGGCCTTCGATGGTGCGCGGGGTGCCGCCGGTCTTGCCGGCCTGCTCGTCGGCGGCGTCCATCAGCAGGTCCAGGTAGTGTTCCAGGCCCAGGCCGGCCACCAGCAGCCCGGCTTCCTGGCGCGCGCCGAGCACGTTGAGGTAGTTGACCGCCTTCCAGAACTCTTCCGGGGTCACCTCGAGGTCTTCGATGATGTTCACCGTGTCACGCAGGATGCGGTACACCAGGGCCTTGGTACGCGGGTTGCCCTGGTCGTTGAACTGGCCGCTGACTTCTTCGAGAAATTTCTGGGCGCTGGCAGTGTGGGAAATTCGGACGTTCATGGTTATTCCTCATCTTGTATTTATTAGAGTGTGCAGCGGGCTGGCGAGGGCTCAGCGGTCATCCGCATGAATGGACGAAGGATGCCTGCACAGCGCATTCACTTCGATAGCCATGTACGGGTACAGCGGCAGTTGCATCAGCAGGTCGTGCAGTTCCTGCACGCTGTCGACGTCGAACACGCTGTAGTTGGCATACAGGCCGGCGATGCGCCACAGGTGCCGCCACTTGCCCTGCTCCTGCAGGCGCTGGGCCAGGGCCTTTTCGTCGGCCTTGAGCTGGGCGGCGCGCTCGGGGTTCATGTCGACCGGCAGGTTCACGGTCATTTTGACGTGGAACAGCATGGTGCACTCCTTAAGACGTGATGAATGGCAGTTCAGGCTTTGTCGCGACGGAAGAACGCCAGGCGCTCCTCGTCCAGGCTCAGGCCGAGGCCTGGCGCTTGGGATACGTGCAACTGGAAATCGCGGTACAGCGGCGGCTCGGCGAGGATGTCCTCGGTCAGCAGCAGCGGGCCGAACAGTTCGGTGTCCCAGCTCAAGGTATTGAGGGTCAGGAAGGCATGGGCCGACGCGAGGGTGCCGATGCCGCCTTCGAGCATGGTGCCGCCGTACAGGCCGATGCCCGCCGCCTCGGCGATCGCCGCGGTGCGCAATACCGCGCGCGGGCCGCCGTTCTTGGCGATCTTCAGGGCGAACACCGAGGCCGCGCCTTCGCGGGCCAGGTTGAAGGCATCTTCCACGCATTCGATGGATTCGTCGGCCATGATCGGCGCCGGGCTGATGGCGTTGAGGCGCACCATGCCGGCGCGGTTGTTGCGCGAAATCGGCTGTTCGATCAGGTCGATGCCGTTGCCGCCCAGGATGCGGCAGGCGCGCACCGCCACCGCTTCGTCCCACGCCTGGTTGACGTCGACCCGCACGCTGGCGCGATCGCCCAGGGCCTTCTTGATCGCGATCACATGGGCCAGGTCGCGGTCCACCTCGCCGGCGCCGATCTTCAGCTTGAAGATGCGGTGGCGACGCAGGTCGAGCATCTTTTGCGCTTCGGCGATGTCCTTGGCGGTGTCGCCGCTGGCCAGGGTCCAGGCCACTGGCAAGGCATCGCGCACCCGGCCGCCGAGCAGCTCGCTGACCGGCAGCCCCAGGCGCTTGCCCTGGGCGTCGAGCAAGGCGCTTTCGATACCGGATTTGGCGAAGGTATTGCCGCGGATGCTGCGCTCCAGGCGCTGCATGGCGGCATTGATATTGGCGCCGTCCTGGCCGAGCAGCAGCGGCGTGAAGAAGCGGTCGATATTGGTCTTGATGCTGTCCGGGCTTTCATTGCCATAGGCCAGGCCGCCGATGGTGGTGGCCTCGCCCAGGCCTTCGATACCGTCGGCGCAGCGCAGGCGGATCAGCACCAGGGTCTGGTTCTGCATGGTGTGCATCGCCAGCTTGTGCGGGCGGATGGTTGGCAGATCGACGATGATTGTTTCGATCGATTCAATGGCACTCGAAAGCATTTCCATACCCATCAGGTTCTTGAAGTTATGGACCCGATTCTCGTACGGCTTTTTCCGGGGTTCCAATATAGAATTGGTCTGGATCGATACCTTGAAGGTATCCAACCGTTGCCTGCGGAGGCCTTATGGAACTGCGTCATCTGCGTTACTTCCAGGTGCTGGGCCAGACCCTCAACTTCACCAAGGCCGCCGAGCGCCTGCACATCGCCCAGCCGCCCCTGAGCCGGCAGATCCAGCAACTGGAAGAGGAACTCGGGGTATTGCTGCTGGAGCGCGGCCGGCCGTTGCGCCTGACCGAAGCCGGGCGCTTCTTCTATGAGCATTCCAGCGCGCTGCTGGAGCAACTGGCCAAAGTCTGCGACAACACCCGGCGCATCGGCCACGGCGAAAAGACCTGGCTCGGCATCGGCTTCGCTCCCTCGACCCTGTATGGCCTGCTGCCGGAACTGATCCGCCGCCTGCGCAGCCACGAGACCCTGGCCCTGGAACTGGGGCTGTCGGAAATGACCACCCTGCAACAGGTGGAAGCGCTCAAGGCCGGACGCATCGACATCGGCTTCGGGCGGATCCGCATCGACGATCCGGCCATCGTGCAGAAGGTACAGACCGAGGATCGCCTGGTGGCCGCCCTGCCCGCCGGGCATCCGCTGATCGGCCAGCCGGTGAGCCTGGCGCAGCTGGCCGACGAGCCTTTTGTGCTCTACCCCGGTAACCCGCGTCCGAGCTACGCCGACCATGTGATCGCGCTGTTCAACACCCACGGCCTGAATATCCGCATCGTGCAGTGGACCAATGAACTGCAGACCGCCATCGGCCTAGTGGGTGCCGGCATCGGCATCACCCTGGTGCCGGCTTCGGTGCAATTGCTGCACCGCGATGACATCGGCTTCAGCCCGCTACTGGAAGCCAACGCCACCTCGCCGATCATCATCAGTCGGCGGGTCGGCGATGTCTCCGCGGGGCTCAATCACTGCCTGCGCATGATCGACGAACTGCGCGCCGAACACCCCGACGCCTGACGCCTCGCGCGCAACCGACTCGCGGTTGCGCCCACCTCCCCTTGCCGCAAAAAAGCACGCCTGCAGAAAAGGGATACAGGTCTGCACGCAACGGATAGTGCCCGCGCCACACCCGCCCCTAGCCTGCGCGGCAGTGAACTGCTTTCCATAACAATAAGAGTAAAAGCAATGAAACCTGCAAAGACCCTCGCCGTGCTGGGCGCCAGCGCGGTGTGCCTGAGCGCGCCCCAGCCGCTGCTGGCCGAAGAAGGCGGTTTTATCAAGGACGCCACCGCCACCCTCCAGGCCCGCAACTACTTCTTCAGCCGCGACTATTCGGATATCCGCGGCACCGAGCAGTCCATGGCCCAGGAATGGGCCCAGGGTTTTATCCTCAACTTCAAGTCCGGCTACACCCCCGGCCCCCTCGGCGTGGGCCTGGATGCCATCGGCACCCTGGGGCTCAAGCTCGACAGCGGCAAGGGCCGGGTCAACAGCGGCCTGCTGCCGGTGCAGGAGGACGGCGAAGCCGCCGACAACTACAGCCGCCTCGGCCTGGCGCTGAAACTGCGCCTGGCGAAAAGCGAACTGCGCATCGGCGAACTGCAACCCAACCTGCCAGTGCTGAGCTTCAGCGATATCCGCCTGCTGCCGCCGTCCTACCAGGGCGCGAGCATCGTCTCCAACGACATCGACGGCCTGACCCTGCAAGGCGGCCGCCTGCGCTCCACCAGCCTGCGCAACGAGTCCGGCGACGGCAAACTGCAAGCCATGCTCGGCCACGTGCCGAAACGCGCGGTCAGCAGCGACGCCTTCAACTACTTTGGTGCCGACTACGCCTTCAACGACAAACGCACCAGCCTCAGCGCCTGGTACGGCCAGCTGGAGGACATCTACCACCAGCGCTTCCTCGGCCTGAAACACAGCCAGCCGCTGAGCAACTGGATACTCGGCGCCAACCTCGGCTACTACAACAGCGAAGAGGACGGCAAACAGCTGCTCGGCGCCATCGACAACCAGGCCTTCTTCTCCCTGCTGTCGGCCAAACGTGGCGGCCATACTTTTTATGTCGGCTACCAGGGCATGTTCGGCGACAGCGCCTTCCCCCGGGTCTTCGCCAACATCACCCCACTGGGCAACGAAGTGCCAACTTACGAGTTCGCCTACACCGACGAACGCTCCTGGCAACTGCGCTACGACTACGACTTCGCCGCCAGCGGCCTGCCCGGCCTGACCAGCACCGTGCGTTATATCCGCGGCGACAACGTCGACACCGGCAAGGGCTTTGAGGGCAAGGACTGGGAGCGCGACCTGGATATCGGCTACGTGATCCAGTCCGGGCCGTTGGGCGGGCTGGGGATCAAGGTGCGCAATGTGGTGGCGAGGTCGAATTACCGGACCGATATCAATGAGAACCGGTTGTTGCTGAGTTATAGCTGGAAGTTGTTTTAAGGCAGGGCAGCGAGCGCGATATTGGATATCGCGCTCGGCCAGCTCTTTACCCATCATTGTGTAATGTACGGGTCCTGCGTCTTGATAAAATTGTCAAACGCCTTGGAGTTATAGATATCGAGACAGGCATAAAACACGACTTTCCTATCCGTATATTTGCTACTGGCTTGGGTTTTTTCATACATGAAAAATACAAAATCCGTCGTTGCATCATAAGGATTATGCAGAGTCTCCAGGGTGTCTTCATTCTGAAGAATGCTGTGCATACCACTCCCCATGAAGGAATAGGCGCCAATAGCCGACTCGATATCGCTCTTCACATCGGACTCATCTTTAAACTGATTAACGATGCAATAGCCAAGACCATAATTCTTCAACGACTGCCGGGCCGCTGCAACATCAATCCCAGCGTAAGCGACGCTACCCATATTGCCTGCGGTCAAAAGCAATACCGCTAAAATCCGTTTCATCCTTTCAACTCCCAATAATTGGTCTTTACCAGTGACGCCGTGAAGTTTTCATAGGCATGACTGTCCAGACGTTGGTAGTCAGAACCGTCACTGGTCTCTTTTCCACTCCAAAGAACGACGTGTCCCCTGGCATCATTCCAACCAGAAACCTCGACAATGATTAATCCCTTTTTCCCGGATATATCCTCATCCTCACCGGGAGCCATAACCAGATCCGGGTTCCCCCAATTAAACTCCAGGAAATCGATCATGTCATTGACCCGTAGAATGTAGGGCATCCCATCGTCCCCACGCACCCTATAAATGGCCTTATTCTTAATGATCGTACCTCGCGGAACCCTGTAACCTCCATTATTGAAAGCCCTGCTCATTCTAAGAGCGCAAGCGTTTGCATAATCAATAGGCTTTTGCCTTCTCAATGCAGCAGCCTCACCTCCAACGAGCTCATATACAGCCCCCGCTTCTCTATATCCTACCTCAGCATAGGCGGCCCACAAGTCACTGAAACGTGGCCTTTTGATCGTAACCGTAGAGGACACCTCTCCCGAGTTCACAACTATCCTGGTCATTACATTTCACCTTCCATGTCAATTCGGTCACGGGCGAAAGCCTCAAAAATAACAGCGACACCATCCTCTCCAACTACTGCCGACAAAGTTCGCTCGGTATCGCCGTTTAAATTCACAGTCACTATCTCGCCGACTGCATACCCTGAAGTTTCTACATGAATATTCAAGTCAACATAAAATCGCGAAACCGCATCAAGCGGTACCCGCTCACTTCCATATGAAAAAGAAATGCTTCTGATCAACCTCGGCTTTTTCAGAACCTCGGCAATGGCCATAAAGCCGGCACTATTATGCTCAGCCCCACCATACACAGAGGACTGTGCAGAAATTAAAGTATTGACAAGAGGTGGGCAGCCACAGGCAACGTAGTCACCTTCCAAAGCGACCAATCCAGCAGGCAAGGTAATCGTTCTGGGTCCCACGGCTACTATAGGCCCTTTGCCTTTACTACAAGCAGAGCAGCTTGCGATATGTCCTACTGACGCCGTACTGACCGAACCATCAATATCAATACCTACGTTACCTTCCAGTACACGCCCTCCAGTCGATGTTGGCGCTCCAAGCCCGATCATTTTCCGCCCCATATAAATCTCCTTTACTTACAAAAAAATCGCGTTCAAACCAAAACGGCAATCTCTTCATAAATAATTTATTCGGGACAAATCAATCGGAACAATCTTAAAGCCACCCAGGATATATCCAGAGCAACCATCTGTTATCAGCATACTCTTGGTATAACGTTGCTCTTCAATATCCAAACAGCAAACTCACAACAAAGGCCATGATTAAAAATACGGATAGTCTTCCCGCCAAATGGAGAAAAGGAATTCAGATCCATGAATGTAAATAAACATCAGCCGCTCTATATCTGGCGCTAACTTTTCATCCTGATAGAACTCACGCACCTGATTTGGTACGTGTCGGTCCCAAGAGTAGACATTCACTTATTCGAAACAGGATATTGGTGCCAGTAGTATCTAGGCCAGATCCGATAAAGCTTCCCCCCTGGCAACTCACTTCAAGAACGAGGATCCACCCATGATCGACTTCAACAACAAAGGCTTCTTCAAACTCAAGCAAAACGACGAATACGCCGAGCGGGTCAGCGCCCTGCTGCTGGAAGGCGAGCAGGTGATCGATGCCTATAAAGCCATGCGCGACGGCGTGGTGTTTACCAACAAGCGCATCATCGCGGTCAACGTGCAGGGCATCACTGGCAGTAAAAAGGACTTCACCTCCCTGCCCTACAAAAACATCGTCGCTTACTCGGTGGAAACCTCCGGCACTTTCGACCTGGACTCCGAACTGGAGATCTACTTTTCGTCGCTGGGCAGGGTGAAGTTCGAATTCACCGGCAAGACCTCGATGGTGGAAATCTCCAAGTACATCTCCAAGCATCTGCTGGGCTAGGACGACCCGTCGTCAATCGGCGCTCAGCCCCCACAACACCTCCAGCACATGCTGGGTCGAGCGCTCCACCTCGCCGTCCCGATGGGCAATGCCCAACTGGCGCCACAACGGCGGCTGCAACGGGCGCATGGCGATCCGCGTGTCGGGCAGCGGCGTGGCGGCTTCGTGGGGCAACAAGGTGGCGCCATAACCGGCGGCCACCAGGCTCTTGATCGCGTCGTTGTAGTTGAGCTGAATGCGCGCCGTGGGCTGCTGCCCGCCCAGGGCGAACCACTCCGAGGTCAGGCGCGACAGCCGGGTGCTGTGGTCGTTGAGGATCAGGGGCTGGGCCGCCAGCCACTGCGGGGTCACCGGGTCGGGGCATTGCCAGCGGGCCGGCAGGAAGGCCATGACCGGGTCCTTGCGCCAGGGCTCGATGCGCAAGCCCTTGACCGGGATTTGCGGCAAGGCCACCAGGCCGATATCCAGCGAACCTTCGGCGAGCTTCTTCAAGCTCTCCTGGGAGGTCAGCACCGCCACCTGCAGGTCGATGCCCGGGTGCCGCTGGCCGAGGGTTTCCAGGGCCTGGGGCAGCAACTGGGCAATAGCGCCGGTGGACGCCCCCAGGCGCACTCGCCCGGCCAGGCCCAGGACCTGGCGCTGCACATCCTCCAGCGCTTGTTCGGCATCGGCCAACAAGCGCCGCGCGCGCTCCACCAGGGTTTCGCCAATGGCTGACGGTTGCACCCGCCCGCGGGTGCGCGACAACAGCGAGCCGCCCACCCGCGCCTCCAGGTCGGCGATATGCAGGCTGACCGTAGGCGGCGCCAGGTTCAGCGCGCGGGCCGCTTCGGCAAAGGAGCCAAGGTCGACAATCGCCACCAGGGTGCGCAACCGGTCGAGGCTGATTTCGCGCATGGCTCGCTCCAGATTCAGAAAAACTGAAGCTTAGCGTTATTAAATTCAACTTTCTCTATTTCAGCTGCAGCCGGAAGATTTGCCCAACTTTTCCCGCTTGCGAGCACACAGCATGAGCACACCCCTCGTATTTATCGACGGCGACCAGGGCACCACCGGGTTGCAGATCCACCAGCGCCTGCGCGGCCGCAACGACCTGCACCTGCTGACCCTCGCCGCCAACCAGCGCAAAGACCCGCAACGCCGCGCCGAAGCCATCAACGCCTGCGACATCGCCCTGCTCTGCCTGCCTGACGATGCCGCCCGCGACGCCGTCGCCAGCATCCGCAACCCGGCCGTGCGGGTGATCGACGCCAGCTCGACGCACCGCACCCACCCCCACTGGACCTACGGTTTCGCGCAAATGCATCCGCAACAGGCACAACGCATCGCCAGCGCCAAACGGGTGAGCAACCCCGGCTGCTACCCCACCGGCGCCATCGGCCTGCTGCGCCCCTTGCTGCAAGCCGGGCTGCTGCCGCAGGACTACCCGATCAGCATCAACGCCATCTCCGGCTACTCCGGCGGCGGCCGCGCCGCGGTCGAAGCCCACGAAGGGCCAAATGCGTCCAAAGCCGCCCCTTTTCAGATCTACGGCCTGGGCCTGGCTCACAAACATGTGCCGGAGATCCAGCAACACAGCGGCCTGAGCGAACGGCCGCTGTTCGTCCCCGCCTACGGTGCGTTTCGCCAGGGCATCGTGCTGACCATTCCCCTGCAATTGCGCCTGCTTGCCCCGGGTGTCGATGCCGCCCGTATCCATGCCTGTCTGGAGCAGCATTACGCCGGGAGCGGTTGTGTGCAGGTGATGTCGCTTCGGCACGCACAAGAACTCACGGGCCTTGATCCGCAGGCGCTGAACGACACAGATGGTATGCGCTTGATGGTGTTCGAGGGTGAGGGTCAGGTGCTGCTGGCAGCGGTGTTCGACAACCTGGGCAAAGGCGCCGCCGGGGCGGCGGTGGAGAATCTGGATTTGATGCTGGCCGCGATGGGCTGAAGGGATTGCCTGCGCGTTGCAACTGGCCAGACGTAGCCTGGTTTCATGCTGCCTTTGGTGCCTGATAAAAAAGCCCCACCGGCTGAGGTGGGGCTTTCAGCGTGCTGATGATCCTTCTGAGCCCCTGCCGAAAGGGCTATCGAACCCAGCGCTGGCCAGTTTTCCCGGCGCGACGCTCAAGCGATCGCCTTGGTCATTTGTCGTCCTTCTTCGTCGACGACTGCGAAGAGTATTCGCGGCTCTCTTCAGCGTTGGGCGCTTCAGGCAGGCTGCCCGGCGTGAACATATGGGTCTGCAAGTCGCTGGCCTCGATATCGACGACGCCATGCACCGCACGGGTCAGGCTGACGGCCTGCTCACACTGCTTATGGGTGATGAGCCGACCACTCAAGGTGACGATACCCGCATGGGTTTTGACATTGATATGCAGGCCGCGGGTCGGTTCGGCAAAGGCCAGGGCCGACTTCACCTTGGTGGTGATCCAGGCATCGTGAACGGCCATTTCCAGACCATGGGAGTAATGCTGGAAGGAATG
>NZ_QHHP01000007.1:0-27515 GCF_003184125.1 Pseudomonas sp. RW409 | reverse complement strand
TTTTTTTGGTTCTTCACGGAATTCCGGGAAACACAGAAACAAGAACGCCGATTTGATTGATGATGTTCGTGCGAGCAAACACATCTAAAAAACCGGCGTTCTTATGCACGATATTAATACTTTCCTTCCTTTTTGGGAGGGCTTTTCTAGTGCGCCTCAGCGTTTTGCTCAGACGTGTTGGCTGTCGTGACTGCGGCAAACGCATGGAGACTGTCAGTTGGCTGGATCGCTATGCCCGTATGACGCGCCGCTTGGCCGATGCGGTGATTCAAGCCTGCGAGCGCCTTCCCACGTTACACGTGGCTCAACTGTTTGGGTTGCATTGGGACACCGTTCGGCTGCTAGAGCGTCGCGCCTTGCAAACGGCATTGAGCGATCTGCCGAAGGCGCAACCACGGCGTCTGGTGATGGACGAGTTCGCTCTGTTCAAGGGCCATCGTTACGCCAGTGTGGTGCTGGATGCGGATACACGACGAGTGCTGTGGATCGGCGAAGGCCGCAGCCGTGCGGCGGTCAGGCCGTTCTTCGAAGAGTTGGGGCCAGAGGGTTGCGCTCGAATCGAAGCGGTGGCGATGGACATGAACACCGCTTTTGACCTGGAGGTTCGCCAGCACTGCCCCAAAGCGCGCGTGGTCTATGACCTCTTCCATGTGGTGGCCAAATATGGCCGAGAGGTGATTGATCGGGTCCGCGTTGACGAGGCTAATCGGCTACGCCACGACAAGCCTGCTCGTAAGGTCATCAAGCAAGCGCGATGGCTACTGCTACGCAATCCACAGAATCTGAAAACGCCGGAACAACAGGTTCACTTGCAGGATTTACTGGCGGCCAACCAGGCGTTGATGACGGTCTACTTGATGAAGGCTGAACTCAAAACGCTCTGGACGCCGAATACCGCTTGGAGCTGGAGATCGGCCTGGAAGCAATGGTTGCGCCATGCTCATGAAAGCGAAATACCGGCACTGATCCAGTTCGCCAAACGGCTAAAGAGTTACTGGCGGGGCATCGTCAGCCGCGTTCGCTGGCCGATGCACACCGGTCAGCTGGAAGGAATAAACAATCGCATAAAGGTCATCAAACGAATGGCGTACGGTTACCGGGATAGCGAATTCTTTTTCATGAAGATCAAGAGCGTCTTTCCCGGTATTCCGTGAAGAACCATAAAAAAGCCCCGCCCGGCACAAGGCCGGGCGGGGCTTTCACTGAGACCGATTCGCCTTAGGCGACGTTCATGGTCTTGTGGGTATCGACCAGATGCTGCACCACGCCCGGGTCGGCCAGGGTGGAGATATCCCCCAGGCTGTCGTATTCCGCGGTGGCGATCTTGCGCAGGATACGGCGCATGATCTTCCCGGAACGGGTCTTCGGCAGCCCCGGCGCCCACTGGATGACATCCGGCGAGGCGATCGGACCGATCTCCTTGCGCACCCAGTTCTTCAGTTCCAGGCGCAGTGCTTCGCTCGGCTCTTCGCCGCCGTTGAGGGTGACGTAGACATAGATGCCCTGCCCCTTGATGTCGTGGGGCACACCGACCACCGCCGCTTCGGCGACTTTCGGGTGTGCGACCATGGCGCTTTCGATTTCGGCAGTCCCCATGCGGTGGCCGGAGACGTTGAGCACGTCGTCCACCCGCCCGGTGATCCACCAGTAGCCGTCTTCATCGCGACGGGCACCGTCACCGGTGAAGTACATGCCACGGAAGGTTTTGAAGTAGGTATCGACAAAACGATCGTGGTCGCCATACAGAGTGCGCGCCTGGCCTGGCCACGAATCGAGGATCACCAGGTTGCCTTCGGCGGCGCCCTCGATGATGTTGCCCAGGTTGTCCACCAGCGCCGGCACCACACCAAAGAACGGACGAGCCGCCGAACCCGGCTTGAGGGCATGGGCGCCCGGCAGCGGGCTCATCAGGGTCGCGCCGGTCTCGGTCTGCCACCAGGTATCGACGATCGGGCAACGGGATTGACCGACGTTCTTGTAGTACCAGTCCCAGGCTTCCGGGTTGATCGGCTCACCCACCGAACCCAGCAGGCGCAGGCTGCTGCCATCGGCGCCTTCGCAGGCGGCGCTACCCGAGGCCATCATGGCGCGGATCGCGGTCGGCGCGGTGTAGAGGATATTGACCTTGTGCTTGTCGACGATCTTCGCCACGCGGGTCACGTCCGGGTAGTTCGGCACGCCCTCGAACAGCACGGTGGTCGCGCCATTGGCCAGCGGGCCATAGACGATATAGGTGTGGCCGGTGACCCAACCGACGTCGGCGGTGCACCAGTAGATTTCCCCCGGACGGTAATCGAACACGCGCTCGTGGGTCAGGGCCGCATACAGCAGGTAGCCGCCAGTGGTGTGCTGCACGCCTTTGGGCTTACCGGTGGAGCCGGAGGTATAAAGGATGAACAGTGCTTCCTCGGCGCCCATTTCTTTTGGCGCGCAGACAGTACCGGCCACCTTCATCAAGTCTTCGTACCAGATGTCGCGATGCTGGTTCCACTTGATCTGGCCATTGGTGCGCTTGCACACGATGACCTTCTGGATGCTGCTGGTTTCCGGGTTGGTCAACGCGTCGTCGACATTGGCCTTGAGCGGAATCTTCTTGCCCGCGCGAATGCCTTCGTCGGCGGTGATCACCACCTTGGACTTGCAGTCGATGATGCGGCCGGCCAGTGCTTCCGGCGAGAAGCCGCCGAACACCACCGAGTGAATCGCACCGATCCGGGTACAGGCCAGCATGGCGACCACGGCCTCGGGGATCATCGGCATATAGATAGTCACCACGTCGCCGCGGTGCACGTCCTGGCCACGCAGGGCGTTGGCGAACTTGCAGACCTGCTCGTGCAGTTCGCGGTAGGTGATGTTGCGGCTTTCGGAAGGATCGTCGCCTTCCCAGATGATCGCGATCTGATCACCGCGCTCGGCCAGGTGGCGATCCAGGCAGTTGTAGGAGACGTTGAGGGTGCCGTCGGCAAACCACTTGATATCGACATGGTGATCGTCGAAGGAGGTCTGCTTCACCGTGGTGAAAGGCTTGATCCAGTCGAGGCGCTTGGCTTGTTCGCGCCAGAAGCCGTCCGGGTTGACGACCGACTGCTGGTACATGGCCTTGTAGGTCGCCTCGTCAGTCAGCGTGTTGGCCGCAACCTCGGGACGAACGGGATACAGAGAAGCCGCACTCATCTTTCTTACCTCGGTGACATAGTTGTTGTTGTATGACCCCGTTGTAGCCGGGGCGGGCCTATAGAACCATTCGACGATGGTAGTAACAACCCCCGGCCAATCCCCCTGAAAAGTGCTTTAGCCCTTCTATTACGGTACTTGCAGCAGCTTCTGCGGCAAGTAGCGGACCGCTGCCAGGCCACTGGGGGGCGTTTTTGCCGGGATTGTTACAAAAACCGTCAATAGTGTTTATCAAAAGCACGCCTGTATAGCACCTACTCAGGCGCCTAAAATCAACCTCGCCAACAAGGCAATGTGATTAACCAAGTTACAGCCCCCACGAAGGCAGTTAATCCAGACTTCCACTCAAGTTCCACACGCAGCCCCACAAAGGCTGCGTGACCCCACACGACCTTAGAAAGGTGAAATCAAAATGAAAGCTTTATTAGTTCTGGCCCTCAGCAGTCTTTGCGCTACAGCAATGGCCGACGAGATCCCGACTGATGTCGCCAGCCAGCAACCGCCCGTAGAGGAATACTCTTACTCGTCCGACCTGGACATCGCCAAAGTTATCTCCATGAGCGAAGTTCCAGATGTATGCGAAGTTGTACCCGCGCGTATGGAATATGAAGACTCGAAAGGCCTGCGGCATATTCTGCAATACCGCGTCATGGGTAATGGCTGCTCTAACGGCTGATATTCAAGTTGCTCTTCAAGTTCCAATAAGTGCCGGCCGCAAGAGCTCTTTCTTGCGGCAAAGATGGCCAGATGCACAACTGAAACCAGACGTGTTGCAAGCCATCGCCCAACGCAGTGCGACCACGGCCTTCGCACTCCCTTTTCTCATCTGTCGAGCCAGCTTGCGGGGAGCGTTTTTGTATCGCTCCGAGGGGCTTGATGGAGGTCCGCAAATGCTTTCTCGAGCGTCAGGAGCGACCTCTGATGGCAAGCCGGGACAGTAGTGTTTCAAAGGTCAAAAATTGACCATCCAACACAAGATGTAGTGGCAAAAGAGTTTTTTTGCTTATTTTTTGAGCAGAAAAATCACTCGACAATTTTCAGCAGAAATTGAACACAATCCTGTCTACCAAAGCCCCTACCCTTCCCTGTAAGTCACGTCCTACGGGGCTTGCAGAGCATCGCGCAAAATCTTCAACGCCTGCGATCAACTCGAGGCGGCAAAAACACGCCAAACGGGGTGAAAAAAAATCTTCGCCGGCCAAAGCCTTGTAAACCCTCGCTCCGCCGCGATAACGCCCCTCGCCGGCCGAATCGTGAGCCACTTCGTCGCACCACAGCGGCAAAAAAGTCCCTATAATGCGGCCTTAAAACGGGCTTGCAATATTCCCTTACAGGGATAAACAGCCAATCCGAAGCCAGCGCAGAAATCGACCCGGTCCTCTGTGCCCATAACCGCCTCGGAACTCCCGTACATATTTTTGTTTATTGCCTGCGTTAGCTGCTGCAACAAACGATTCCTTAAGATCCAACGCGGCCAGTTCGGCCGTGTGAAAAGCCAACCATCAGTTTTCACACGGGCATCTGGCCCTCACGCAGGAGACGACACGTCATGCTGAGCTGGGACGAATTCGACAAAGAAGAAGGCGAAGTCGCCGTTAAAGGCGCCAACGCCGGCCACGCTGCCGAAGCTGCCATGGACAAACTCGACAGCGCCGGTGGTGCCGCCGCTCTCGAAGCCCGCGCCGTAACCGCCAACGATTCTGCTGCCGTTGCCCGTGCCAAGGCCTCTCTGGACCAGCTCGACATCGCCGAAGGCCTGGCCGAGTTGGAAGGTGCTTCCGCCCGTGTCGCCGTCGATGAAAAGCGCATGATCAACTGCCGCGCCGACCTCAACCAGCTCGTGCCATTCAAATATGACTGGGCCTGGCAGAAGTACCTGGACGGTTGCGCAAACCACTGGATGCCGCAAGAAGTCAACATGACCGCCGACATCGCCCTCTGGAAAAACCCGGAAGGCCTGACCGACGACGAGCGCCGCATTGTGATGCGCAACCTGGGCTTCTTCTCCACCGCCGACTCCCTGGTTGCCAACAACCTGGTGCTGGCCGTGTACCGCCTGATCACCAACCCGGAATGCCGCCAGTACATCCTGCGCCAGGCGTTCGAAGAGGCGATCCACACCCACGCCTACCAGTACTGCATCGAATCGTTGGCCATGGATGAAGGCGAAATCTTCAACATGTACCACGAGATTCCATCGGTCGCGAAGAAAGCGGCCTGGGGCCTGAAGTACACCCGTTCGATCTCCGATCCGAAGTTCGAAACCGGCACCGTCGACACCGACAAAGAGCTGCTGCGCAACCTGATCGCCTACTACTGCGTTCTGGAAGGCATCTTCTTCTACTGCGGCTTTACCCAGATCCTGTCCATGGGCCGCCGCAACAAAATGACCGGCGTCGCCGAGCAGTTCCAGTACATCCTGCGCGACGAATCCATGCACCTGAACTTCGGTATCGACGTGATCAACCAGATCAAGATCGAAAACCCGCACCTGTGGGATGCCGAGATGAAGGAAGAAGCCACCCAGATGATCCTCCAGGGCACCCAACTGGAAATCGAATACGCTCGCGACACCATGCCGCGCGGCGTACTGGGCATGAACGCAGCGATGATGGAGGACTACCTCAAGTTCATCGCCAACCGTCGCCTGTCGCAGATCGGCCTGAAAGAAGAATACCCAGGCACCACCAACCCGTTCCCATGGATGAGCGAAATCATGGACTTGAAGAAAGAGAAGAACTTCTTCGAGACTCGGGTGATCGAGTATCAGACTGGCGGCGCGCTGAGCTGGGATTGATTCCGAGCTCCTGCCCTGTGCCGATCTCGATCTGAATCGGCACAACGAAAGATAAAAAAGCCCTGACTTGCTCAGGGCTTTTTTATGGTTCTTCACGGAATTCCGGGAAACACAGAAACAAGAACGCCGATTTGATTGATGATGTTCGTGCGAGCAAACACATCTAAAAAACCGGCGTTCTTATGCACGATATTAATACTTTCCTTCCTTTTTGGGAGGGCTTTTCTGTCGTCACGATCAAGCCTGATGGTGATGCCCTACAGATCGATCTGACGCCCCACACCACCCGATTCCCTTCCTGTGGTGGATGCCAAAAGCCCTGTTCAACCACTCACGAGTATTGCGAGCGAGTCGTTCGTGATTTGCCCATTCTCGGCCGTGCAGTGCGCCTCAGCGTTTTGCTCAGACGTGTTGGCTGTCGTGACTGCGGCAAACGCATGGAGACTGTCAGTTGGCTGGATCGCTATGCCCGTATGACGCGCCGCTTGGCCGATGCGGTGATTCAAGCCTGCGAACGCCTTCCCACGTTACACGTGGCTCAACTGTTTGGGTTGCATTGGGACACCGTTCGGCTGCTAGAGCGTCGCGCCTTGCAAACGGCATTGAGCGATCTGCCGAAGGCGCAACCACGGCGTCTGGTGATGGACGAGTTCGCTCTGTTCAAGGGCCATCGTTACGCCAGTGTGGTGCTGGATGCGGATACACGACGAGTGCTGTGGATCGGCGAAGGCCGCAGCCGTGCGGCGGTCAGGCCGTTCTTCGAAGAGTTGGGACCAGAGGGTTGCGCCCGAATCGAAGCGGTGGCGATGGACATGAACACCGCTTTTGACCTGGAGGTTCGCCGGCACTGCCCCAAAGCGCGCGTGGTCTACGACCTCTTCCATGTGGTGGCCAAATATGGCCGAGAGGTGATTGATCGGGTCCGCGTTGACGAGGCTAATCGACTACGCCACGACAAGCCTGCTCGTAAGGTCATCAAGCAAGCGCGATGGCTACTGCTACGCAATCCACAGAATCTGAAAACGCCGGAACAACAGGTTCACTTGCAGGATTTACTGGCGGCCAACCAAGCGTTGATGACGGTCTACTTGATGAAGGCTGAACTCAAAACGCTCTGGACGCCGAATACCGCTTGGAGCTGGAGATCGGCCTGGAAGCAATGGTTGCGCCATGCTCATGAAAGCGAAATACCGGCACTGATCCAGTTCGCCAAACGGCTAAAGAGTTACTGGCGGGGCATCGTCAGCCGCGTTCGCTGGCCGATGCACACCGGTCAGCTGGAAGGAATAAACAATCGAATAAAGGTCATCAAACGAATGGCGTACGGTTACCGGGATAGCGAATTCTTTTTCATGAAGATCAAGAGCGTCTTTCCCGGTATTCCGTGAAGAACCACAAAAAAGCCCCCGTCACCACTGAGGTGACGGGGGCTTCTGCTGTCGCGCCAGCTTACATCTCGATCTGCGTCCCCAGCTCGATCACCCGGTTCACCGGCAGCTTGAAGAAGCGCAGGTTGCCGTTGGCGTTCTTGAGCATGAAGGCGAACAGCGTCTCGCGCCAGCGCGCCATGCCGACGATCTTGGAGGTGATGACCGTCTCGCGGCTGAGGAAGTAGGTGGTGCGCATCGGGCTGAAGTCCAGCTCGTCCAGGTGGCACAGTTTCAGCGCTTCAGGCACGTCCGGCTCGTCGGTGAAACCGAAGTGCAGGATCACCCGGAAGAAGCCTTCGCCATAGGAATCCACCTCGAAGCGCCGTTGCGTCGGCACCCGTGGGATGTCTTCATAGACCACGGTCAGCAACACCACTTGCTCGTGCAGCACCTGGTTATGCAGCAGGTTGTGCAACAGCGCATGGGGCACGGCGTCGGAGCGTGCAGTGAGGAACACCGCGGTGCCCTGCACCCGATGCGGCGGCTGCACACGGATGCTGTTGATAAAGATCGGCAGCGGCAACGCGCCCTCACCGAGGCGCTCCATCAACAGTTCCTTGCCGCGCTTCCAGGTGGTCATCAGGGCGAACAGCACAATCCCCGCCACTACCGGGAAAGCACCGCCCTGGAAGATTTTCGGCACGTTGGCGGCGAAGAACAGCCCGTCCACCAGCAGGAAGCCCACCAGGATCGGCACCGTCAGCACCGGCGACCACTTCCATAGCAACAGCATCACCGCCGACACCAGGATGCTGGTGATCAGCATGGTCCCGGTCACCGCCACGCCGTAGGCCGAAGCCAGTGCGCCGGAAGACTCGAAGCCCAGCACCAGGAGGATCACACCGACCATCAGCGCCCAGTTCACCGCGCCAATGTAGATCTGCCCCTGCTCCGCGCTGGAAGTGTGCTGGATGTACATGCGCGGGATATAACCCAGCTGGATCGCCTGGCGGGTCAGGGAGAACGCACCGGAGATCACCGCCTGGGAGGCAATCACCGTGGCCAGTGTGGCCAGCACCACCAGCGGGATCAGGGCCCAGCTCGGTGCCAGCAGATAGAACGGGTTACGCGCCGCTTCCGGGTTCTCCAGGAGCAAGGCGCCCTGGCCGAAATAGTTGAGCACCAGCGCCGGCAGCACCAGGGCGAACCAGGCGCGGGCGATCGGCTTGCGACCGAAGTGGCCCATGTCGGCGTACAGCGCTTCGGCACCGGTCAACGCCAGCACCACGGCGCCCAGAATGGCCACGCCCATGCCCGGATGCACGATGAAGAACCGCACACCCCAGACCGGGTTCAGCGCCTGCAGCACTTCCGGATGCTGGGCGATGCCGTAGACCCCCAGCCCACCCAGGGTCACGAACCACAGGACCATCACCGGTCCGAACAGCTTGCCGATGCGATCGGTACCGTGCTTCTGGATCAGAAACAGCGCCACCAGCACGATCAGCGCCATCGGCACGACCCAGTGCTCGAGCCCGTCGAAGGCAATCTCCAGCCCCTCTACCGCCGACAATACGGAAATCGCCGGGGTGATCATGCTGTCGCCGTAGAACAAGGCCGCGCCGATCAGGCCCAGGATGACCAGAACCACCCGCAGCCTCGGATAGGGCGTCGACGCCCGCCGGGCCAGGGCGGTCAAGGCCATGATGCCGCCCTCGCCCTGGTTGTCGGCCCGCAGGATGAACAACACGTATTTGATCGAGACCACCCAGATCAGCGACCAGAAGATCAATGCAAGAATGCCGAACACACCGTCGTGGTTGACCGGAACCCCGTAATGCCCCGCGAATACCTCCTTCAAGGTATAAAGCGGGCTGGTCCCGATGTCGCCATAAACCACCCCGACCGCCGCCACCAGCATCCCCAGGGGCCTGGCCCTGGAATGCTCGCTGCCTACCGCCTGACTACTTGCCTGACCCATCCACCACTCCTACTACCCAGATCGGGGCTTCTTATAAAAGGCATGACATTCAAGACAACGCTAAGCTTGCAAGACTCTCGTGAATGCCCATGCAGCATGCACCCTTTTACTTACAGTTACAGACGTTCTATTGACTATAAGAATTCACCCGGGCGCAACGGCGCGAAGCATAACGCAGCACTCGTCGTATTTCCCTGCATAAAGCTGGTCAAGTGCGCCAGCCGTCGCTAGAATTGCGCACTTTTTGATCAGAGGCGCCCCTAGCGCCCGTTCGTCGCCAGCGGTTTTATCCAGATCGCCGAGCGACCCGACACCTATACCGAGGTTAGACATGTCCACCCCTACCGCGCCAGCCAACCCCAAGGTCGGCTTCGTTTCCCTGGGTTGCCCGAAAGCGCTGGTCGATTCCGAGCGCATCCTCACGCAACTGCGTATGGAAGGTTATGACGTGGTGTCCACCTACCAGGACGCCGACGTCGTGGTGGTCAACACCTGCGGTTTCATCGACTCGGCCAAGGCCGAATCCCTGGAAGTGATCGGCGAAGCCATCAAGGAAAACGGCAAGGTCATCGTCACCGGCTGCATGGGCGTGGAAGAAGGCAATATCCGCGACGTGCACCCGAGCGTGCTGGCCGTGACCGGTCCGCAGCAGTACGAGCAAGTGGTCAGCGCGGTGCACGAAGTGGTGCCGCCGAAACAGGACCACAACCCGCTGATCGACCTGGTACCGCCACAAGGCATCAAGCTGACCCCGCGTCACTATGCGTACCTGAAGATTTCCGAAGGCTGCAACCACAGCTGCAGCTTCTGCATCATCCCGTCGATGCGCGGCAAGCTGGTCAGCCGCCCGGTCGGCGATGTGCTGGACGAGGCCCAGCGCCTGGTCAAATCCGGAGTCAAGGAACTGCTGGTGATTTCCCAGGACACCAGCGCCTACGGCGTCGACGTCAAGTACCGCACCGGTTTCTGGAACGGCGCGCCGGTGAAAACCCGCATGACCGAGCTGTGCGAAGCCCTCAGCACCCTGGGCGTCTGGGTCCGTCTGCACTACGTCTACCCGTACCCGCACGTCGACGAGCTGATCCCGCTGATGGCCGCCGGCAAGATCCTGCCGTACCTGGACATCCCGTTCCAGCACGCCAGCCCGAAAGTGCTCAAGGCCATGAAACGCCCGGCCTTCGAAGACAAGACCCTGGCCCGAATCAAGAACTGGCGCCAGATCTGCCCCGAGCTGATCATCCGCTCGACCTTCATCGTCGGCTTCCCCGGCGAAACCGAAGAAGACTTCCAGTACCTGCTCGACTGGCTGACCGAAGCCCAGCTCGACCGCGTCGGCTGCTTCCAGTACTCGCCGGTGGAAGGTGCGCCGGCCAACGACCTGGACCTGGAAGTGGTCCCGGACGAGGTCAAGCAGGACCGTTGGGAGCGCTTCATGGCGCACCAGCAGGAAATCAGCTCGGCGCGCCTGCAACAGCGCATCGGCAAGGAAATCGAAGTGCTGATCGATGAAGTCGACGAACAGGGCGCCGTGGGCCGCTGCTTCTTCGACGCCCCGGAAATCGACGGCAACGTGTTCATCGACGGTGCCGGCGACCTCAAGCCAGGCGACAAGGTCTGGTGCCGGGTGACCGACGCCGACGAATACGACCTCTGGGCCGAAGTCCTGTAAGGCGTAAAAAACCGCACAGCCCCGCTCTCTTCGCGAGATGCGGGGCTTTTTTACGTCTATCGTTTGCTCAGGACCACGGATGCGTCACCACACAGGAGCAGGCGGCATGCGCCATCATTCGGTCATCCATACCCCGAAACACAGCGACTACCCGGAACTGACCCGGGTCTGGGAAGCCTCGGTGCGCGCCACCCACGACTTCCTGCCGGACAGCTACATCGAACTGCTGAGAAACCTGGTGCTGAACCGCTATCTGGATGCGGTGATGCTGATCTGCACCCGGGACCAGCGCCAGCACATCACCGGCTTCGCCGGGGTCGCCGCCGGCAAGATCGAAATGCTCTTCATCGATCCCGACCATCGTGGCCAGGGCCTGGGCAAGCAATTGCTCAGGTACGCCATCGAACACCTGAACGCCGACGAGCTGGACGTCAACGAGCAGAACCCGCAAGCCCTGGGCTTCTACTTCAAGCAGGGCTTCGAGATCATCGGCCGCTCCGAGCACGACGGCATGGGCCAGCCCTACCCGCTGCTGCACATGCGTCTGAAACAGCCCCAGCAGCAGGCACTGCGCGGCTAAAAGCCACAGCGGGCAAATGGACCCGCGATTAACCGGCGCCGGGCAGGTACAATGCCTGCCCCCTTTTGTTACGGCCCCTGTCATGACTGACCCGATTCGTCTCTCCAAACGCCTCATCGAACTCGTCGGCTGCTCCCGCCGGGAGGCTGAGCTGTTCATCGAGGGCGGCTGGGTCACCGTGGATGGCGAGGTCATCGACGAGCCGCAGTTCAAGGTCGACACCCAGAAAGTCGAGCTCGACCCGCAGGCCAAGGCCACCGCGCCGGAGCCGGTGACCCTGCTGCTGAACGTGCCGGCCGGCCAGGACGTCGACAGCGCCATGCAGTCGCTGGGCGCCGCCAGCCTGTCCGAGGAACACCGCTTCGGCAAACGGCCGCTCAAGGGCCACTTCCTGCGCCTGACCGCCAGCGCCGACCTGCAAGCCAACGCCAGCGGCCTGCTGGTGTTCACCCAGGACTGGAAGATCCTGCGCAAGCTGACCGCCGATGCGGCCAAGATCGAGCAGGAATACGTGGTCGAGGTGGAAGGCGAGATGGTCGCCCACGGCCTCAACCGCCTGAACCACGGCCTGACTTACAAGGGCCGGGAACTGCCGCCGGTCAAGGCCAGCTGGCAGAACGAAAACCGCCTGCGCTTCGCCATGAAGAACCCGCAACCGGGCGTGATCGCCCAGCTCTGCGAAGCGGTAGGCCTGAAGGTGGTTGCCATTCGCCGCATCCGTATCGGTGGGGTTTCCATCGGCAAGGTGCCGGTCGGGCAATGGCGCTACCTGTCCGCCAAAGAGAAATTCTAGGCCGACACCCATTCAGACGCCGCGCTTGCCTGCGGCGCTCAACGTGAACAGACCAGGACTGTAGACATGATTCATAACGATGTACTGCGCAGCGTGCGCTACATGCTCGACATCAGCGACAAGAAGGTCGTCGAGATCATCAAGCTCACCGGCTTTGAAGTGAGCCTGAACGACATCGTCGGCTACCTGAAAAAGGACGAAGAAGAAGGTTTCGTGCATTGCCCGGACGAGGTCATGGCGCACTTCCTCGACGGCCTGGTGATCTTCAAGCGTGGCAAGGACGAAAGCCGTCCGCCGCTGCCGATCGAACTGCCGGTGACCAACAACATCATCCTGAAGAAGCTGCGGGTCGCTTTCGAGCTGAAGGAAGACGACATGCACGCCATCCTCAAGGCCGCCGATTTCCCGGTGTCCAAGCCCGAGCTGAGCGCGCTGTTCCGCAAGTTCGGCCACACCAACTACCGCCCGTGCGGCGACCAGTTGCTGCGCAACTTCCTCAAGGGCCTGACCCTGCGCATTCGCGGCTGATTGCCCCTCGATCCGCGGTGGCCACCCTCGGCCACCGCCATGCATGACCCTTCATTCCTCCGCACAATAATGGCTCCGCTCATCGCGACTGACGACTAGGGTATGCACTGACCCTCAGCCCTCAGGATTCGCCATGCATCCCTACTTTTCCCTGCAAGGCCGTACCGCCCTGGTGACCGGCGGCACCCGCGGCATCGGCAAGATGATCGCCAAGGCCTTTGTCGAGGCCGGCGCCACTGTCTATGTCTGTGCCCGCGATGCCGAGGCCTGCCAGCAGACCGCGACGGAGCTCGGGGCCCTGGGCAGTTGCCATGCCCTGTCCGCCAACCTGGCGAGCGAGGAAGGCATCCAGCAACTCGTCTCCCGCCTCGAAGCCCAGGTCGATCGACTGGATATCCTGGTGAACAACGCCGGCACCACCTGGGGCGCGCCGCTGGAAAGCTACCCGGTCAAGGGCTGGGAAAAGGTCATGCAATTGAACGTGACCTCGGTGTTCAACTGCATCCAGCAATTCCTGCCGCTATTGCGCAAGGCTGGCTCCGCGGCCAATCCGGCGCGCATCATCAATATCGGCTCGGTGGCCGGGATCTCGTCCTTTGGCGAACAGGCGTACGCCTATGGCCCGAGCAAGGCGGCGCTGCACCAGCTGTCGCGGATCCTCGCCCGCGAACTGGTCAGCCAGCACATCAACGTCAACGTGATCGCCCCCGGGCGCTTTCCGAGCAAGATGACCCAGCATATCGGCAACGACGAGCAGGCCCTGGCCGAGGATACGGCGCTGATCCCGATGAAACGCTGGGGCCGCGAGGAGGAAATGGCTGCCCTGGCCATCAGCCTGGCGAGCACCGCCGGGGCCTATATGACCGGGAATATCATTCCGCTGGATGGTGGGTTCAGCCTCTGACTCCACCTGTAGCCGCAGCCTGCGGCAGCGGCTACAGGTCAACGCGGGTTATCATGGCGGCCCCTACCCCGTCTCGACCCCAGACCATGACCTACAGCGTTTCCCCCATCGGCTTCGTACGCTCCTGCTTCAAGGAAAAGTTCGCCATCCCGCGCCAGCCGCAACTGGCCCCGGCGGCCCGTGGCGTGCTGGAGCTGGTGGCGCCCTTCGACCAGGGCGACGCGGTGCAGGGCCTGGAACAGGTCAGCCACATCTGGCTGCTGTTCCTGTTTCACCAGGCGCTGGAAGACAAACCGCGGCTCAAGGTCCGCCCGCCGCGCCTGGGCGGCAACAAGTCCATGGGCGTATTCGCCACCCGCGCCACTCACCGCCCCAACGGCATCGGCCAGTCGGTGGTCAAGCTGGACAAAGTCGAGGCCAATCGCCTGTGGATCTCCGGCATCGACCTGCTGGACGGCACGCCGATTCTCGATATCAAGCCCTACGTGCCCTATGCCGACATCATCGACAGCGCGAGCAATAGCATCGCCAGCGCGGCACCGGAGCTGATCCCGGTGCAATGGAGCGACAATGCCCTGCAACAGGCCCATACGCACGCTCAACGCCTGCAGGAGCCGCTGGTGGAGCTGATCGAACAATGCCTGGCCCAGGACCCGCGCCCGGCCTACCAGACACCCACTCCAGAGCGTGAATACGGCGCGCAATTCTGGGACCTGGACGTGCGCTGGCACTATCCGCAGCCGGGCCTGATCCAGGTCCTGGAAGTGGTTCCAGCGCGCTGACAGCCGGCCGGAAACGAAAAAGCCCGCGCTGCCTTCTCAGGCAACGCGGGCTTTTTCTGTGCTGCGAGTCGCTTACTTCTCGACGAAGGCGCGCTCGATCAGGTAGTCACCCGGCTCGCGCATGCGTGGCGAAACGGTCAGGCCGAAGCTGTTGAGCACTTCGCTGGTCTCCTCGAGCATGCTCGGGCTGCCACACAGCATGGCGCGGTCGTCCTGCGGGTTGATCGGCGGCAGACCGATGTCGCTGAACAGCTTGCCGCTGCGCATCAGGTCGGTCAGGCGGCCTTCGTTCTCGAACGGCTCGCGGGTCACGGTCGGGTAGTAGATCAGTTTTTCACGCAGCGCTTCGCCGAAGAACTCGTTCTGTGGCAGGTGCTCGGTGATGAACTCGCGGTAGGCGACTTCGTTGACGTAACGCACGCCGTGGCACAGGATCACTTTCTCGAAACGCTCGTAGGTTTCCGGATCCTGGATGACGCTCATGAACGGCGCCAGGCCGGTGCCGGTGCTGAGCAGGTACAGGTGTTTGCCAGGCTTCAAGTCGTCCAGTACCAGGGTACCGGTAGGCTTCTTGCTGATGATGATCTCGTCGCCTTCCTTCAAATGCTGCAGCTGGGAAGTCAGCGGACCATCGGGAACCTTGATGCTGAAGAACTCGAGATGCTCTTCCCAGTTCGGGCTGGCAATCGAGTAAGCGCGCATAAGCGGGCGGCCGTTGGGTTGTTGCAGGCCGATCATCACGAACTGACCGTTCTCGAAGCGCAGGCCCGGATCGCGGGTGCACTTGAAGCTGAACAGAGTGTCGTTCCAGTGGTGAACACTGAGGACACGCTCGTGGTTCATGTTGCTCATGTACGGGGGACTCCTGGAAAGTTGTCAGCGCACGCTCTGACAGGCGAGCCGAGCGCAATTGCACAGCATTCTAATGGCGGCGACAATATCTGTTAACTGGATTATTAAGATAAGGGTTATCGGTTATATCGATATGCGATTCACTCTCCGTCAACTGCAAGTATTCGTCGCCGTCGCCCAGCAAGAGAGCGTTTCTCGTGCTGCCGGCCTGCTGGCCCTTTCCCAATCCGCGGCGAGCACTTCGATCACCGAGCTCGAACGGCAATCCAGTTGCCAGTTGTTCGATCGCGCCGGCAAACGCCTGAGCCTCAACGCCCTGGGCAAACAGCTGCTGCCCCAGGCGGTGGCGTTGCTGGACCAGGCCAAGGAAATCGAAGACCTGCTCAACGGCAAATCCGGCTTCGGCTCGTTGTCGGTGGGCGCGACCCTGACCATCGGCAACTACCTGGCGACCCTGTTGATCGGCAGCTTCATGCAAGTCCACCCCGAGAGCCAGGTCAAACTCCATGTGCAGAACACTGCGCATATCGTGCAACAGGTCGCCCACTACGAAATTGATCTGGGTCTAATCGAGGGCGACTGCAGCCACCCGGACATCGAAGTGCAAACCTGGGTCGAGGATGAGCTGGTGGTGTTCTGCGCGCCACAACACCCCTTGGCCAAACGCGGCCATGCGAGCATGGAGGAGCTGACCCACGAGGCCTGGATTCTGCGCGAACAGGGCTCGGGCACGCGCCTGACCTTCGACCAGGCCATGCGTCATCACCGCAGCGCGCTGAATATCCGGCTCGAACTGGAACACACCGAAGCAATCAAGCGCGCAGTGGAGTCAGGGTTGGGGATTGGCTGCATTTCCAGACTGGCGCTGCGCGACGCCTTTCGCCGCGGCAGCCTGGTCCCGGTAGAGACGCCGGACCTGGACCTGGCCCGGCAGTTCTACTTCATCTGGCACAAACAGAAGTACCAGACCTCGGCGATGCGCGAGTTCCTCGAGCTCTGCCGCTCCTTTACCGCCGGAGTGCAGCGCAGCGACGAGATCGTGCTGCCGAGCATTCCCTAGATCAGGATCACGGCCCAGACCACAGTGATCATGCTCAAGGCCACGAGTTGCGCGGCGCTGCCCATGTCCTTGGCATTTTTCGACAGTGGATGGCGATCCAGGGAGATGCGGTCGATCGCCGCCTCGACCGCCGAATTGAGCAATTCGACAATCAATGCCAACAGGCAGACCGCGATCAGCAACGCCCGCTCGACCCGGCTGACATTCAGCAGGAAAGACACGGGGATCAGAATCGCGTTGAGCAGCACCAACTGACGAAACGCAGCTTCGCCGGTGAAGGCGGCCCGCAGGCCATCGAGGGAGTATCCCGAGGCATTGAGGATGCGTTTAAGACCGGTTTGACCTTTGAAAGGCGACATAAATTAGGCAACTAGAACAATAAGGAATGGGAAAGCTAGTTCAACCAAAGTCAAAAAAGCGTGAAGAAATAGCCGGTTACTGGCTGGAAATTGACTCAAGTTGTTGCAGGAGCAGTGCCGCCTGAGTGCGGGTACGCACCCCCAGCTTACGGAAGATCGCCGTCACGTGGGCCTTGATGGTCGCTTCCGAAACGCTCAGTTCATAAGCGATCTGCTTGTTCAGCAAACCTTCGCAGACCATGGTCAGCACGCGGAACTGTTGTGGCGTCAGGCTCGCCAGGCCTTCGCTGGCCGCCTTGGCCTCAGCGGAGACGCTGACCTGTTCGAAGGCCTGCGGCGGCCACCAGACATCGCCGTCGAGCACACTGCGCACGGCCTGTTGAATGACTTCGAGAGAACTGGACTTGGGAATAAAACCACTGGCGCCAAATTCACGTGAACGCACCATCACGGATGCTTCTTCCTGTGCCGACACCATCACCACCGGAATCTGCGGGTACTGACCGCGCAACAGCACCAGGCCGGAAAAACCGTAAGCACCAGGCATGTTCAGGTCCAGCAGCACCAGGTCCCAATCAGCCTTTTCGGTCAGGCGGGCTTCCAGTTCGGCAATGCTCGCCACTTCCACCAGACGGACATCCGGGCCGAGGCCCAGGGTCACCGCTTGGTGCAGTGCGCTACGAAAGAGGGGGTGGTCATCGGCAATCAGGATTTCGTATGTGGCCATTTTTCAAATGATCCTGTTTTTTATGGGAGAACCGATGCATTCGGTCCTCGCCAAGGCAACACAGGTGTCAGCCAGAATGCTGCACCCAAAGAGCACGATCAACGCCAAGAGCCCGAAAATGCGGCGTTTCAAGGATCGGTCGCGCCCTAATCGGCGCCAAGCATGCCCAGCGAAGCCGGGGTGGTCAAGCTTCGGGCCGTGCAGCATCTTAGCTTGCTAACTAATAAGAGTGCCATCACGCAAAGCCCGCGCCCTGCGCGACTGTGCCTCGATGCTGAGCGCGATACTGGTGGCACAACTCTGGCCGGAAAAACTCCAACCCCTGCCTCAGGCTTTACAGAAAAGGCTTGAGGCGCGTGTGCGTCTCGTCATCAGGGTCGATCTCAAGCTGGAACTTGGCCGACAGGTAATGGGTGCTGAACACATCCAGGTAAGCATCCAGCACTTCGCCGGCCTGCCGGTCGGCGGCCAGTTCCAGGCACAGCGCCGCAACCTCCGCGGTGCAGAAATGGTCATCGCGCTTGGAGCGCCGCAGCTTGTAGCGCGACAACTGTTCCGGCTCCAGGCTCAATACCGGCAAGTGCTCTAGATAGGGGCTCTTGCGAAACATCTTGCGCGCTTCGCTCCAGGTCGCATCCAGCAGGATAAACAGCGGGCGCTTGCCCGCCTCCAGGCGGACTTCGCTCACCACCCGCTCTGGCGCGACGAACTCTCCGGGGAACACCACATAAGGCTGCCACTGGGGATCGGCCAGCAAGGCCAGCAATTGTGGGTCGACTTCCGTCCGTGACCAGGGGAACGCCATGGTGTCTTCTATGACATCGGCGATCAGCCAGCCGGTATTGCTTGGCTTCATGGGTTCGACGTCGTGCATGATCAGGCACATCGCCGACTGCGCGGAAACCTTGGGGCGCCAGGCGCACATGCAGTGGCTGGGAATCACCCGACAGCCCGCACAGCGTTCCGCCCGGGAACCACGGGCAGTAAAAGGCCTGACCGCACGCGCAAGACGTTGGGCACGCAGGCGGGAAACGGCGTGACTCATTAGAAGCCGCCCTGACAGAAAGAAGGAATCGACACGAAAGGAACTCGGAAAGCTGAAAATTCGCACAAGTTTATCAGAGCTCTCTGCTCAAACCTGTACCGCCTACCCTCGCTCCCCTATAATTCGCCGCCACTGAACGCACAGTCGCGTGACTGGTCGAAGCATCAGTCACTGAACCAGGAGAGTTTCATGTTGCGCTTTATCGTTCCCACCGCCGCCCTTCTGCTGGCCTTGCCGTTCAGTGCTCAGGCTGCATCGCTGCAAGACTTCGAACTGAACAAGACCCTGCAGAAAACCGCCGAGGAAAGTAACGTCGGCACCCCTCGGGAAGTCAACGAGAACATCCTCGACCAGGGTTATACCGTCGAAGGCAAGGAACTGATCAACCACCTCAGCGTCCAGGCCGAACACGCTGAAAAAATGCGCGCCAACCCCAAGGCGGTCTACCTGCAACTGGGCGCCAGCGTTTGTCGTGACCCGAACTACCGCAAGCTGATGGCCAAGGGCGCAATCATGCGCTACGAATTCACCGAAAACCGCACCAACCGCCCGGTCGCTTCGGCGCGCTTCCAGGAGTCGGACTGCCCGGCCCCGGCGAAGAAGAAAAAGTAATTCAGTGCCCTGCTGCGCGCCGCTGTTGATCATCGGCCCGCAGCTCCGCCAACAGGGCCTGCAAGTAGCTCGAACGGCGCTCCCCACCTTCAAGCCGGAGTCGGCATTCCTCTTCAAGAGTCAGATGATTGGCGTCTGCCGCTGACTTCAGCAGTTGATACAGCTGCGCATCTATATCCAGCACGACTTTGTGCATGACCAGCCTCCGTGCCCCCACTCGCCATTACCTGCGCGACAACCCCGTCCCGTGCATCCTGCCCTTTGACGCCAAGCTGTCTTGCTGGCGCTGTAACTTAGTAAATCAGAGCCCCCACTGGTTGGTACTCGTTCAGACAAGCGGTGAAAACACTGCGCGCCTGCGGCAATAAGTGATTGCCAGCCCCGACTTTCAAGGGCCATGATCAAGTCAGCGCGAATCATCATGAAGGTCTAGATTTCAAAGTGTTCATGCTGAATTTTCCTGGGTAGATCCGGAGGCTGCCCAAGCGCGTCTTGCAGTGCACATGCTTTCTAAATCAAGGAATAGCAGAACCTGTATGGATGGCCCGCTGGCCACGACAGGGTTTTTCCACCCTGGCGAATCAGCCGCCAAAGCCGGGCTGACAGCGACACATGCAGTGTCGGGATGCCAACGAATGCTTCGTTCGTGTCAAAGGTTCTGTGCAGAAGGAGAAGTTGAATGCCTTACGAACCGAATGACCTCCTCAGTCGTCATTTTCAGAGCAACGGTATCGATCTCAGCAAGGTCGAAGAACAACTCAACCTGATCGCCCCCAACAGCCCCAACATCCCTCTTTATCGCGACATGATTCTCACCGTCCTGCGCATGGCCCAGGACGACCTCAATCGCTGGAACGCGAAAATCACCCTGCAGGCCCTGCGCGAACTGGAACATGCTTTCCGCGTACTGGAACAGTTCAAGGGGCGACGCAAGGTGACGGTATTCGGCTCCGCGCGTACACCGATCGAACACCCGCTGTATGGCCTGGCGCGAGAACTGGGCGCAGCCCTGGCCCGCTCCGACCTGATGGTCATCACCGGTGCCGGCGGCGGCATCATGGCGGCGGCCCACGAAGGTGCCGGTCGCGATCACAGCCTGGGGTTCAATATCACCCTGCCCTTCGAGCAGCATGCGAACCCGACGGTGGACGGTACAGAGAACCTGCTGTCCTTCCACTTCTTCTTTACCCGCAAGCTGTTCTTCGTCAAGGAAGCCGATGCCCTGGTGTTATGCCCGGGTGGCTTTGGCACGCTCGATGAGGCGCTGGAAGTACTGACCCTGATCCAGACCGGCAAGAGCCCGCTGGTACCGGTAGTGCTGCTGGATGTCCCGGGAGGAACCTTCTGGCAAGGGGCGCTGGACTTTATCCACAACCAGCTCGAGAACAACCGCTACATCCTGCCAACCGACATGAAGCTGATGCGCCTGGCGCATAACACCGAGGAGGCGGTGGAGGAAATCAACCAGTTCTACAGCAACTTCCACTCCAGTCGCTGGCTGAAACATCAGTTTGTCATTCGCATGAATCACAAGCTCAGCGAACCGGCGCTCGAGCAGATGCAGACGGCTTTCGCCGACCTGTGCCTGAGCGATCGCTTCCATCAACATGCTTACAACGTGGAAGAACACAACGAACCGGAGTTCAGCCATCTGGCACGCCTGTCGTTCACCTTCAACGCCCGCGACAATGGTCGCTTGCGCGAGCTGATCGACTTCATCAACCTGCCGGAAAACTGGGCGGTAAATCAGGCCAGGACGTCACAACGCAGCAGAGAACCGATCAAGGTCACTTGAGCGCAAATGCAGCGGCCTGCGCATTCAATTCGCGGGCCCTACAGGTCAGTCGTCCACCCTTCGGCCGCTCAACAAGCGGCCGATCATGTCCATCGAATATCCCCGATAGCCCAGAAAGCGGCCTTGTTTGGCACGCTCCTTGGCATCTATCGGGAAATGCCCGGCAAACTTGCGCTGCCAGACCTCTTCCAGTTGCGCCTGCCAGTCAATACCGCTCTCACGCAGGGCGAGTTCGATATCGGCACGCTGCAAACCGCGCTGGCTGAGTTCTTCGCGAATACGCATGGGGCCGTAGCCGGAACGGGCACGATAGGAAACGAAACTTTCGAGGTAGCGGGATTCGGATAACAGCCCCTCTTCCGTCAAACGGTCGAGGGCTGTTTCGATCATCTCGGGAGAGGCGCCGCGCTGACGCAGTTTACGCGTCAGCTCGACTCGACCGTGCTCGCGTCGCGCGAGCAGGTCCATTGCGGTTCGCCGCACCGCGACGAGGGTATCGAGTACGGCGGTCATCGGATCGATCAGATATCCGCGTCAGCCATGTCATCGATGGTCTCGTTGACCGGCGAAGCTTTGACATCAGCGGTTGGAGCCAGCAGCTTGTCGCGAATCTGCTTCTCGAGGGCATTGCCGATTTCCGGATTGTCCTGCAGGAACTTGGCCGAGTTGGCCTTGCCCTGACCGATCTTGTTGCCCTGGTAGCTGTACCAGGCACCGGACTTCTCGAGGAAACCGTGCAGCACGCCCAGATCGATGATCTCGCCGTTCAGGTAGATACCCTTGCCGTACAGGATCTGGAATTCAGCCTGACGGAACGGTGGAGCCACCTTGTTCTTGACGATCTTGACCCGGGTTTCGCTACCGACGACTTCGTCGCCTTCCTTCACCGCGCCAGTACGACGGATGTCCAGACGAACCGAGGCGTAGAACTTCAGCGCGTTACCGCCGGTGGTGGTTTCCGGGCTGCCGAACATCACGCCGATTTTCATACGGATCTGGTTGATGAAGATCACCAGACAGTTGGCGTTCTTGATGTTACCGGTGATCTTGCGCAGCGCCTGGGACATCAGGCGGGCCTGCAGGCCCACGTGCATGTCGCCCATCTCGCCTTCGATCTCGGCCTTGGGCACCAGTGCCGCCACGGAGTCGATCACGATCACGTCGATGGCATTGGAGCGCACCAGCATGTCGGTGATTTCCAGCGCCTGTTCGCCGGTGTCCGGCTGGGAAACCAGCAGGTCGTCAACGTTGACCCCCAGTTTGCCGGCGTATTCCGGGTCCAGTGCGTGCTCGGCGTCGACGAAGGCGCAGGTGGCGCCCATCTTCTGTGCCTGGGCAATCACGGACAGGGTCAGGGTGGTTTTACCGGACGATTCCGGACCGTAGATTTCAACAATACGGCCTTTTGGCAGGCCGCCGATGCCGAGCGCGATGTCCAGACCCAGAGAGCCAGTGGAAATGGCCGGGATCGCCTGGCGATCGTGATCGCCCATACGCATTACGGCACCCTTGCCGAATTGACGTTCGATCTGACCCAGGGCCGCAGCCAAGGCTTTCTTCTTGTTGTCGTCCATTAAAGTCCTCACGTAATCAATAAGGCCTGACGGCCAACACCTGTATAAGTAGCCAGTATTATTCCACAGCGTTCGTGGATCGCCTACCCCTGTTTTGAGATTTCTGCCGCGGCATGTTGCAGCAAGCCCTCTAGCGCGGCCTTCACCGTTTGTCGGCGGACTTCGTCCCGATTCCCGGCAAAGTGTCGGCACTCGGCCGTTACTGCCTCTCCGACGCCCCAGGCCAGCCATACGGTGCCCACCGGCTTCTGCGGCGAGCCGCCATCCGGGCCGGCCACGCCGCTGACCGCCACGGCAAAACGCGCCCTGCTTTTGCCCTGCGCGCCCCGCACCATCGCCTCGACCACTTCGCGGCTGACCGCGCCGACGGAAGCGAACAGCGCTTCCGGCACCCCCAACTGCTGGGTCTTCTGCCGATTGGAGTAGGTCACATAACCCGCCTCGAACCAGGCCGAACTCCCGGGAATGCGGGTGATGGCCTCGGCAATCCCGCCACCGGTGCAGGACTCGGCGGTGGTGACGTGGGTATTCAGAACCTGCAAGCGTCGGCCAAGTTCAGCGGCAAGCTGGGTGATTTCGTTCACGGTCCTCTCCTGATCGGGCTGGCGGAGGTCTTACCGTACACGAGCGATGCGCGCTTGCAAGGCACGCAGCGGATCAAAATGTTTAGCGGCCCAGCGCCCTGACGTAGGCCTGGCACGCCTGCAGGGCGATCAGTCCCCGGTCGCCGGCATCGGTGATGCCGACAATTCGTTGAGCATGCGCCGGGTCAAGTCGGGCTCGCGGGGCTCCATGAACCAGGCCGCCGGCGGCGGCGGTGGCAGGCACTGTACAGCCGGCGGCGCTGTCGTGGGCGTCGAGGAGGACTGACAGGCGCAGATCAGCAGTGGCAAGACGGTCGCGCAGGCGACCTTGATCACGTTGTGCATCGCTCAAGGCTCGGTAATGGGTTTGGTCGCTGGCTTGCAGCTGTTGCTCCAGGGCCAGGCGTTTGTCCTGCTCGTCCCGCTGCCGGGCAGCGGCCGCCAGGTTCAGCTGATTCAGCGCTTCACCGTACAGCCTGGCCTGCTCCGCCAGTTGCCGGCCAAAGCGCCAATCCTGGACCTGCCAGGCCAGCGTCCCGGCCACGCCGGCCACCACGGCCAGCAGCACGACGACAGCCATTGCCCGGTAAGACAGAGGCATCAGGCCGAAGGCTGGCATAACACCTCCCGCGCCCGCGCCCAGAGCTGCAGACGATCTTCCAGCCCGTTCAAGCCGCCGTTGATCCGCCGGGTGATGCTGTTGAACTGGTCGCGGTCGGCCAGCTCGTTAAGGCCGTTCTGCTGCCAGAACCAGGCGGCCGACTCGGCGGCCCATTGCGGCTGCTCCAGCAGTTCGGGCAACGCCAGCAAACGCTCGTCACCGAACAGTCCGAGGCTGCATTGCCGGTAGTTGCTACGACCGGTGACCTGGATCAGGCCACGACCCCGGTATCTCTGGCCGTCGCCATCGGCCTCCGGGGTATTGCCCAGACGGGCCGCCAGGCTGCCGGTGTCGTATTTGCTCAAGTACTGGTCATTGCCCAGCTCCCGCACATAACGCAACTGCCCCGACTCATGACCGACCTGCGCGAGAAAGGCGGCCATGCGTTTGGGCGTATTGATATAGCGGTGCACCATGGCGGCGTTAAGCGCAGAAATAAAAACGCCCGCTTGGGAGCGGGCGTTGGGCATGATCTGGCGCAAAGCGGGTTCAGTAATCAGCATGAATGAAAGTCCTCCAACGCAAACCTCTGCAAGCTGGCCTCACTCACCAGGAGCCTCGGGCCACTCGACAACCGTTGGAAACCCCTCTTGCTCTTGCAGTCGCGACAGCAGCACCCGGTACTTTTTCCAGGCACTCAGAGAGACCTTCTTGTTGGCCAAGGCTGCGATTTCCTTATCCGTGGCAATTTCAAGTTCCACGGAGTCCTGCAGGATATTCAAGTCAGCCTGCAACTTCTCGATCACGGAATTGGCGACAGCCGTCAGCTCGGCGCGTTGTAACAGCACATTGCTCTTAATCATATCCACCCCCGGCTCGGCGATATCACCAAATTCCAAAGCCACCGCACGATCAAACAAGTCCCGACCATGAGACTCCGGGTCATTTGGAGAGGCGGTAAATATAATTTCGCCAAGAGAGTCCTTGGTATCTTCAAATGTCACATACAGGTTAAGCGTTGTATGCGCCACGTCATTCCAGCAAGGTGTATGAGCACTTAGTACTTTCATCATCTCAAGAAACCCTCAAGCATAGAGTTGTAGAGTCGGAACTGGCGCCGTCTGTATTTCTGACCCCACCCATAATTCGCCAGGTGCCAGCAGGTGCGCCGCCCCAGTCATTGCCATCCGCAGCGGCGTACCTGCAATTCACACCCGCCACAAGGGAGCTGGGCCCGGTGCCGCCACCGCCGCCAACAAGCAAGAGCGCATAGGAGCCAACCGCGCCTGTGCCAGCCGTGGCCTGCGCAGCTACCGCCTTCCAGTTACCGATATGGTCAGTCCAGATAGCCCCAAGATCGGTAGCATCGACTTGCGCCTTGAGACCCGAGCCGTCGGACCAGCCCAGCATTACCATATTAGAAGTCTGACCATTCCCCCCACCCTGGCGTACGGGGGTGTAGCCGAGCTTAAGTTGAAGAGCATAAACACCATTATCGGAAGCCCTTCTGAAGTAGGGAGTGTTCGGGTCATTACTTGCAAAACCGGCATAGGTAATCCCATCCCTTAGAACACGCTCACCTAAAAAGGAATTAACCTGAGTCGAGGTATATGCGTCGGTAATGCCATACCCCCCCAAAGTAGTCGCAGCCCTGGCCAGCCCCACATATTCGTTATTATTCTTATTGCGCATATAAGGAGCTGCCGAGTTGCCGCTGGCAAAACCGGCAATAGAGCAAGCATCGGAACTGATTTTGGCATCCAACAGAGTATTGGTCGCCGTTTTGCTGTAAGCGTCAGTAATCGCATAACCGTCCAGGGTGGTCGGGTTCGATCCCGATGTGACCTGGCCGCGTGCATTGACCACTACTTTCCGATACTCCCCGGCAGCCACACCGGTGGCACCCGCCATCAGTTCGAAAACCAGGGGCGTGGCACCGATGGTAATCGGTCCTGGGGTGGTCATTTGCCACATACGCGACTTGTTAACCTGCCCTTCATCCGTCCCGACAATAAAGTTAGAGGTCACCTGATAATCCAGCGCTGCATCCGGTGCTCGTGACCAGGAATTGGCCGAAACGATATAAAGCCCGTTCTGCGCTGCATTAGCCTGGTCCTTGACCAGCACACGATCGGCGACCGTGAGCTGCACGCCATCGATGGCTTGCAGACCGCTCAAGGCAACGGAGCCCGTGGTGGCGACACGCACGGAGTCCTTGAAATCCCGGGCAGCGAAACTCTGTATCGCCTGCAGCAACTGAGTGGTCGATGCCTCGTCGGGGACCAGACCGGCCGACTTGATGACGTTCAGGATTTCCTGGGTAACCGCATTGCCCCAGGTAGCGGGAATCAATGATCCCGGGGTACCTGCCACCGGGTTTTCGTCGACAAACTTCCCATTCAGCAACCCGACACCGGGCACGCTCTTTGGATAATCCATTGCTCTATTCTCTAGTCATAATTGATGTTCGCCAGCCCATGGGCCGGAGCACTGTGTTGAATAAGGTGTTGCGGAGCGCTGCCAGTGCCTGTCACGAAGCACTGGGGCCGAAACGCCGACCCAGCGACAACCATCCGCCGGCGTTGAGGGGTCAAGTGAATTGCGCCTTCCAGGTACCGAAATGATCGAGCGCCCCATGCAAGACGCATGGAGCCCGATAACAGAAGCGCTCAGATAACCTAGGCTGCGGGCAACTTCGACGAAGTACGCCGCGCGCTGATCGCTATGGCGAGCAGGCGCCACGACAATGAAACTCACCGAACCGCTGGCCGCTGAGCGGCCTTGAACGGCTGCTTGAAACGCAACACGGCAATCCAGTTCAGTCGCTGACAACCTTGCGAATCGCCTCGATCGCTGCCTCGCAGACGTCTTTCGCAGCCTCCTGCTTACCCTTGCCGGCCTGAGCCCGGATGCGCTCTTTTGCCTGCAATCGCAGCGTGCGAAGTGCGAGCAGCTTGCCGCTGAGCTCGGCCGCCTTGTCGAGAATCTGGTCGGCTGCTGCCTTGGCGGTACGGCCTTTCACTACCCAGGCGCTTACCGCGAGGGGCACCGCCTTTTTGGGGTACCCGGCCTCCTTGAAAGCCTGAGCGTCGCTGGCGACCTGGGCATACTCCATGGCACGCAGCGGGTCGCCGCCGAGCATCTGCCGGGCGGTGTCAGCCTCTGCGTCCACTCGCAGGCAAAGTTGCTCCGCCTCCTGTTCGGCGATGGTCGCGGCCTTCAGGGAGTCCAGCGACCACTGGCTACCGTCCCAGTAGTGAGCGGCGGAGGGTGGAGGGACATCGACCCGAGTCAGTTCGCCATCCAGCACGAAATGCAGCGCATCTTTCTGCTTCCATTGTTCGGCAGTGACCAGCAGCACCTTCATGGCCGGAGCGGGGGCGGCATAGGCAAACTGATCAAGGTCCTGCCAATCAATGACCGTCCCCGATGTCACGCAATAAAGAATTTGTTTGCTCATATTTTCACCACTCGATCAGCATGAAACCGGGCACACCATTGCCACCTGGCTGGGCAAGACCGGCACCCGCGATGTAATAGCCACCCGCTCCGCTGCCGCCAGCGCCATAACCGTAGGCGATCTTTCCCGCCACCCCGGAAGTTGTGCCGGACCTGGAGATGCCCCCTCCCGCACCATAAAGACTACCGGCCCCGGGGCCGCCAATGCCGGCAACAGTGTTGGGTGAAACATCCGTGGCATCACCTCCCGCAGGAAAACCCGACCCGCC
>NZ_QHHP01000034.1:460735-473104 GCF_003184125.1 Pseudomonas sp. RW409 | reverse complement strand
ATTTGGTTGACGGCTGAAGGGCTGGAGCGAGGTCGGCAGATAGCCGACCGGTTGTTTGGGGTAAGAACTCAAGTGGAGCATGTATCCGACTCGGATACCTGACTTCATACCACGGCCATACGGTAGGTGGGGTTTATGGATCGCATACCTTTCTGGACGATGGCTTGCCTGCAGGGTCTGGCTGGTAACTTTTGCGGCAAACGATCGGCAGTGTCAGCTCGCCAGTGCCGGATGCGCGGCGGCAACCCGGTACTGGCCTGCATGGAAGACCAGCGGTTCTGCGCCGC
Source organism: Pseudomonas sp. RW409 (assembly GCF_003184125.1). NCBI lineage: Bacteria > Pseudomonadati > Pseudomonadota > Gammaproteobacteria > Pseudomonadales > Pseudomonadaceae > Pseudomonas > Pseudomonas sp. RW409. Next base: position 472,817 of record NZ_QHHP01000034.1, on the reverse strand, counting down.
TGTATCGGTATTGTTCGATCTCGCCAATGAAGATCAGGTGGTCACCGCCCTCGTACTGGGTGACGTTGCGGCACACCAGCACTGCCACCACATCGTCCAGCACCGGGGCTCCCGCCTTGCCATAGGAATGAGCTACACCGGCGAACTTGTCAGCGGCTGCCCGTGCGAACTGCTCCGACAAGTGGTGCTGGTGCGCGCCCAGCACGTTGATGGCGAAGTGGCTCGCCGAGCAAAAAGCCTTCAGGCTCGGTGCCGTGCGTGCCAGGCTCCAGAGCACCAGCGCCGGCGACAGCGACAGTGAGGAGAACGAGTTGACGGTCACACCGACGTTGCGGCCGTCGGCGATGCGCGTGGTGATCACGGTCACACCGGTAGCGAACTGCCCCAGCACGTTGCGCAGTTCGCGGACATCGCGGCCCTCGGCATCGAGCAAATCGTGAGCCTTGGTTTCGGTGGCGGCACTCATGGTGATCTCTCCCCTCAAGCTGGCTCAGGCGGCCTGTTGGCTCATTGCGCGCGATTGCACGCGCAGCGTGAATCGAACCAGCGGTGCGGTCAGCGCCGTCGTCACCAGCGCGAACACCACGAGGATCGTGTAGACCTTTGGTGGAAGGATCTGCATCTGCAGGCCGATTGACAGGACGATCAGCTCCATCAAGCCGCGCGTATTCATCAACGAGCTCACCAGCATCGCATCGTGTGGCGCAAGCCCGGTGGTACGCGCGCCCAGATAGCTGCCGCCGAACTTGCCGATGAATCCGCCTGCGAGGAATACACCGAACCACATCCATGATCCCGCGTCGTCGATCGTGCCGATTGACGCATGCAGCCCCGCATACGCGAAAAACACCGGCATCAGCACAAGCTTGACGAAACCTTCGACGTTGTCGCGCCACTCCTTCGCGACGCCGGGCACACGCCGCACGAACAGCGCCGCCGCCAGTGCGCCAAATGCGCTATGGAATCCGATCAGCGACGTCGCGAGTGCCGACACTATTACGAAGCAGAACAACACGGCCAAGCGGTCGCGCGCCGCATGCGCAGTCGATGCGAGCCGCGCAAGCGCCGGTCGAACCACGAAGCGCACCAGGAGCGCGCACAGCAGCAGATACGCGAGCAGGCTGAGGAGCATGCGCGCAAATGCCCAGCCAGGCCCGCTCGATAGCGAGGCAATCGTTGCAAGCAGCATCCATCCGAGCGCATCCGTCAGCATCGCGGCAGACATTGCGTGCCGTGCGCCCACCATGGCGCTGAGCGCCAGGTCGTCGATGATGCGCGCCATCACCGGCACCGCCGATACCGCAAGTGCGACACCGCAGAAGAGTACATAGGGCAGCGCCGGCGCGTCGCTGGCGAGCGTGTCTTTCGAGACGATGGCGAGGATCATGCCGATCGCGGCCGGTGCGACGAGCCCGCCCGCTGCGATCGCGACGGGCATGCGCCAGCGCTTGCCGCGCAGCGTCTCGCCCAACTCCATATGCAGGCCGACCTGAAACATCAGCAGTATCAGGCCGACTTCGCTGACTTGCGCCATCGCTGACAGCACACTTGGGCCGAACAACAGGTCGTAGAAACCCGGTGCTATCACGCCGAACAGCGAAGGCCCCAACAGCAGGCCGGCCGCGATCTCGCCGACGACCGCGCACTGGCCGAGCCGTTCGGCAATGCGGCCGCAGACGTTGCAGAGCGCAATCACCAGCACGAGTTGCAACAGCCAGATAGTCATGAATACCTCGCCGACACGAAGCGGGTGGCTGCGAGCCCAAGCGGGCCCGCCGCGCCGTACGCGGTGATGACCGTGACGCCGCTCGCCAGGTTCGCGAGCGCCTGGCGGAGCGACGTGGCCAAGGCCGGCTCGGCTTCACGCATCACTGCTCACTCGCGACGCGGTCGACCCAGCCCCGGTAGAACGCACGGTACTTGAGCACGAGCTTGTCGTACTTGCTGTACGCGCCGCCGCCGTCCGGCTTCATCCCGTTCCAGATTTTGACGTCGTACCCCGCTGCCTGCCTGGTCTGCAGCCCGAACAGCACGAAGTCGGTCGCGCGGCGCAGGGCGCCGCCCACCTTCTTGATCGAGATGAGCATGTGCATGACGTTCTTGCCGTCGCTCACCGGCGTCACACACTGGAGCAGCTTGTATTTGACGTTTCCGTCCAGGGCAACGGTCATGACGCACCCGCCGGGGTAGCCATCGAAGTGCAGGTTCATCTGCGACATGTTCAGGCCAAGCGCGCGCGACAGCATGCCGAGGGGGCCGAAGTACCGGTTCACGGTGAAGTCGATCCCGGCACCGAACCACGCGCCCGCCCGGGCCAGCGACTCAACCTCCGGCCACCGGCGCCAATCGTCGAAGAACTTGAGCTCGAAGGCCGAGACCGGGAGCGCGTGCACGGGGGTCGCGTGCTGCGCGTCGTAGAAGTTCTCGACGATCCGCAAGACCGCCGTTGTCGTCTCGAACGCGAAGTGCAGGTGCATGAAGTCGCCGTTGTCGACGTCGGCCGCGGCGATTTCAGGCAGCGGGTGCAGCGGCTGCGGGGAGCCGTACCAGACCCACACGTAGCCGTATCGCTCGACGGTGACCAACGTCGGCTGGCGCGCCCCGCGCGGCACGGGCTCCAGCCGGAGCACCGCCTGGTTGTGGCCGGGGATGTGAACGCACTGGCCCTGCTCGTCGTACCGCCAGTGGTGAAACGGGCACTGGATGCACCCGTCCTTGACCCGCCCGTCAGCCAGGTTCGCGCCCAGGTGCGAGCAGTGGCGGTCCATCACCACAGCCCGCCCCGTCGCTCCGCGCCACGCCACGCAGGGACGGCCGAAGAGCGTCAACTCCGTCGGCTTGTCCTTGAGGGCGTCCGAGCGCATCGCGACGTACCAGCTCGCGGCCAGGCGCGTAGTCGCGTCGTACGCCCCCGGGGGACGCTTCTTGATGCTCGCTTGATCCAATTGAATGTCGTTCATGGTTTTTCTGTCATCGTCGGCCGACTACTTCTTCATCGCCAAGCCGATGCGGGTCGTGATGTACGCCTTGAGCAGCGCGAACATCGGGTTGTAGTCGAAGTACTTTTTCACCTCTGCCGGCGCGCGGGTTTGCGTCCAGTACATCAGCTTCATCGCCGGCAGCAGGCTGTACTTCGAGTTGTTGAGCTGCGGCTTGGCCCCGGTGATGCAGTACCCGAAGCCGAACATCGGCTTGGCGAAGTCTCGTTCGTCGATGAGGGCGTGAATCCGCGCCGCGGCCTCCTCGGCCGGCTTGTGCCCGGCGCTCACGGCCTCGACCTCGGCCTTGGCGTCGTTGAACAACTGGTAGTACTCCTCCATGTCCGCGCACAGGTACCCGAGGTACGGGGGGTCGTTGTCGAGGTGATCGAGGTCGCCCTCGTCGCGCGACGCGCGGAACCTCGCGTGGGCTTGCACGAGCCGGAACTGCCCGAGGATTGTGCCGACCGCCCACAGCCTGTGGAACGCGTCCCATAGGCGGAAGTCCGAGAACGCCGTGTAGCAGCAACTGACGAAGTCGTCGTTGTGGTCCAAAAGCTTTTGCTGCAGGCGCTCGATGTACTCGAAGCGCTCGGGGGAGAAGTCGTCGTCGCGTAGCGCCTTGATGAGGCGCGCCGCGAGCGCGTGGATGGTCACCGCGGTGTTCTCGAGCCCCCGGGAGAAGAGCGGGTCGATGAACCCGTTCGCGTGCAGCATCAGGCAGTAGCGGTCGCCGACGCAGGCGTTCGACGAGAACTGCAGGCGGTCGGTCTTGACCCAGTCGCGCACCGGCACGGCGTCCCGGAACTGAGCCGCGATGCTCGGGAATCGCGCGAGGAACTCGTCGAATTCCTGCTGCGCGGGGATGTCCGTTTTCGGGTAGACACGCGGGTCGAGCTGCAGGCCGACGCTCACCAGGTTGTTGGTCGACCGCGGATGGTTGTTGAACGGAATCACCCAGAGCCAGCCGCCCGTGAACATGTGGTGCAAGGTCCCTTCGTGCCAGCGCCAGCGCTGCCCCTTGACCTTGAAGATGTCGTCGAACGGCTTGACCCCGAGCATGTGCGTGTAGAGGCTGCGCGAGTGCGTCTTGAAGCGACACGGTTCTTCGCGGAGCTTGAACTGGGTCGCGAGCGGCGCGCGGGGTCCTCCGCAGTCGATCATGTAGCGGCCGGTGAACCGTTCGCCCTGGGCGGTGGTCACCGCGACGCCGTCTTTATCGGCGTGGTATTCGCTCACGCTCGTCTTCTGGTGGACCGTGCAGCCGTATTTGATGGCGGCTTGCAACAGGTAGGCGTCGACGTCTTGCCGGTAATAATGGCTCTCCGGTCCCCACGGCAGTTCGGGAATGACGCACTGCGTGAACTCCTTCGGGTCGTGCTCCTGACCGGGCTTGTGGAACACGAAGCCGAAGTTGCGCTTGATGCCCGTGCTCGACGCGACGTAACGCTGCGTCGAGTAGAACGACGTGATGTGGTCGAGCTCCGGAATGCCGTAGCGATCGGCGATGATGCGGTTCATGAGAGACGTCTCGGGGATCGACGATTCGCCGATCGTGAACCGCGGATGCGACGACTCCTCGATGATCAGCACGCGAAACTGTTGCTTGGCCAGGATGGCCCCCATCTGGGTGCCGGACATGCCCGAACCGAGGATGATCACGTCGAAATGGTTGCTATCACGCCCGTTCGCGGGGCTCTTCTGAGTCATGGGGGCAAACTCTCCTTGTGAGATAACACCTGGGCCGTGCGCGTCAGGATTCGTCGAGCACGGCGCGGATGCGGGACCGCGCGGCAAACGTGAGCGTGAGTAGATCGCCGAGCATGCTGGGCGCGTAGCCCCCGCTGCCGGTTGTGGGGCCGCTTCGCCCGACTTCGTACGCCCGCTCCGCCAATTTGAGGTGAGGCGCGCGGAAGCGCAGCAAGACCTTGAAGACCCGCTCGAGGGCTGTCAGCCCAGCGCGGACGGGCTCGCCCCGCGCACCGACCCGCGCTTCGCCGAGCACGCGGTCGATGAGCGCCGGCCGCCCGGCGAACCGAGCGTAGACCGCCCTGTACGCGGGAAGCACATAGGGCAGGTACGTCTCCTTGAATTCTCGATAAACCTGGTCGTCCGATTGCGAGCCCCACAGGACGTGCTCCAGCACGAAGAGGGGCATTTCTACGGCACCGGGGCCGAGGTAGCTCTGGCCCCCGACTCGAATCGGTTCGTAGAAGGGGCGGAGCTCATCGTAGAAGACCTGCGGCGAGATGAAACGGTACGCGTAGACGATCGATTCGACCATTTTCTGCAGATAGGCTGCCAGCTCGTCGCACCCTGGCGCGAACGCGGGCGACCGCAGGGGCACCTCGGACAGTTCGACGGTCACCGCGATGGCCGCCTCGAGGGTCGCCATCGAGATGCGCACGCTCTCGAGCAGGTGCGCTTCGTCGGGCAGCCCGGTGTAGCTCCGCTGCGCGTCGGCCGCCGCGGGGTTCCAGACCGTCACATGCAGGAGCGTCTCGCGCGGCGGCAGGTCGGTCGCGCGTGCCAGGTCGAGCAGCACCGGCTCAAGCCCGGGCACCACGTCCGCGGGCTCATGTCCGTGCCGCTTGAGCGACCCCAGGAAGAACCCGATGTCGCGCATCGCCGCGGCGGCTTCGACAAAGCCCCAGCCGGAGGGCACGCCGCGCGCCGGGAGGAACTCGCGCAGCAGGCCGACGATGCCGGGCACGTCCTTGTTACGGTTCAGGCCCGGCAGTTGCAGGACGAGCGAGCGCGCCTGTAGCGGATCGCAGGCCGCCACGGCAGCGTGCGTGGCCGCGAATGCGGATACCCGGTCCAAGGTGCGTTCCACTAGAGGATTTCCCGCGCCGCGAGCGTCGGTCCGGGCTGGCTGCGAGACAGCCCCGCGTCGCCGTCACGCAGCGACCGCAGGTAGTCGTAGTTGGTCGGCAGGCTCGTGCGCAGACGCTCGGCCTCGCGCTGGATGCTGGCGAACATCGCCTCGGCCTTCTCGATCGACTCCGGTCGGTGCTGCAAGAGCGGCAGCGAGCGGTCGGGCAGCATGCCCAGGCCGGCAAAGATGCAGTAGTAGTTGCCGTTCAACCAGAAGTTCTTGAATTCGTAGTCGAAGGTCTCGTAGTACGTGGAATCGTCGAACGACGTGGTGGTCAGCGGCAGCCCCGCCTTGTAGCGCTGAACCTTCTCTTTGATGGCGTCCGAGAGCCGCAGCTCGTGCCGGTTCGCCAGCCAGAACGGGGTGTCTTCGCGCGACGCGGTGAAATAGTGCGCCTGGACGAAATCCCGGCAGTCGTCGAACATGTGGACGATCTCGGCGTTGAATGCGTCGCTCAACCGCGGGTCGAACGAGGTGTCGGGGAAGTGCTTCACGAGCTGGTACAGCGCCGCGTAGATGAAGTAGATTCCCGTCGATTCCAGGGGCTCCAGAAAGCACGACGACAGCCCGATCGAGACGCAGTTGTTGACCCACGCCCGCTTGTTGCGCCCGACCCGGAACTTGATCTGGTTGAGCGGCTGATTGTCCGAGAGGCCCCAGAGGTTGAGGAAGTCGGCGGTGGCCTGGTCGCGCGAGGTGAACTTGCTCGAGAAGACATAGCCGCTGCCGAACCGGCCCAGCATCGGAATCTTCCAGGTCCACCCCGAGTTCATGGCGATCGCGGAGGTGTACGGCTCGACCCCCTCGCGTGCGTCGTCGTTGGGCACGGCGCTGGCGACTGCGCTGTCGCACAGCAGATAGTCGGACATGTCGATGAAGGGTTCCTTCAGGGCCTGATTGATCAGGAGCCCCCGCATGCCGGAGCAGTCGATGAACAGGTCCCCCTCCAGCGTCCGCCCCTCCTTGGTGAGCAGGGTGGAGATGTAGCCGCGGTCGTTCAGGCGAACCTCCACGACCTCGTCGACCACGCGGTTCACCCCGCGCTCGACGGCCCAGCGCTTCAAGAAGTCGGCCACCAGGTGCGCGTCGAAGTGCCACGCGTGGGACATCTGGCGGGTGCCGTCGGCCAGGCACGGTGCCAGCTTGCCGTCGAGCGCCCCGGGCTGCGGGTAGCACGCGTACTCCATCGGCTGCCGGAAGCCCTGTTCGCGCTTGCGCAGCCAGTAGTGGGTCAGCGGTACGCCGTCGCAGTTCGGCACGTTGCCGAACAAATGGTAGAAGTGATCGTCACGCGAGTGGTCGGGAGACTTTCTCCAATTCACGAACTTGATCGCGGCCTTGAACGCGCCGTTCACCTGGGGCATCCACTCCCGCTCCGGTATCCCGAGGAAGTCGAAGAACACCTTCTGCAAACTCGGGATGGTCGCCTCGCCCACGCCGATCCGGGGGATCGCCGCAGACTCGATGAGCGTAATGTTCGCTTGCTGCTGGAGCGCCCGGACGAGGTACGAGGCGGCCATCCAGCCCGCAGTGCCGCCGCCCACGATGACGATATTCTTGATCGGCTTGTTCATAACACTCCTTGTTTCAAGGCGGACTGCCTGTGACGAGAGGAAGGCCGCCAATCTCGTGCAATCCGTGCAAGAGGCACATCAATGTGCTGGTTAGAGTAGAGACTCTAGCCTGCCGGGAAAGCGACGCAAATTCCGTTTCCGAATTAACATTCTCAAATGCAAGGGCATTGGCTATAAAAGAAGGTTTTGCGTACAGGCCCGAGCGCTCCAGGCTCAGCCCTGGGCAGGCTTCAATCGCGCGCCAGGGCTTCGATCGGGTCCAGCCGCGCCGCATTGCGCGCCGGCACGAAGCCGAAGACGATGCCGATCAGGGTCGAGCAGGCGAACGCGGTGACGATCGAGCCCATGGAGAACACCATTTCCCATTCCTTGACGAACAGCGAGAACAGGTAGCCGATGGCGTAGGACAGGGAAATGCCGATCATCCCGCCGATCAGGCAGACCATCACCGCCTCCACCAGGAACTGCTGGCGGATGTCCGAGATGCTGTCCAGGTAGCGCTGGCCGAGCAGGCGCCCGGCCGCGGTTTCATAAGGCACCCAGACATTCAGTGCCTTGCTCGCGGCGAACATGTTCTTGTTCTCCGCAGTCACGCCAATCACCGTGCACGGCAGGTTGCCCACCAGGATCACCTGGCCCAGGGGGTCCTCCCCGGGGCCGAACAGGCGATGTCGGGCGTTGTGGTCGATGACCACCACCTGGGCCTGGCGCCGGGCGTCGCTTTCGCTGAAGGCGATGCCCGCCGCCAGCTTCAGCCCGCGCACCTGGAAGTACTGGTCGCTGACACCGTTGACCTGGGCGTCGAGGTCAATATTGCGGTAGCGCAGCAACATGTTGCGCCCCACCACCGGGGTGGCGCTGTCGACGTAATACAGCTGGTTGAGGGCCGCGACATCGGCCGGTACCAGGGTCTCGATGGCCGTCGCCCGGCTGTCGCCGAAGCTGGTGCCGGAATAGACCCTGCTGCAACGCCATCCCGACATCCTCCAGGCCGAGTACCAGTTCAAGGCCGCCAACGCCAATATCAGCGCGGCCCGCGCCGCGTTCTTCCCCAGCGTCAGCCTGACGGCCAACGCCGGCACCTCCAGCCTGGAGCTGGCCGGGCTGTTCAAGGGCGGCTCCGGCAGCTGGGCCTTCCAGCCGCAGATCAACCTGCCTATCTTCAATGCCGGCAGCCTGCGGGCCAGCCTCGACTACGCGAAGCTGCAAAAGGGCATCACCATCGCCCAGTACGAAAAGTCGATCCAGACCGCCTTCCAGGAAGTCGCCGACGGCCTCGCCGCGCGCCAGACCTACAGCGATCAGCTCGACGCCCAGCGCAGCCTGGTGGCAGCCACCCAGGACTATTACCGGATGGCGGAACACCGCTACCGCACCGGCGCCGACAGCAACCTGGTGTTCCTCGACGCGCAACGCTCGCTGTTCAGCGCACAACAGGGGCTGATCAACGACCGGCTGGCGCAGCTGATCGCCGAGGTCAACCTGTACACGGCACTGGGCGGGTCCTGGAAGACGGAGTCGAACCCGGCGCTGGCACTGCGCACGCCCTGACAACGGCGTGCAGGCCTGCCAGCCCGGGCACAAAAAAGCCACTCCGGCGAGTGGCTTTTTTGTGCGTTCCGGGGCGAGAAATGCGATCAGTTGTATTCCAGTACATAGGTCAGCGTTGCATCGGCTTTACCGGCGGCGACTTCTGTACCTGTGGGGACATAGCGCGCGTTTGCGACAAAACGGTACATCTCGGTGCCGGGGCCGCTGGATTGCCAATCCAGGGCCACCGCCTTGTCCTGGCTGAATGGCAGGGCCACGTTCTTGTCGTTGGTCAGCGAGATGGCAACGCCCTTGGCGACGCCAGGCTGGCCGACACCGTTCAGATTCAGCAAGCCATCCCGAACGGAGTTGCCCTCGAAATAGACCTTCACCGGTGGCTTGACCGTGGGATTGAAGCCCTCGCACACAACATCCAGGGCGAATGGAACGTCCTGGACCGACCCGTGTTTTACTTGCTCTGCCGCGGGACGCCCCATATTGACCTCGGTGCTGCTCTTGGGGGTGTGGCAAGTCGTGAAGAAGACATCATGTTCGAACTTGGTGGTAAGGCTTTCTCCTTCGATGGCATAGACCGCTCGCCTCGGAGTGGTGTAGCTGGTGTCAATAAAAAAGTTGGTCTTATAGTTGAAGGAAGGCATAGCCCCCTTTCCGACACCGAAGTCTGTACGCACAAAATCTATTTTCACAACACTGGGAAAATAGACCAAAAATTCAGCAATGCCTTTAAGGGTACGAGGTGGGAAATAGGGGGAGCTCCCCGCACGGGAACTGTGCCCAATGCGAATGCCGATCCCAGGAACACCAGAATCGTAAAGCCCTTGACTGCCTCTTGATGTAAGGCTGGTATCCGCTTCGGTCAGTCCATATTCAGACCTAGTGCACCATGCCCATCCTCCAGAGCGGCGTCCGGCCGTTACTTCGTAGGATGCCATTACTTCGCCAATGGCCGCGTACTTCAAGGTTGTAGTGGCTGGAAGACTGGCAATGACAGATGGATTGTTCGGTGTACCTGAGTCAGGCTTATCGCAATAATCTGCTGCATAGGCGGAAGTTCCCATGATGCATCCCAGGGTCAGTGCAAGCAGCCTCATCTGTCGTAGTGTGTTCAAAACGTTTCTCCTTGATCCGAGTGCAGATTGACGGTGCAGCTTCCCAGGGTGGGAGTCGGCGTGAGGGCGGCAGTCTATGCGGGGTAACTACAAGGGATAAATCAGAGGATTCTCAAAATCGGTGCCGCTGCGGTAGCAATCCCGGGATTAAAAAAAGCCACTGATCGCGTGGCTTTTTTAGTTCCCTGGGCGAGAAATGCGATCAGTTGTATTCCAGTACATAGGTCAGCGTTGCATCGGCTTTGCCGGCGGCGACTTCCGTGCCCGTGGGGACATAGCGCGCGTTTCCGACAAAGCGGTACATCTCGGTGCTGGGGCCGCTGGATTGCCAATCCAGGGCCACCGCCTTGTCCTGGCTGAATGGCAGGGCCACGTTCTTGTCGTTGGTCAGCGAGATGGCAACGCCCTTGGCCACGCCAGGCTGGCCGACACCGTTCAGATTCAGCAAGCCATCCCGAACGGAGTTGCCCTCGAAATAGACCTTCACCGGTGGTTTGACCGTGGGGTTGAGGCCCTTGCACACAACATCCAGGGCGAATGGAACGTCCTGGACCGACCCGCGCTTTACTTGCTCTGCCGCGGGACGCCCCATCTTGACCTCGGTACTGCTCTTGGTGGTGTAGCAAGTCGTGAAGAAGGCATTATGTTCGAACTTGGTTTTAAGGCCCGTTCCTTCGATGGCATAAACCTTTCGCCTCGGAGTGTAGGCAGTGTCTATAAAGAAACTGGTCTTGTAGTTGAAGGAAGGCATATCTCCCTTTCCAACCCCTATATCTGTACGCACAAACTCGATGCTCAATCTATTGAAAAAATAGAGGATGTACCCAATTGATATTCCGGTATTGGTAAAAGGTGGATAACTGGGGGTGTACCAGTTAGTGGTGGCAACGTGCCCAATACGAATGCCGACCCCAGGCACACCAGAATCGTAAAGTCCTGGACTGCCTCTCGATGTAAGGCTGGTAGTCACTTCGGTGAGCCCATATTGAGACTTATAGCACCCTGACCATCCTCCAGAACGGCGTCCGACCTCTACCTCGTAGGACGCCATTACCCCGCCAATGGGGGCGTACTTCAAGGTAGTAATGGCTGGAAGACTGGCAATGATCGACGGATTGTCTGGCCACATTACGTCAGGCGCCCCGCAATAGTCCGCTGCGTAGGCGGAAGTTCCCGCGATGCATCCCAGGGTCAGTGCAAGCAGCCTCGCCTGTCGTAGCGTTTTCAAAACGTTTCTCCTCGATCCGAGTGCAGATTGGCGTTGCAGCTTCCCAGGGAGGGAGTCGGCATGAGGGCAGTACTTTATGCGGGGCAATTGCAAGAGATGAATCAGGGGATTCTTAAAATCGGTGTATCACCCCGCAGCCTTTTTCATCAGGAGAGCTCATGAAATTAAAGTTCAGCCACGTGGATGTTCTGGTCAAAGACCTCGAGCAAGCCTGTGGGTATTACGCCCGGATTTTCAGCGCAAGGATTTCCAGGACCCTGGATTGGCAGCGCGACGGTTTGCATGTGCGTTATGCGATCGTCATGTTCGGCACGGAGCGCCTGATGCTGGTGCAACCCTTTGCCGGCAATCTCAAGGCGCTGATGGACAGCAACGGCGAAGGCACGATCTACCGTCACTGCTATTGCACGCCGGACATCGAGGCCGCCTACGACGAGTTGCTGGCCGCGGGTGTGCAGCCGGAAGACGAGAACGGCAACCCCCTGTCGCGCGACAATCTGCAGTCGCCCAGCGGGACGCGCATCCTCTGGCTACCGAAACGCTTCGGGCATTTTTCCATCGAGCTGCTTGAAGAGGCAGAGCTGGAGGCCTTTATCGAGGAGGCGTTCGCCGAGGACCGATAAGGCGACAGGCGCCAGCGCTTCCCCCTCGCCGCATAGGCTGAAACTCCCAGACGGCCTAGGAGTATCGGCCAATGCGCAACCTCCCAGGCCTCCCCATAGTTGTGACATCTGCCAGCAGAGGGGCCCAAGTGCGGCCCCCAC
>NZ_QHHP01000034.1:439356-460725 GCF_003184125.1 Pseudomonas sp. RW409 | reverse complement strand
GGATATTTGTATGATTTTTGAGAGGATGAGTGATGTTGTGTCTCTGTTTTGAGACTTTTGGTGGCTGAAAGGGCGTCATCGCGGGCAAGCCTCGCTCCTACAGACGCACTTATATGCTTCTGTAGGAGCGAGGCTTGCCCGCGATCAGCGCGTAGCGCTGGCTCTTTCTCTGTATGGAGATGCATGTCTCTTTATTGAGACTCTTCAATCCCCAGCGCCGCCATCTTCTTGTACAAAGTCGAGCGCCCCAGCCCCAGGCGCGCCGCGGCTTCCACCACCTTGCCGCCACAGTGCGCCAGGGCCGTCTCGATCACCTGGCGGTCGAAGCGCTCCCGCGCCGCGGCGAAGGTTTCGTTGGGCTGCACCTCGGCGGCCTGGGCGCTGGCCGCGCGCGGCACCGGGCTGAAGGTGCCGATGGCCGCGCGCAGGTCGCTAGCATTGAGCATCAGGTCGTCGCTGAGCAGGGCGGCGCGTTCCAGGACGTTGCGCAGTTCGCGGATATTGCCGGGCCAGGCGTGCTGGCCGAGTAGGGCCAGGGCGTCGGGAGTCAGTTCGTGCTGGCTGCGCAGTTCTTCGAGGATGGCTTCGCTGAGGGCCGGCAGGTCGTCCAGGCGTTCGCGCAGCGGCGGCACCTGGATCGGCAGCACATTGAGGCGGTAGTACAGGTCGGCGCGGAATTCGCCGCGCTTGATCGCCGCTTCGAGGTCGGTGGAGGTAGCGGCGATCACCCGCACGTCGCTCTGGATCACCTCGTTGGAACCCACCGGCTCGAACTCTTTCTCTTGCAGCACCCGCAGCAGCTTGCTTTGCAGGGGCAGGGGCATGTCGCCGATCTCGTCGAGAAACAGCGTGCCGCCCTGGGCGATCTGCAGCTTGCCGGCGCGGCCCTTGCGGTCGGCGCCGGTGAAGGCGCCGGGGGCGGTGCCGAAGAACTCGGCTTCCAGCAGGGTTTCCGGAATCGCCGCGCTGTTGATGCTGACAAAGGCCTTGTGCGCCCGTGGCGAAGCGGCGTGGATCGCCTGGGCCAGCAGCTCCTTGCCAGTGCCGGTCTCGCCTTGCAGCAGCACCGGCGACTCGGCGCTGGCACTGCGCCGGGCGCGGCGCTTGACTTCCAGGCTGGCGGCGCTGGTGCCGATGAAGTGGGCGAAGTTGTATTTGGTCTGCCGCGCCCGCAGCAGCGACCGCGTGGAAGCAAGCTCTTCCTGCATGCTCAGGTAGCGCTTGAGCATCGGCGACAGGCTGCGCAACTCGTCGAACAGGGCAAAGCCGATGGCGCCGATCACCGCCCCGGCATCGTCGTGGATCGGCAGGCGCATCACCACCAGCGGGTCCTTGGGGGTGTCCTGCATGTCCAGCAGGATCGGCCGCCCGGTGCGCACCACTTCGCGCAGCAGGCTGCCGGGGATCACGCTTTCGCAGGCCTTGCCGATGGCGAACGCCGCCGACTCCAGGCCGAAGCGCCGGGCGTAGCGCTCGTTCATCCAGACGATATTGGCGTCGCGGTCGACGATCACCGTGCCTTCGCTGGATTGCTCGATGATCTCGAACAGCGAACGGATCGCCAGTTGGCGAACCCGCTGGTAATCCTTGAGGCTTTCGGTGTCGTTCATGGGGAAGGTCCTGAAGGGAGCGCGGCGCCGATTATGCCGGGAATCTTCACGGCGACGCGACCATCAGGGTTGACGCTATCCCTGTAGCCGCTGCCGCAGGCTGCGATAAGGGCCGGAGGACCTTCAGCGATCTTGAGTACGTCGCGACCGTTCCGGTCGATCGCAGCCTGCGGCAGCGGCTACAGGGTTGTGCTTCTGTAGGAGCGAGGCTTGCCCGCGATGTAGGCGCTGCGGTATTGCAGGCACACCGCGTAGAGCCTATCGCGGGCAAGCCTCGCTCCTACAGGGGAATGCGGATTCAGGCCGGGTGGGCGGCGGCCAGCAGTTCCTGGGTGTAGGGATGCTGCGGCGCTTCGAACACTTCGTGGCTGGGGCCGCGTTCGACCACCTTGCCGTCCTTGATCACGATCATGTCGTGGGCCAGGGCGCGGACCACGGCCAGGTCGTGGCTGATGAACAGGTAGGTCAGGCCATGCCGCTCCTGGAGCTGGCGCAGCAGCGCCACCACCTGCTTCTGCACCGTGCGGTCGAGGGCCGATGTGGGTTCGTCCAGCAGGATCAGCGCCGGCTTGAGCACCAGGGCGCGGGCGATGGCGATGCGCTGGCGCTGACCGCCGGAGAACTCGTGGGGGTAGCGATGGCGGCTGGCCGGGTCCAGGCCGACTTCTTCCAGTGCCTGGATCACCTGCTGCTCGCACTGCTGGGCCGTGGAGTGGCTGTGCACTTCCAGGCCTTCGCTGATGATCTGTTGCACCGACATCCGTGGGCTGAGGCTGCCGAACGGGTCCTGGAACACCACCTGCATCTGCTTGCGCCACGGCCGCAGCTGCTTCTGGTTGAGGCCGTCGAGGGCCTCGCCCTGGAAGCGGATGCTGCCTTCGGAATCCAGCAGACGCAGGATCGCCTGGCCGAGGGTCGACTTGCCCGATCCAGACTCGCCGACGATGCCCAGGGTCTTGCCCCGTTGCAGGCTCAGGCTGATGCCGTCCACCGCCCGCAGGTATTGCTTGCGCCGGAACAGCCCGCCGCCGATCTGGAACTGCACATTGAGGTCGTCCACCTGCAGCACCACTTCGCGCTCGTCCCGGGGCAGGGCTTCGCCTTCCGGCTCGGCATTGAGCAACACGCGGCTGTAGGGATGCTGCGGTGCGCTGAACAGGGTTTCGCACGGCGCCTGTTCGACGATTTGCCCGGCCTTCATCACACAGACGCGCTGGGCGATGCTGCGCACCAGGTTGAGGTCGTGGCTGATCAGCAGTAGGGACATGCCCAGGCGCTGTTGCAGGGACTTGAGCAGCAGCAGGATCTTGCGTTGCACCGTCACGTCGAGGGCGGTGGTCGGTTCGTCGGCGATCAGCAGCTCCGGTTCGCAGGCCAGGGCCATGGCGATCATCACCCGCTGGCGCTGGCCGCCGGAGAGCTGGTGCGGATAGGCCTTGAGCCGTTCCTCGGGTTTCTGGATGCCCACCAGGTGTAGCAACTCGAGGATCCGCGCCTGGGCCGCCTTGCCGCCCAGGCCCTTGTGCAGCAGCAGGGTTTCGCCGATCTGCTTTTCGATGCTGTGCAGCGGGTTCAGCGAGGTCATCGGCTCCTGGAAAATCATGGCGATGCGGTCGCCGCGCAGCTTCTGCAAGGTCCGCGTATCGGCGCCGAGCAGCTCCTGGCCGCGGTAGCGGATGCTGCCGCTGCTCAGGGTGTCGCAGTCGGGCAGCAATTGCAGGATCGAATGGGCGGTCACCGACTTGCCCGACCCCGACTCGCCGACCAGGGCCAGGCACTCGCCGGGGCGAATGTCCAGGCACAGGTCGCGCACCACCTTCTGCTCGCCGAAGGCGACGTTGAGGTTGCGGATTTCAATCAGGTTGTCAGTCATTTCAGTATCCGCCTGGTTCAATAACG
Organism: Pseudomonas sp. RW409; assembly: GCF_003184125.1. NCBI lineage: Bacteria > Pseudomonadati > Pseudomonadota > Gammaproteobacteria > Pseudomonadales > Pseudomonadaceae > Pseudomonas > Pseudomonas sp. RW409. The sequence continues at coordinate 457,216 of NZ_QHHP01000034.1, read as the reverse complement.
TGGCTCAGGAACATGGCTCAAGAACGTGGATCGAAGGCATCGCGCAACGCTTCGCCGATAAACACCAGCAGCGAGAGGATCAGCGCCAGGGTGAAAAACGCCGTCAGGCCCAGCCAGGGCGCCTGCAGGTTCTGCTTGCCCTGGCCGATCAACTCGCCCAGGGACGCGCTGCCGGCCGGCATGCCGAAGCCGAGGAAATCCAGGGCGGTGAGGGTGGAAATCGCTCCGGTGAGAATGAACGGCAGGTAGCTCAGGGTGGCGTTCATCGCATTGGGCAGGATGTGCCGCACGATCACCTTGCGGTCGTTGAGGCCCAGGGCGCGGGCGGCCTTGACGTATTCCAGGTTGCGCCCGCGCAGGAATTCGGCGCGCACCACGTCCACCAGGGCCAGCCAGGAGAACAGCGCCATGATCCCCAGCAGCCACCAGAAATTCGGCTCGACGAAACCGGACAGGATAATCAGCAGGTACAGCACCGGCAGCCCCGACCAGACCTCCAGCAGGCGCTGGCCCAGCAGGTCGACCCAGCCGCCGTAATAGCCTTGCAGGGCGCCGGCGGCGATGCCGATCAGGGCGCTGATAAAGGTCAGGGCCAGGGCGAACAGGATCGACACCCGGGCGCCGTAGATCACCCGGGCCAGCACGTCCCGCGCCTGGTTGTCGGTGCCCAGCCAGTTGACCGCGGTCGGCGGGCTCGGTGCCGGGCGGCTGAGCTCGTAGTTGGGCGTGTCTTCGCTGAACGGGATCGGCGGGAACAGCAGCCAGCCGCCGTCCTGGCGGATCAGCTTTTGCACGTAGTCGCTGCGGTAGTCGGCCTGGAACGGCAGCTGGCCGCCGAACTCCTGTTCGGTGTAGCGCTTGAACACCGGGAAATACAGCGAGCCCTGGTAGCTGACCACCAGCGGTTTGTCGTTGGCGATCAGTTCGCCGCCGAGGGTGAGGAGGAACAGGCCGACAAACAGCCACAGCGACCACCAGCCACGGCGGTTTTTCTTGAAACGGTCCAAGCGCCGGCGCGCCAGCGGAGAGAGCTTGAGCATCAGGCGTTCCTCGCGGCGAAGTCGATACGTGGGTCGACCAGGGTGTAGCACAGGTCGCCGATGAGTTTTATCAGCAGGCCGAACAGGGTGAAGATGAACAGCGAGCCGAACACCACCGGATAGTCCCGCGACACCGCGGCCTCGTAGCTCATGCGCCCGAGGCCGTCGAGGGAGAAGATCACCTCGATCAGCAGGGAGCCGGCGAAGAACACGCTGATAAACGCCTGGGGAATGCCCGAGACCACCAGCAGCATGGCGTTGCGAAACACATGGCCGTACAGCACCCGGCGTTCGCTCAGGCCCTTGGCCCGGGCGGTGACCACGTACTGGCGGGTGATCTCGTTGAGGAACGAGTTCTTGGTGAGGATGGTCAGGGTGGCGAAGCCGCCGATCACCAGGGAGGTCACCGGCAGCACCAGGTGCCAGAAGTAGTCGACGACCTTGCCCAGGGTGCTCAGTTGCTCGAAGTTCTCCGAGACCAGCCCGCGCACCGGGAACCAGTTCAGCGAAGTGCCGCCGGCGAACATCACGATCAGGAACATGGCGAACAGGAAGGCCGGCATGGCGTAGCCGATGATGATCGCGGTGCTGCTCCAGATATCGAAATGGCTGCCGTGGTGCACCGCCTTGCGGATCCCCAGGGGGATCGACACCAGGTAGGTGATCAGCGTCGCCCAGAGCCCGAGGGAGATGGTCACCGGCATTTTCTGCAGGATCAGCTCGGTGACCGTGGCGCCGCGGAAGAAGCTCTTGCCGAAGTCCAGCTGCGCGTAGCTCTTGAGCATCAGCCACAGGCGCTCGTGGGCCGGCTTGTCGAAGCCGTACTGTTTCTCGATGTCCTTGATCAGCTGCGGGTCGAGGCCACGGCTGGCCCGTGAGTTGCCGCTGACGCCGTCGCTCGAACCGCCGAGGTTGCCGCCACCGCCTATGCCTTGCAGGCGGGCGATGGCCTGTTCCACCGGACCGCCGGGGGCGGCCTGGACGATGGCGAAGTTGACCAGCAGGATGATCAGCAGGGTCGGGATGATCAGCAGCAGGCGCCGCAGGATATACGCCAGCATCAGTGCGGCCCTCCAGGCTTGCCGCGCTGGACGCGCTCGGCCGCCATTTGCTCGTTGGTCAGGGGCGTGCGGCTCATTTCCCACCAGCTTTCGATGGCTTCGTCATTGCTGGCGGGAATGGCCGGCATGCCGAAGCGGTTCCACCACACGGTGGAGGTGCCCGGCGGGTAGTAGTTGGGGATCCAGTAGTAGTTCCATTGCAGCACCCGGTCCAGGGCGTGGGCGTAGCTCAGCATCTGCGGCTGGCTGGTGGCCTTGACCAGGCCGCTGATCAGGCTGTCCACCGCCGGGTTCTTCAGCACCATCAGGTTGCTCGAGCCGGGATCGTTGGCCGCCGCCGAACCGAAGTAGTTATACAGCTCCAGCCCCGGCGAGGTGGTCACCGGGTAGCCGGTGACGATCATGTCGTAGTCGCGGGCCATCAGCCGGTTGACGTACTGCGAGGCGTCGATGCGGCGGATTTCCAGGGTGATGCCGATCTGCGCCAGGTTGCGCTTGTACGGCAGCAGCAGGCGCTCGATGCCGTTCTGGCTGTTGAGGAAGGTGAAGCGCAGCGGCTCGCCGTCGGCGTTGACCAGCGTGTCGCCGTCGGGTTTCCAGCCGGCCGCTTCGAGCAGGGCTAGGGCTTGCAGTTGCTTGTCGCGGATCAGGCCGCTGCCGTCGGTTTTTGGTGCTTCGAAGACCTGGTTGAAGACTTCGTCGGGGACCTGCCCGCGCAGCGGTTCGAGGATTTTCAGCTCTTCGGCATCCGGTAGCGCCCGCGCGGCCAGGGCGCTGTTGGAGAAGAAGCTCTGCTGGCGGATATACAGGTCGCGCATCATCTGCCGGTTGCTCCACTCGAAGTCCCAGAGCATGGCCAGGGCCTGGCGCACCCGGCGGTCCTGGAACATCGGTTTTTGCAGGTTGAACACGAAGCCCTGGGCCGGTTGCGGCGCCTGCTTGGCCAGGTGGGCCTTTTGCAGGCGGCCGTCGTCCAGGGCCGGGCTGTCGTAGCCGATGGAGAAGCCGGTGGCGGAGAACTCACGGTTGTAGTCGTAGGCGCCGCCGCGCAACACTTGGCGGGCGACGTCGGTGTCGCCGAAGTACTCGATGCTGAAGCGGTCGAAGTTGTACAGGCCGCGGCTGACCGGCAGGTCCTTGCCCCACCAGTCGGCATCGCGGGTGAAGGTGATGCTGTTGCCGTTGTCGACCTTGCTCACCTTGTACGGGCCGCTGCCCAGGGGCGCTTCGTAACCCCCGCCGCCGGCGAAGTCACGGCTCTTCCACCAATGCTCGGGTAGCACCGGCAGGGTCGCGATATCCAGGGGCAGGGTGCGGTTTTCATTGCTCTTGAAGTCGAAACGGATCACCCGCGGCGACTCGACCTCGACGTCCTTGACGTCGGCGAACTGGGTGCGATAACGCAGGCTGCCCTGGGTCATCAGCAGGTTGTAGGTGTAGCGCACGTCTTCGGCGGTGATCGGCTTGCCGTCGGCGAAGCGCGCCTTGGGGTTGAGGTAGAAGCGCAGCCACAGGCCGTCGTCGGCGCGCTCCATCTTTTGTGCCACCAGGCCATAGACGGTGTAGGGCTCGTCCAGCGAGCGCTGGGCCAGGGGCGAGTAGATGTAGCCGTCGAGTTGCGAGACGCCGATGCCTTTGTCGATGTAGGGCAACACATGGTCGAAACGGCCGATCTCGATGGCCGAGCGGCGCATGCTCCCGCCCTTGGGCGCCCGTGGGTTGGTGTAGGCGAAGTGACTGAAGCCAGCGGGGTATTTGGCCGGTTCGCCATAGACGGTCAGGGCGTGTTGCGGCGCGGCGTCGGCACTCGCGGTCCCCAGCAGCAGGGCCAGGGCGGTGAAGATCAGGGAGGGGAAAAGCAGGCGCATTGTCAGCCTTAAGAGCCGGGTGATCGATGACCACGATTTGTACGCTACCGGCGCGCTGCTGACCAGCGCGGGCGGTAGCCCAAACACAACGGCCCACCAAGGGGCGGGCCGTCGTTCACGCAAATCGCGACAGGATCAGTCCTGGCGGCTGGTCACTTCCAGCAGGTGATAACCGAACTGGGTCTTCACCGGGCCTTGCACGACGTTGACCGGGGCGCTGAACACCACGGTGTCGAATTCCTTGACCATCTGGCCTGGGCCAAACGAGCCGAGGTTGCCGCCGTCACGGCTGGATGGGCAAGTGGAGTTCTTCTTGGCGACTTCGGCGAAGTCGGCGCCGGCTTCGATCTCGGCTTTCAGTTCGTTGCACTTGGCTTCGCTGGCAACGAGGATATGACGGGCGGTGGCTTTGGCCATGGGAGTTGCTCCTTTCAAGAAAGTGGTGAGCCTACCGGATTGTGTGGCCTATTTCTCGTCAAAGTTCCGTCAAGGCATTGCAGCAAGGGATGGCCGGTAGGGCTCTGTTTCTGTAGGAGCGAGGCTTGCCCGCGATGCAGGCGACGCGGTGGGTCAGTTACACCGCGTTATCGTTTATCGCGGGCAAGCCTCGCTCTACCGGGGCGGGATCAGGCGGAAGCGGGAATGTCTTGCCGGGCGCTGCGCAGCTGCCGGGCAGCACTACGCAGCAGCTGCTCGGTGGCGTCCCAGCCCAGGCAACCGTCCGTCACCGAAACCCCGTAGCGCAGCGTCGGGCTCAGGGGCTGGCAACCCTCGAACAGATGGCTTTCCAGCATCACCCCGACCAGGGACGAATCGCCCTGCAGGCGCTGCTCCAATACCTCGTCGAACACCGCCGGTTGGCGCAACGGATCCTTGCCGCTGTTGGCATGGCTGCAATCGACCATGATCCGCGCCGGGATCTTCAGCTTCTGCAGGTCGTGCTGGATCTGGGCCACGCTCTGGCGATCGTAGTTCGGGCCGCGATGGCCGCCGCGCAGCACCAGATGGGTGTCCGGGTTGCCCGAGGTCTGGATCACCGCCGGGTGGCCCTGGCTGTCGACGCCGAAGTGGCGGTGCGGGTGCGCCGCCGAGCGCATGGCGTCGCAGGCGATGCCGACGCCGCCGTCGGTGCCGTTCTTGAAGCCTACGGGCATGCCCAGGCCGCTGGCCATTTCCCGGTGGATCTGCGATTCGGTGGTGCGCGCGCCAATGGCGACCCAGCTCAGCAGGTCGTCGAAGTAGCCGGCGGCCATGGGTTGCAGCAATTCGGTGGCGATCGGCAGGCCCAGGCGGAGCATTTCGCGCATCAGTTCACGGGACAGGGTCAGGCCGCCGGCCATGTCGTCGCTGCCGTCCAGGCGCGGGTCGTAGGCCAGGCCTTTCCAGCCGACGGTGGTGCGGGGTTTTTCGACGTAGGCGCGCATCACCAGCAGCAGCTCGTCGCTGACCTCGGCGGCCAGGCTGGCGAGGTTGCTGGCGTATTCCAGGGCGGACTGGGGATCGTGGATCGAGCAGGGGCCGACGACCACCAGCAAACGGGAGTCTTCACCGTTGAGGATGGCGCGCACCGCCTGGCGATGGGCGGCGACTTGCTGGCTGAGGGCCGGGCTGAGCGGCAGTTGCTGCTTGAGCTCCAGCGAGCTGGGCAGGCGCTGGGTCAGGGTTTCGTTGGCGCAGTTGCGGGTGGACAGCGGCAGAGCGGAGACGGACGAGTTCATATTCAAGGCTTCCTGGGCAGGCGGCGGGTGGTGTCCCGCGCGCGGCCCTACTGGGGTGTTCGACAATTGGCCGGATTGGCTGTGCAGGTGTGTTTGCCACCAGTAGGTGACCGATCGGAGGCGGCAGGCTGTCCCGAACGGAGGCTGCTAAATCGCCAGGCGCAGCAGGTGTCGTAACGGTAATAAGTGGCGTAGTTCATGGTTTGAATCCTCGGTAAGTTCGGTGTGTTGCTGAAAGTCGCGGTTAAAAATCTTTGGCCCAGAAAAACAAAACCCCCGGTCTGGAGGCCGACCGGGGGTGAGATTTTCTCTGGTAGGCGACCCGTTCAAGTGGGCGCCGTTTGGGTATCAGGCGCGCCAGTGGCTAAACCAATACCCAAAATAAAAGCTCGCTGGAGCGCAGGCGTTTTTCACCCAGGCAGCCGCACCGACGCGCGAGGCGCTGGCAGTGTGACGATGCATGGAAAGGGTGAGGGACGACATGCTGTTTCTCCGTGAAGTGGGCCGAGCTTACTAGAGGCTGGGGGCGCGGTTCAATCAGAAATTCCTATTAGCTTGCCTGTCAGTGCCTATGAGTTAAGCGCTTTGAGGTTTTATGACACACTCGCCACGCCCTTATTTGTGCTTGTTCAGGACCCATCATGACCCCGCTGACCCTTGCCGCCGCCCAATCGATTTCCATCGCTGGCGACCTGCCGGGCAATATCGCCCGGCACCAGGCTTTTATCCGAATCGCCGCGGAGCAGGGCGTGCAATTGCTGGTGTTTCCCGAGCTGTCCCTGACCGGTTACGAACCGGCGCTGGCGGCCGAGCTGGCGCTATTGCCGCAGAGCCCGCTGTTGCAGCCGTTGCGCGACCTGGCCCGGGAGCTGGGGGTGACGGCGGTGGTGGGCATGCCCATCCGCCTGTCGGCCGAGGGCCCGCTGTTGATCGGCGCCCTGGTGCTGGCCGCCGACGGTTCGCTGGCGGTGTACAGCAAGCAGCATCTGCATGCTGGCGAGGAGCAGGTATTTAGCCCCGGCACGGGGGGCGCGAACCTCACATTCGCCGAGGACCAAGTCGCCCTGGCGGTGTGCGCCGATTTCTCCCAGGCCAGCCATGCGCGCGCGGCGGCGCAGTCCGGTGCCGGCATCTATGCCGCCGGCGTGCTGATCAGCGAAAAAGGCTACGCCGCAGACACTGCCTTGTTGCAGGGCTATGCCGTGGAGCACACCATGCTGGTGCTGATGGCCAATCACGGCGGGCCGACCGGAGTCTGGGTGTCGGCCGGGCGTAGCGCGATCTGGGGCCCGGATGGCGGGCTGATCGTGACTGCGGCCGGCACTGGAGATGAGCTGTTGATCGCCCGGCGCACCGCCGGGCGCTGGAGTGGCCAGCAACTGAGGGTCGAAGCGCCTTGAACGGTTTCCAACTGCGTCCGGCCAGCACCCTGGAGGATCTGGTTTTTGCCCGCGACCTGACCCGCAGCTGCATGCTGGGGTATTACATCCGTCACGATCTGTTGTGGCTGGACGAAGCTTTCGATGTGGCCTGGGCCGGTCGGGAGAACCTGCTGATCTGCCAGGGCGCCAGGGTGCTGGGGTTCGTCAGCCTGAGTCGCGATTCCAGGGCTTTGTATATTCGCGAGTTGCATGTGCTCGAAGCGTTTCGCGGGCAAGGTGCCGGGGCCTGGGCCATCGAACAGGTACTGGCGATGGCGCGCGGCGAACGGCGTGGGCTGCTACGGTTGACGGTGTTCAAGGACAACCCGGCGCAGGCGCTTTATGGGCGCATGGGGCTGAAGGTGGTCGGGGAAGATGAGTGTTTTCTGCGGATGGAGCGAAGCAGCGCCGCGGATGCGTAGCCGCTGGTTGCTGTGCGCGGCGCGGTCGATCCGAGCGGTGTGGCGACAGGCGAGGCTCAGGCGGGTTCCTGGTCGGGCCCCTCGGACTCGGCGAGGATGATGCCGTCTTTCATACCCAGCAATACCGCCACTTTGTGCGCCTCTCCGCGTCGTCCTTTCTTGCGTCCGGCCAATACCTGGTAGGTGGTGGCTGGGTCGACCCCGTGTTCACGGGCGAACTGTTGAACCGATTTACCTTGATGTTCAAGCCAGGCCTTGGCTTGTGCGGCAGTGCGGATACCGGGCATAGTTCAAAACCGTTCAAATTTGTTCAATGCTTGAAGGGTGTAACACCCCTAGGGGTGCATAAAAAAGGATCATACATCCAAATGAGTGGAATCGGTTCGCGGTTAAGACAGGAAAGGGAACGCCTGGGGTTGTCGCAGAAGAAATTTGGTGAAGTTGGCGGCGTGGAAGCCAATGCCCAAGGCAGATATGAAAGTGGAGACCGGGTACCCAAGGCGGACTATTTGTCCCGGGTGGCGGCAAAAGGAGTCGATGTCCTTTATATAGTGACCGGCAGGCGGACCCCGACCAGGGCCGATAACCTCAGCCAGAGCGAAGAGAAAATCCTCGTCAGTTATCGGGCCTTGTACAAGGAAGATCAGGACGCGATCCGGCACCTGACCCATACCCTTGCCGAGCTTTCGGTTTCCAGCCTCATGAAAAGAAAGGCGGACGCCCGAGAGCCTTAGGGCAGGGCGTTCGCAGTGCATTAACCAGCCACCGGATACCCCTGTTGAACAGGTGCTTTTTATATGGCGCTTGTCATTAGGTCAGCACGCTGCTTTTTTGCTAAGGTGTCCGGCAACCTATAAGACCAAATCGCGAGGTGTCTGCTTGATTAGGGTGCTAGTAGTCGATGACCATGATCTCGTTCGTACAGGTATTACACGAATGCTGGCTGACATCGATGGCCTGCAAGTGGTCGGCCAGGCCGAGTCAGGGGAGGAATCCCTGCTCAAGGCCCGGGAATTGAAACCCGATGTGGTCCTCATGGACGTCAAGATGCCCGGGATCGGCGGTCTTGAAGCCACGCGCAAATTGTTGCGCAGTCACCCGGATATCAAAGTCGTGGCCGTCACTGTGTGTGAAGAAGATCCGTTCCCGACCCGCTTGCTGCAAGCGGGCGCGGCGGGGTATCTGACCAAGGGCGCGGGCCTCAATGAAATGGTGCAGGCCATCCGTCTGGTGTTTGCCGGCCAGCGTTACATCAGCCCGCAGATTGCCCAGCAACTGGTGTTCAAGTCATTCCAGCCATCCAGTGAATCGCCGTTCGACGCCTTGTCGGAGCGCGAGATCCAGATTGCGCTGATGATTGTCGGCTGCCAGAAAGTGCAGATCATCTCCGACAAGCTGTGCCTGTCTCCGAAAACCGTGAATACCTACCGTTACCGTATCTTCGAGAAGCTCTCGATCAGCAGTGATGTCGAACTGACGTTGCTGGCGGTTCGCCACGGCATGGTCGATGCCAGCGCCTGACAATGAACGACCCGTTTGATCCCAGTGCTTTTCTTTCCACCTGCAGTGGCCGTCCCGGCGTGTATCGCATGTTCGATGGCGATGCACGTCTGCTCTACGTCGGTAAAGCCAAGAACCTGAAGAGCCGCCTGGCCAGCTACTTTCGCAAGACCGGCCTGGCGCCGAAGACCGCCGCCCTGGTGGGGCGTATCGCGCAGATCGAAACCACCATCACCGCCAACGAAACCGAAGCCCTGCTGCTCGAGCAGACGCTGATCAAGGAATGGCGGCCGCCGTACAACATCCTGTTGCGCGACGATAAGTCCTATCCCTATGTGTTTCTGTCGGACGGTGAGTTCCCGCGGTTCAGCATCCACCGCGGGGCGAAAAAGCAGAAGGGCAAGTACTTCGGCCCGTACCCCAGCGCCGGGGCCATTCGCGAGAGCCTGAGCCTGCTGCAAAAGACCTTCATGGTCCGCCAGTGTGAGGACAGCTACTACAAGAACCGCACCCGGCCGTGCCTGCAGTATCAGATCAAGCGCTGCAAGGCACCGTGCGTCGGCCTGGTGGAGGCCGAGGTATACGCCGAAGATGTGCGCCACTCGGTGATGTTCCTCGAAGGGCGCAGCAATGCCCTGACCGATGAACTGTCGGCCGGCATGGAGCAGGCGGCCAGTACCCTGGACTTCGAGAAAGCCGCCGAGCTGCGTGACCAGATTTCCCTGCTGCGGCGGGTGCAGGACCAGCAGAGCATGGAAGGTGGCAGCGGCGATGTGGACGTGGTGGCGGCCTTCGTCAACCCGGGCGGCGCCTGCGTGCACCTGATCAGCGTGCGTGGCGGCCGGGTGCTGGGCAGCAAGAACTTCTTTCCCCAGGTGGGTATCGAGGAGGACGTGGCCGAGGTCATGTCGGCGTTCCTCGGCCAGTACTTTCTCAGCAGCCCGGAGCGCGACCTGCCCAGCGAGCTGATCGTCAACGTGGTCCACGAAGACTTCCCGACCCTGATCACCGCGATCCAGGCCTTGCGCGGCCGCGAGCTGAGCATCAGCCACCGGGTACGTGGCACGCGGGCGCGTTGGCAGCAGCTGGCGGTAACCAACGCCGAGCAGGCCCTGGGCGCGCGCCTGGCCAACCGCCAGCATGTGGCGGCACGTTTCGAAGCCCTGGCCGAAGTGTTGAACCTGGACGAACCGCCGCAACGCCTGGAGTGCTACGACATCAGCCACTCCAGCGGCGAGGCGACCGTGGCGTCCTGCGTGGTGTTCGGCCCGGAAGGTCCGCTGAAGTCCGATTACCGGCGCTACAACATCGAAGGCGTCACCGCCGGCGACGACTATGCGGCGATGCACCAGGCCCTGACCCGGCGCTTCAGCAAGCTCAAGGACGGCGAGGGCAAGCTGCCGGACATCCTGCTGGTGGACGGTGGCAAGGGCCAGCTGTCCATGGCCCGCGACGTGCTCAACGAGCTGGCGGTGCCCGACCTGATCCTGCTGGGGGTGGCCAAGGGCGCGACGCGCAAGGCCGGTTTCGAGACCCTCTACCTCAACGATGCCGCCCATGAGTTCACCCTCAAGGGCGATTCACCGGCGCTGCACCTGATCCAGCAGATCCGCGACGAAGCCCACCGTTTCGCAATCACCGGCCACCGTGCGCGCCGCGGCAAGACCCGCCGCACCTCGACCCTCGAAGGCGTGGCCGGCGTCGGTCCCAAGCGCCGTCGCGACCTGCTGAAGCATTTTGGCGGATTGCAGGAGCTGTCTCGCGCAAGCATCGACGAGATCGCCAAGGCACCGGGGATCAGTAAAAAGCTCGCTGAGTTGATTTATGCGAACTTGCATAGCGAGTAGGGGAGAGTTCAGGGGCGGAAAGGGTCAGGCTGACCGGGACACTGTTTCAGGCGGGCAATAACATCAGTGCCTGTTTTAGTGGTGTCGATCTTACCGCTCCCATCAAGGTAAATGTCCATTGTCCTCCACCGCTTTGGTGTGATGTAGATACACCGGGGCGGGGTCGTGTCGGCCCACCAATCGAACATCATAAAGAAATCCCTATCGGGGAAAATATGCCCTGCATCACCGGTTGTCTCTCCCGGCATCAAGTCCCGTCGAAATATTGAATGCTGCGTATTGAAGACGTATTTGAATGCTTTTGAGCCATCGCCTGAGTAGTAAATGACGACCCTTGGCAAAGCCAAATACCAGCATGCAATAAGGAAGCAAACGAATCCTGTAATCCACCGCCCTAAGTAGAGCTTTTTCTCACTTGCAGACATGTGGTTGAACCCCTTTCGCCCAGTCGCTTATGGGGACTGCCAGCACTTTGTCCATAATGATCTTCCCTGTAAGGCCACCATTTGGGTATTCCTTGTATAGGCTCATCCCGATAATGATCGAGACCCTATCGGGTACATCATCCCATGCGCGCATACCTTCAACACCCTTGGTCCTTTGCGGGCCATCAAACCTCTTAGGGTTTTTGATGAAGCGCCAAGTGTCTGATCCGATTTGCTCTACACCAGCACCGTCCAATAAGACACTCTCAGAAAGCCCACCTGCGACACCCACATATCCGTAGTGGATGTTCGACCAGATATCGTAGAAATATTCATAGGCCCCTTGCTTATGCCAAGGGTATTCACCAAAGAGTTTTTGCAGTATTGGCTTATGGTCCCATGGCCTGTTCTGACCGACGCGCTCAGTCCAGATAGCAAAAGCTTTCGCTTTCTTCCCCAGCGCCAAGCTGTAGATGTCTGGCTCAAGAGCGAAGCGCATGTAAAAGGGCAGTTCCGCGTATTTCCTTGTTTCTGCTGCGGGGTCAAAGCTATTCAAGTCTTTCATTTGCCGCACAGACGGGCTGTTGATGTTGCGGTTCATCTCATCGGCAATGTAATTCGCCAGTTCCTCCATGCGGTCGGGGTCGGTACAAACCTTCTCCTCTGGCTGCTCCTCAGGCGCCTTAGGGGCCCCGTTAGGATCGACCAAAGCATTCGCATCCTTAGCCTTCTCGGTCAGCTTCGGGTCAGCCAACAAGGTCGCCATCTTTTCATCGTCCACCGAGCCATCCGGGCGAAACACGCCGAGTGCTGCGAAGTTGATGATGGCAGCCCCAGGAGCGGGCCCCATGACAAAGCCACCGAAAGTATCACCCGACCCTGTGATGATTGTCCCGCCGTGGCTGGTGGGGCTCCCTAAATGGGCCATGGGACGACCATTCAGAATGATCGAGGGAAACCCCGTGGTGATGACCGCGCCACAACCGCAAGTGTCTCCCACACGGGCTGCTCCCATGAAGTTGATGTTGATGTCACCAGAAGCGCAAGCAATAGGTGTCGTGCCGTGACCGGGAAGAGGGCAGAGGTGTTTGTCGCCCAGGCGAGCAGAAGAGAGCATTTTATCGTCCCTGCGTTGACTGATCCGCGAGGCTCTTTGTAGAGCCCCGCAAACCTAGCAAGCGGCGATGGCTAAGGCTTTAGGACGATTCTGAACTTGGATGGAGTCTGGCGAGGGCTGAGAGTCTGGCTGGAAAATCTGCATGGCCACCGCACTACGTCTACAGATGATGGTTCCAGCAGGTTTGCGAACTGAGTCTTGTCCTGCTCGCGCAGGCCCCGGGAAGTTGCGCTTTCGAGGGGTTCAACGTGTTGGAACAGTGTTAGACACGCTGTGCGAGAAGCCCGTAGAATGGCCGTGCCTAGCTCATCTGCTGTCTTTTTCGAGTAGATTGCCAACTCACCTCGTAGCCAGTTGTGCCGATGAATATCCCTAATCTGATCACCGTTCTACGCGTTCTGCTCATCCCGATCTTCATTTTGCTGTTTTACCTGCCTTACAACTGGAGCTACATGGCCGCCAGTTCCGTCTTCGCGTTTGCCGCGGCCACCGACTGGCTCGATGGCTACCTGGCGCGACGCCTGGAGCAAAGCACACCGTTCGGGGCTTTCCTCGATCCGGTGGCCGACAAGTTGATGGTAGCGGTGGCCCTGGTACTGCTGGTGCAAGAGCACGGCAACCTGTGGCTGACCCTGCCGGCGGCGGTGATCATCGGACGTGAGATCGTCGTTTCCGCCCTCCGCGAGTGGATGGCCGAACTGGGTGCCCGCGCGCAAGTAGCGGTATCCAACATGGGCAAATGGAAAACCGCCGCGCAGATGCTGGCGCTGGTGATCCTGCTGGCCAACCCGCCGGCCTTCACTTTCTGGGTGCTGCTGGGTTATGCCCTGTTGCTGATCGCCGGAGGGCTGACCCTGTGGTCCATGCTGCAGTACCTGCGCGCTGCCTGGCCGCATCTGAAGACCGATGTGGAAAAGAAATAAAACTTTTTTGAATCAAGGGGTTGACGCAGTTTCGAATTTCTATAGAATGCACACCACCAAGACGCGGGAATAGCTCAGTTGGTAGAGCACGACCTTGCCAAGGTCGGGGTCGCGAGTTCGAGTCTCGTTTCCCGCTCCAAACATAGCGCTACAGAGTTCCACTTAACTCTGCAGCGATCGAAAAAAGGACCTTCGGGTCCTTTTTTCGTTTGTGCGGTATTCCACTGACGTCGGCTGCGTTCCAGCAGTATCCAGTGGTTTTAAGTGCATTTCTCTGTCTGTTTTCCGTCATCCCTTGGTTCAAGACTCGTTTGGATGTAGCAGCCTTGGCATGACGTGACTTTTTACTAGAGCGGATTTTGAGGCAGGGCGCTTTTTCCTCGATAGCCTACGACGAACTTGCTTAGTTGTTCCGAGGCTTTTTGCTTCTTTTCCTTTTGCCGCGCTGGAGCGGACCTGACTCGCGGAAGCGGAGATCGGCGACTACCCACTTAACTATTGACCCTGATAGGAATAGGCAATGCTCAAAGACAAACCGGCATAGGTGACCGGGTTTTCCCTGGATAGCATGGCTGCCTCGTCCCTCTCTATCGGAGCTCGCCATGAACAGCATAAAAACCCTATTTATCACGGGTGTCAGCAGCGGCTTTGGCAATGCGCTGGCGCGGGAAGCGCTTGCCGCGGGGCATCGGGTTATCGGCACTGTGCGCAATGAAGCGGCCTTGCAGGCGTTTCAGGCGCTTTCCGTGGATCGTGCCCATGGGGTGATTCTGGATGTCACTGACTTCGAGCGGATCGACAGCCTGGTCGCGGCTGTCGAAGCCGCTCATGGCCCGGTCGATGTCTTGGTCAACAACGCCGGCTACGGTCATGAGGGCATCTTCGAAGAGTCGCCGCTGGAGGAGCTGCGTCGCCAGTTCGACGTCAATGTGTTCGGCGCGGTCGCGGTCACCAAGGCGTTCCTGCCATATTTTCGCAAGCGGCGTGCCGGTCACATTCTCAATATCACCTCCATGGGCGGCACCATCACCATGCCGGGTATCGCCTACTACTGCGGGAGCAAGTTTGCGCTCGAAGGTATCTCCGATACGCTGAGCAAAGAACTGCGGCCGTTCAATATCTTCGTGACCGCCGTGGCGCCAGGCTCGTTTCGCACGGACTGGGCCGGTCGTTCGATGCAGCGCACGCCACGGAGCATTGGCGACTATGACGCCAGTTTCGACCCGGTGCGCAAAGCGCGGGAAGAGAAAAGCGGCAAACAGCCCGGCGACCCGCGCAAAGCCGCGCAAGCGATGCTGCAGGTCATCGCCAGTCCGACGCCACCCGCACACCTGCTGCTGGGCAGCGATGCCTTGGGCCTGGTGCGCGGCAGGCTGGAGCAGGCGGCCAGAGAAATCGATCAATGGGAAGCGCTGAGCCGTTCGACCGATGGTTGAACGGTCAGCCAAGGGGCTGTCAATGAATCAGGCCGACTCACAGACCTCGCGCATGGTGCAGCTGATGGAAAAGCTGGCGCCGATCGAGGGCTACAACCTCAGCGCGCTGGAGGATATCCGCTTCCTGCGTTCGAACCGGCCCCTGACCCGTACCCCGGTTTTGTATGACCCGGGCATCGTCATCCTGTGCCAAGGGCGCAAGCGTGGCTACCTGGGTGATGACGTCTATGTCTATGACGCCCAGCATTACCTGGTGGTGTCGGTCCCCGTGCCGTTCACCATGGAGACCGACGCCAGCGAGGCAGAGCCCATGCTGGCGGTCTACATGCGTCTCGACTTGCAGGTGGCCAGCGAGTTGATGCTGCAAGTGGATGAAGCCCTCGGGCCCAGCGACGCCCAGCCCAAGGGGATGTATGCCTCGCCGATGGACGATCTGCTGCGCGCCTCGACACTGCGTTTTCTCGAGGCGATGAGTACTCCAGGTGACGCGCAGATACTCGGGCCGTTGCTGGTGCGGGAAATCTATTACCGCATCCTGACGGGCGAGCAGGGCGGCTCGATGCGTGTCGCGCTCAATCGCCAGGGGCACTTCGGCAAGGTCACTCGCGCGATCCGCAAGATCCACAGTTGCTACCAGGAGCGCCTGGACGTGGAGTCCCTGGCCCGGGAAGCGAGCATGAGCGTGCCCAGCTTTCACCTGCACTTTCGCAGCGTGACGAACGCCTCTCCGATGCAGTACCTGAAGTCGACGCGCTTGCACCAGGCGCGACTGCTGATGCTGCGCAACGCCATGAGCGCTTCGACGGCGGCCTTCAACGTAGGCTACGAAAGCGCCTCGCAATTCAGCCGCGAGTTCAAACGCTTCTTCGGCCGAACGCCCCAGGCGGAGATCGAATGGATGAAGGCGACCTATGCGTTGCCTGCGCCGTCTACGCCATCTGTCTATGTCTCGTCGCATTAGTTTTCGCACCTGCCTGAGCAAGTCTGTGGCGCGCGTTTTGCTTCGCGCTTGAACCTCACCCCACAGGAGTTCAGCGATATGGATTCGAAGCGCTCTACGCAACAACCTTCGGATGGTGCCCCAGGCCTGGCGGCGGGCAGCGTTATTGGCGGGCAGCCCACACCAGCGCCAGGTTATCGCCCGCTGCTGGAGGGCGAGGTGATTCAACCGACCGATGAGGCCGGCAACGACCCCCAGTCCTGGACGCCCGTGCCCAGCCATTGGGTCAGCCAGGTGCATTGCCTGGCGGTGTACGGTCAGGTACGTCGGCCGACAACCCGCCAGGGCTGTTGCTAATCTGCCGCCAGCGGTGCTGGCCGCCGCCGGGATACCCTGCTGCGCGCTTTACCTGGATCGGGTCTCGATGAAGGGGCTCATCCATCTGCCATCCTTGTTGCCGAGCAGTCCTGCTCACGGCTTGAACTCCCCATTTCAGAGCGTTCGTGCACGCTTCCATGGCCCGGGCGGCGGGGGAGATTGCGCTGTCTTGAGGCATGGGCCTCCACCTGCGCACGATTGCGAGTCTGGAGAAAACTGACGAGTCGCACAGCTTCCTAGACTGGTCAGACCTGTAAGACCTTGTTTTTCGATCGGTAAATAATAAATCCATGATTTTCCGCGGGAAGTGGCATGGGGGCTGCTATGCACGATGCATTCTTCAAGCGGCTTCGCTGTGGTTCGGCCACCCGATATTCAACCGGGCAGACGTCGACCTGAGTCGCTGAAGAGGGGGCAGTCCGCGGGTCGACAGCGTTGTCGACCCGCCAGGGACTCGGTTGATTCTTGACGGAGAAACATCATGAACCACGACTCAAATGCTGCGAGCGCAGTCAAACCACCGGCCAGGGCCTGGTATGGATCACTCTTTTCGCAGGTGTTGCTGGCCCTGTTGCTGGGGATTGTGCTCGGCGTACTGGTGCCTGATTTCGCGGTAAAGCTGAAAGTGCTCAGCGACGGTTTTCTCAAGCTGATTTCGATGATCGTCGCACCCATCGTCTTTTGTGTGGTGGTGCACGGGATCGCCGGTACGGGCGACCTGAAAAACGTCGGGCGGGTAGGGGGCGTGGCGCTGATCTACTTCGAGATCATGACCACCATCGCCCTGGCTCTCGGCATCCTGCTGGCGTTCGTGTTCGGGCCCGGGCATGGCATGAACATCGACACCACGACCCTGGATGCCGGGGCCATGAGCAGTTATTCGGAGAATGCCCACAAGCTCCAGGGCAGCGGCATCGGTTCGTTCATCCTGAACATCATTCCCACCACTTCAATCGATGCATTGGCCCGCAACGATGTATTGCAGGTGCTGTTCTTTGCCTTGCTGTTCGGCATCAGCCTGGCATTGGTGGGGGGTAAAAGTGCGGAGCGCGTGACCTCGTTCATCGACGATATTTCCAAGGTGCTGTTCAAGGCCATGGGCCTGATCGTGCGGCTGGCGCCCCTGGGCGTGCTAGGGGCAGTGGCCTACACCGTTGGCAAGTACGGTGTCGGTTCGATGAAGCAGCTGATTTCCCTGGTCGTGCTGTTCTACGCCTCGATCCTGATCTTCGTGTTCGTGATCCTGGGGGCGGTGTTGCGTTATGCCGGGATCAACGTGTTCAAGTTCATTGCCTACCTGCGCGAGGAGCTGACCATCGTCCTGGCCACCGCCTCCTCGGACTCGGTGCTACCGCAGATCATGCGCAAGCTGGAAGTCCTGGGCGTGAAAAAATCAGTGGTGGGGCTGGTGGTGCCCACCGGCTATTCGTTCAACCTCGATGCCTTCTCGATCTACCTGACCCTGGCGGTGGTCTTCATTGCCCAGGCCACCAATACCCCCTTGTCGATAGGTGACCTGCTGCTGGTGCTCGGGGTGTCGCTCGTGACCTCCAAGGGCGCGCACGGCGTGCCGGGCTCGGCCATCGTGATCCTGGCGGCGACCCTGAGCGCAGTCCCCAGCATTCCGGTGATCGGCCTGGTGCTGGTGTTGTCGATTGACTGGTTCATCGGCATGGCACGCGCGGCGGGCAACCTGATTGGCAATTGCGTGGCCACCGTGGTGGTGGCCGATAAGGTCGGCGACCTGGACCGCGAACAGGCTCA
>NZ_QHHP01000034.1:426877-439346 GCF_003184125.1 Pseudomonas sp. RW409 | reverse complement strand
ATGTCTCGCTCTTCAGTGACGCGCTTGAGTTCTGCTCGCAGACGACGCAGTTCAGCGTGCTGATCATCGTCTTGCTGTCGTTCTTCTTGAGGTTTGCTGTAGCGCTTTATCCAGGCATATAAGCTATGCGTCGACACGCCAAGACGGGTCGCTACATCAGCGACAGGCAGCTTCTTTTCGGTCACTTGATTGACCGCTTGGATTTTGAATTCTTCGGGGTAACGCGGGTTGCTCATGGCACCTCCTGATTGGCCTCAGTTTAAGGCAAAGAGGTGTCTACGAAACCCGGGGCGATTCATAGGCGACGAACAGCTTACCAAACGCGGCCACCAGGCCAACGGGCTGTGTCTTGGCGGAAAGCTGGCATCTCTTGGACGCCCGGCGCGTGGACTCCAAAGAGGAAACGCAAACACTATTCGACTTCACGTAGCCGGCGTATAGAATGCCGTCCAACGCCGCTAGACCGGGACTTGCATCAAGAGCGATCCCGTCGTACGAGGTGATGCTGAAATTGGAGCCATCCTTTGAGCTGGCCACCATCAGGTGACGCGGCGTCGTGGTCGACACGTAAGCCACGTAGAGCGTTCCGTTGTAGTTCAATACCCCCGGCGTATAGTTGAGCTGAACTCCCCCCAGCAAAGCACCTGCCAACGCGGCAGCACCGCGTAAAGCACTGAGCCAGCTGGCATCGGTTCCGGCGATCTGCACTGCCATCCAAGCGATGGCAATCGCGAAGAGTTCTCACCGATCGAAGAGAGCGCCAACCCTCCCCACAGCATGGCTACGGGCCGCTGAAGCAACGTCCTGAACAATTTCATATCATCAACCCCACACGGTCACTCAACAGGGTCTGAAAAAGCCTGTCGTCTCGTCACTCGTTGGTTGGAAACGACTGGCCCGTCGAACAGGCAGTCCATTTCGGAACTCAGTACGAAGAGGCACTCTGATTGTTTATAGAGTGGCGCTCGGTGCCTGCGAGGGGAGGCTTGAAAACGCTGACCAGAATAAGGTCCGTGAACTTGCACCACGCAGATAATGACGATCATGTTTGTCCAGAACGTACATATCTCCCGGACGGATTACATGGATGGCGCCCTCCATGTCTTCGATTTCGCCCTCACCACCGATGCAATAGCAAGCCTCGAGATGATTGCGATAATGAAGCAGCGATTCCATACCAGCTCGAACCACCGTGTGGCAAATGGTGAAGCTGGCTCCGTCCTGCTCTGTCAGCAGGCGGTGGCTTGTGCCAGATCCCCACTCGACGAAAAAATCGGTTTTCTCGACATCGCGAATGCTACGAACAAACATATTCAGTTCCTTGTGAATAGTTGGACTGACCGCTTCATAAGTGCGAGGCAAACACAGCGGCCGCGTCGGTAAACGTTAAACAGGTAACGCAGAGGCGGCTTGCGCACGACAAAATGTTCGGCAGTTCGCTTGAGGCGCTCACTTTCGAGGTAGCGCTGTCTTTCGTGAGTCAAATGAAAAACCAGCCCCCTGATCAAGGACAAAATCACAAACAGATAACAGGATGCTTTCCTACAGGAAATGCTGAAAGTCTTGTCGAAGGACGTGCCTGTGACACGCATGCCATAACGGCAGACCAGTCATTCCCTGACCCGGTTGTTGCTCCCTGAATAGCCCGGATCCTACGTGTAAGATTTTATGAGTGTCAACGGACTTTTTCCAACGCAGGCGACGGCACATTCGAGGTCCGTGCGCGCCACGGGCGGGCTTGATCTGCGAAACTTATCGACTTCCCGGTAGTAGTCCGCCGATACCTCACGCAGCGATGGTTCTGCCGCCATGGTGTATTCGCGGCATGTTGATTGTGACCTGCCCGGCGTGTCGTTCGCTCACGACTCAAACGATGGTCAAAAGGGCGTGGGACTGATCATGCTGATTCTGGTCGGTACCCTGCCGATGGTGTATGCGCTGAATCGGAGCATGCCTGTCGAATAGGCACTACAATTCGGGGCGGTAGCTGAAGTCACCCAGCAAGTCGTGGAAAAGAACTCGCCGCTGCCGTCCCCGACTGAACCGCGACCGGTCCTTTCCAACTATGTAAGCAGTAAGGAAGCCACGCCACTAATGGTGCCGGTCTTGACCGGCACCATTGGCTGCCTAGGTCAAGGGCAACGGGTCGCTGACCAAGGCGCCAGCCGAGGCGGTGGGCAACGTGCGTAGTTGCCCTTTATCCACTTAGCGCACTCCACAAGCGATAGCTGAAGTTCCTGCACTAGAATTTATCGTAGTATTCGATCCAACCTCAGATCACAGCATTGTACCTGCGGCCCCTCCCCCAAATCATTACCAACTGGATAACCACCATGCGTTATCGACCTCAAGCCAAATAAGAGCTGGCTGCGGCACACTCGTTAAATCGCATTGGTGGCGTGAACGCATTACGAAAATGACGGTCTTCACATTGGATCCATTGTCGCGGTCTGTCGATAAACCAACCTGAGATAAGATCCCGCCCATCTGCCGGGGACGAAGCCATCAACAAAGCAAATGCAATTTCTTCAGTGCTGGGTAAATGGAATGACCTCATCGAGTAAAAAATCCGAATTAAACAGCCACTGCCAGCAATTTTCTAGCAGGTAGGCGATGTAGAGATGTTTCGCGGGAGGCCTATCCATCAGGAATGGAGGTCTGTTCGCACATGTCTTCGAACAATTTTAATCCGCAGTCTAAAATCTTCTATCGGCCCATCGACGCCGCGTTGCGTTGGTGCAACCTCATTCGTTACGAAGCCCAGATCGTGCAAGCGGCTTGGCCCTGCCCGGAAAAACTCAGGTTCCTGTTTCCTCAATGGCCTTGCCTGCAAGCCAATACCGACAAAATTTATGACGCCATCCGCAATGGTGAATTACCGTACGGCTGTTTCGGTATTTCGGTGCCGCTGGGCACCCCGGTAGAGCCAACTCTGCTGACAGTACGACACTCCGACTTACGTCTTTGGATGCAAATCCACTACCCCGATCAGCATCCCGACTTTTTATTCGGTTCAAGCGACGACACTCAAGGCAAAATCAGTCTGGGTGTGTACTTTGCACTCCAGGCCGAGCGGGATGCCCTCCTGCGAGAACGAAATGCTCTGCAACATCAACTCCGAGATGTTGAAGCTGACCTTCAGGTGCTGGGACTTGAGCAGGAGAGCCTTAAAAGGCTGGTCAAAACGCAGGGACAGCTCAGCGAGCGCAGTGAACACACCTACCTGCAGATCATCGGTGCCTTGGTCAACACCGTCTTGGACGCGTCGCCTGCAGGTAAACCTCTTTCCGCGTTCAAGAACCAAGCCGCAATCGTCGATGCTTTGACCGCGCGCCACAATGACATTCCCGGTCTCAGTAAACGAACGCTGGACGCGAAGTTTGCCGCAGCCAATCGCGCTCTCAAAAAATCCACCTAAACGGCAGCATTGCATTGCAATGCCCTCGATTGCAGTGCAATGACACTCAGGTTTTTCTGCTATTCAATTCAGGTCACTTCCCACTACGCGCCAATCGGCGCCAGGAGTGACCATCATGCCCAACCAATTCTCACCCATCGCTGAAGCCCCCCAGCCACAGGTCGAACGTCACATCATGCGCCGCGACGAGGTGGAGCGGAAAACCGGTTTCAAGCGAGCGCACATCTACAACTTGATGAAGGAAGGCAAATTCCCTCAGGCTAAGCGCATTGGACTGCGCGCGGTCGGCTGGGACTCGCTGGAAATCGAGCAGTGGGTCGTTGAACGTTTAGGTCAGCAGGTCTGATGCCATGCGTGTGGTATCGGTGGTTTCCACTAAAGGGGGGGTGGGCAAAACCACAGTAGCCGCCAATCTCGGCGGTCTGCTGGCGGATGCGGGCCTGCGCGTCCTGCTACTGGACCTGGATAACCAACCCACCCTCTCCAGCTATTATGCCTTGAGCCAGAAAGCTGTCGCTGGGGCGTACGAGTTCATTGCACTCAACTTAACAGCGCCTGCCCAGATTATTTCCAGAACAGTGATTGCAGGGCTCGACCTGATCATCTCCAACGATGATCAAGGCCGACTGAGCACCTTGTTGCTGCATGCCCCTGATGGGCGATTGCGGCTGCGCAATGTGCTCGACAACTTCCGCCCCAGTTACGACCTGCTGTTGATCGACACTCAAGGCGCACGTAGCGTGCTGCTGGAAATGGCCATCCTGGCCTCCGATCTCGCCCTCTCGCCCATCACGCCGGAAATGCTCGCCGCCCGCGAACTGCGTCGCGGCACCTTGAAGCTGCTCAGTGAACTCGAACCGTTCCGCCACCTGGGCACTCCACCCCCACCCTTGCAATTGCTACTGAACCAGGTGAACGGCATTCGGATGGACACGCGGATGATCATCCGAGGCCTGCGCGAAACTTTCGCCGAGGCTACCAATACCTCGGTTCTGGACACTGTAGTTCCAGACCGAGTGGCGTATCTCAATGCCGCCTCCCTTGGCCTACCGGTCCACCGAATCGAAACACGCCGTTCACGGGAACGACGCTCGCCATCAGCGCTGGAAACCATGCAAGCGCTGGCCATTGAGTTGTTTCCGGAATGGCGCGAAGCGATCTCTAGAGTGAGCAGGTGCTCGGAGGTTCAATGAGACGAGTCACCCAGCTGGCATTTCTCACCCAGTCATTGGGTTTGATCGACCTTGAGGCCAACAGCGTTTGGCGAGGAGTCTTCTGATGTTGTATCAACTACCCATCGTCGTTCCACCGTCCATTCGACCACACCACTCACCTTGCGAGGAGTACTGCACCGTGGTCTTTCGCCTGCAAGGTGGGCGCTCGGCCATGGGCTGGTTCCTCGCAGAACTTTCCCAACACTTCGAAGATTCGGGCACTGCCGAGATCGTCAAGTTCGAGGTCGGTGACCATGTGTGCAACCGGCGTTAACTGAGGCTGTTCAAATGAAGAAGCTCAGCCAGGAGGAGATCACCGACAAGCTGCATCAGGACCACTTTCCTCGAGGTCCAGAGCTGGAGCGGCTGTCCGATCCACTTATCGACACGCCTATGCTGGTTACGCTGGAGCAGTTACGGCCCTACGAACACAACCCGCGCTTCATCCGTAATCCGCTGTATGACGATATCAAGGCCTCGATCCGTGAACGCGGTCTGGATCAACCACCGCCGATTACTCGCCGCCCAGGAGAAACCTATTTCATCATCCGCAACGGCGGTAATACGCGCTTGGCGATTCTCGGCGAACTGTGGCAGGAAACCCGCGACGAGCGCTTCTTCCGCATTCATTGCCTGTTCCGACCTTGGAGCAATGAACTCAGCGCCCTACTCGGCCATCTGGCCGAAAGCGATCTGCACGGCCAACTCACCTTCATCGAGCGTGCTCTGGCGGTGGCCAAACTCAAATCCATGCTTGAACCTGATGGAGCAGTGCTCTCGCAACGTGAGCTGGCACGACGTCTTGCCGCTGGAGGCTATCCGATTTCGCAGTCGCACATCAGCCGGATGCTGGACACCCTTGAACACTTACTGCCCGCGATTCCACAAACCCTGTATGCCGGATTGGGTAAACCCCAGATAGAACGCCTGATCGCTCTGCGTAGCCAGGCAGAACGAACCTGGAACCGTTATCCAACCGCCACCGTTGCGTTCGCCGAATTCTGGCTCGAGACCCTGGGCGACTTCGATGCTGACCCTGAGTCCTTCGATCTTGAGCAGATCCAGGATGAACTGCTCGAACGCATGAGTCACTTGCTCGGACAGTCCTACCGTATGTTGGCCCTGGAACTGAGCGATACCCAACGGGTCATCTCGACGCCTGGTGTTGTCGCCAGCGCGCCCTCAGAGAACAGCTATCCGCCGAGCGTTGATGAAGCCGCGGCAGGGTCGCCCTCCTCCGAGTCCCGTCCCCAATCAACCGAGACCAGAACCCAGACCGAAACAGCGCGAGAGGAGCTGCTCACGTCGCCCGAAACGAATGTCGTATCAGCAGTCAGCCCTCCGTCACGCATTCAACAGATTCGCGAACAGATCGATCGCGAGACAGCCACCGAAGCAGCATCGATCATCGAAGCCTGCACGATCGACGACATCTGGACCATCGCACCCACACTGGATAGCCCCGAACAACTGCGTTCAGCCATCGCCGGACTGGCGCGGGAAATGGTGACCTATGCCGGACATCCCGAGAGCATCATCGATCAGCCGCATGGATTGGGTTTTGCCCTGGATATGGAGCGGGTAGATCTTGCGACACCTCGCTCTACCGGCGTTCACCTGCTGCTCCTGGCCCTATTGCGCGCTCAAGACGACGTGAACTGGGAGGATCGCCAGCAACTGCCCTCAGCGCTGTTTGGCCAGCTGTTGCTGGGGATCTACCAACTTCCGCTGACAGATCGTCCTGCCGTGGACGTAGGACTGGAGCGACTGCCCGACAGTTTATTAATCAACCTGTATCGCCTGATCCGTCTGGCCCGTCGCCTGATCGACCTAACGCTTACTCCTGAAGCTGATTCACCGAAGGAGCTGCCATGAAACTGTCCTTCAATGTGCTCAACCAGGCCATGCTGACCCAGGTGCTTCACGAGTTGCGCCTGGGTAACTTGCAACGCTGCAAAGCACTCGGATTGAGTGAAGACGACATCTACCTGCTGCAATCTTTACCCCCCACCACGCTGTCGCGCCTGGCACATGCCACCGTCCCCTGGGTTGAGGTCAAGATTGACTCACCGGTGCTGCATAGGTTGATCGAGCAAGCCGAACGCGACGAACAGAACGAGAGATTGATCAACCGGGCGCTTAAGCTCGGTGCCAGCAGCACCATCATGTATCAGTGCTTCGGCTTGGCGCATTCGGAAACCGCTCTGCGCCGACGTCTGCTCAAGATAGAAACCCGAAAGGGCCGCCCTCAACATTTGAGCGAAGCGCAGGAACATGCGCTCTGGCAGCGATGGTGCCAGCTACGCACACAGGACGGTACCGAGGATCAGCTCGATGCCATGATGATGCTGGCCGAAGAACAGCAAATCAGCTTGACGATCGTCTGGCAGCAGATTGACCAGTACAGCAATGGAACATGAACATTGCCCCCTCCAGTCGCTGGCAGCGTGTCCTGCAGCAATGCACCCAGCAGTTGAGTGAGCGCTGGCCCACACGCCCTACCACCGAACAACCTTCCAACCAGGCGCTGCAGGCTGGCTTTCTGTTCAGTGGCCAATCACACGAAGTCGTGCCGCGTCGCCTGCTGCTGGATCATCGGCTGACGCCATTGGAACGTAATGCCTGGCAGGTGTTTCGACTCATGCTGCAAGACCAGGGCGTGGTCACACCGCGCTATGAGGATTTTCAGCCTTACCTGTCAAGCGTGCCCTACGGTGCGTCAGCCTCCCGTGAAACCATCGCTCGCGTCTTGACGATGCTCAGGCTGACACGCTGGCTCAGCTTGGTGAGTCGTGGCCGCGATCAGCTCAGCGGGCGCCTACAAGGTTCTCTGTACGTCCTGCACGATGAACCGTTAACCCCCGCCGAAGCCATGGAACTGGATCAGAATTACCTGGAGCTGGTCGGACATTGCCTCACCCATAACGCCAAGGCGGTGCGAATTGTCGCCCAGCACATGCTGGAAGAAATCCGCCAGGACACAAATATCGATCGGGATCGGTTACCGACGCGACTCGGCAGCTGGGGCGAACACTGGATGCAGCAAGGATTGGATCAAGCAACCGATGACGCGTTACACGATTCCGAACTGGGTGGCGATCACTGCGTTCGGAATCGTACAGGCCCTCGTTCGGATTCCGAACCGGGCTTGAACACCAATGATTCCGGCACCGTTCGGAATCCGAACGCCGCCTGTACTGTATTAAAAGAAAGTATTTGTACTGTACCGCGCGCGACCCCAGCGGTGGATAACCTGCTCTGGCCCGATCCGCTGCACCTGAGTCCAAGCGAGCGTCAGGCCGTCGCCGTAGCGCTGAACAAGCTCAAACCAGCGGATCGTCAGGCGGTGCTCAAGGAAGCCGGTGCTCGCTGTGCAGCCGGTGGTATCCGCAAGCCCGCGGCCTATCTGATGGGCCTGATCCAGCGTGCACTGAACGGTGATTTTCATCCTTGGGCAGGTCAGACAGAGCCTTTCCCCGTTGCAAAGCCACCTCCCGCTGCATCCTCACGTCCCACCCGAAAACAGGGCGAACCCGCCTCCGCCCTCGCCCAAGCGTGCCTGAATGAGCTGCGCCAAATGCGCGGTAAACGCCCTGGACGTCAGTAGATTTGATGCCAGTGGCATCAAATCTACTGAGTTCTAAGGTGAGAGCGTAATGGGCCGCACCTGCGCAGTCCGACCAGTACGGCCATCGCCATCCCTGGAAATGATGCCAGAGACGTCACTCGCGAACGCCTGCGAAATGAACCCTCTCACACCAAACCGAACAGACCGCATTCAGCTTTTTGACTGCCTTTGCCCCTCATCTGTTGCAACGTTCCCGTCCAAGCTTATGCGAGGACAACACCGTGGCCGATCACTACCAACTCAACCTGGGTTCATTGCGCAGCAGCATCACCCTGACCCTACACACCCACCACGCTGCCCGTATCTGGCAAGGCCGGACTGCACGCGAAGGTGTCCACTCGATCATGGGCATGGCCGGTTACATCAGTGTCACCAACCTGATCAAACAAACCGCCGCCCAAGACGATCCCTATGCCGACTGGGCCATCGTGCAACTCGAAGAAAAACTGATGCAAGCCAAAGCCGGGATGCTGGAACTGACCCAACAGCTGGATCGGATCAGGCAGGACCTGCCGACACAGATCGACATGAGCGACAACCTCAACATCCACCCCGTCACCTTGCCGTTGTACATCGGCAGCCAGCTGGGTTTTCTGGCGGTCTACTTGCTGACCGACTACGACACCCTGGTGCGTCGTACCCTATTGGCCCATCACACCGCCTTGATCGGTCGCAGAGACATGGAAGCCTGGATCGACGACGGTGCCCATCTGCTGCGCAGCCTGTTCGGTCAGGCACAGCGCTATCGGCATGCCGGTGTCACACGCGATGACATGGCGGCGAACAATGCCCGTGCCCTGGCGGCCATCGATAAACTGGGTTTGCCCCCCATGGACATCCTTGAGGGTCACCGCCGCTCCCAGTTCGCGCCGCCGATCATTCGTCGTGGTGCGGTGACAGTGGATGACGCTGACGCGTTGGCAGAGCAAGCGGGAGAGCCTTCTGCAACAGTGAATGAGCCGGAGGACGAAACATGAATCCCCTGACCTCGGCTCAACCAATGCCCTTCGAAGCGTTGACACAGGATGCCTATCGGCAGCTCGAACACGCAGCCTCCCTAAAAGGCCTTTTAAAACCTTTTAAGGGTAAGGGGGAGTTGGAGCACCTGGCGCAGGTGGCGAGGGAAATCGAGGCGCAGTTATGTCACCTGATGGAGGCTGTGGTGCAGCAAGCCGGACAGCCCCCTTACTCACTGTTGGATATTCGATTGGTGCTGCAGAACACCAGCGCAGGCAGCGCCTTTTTACGTTGGCGCACCCGTGACTTTGCCCGTATGGGAGTCTCGGTCTGGGAGCGCCAGGTCTGCAACAAAGCCTTGCCGCAGGTCGTACGCGAGGGATTGCGCCGTTTCGAATGCAATCGCATCGCACTGAACCTACAGATGAGTGTGGTGCATTCGCTCTACCGCCAGGCCACGACCTGCGCGATCAAAATGGACAGTGCCGAACGGCTGCTGCGCCAGTTCACAACCGCAGTGGAGATATCACGATGAGTACTTTTTTCGTCGGCGAAGGCAACATCGGCAGTCCGCCAGAGTTCCAGGAATTCGCCTCAGGCAATGACGAACCACGGCGTTTGCTAAGGCTGAATGTGTACTTCGACAACCCCGTGCCACGCGATGGCAGCTATGAAGATCGAGGCGGCTATTGGGCGCCGGTTGAGCTCTGGCACCGCGAGGCTGAACACTGGAGCACGCTGTACCAGAAAGGCATGCGCGTGCTGGTCGAAGGCCGCACCGTGCGCGATGAGTGGGAAGACAGCGAAGACAATGCGCGGGTCACCTTCAAGATCGAGGCCCGTCGAGTCGGCATCCTGCCTCACCGGGTGCACAGCGTGGTCATGCGGGAACGATCCAGTGAACCCGTGGCATCTGAGACGCACGTTGGGAAAAGTACAGAACCGGCCAGTTCACCAGCGTCGAACCCCAGAAAGCGCAGAGGGCCGCCACCTTCGGACTGACCGACTTCAGGCATAAAAATTGCGCCTTTGCGCGAAGTTGCTGGCGTGTTACTACACGCTGCTCGTGAAGATCCACACTGCCGTCCAACCGTAACGGGTTAGCAGCCTCGGCTCATTCAAGCCTGCCCTCACCGACTAATATGAAGAACCTGCCGTTCAGGTTTCTCATATCTCGCCACTGCTGTTTCCCACCACGCTGCTCCGAACTCAATCCGGAGCAGTTCTATGCGCCTCTTCCTCTGCGAGAAACCTTCCCAAGGTCGAGACATTGCCAAAGTACTCGGAGCCACCCGGCGCGGTGATGGTTGCCTGATCGGCATCGACTCAACCGTCACCTGGTGTATCGGCCATCTACTGGAGACGGCCCCACCCGAAGCCTATGGCATTCAGTACAAGAACTGGTCGTTGGATCATCTACCGATCATCCCCGAGCAATGGCAGGTCGAGGTCAAACCCAAGACCGCAGCACAGTTCAACGTCATCAAGCGCCTGCTCAATGAGGCCACCACCGTCGTCATTGCCACCGACGCCGACCGCGAAGGTGAAATGATTGCCCGCGAGTTACTGGATCTCTGCAAGTATCGAGGACCTGTTCAGCGCCTCTGGTTGTCCGCACTCAACGAGGCGTCGATTCGCAGAGCACTGTCCTCGCTGAAGTCTGGGCAGGAGACCTTCCCGCTCTACCACTCAGCCCTCGCCCGCAGCCGCGCCGACTGGCTGATCGGCATGAACCTGAGTCGCTTGTTTACCCTCCTCGGTCGGCGGGCGGGCTATGACGGCGTACTGTCAGTTGGACGCGTCCAGACACCGACTTTACGTCTGGTGGTCGATCGGGATCGTGCGATTGCCAGCTTCGTCTCGGTGCCCTACTGGGACGTGGAGGTGCACCTGTCCTCAATGGGACAACCATTCATCGCGTCGTGGCAACCATCATGCTCAGGACAAGATGAAGCCGGTCGTTGTCTGCAACAGGCGCTAGCCCGTCATGCTGTCCAAACAATCGCGGACAGTAAGACCGCCACAGTACTCTCGCTGCAGACGGAGCATTTCCGAGAAGCGCCGCCCCTGCCCTTCGACCTGAGCACATTGCAGGAAGTCTGCTCGCGCAAGCTGGGGCTTGGCGTTCAGGAAGTCCTGAACATCGCCCAAGCCCTGTATGAAACTTACAAAGCCACCACCTACCCGCGCAGCGATTGCCGCTATTTGCCAGCGAGTATGTTCGATGAGGTACCCGCGGTACTCGATGCCCTGCTCAAAACGGATCCCGCTCTGCGGCCTGCACTAGGAAGCCTTGATCGATCATTGCGCTCACGAGCATGGAACGACGCCAAGGTCACCGCACACCACGGCATCATCCCCACCACAGAGCCGGCGAACCTTGTGCGAATGTCTGAGCAAGAGCGCAATGTCTATGAACTGATCCGTAGCCACTACCTTGCGCAATTTCTTCCGCATCATGAGTTTGATCGAACCCAGGTCGAACTAGAGTGCAGCGGAGAGCGATTGACCGCTGTTGGCAAACAGATCCTGGTCCAAGGTTGGAAAGGCTTGCTCTACGAAAACACCGAGGACGATGAGCCCAGTCAAAAATCCCAAGTATTACCCGTCTTACAACAGAGCACGCGGTGCGCAGTGGACGACGTCGAACTCAAGGCCATGCGCACCGCCGCTCCCAAACCGCTGACCGAGGGCGATCTGATCAAGGCGATGAAAAACGTGGCCAAATTGGTCAACGACCCCCGCCTGAAACAGAAACTTCGGGACACCACCGGTATCGGTACCGAAGCCACGCGAGCCGGCATCATCAAGGGATTGATTGATCGCGGTTATTTGCTGAAGAAAAAACGCGCCTTGATGGCCTCCGCGGCGGCCCATACCCTGATCGAGGCGGTACCCGCTGCAATCGCAGATCCGGGTATGACCGCGATCTGGGAGCAGGCCCTGGACGAAATCGAAGCAGGACGTCTGACTCTGGATGAATTCGTCGCCAA
The DNA here is from genome assembly GCF_003184125.1 of Pseudomonas sp. RW409. NCBI lineage: Bacteria > Pseudomonadati > Pseudomonadota > Gammaproteobacteria > Pseudomonadales > Pseudomonadaceae > Pseudomonas > Pseudomonas sp. RW409. The sequence goes on along the minus strand of NZ_QHHP01000034.1, from coordinate 427,136 downwards.
GCAGGCGAGTTGGATTGCGCAATTGGTCGAACACTGCGGAGCGCTCACCTTTGCGTTAGCGGTAGAAACCGGTCCGGCCTGCCCCATTTGCAACGCCTCTATGCTCAGACGTAAGGGAAAATCAGGGGCGTTCTGGTCGTGCTCCCACTACCCGGACTGCAAGGGCACTGTGCCGATCAGCAAAGATGTGCGTCGCCCATGACTCACCATTGAAGGTCAACTTGAATATTGGGGCGACCTTTAAGGCAACGCACTCTGC
>NZ_QHHP01000034.1:382451-426867 GCF_003184125.1 Pseudomonas sp. RW409 | reverse complement strand
CTCGTGCGCTCTCTCATTCGACACATTGGCCTATGGGCTATTTTCCCAGGTGCTCGAGCGGCACTCTAGTGTTTACCGATGGAGATTGGTTTTGAGTACCCGCATCCCACCTTTTAGTTCGCAGCACTTAGAAGCTGCATGTCGTGTTCTCGCTGATACGGAACGTGGCTTGAGCGGCACTCAAATTGGATATCTCCTCCAAGACATTCGCGTTCTAGACGCGGACCCTAACAACACCAAGTGGAAACGCTTAAGAGGCATGCGTGGGGAGGGGACGATCGCCACTTTGGCTCTGGCGGCAAGTTAACGTGCCCCATGAAACTACTTGAGGGAGAGATGGGATGGGAAGGCAAGCGTCCGGCCTATTTTGGATCTCGGTAGCGTTTGTTCTCGCCGCTTTGGCTGCGATCCTATTTGATGTTTCTCTTCCTTCTAGGGCGTCATCAAGCTGAAGTTTTTGGAAACCTTGCGCCTTCGAGATGGCTCGAAGATGCAGCAGGTTGTTCCGTACAGTGACTTCCTCGCCCGAGACGCAACTTACCGTCCGATCTGCACGGCCCGTTTCAGTACCCCAGGTGTGACTTGATCGTGGGGTGTAAATGCTTCTGTTTTTAGGTAGGCAGCCACTACCCCCGATCGTTCGCATTTACCGTCATGATGGCCTAATGGTACTGTCAGCTGCCCGCCGCGCTGTTGCGACAGGTCAACGGAGGTTCGACGTATGGGTGCAATGGTAAAGACGTTGCCGTCCTCGCCTTTTCTGGCGGGTGGGGCTACGACGCGAACTGGTGAGGATGAGGTCCCAGGCTACTACTCCACTGCCCTTGACATGTGGGTTGTCGATACCGCGGAGGGCGTAAAGCCCATCATCGCTCAAGGGGCGTTGAGCGAGCTCCTCACCAAGACGAAGGTAAATGCTGAGCAGGATGATGAGGCTACCTGGCAATTGGAACTGATGACGAAGACTGCCCAAAACGTTGAAAGCGATGACGAGCACACTCGGGAAGCAAACCATCTCCTTCAGCTCGTGACCAAGACCGATTCGACTACCGAGCGCGACGACCGCTGCGAAGCCACTCATATCCTTGAGTTGATCACCAAGACCAATGTCCAATTGGAGCACGACGACAATGGCGATCCCACTTTCGGACTGGATACCCGGTACTACGAAGGCTAATGGTGGAGACGCTCATGCTGTTATTGGTTACCAACCGTCGTGATATCACGATGGACTACATTGTCGCCGAGTTGCGTCGTCGTAACATTCCATACTTTCGCGTGAACACGGAGTTGCTCCCACAATCCTTGTGCACCATGGATAGTCATCCTCGCACCGCATGGTCAATTACGCTGGATGGCAAAACCATCCGCGGTGACCAAGTGACGGGCGCCTACTTCCGTCGGCCTGGCGCACCCATCGTGCCTGATGAGGTGGTCGATCCGGGAGAGCGAGCCTACATTGAAGCCGAATGGAGCAGCTTTCTAAAGAGTCTCTATACGCGTCTGGATGCCTGTTGGCTGAATTCTCCTGCCAAGATTTTCATCGCCGAGGACAAGCCGCTTCAGCTGTTGATGGCTCACGAGATTGGCTTTAACGTGCCGGCCGTGGTTATCACCAACGACATTGGATCAGCGCGTCAGATTACCCGGGTTGGTCAAGCCATTAGCAAGCCGTTGCGTCAGGCCGTTTTGGCTGGTGAACGCGAACGCGTCATCTTCACCAAGCGCCTTGGTACCTTGGACGACGGTCAGGCAAAAGCGATGGCATTGGCACCTTTCATTGTCCAGGCCGAGGTCGTGAAAAAATATGACGTCAGGGTCACCGTAGTAGGCGAGCGCCTCTTCGCCACAGCGATCTGGTCGCAGGAACACAGCGAGACCGAAGTCGACTGGCGCCAAGGAAGCAGACCGGATTTACGGCACGAGAAAATCAATCTACCTGCCGAGATCGAACGGCAATGTCTGGAGCTCGTCTCGAGTCTAGGACTGCGCTACGGGGCAATCGATTTGATCTGCGACCGACAAGGCAAACTGTGGTTCCTAGAAATCAACCCGAACGGCCAATGGGCATGGATTGAGAATCTAACCGGGTACCCAATCGCTTCCGCTATTGTGGACAACCTTGTCGGTATTTCCCATGGCTGATGGGTGGGGGCGGTTGAACCGGGTAATACGGTGGACATGGCCGGTTGTGGTCGATCTGTCTCCAGCACAAAAAGCTGCTGATGATGAATGGATGCGTAGCATCGGGACATCGGTAAGGCAGGGGAATTGGGCGAAGGACAGCGAGGTTGCGCTTGATGAATCTCGCCGCCTTTTCGATGCTGAGGTTGATCGGCGAAAGGGTGCTGATGCCAAAGCCGGCATTTACCTTGCCGCGATCACGGCACTTATTCCTGTCTTGGTCTCCCTGCTGCCAAGCCTTTGGAATGACAAGTTGAGTAAGGTACTTGGCTTCACAGGGCTCTTCGTCTTCGCCTGGGCAGTTGCGTATTTGCTGCGCGCCGGCGCATGGGCATTCAGCACGTTAAAGGTAGCTGGGTTTACTCAGCTTGGGCCTGGTGAAATCGCCGCGAGCTGGAAAAAAGACAGCCCCAAAGCGGCTCTCGCCAAACAGCTATCAATAGCCGTCCTCTGTAACTACCCACTCGTGAACAGAAAAATCACTGGGATCAAGATGACTCATGAATATCTCTTGAGGGCATTCCTGGGCTTCACACTGCTGATGGTTATCCAGGTGGTGTGGCCGGTCGGGACTTGGCTGGTGGAGCAGGGCATCCGCTTGTCCAAGCCTGAGGCGATCAATCCCCTGATCATGTGCTTTTCGTGAGCAAGGGAAGCTCTTGAGCATCCTTGTCTCAATGGGGCCGATGTGCATACCGACGGAGGGGCAGAACAGCTGCTCCTAGATGCCGACCACATACATTTTAATGACATGTATCGAGGGATTCTCCGCGGTGACGCTCGGAGGGCTCAATGCGACACGTAGGCTGGCCAACAGAATCAAGGCCCGACAAGGCAAGTGACCTTGCCGACATTGGCTCCAGGCGTTGAGTCCGCGGGAATTAGCTCAGGTTCATGATAAGCCCTCGGCAAGGTTCCACTTCAGTGGAGACTTGACCTGAAGTCCAGAAGCTACGGTTCGAGGGGGGCGCAGTGCGCCAAACAACCCTCGCAAGCGCAAATCGATTTCGCGCATGCCGCGCTCTGCGATTCGCACAGGGGTACTGAGGAGTTTCGACATACCGAAAGGAGGTAGGTTGCTTCAAGCTCCATCGTGAGGAAGCAGTCATCACAGCAGGAATTCCCGACTTGTCAGGGGGATGTTTTTTCCGCAGTCTGTGCGCTTGAAGCAGAAGATTTGAGGAGGGTAAGTATAAATGGAGCTCAGCATGGAAGATCAGCAGCTTAAACGGCAGCTGAGTGGGATTGCTGCCGACCTGAAGTGGTCAGCGGTAGAACTCGCCCGTATTGCCGAAAGGCTGAGTCACTCAGGCAATGATCCCGATGCCCAAGCCTTGCAACGAATGATCACGGTTCTGCGCAAGGATGAAGAAAGCCTCGATGCACTAGGGGATCAAGTGCGAAAGGGGCATTTGAGTCATCAAAAGGCAGAAGTGAACCTCTCCTGATCCACGATATTGCCATTGGATGGCATTTCCACAGAATCGTCGAACCGTTTGGTAGTCCCTCAACCTCCGACCAATGGAGCACCCCGGAAATTTAATTTGTTTCGATTTTAAGAAAAGGATTATCGGGGGGTATCAATTCGAAAAATAGTTTCGGCTCAGATATCAGGTACCCCTTCAAGATGGTTTTCTTCCTAGGACCTCGCACTTGGCATGCCCAGATATTCAGACCGTTACTTTGCTTCCTGTGGACCTTCAGTTTCTCGAACTGCTTCTGCACCCAACGCCATTCTTCAATACCTTGATCTGTACCCTGTGAGATACCAGGAAACTCCTGCGCGTAGCGTTGGAAGAGGCCAGGTGTGACCAGAAATACGCTGCCACACACCGTGTGGATTTTGGCTTTGCTGTCATTGATGATCAGCTTATGGCTGAGGATGCCTTCCTTGAGCCAATTCAGGAATGCTTGACCAGGGTTGTCCGATGAGGGATTTGAGATTTCGAGGATGCCTGCTGACGATGTGTCGCTGACCTCAGGCTCTTCCAGCTCGAACATATCCAACAACGTGCCGAGGTAGTCGGCATCTTCCATCGCCAGTGGCTCGGGCTGCGATGGGCTTTGAGTTGATCTTGTACTGACTGTCTCGGGCGCAGGTGGTGGTACCGGAACGTCAGTCGGGTGGTCATCGGCCGCAATGCTCACCGTTCCGCTGAAAGCCTCAGGCCGGTCTTCGTTCCCCCAGATCAACGCCGGTTGAAGGCGCAGAAAGGTAAAGGTCTGCTGCCAGTTTCCCTGTGTCACGAGACCGGTCCAGATGGCTTTGCCTTCCGGGGTAGACTCGACTAACCCATGCGACTGCAGTTCGTCGAACACGGCGATATTGGACGAGGGAATACCTTCGATCGATTGCGACAGCAAGTAGGCTCGCAACTTGTCGGTGACCGTTTTGCTGACGAGCCACAGTGCGTCCTGGGTCAGCCATGCTGCGGCACCTGGCTGGTTGAGTTTCAGCTCGTGCTGAACCAGATGACGCAGCCCACTGATCAAGTGATGTTGCAACGAATGAATCGGCGCTTGCAGCGCCTTGCTTGGGTTGCCACCGATGTTCTGTGCGGTGGAAACACGGTCGGCTTGAATCACCAACTCGCCGAGCACGCCGGCACGTTCGTATTGGCCGGCCAGGACATACAGCAGGCTGGCCCACAGCGATGGAAATCCACTCAGCCAGTCCAAGATAGGTCGGTCGAGAATTTGGGTGTAGAGCAAGCCGGCGGCGGCGCCGTGCAGGTGGTAGTCGCGGCCTTTGAGGTAGCGAAAACGGTAGGGCTGATCGAGGGAGCCCTGCCAAGGATGCCAAACACGGCCATCCTGGCGTTCGACCAGCAGGTCCACGGCGATCTTGCCGATGTCATGCAGCAGGGCACCATAAGCGATGCCGGCGGACCAGGCATCGGTCTGGGCGGCTTGGTCCTCGGGTGCGGCACCGGTGGGCAGCAGATAGGATTGGCGCAGTTTCAGACTGCAGGCTACCAGTTCTAGGCCATGGTCGAGCATGCCGCCGAGATACGCATGATGGTGAGTCTCGCTGGCGGGCAGTTGCTGGACCTGTTCGGCGTAACGATGGATCGGATTTAAATAGAGCTGGGTGAATTGGGCGTGGGAGAGGGCGGTGTACTGCCAGATGCGATCGAGTAACTGGCGGCGGTGCTCCGCGGCTAACAAGCTGTGGGCCGACTCGATCGGTAGGTAGCCTTCGGCGATGCTCACGGTCGGTGGCGGAGGGGGCTTCTGCCTTTTGGGGCGAAACAGACTGAGCATCGTGACCTCCGGGAAGTGGCTGAGTCAGTGGCCTTTTAGCCTTTTCGGATAGGGCTCTTACCCTTGAGTCCCCATTCCCTTCCAACCCTTACCCGTCCTTTTGGCTGGTGTCCCTTTGTGCGGCAATCGGAATATGGATACTGCTAGGCATCGTTTTGTTGGGGGGCTAGTACGGAAAAGACAAGAGTCGGTACACTGCGGTGCCTATTTTTTGGGTCTTGCCATGAATCTCACTGACGCCACGCTCGTGTTGTTGCTCGCAGCACGTATCCATGGGACCGACGAAGCCGTCAGGGCATCGGCGAAGAGCGTGGTCAAGAAGTTGCCGCGCAGTAAACGCGATCTGATCTACAAGGTGATCGACAGCCGAAGTCCGCTCGAACTGGTGGATTTTCTGGCGCAGAACCTGGATACGTAACGGCATGCTGCGGGTGTGCACCCATCCCTGACCCTTTGCATCAGAGCCCCGCGGCATGGCCCTTTTTTCTGAGTACAGAAAAAAGGGCCTAACTCGCGTTGGGCCCTGTGATGCGATTGCAGCGGTGAGGTAACGATCAAACTCCATCGTTCATGCATCGTGAGTCATCCATTACCATCTGCTCCAGGTTGAGTACATACTCCGAGGCGCTTCGGGCCTGACCACTGGCGCGAAAGATCGCGCGTTTGTCTGCCTTGAGCAGGCCGAGCCAGGAGTCGATGTAGCCCTCGTGGCGCAGCTCGCCCTGTATACCGGCGTAGGCACATAAAAAAGCAGCGCCCATCTCGGCGATCAACTCCTCAAACGCGTAGCCTGGCGAGCCGAACGGACAGGCTGACGTCATGCCTTGGCGCTGCAACCGAGCGTGATGCCCGGTCCAGTGCGTCAGCTCGTGCAGTGCGGTGGCGTAGTACCCGCCTTCATCGTGAAATTGTGCTTTTGTCGGCAGTTGGATGAGATCCCTGATCGGGTGGTAAAAGGCTTCGTCGGCAGGCCGATGAACGATGCGTGCACCTGAACTTAACAGCAGATTTTCCGCAACGCTGTTGGGCTGGAAGGGATCACTCTGTTCCGTCTCGAGCAGGGTTTCATTGAGCATTTCGAGCCCCTCCGTTTGCTCGATGTTGAACAGAAAATGTGTCCTGAGAATGCCAAAATGATCGACCTTAGGCTGACCGTTTTCATCGAGTACGGGTTGGCCTGACTCGGTCTGTTCCTCGCGCTCCATCGGCTTGTAGAGCACCGCCAGAGTGCTGTGCTCACCCTTACGGATGTGCCCACCGGTCTTTTTGGCTTGGTTGAAGGTCAGCCAACGATCTTGAGTGAACCCCTGCAACCTGGCCTCGGCCCAGAGCAGCGGTAAATTGATGCCCGAATACGGACGTCGCGTGATGGCGTTGATGGGGTAGGGTTGATGACCGATGTAAGCGGAGCCACTTGAGGACCAGGGTTTGATCCAGGGAGCAACGCCTTGGTCTAACGCGGTAACGATCTTGTCTGTCACGTCTTGGTAGATATCGCGCATGGCAATTTCCTCGAGAGAAAAACGGAGGAACGCCTTGCCCGTCGGGGGAGGGTTCCCCGGTTGGGTGATTGATTGGATTGATGCAGGTCTTGCATGCCGTCCGAATGTGGAGGTGGGCGCCGCCCATTGCGCTTAGCGCTGGTGTTCTCCTGCAAGCGCTATCAGCAAGGCGGCAGGATGACCGGGTTCTTGGAGTAGGCTCAGACTCAATTGCAGCAACGGGTCGTGGTCTAAGTGATCGGTTGGTTCAATGTGGATTACCTCGAACAGTACATAGGGCTCGTGTGGAGTGGCCAGGTGGGCTTCGAAGGCTGCGCGCAATACGTGGCTCAACCGATCGACCTGCAGCTTCTCAGCGTGATCGGATTGCTCGAGCAGTACTGCGCGTTGCCACGCGCCAGGGGTGAACACGATGGGCAACCGAAGGGTGTTCAGTGTTTCCGGTGTCAGTGAGTCGGACATGGTGTGCCTCCGTTGAAAGCGCGAAGAAACCTGTCCTGTGCGGGGAAAGATTTCCCCGCAGTGGGTTGAAGAAAATCAAGAGGGCTTATCTCACGAGCAGCGCTCGAAAGGCGCTCAGGAGAGCAGTAGGCGTTCATCACCGTAGCAACGGTCACCGTGCGAGCCACCGAACGCTAATCGCACTTGGGGAGAACCATCATCGAAGTGACGTAGCCTTGAAGGTTCTGGCTACCTGGGCAGGTGCTGTCGATAACAGCGATCCGTACCTTGTATTTAGCCGGACGATTTATCTGGGTCAATCACTGGAGAGAAGCTGTTTCACGGGGCTTGTCTTCTGTCTTCCAGTGAAGATTTTTCGGCTGGGCAAACTGATAAACGGTCAGGCACGGACAGTTTTCAGTAGTAGGCTGTTACTCCTGTCTCAACCATGAAAACGCTCAGAAGAGGGCGAGACCATGCCGACGCAGAACCCTGTTCAGAATTCACGTGCCCACCGCTGGGCATATACCTGCGGCATGTCGATAAAGCGTGGGTATCGCATACTGAAAGCATTCGAGACCCGTTTAGCTGAGCGCGCGATTGTGGCAGGTGTGCCTGCGGGTAATTTACTCGTTCGCGGAAGCTTTCTGATCGCTAAGTTCACTATGGTGGGAGCGTTGCTTTTTGTAAGTTTTTGGCTGTTCCTGTCGTTGATGACTCTAATGGGTTTGTATTGGGTAATCGTCCATCGCCGCCCCAACGCCTCAAAGGACTTTTACGGGGCTCAGGCATTCGGCGATCCTTATGGAGAGTACGAACTCAATCGTGCACCGGGACAGCCTGACCTGGACGAGCATTAGTGGGTTGTCGTTAGCTTTTTCTGATTGAAGTACCTGCAGAGATCAGAGCATCAGTACCTTTCGAACCCGCATTTTGTGCACTGAGTGTCCCTTTTCCTAACATGCCTTCTGCTATGGAACCTACGCTATATCCGGCCCAACTCATGGTGGCTAGAAAAACCATCGGCAGGACGATGAACATCGCCCCCATAACGTACTCGATCACCTGCGCGGTGACAGTCCCATCCATAAACCCGGATGTGGGCAGCGACAACAGCACCTGATTGGACGCCGAAACCTGGTTGTACAAGGTATCGAGCATGCTGGAGTCGACCCAGCGGGCGAGCTCCCACCAGAAGCTCAACATGTGCAGCGTGAACAGCGCGAACGTCACCGTCATGACGGTCTTCAGCTGGTAGGTACTGACCAGCAGGATCAGCGGCAAGCTAATGATGACGCCCATGATGAGGAAGGCCTGCACCATCGGCAGGGCGGCGCGTAGCGCATTCATTGCCGGGAAGTTGCTGAAGGAGCCCAGTGCCAATCCGGTATTGGTGGCTAGGTTATTGAGCCCCTGGTTGATCGAGCCGCCGCGAGCACTGGAGCCATAGTCCTGGTACACCTGTCCGGGCGACATGGACATCGATTGCTGGCGCGGACTGACCAGCTCACGCAGGGTGGCATCCTCGATCTCGTTGCTCGAACGGCCAGTCAACCAACCTTTCAACTGAGTCAGCAGCGAAGGATCGACCTGCTCGATCAAGCGCTCGCGCAACCCGACACCGCTATCGCTCCACCACTGTTTGCAGGTGGGGTAGCCCGCGCCATTCTCCAGCCGCGGTAAGGAAACATCGCGGTTGTCGTCATACGGCCAACTGACTCGCGGTGTGCGTGAACGATCTGTATCGTAGTAGCCGGGCGTGTCGAGAAAATAGCTTGAACCGATCCAGGACGCGTCGTGACTTTGTACCTTGTCCAGTTGCGGGCGATTGGTAAACAACCGAGAACGGGAAAAGCCATAGCAGTCGCGAGTGAAGTCGGCGACTTCCTGCAGCAGTACCTGGCTGTCGATGCGCGAACTGTCGATCTCCATGCGCATTTGTCGGATATCTGGTGCGCAAGGGATGGAGGCGGTAGCCGCCGCGGTGACCCCTTTGCTCAAGGCATGCACCAGAAACCACCAGATCGGCACATTGGCGGAGCGTTCGCCGATGGTATTGAAGGTGGTCCCCCAGGCGGTTTCCGCTGGCTTGGCCACACTTACGCCGCAGCGCTGACTCGCCGCATCATCGAACGTCATTGAGGCGAGGCTCAACGGAAAGACCGGGGCGCAACCGAACAACACGACGATGTAGGCCAGCCACAACCGGTTCTCGATCCGCGGCACCGAGAGCAGTCCCTTGTTGCCTTCATCCGCGCCTTGCTGACGGGCAGACAACCATTCTTGCAAGATGATCGCGCCGAAGGGGGCGGCGAACAGCCCAGTATCGGACAATACACTCCAGAGACCGTTGTTGATGATCCAAGCCAGCAGAGAGAGGTAAAACTCGAGGTGGCTGTTGGTGCTCATGAGCATGGTGGTGGCCTCACAGTCGGGTGAACTCGACGACGGTCAAGAGCACGAGCCCTAATGTCCCAATGCGTTTCACGCGCAGTCGATCCTGGAGTCGATGTCGGTAGCGCCGAAGCAGGTCGCACCAAAGCGCAAAGAGGGCGGCGTAGAGTAGGGCTCGCCACCACCGCAGATAGGGCCCTACGGATTCGAATGCCTGCTGCCAGGCCTCGAAGCTGCCCAGCGCAGTGCGGCCGATCCACCCTACCAGTGCGGCGGCCAGGATCATCACTGCGGCAATCCCCAGACTCGAAAGCAAAGTGAATAGCGGTGAGCGTTTCATGGCTCACTTGCGCCTGGCGTCAGCATCTTTGAGTCGACCGGGCTCGGGGTCACCTTGCTCGACGGTACGCGAAGCACCGGCACCACCGGCATGTCGATCGAGCACCAGGCTGGCGGTATTGGTGGCGAGCATCTGCCGGACCTGCAGCTCGGTTTGTAGCAGACGTATTTCGCGCTCCAGGGCGTCGATATTTTTCGTCAAGGCGGTCTGGGCCGGCTCGGCTGAAGCGATGTTCGGTTCGTGACTGCCTGCCAGCAGGGTGCGCAGTAGCAGGAGCGCCTTATCGAGTACGCTGGACAGGGCCGTCTCGCTGGCCAGGCGTCGCGCCAGCAGATCCTGGTCGGGATCGTCGCGCAAGGCTTCGATCACGCCACGGGTCACTGGCAGTATTGGGCTTGAGGCTTTCGCCAGGTTGTCAGGGGTGGGCGGCAGTGAACCCGACAGCAACCCTTGCAGAGCCTTGAGGCGTTCGCTGTAGGCCTCCTGGATCAGCGGCGTCAGCCCGCTGCCGGCGGTCGCACGCAGGGTTTCGCAGGTGTCGCAGGTCGAGACTTCGCTCTCGCCCAACACGCGAACGGCCCATTCGGATTCCTCCTGGGGCGAAGCCCAAGTCTGGCAAATAGCCCCACCCAGGCAATCACTGCTGCTGATCGAGGCACTGTCATCCACCGTCCGGTTATGCAGCAGGTTATAGCCCGCGCGCACCACGTCGGCGGTCACTCGAATGGGTGTCTGCCCATTACCTCCGGCCTTCGAACCGCCGACCCAGGACACTCCATTGTTGCCGTTACGGGCCTCGGTGTTTTTCACCGCAGCCACTGCATCACCGCCGGTTTGCTCCAGATTGCCTTGCATCTCCTGGTTCTTGGCCAGCGCGCCCCAGCCGGCCTGACCGACCTTGTCCGCCATCTTCTCGGCCATGGCCTGGCAGGTCAGTTTGGAACGATCGAAGTCGATTCGCCCCTGCATCACGCCGTTACTGAGCAACTCATAGAGACCGGGGTTGGCGCGCTGAATGATCAACGCCGGCAGCGACATCACCGCTTGGGTCGCGTTTTGCACGATGCTGCCCATGATCTGCTGGAAACCTTCGGTGACGCCGTTCAGCTGGTTTTGCAGGGTGTTGGTGAGGCTCATGTTGCCGCACATCATGTTCGCTCGCCATGACCCGCCGACACCGAGACCACTGGGTCGGTAGAGCGAACTCGGTGAGCCGACTGCCGAGCCGCCACCAACGGTGTACATCACCCGGTCGTCGAGCACCTCGCCCTGGGTGCCCAGGCGATAATCGTCCTCGGTGGCACGGACATGGGTGGTAATGGTCAACATTCCACAGAGCAACAGACTCATCGCGCCCAACCGGGGTCGTGCGAGAAGCCGACTCATGACGCACCGCCTTCGAAGTCGATGCTGAACAGGAAGGTCTGTCCCTCACGTTTGCAGCAGCTATAGGGCCGCCACAGCGACCAGGCGTAGCCGCCATCCGCGCTCTGTACCGGATCGCTGGGGAAGATGGCGCACGTCGGCTGAACCTGGGGGGAGAGCAATTGCCATTTGTGAGTCGAAGCGTCGTTCTCAACGATCGGGCCAGGCGGCCAGTAGCCGTCGCGTTTGGCGGGCGTGAGTGGTAAGTACACATGCGGCTGCCAGTTGCGGGTAATCACATCGCCGACCCGTTGCGCCATGACTGCGGCCGCCTTGTAGTCGTCAGGCTGCACCAGAAAGCCCTGCCGGGGATAAACGTTGCCCCACATGTTTCCAGAAGCCTGACGTCCGATTTCACGGATCCCCGGCATGAGCGACTCGGGGTAAAGACCTTCCGGGATGCCATGACGCCAGGCCAGTGAGTCCAGGGTACTCAGGTAGTAGGGCATGAACGCAGTTGCACCGCTGGCGCAGGCGTAGCCGGATTGCGAAGCCAGTTGCGTGGCGGCCCAGCCACCGGGGTGGCCGATGCCATCGGCGTTCTTGAAACGGGGCAGGTTGTTGCGCTGGGTGTTCGGCGTGATCAGGTTGCCGCCACCTTCCGCACCGCTGATGGGAGAGGAGAAGGGGGCCATCTCGGTCCAGGGGTTGTTGCCGGTGGTGGCGTAGCTCGAGACCACCAGCTCAGGAATGAAATGACGCACCTTGGTCGAGGTTTTGACCTTGCAGCCGAAGGGCGTGCAGAGGAGCCAGAAACAAATGCCGACGACCCTGTAGGCGAGACAATTGGGTGAAAGCACAGAGGACGTGATGCTGCCGGTATCCAGCGCCACGCTTGGCCCGCACGCCAGCAGGAGACTTAGCGCCAAAGGTCGTAGCTTTTGGGGCGCAATTGATGGGCATACGACAGGCATGATCCAGGCTCTTTGGGCTAATGGCCTGGACACGTTCAATGATTGAACCTACACCGTCAGTGATAAAGCTGAAGCTGACGTTGTCGGTTTACAAGGATTTTCAGGGCGACGAGGTGGCTATTCGATGTCCAGCACACGGCGAAGGGCGTCTGGCTCGGTGAGTAGCTGATCCGTCGTAACCTCAAGGATATTGGCGAGCTTGCACAGGACCATCAGCGACGGGTTGCCCGTGCATCGTTCGATTTGACTGACGTAGGTACGATCGACCTCGGCCATGAGCGCCAACTGCTCTTGGGTAAGGTTCTTTATACGTCGCATCAAGCGGATGTTTTCCGCCAGTTGCAGACGCAGCTGTTCGTAGTCTTGAGTCATGCGCGCAAATTGCGCCTTGAGGGACTCTCAATCCACGGGATATAGTCTACATTGGTATTGATCTAGGCCATTTGATGCTCATGTCTGTTATCGAGCGTTCATTTGGTTTCGTTATGATGTCCAGGCTGGGTCCAGCGTCTAACAATAAAATCAGAACTCTAGGGTGTGTATGGACGAAAACTACATTTCAATTCCTGCGGCGGATGGTTGCCCAAGTCTTCTGATCCCTTGGGGCAACGAATTTGCTCCGATGATCGAACGTGGCGTGCAATGCGCCCAGGCTTGGCTTGATACGCCCGGTGAGATTCCCCTGTGGTGGGAACTGGCGCAAACACGCAAGACCTTTCCTATCGGTGACTGCCAAGATGCTTTTGAAGCCGGATTCTTGTTGAGGATTCAGCAGCGGCTTCGAGGCGCATCGCAATAACCGGTCGCTCGCTTTAGAGCGCGATACTCGAATAGATTTCCCTATGCGGGTTCTATGCCTCGCGCTCTATCGATCCGTTCAGCTACCCGATACGCCGCTTCTAGTTCAGAGCAGCCGTTCTCCTGCATCAGTGTCCAGCGCTCGGCTTTTTCCTCGGGCTCCGTCATGGCCAGGGCGAGATAAAGACTTGGCGGCACGGCCCGAAACAGCGTTTCGAGCTTCTTCGACAGCACGACCCCCTCAGTGTATTTTCCCGGCTCCTTGCTGGCGGAGAGCAACAAGGCTTTCTGTGCCGGCGTGAGTTTCTTGAACCTTGCGATTTCTTCGATTTCCGCGGGCGGCATGTTCAAACAAATCCACCATTCGATCATGTTGAGCATGGTCTGCGCGGCCGTGGGGAAGTCGGACAGGTTCTGTGTGGCGAGCCAGAACCAGGCACCGAGCTTGCGCCACATCTTCGTGCCCTTGACCACGAATGGCGCCAGCAGCGGGTTCTTGGTGATGATATGGCCCTCGTCGGTGACCATGATGATCGGTCGACCCAGGTACTGGTCGCGCTCGGCAAGGTTGTTCACGGTGTTCATCAGGCTGATGTAGCTGACGGACATCTGGGCTTCGTAGCCTTCGCGAGCATAGGTGGCCAGGTCGACAATGGTCACATCGCTCTCGGGCCAAGGCGTGCCCTCGCGATCGAACAGTTCACCTTCGAAACCCTGGCAAAACAGGTCGATGGACTCACCCATTTCCTGGGCACGCTCGCGACGCTTCTCCGGCAAGTGTGTGTCAGCGGCGACGCGCAGCAATGCGTCGCGCACGTTCCGGGTCAGTACCTGGCGGCCCGCCGCGACACACGTTTGCGCCGCATCGAGAATGCACTCGCGGATCAAGCTGCGATCGGCTCGACTCAGGCGCGCCTCTTCCTTGGCCTCGCCGCCGGTGATCATCAGGCGGGCGGTGATTTCCAGTTCGCCGAGAACATCGCGCTGGTCTTCGCGACTGGTTACCACCTCATCGTCCAGCTCATCGATCGACAGACTCGCTACCTGATCCGGCTGCTCGATCAGGCGCCAAGCATCGGCAAAGGGGGCGAGACTGACCGAGGCGCCAGGTTTCAATTGAACCTTGTTGACTGAGAGACCTTGTGTCGCGAAGTAATCTCCCTGCAAGCCGAATGAGTTGCCGGCCTCGACGATAAACAGGCGAGGGCGGTACACGGCCATGACCTGCATCAGCAGGGTGACCAGGGTGGCCGACTTGCCGGCACCGGTGGGACCGAACAGCAGCAGATGACCGTTCATGGCCCGGTCCAGACGTGACAACGGATCAAAACTCAACGGCGAGCCGCCACGATTGAATAGGGTGATCCCCGGGTGGCCGGTGCCCGTACTGCGGCCCCACACGGGAACCAGATTCGCCAGGTGCTGGGCGAACATCAGGCGCGTGTACCAGTTGCGCATATCGCGAGCCGGGTTGTAAGCCATTGGTAACCAACGCAGGTAACTGTTGCAGGCGGCGACTTCATCGCCTTCGCGTACCGGTTGTAGGCCCGCACCCAGTAGTGCGTTAGCCAGGCTGACTGAGCGCTGGTGCAGTTGCTGTTCATCGTGACCGCGCACGTAGAACGCCAGGGTGCCGCGGTACAGCTTGTGCTGGCGGCCGATGATTGCGCGAGCCTCTTCGACATCCTGGCGGGTCTGGGTCGAGGCCAGGTTTTCACCGATGGCTTTTCGCGCCAGGCGGTTCAACTGATCTTCGAGTACATCCTGCGGTTTGACCACCAGGGTCAGGCTCATCACCGTGCCTTCGGGTAACTGGTCGAACAGCGCATTCACCGCATCGCCCTTGCGGGTTTCGCCAGTGAGTTGGCCAATCAGTGGCGCCCGCCGTAGCTTGTCCACCACCATCACCCGGTGTGGCTGATCGTCGAAAAACCAGAATCCGTGTTGAACATCCGAGCGCGGCTCATTGAAAAATAGCCGCTCGGCGAAGTCATGGTCGAAGGGCAGTTCCAGCGACTCACCGTCGCCCGACTCCGGATAGGCCACGCGGCGGTAGAAATCCTCGGGCGCCTCATCGGTGAGCGTGGGGGCTGGATTGAACCAGGGCACTAACCAGGCATATAGGCCTCGGCCATCGACTCGTGTCGATTGCACCCCGCACGCCTGCAACGAAGCACCGATACGTTCGCAAGCCTGTTGCAGGGCTTGCACCGGGCTGAGTCCCGTCTCCTCAGCGTCAGACCCGAGCCAGCGATAGACCACCAGGCGCACCCGGCGGTTGTTGCCGCGCCAGGGCAGGCGTGTGACTGCCTTGTCCTCAAACAGCCCACCCGGCTTGGCGATGGCCTGCAGATGACGGCGGCTGAGTTGCAAATACGCCTCGGTGAAGACGGTGCCTCGCGCGCTGTCCTGAATATAGCCAGTGAGCCGATTGAGGTAGGGGGAGAAGTCGTTGTCATCCTGGCAGAAAAACTGCGCCACCCAAGGCGCTTGATCCAGCTCGTCAAAGCTGTCCTGCAGGGCATCCTCGAGGGCATCGCGGGCCGCCATCAACCAATCGGGTTCGCGCCCTTCGGTGCCGAACGGCAGCAACTCGAACACCGCTCCCACAGAGTGATTGTCATCGAGCAGAAAACACTGCTCGGTGTCGAGGTACTCGACCCAAGGCAGGTGATCGGTGAAGCTGGGGTTGTGCGCATAGAGTGCAGCTTCATCGGCCAAGGTGGCGCGAGGGCGCAATGGGTTGCGCCAGGCTTTCCATGCAGAAGTGCGGTTCCCCGAGTCGCCGCTACGCACTACAAGTCTTCCTGACGTTCACCCGGCAATGCGTACTGCACCCGTTGGTAGAACGGAAAGACGGTCGAGTAACCCGGAACCGGTGCCTGCTCTGTCCCACTCAAATGTGGGTACACGTACAGCACCAGATCGGGATTGGGCAGGCGCGGGAACAGGTTGTGGATCTCGTTCGCCGCTGTGCGCGTGTACGGTTCCTGGAGACCAACGGAGAAATCTGCTTGAGCCAACGGGCGGCGTAACTGCTGTCGAGCCTCCAGCAGTTGCTGCTGAGTGCCTTGCGAACCGGCGCCGTTCCAGATGTCCAGCATGGTTTGCTCGCCATGGGGCAGCAGCGTGTCCTTGTCGGTGGAACACCCCGCCAGAACCCAGCAGAGCACGCTAATCCAGGTCAGGCAGAGAGGCATGGTCTTTTTCATGGCGAACGCTCCGGCCCTTGGGCTCGTAGTCGATGGTGATCTCATGGTCGAGGTGCAGCGCGACCTGTGCTGCCGGTGGCACGTACACAGCAGCAAAGGCTTCGCCATACAGTTTATTGACCCACTCGCGGATGTCGCTGACCCCACCACTGAGAATGGAGTTCAGTGCGCTATTGCCACTGCTGCTGGTGACCCCGAGCGTACTGCCGCCCGAACTGATCACGCTGCTGTTGTTCCGCTCATCCCCGAGCAAGGCGGCGACACCGGCGCCAGCCGCAGTGATTAGGCTCTGGCTGCCGAGGTACTGTTGGGCGTTCGAGCGCCGCTCGCCGGCAATGCAAGGAATGCCATATGGATCGGAGAGGTAACCGAGTCCGCCGCGGATCTTGCCAGTGTTTGAGCTCTGGGTCGTGGAAGCATTACGGCTTGCTACCGCCTTCGGCTGGGGCACCGTGCGGATGGTGCCGTCGGTAAACACAAAGGTGATCGACTCGACCTGTCCGCGCACGCAAGAAAGGGTCCAGTCACCGGATGCCGTGCCGCTCATCACTGCCCCCGCGACGTCCGGCAGGTCGATGCCGTTGGCCGTCAGGTTCTCGGGACCGACCAGCACCTTGAAGGGATAGGGATCATTCACGGTGCCGTCAACGGGGACTCGGCCGATCAGAGCGGTCATGGCGACTGAGCCCATCAACGTTGCGTTTTCGGGGATCGTATAGACTGCTTTTGCCCCGTCGGTTCGGTTGACGTATCGCGTCAGGTCACGCTCACCCTGGGTGGCTGCGCGTAGCTGTTTTTGGCTACGATCAATCGCGTTATCTTTCAAGCCTTCCTGTGAGTTGAAGGCGGTAGGCAGACTCAGTGCGGAGGCTGTCTGGGTTTTGCCACGGGCGTCGGTGGGTAGAGCGTCCGAAGGTTCAATCCACTGCAGTGCATCATTGGCAGAATGCTGCCCTTGGAACTGAGCCCCATCGCCCGGCTCAAGCCCTAATCCGATTGGCATATCCTTGCCTTTGCCGGTCAGCCCCGACAGTTGTTCCTGCAATTGCGTCAGCAGGCCGCGAGCCTGGCGACTGTCTTGTTCCGCTTTGAGTCGGGCCTCATTGGCTTGCCGGCGGCCTTCATCAACTTGCTGGGTCACATTGCCAAGCGCCGTCTGGATGCGCGAATCGACACTGTTTTCCCGCTCGCGCAGACGGTTGTTCTCCGTCTGCAGCGAATCGTTGTGTTTCTTCAGACCGAGCATGTCGCTGCGCATGGCCTTCACTTGGCCGACCAGGGTGGCGACCGTGTCGCGTGGAGTATCGCCAGCAATGCCGAGCGACTTGGCTTGCTCGGCGGATAACTGAAGGTTGCCCTGATCAACCGAGCTCTCTGGAGCGGGCGCGCTGCTACCCGCGACCCAGGTTTTCAGGATGATCATCACCACGGCCAGCAGCGCAGCTGGTACCAGCCATTTGAGCAAGGCGTTAGCTTTCATCGTCAGCACCCCGCGCTACGGGCGGCGGCAGTACGGCATTTTCGAGGCCGGCACCGCGGGTGACGAGGTAGGCAACCGTGGTGTCTTCAGCGCTGCCGACAGGCCCGAGGAACGCATGCTGGAAGGCCGCGCCGAACAGCTTGGCCTGAAGCCGACGAGGATCGAGTTGTACCGTCTCTGGACCACGATTGCGCAACTTCACCGCCGTCACCCAATAATCACCGAGTCGCCAGGCGGCGATGGGTGTGCTGGACACGTGTTCGGTCGGTAGCAGGGTCGGCAGTTCGGTGCGCAGCTTGAGCGGGACGCGGTGAACGCCGGGTAGGGATTCTACGGTGCGTAGCGGCGCGTACAGGCTTTGCGCGGCATAGCGCGTCAAAGCGACCGGGATCGGCGTACGCTCTGGAACAGGGACGGTGCTAGATTCAGCCTCGGTAGCTTGCACCGAAACATTCTTGAGAATACGCACGGGCTCCAGCGGTTGATCGCCGGGCGTGGCCGCGATATCCAGGAGGATAATCTCGCCCGTCGTGACCGATTGCAGTTGCAGTCGGGTCGGTGCAATGGCTTCCGACGCGCGCAGGTACAGCGTGCCGCCGGTTGATTGAACGCGCAGCTTGCCCGACAGGGTTGAGGGCACGCCGACTCGAACATCCTCATCGACAAAGACCACCCGCTCCTGATTGATCACCAGTGGGACCGCGAGGGGGAGGCGTTCCCAGTGCATCAGTTCGACGGCCTGCACTGCAGCTCCCCATAGCATCAGTGCGACGGTGAGTCCCAGGGTAGACATCCGCTTCATGGCTCACCTCCAGGCAGGGAGATTTTTTGCGGCGTGCCCTGATAGCAGTCCAGTGCCAGCCCCCACTTATTGCGTTCGGGGTCCAGATCAAAACGCACCACGCGCAATGGATAACGCACCACCACCCGTTTCACCGGTTCGGCGGCGTAATACTCATCGGCGTTGAGGTCGAGCGTGACCAGCCAGCTGTCGCGGTCGAGTTGCTTGACCCTGAGCTCTGGATCTTCGCTGTAGCCTCGGCCGAGAATTTCGTAGACGCCACGCACCCGCTGACGCAGTTCGCCGGCGGCCTTGCGGTACTCGTAGTCGCCGTCAAGGAAGGCCTTGCAGGCGGGTGTCAGGTAGGACTGCAAGCCATAGATGGCGCGGCGATAGTCCTGCTCGCCGTCTGAGGGCCAGCGGTTGAGCTGGCCAAAGATGTACAGGGCGAAGGCATAGACATTCTCTGAGGGAATATCCCACCACTTGCGAGTGCTGCCCGAGCGCAGATCTGGCGGTACATGCACGGTCAGATTGGTCGGCGCCGAGCGCCAGCCATACCAGAGTCCGGCACAGGCCAGGGCGAGGATCATTACCGCCAGACGCAGGCTGAAGATGTGCGCCTGCTGGGCATCCACCTTGTTTCGAAATCGGCTCATGGCTGCCACCGAGACAGGGCAGGGCGCAGTCGACGCGAACGGCGAACTGTCCAGGCGCCGGAGTGGAGGATCAAACTCCCGCGACTCAGACGCCAACGGCTGGCGAGTATCCATTCGAGCTTGCGGTACAACCAGGTCTCGGGCCGAGCACGTTTGGCCCGACGCAGTAGTGTGCCACCGGCAAAGAGCACCACCGCCATACCTGCGATCATGCTGGTCGGCGCCACGGCAATGGACGTGGCGGCGATTGCCAGCGGAACGCCGAGCAGCAGGCCAATGACGGCGCCGGTGCCCAGCGCTACCCACATCTCATCATTGGTTAAACCACGCAATACGGCAGGATCGCGATTGAGTCGCTCCGGCAGAAAGACCAAGGTATCGTCGGCAAGGCGTTCGATAGTGTGGTTCATGTCGACCTCACAGAATCGCGGCAGCCTTGGTCAGAAACCAGATGATGATCACCACCAACAGGGCTCCGATGCCGACCACGGCGCCGAGGTCCTTCCAGGTCTTGCGCTGGTTTTGCACGTCGGCGTACACGGTCAACGAGTGCCAGGCCACCCCCAAGAAAGCGAGCAGGGCTATCAGCAGACCGAGAAGGATGCCGCCGTCGTAGGCGTAGTTTTTAATCGTCTCGATCAAGCCGGATCCTTCGCCGCGCGAAGGGGCTTCCATAGTCGGGAGTTCGGCAAAAGCCAGGCTTGGACCGAGCACCAGCAGCAGTCCGATCAAGCGTTGGCTGGCACGATCACTTAGGTTGTTTTTCAAGGGGACAAGGCACTTGAGCATGACGGCGATCTCCGGAGTTAGGACAGGGTGAAGAACATCAAAACCAGCAAGGTGAGTAGTACGCGTGCGGTACTTCCGCCAAGCGTACCGAAGCGCACGCTGCCGGCCGCCCACCCTCGGTAAGCCGTCCACATCACCCAGGCACACCAAAGCAAAGTCAGGACGAGAACCAGGGACAGCCAGAGCGTCGAACTGCTCTGTGCCGAGAAGCCGGAGGCGTTTTGGAAGGCAGCGGTCTGGGAGTCGGTCATGCTCATGGCGAGGGCTCCGCAGGCGGAGTGTCGAGGCGGTAACCACCCACCAGCTCACCAGGATCACGGGGTTGAGCGCGGGAAGGGGACAGGTAGCCTCGTACGCCTTGGCGAATGCGTTGGATGTCTTTGAGCAATTGGGGGTAGTCGAAGCGATAGCGTTCGTTTGACTCAGCCGTGCTGGCTGTCTTAGCTCGTGACGCAAGGCGTTCGATAGTGTCGAGTTGCTGTTGGACCAGGCTTAGCTGTACATGCTCATCAGCCGATGCGGCATAGCTACTGCCATGGACGATAGCTAGCGAAAGTAGCAACAAGCAGCGAAAGACGGTAGTTGGCATGATGCTGGTCCATAGTGATATGGAGTCAGAATCAAGTTAAAGGGTGGGGATAGCAGTAAGAAAAGCGAGACGTGAGGAGTCGCTTTTCTTCGGTCAGTTCACTGCAGGAGTTGAAAATTGTTGTGATCTGGCATTGTGTTTTTGGGCAACCTCTATTCGTGCTCAGTTGAATTGAACCAGATAAATACGGGTTGACGATGATGCTCAGGTGTTCCTCAAATGAGAGTTGGTCGGAGCGATGAGCATAAAGAAGGAGCCGAAACCCGGCGTTTACGCCGGGTTTCATTGCCTTACAGAATGTTCAGCGGGTAGCTGACGATCACCCGATGCTCGTCGCTATCGCGTTGTGTCGACACTTCAGTACGCAACGAGGCATGACGCAGGGCGATGCTCAAGTCCTTCAGCGGCCCTTGCTGAATGACATAGCTCACCGTCAGGTTACGTTCCCACTCGCTCTTGTCGCCTGTCGGGGTGCGGATGTTCGAGCCGCTTTCGTACATGCCCAGGAAGCTCAGGCCCGGCACGCCGACCCTGGCGAAATCATAGCCATAGCGAACCTGCCAAGTGGTTTCTCCGGCGCGCTGGAACTTGCCGATCATCGATTCCGTCATGAAGTAAGCGGTGGAACCGTCACCCTGGTTCAACCAGACC
Source organism: Pseudomonas sp. RW409 (assembly GCF_003184125.1). Taxonomy (NCBI): domain Bacteria; kingdom Pseudomonadati; phylum Pseudomonadota; class Gammaproteobacteria; order Pseudomonadales; family Pseudomonadaceae; genus Pseudomonas; species Pseudomonas sp. RW409. Next base: position 405,444 of record NZ_QHHP01000034.1, on the reverse strand, counting down.
GCGTCACTGTCGCCGCTGACTTGTTGCAGGCCGGCGGCAAAGGTGTGGCCGTTCACCAGATAGGTGAATTGTGCGCTGTCCAGGCGACTGTCGACTTTGCCTTTGGTGACGCCATTGCCGTAGTAGCCGAAGGTGTAGAAATCCGGGTCATGCCCGTTGGCGCCATCGGAACGGTTGTCGAAGTGACGCAGATCGGTGCGCAGGGTGCCGGGGCCGACTTGCCAGTCGTATTTCAGGCCCAGGAAATTCTGTTTATAAAAGTCCTGCAGGTTGCCGTAGTAGTACTGCAACGTCAGGTCTTTGGTCGCTTTGTAGTCCACGCCGCCGTAATAGAACTTGTTGACGAACTCGCCCGTCTGCGCGTTGTTGGCTCCGGGAATCGACATGCCCATCTGGTTGCTCGAACCGCGACCTTTGACGTGCTCCAACTGGCCGAGGGTGAAGGTGAAGTTTTCCAGGTCCTTGGACTGAATCTGCCCTCCATTGAAGGTTTGTTGCAGCATGCGGTCGGTGGACATCACCACCGGCAACATCGGCACCAGCGTGCCGTATTTCAGTTCGGTGTTGGAGAACTTCGCCTTGGCCGTCAGGCCCAGGCTGCCGAACTCATCCACGGCACGGCCGTCGCTGTCGGTCGGGAAGATATTGCCGTTGAAAGCAGTACTCTGCGGGTTGTAGTGCCGACCTTTGCCAGAGTCCAGCCGCACCCCGAACATGCCAATCGCATCCACGCCGAAACCGACGGTACCCTGAGTAAAGCCGGACTGAAAGTTGGCGATGAAACCCTGACCCCATTCCTGTGTGTAGTTGGGGTCGGCCGCGCCGCTGCGGTTGTCGGCATTACTGAAAAAGTTACGGGCCAGCACGCTGAGCTTGCTGTCCTCCACCAGACCGGCTGCGTAACCCTGTTGAGCGATAATCAGGCCGCAAATGCCGGCCACTACTTTAGGTGCGCGATTGAAAAGCTCCATCGGAGTCATCCCCATGAGTTGTCGAATGTTGTGAGAGGCAGTCAAAAGCGGCAGTAGAAGTTTTTATTGTTTTTCAGGAGCGACGATGACCGGTGAAACGTTCAGTTTCACGGGCGGCAAGCGGTACAGGATGAACAACGCCAACACGCCGAGACCGGTGCACAGCAGCAGGCCGACGCCCACTGATTGGGCCAGTGCATCACGGGCCAGGTTCAGCCATTGCGGGTGTTCGAGCAGGGCGGCGTCGGGGCGTAACAGGACCTGCGGGTCGGCGTACAACACCAGTCCGTCGAGGTGCCCTTGGGCAATGAAAAGTCGTTGCAGGTTGGCGCTGTACATCAGGTTGACCAACACTCCCATTCCCGCCGTTCCCAGCAAACCACCGACCAGACGCAGCGATTGGGTCAGCGCTGTGGCGATCCCCAGGAATTGACGCTCGGCGAGGGTCTGGGTGAAGACCGTCAGGTTCAGCAGGATGAAACCCAGGCCAAGCCCCGCCAGCAGGATCAAGCCGAGTAGCGCATTGAACGAAGCACCGCGTCCGGCGAAGGCCAGCCCAAGGCAAGCCAGCAGCAGCGCGACAAAACCACCCAGTGGCAACAGGTTTGGATTACGCAAACGGGTGACGATGCGACTGTTGACGATGGCGCCCAGGGTGATGCTCAACGCCAGCGGCGTAATCAACAGGCCGGCGTCTTGCGGGGAGTAGCCGTAGCTGCCTTGCAGTAACAGCGGCAGGTAGAACAACAACGAAAACATGATCGCCCCGGCCGCCATCGACAGCAGGAACAACAGGCGCATGCTCGGCAATCCAAGTAACGCCGCCGGCAGCAGCGCGTGTTGGCAGCGCCGTTCCCAATGCCAAAGGGCAACGGTCGCCGCGATGCAACTCAGTCCCAGCGCCGCGCTCAGCATCAGACTGGAATGGCCCAGCCATTCGACGAACACCTGCAGGCTGCCCAGCGCCAGGGCAATCAATAATGCGCCGGGCCAGTCGAGGCTGATTTTTGCGCGCTGCTGCGGGCGGTAATACGGCAGATAGCGCCAGGCAAAAAACAGCGCCAGGCAACCCAGCGGCAGATTGATATAGAACACCGAACGCCAACCGTAGGCCCCGGTCAGATAACCGCCCAGCCCTGGCCCGATGGCGTTGACCACACTGAACAAGGCACTGAGCAACATCTGCCAGCGCAGGCGTTGGCGGGTGTCGGGAAACAGTTCCGGGATGCAGGCGAACGCGGTGCCGATCAGCATGCCGCCGCCGATGCCCTGCAAGGCGCGACCGATCACCAGCCACAGCATGTCGTTGGCCATGGCGCAGACCAGCGATGCCAAGGTGAAGATCACGGTGGCGGCGATGACGAAGGGTTTGCGTCCGTAGTAATCGCCCAGTCGGCCGAAAATCGGGATGGTGACGATGGACGCCAGCATGTACCCCGTGGCTACCCACGCGTAAAGCTCAAACCCCTTGAGCTCGGCGACGATGCTCGGCAAGGCGTTGCCGATTACCGTCTGGTCGAGCGCCGAAAGCATCAGCACCAGCGAGATGCCGAGCATCGCCAGCAGCGCTTGCCGAAAGCGCAGGGGCGGGTGGGTAGCCACGCTCATCGCCGGCTCCTCAGCTCAAGGCCGCAACGGCAGCAGCAATACGCGAGCAACCTTCGTCGAGGGTCTTGATGTCGGTGGCAATCGACATCCGGAAGAACGGCGCCAGGCCATATGCGGTGCCTGCCACCACGGCCACACCCTGGCTTTCCAGCAGGTACATGACCACGTCGTAGTCGCTGTCCAACTGCTTGCCCTGGGCCGTGGTTTTGCCGAGCAAACCTGAGCAGTTCACATAGAGGTAGAACGCACCGTCGGGCTTGCGGCAACTCAGGCCATCAATAGCGTTGAGCAGGTCCAGGCAACGATCACGGCGTTGCTGGTAGACCGCCACGCTTTCCTTGACGAACGTCTGGTCGCCATTGAGTGCTTCCACGGCTGCGGCCTGGCTGACCGAACAGGCATTGCTGGTCGATTGCGATTGCAGGGTCGCCATGGCAGCGATCAGGTCGACCGGGCCTGCGGCGTAGCCGATACGCCAGCCGGTCATGGCATAGGTCTTGGACACGCCGTTGACCACCAGGGTGCGCTCGGTCAATGCCGATTCGATGGCGAGGATGTGCGGGTTGTCCAGGCCTTCGTAGCGGATGTGTTCGTAGATGTCGTCGGTCATCAGCAACACCTGCGGATAATCCAACAGTACATCGGCCAGGGCGCGCAGTTCGGTGGCGCTGTAGCTGGCGCCAGTCGGGTTGCTCGGCGAATTGAGCAGCAGCCAGCGAGTGCGCTCGGTGATCGCGCCGCGCAGTTGCGCCGGGGTCAGCTTAAAGGCGTGTTCTTCCGGGCAAGCGAGGGTGACGGGTTCACCTTCGCAGGCCAGCACCATATCTGGGTACGACACCCAGTACGGCGCTGGAATCAGCACTTCATCGCCCGCGCCGAGGGTGGCGGCGAAGGCATTGAAGATCGCGCTCTTCGCACCGCTGGTGACCAGGATCTGATTCGCACCGTAGGTCAGGCCGTTTTCTCGGGCCAGTTTGGCGACGATGGCCTGGCGCAGCTCCGGGGTGCCGGCATTTTGCGTGTAACGGGTTTCGCCGCGCTCAATGGCGGCGCTGGCCGCTTGCCGAATGTGCACCGGGGTATCGAAGTCCGGCTCGCCGACGACCAGATTGATGATGGACTTGCCCTGCCGGCGCAGTTCGTTCGCACGATCGGAAGCGGCGCTGCTGGGCGATGGTTTGATACGTTGCACACGGGCGGCGATGCGGGAGGCGGTCACGTGTCGTTCCTCGTTGATGGCGTTGACGAGGCCCTACAGTACGAGTCGCTACCCGGGTAGCCATAAGACGAGATCGTTCTGGTCGGATAGGCATCGCTTATGGCTGGAACTGAACAGTGCTTGCACTAATACGGTGCGTCCAGGCCTGTATGCCCTTGGCGGGTATCAACGCCGCCAGCAACGATCAAGCCATAGCAAAGGCTTATGGTTGAGACACAGAAGGGCTGGCCTGGCTCTTGCTAAAGCTTATGGGCAGCCCCCCTTTGTTGAGCAAGAGCATCGCCACCGTGAACCTGCGTCGTTTGAAGTATTTCGTAAAACTCGTCGATATCGGCAGCATGACCCAGGCCGCCGATGTGCTGCATGTCGCACAACCGGCTCTCAGTCAGCAACTGGCCACGCTGGAAGCGGAACTGCAGCAACAATTGCTGATTCGGACCAAACGCGGCGTCACCCCGACCGAGGCAGGCAAGGTGCTCTATGGCCATGCGCAAATCATTCTGCGCCAGTGTGAACAAGCTCAGAGTGACATCAATGCCACGGGGCAGGCCTTGTCCGGGCAAGTGTCGGTCGGCCTGGCGCCAGGCACCGCCGCATCGACGCTGTCCCTGCCGCTGTTGCGCAGGGTGCGCGAGCGTCATCCGGGCATTCTGCTGTACCTCAATGAAAACTTCGGCACCACCTTGAGCGAGTTGATCATGAACGGCCGGATGGACATGGCCGTGCTCTATGGCGGGCGTGAAGTCCATGGCTTGAGCTTCGTCTCGCTGCTGCGCGAGCACCTCTATCTGGTGAGTGCCGACCCTGCTGTCAGCGCTCTCGACGAGATCCCTCTGGCTGACCTGGCGGACATGGACATGCTCCTGCCGCGTCCCTACAACGTCATGCGTCGACTGGTAGATGAAGCCTTCCTGCGCATCGGCTTGAGCGCAAGGGTGGTGGCTGAAATCGAATCTTCGATCACCCTGACCGCTGCGGTCGCCGAGCATTTCGGTTCGACGATCCTGCCCGAATCCTCGGCACGGGTGATGGTCGCCGCCACCTCGGTGCACATGTGTCGAATTGTCGAGCCCGAGGTCGAGGCGCCACTGGCCTTGTGTCTATCCGGGCACTTGCCGCTGTCGGTGCCGGCCCAGGCGGTCAAGGCGATCCTGCTGGAACTGGTCGCCGAGATGCGCGGCAGCCTGATCTGAGTGGTCATAAGGACGGCTTATCACCCCAAAGCCAAAGCGTCTTGGTCGTCTTTCGGCGGGCTCGCTACATTGACCCCATCCACTCAGACACGCTCGACAGGCAGGGGCCCTCGCATGGATTCAGAACGCATCAAGGGGTTGATCGATTTGCTCGCCGAATCCGATCTGCTCGAACTGAGTCTGACCGAAGGCGACAGTACGATTCGTCTTTTCAAGCAGGCTGGAACAGTCGTGGCAACCGAGGCGCAGGCCGATCCATTGCCGTTACCCACCGAGCAATCAGCGAAGGTGGCGATCCCGTCGGTGACGGCCACGGAGATCAAGGCCAGCCTTTACGGCGTGCTGCATCTGACGCCAGCCGCCGGGGAGCCACCCTTCGTGGTTGTCGGCGATCAAGTTGAAGCGGGACAAACCCTGGCGGTCCTCGAAGCGATGAAAATGTTCCACCCGGTCAAGGCCAAAACCGCCGGCCGAATCAGCGCGATCCTTGCCCAGAGTGGCGTCGAAGTCGAAGCCGGTCAGTCGTTGTTCCGACTCGGTTGATCCCACGCTCTTACGTTTTCAGGTGAATTCAATGTTCGACAAAGTGCTGATCGCCAACCGTGGCGAAATCGCCCTGCGCATTCAGCGTGCCTGCCATGGCCTGGGGATACAAACCGTGGTCGTGCACTCCGAGGCGGATCGCCACGCGCAGTATGTGCAAAACGCCGATCAGGCCCTGTGCATCGGGCCTGCATCACCTAGCCAGAGTTATCTGAACCAGGCAGCGCTGCTGTTCGCGGCCAAGGTCAGCGGCGCCCAGGCGATCCATCCGGGTTACGGTTTTTTGTCGGAGAACGCCGGGTTCGCCGAGCGCATCGAAGCCGCCGGCCTGACCTTTATCGGGCCGAGCGCGGCGTGCATTCGCACCATGGGCGACAAGGTCGCGGCTAAACGGGCAATGCGTGAAGCCGGCGTGCCCTGCGTGCCAGGGCCGGATTCGGTGATGCCGACTGACGATGCCAGCATCCAGGCGATTGCCCGTGAAATCGGTTACCCGGTGATCGTCAAAGCCGCTGGCGGTGGTGGTGGGCGTGGCATGCGCGTGGTGAAAGAAGAGGGCGAATTGCTCGACGCCATCGCCCTGACCCGTGAAGAAGCGCGGCTGGCCTTCGGTAATCCGGAACTCTACATCGAGAAGTTTCTCGGCCATCCCCGGCATGTGGAAATCCAGGTGTTATGCGATGCCCACGGCCACGCGATCTGGCTCGGTTGCCGCGATTGCTCGTTGCAACGCCGGCACCAGAAAGTCCTGGAAGAAGCGCCGGCGCCAGGCATCGATCCTGAGTTGATCGCCAAGGTCGGTGAACGCTGTGCGGCGGCCTGCCGGCAGATCGGCTATCGCGGCGTCGGTACTTTCGAATTTCTGTATGAGGACGGTGAGTTCTTCTTTATCGAGATGAACACCCGGCTGCAAGTCGAACACCCGGTGACGGAGATGACCACCGGCATCGACATCGTCCAGCAGCAATTGCGCATGGCTCGCGGCGAAGTGCTTGAGCTGCGCCAGCAGGACGTGCAACTCAACGGCCACTCGCTGGAATGCCGGATCAACGCCGAAGACCCAATCACGTTTATGCCGACGCCGGGACTGATTCAGCGCTGGGAAGTCCCCGGTGGCTTTGGTGTGCGGGTCGACTCCCACGTCACCACCGGTTACCGGGTGCCGCCGTACTACGACTCGATGGTGGCCAAGGTCATCACCCACGGCGCGACGCGCGAAGAGGCGATGGCGCGGATGCGCCTGGCCTTGAGTGAACTGGTCGTCGAAGGCATCTCGACCAATGTTCCCTTGCACCGCGACATTCTCGACGACCCGGCGTTCTGCGCTGGTGGCGTAGACATTCATCACCTGGAGCGCTGGTTGCAACTACGGAGTCCGACATGAGTATTGCTTCTGTATCGCTGCGTCCGCATATCAGCCTGCTCGGCTCGACCGCTCTATTGTTCGAGGCGCCGGGCGAGCTCGATCTGGCGTCGCAACAACGCATCTGGAGCCTGGCGTTGCAGGCTGGGGAATGGGCCGAGATCCACGAAGCAGTCCCCGGCATGAACAACTTGATGCTGACTTTTATCAAGCCGCCGCGAGACCTCGATCGGTTGTGCGAGCGACTGCTGGAGGCCTGGGAAACCAGTCAGCCGTTGCCACTGGAGGGGCGCATCGTTGAACTGCCGGTGGTCTACGGCGGCGAATTCGGCCCACACATGAATGACGTGGTGGCGCACACCGGGCTCGACATCGAGACCATCGCCAACCTGCATTGCGAGCCGTTGTACCCGGTGTACGCCTTGGGCAGCCACCCGGGTTATTGCTACCTCGGCGGCATGGATTCGCGCTTGGCCACGCCTCGACGCCAGGTGCCGGTGATCAGCATTGCCGCCGGCTCGGTGTCGATTGGCGGGGTACAGACCGGTGTGTCCGCCTCCGCCGGCCCCAGCGGCTGGAACACCATCGGCCGCACCGAGATGGCATTTTTTGACCCGACCCAAAACCCTCCGGCCATGCTCCGACCGGGCGATATGTTGCGCTTGCGTATCGAGAGGATCATTCGATGATCGAGATTTTATCGGCCACTGCCCTGGCCACCGTGCAGGATTTCGGGCGGTTCGGCAGCCTCGGTTACGGCGTCGGCACCTCCGGCGCGATGGACCATTTGGCGCTGGCGTTGGGCAACCTGTTGCTGGGCAATCCCGAGGACGCGGCGGCCATTGAAATCCCGCTGTTTCCGTTCGACGTACGGTTTACGCAGGACTGCGCCTTCGCGGTCACCGGTGCGGCTTGCGAAGCCACCCTCGACGGGCAGCCATTGCCACCGTCCTGGGTGATGCAGGCGCGGGAAGGTCAGGTGCTTGGCCTTGGCTTTCCGACTTCAGGCAGCCGCGCTTACCTGTGTCTGGCCGGCGGTGTCGACGTGCCGTCGGTGCTCGGCTCGCGCAGCACTCAATTACGCGGTGAATTCGGTGGCTTGCAGGGGCGAGCCTTGCAGCAGGGCGACCGGATTTCAGCGTTGCGTCCAGGCGTGAGTGCGCTGCCTACGGATTTCGGCGTGGTATCCCCGAATCAGGCGCTGGCGTTGCAACTCGATGGATTGCCGGCCATGCGCGTGCTGCCTGCGGCGCAATACGAGTGCTTTCTGGAGGAATCCCGGGCGGCATTCTGGTCTGGAGAATGGAAGGTCACGACCCAGAGCAACCGTTACGGCTACCGACTCGAAGGCGCGCCGATCTTGCCCAAAACGCCAATGGAAGTCCGCTCCCACGGCATCGTCCCTGGCGTGATTCAGGTGCCCCACGGTGGCCAGCCGATCATTCAGATGCGCGATGCGCAACCGAGCGGCGGTTACCCGAAATTCGGCACGGTGATCGAGGCCGACCTCTGGCGTCTGGGCCAGGCGCCGATTGGCAGCAAAGTGCGCTTTATCGAGTGCAGTTACGCCGAAGCTGTCGCAGCCCTGGAAGACAATTCGCGCTATCTCGCGGAGGTCAGCCGCTTGGTTGATCTTCACGGGCTGGCCTCGCGTTAAGGACATTCAGACATGACAAATCAGGAAATCCGCCAGTTGGCGGTGTGGCTCAAGGAGACCCACCTGGCTGGTGCGGAAATTCGTCGTCCGGGGCTGCATTTGCTGCTTAAGCGAGGTGTTGACGAAGTCGCGGCACCCATTCAAATCGCAACACCCATGGTGCCAAAGGTTACAGATGAATGGCTGTTGAAGACCCCCGTCCTCGGCCAGTTGTTGCTGACGCATCCGCAACAGAACGAGGTGCTGGCATCGGTCGGCAGTCGAGTGGAGCAAGGGCAACTGGTGGCGTTGCTTCAAGTCGGCGATCTGCTGTTGCCGATTCGCAGCCAGAAGGCCGGACGGCTGGCGGCGGTCTTGACCACGTGTGGCACGACCGTCGGCTATGGCGAGGCGTTCATGCGCCTGGAAGCAGCATGAAGAGTGAGGGCAAGTGATGAAGATTGATTTGAACGCTGATCTGGGCGAGGGCTTCGGCCCGTGGCGCATGGGTGAGGATGAAGCGTTGATGAGCCTGATTTCATCGGCCAACGTGGCGTGCGGCTTTCATGCCGGTGATCCGCTGATCATGGACAACACCGTGCGCCTGGCCAAGGCCGGCGGCATCGATCTGGGGGCCCATGTGGGTTTTCCCGACTTGATGGGGTTTGGCCGACGGCAGATGAACATCGAGCTCAAGGAACTGGCGACCTACGTGATTTATCAGCTCGGCGCACTGGCCGGGATGGCGGCGGTCAATGGCCATCGCATGACGCACATGAGCTTTCACGGCGCCCTGGGCAACATGGTCGCCGCCGATTCGGCGTTGGCAGAGCCCTTGGTCTGTGCGGTGGCGGCGTTTGATCCGACGCTGATCATCAGTTCATCGAGCAGTCGGGCCATTGAAAACGCCGCTGACAAATGTGGGCTGCGGGTCGCCACGACGTTTCTGGCCGACCGCGCCTATGACGATGACTGCCTGCTGGTGCCGCGCAAGGTGCCCGGCTCGGTGATCAAGGAACCGGCGGCCGTGTTGCAACGGGTTCGACAGTTGTTGGAGGAGGGCACGGTGACCAGCCTGAATGGCAAGCACATCGCGGTGCCGGCGCATTCGATCCTGTTGCACGGCGACACGCCTGGCGCCGTGGAACTGGCCCGCACCATCCGTCGAGAAATCGAGCTGGCGGGCGGTTCTATCACACCGATTTCGCAGCTGTTGGCGTAACGGTTGCAGGGGCATAAGCAGGGCTTATTGCCACACAGTCATTCCGTCTTGGTCCACGGCTTCAGGGCTGGATAGAGTCGAAGTCATCGCGATCACCTGAGTGATCCGCACACGTAATACGAGGACAGATACATGCCATTTTCAGATTACAAAACCGCGCTGGTGACCGGCGCCTCTTCCGGGATTGGCGCCGCTGTCGTCGAGCGTCTGTGTCAGGAAGGCGTACAGGTACATGCCTTGGCCCGCAGCGCCGACAAGCTGCAAGAACTGGCCGCGAAAACCGGTTGTATCGCTCATGCCATCGACGTCACCGACTTGGCCGGGCTGACTCGTCTGTTCGAAACCCAGCCGTTCGACATTCTGGTGAACAACGCCGGTGTCGACAAACCGGGCTCGATTCTCAAGGCCGACGCCGAAGGCATCGACTTGCTGATCGACGTCAACCTGCGTGCGGTATTGCACCTGGCGCGTCTGGCGTTGCCGGGGATGGTCGAGCGCGATTGCGGCCACATCATCAACATCAGTTCGATTGCTGCCGCGTACAACTTCGGCGGCAACTCCACGTACCACGCGACGAAAGCCGCCGTGAGCATGTTGTCGCGGCAATTGCGCATCGATGCCTTTGGCAAGCGGGTGCGGGTCACCGAGATCTGCCCAGGGCGAGTGGCCACTGACATCTTCGCCCATGTCCACGGCGATTCCGAAGAAACCTACAAACGCTTCGTCGAAGGTTTCGAGCTGCCACAGGCCAAGGACATCGCCGACGCCATCGCGTTTGCGATCGCCGCACCGATTGCGGTCAACGTCGGACACATGGAAATCACCCCGACCCTGCAAGTGCCTGGTGGTCTTTCGACAGCCCGTCCGCAGGATTACCAGGGCTGAGCTCCCCTGCGAAAGACGCCTGCCAGAAGAACGGAACAATCCGTCATGCCGTACCCACGCCACGCCTGTCGCTGGCGACTTATTTCTGCCCTAGCCCAATGCCGATAGGGATTGACCATGAAGCATGACTTCGATTTGGCCGCGGTTCTGCAAGGCGAATATGCCGAGCTGATCGTCAAGGGCATCGAAACGACACTACAACTGGCGCTGTTCGCCTGGCTGCTGGCAATGGCCCTGGCGCTGTTGCTGGTGACCGTGCGCCTGACCGGCAACAAGCTCGCTGATCGTCTGGTGGCCGGTTACGTGTCCTATCACCGCAACGTGCCGACGCTGGTGCAATTGATGCTCTGGTACTTCGGTGTGCCGACCTTGTTGAGCGAATCCACTCAGCTGTGGCTGGCGAACTACAGCACCGAATACCTGTTCTCGGTGATTGCGCTGGGACTGTGTCAGGCCGCGTATTTCTGTGAAGACATCCGCAGCGGTTTGCGCGCCATTCCGGCAGGGCAGGCCGAAGCCTCCCGGGCACTCGGGTTGGGGTATGTACGCTCGATGCGCTATGTGATCCTGCCGCAGGGCGTGCGTAATTGCCTGCCATCGCTGATCAATCACACGGTGCTGTTGTTCAAGAACACCAGCCTGGCGATGGCCATCGGTGTGGTCGAGTTGACCTACGCCACCCGCGAGGTCGAGAACTACACCTTCCGCACGTTCGAGTCCTATCTGGTCGCCACGGTGTTTTACCTGGTCTTTTCACTGTTGTTGATGGGGCTCGGCGCGCTATTGGCGCGACGCTTCAACAAAGCGCTGGCGAGGTAGACGAAGATGTTCGATCTCTTTTCGATTGTGCAGCAGAACTGGACTTTGTTTCTGATCGGTCAGTACCCGCACGGCCCGTTGGGTGGCTTGGCCAGTACCCTGATTCTGGCGGCACTGGCGCTGATGCTGGCGTTCCCGTTCGGGCTGCTGCTGGCACTGGCCCGGGTTTCCCCGTGGACCGGGTTGCGCTGGGCAGCGACGGTCTGGGTCTATGTGCTGCGCGGTATTCCGCTGCTGATGGTGATTTTCTGGACCTACTTCCTGGTCCCGTTGCTGATCGGCCACAACATCACCGGGTTCGTCACGATGCTGTGCACCCTGGTCATCTACCAAAGCGCCTACCTGTGCGAAATCATTCGCGGCGGCATTCAGGCGTTACCACCGGGCCAATACGAAGCTTCCCGGGCGCTGGGTCTCGGATATCTGCGCACGACGATCTGGGTGATCTTGCCGCAAGCGCTCTACAACTCGTTGCCGAGTCTGATCAGCCAGTTCATCTCGATCATCAAGGAAACCTCGCTGGGTTATGTAATTAATGTCCAGGAAGTGACCTTCGCCGCCAACCAGGTCAACAACCAGTTGCTGACCAAGCCGTTCCAGGTGTTTTTCATCCTGGCGATCATCTACTACCTGCTCTGTTTCGGCCTGACCCATCTGGCTGGCTGGGTGGAACGCCGTATCGCTCGCAAGCGTCTGGGCAACGGCGGTCCGGCCGTGGCCGCCGACCCCTTGCTGGCCATCGATAATTGAAGAGGGTTGCGCCCATGCATCCAATGATCATGTTTTCGAATATCAACAAATGGTACGGCGAGTACCACGCACTGACCGACATCACCGCCGAGGTGAAGCCCGGTGAAGTGGTGGTGTTGTGCGGTCCGTCAGGGTCCGGCAAGTCGACGTTGATCCGCACGGTCAATCGCCTGGAAGACATTCAGGAGGGTCAGATCCTGTTCGACGGCCAGGATGTGCACGGCACCGATGCGCACATCAATCGGTTGCGCAGCCGGGTGGGCTTTGTGTTCCAGAGTTTCAACCTTTTCCCGCATTTGTCGGTGTTGGAAAACATCACCCTGGCACCCAGCAAAATCCGCAACCTGAAAGGTTCGGCTGCCAAGCAGCAGGCCATGCAATTGCTGGATCGGGTCGGGCTGGCGCACAAGGCCGGCGCCTATCCGGCACAGCTCTCCGGTGGTCAGCAGCAACGGGTGGCGATCGCCCGGGCGCTGGCGATGGAGCCGCCGGTGATGTTGTTCGATGAACCCACCAGTGCGCTGGACCCGGAAATGGTCGGCGAAGTGCTGAGTGTGATGAAGGGCTTGGCCAAGGAAGGCATGACCATGATGTGCGTGACCCACGAGATGAACTTTGCCCGTGAAGTCGCCGACACCATCTGGTTTATGGACGCGGGTCAGATTCTGGAAAAGAGCACGCCCGAAAGCTTCTTCAATCAGCCCGCGCACCCGCGCGCGCAACGCTTTATTGCCGACCTGCGCGCTCATTGAGCCGCAGCGGTTTTGCTCACTCTGCCATCCGACTTTCCCATTCCCGGAGTTTTTCCATGCGTATGAAGCATCTGTTTGTCACGCTGGCGTTAGGTCCTTTGGCTGTTGCGGTTGCGCAGGCCGATCAATTGAGCGACATCATGGCCAAGAAGTCATTGAGCTGTGGGGTGTACGCCGACGTGCCACCGTTCTCGGCCCCTGATCCGAAAACCCGTGAACTGGTCGGGATGGACGTCGATTTGTGCAAGGCCTTGGCCAAGACCATGGGCGTCGAGCTGGAGCTCAAACCGCTGTCCGTCGAAGCGCGGATTCCTGAGGTGAAAATGGGCCGCGTCGACGTGATCTTCGCCAACCTGGCCTACACCAAGACTCGCGCCGAACAGATCCAGTTCAGCGACCCGTACTACATCGCCAAGGAAACCCTGGTGGTGCGTGCAGTCAACGCCGATCAGCCGAAAAGCTTCTTCAAGGACAAGCGCATCAGTTCTACCAAAGGCTCGACCTCCGAGCAGTCGATCCGTCTGGCCGGTGCTACGCCGGTGACGTTCCAGGACACCGGCTCGGCCTACATGGCCTTGCAGCAAAACAAGGTTGTGGGTCTGGTGACCAACACCATGACCGCGTTGAAACTGGTCGGCCAGGCCAAGGAAAGTGGCGTCGAACTGGCACTGGCCAAGGAGCCGATGGCGCTTGAGCCCATTGGCGCCGGCATGCGTCGGGATGAGCCGGCGTTTCTCGCCAAAGTCAACGAATCCTTGGCATCGATGGAGAAGGCTGGGGAGATCGATGCGATCTGGGACCGATGGATCGGTCCGAACACTGCCTACAAAATGGTGCGTGAGGACAAGGTGCAAAGCCTCAGCAGTTTGAAGTTCGATCCCTTGCCTTGAGCGTGGTGAGTTGTTGCGCGGAAATCTTCTTGAACGATGAGTTGTCCACTTGAAAACTCAATCCCGATGAATGTCTGTTATGTGGTCTAACTAAAAAATTTGACTAATCCCTGCGCATCGGGGAAGGCCGGAATCTGATAAGGGTTCCGGTTTTTTTATGCCCCTCCATTAGCCTTCGAGAATCTTCCTCTGATTAAGCTCAACGATTTGTGATCGGCATAGCTTTTATTCGAGCGCAGAGATAGCCAAGAAGATCCCGGATAGCTTAAAAAACTGCATAGTACCGATACGTTGGAATGCCGATTAGAAGCCGTCAAAGATATTTTTTGAATGTTGCGGCGGTGATCGCCATTGTCACTCCAAGTAACACGGCGCAAGGCAGAAACACAGCCATAGGGTTAAGCGAAAAGGGGATAGATAAGTAAATGATCCAGGGCACGACTAACAGTGGCACCACTGCTCGCTTGACGCGGTGATAAACAAAGCTGCTTTCCCGTCCAGCACCAAACTTGCGCAGGTCACGGCGCATCAAGCCATCGACAAAACCAGTGAACATGGCCAGCAAGAACAGCGGCGTGGCCAGGACCAGAATGGTCAGGCGCACCACGAAGGTGAAGATGACATACACCGCCGCCAGTACAAAGTCCTCGATACTCACGTAGAGCTGGTTGATCAAGCTCCGGAAACCGGTGCCCTGACTCGCCACTCGCGCCTGCTGGGCAAAATCCGCGAAGCCAGTCTTGACCAGCAGCCACTGATTGAGGAAATCCAGCCACTGGACAATCGTCGGCCCAGGCTGTTGGATGAGAAGTGAAGATTTGAAGTGCTTGCTGAGCCAGCCCAATTCACTGGTAAACATGGCCTGACTATGCAGCCAGCCCTGATCACCCCAGAACAACAGCAAACCGGCGAACTCGATGAGGATCGAAAACAGCAACGAGGCGATCAGCAAACCGATAATGCGTAAACCCAAGCCAATCGCCGAGACGATTAATCCCGGGCGCTGGATCGGTTGTGGTGGCGTGTTCTGGGCGGAAGTCGCCATCGTTCACTCCATTGCGCGCTGCAGAGTTGATGTGGACACGACGCCTGCCGAATACGTGTTTGCTGGATCGGAACCTTTGGCGGGGGCGGGCTACCCCACCTGATCCAGATCGAAGTGTGTTGTTGGGCCACCACCACTGGCGCTCCACCATTGCCCCGCCTGCGCGTTGTAGGTGGCCCGCATTCGCTGGGTGAGCTCCTGCAGGTCCTTGGGCATGGCGTCGTCGTTGGAGGGTTTTGGCAACGGCATGCGGACTTTCCAGAGCTGCCCACCGGCCTGGAAGGAGAACATTTGCCCCTTGGGCAAACTGACGATATGCGCAGGCTCGATCAGCGGCACACTGGTGCTGCTGACCCGGTCCTGTGAGGACGAGGTGAAGTCCGTGTTGGCCTCAGGATCGGAGGTGTCGGTGGCACCCGACACCAGGGTCTTGGTCAGCACGTTAACCTTGGGTAACTGCTGGGTGAGTAGCTCCGCGGTCGCGGTTTCGCGCACCCGCAGCATCTGCAGGGTGTTGAAATTGCCAATAACCTGGCCAGCCTTGGCGCGGTTGCCGATACGCGCTTCGATATCGCTGAGGGTCTGGGTGTAGGCGGTTACCTGGATACCGGCACCGCCGCCTTTATTGATCAGCGGGATGAATTCATCGCCCATCAACTCGTTGAACTCATCGGCGTGCAGGTTGATCGGCAACTTGTCACTGTTGTTGCCCGATAGGGGCAGGCCATGGTCGATGCCGTGTTTGTAGATGTGTCCGGCGACCGAGACCAGGTCGGCGAACATGGAGTTGCCCACGGCAGCGGCGACCTCGGCATCGGTCAGTGCATCCAGGCCGACGTAGACGATGCCGCGTTTCCGGATGATCTGCATCCAGTCGAAGATCGGTCGTGGGTCATCCAGATCGGTGTAGTTGGGGGCCAGTAACTGGGCGGTCTTACCGGTGGTGAGTTTCTCCAGCAGTGGCAGCAGCGAGGCGACAATCTTGTCGAAATAGGTGCGGTCATACCGCACTGCAGAGCGCAGTCCGTCCAGTACCGGATCAAATACCCGCTTCATCGCCAGGTACTGCTCGATGGCCACCACGCGCTTTTCGCGCCCGATCATATGCCGGGGAATGTTTTTCTCGGTGAGCTTGCCTTCAAGTTGGACGATCACTTCCCACGCTTTCGGATCAGTCTTGGCGAAAAACTGCTGGGCGTATTCGATGAACAGTGCATCGATGTTGACCACATGTCGCTGGATCTGCAGGTAGTCCGGACGCCGACCCAACTCGATCAATGCGCGGGCGATGATGTTGACGAAACGCCAGGCGAACTCACGGAAGGCCGCAGAGTTCCCTTCGCCACTGAGTTGCCCAGCAATGCGTGACGCCACTTCCGAGATGCGACCGAAGCGTCCCACGGCGTTGTAGCGGGCGGAGATTTCTGGCCAGCCCAGATGGAAGACATAAAACTCCTTTTCCCGACCAGCGCGTTTGGCTTCGACGTACATGCGCTTGAGCAGGTCGGCATCGCCCTTCGGATCGAAGACAATCACTACCTCGTGTTCGACACGGTGTATGTCCTGGGTGATATACACCTCGGCGAGCCGCGTCTTGCCGACGCGGGTCGTGCCGAGCACCAGGGTGTGTCCGACCCGTTCGCCCAGCGGCAGACTGACTTCCGTTTCGTTGGGTTCGATCCCATGCAACAGCGGCGAGCCACCGACCGGGGGCAAAGGGCGCAACGGATTGAAGGCACTGTCCCAGGAGGTGACACGGGCCAATGTCGAGAGCGGAAACGGTGCATGCTCCAGGCGCCGTTCGAGTCCACGGACCAGGCGGTAACTAGTCGGTTGGTCGACATAGTGAGCGACCGCCGGATCCTGGGCCTCGACCAAGCGCTGGGTGTGCAAGCGGGTCCAGCGAAAGCCGCGCCCCATAAACAAACGCTTACGGCTGACCGGAATCTGCCGACTGGTCAGTTCGTAGCGGGGCAGCCGGCGGATATTGCGCCGATAACGCAGCACCTCCCAGGCTTGTCGCAGCCGGATAAGGCCGAACAGGGCATAGGCCAGCGCCGCAACCAGACCGATCTCGGGTGAGAGGGCCACAGCCCAGGGCGAGTACACGCACAGCACCGCGGCGGCGATGCAGATCGCTACGGTGTACAGCTCCACCGCTGGCCGGAGCTTGGACTCCATCGCATGCTCGGCCATGGCCCGGACTCACTGTTCCAGTGAGATGGCAGTGATCAAAACGGGGTAGTGCTCAATCTGCAGGCGAGTGGCGATGTCGTTGCCGTTGACCGGCAGGATGGTGATGCCTGGAGCGGCTGCTCGAATTCGGGTCAGGGCTTCAGTATCGGCCACTTCGACGGCGAGGCCGGCCGCACCCATTTCCTGCAGTTCAGCCGCGCGTTGACGCAACCAAATCAGTGATTGGGGATCCTCACCGACCAGGAAGAATGGCCGCAAATCCGGCATGTTCAGGGCGCGAGACGTGATCTGGCCGGGGCTCAACCGAGAACTGCGGACGGGCAGTATCCAGGCTTCATCGGCAAACGTGGAC
This sequence comes from Pseudomonas sp. RW409, assembly GCF_003184125.1. Lineage (NCBI taxonomy): Bacteria > Pseudomonadati > Pseudomonadota > Gammaproteobacteria > Pseudomonadales > Pseudomonadaceae > Pseudomonas > Pseudomonas sp. RW409. The sequence continues at coordinate 388,000 of NZ_QHHP01000034.1, read as the reverse complement.
AGGTCCGCATGCATGGCCCGATCAGGCAGGATCTGGTTGTTTATGGGCGGCCTGGCAGCTTGAGAATGGGGTCGAGTGAAGTCGCTAGGCTGACCCCCGGCTACGGTCAATTGCGGCTGGGCGAACGGTGCCACGAGCAGGATGCAATAACAGGTAAGGGATATTCGCTTCATGGTGGTGTGCCTTGTTCGACGGAAGTCAGCAGCCGTGCGAGTTGCCGGGAAAAGCCGGCGCGGTAGCGCGCGGCCGGCGCGCCGCCTGCCGGGCGGTGATAGCGTCCGGCCGCCGACACCCAATCACCGGTGGCGGCGTGATGCTTCTGCAACAGCGCGGCGGTCACCGCGAGATTTCGATAGGGGTCGAGGGCTTCGCAGGGACTGGAAAAACGTTGTCCGTGGTAACCCAGGTTGGTTTGCCCGAGTCCGACATCGACCCGCTTGGCGTCATGTCGGGCGAGCGCCTGGAGCAAGGCGTGACAGGCGGCCTGGCGAGTGGTGAAGCGGTAGGGGGTTCCGGCGATGTTCAGGGTCCAAGGCCAGGGCAGCAGTCGACCACGGACGCGGATACCACTCTCCTGCAAGGCAATCGCGAACAGCACCATAGAAGGGATGTCGGCGTCATGCGCCGCCAGTTGGTAGGCTGGCGGCGGAAGCTCCTCGGCCTGAGCCGCCAGCACCGCAAACATCAGCGTAATACCACTTAGTCGAGGCGTTGCCATTGTCCATTCACCTGTTGAAATGTGGCAGGCAATGGCCCCGGGGCACCCAGGCTGAACCAGCGACCACGGTCATGGTTCAGGGTGATCTGCCTGCGTTGAACTCTGGTCGGGTCGATGTCTGCTTGCCGAGCCCAGCTACGGACGCGTTCATCCTCGCCTTGGCTGCCCACCAGGTAGATATCGAACGCCGTATCACTGCTTTGCAGACGCTGCGCTTCAACGGTGCACGCCGGGCAGTGGTCCTCCACAAACAGGGCCTGGCGCGGCACGAGCGATGAGCTGGCAGGGGATGGGGATGCCATGCCCTGGATCGGCAGCAGCCCTGGAAACAGCTTGGCCCAGGCCGTGGTGTAAGCGTTTTGGTAGGCCAATTCGCGTTCGGCGCGTTTGGCTTCCAGTGCTACCTGTAATTCGGCATAGCGCTGGCGCTCTTGGTCGGTCTGGGCCTCGACTCCGAGTGCGGTCAGCGGATCGAGGTTCGGGCTCCAGAAACCGCGTGGACCGGCTTGGATCTGTTCGAAGCGCGTCCACTCCTGCTCCGTCAGCCCCCAGCTTGCCGCCTGTTCAGAGTGAGAGCGCCCCAGCGGAGCGGACTGCGTGTCTTGGATCTGTGACTGTGTCGTGATGGGGTTAGCCATCGCAGCGCCGGTGATTAGTAGCGAAACGAGACAGGCGACGGAGGGCAGTAACGCTTTGTTCATGATCGCTTCTCAAGGGAGGTGCACGGTCTGGTCTGGCTGAGCGGCCACCGCGAAGATAGCTGAGTTTGGCTCCAGCACTTTCAGGTGCCAGGCGCCGAGCTGCTCGCCGCTATGCAGCAGACGAACATCCCTGAGCGAGCGACTGTCAGGAGGTGCGACTGCCAAAAAGCGCTCACCCCCGCGGGACTCGACACTCAACACTGAGAACGGTGGCGAGAGCGGGGGAGGTTTAGGACGAGCCGTCTGTTTCGGTTTGGTCGCGGAAGGCGTCGGTGGTGGTGAGGATGGCTTTGTCCTGAGGTCCAGGAGCTGCTGCTCGACCTGTTCAAGGCGTGCTCGTAGCGCAGTCATGTCCGCCGCGGTGGCGCGGGCTGCCAGACCGTCGCGCAGTTCCTGTATTTCTTGTGCCCACTGATCCAGCATCGGATCGAGGGTATTGGCCTGTTGCTCACCGGTATCGACCATCTGCTTCAGGTCTTTCAGCGCGTACTGCAGCTTCTCTTGTGCGTCCTTCAGCGCGCTTGAATCACGTTGCAGGGAGTCCAGAGTTTGTAGGCGTTGGGTGTCCGTGCTCTGTAGCTCGGCCATACGCTGATACTGGTTATACAAACCACCGCTCAGACCGGCGACTGTCAGGCAAAGCAGCCCAATGATGAGGGTTTGAAACGTTGAGGCTTTCATTGACGCGCCTCCGATTGATGGGGCGAGACTGGTGTGATTAGCATGCCGCTGGCATTAGTTTTCTGCTGTTCGAAGCAGACCGAACGGCTGACCTCATCGGTCGTGAGTTGCCAGGCGGGTCCAGCCAGCACCTGTAGCGCACTGCGCAAAGAGATCGGGCCGAGCCGGTAATGGGCTGCGGGCAGAGACCGGGTAAAAAGCACCTTCACCGACGCGGAAACTGGACAGAGCGAATAGCCCGAGCGCTGCAATACGTACTGCAACGCATCCTGCACCGAGGGACTCAGGCTGGACGGGATGCTCACATCAATGATTTGAGCGAGAAGATCGCGTTGTTCCGTGGTGGGTTTGGTGCTGACCAGCGTATAGCGGCCATAGCGGAGTTCTGTCGGATGCTTTCCTTCGACTGTGCCCCTCGAAAGCTGTGCCCGATTGGAGCCACTGTCGATCTCTGGATGGGCCGGCAATGGAGTGGGGATTTGCGCGGTGCAGGCGCTCAACAAACCCAGCAGGCAGACAGGCGTGAAAAAACGCTCCATGGAAAAAACCTCATGTCAGATTCAGTGCTGAACCTGACATGAGGTGAAGGAGCGATTCAGTGAGAAAGTTGATTCAAAGCTGGTCGTGTTAAAGCTGAACGTGTTGCTATTCATCAAAAATGGCGAGCCCATCCAAGACGACAGCGTCGGGGTCGAAGATCAACAATCGCACATCCGCCAATGCCGCCAGATACAGTACGTTGACCAAGGCTTCCGGTGTGCCGGCGTCGAGCTGCTCTTGTCTCAAGCTCGAATAACCATTGCCCTCAATGTTCAGCAAGTTCTCGTCCGTCCATGGCGTGCCGATCAGTTTGCAACCGATGCCGTGGCAATCCGCCAATGTGAACAGCTCGAACAAGAGGCCGGTTTGCCTCAGCGCGGAGTCACTGACCCACTCCTCCAGACACAGCATCGTTTCTTCAGGAAGGTGTGCGGTACTGATTTCCCAGGCTCGACTGTAGTGTCCCGTTTCGAAGCTTAGGCGATGGACCATGGCTTGGGCTTCTTCCAGGGAGTACAGGTCGCCGACGTGACACCGCTCGTTAAGCATTTCGCCTATCACGGCGTAGATCACTTGGCGCACCAGCCCGGTGGACGGGTAGCGTTCATCCAACTCCTCCGGAATGAATTGGCCTTCGCTGATCAAGGCGAAATCGTCATTGAACAGGCAGGGGAACAGCTGCAGCTCATCGTCGGGCAGATGGGCCTGTGAGTCGTGTACGGGGCGAAAGCAGGGAGGGCAGTCGTCTTCGTAGGTGATCAGTAGCAGCCGTTCGATATGAAGGTCGTCGTAGCCGCGAGCAAATGGATTGGAGGCCGCCAGCAGAGCAGGGGCTTGGGGTGTGGGGTTCATGAGCGTTCTCCAGATGAAAATGAACAAGGCGCCCGAAGACGCCTGTGAGGGTTAAAGCCAGCCGTATTCGGCAAGGGAGAGCGGACGACCTTCACCCACGATGAAGTGATCTAGTACGCACACGTCGATCAAGGCCAAGGCCTCTTTCAATCGTGCGGTCAAGACGCGATCCGCTTGGCTGGGTTCCGTACACCCTGAGGGGTGGTTGTGAACAAAAATGGCGGCCGCAGCGTTATGCGCTAGGGAGCGCTTAACGACTTGGCGGGGGTAAACGCTGGCGCCATCAATGCTGCCGTGAAAGAGGACTTCGAACGCCAGCACCCGGTGCTTGGCATCGAGAAAAATTACACCGAAGACTTCATGCTCTTGTTGTGCAAGGTGCAGTTTTAGGTATGAGGCCACAGAGTCAGGCGACGTCAGGCTAGGGCCGCGGGCGAACAGCCGACGATCCAGAATATGCAGCGCTTCGTCGATCACCTGGTTTTCTTGGACGATACGATCAGTCTCGAAATCCGAGGTTTCAATCAGTGTGAGTTGGGTGCTCATGGCGGTACCTCCGAAGGGAACAAACAGGGGTGCACGCCCGAGGGGAGTGGTGTCCCCGAGGTGGATATAGAGTCGCGGGCGTTAGCCGATGGCGCGCTGTTTACAGCCGAGTGAATCGGTGGCGTTGACCGTGTAGGGGGGAGTCACAACTGTCGCAGGGCAATGGGGAAAAGGCTCTTATTCCCCAACCGGCTTCGGGATCGAAGTCGGCACTGATGGGCAGCAACCGAACTAGCCCATGATTGATACCGGCGATGCGTTTCTCGATCTCATCCGTCGTGTCGTAGAGCGATAACGTGCTGTAGTCCTCGTAAGCAGCAGCGAACAGGCAGTCGTCGCAAAGCCAGAAGGACTCCATGTGGATTCTCCTGTGCGGATTGAAGAAAAGGCGCTCAACGGAGCGCCTTGATGAGGAACATCGTGGACTGTTCAGGCGGACTGAACGGTACGGGTGGCATCACGGCGGGCCGTGCGGGGAGTGGGTGAAGATTCAGGTTCGACCTGAGCTTCTGTTGGGTTTTCATTCTCCTCAACTTCGGCATCAGCCGATGGTGGGGATGACTCACTGGTGGGCGCTTGCTCAGCAGGTGCTGTTGCTTCCTGCCTGGCGGGCGCTTTGTACTCGAACGTGCCGTTGACCTTGATCCAGTCGATGAACAACAAACGACCTTTCAGACTGGCGCCCGGTTGGCCTTGTTTATCGCCTTTCTCGTAGAGAAACGGATCGATCCAGAGATCGCCGATACGGAACGACAACAAGACCTTTTTCTCGGCGTTGACGGCGTCCATATAGAGACGAATCAAACGTTCAGCTTCACCCCCAGCGACTTTACAGTCGAAGCGGGTGTACTCGACCGCATCGGAGGCACCGTGCAGGGCGGCGATATCGCAGGCCATGAATGGCTGGCCGCGGCGGACTTGTACTTCACGAACACGGTTGAGGTAGCCGATACCGACGGTATGCAGATTGAAGTAAGTGGTCGCTTCTTGGGATTGGTTGGCGTGGGCCATGGTAGTTCTCCTGTTTCAAGGGAAAACGGCGACGCACCGTCCCTGACGGGGAAGTGAGCCCCCGTCAGGGTGGGTAAGGTGAAGTTGAGCGATGAACGACTCTCCACCGGCAAGCCGATGACGAGCAGAACGATGCGTCTGGGGGAGTAACGGTGCAGCAGATGAATGTCTGCGCTGGTGATCCGCAGGCATGGGGTAGTGGGCATTCATCACCGCTGAAACGGTAATCGCGCGAGCTTCCGAACGCTGATCGCACTTGGGTAAACCACCACGAATGTGGCGTAGCCTTGAAGGTTCAAGCTACCTGGGCTGGGCTGTCAACGACAGCGAACCACGCCCTTTATATAAGCCTGTCACAGGGGAGCGTCAAGGCGCTGCAACCCGATTTTTTACGCCTGGAATACGGTAGCAGTCACTGGAATGAAAAAATGAAGAGTAGGCCTGACGAGGCGCCAGGCGAGGAACAGAAAAGCCACCTTTGACGGTCTTACGCAGTCACA
>NZ_QHHP01000034.1:254574-382441 GCF_003184125.1 Pseudomonas sp. RW409 | reverse complement strand
ACCCAAACCGGAGCCCAAACCGCAACAGCCAGTGCCGCCACCACCCGCGCCGACACCGCCACCACCGGTTACTCCACCGCCGCCGCCACCGCCCGCACCGTCGAGCAGCACCGACGCGGTCGCCCTGGATCAGCAGGCACCGGTTTATCCGCGTGATGCCCGACAGGCCAAGATCGAGGGCTATGTGGTGCTGGAACTTGCGATCCGCCCGGACGGCACGGTTGCCAGTGCCAAGGTCCTCGAGTCGAAACCACGCAAGCTGTTCGACGAGGCCGCGATCAGCGCGGTGAAACGCTGGAAGTTCCAGCCGCGAATGGTCAATGGCGCAGCAGTTGAGCAGCGCGCTAAACAGACGGTCAGGTTCGACCTGAAATAAGCCCGTGGAGGGTGCGCGCGGAGCGCACGCCCTCTGCCAAGGAATCAAGACGATGACGACACGTACAACCAGTGGCGCACTCGCTGCCGCGCTGTGCTGCCTGGGCGCAGCCGGAGCAACCCAGGCCGCCGAGCAGCCGATTCAGATCAAGGCTGTAGTTCTGAGCATGTTCGAGGTCGGCCAGGATCAGGGAGACAACCCTGGCGAGTTTCAGTTCTGGCGTGAACGCGCCGGCCTGAATCAGTGCATGCCGCTCGCCCAGGGTTTTCATGACGTATGCCTGAACCCTGAAACCGGCGTCCTGGCAACGGTGACCGGCATGGGCACTGCCCGTGCGGCGGCGTCGGTAATGGCCCTGGGCATGGATCCACGCTTTGACTTGAGCAAGGCGTACTGGCTGGTCGCGGGCATTGCCGGCATCAATCCGCACAAGGGCTCCATCGGTTCGGCGGCATGGGCCAACTATGTGGTGGACGGTGACCTGGCGCACGAGATCGATGCGCGGGAAATCCCCAAAGACTGGAAAACCGGCTACACCCCGTTCTTTCGCGCAACGCCTTATGCCCAGCCACGTTCGGACAGCATCGGCGAAGTCTACAAGCTCAATGGTCGACTGGTGGATTGGGCCTACAACCTGACAAAGGACGTCCCACTGGTAGAAAACAAGGAACTGGCAGCGTTTCGCCAACAGTTCAAGGGCTTCCCCCAAGCCGTTCTGCCGGCCAGGGTCATGAAAGGCGACAACCTCGCCTCCTCGACGTTCTGGCACGGCAAGCGGCTCAACGACTGGGCCGGTGACTGGGTCAAGTACTGGACCGACGGCAAAGGGCAATTCGTGACTTCCGCCATGGAGGACACCGGAACCCTGCAGTCCCTCAGTTTCCTGAACAAAGCGGCGAAGGTGGACCTGGACCGCGTGCTGGTATTGCGTACCGCCAGTAACTACACCATGCAGCCACCCGGCATGAGCGCCGCGCAAAGCATGGCTCATGACCAGGCGGGTTTCGTCGGCATGCAGCCCTCGCTCGAGGCGGCCTATCGAGTGGGCAGCACAGTGATCAACGCGCTGACGGGAAACTGGGAGCTGTATTCGCAGACCCTGCCGGGACACTGAACTCATGACCCGGCCTGGTGAACGCCATACAACAAACTGAGCCATGACCGGAGAAGCGCGATCGAGCACTGACAAGCGGATGTCGTTGATAACCGCACTCGTTGCTTGAAAACACTTCCTGGCGACTGAAGCCGCTGTTTACCGGTTCGGACAATAACCATACAGCCAGCGCGTTGCCGGCGCTGATGCTTAACACCAATGCCCGTTGGCTGACATTCAACCAACCCGCATGACGGCCACGCCTTGCCTGAGAAACGGCAGGACTTACAACTAAGTGAAGAGGTGTTTCATGAAAATCCTCCTGGGTTTATTACTTGGATGCTTATCGGTAACGGCCTGGGCCGCTACCCCCGCGGTTCCGTGCAAAGCCGATATTGCGGTGATTGGCGGTACATTCATCAACGATGCCATGTTGAAGTCCGGAAAACTCAAGGAGTCCTTCACCCTTGAAACTCCAGCCGGAACTTCCCCAACTATCTATTGCGGCAACTATAAAAACGTTCCGTTCTATTACATCAATATGCATGGCGACGGAAAGATCGTCGAAACCTGGGCGGCCCTTTACCAGCTACGGGTTAAAGATGCGATTGGTGGGGCAACAGCCGGTGGTATCAACCCGGCAATGAAGCTCCACGATCTGGTGGTGGCCGATGATGTCATCGACTTCAACATCGACCGGCCACTGGCGCTGCCGGATGCCATCTACCGCAAGGGCGACCATCCGGTTCCGCGCTACACGCCAGCCATGGATCCCATTCTTCGCGACATCCTGATCGATGAGACGCAGAAACGCCTGAATCGTGGAGATGCTCCCGTCGCCGGGATCAACCTGCACAAGAGCGGGGTGATCATGCAAACCCGCGGCGGGCGTTTCGAAACGGCTGCGGAAGTGCGCATGCTGGCCAAGATGGGGGGCGACCTGGTGACCATGAGCGTGGGGTCGGAAGTGATCTATGCGCGCATGGCCGGGATCAACTATGCCTCGCTGATCGCCATCTCCAATCCAGCCGAAGGCCTGGGTAACTGGACATGGGACACCATTCGCGAAGTTTACCCACGGCTTAATCCGGTGTGCCTGGAAATCGTTCTGGAGTCGTTGCCGAAGATTGCCGCCATCGGCAATAAGCCGCGGGTCGGCGACAGTTTGCGTATTCATCCGGAAATGACCTCAGAGAAGAAGTAAGCGAACTTCAACTTGCTCTAGAAGGCTGTGCAAGTACGGCAGGAACAGTTTGTGTTTCTGCCCGTACGCACTCGCCTGTTGTTCAACAACTTTTACATAAAAGCAAATGTAGTAGGGGAGTGTTCCATGGGTACATATAACTGGCGTCACCCGCAAAAACTGGCCCTGGCAGTTGCGGCTGCTGTGCAGATTCTCGGCGGACAGGCCATGGCCGAAGATCAGAAAGAGACGGTCGAGCTTGAGGACTACATTCTCAAGGAGAGTGTCGAAGACACCATGGGCATCATGCCCAGCCAGCCGGTGAAGAGCGTTTTCGGCCTGGGCAAGTCCATCGCCGAAACCCCACGCTCGGTGTCGGATGTGTCGTCCGACCTGATCGAAAACTACGGCTTGCGCGACATCAACGACCTGGTTCGCCTCGCCCCGGGAGCCTACACCAGCTCCTTCTTCGGGGTGCCGGGGGCACTGAGCCTGCGTGGCGATGCCGCGGATAACTACTTCCGGGGGTTCAAGCGGGTAGAGAACCCTGGCAACTATGCAACGCCGATCCGCGCCGCCAGTTCGGTCGATATCGTGCGTGGCCCGGTTTCCCCCATCTACGGTGCCGGCAAGGTCGGCGGCTACATGAACTTCAACCCGAAATCCTCGAAGTCGGCGACCTCCAAGTTCATCGAAAAACCTACCGGGCAATTCGGTGTGACCGTGGGTTCCTATGACCAGTACATCACCACCGCCGAAGGCGGCTCGCCCTTCGAGCTGGGGGGGCGCCAGGGCGGTGTCTATGGTTTCTTCGAGCAGGAGGACTCGAAAAGCTACTTCGACAACGTCGAACCCAAGTCGACCATCGGCCAGATCGCCTTCGACATGGACCTCACCGACAACCTGCGGACCGAGTTCGGCGGCCAGTACCTGAAGGCCAAGCGCATCCAGAACCCCGGATGGAACCGGGTCACCCAGGACCTGATCGACCACGACACCTACATCACCGGCGCGCCGTCCAAGATGAGCTCAAGGGGCGATGTGCTGTTCCCTGACGATGTACGCAACAACATCAGCCCGGGCGTCGGTTTTCCACCGGGCAGCGGCAACTCCAAGCTGGACGTTTTCTGCCTGAACTACAGCAACTGCTTCTTCGACCCGAAAGACCCGAACGCGGCACTGAGCAACCCCGGGACCACCAAGCTCGACCGCAACAAGGTGTTCACCGACAAGAAGGACAAGGGCGAAAGCAAGGCCGCCACGGCGTACTTCGACCTTATCTGGTCGCTGGACAATGACATGGAGCTCAAGAACCAGTTCTTCTACGACTCCCTGGACCACAACAAATACACCAGCTATGGCTTCACCGCCGACTACGATGCCTACACCTGGGAAGACAAAGTCAGCCTGAGCTTCCCGCTGCAGATCGGGGAGGTCAGCACGTCCAACGTCGTCGGCGTCAACTATCGCTACTACAGCGCCATCGACCGTGAGTCCTACCTCGATGAAATCCTCGACCGCCGCGACCTGAACGTCGGGCCGACACCGGACGACAGCTTCGACATCGGTCATACCGGCAACGTCGAGATCGCTCCCGGCATGTACCGACGCAACTTCAACACCCAGAGCGCATCCATCACCAAAAACACCGGCGCGTTCATGCTGTCCGACATGAACTGGCAGAACTGGAACCTGCTGCTGGGCTACCGCTTCGACTACTACGACGCCAAGGCCAAGGAGAAGGCCCAGGCCACCAATGGCGATCTGGTCCGCGATGCCAATGGCGACGGGCGTCCGGACAAAGCCACCAACCACAACACCACTGACTCGTTCAGTGCCAGCCTCTCGTACAAGACGCCGTGGGGGTTCATCCCTTACTTCACCTACGCCGAGTCGACCGCGCTGTCGTCCAACCAGGCAGGCGGCGTAACAGCGTCGGACGTCTCCAGCGGCAACTACCTGCAGGACTCGAAACTGCGCGAGTACGGCATCAAGTACAACAGCGAGAACGGCAACGTCTACGCCGCGCTGGCCTACTACGACCAGGAGAAGACCTACCGCGACTCGCAAAACGGCAGCACTGTGCTGGTCAACGGCAAGGGTTACGAAGGTGAGTTGCGCTGGATGCTCAACCAGAACTTCTCCATGACGGCCTCGGCGACCAAACAGAAGGTGCGTGAGAAAGGGCAGCCTTTCACCGTGCTCAATACCGCCGCTGTCGCCCAAGCCTATGGCCTGGATCCGTCGCAACTCTATGGCTTCCGCTTCTTCGACCCGACCGGCCAGGTACTGGGTGGCGAGTACGATCGTGGCGGCGTACCGGAGTGGGTAACCAGCCTGTATGGCAACTACACCCAGCCGACCCCTTGGGGTGGCCGTGTGAACGCCAGCCTGGGCTTCACCTGGGTAGACGAGCAATGGGCGGACAACCAGAAGCAGATCAAGCTGCCTGACTACACCGTATGGAACGGCTCGGTGGGCTATTCCGAGAAGTCCTGGGAAGCGCTGTTTACCGTCAACAACCTGTTCAACGAGAAGTACTTCACTTCCGCCAACCTGTTCGACTCGACCCTGGTGTTCCCTTCCGCTCCGCGTACCTACACCGCCAGCTTCGTTTACAAATTCTGACCTCGCTGGCTAACCAGGGAGGCCCTGCCCGGGGCCTCCCTCATAGCTGATGGATTTCAAGCATTCGGCAACTCGCTCATGGCAGACCTCAGCGCCGCACTCCCCGCGCGTCCGCTCGATAGCCGGCGCTGCATTCATGACAAGCGCGCCAGCCGCACCCCCAGCGCTAGCGACATGAGTTTCAACGAGCCATGAGGATGCCCTGCAACTTCGGAGGAATACCTGTAATGAGCCACAACGACCCTGAAAACCCTGACACCCCGATCGATCCCAGTCGTCGCCACTTTCTCGCCGGTACCGCGGTACTGGGTGCCGGCGCCGCGCTCAACGGTTGCACGCCCAACAGCGATGCGCCCCCTACACCGGGCAAGCGCCCACTGTCCGCTGCCGAACTGGACAGGTCACTGCGCAAGCACGTCAAGACGGTGGTGGTGATCTATGCCGAGAACCGCAGCTTCAACAACCTGTTCGCCGATTTCCCCGGCCTCGAGCAGCCTCTTTCCGGCCTCAAGCCCGCCGCTTACCAGCAGCGCGACCGCGACGGCAGCCTGCTGCAAATCCTGCCCCCGGTCTGGGGCGGCACCCTGCATCTGGGACCGCAGACCGCGGATGGCGTGACCTATCCCGCTGGCGTGCCATTTCAGCAGGACCTGCCGAACGCGCCGTTCGCCCTCAAAGGCCCGAATGCCGAGGACCTCCCGCTGAGCCTGGTGACCCGCGATTTGTCCCACGAGTTCTACCAGAACCAGATGCAGATCAACGGTGGCATGAATGACCGGTTCGCCGCCTGGTCCGACTCCGGCGGCCTGACGATGGGGCACTACAGGCAAAGCCGCTATGCCCTTCGCCTGTGGGATATCGCGCGGCAGTTCGTGCTCTGCGACAACTTCTTCCAGGGCGCCTTTGGCGGTTCGTACCTGAACCACCAATACCTGATCTCGGCGGCGGTGCCGCACTATCCGAACGCCCGCAACTCGGTGGCCAAGGTGAAGATCGCCAACCTGCACAGCGACGACCCCAGCGACCCGCGGCTCAGGCCCCTGGCCGACTCGCCCGCCAGTGCCATGGACGGCCCCGCCCAGTTCGGCCCCTGCGCGCTCACCCCGGACGGTTATGCGGTCAACACCTTCGCGCCGCCCTACTGGCCGACCTGGCAACGCGACCCACAACGACCGGACTATTCCAGACCGGACCTGCCCTTCGTGCTGGTTCCGCAAAGCCACGAGCACATCGGCGACAAGCTGTCGAAAAGGAACATCGACTGGGCCTGGTACGCCGGTGGCTGGCAGGCCACCCTGGATGAGTTCAGCGGCTCGGGCGCGATCCCGAAAATCCCCAACTTCCAGTACCACCACCAGCCCTTCAACTACTTCCGGCAGCAAGGCCCGGAGCACCCCGGTGAACGCGCCAGGCGCCTGCGCGATGGCGGCCTGGGCGACGACCCGTCGACGAACCGGTTCTTCGCCGACGCCCTGGCCGGCAAGCTGCCGAGCGTGAGCTTCTACAAGCCCCAGGGCAACCTCAACATGCATGCCGGGTACACAGACGTCGCCGCGGGTGACCGGCATCTGGTCCGCGCGATCAAGACCCTGCAGGACAGTCCGCAGTGGAACAACATGGTGCTGATTGTCACGGTCGACGAGAACGGCGGCTGGTGGGATCACGTGGCTCCGCCCAAGGGCGATCGCTGGGGCCCGGGCAGCCGTATTCCGGCCCTGGTGGTATCGCCCTTCGCCCGCAAGGGGACGGTGGATCACACGGTGTATGACACCGCATCGATCCTGCGCCTAGTGACCCGGGTCTTCGACCTGGAAAAGCTCGATGGCCTGAAACTGCGTGACGAGGCCATGGCCGCCCGGGAACAGTCCCCCATGGGCGACCTGACCAATGCGTTGCAGTTCGATTAGCCAGCGCCGGAAAGGACTGATCGCGGCAGACGTCCAGTGGATCGGGTTATGGACGGCCTTGCTCATCCCCTGCGTTCGCTGCGACGCCCTCGCCGAGCTGCCGGCTCCTGCCCCCGTGGGATCCGGCCGTCCGACCATGCTTCAGGCCGTGCCAGGAATCGCCCGCTGCTCCCCGCGAACCGGCCACAACTGCGCCACCGCCCAGGCCAGTTCGAAAAACAGGATCACGCCGATCAAGGCCGTGCCGCCCTGGGCCAGGGCGTAGATCTGCCAGGTGGAGAACAGCAGCCGGCCGGCGGCGTCGTAGCGTCCGAAGGCCAGCTGCGGATCGCGGATGCGCAGCACCGACCAGACACAGACGATCGAGCCCATCAGGTTGACCATCAGCAGATGCATGGGCGCGAACGGCGGCAGTTCGCCGGGCAGGTTGAGGGCCTGGCTCCACTGCTGCATCAACCCGTGCAGGGCGAGAAAGCTCCAGGGGGTGACAAAGGCGGCGGTGACGATCAGGTCGTACCAACCGCTGGCCCGCACCAATTGACGGTATTGCGCTGTGCTCCACATAAAGGATCGCTCCGGATATTCAAGGAGCACGCAGGCTAAAGCCTGGAGTATGCTCCAGGGTCAAGCCCTTCCGAGACTCCAGCATGCGCATCGGTGAACGTGCCCAGGCCGGCGCCGTCAGCCGCGATACCCTGCGCTTCTACGAGCAGCGCGGATTGATTGCGGCGCAACGCACCGCCAACGGCTATCGTGATTACCCCAGCGACATGTGTGCAGCTGGTGCTCTACATCAAGACCGCGCAACGCCTGGGCTTCAGCCTCGGCGCGATCGGCAGCGGCGTTGCCCCTTAAATCCATGATCTTCACTCATCAAGGAATCCCTGCATGTCTACGCCAAAAACCGCACTGATCATCGGCGCCTCCAGAGGCCTGGGCCTGGGCCTGGTGCAACGCCTGCTGGACGCTGGCTGGCAGGTCACCGCCACCGTGCGCAATCCGCAAAAAGCCGAGGCGCTCAAGGCCCTGGGTCCGGTCCGCATCGAACAGCTGGACATGGACGACCAGCAGGCGGTGATCGCCCTGAACCAGAAGCTCAAAGGCGAAGTGTTCGACCTGCTGTTCGTCAACGCCGGGGTCAAGGGGCCGGACGACCAGACGCCGGGCAAGGCGACCCTGGCGGAAGTCGGCCAGCTGTTCTTCACCAACGCCGTGGCGCCGATCAACCTGGCCCAGCGTTTCGCCCCGCAGATCCGCCCGGACAGCGGCGTGCTGGCGTTCATGAGTTCGGTGCTGGGCAGCGTGACCATGCCCGACGCGCCGGAGCTGGCGCTGTACAAGGCCAGCAAGGCGGCGCTGAATTCCATGACCAACAGCTTCGTGACCCAGCTCGAGCAGAAGCTCACCGTGCTGTCGCTGCACCCGGGTTGGGTGAAGACCGATATGGGCGGCGAAGGCGCCGACATCGACGTCGAGACCAGCACCCGCGGCCTGATCGAGCAGATCAATGCCTATACCGGCAAGGGCGGGCACCATTTCGTCAACTACAAGGGCGAGACCATTCCTTGGTAAGCCTGCACCTGTAGCCGCTGCCGACATCGCAGCGCCCACTTCGTGGTCGAGCGCAACCTTCGGTAGCGGCTACAGGACGTTATCGCGGGCAAGCCTCGCGCCTACAGTGACCGCCTGTAGGAGCGAGGCTTGCCCGCGATAGACCGCGCAGCGGTCTCCCCGTAAACTGCGCACCTCGCCCCCGTGGCGACCCTGGATCAGCAGACAGGGCAACACTGAGCTGGCTAACCTGAACCCACTTTCAGAGGAGCCGGCCACCATGCCTGCGACCCGTACCTGGTTAAAAAATCCCCTCGCCATTTTCACTGGCAATGCCCTCGACGCCCGTGGCGGCCTGGTGCTGCAAGACGGCCTGATCGTCGAAGTGCTCGGCGCCGGCCAGCAACCTGCCCAGCCCTGTGGACAGGTCTTCGATGCCCGCGAGCACGTGCTGCTGCCGGGGCTGATCAACACCCATCACCACTTCTATCAGACCCTGACCCGCGCCTGGGCGCCGGTGGTCAACCAGCCGCTGTTTCCCTGGCTGAAAACCCTGTACCCGGTCTGGGCCCGGCTGACCCCGGAGAAACTCGCCCTGGCCAGTAAAGTGGCGCTGGCCGAACTGCTGCTGTCCGGCTGCACCACCGCCGCCGACCACCACTACCTGTTCCCCGAAGGCCTGGAAAACGCCATCGACGTGCAGGTGGCCAGCGTGCGCGAACTGGGCATGCGCGCCATGCTCACCCGCGGTTCCATGAGCCTCGGCGAAGCGGATGGCGGCCTGCCGCCGCAACAGACCGTGCAACAGGGCGAGGTGATTCTCGCCGACAGCCAGCGGCTGATCGCCGAGTACCACCAACGCGGCGCCGGCGCGCAGATCCAGATCGCCCTGGCGCCCTGCTCGCCGTTCTCGGTGACCCCAGAGATCATGGCGGCCAGTGCCGAGCTGGCGGAAAAACTCGACGTGCGCCTGCACACCCACCTGGCGGAAACCCTCGACGAGGAAGACTTCTGCCTGCAACGTTTCGGCCTGCGCACCGTGGACTATCTGGATAGCGTCGGCTGGCTCGGCCCACGGACCTGGCTGGCCCACGGCATCCATTTCAACCCGGATGAAATCGCCCGCCTTGGCGCGGCCGGGACCGGCATCTGTCACTGCCCGAGTTCCAACATGCGCCTGGCCTCGGGCATCTGCCCGACCCTGGAACTGACCGACGCCGGCGCGCCTGTGGGCCTGGGCGTGGATGGCTCAGCCTCGAACGACGCCTCCAACATGATTCTCGAAACCCGCCAGGCCCTGTACCTGCAGCGCCTGCGTTACGGCGCCGAGAAGATCACCCCGGAGTTGGTGCTGGGCTGGGCCACCCGGGGTTCGGCACGGTTGCTGGGGCGCAGCGATATCGGCGAGCTGGCCGTGGGCAAACAGGCCGACCTGGCGCTGTTCAAGCTCGATGAGCTGCGCTTCTCCGGCAGCCATGATCCGTTGTCGGCGTTGCTGCTGTGCGGCGCGGATCGGGCGGACCGGGTGATGGTCGGCGGCCAGTGGCGGGTGATCGATGGGCAGGTCGAGGGGTTGGATGTGCGGGGCCTGATTGCCGATCACCGGCAGGCGGCGCGGGAGTTGATCGGCGGCGCCTGATCCGGTGTTATCGCGAGCAAGCTCGCTCCTACAGGGAACCGGTTCCGATCATTTCCAGAATGAATCACGCCGGATGTAGGAGCGAGCTTGCTCGCGATGCTCTTCAAAGACCCAGTAACGACAACATGATAAAGGTCGCGAACAGCACGAAGTGGGTCATGCCTTCGATGGCATTGGTCTCACCGTCGTTGAGGTTGATCGCGCTGACGATCAGGGTGATGAAAATCATCACCGTCTGCACCGGGGTCATCGCCATCTGGAACGGCTGGCCGGTGTAGAGCGCCATGGCTTCCATCACCGGCACCGTCAGGATCACCGTCGACAACGACGCGCCCAACGCAATATTGACCACCGACTGCATGCGATTGGCTAACGCCGCGCGCAGGGCCGTAAGGATCTCCGGCGCCGCGGAAATCGCCGCCACCAGGATCGCCGTGATCACCGGCGGCGCGCCTGTGCCTTCCAGCCCCAGGTCGAGGGTCTTGGACATCACCTCCGCCAACGCGCCGATCAGCACCACGCCGAACACCAGGGTAGCGATGGAAAACACCAGGCTGACAGGTGCTGGCTGATCTTCCGTCGGTTCTTTCTTGCGGCGTTTCTCCGGGTAGCTGTAGCTGAAGAAGTAGCTGTGGGCGCCGACCTGCATGCGCAGGAACAGGGTGTACAACAGCACCATCGCGCCAATGGTGAAGGCCGAGTAGAGCTTCCATTTCGACTCGGGAATGAACTCCGGCACCACCATCGACACGCCCATGGCGGTGAGGATCATCACGCTGTAGGAGCGCGCCGAGTCGTCGTTGTAGGCCTGCTCGCCATGCTTGATCCCACCCATCAGCGCGGCCAGGCCGAGGATGCCATTGATGTCGAGCATCACCGCCGAATAGATGGTGTCGCGCACCAGGGTCGGCGAGGCCTCGTTGCTCATCATGATCGCCAGGATCACCACCTCCACCAGGACCGCGGCGAGGGTCAGGATCATGGTGCCGTAGGGGTCGCCGACCTTCTCCGCCAGCAGCTCGGCGTGATGGGCGACGCGCATCGAGGCGGCGACGATGAAACCGATCAGCACCAGCCCGGAGATCAGCGCCACGCCCTGGCCGCTGTTGAGCAGCGCATGCTCCAACGGATAGGCAACCAGCGCCGCGAGCAGCGCCAGCAACAGAAAACTTTCTTGCTTGAGTGAAGTGAACATTGCAGTCCTTTGACCGGATAAATCGAGCAGTAGAGATGAGCTAAAGACTGCATGGAGTCACTAACGTTTCGTTACACCTTCGTGCACCAGGGGTTGGCATGGAGTGGGCATGGCGCACCGGGTTGGCTCTTGGGCGGCCTTGAGATTGATCGCGGGCAAGCCTCGCTCCTACAGGATTTACGCCATGCCGGATCCCGTGATCGCCGCGATTCTGCAGGAGCGAGGCTTGCCCGCGAAGGCTTCACCCTGCCCCCCGAAATTTTGTTGTCCTGTTGGTCAGCTATTTGCATTGAGCCATTCAAGCCTTAGAGCCCAGCCTCGCCCCACAACAAAATGGAGTCCGGATTCATGCATAAACGTCCGTTGCAAAAATTGCTGTGCGCCCTCACCGCGGCCATCGGCCTGAGCGTCTCGCTGGGCGCCAGCGCCGCCGATCCGTTGAAGGTCGGCTTCGTCTATATCGGCCCGATCGGCGACCACGGCTGGACCTATCAGCATGAACAGGGACGCAAGGCGCTGGTAGAGAAGTTCGGCGACCGGATCAAGACCAACTACGTGGAGAACGTCGCCGAAGGCGCCGACGCCGAGCGGGTGATCCGCAACATGGCCAAGGACCAGTACGACCTGATCTTCACCACCTCCTTCGGCTACATGAACCCGACCCTGAAAGTCGCCAAGCAATTCCCCAAGACCACCTTCGAACACGCCACCGGCTACAAACAGGACAAGAACCTCGGCACCTACCTGGCCCGCACCTATGAAGGTCGCTACGTCGGCGGTTTTCTCGCGGCGAAGATGACCAAGAGCAAGAAGGTCGGCTACATCGCCTCCTTCCCGATCCCGGAAGTGATCCGCGACATCAACGCCATCCAACTGGCCCTGAACAAATACAACCCGGGCACCGAGATCAAGGTGGTGTGGGTCAACTCCTGGTTCGACCCGGGCAAGGAAGCCGACGCCGCCAACGCCCTGATCGACCAGGGCGCCGACGTGATCTTCCAGCACACCGACAGCCCGGCGCCGATCCAGGCCGCCGAACGCCGTGGCGTGTATGCCGTGGGCTACGCCTCGGACATGGCCCACTTCGGGCCCAAAGCGGTGCTGACCTCCATCGTCAACAACTGGGGCCCGCACTACATCCAGGCCACCCAGGGCGTGCTCGACCACAGCTGGAAATCCCAGGACTACTGGGGCGGCCTGAAGGAAGGCACGGTCGAACTGCCGATCAGCGACCTGGTGCCGGCCGACGTCAAGCGTGAAGCCGAGCAGATCATCGCCGACATCAAGAGCGGCGCCTTCCACCCGTTCACCGGGCCGATCAAGGATCAGGCCGGCGTGGAAAAACTCGCCGCCGGGGTCAGCGCCAGCAATGCCGAGCTCGCGTCGATGAACTATTACGTGGAAGGCATGAAGGCCGACATTCCGAAATGACTCATCGAATCCTGTAGCCGCAGCCGCAGTTGCACTAAGTTCCGAAGGACCTTGGCTCGATATCCAGAGCACGCCCCCTTCGGGGTCGATCGCAGCCTGCGGCAGCGGCTACAGGGCAGCGGCTACCTTGAGAGCATTTATATGAACCAGCTTCCAATCATCGACATCAGCCCGCTCTACGGCGACGACGCCCACGGCTGGAACAGCGTCGCCCAGCAGATCGACCGCGCCTGCCGCGAGTGGGGCTTCTTCTATATCAAGGGCCACCCGATCAGCGCCGCGCGCATCGGCCAGTTGCTCGACGCCGCCCGGCAATTCTTCGCCCTGCCGGCCGCCGAGAAACTCAAGATCGATATCACCCAGACCCGCCACCATCGCGGCTACGGTGCGATCGCTACTGAGCAGCTGGACCCGGACAAGCCCAGCGACCTCAAGGAAACCTTCGACATGGGCCTGCACCTGCCGGCCGACCATCCCGAGGTGCTCGCGGAAAAACCGCTGCGCGGCAGCAACCGGCACCCGGATATCGCCGGCTGGGAAACCCTGATGGAGCAGCACTACCTGGACATGCAGGCCCTGGCCCAGACCCTGCTGCGGGCCATGACCCTGGCCCTGGGCATCGAGCGTGACTTCTTCGACCGCCGCTTCAAGGAGCCGGTCAGCGTCCTGCGCCTGATCCATTACCCGCCGCGGCACACCGCCAGCAGCGACGAGCAGCAAGGCGCCGGCGCCCACACCGACTACGGCTGCATCACCCTGCTCTACCAGGACAGCGCCGGCGGCCTGCAGGTGCGCAACGTCCAGGGCCAGTGGATCGACGCCCCGCCCATCGCGGGCACCTTCGTGGTCAACCTCGGCGACATGATGGCGCGCTGGAGCAACGACCGTTACCTGTCGACGCCGCACCGGGTGATCAGCCCGCTGGGGGTGGACCGCTACTCGATGCCGTTCTTCGCCGAGCCCCATCCGGATACGCGCATCGAATGCCTGCCCGGCTGCCAGGATGCCGAGCATCCGCCGAAGTACCCGGTCACCACCTGCGCCGAGTTCCTCTTGTCGCGGTTCGCCGATACCTATGCCTATCGCCGGGAACTGCAAGCGTCCTGATCGGCCGGTTGGTCAGGTTTTGCCGAATCGTCCGCGTGCGCCTGTAGAATGCCTGCCCTTATGGGCGCGATGAAACCCGACGCGCCCGCGCAGCCCTGGGAAAACCTGGGGCCGGCGCCTGTCATCGCACCTTGCGGTTGGCTTTTCGCCGCAGGATGATGGAGCGCAACACGTTCACGCAGCGCTCGACTGCACCTGATGAGATCACACCCATGTACGACTGGCTGAACGCCTTGCCCAAGGCCGAACTGCACCTGCACCTCGAAGGTTCCCTCGAGCCCGAGCTGCTGTTCGCCCTGGCCGAACGCAACAAGATCGCCCTGCCCTGGAGCGATGTGGAAACCCTGCGCAAGGCTTATGCCTTCAACAACCTGCAAGAGTTCCTCGACCTGTACTACCAGGGCGCGGACGTACTGCGCACCTCCCAGGATTTCTACGACCTGACCTGGGCCTACCTGCTGCGCTGCAAAGAGCAGAACGTCATCCACACCGAACCCTTCTTCGATCCGCAGACCCACACCGATCGCGGCATCCCCTTCGAAGTGGTGCTCAACGGCATCGCCAGCGCGCTCAAGGATGGCGAGCAGCAACTGGGCATCACCAGCGGCCTGATCCTGAGCTTCCTGCGCCACCTGAGCGAAGACGAAGCGCAGAAAACCCTCGACCAGGCGCTGCCGTTCCGCGAAGCCTTTGTCGCGGTCGGCCTGGACAGTTCGGAAATGGGTCACCCGCCGAGCAAGTTCCAGCGGGTGTTCGATCGTGCCCGCAGCGAAGGTTTCCTCACCGTCGCCCACGCCGGTGAAGAAGGCCCGCCCGAGTACATCTGGGAAGCCCTCGACCTGCTGAAGATCCAGCGCATCGACCACGGCGTGCGCGCCTTCGAGGACGAGCGACTGATGCAGCGCATCATCGACGAGCAGATCCCGCTGACCGTCTGCCCACTGTCGAACACCAAGCTCTGCGTGTTCGATCACATGTCGCAGCACAACATCCTCGAGATGCTCGAGCGTGGGGTGAAGGTCACCGTGAACTCCGATGACCCGGCCTACTTCGGCGGCTACGTCACCGAGAACTTCCACGCCCTGTACACCCACCTGGGCATGACCCAGGATCAGGCCAAGCGCCTGGCGCAGAACAGCCTGGATGCGCGCTTGGTCAAGCCGTAACCGCGATACACCTGTAGCCGCTGCCGAAGGCTGCGATCGACCGGAACGGTCGCGGCGATCTCAATGACGCCGGAGGTCCTGCGGACCTATCGCAGCCTGCGGCAGCGGCTACAGCTCAGGCGCCGACTTCGCTCAACTCTTCCAGCGTCTTGCCCCGGGTCTCCATCCCGAACAGCCAGACCACCGCCGCGGCGACCGCGAAACACAGCGCGCCCAGGGCGAACACCCCACCCTGCCCGGTCATCGGGAACACCACGCCGGTCACCAAAGGCCCGAGCAGCGAACCGATGCGCCCCACCGCCGAGGCGAAGCCGGAACCGGTAGCCCGCGCCGAAGTGGGATACAACTCGGGCGTGTAGGTGTAGAGCACCGCCCACATACCGAACAGGAAGAACTGCATCAACAGGCCGGAGCTGATCAACAGCGCCACGTTGCCGCCGAACACCGCGCTCTGCCCGTAGAAAAACGCCATGACCCCACCGCCCAGCAGGGTGATCACGCACACCGGCTTGCGCCCCCAGCGCTCCACCAGCCAGGCGGCCATGAGGAAGCCGGGAATCCCGCCGAGGGAAATCAGCACCGTGTAGTACACCGACTGAGTCACGGCGAACCCCGACTGCTGCAACAAGGCGCTGAGCCACGAGGTCAGGCCATAAAAACCCAGCAGGGCAAAGAACCAGACGCTCCAGATCATCATGGTGCGTTGGCGATAGAGCGGCGACCAGATCTCGCGCAAGGCCGAGAAGAAATGCCCCGGCACGCTTTCCACCCGCGGCAGGCGCACCGGCTCGGGCAGATCCGCGCGCTGCAACGAGGCCCGGACCTTATCCTCGATCCGTCGCAGCACCTGGTCGGCATCGGCGTGCCGTCCGGCCTGCTCCAGCCAGCGCGGCGACTCGGGAATGAAGAAACGGATCGCCAGCACGAACACCGCCGGGATCGCCAGGACCAGGAAGATGTCGCGCCAGCCAATCAACGGCAGCAGGAAATACGAGAGCACGCCCGCCGCGACGAAACCCAGCGGCCAGAAGCCGTCCATCAAGGCGATATAGCGTCCGCGCCGCTTGGCCGGGATCATCTCCGACAGCATCGACTGGGCGATGGGAAACTCCATGCCCATGCCGATCCCCAGCAGCACCCGGAACAGGGTCAGGCTGTCCACCGTCTGCGCCGTGGAGCACAGGTAACTGGCGATGCCCCAGAGCACGATGCTCCACTGGAACACCGGCTTGCGCCCGAAGCGGTCGGCGAGCATGCCCGACAGCGATGCGCCGACCACCATGCCGAAGAAACTCGAACTGGCCAACAAGCCGGCCTGGGCCGTACTTAGGCCGAACTCGGCTTTGATCGAGCCGAGCAGGAAGGTCATCATCGCCAGGTCCATGGAGTCGAAGAAAAACGCCAGGGCGATGATGATGAAAATGACTCGGTGATAACCGCTGATGGGCAAGCGTTCCAGACGCTCCGCCGCACTGTATCCCTGACTTGCCATGCCCCGTCCCCCCGATTGAATGGTCTGCAATCGAGTGTGCAAGATCGACGCCGCCGCTCAGTGCTGGATGCGACCTGCCCGCACCCCGCAACGACGCCGCCGGCCAGGGTCAGTGATCGGCGTGGGCTGGCCTGGGGTAATGCGCGGAAACTTCAGCGCAGCGCGCCTGCAACATGTCCCGCAGCAGGTTCACCGGTTTGCTCAACTGCGCCCGATGGGCGCACAACAGGTTCAGCGGTGCCCGTTCGCAGCGCAGCTCCGGCATCAGCACCTTGAGCCGCCCGGCCAGCACATCGGCCGCCACGTCGAGCCAGGACTTGTAGGCGATGCCCCGCCCCGCCACCGCCCACAGGCGCACCACATCGGCATCGTCGCTGAAACGATCGCCGCTGACCGTCAGGCCGACCTCACGCTTGCCATCGTGAAAACTCCAGTGGTCGTGCACCCGGCTGCCGAGCATGTAGAGCAGGCAATTGTGCTGGGCCAGTTGCTCCAGCTGGCGCGGTTCGCCGTGGCGGGCCAGGTACTCGGGCGCGGCCACCAGCACCCGGCGGTTCTGCGGCGCGACCGGCAAGGCCACCAGGCTGGAGTCTTCCGGTTCGCCGTAACGCAGGGCGATGTCCACCGGCTGGCGAAACAGGTCGGCGATACGGTCGCCCAGCAGCAGGCGCACCGTGAGTTTGGGGTGCTCCTGCTGGAACCGGTCGAGCCAGGGCAGCAACAGGTTGCGGCCGAAGTCCGAGGGCGCGGACAGCTGGAGAACGCCGCTGACCTGATCCTGGCCGCTGGCCAACAAGCGCCGCCCTTCCTCCAGGTTGCTCAGGGCGGCGCGGGCGTATTCGAGAAACCCTTCGCCCTCGGCGGTCAGGCGCAGGCTGCGGGTCGAACGCGCCAGCAGCCGGGCGCCGAGCTGCTGCTCGATGCGCTTGAGGGCGGCGCTGGCCACCGCCGCCGACAGGTCCATGACCCGCGCCGCGGCAGACAGGCTGCCGAGGTCGGCGGCGCGCACGAACAATTGCAGGTCATCGAATCGCAGCATCTGGCTCACCGGGCATTATCAAAAAAATATTGAAAGAGACTGCTGTTTTAGCCGGTTTTATCTTCCGGGGAAATGGCCAATGATCTGCGCACTCTCACACCAGCCCGTCATACCGCCCTGAAGGACGCCACCATGTCGCAAGCCTTTACCGCCATTGCCACCCTTGTCGCGAAGAGCGGCCAGCAGGCCCTGCTCCAACGCGAACTCACCGCCCTGGTGCAACCGAGCCGTGAAGAAACCGGCTGCCAGTACTACAACCTGCACCAGGACGCCGAAGACCCAGGCACCTTTTATGTACTGGAGCGCTGGGACGATGAGGCGGCCCTGGAGTTTCACAACGCCACGGTGCACTTCCAGCACTTTCTCAGCCAGACCCGCGAGGCGATCGAGCACTTCGAGCTCAAGCGCCTGCTGCTGATCCTCTGACCCGACCTTCATCTTCATCAGGAAAACTCACCATGAAAGCCATCGCCTACTACGCCTCCCTGCCGATCAACGATCCTTTGTCCCTGCAAGACATCGAACTGCCGGAACCGGTTGCCGGCCCTCGCGACCTGCTGGTGGAAGTCAAAGCCATCTCGGTCAACCCGGTGGACACCAAGGTCCGCCAGAACGTCCAGCCTGAAGGCGGCGCCGCCAAGGTGCTGGGCTGGGACGTGGCTGGGGTGGTCAAGGCGGTGGGCAGCGACGTCAGCCTGTTCAAGGCCGGCGACAAGGTGTTCTACGCCGGCTCGATCGCCCGCGCCGGCGGCAACAGCGAACTGCATGTGGTGGACGAGCGCATCGTCGGCCATATGCCCAAGAGCCTGGGTTTCGCCGAAGCCGCCGCCCTGCCGCTGACCGCGATCACCGCCTGGGAACTGCTGTTCGAGCGCCTGCAGATCGCCGAAGGCCAGGCCGATCGGCAGCAGAGCCTGTTGATCGTCGGCGCGGCCGGCGGTGTGGGTTCGATCCTCACCCAACTGGCCAGCCAGCTCACCGCTCTTAAGGTCATAGGCACTGCCTCGCGCGCTGAAACCCAGGGCTGGGTGCGCGAGCTCGGCGCCGACCTGGTGATCGACCACAGCCAGCCGCTGAGCCAGGAACTGAAGAAGGCCGGCCAGGCCAGCGTCACCCATGTCGCCAGCCTGACCCAGACCGACGCGCACCTGGACGAGTTGGTCGAGGCCCTCGCGCCACAGGGTCGGCTGGCGCTGATCGACGATCCGAAAACCCTCGACGTGACCAAGCTCAAGCGCAAGAGCCTGTCGCTGCACTGGGAGTTCATGTACACCCGTTCGCTGTTCGAGACCGCGGACATGCAGGAGCAGCACAAGCTGCTCAATCGCGTCGCCGAGCTGATCGACGCCGGTACCTTGAAGACCACCCTCGGCGAGCACTTCGGCACCATCAACGCGGCCAACCTGCGGCGCGCTCATGCCTTGCTGGAAAGCGGCAAAGCCAAGGGCAAGATCGTGCTGGAAGGGTTCTGAAGCAGGGAGCGGACGGCAGTCCTGCCGGCTCCGGAAAGGGGCAGGACGCCGTCAGTCCGAGAGTTGATCCTTGTCATACTTGTGACCGTATTCAGGTCTACACTGGGGGCCCTTGCAGTGCAAATCTTTTACCCGAGGAGGTCAGCAATGAAGATCCTGATAAAAGAATTGGCAAAATCCAAAGGCTCCCAATGGCAGGTTCAACTCGACCAGCATGCGGTGACCTTCCGCAGCGAAGCCGAAGCCCGAGCCTTCGCCAATACCCTGGAAACGCGTCTGCAAGCTCCCCATCGATTCCCCGAAAGCCAACAGCGCGCCGCCGGCTGATTACAGCTGGGCGGCTTGCAGCGCCCTGGCGTTCTGCAATTTCCGGGTGACCATCGCCAGCGTCACCACCAGAATCCCACACAGGCTGATGACCGTCGCCATCGGCACGGCGCTGCCGTCGTGCAGCACTCCCACCAGCGCCGCGGCGCCGGCCGCCACGCTGAACTGCAGGCAGCCGAGCATCGCCGAGGCACTGCCGGCCCGCGCGCCCTGACCGTTCATGGCGCAGGCCGAAGCATTGGGAAGGATGCAACCCAGGCTGGCGATGCAAATGAACAGCGGCAGCAGCAGCGGCCAGAGTTGTGCCGGGTGCAGCGAGCTGACGGCAAGCAGCGCCAGGCCACCCAACAGGTAGATCCACACCGTGCGCGCCAGCAGGAAAGCGGGACCGCGCTTGGCCAGCAACCGCGCATTGATCTGCGCCACCAAGATGAAACCGCCGGCGTTGATCCCGAAGAACCAGCCGAAGTGCTCGGCCGGCACACCGTAGAGCTTGATGAAGACGAACGGCGAACCGGCGATGTAGGCGAACATCCCGGCGATGGCGATGCCCCCGGTCAGGGCATGGCCGAGAAACACCCGGTCAGCCAGCAACCGACCGTACTGGCGCAAGGCGCCGGACAACGGCTGGCGCGGCACATGGGCCGGCAGGCTTTCCGGCAAGCCTAGGGCTACCGCCAGGCCGGCCAGGGCGCTGAACAGGGTCAGCATGATGAAGATCGACTGCCAGCCGTAGAGATTCACCAGCAAGCCGCCGAGCATCGGCGCGAGGATCGGCGCCAAGCCCATGACCAGCATCAGCTGGGAAAACACCTTGGCCGAACCCACCGCGTCGCACTTGTCGCTGACCACCGCCCGGGAAATCACCATGCCCGCGCAGCCGCCCAGTGCCTGGACGAACCGCGCACCGATCAGCCATTCCAGGTTCGGCGCGTAGGCGCAGGCCAGGGACGCCAGGGTGAACAGCCCCACCCCGGCCAGCAACGGGATGCGCCGGCCAAAGCGGTCGGCCACGGGACCGTAGGCCAGCTGGCCGATGGACAGGCCGAGGAAGTAGGCCGCCAGCGTCAACTGAACGTGTTTTTCATCGGTGCCAAAGGCCAGCGCCATCGCCGGGAACGCCGGTAGATAGAAGTCGATGGCCAGAGGACCGAAGGCGCTCAGGGCGCCGAGAATCAGGATTGTGCGAAGGTTCATCAGGCATCCAGGTGCGGGTCGGTCGGCAGCCCGACAGTTTATCCGCGCTTGGAGGCCTTGAACATTCCGATAGGTCGCTAACTATTAAAAAGACCGGTTAAATCCGCTCAAGCCAGCTTGACCGCATAGCCTTCTTCGCTGATCAGGCTGATCACCTCGTCGGCGGACAAGCGGCTTTCCACACCCACTTCCCTGGCCCCGAGATCGACCTTGACGCTGGCCGCCGGATCCTTGCTCTGCACCGCCTGAGTGATGGCCCGGACGCAGTGACCGCAGGACATACCTTCGACATTGAACACTTGCATGACGCTTCTCCTGTTGTGAGGGTTATCGCCAGTCTTGGCCTTGCCACCATGGCAAGGTCAAGTTCCGGATACATCTGCCGGGCTGGCAATCGGCGACGCGCTCGGCCAAGCTTCACCCCTCAACGACACGACACTAGGAGATTCAGCCATGCGCTGGTCGGTTATCAGCCTGTTCAGCCTCCTCGGCCTGATCGCGGCCACCCCTTCGGTCAATGCCGCCGGCGAGGACTACGGCGTCCTGATCATTTCCCGGGAACGGCTGGAAGTCGCCACGTCCTGCGAAATCGGCCTGTACATCGAGGACCAGTTGGCGGGCCGGCTGTTCCAGGAACAAGCCACGTCCTTCAACCTGCCGCCGGGCAAAGTCTCGCTGCGTCTGAAACTGCTGCCGGGGCAGATGCCGGGCTGCAACCCGGGCATGCTCGCGCCAAGCTCCCAGGACATCAGCCTCAAGGCCGGCGACGTACTGAAGTTCCGCATCGCCATGAGCCCATCGGGCCTGCAGCTCCAGCGCACCGGCCTGGGATACTGAGGCCCCGGATCGTCGCCTGCGCCCTTTGCCTCCCCGGAACCGGCACGGGCGACGATCCAGGTTTCCCCCCGAGACAGATTGAAGCACCCCGCACCATGGCGCTTGACCTTGCCAGCATGGCAAGGTTGATCCTGTAGACCACCGTTTACAGGGAGTGTCAGTGATGTCCGAATCAACCACTTTTGACCTGCCGATTGCCGGCATGACCTGCGCCAGCTGCGCCGGGCGCGTGGAACGCGCCTTGAGCAAGGTCGCCGGCGCCATGGCTGTCAGCGTCAACCTCGCCACCGAACAGGCCCGCGTCCAGGCGCCCAGCGACAGCCTGCCGGCGCTGATGGCCGCGGTGCAGGATGCCGGCTACAGCGTGCCGGCCCACAGCCTGGAACTGAACATCGGCGGCATGACCTGCGCCTCCTGCGTCGGCCGTGTGGAACGTGCGCTGAGCAAGGTGGCCGGGGTCACCCGGGTCAGCGTCAACCTGGCCAACGAACGCGCGCACGTCGATCTGCTGGGTCAGGTCGATAGCGCCGACTTGATCGCCGCC
Organism: Pseudomonas sp. RW409; assembly: GCF_003184125.1. Taxonomy (NCBI): domain Bacteria; kingdom Pseudomonadati; phylum Pseudomonadota; class Gammaproteobacteria; order Pseudomonadales; family Pseudomonadaceae; genus Pseudomonas; species Pseudomonas sp. RW409. The sequence goes on along the minus strand of NZ_QHHP01000034.1, from coordinate 360,257 downwards.
GTCGACAAGGCCGGCTACTCCGCCACCCTGTGGCAGGCCGAACACCCCGAGCGCGACGATCAGCAACAACGCCTGCAGCGCGAACGCTGGTCCCTGGTGCTGGCGATCCTGCTGGCCCTGCCGCTGGTACTGCCCATGGTGGTGCAACCCTTTGGCCTGCACTGGATGCTGCCGGCCTGGGCGCAGTTCGTCCTGGCCACGCCGGTGCAATTCATCTTCGGTGCGCGTTTTTATGTCGCCGCCTGGAAAGCCGTGCGCGCCGGTGCCGGCAACATGGACTTGCTGGTGGCCCTGGGCACCAGCGCCGGTTACGGCTTGAGCCTGTACCAATGGGCCATCACCCCCGCCGGCGGCATGCCGCACCTGTACTTCGAGGCCTCGGCCGTGGTGATCGCCCTGGTGCTGCTGGGCAAGTACCTGGAAAGCCGCGCCAAGCGCCAGACCGCCAGCGCCATCCGTGCCCTTGAAGCCTTGCGCCCGGAGCGGGCGATCCTGGTCGTCGATGGCCGTGAGCGGGACGTGGCGATCAGCGCCCTGCGCCTGAACGACCTGGTGCTGGTCAAGCCCGGCGAGCGCTTCCCGGTGGACGGCGAAGTGGTCGAAGGCCAGAGCCATGCCGACGAGGCCCTGATCAGCGGCGAAAGCCTGCCGGTGCCGAAACAGCCCGGCGACCCGGTCACCGGTGGCGCCATCAACGGCGAAGGCCGGCTGCTGGTGCGGACCCTGGCCCTCGGCGCGGAAACCGTTCTGGCGCGCATCATCCGCCTGGTGGAAGACGCCCAGGCCGGCAAGGCGCCGATCCAGAAGCTGGTGGACCGGGTCAGCCAGGTGTTCGTGCCGACGGTACTGGTGCTGGCCCTGGCAACGCTGATCGGCTGGTGGCTGTATGGCGCGCCGCTGGAAACCGCGCTGATCAATGCGGTCGCGGTGCTGGTCATCGCCTGTCCCTGCGCGCTGGGGCTGGCCACGCCGACCGCGATCATGGCCGGTACCGGCGTCGCCGCCCGCCACGGGATCCTGATCAAGGACGCCGAAGCCCTGGAGCGCGCCCATGAAGTCAGCACCGTGGTCTTCGACAAGACCGGCACCCTGACTTCCGGCACGCCACGCATCGCCCATCTGGATGCGGTCGATGGCAACGAAGACCACCTGCTGCAATTGGCTGGCGCCCTGCAACGCGGCAGCGAGCACCCGCTGGCCAAGGCCGTTCTCGACCTGTGCGCCGAACGCCAGTTGGCGGTGGCCGACGTCAGCGCCAGCCAGTCCCTGACCGGCCGCGGCATCGCCGGCACCCTGGACGGCCGCCAACTGGCCCTGGGCAACCGGCGCCTGCTGGAAGAAAGCGGCCTGCAGGCCGGCGACCTGGCGGCCTCGGCCCAGGCCTGGGAAACCGAAGGCCGCACCCTGTCCTGGCTGATCGAACAACAGCCGCAACCCCGCGTACTGGGCCTGTTCGCCTTTGGCGACACCCTCAAGCCCGGCGCCCTGCAAGCGGTACGACAACTGGGTGCGCGCCATATCGGCAGCCACCTGCTGACCGGCGACAACCGCGGCAGCGCCAAGGTGGTCGCCGAGGCCCTGGGCATCACCAACGTGCACGCCGAAGTGCTGCCCGCTGACAAGGCCGCCACGGTCGCCGAACTGAAAAAGACCGGCGTGGTGGCGATGGTCGGCGACGGCATCAACGACGCCCCGGCCCTGGCCGCCGCCGATATCGGCATTGCCATGGGCGGCGGGACCGATGTGGCGATGCACGCGGCGGGGATCACCCTGATGCGCGGCGACCCGCGCCTGGTGCCGGCGGCCCTGGAGATCAGCCGCAAGACCTACGCGAAGATCCGCCAGAACCTGTTCTGGGCCTTCGTCTACAACCTGATCGGCATTCCGCTGGCGGCGTTCGGCCTGCTCAACCCGGTGCTGGCCGGGGCGGCCATGGCGCTGTCCAGCGTCAGCGTGGTGAGCAATGCGCTACTGTTGAAAACCTGGAAACCCAAAGACCTGGAGGACGCCCGATGAACATCGGCCAAGCAGCCCGCAAGAGCGGCCTGAGCGCCAAGATGATCCGCTACTACGAGTCCATCGGCCTGCTCAGGCCGGCCCATCGCAGCGACAGCGGCTACCGCCTGTACGGTGACGACGACCTGCACAGCCTGGCCTTTATCAAGCGCTCGCGGGACCTGGGCTTTTCCCTGGAGGAAGTGGGCAAGCTGCTGACCCTGTGGCAGGACCGCCAGCGCGCCAGCGCCGATGTCAAAGCCCTGGCCCGCCAGCACATCGACGAGCTCAACCGGAAAATCGCCGAGCTGGCCGGGCTGCGCGACACCCTGCAGGATCTGGTAAAGCACTGCCACGGCGACCATCGCCCGGATTGTCCGATTCTCAAGGACCTTGCTTCGGGCGGGTGCTGCGCGTGATGTAGCCGCTGCTGCAGGCTGTGATCGGTCTGGGCGGCATTCCGTACGAAGAGGACGTGCTCTTCGAGATCGCTGGAAGGCTCTTCGAGCCTTATCGCAGCCTGCGGCAGCGGCTACGTGATTCACGGGCACAAAAAATCCGGCTATTGCCGGATTTTTTTGTGCCCGTGAATCACTGCATCCAGGGCGGAGGCGGTGGTTCCTCGGACTTGGTCGGTGGTGCGTCGTCGGCCATGCGCATGGCCTGGCGCCGCTCCTCGTCCAGGCGCGCCGCCTCGATCTCCCGCAGTACGCCGCCGACATCCGCCAGTTCTTCAGGATCGTCGAACTCGCCGGTCAGGACGCTGCCCGGGTGCAGGGTGCCGGCTTCGTACAGCGCCCACATCTCCTTGGCGTAACGGGTGCGCTTGAGTTCCGGGGCAAAGCGCCCGAAGTAGGACGCCATGTTGCCGACATCCCGCTCCAGCATGCTGAAGGCGTGGTTGTTGCCCGCTGCATCCACCGCCTGGGGCAGGTCGATGATCACCGGGCCCTCGGGGGTCAGCAGCACGTTGAACTCGGACAGGTCACCGTGCACCAGGCCGGTACACAGCATCAGCACGATCTGGGAAATCAGGAAGGCGTGATATTCGCGGGCCTGATCCGGCTCCAGCACCACGTCGTTCAGGCGCGGCGCGGCATCGCCGTATTCATCCGCCACCAACTCCATCAGCAGCACGCCTTCGAGGAAGTCGAACGGCTTGGGCACCCGCACCCCGGCATTGGCCAGGCGGAACAGCGCCGCCACTTCGGCGTTCTGCCAGGCATCCTCGGCCTCCTTGCGCCCGAACTTGGACCCCTTGGCCATCGCGCGAGCCTGACGGCTGTTGCGCACCTTGCGGCCTTCCTGATACTCGGCCGCCTGACGAAAACTTCGTTTGTTCGCCTCCTTGTAAACCTTGGCGCAACGTAATTCGTTGCCGCAGCGCACCACATAAACAGCTGCTTCTTTACCACTCATGAGTGGGCGCAGCACCTCGTCGACCAGACCGTCCTCGATCAGGGGTTCAATGCGTTTTGGAGTCTTCATCAGCTTTTATCAGGGGTCCTTTATTACCAAACACGCGAATGTCACTCGTTATACGGCAATCCTCGCACCACGGGGAGAGGTTACCGACCTGCGACAGTGCCAATGCACTCAATGTGCCAGGTCAACCCGTCATGCCGACACCCTCGACCGACCAGGATCATAGCCCACTGCTCGCCCACTGCTCGTCGCGAGTGCTTCGCGCTCGATCGCGAACAAGGGCTGTCCAACCCGGGCCCTCAGCGCTCGACAATCGCCGTCACGCCCTGGCCACCGGCGGCGCAGATCGAAATCAGGCCACGTCCCTTCCCCGCCACCTCCAGCAGCTTCGCCAGGTTGGCGACAATCCTCCCGCCGGTGGCGGCGAACGGATGCCCGGCCGCCAGCGAACTGCCTTTGACATTCAGCCGGCTGCGGTCGATGGAGCCCAAGGGCGCGTCCAGCCCCAGGCGGGTCTTGCAGTAATCCCCATCCTCCCAGGCCTTGAGCGTGCACAGCACCTGCGCGGCGAAGGCTTCATGGATTTCGTAGTAGTCGAAGTCCTGCAGCGTCAGGCCGTTGCGCGCCAGCAAGCGCGGCACCGCGTAGACCGGAGCCATCAGCAACCCTTCCGCGCCGTGGACGAAATCCACCGCCGCCGCTTCGCCGTCGCGCAAATAAGCCAGGATCGGCAAGCCACGTTCCTTCGCCCATTCCTCGCTGCCCAACAGCACCAGGGACGCGCCATCGGTCAACGGCGTGGAGTTGCCCGCGGTCAGGGTGGCTTTGTCGCCGCGCTCGAACACCGGCTTCAACGACGCCAGCTTTTCCAGGGTCAGGTCCGGGCGCAGATTGTTGTCGCGGGTCAGGCCGAGGAAGGGGGTCATCAGATCGTCGTGCCAGCCCTCGGCATAGGCGGCGGCCATTTTCTGATGGCTCTCCAGCGCCAGTTGATCCTGCTCGTCGCGGGGGATGTTCCAGGTTTGCGCCATCAGCTCGCAGTGCTGGCCCATGGACAAGCCGGTACGCGGCTCGCCGTTGCGCGGCAGCTCCGGCTTGAGATGCCGGGGGCGCAGTTGCAGGAAGGTCATGAGCTTGTCGCCCAGGGTCTTGCCGCGGTTGGCCTGCAGCAGGATCTTGCGCAGCCCTTCATTGACCCCGATCGGCGCGTCCGAAGTGGTATCGACGCCGCCGGCGATACCGCAGTCGATCTGCCCCAGGGCGATCTTGTTGGCCACCAGCAACGCCGCTTCCAGGCCGGTGCCGCAGGCTTGCTGGATATCGTAGGCCGGGGTGGTCGGCGACAGCCGCGAGCCGAGTACGCATTCGCGGGTCAGGTTGAAATCCCGGGAATGCTTGAGCACCGCGCCGGCGGCCACCTCGCCCAGGCGCAGGCCGTGCAGGTTGTAGCGTTCGATCAGGCCTTCCAGGGCCGCGGTCAGCATGGCCTGGTTGCTCGCAGTGGCGTAAGGACCATTGGAACGGGCAAAGGGGATGCGGTTGCCGCCGATAATCGCAACACGACGCAGCTGAGTCATGGAAAGCTCCCTATTCTGTGAGTGGCACAACCGACAAGCGTAGGTTGTATATCGAACGACCGAAGGCCCTTCGTGGTCCACACCTTTGAACCCCAGCAATCAGGCTGTTTGAAACGTAGCGAGCGAAGGCAAGACAAGGCAAAAACAGGCGAGGAACGGCCGGGGTCGCGGACGACTTTAGGGGCCTAAATGAGCATTCCGAGCCTGTTTTTAACGCAGGATTGCGCGCGAAGCCCGCAGTAGTTTTCAGACAGCCTGAACGGAGAGTGTTCCATGTCAGATCGCTACATCGACTTCGCCAACTCGTCCATCGGCCACCGCCTGGTCGGGGCCCTTGGCCTGCCGTCGCCGGTGCGTCTGGAGCGCTGGCAGGCCGGCCGCATGCGTCCGGTCGAGGGGGCGCTGCTGATCGGCGGCGGCCCGCTCACCCAGCAGGTCGGCGTCATCGCCCCGCGGCTGACCGAGAGCATCTACAGCTACGGCACCGATCCGACCCTCGCCACGGCCTGGATTCCCGGCCACGGCCCCAGGCTCAAGGCCGTGGTATTCGACGCCAGCGATATCCTGCAGACCGACCAGCTCAAGCAGTTGCGCGAATTTTTCCAGCCGCTGATGAAGAACCTCGAGCCCAGCGCGCACCTGGTGATTCTCGGCCGCGCCCCGGAAACCCTCGGCGATCCGTTCGCCGCCAGCGCCCAGCGCGCCCTGGAGGGCTTCAGCCGTTCGCTGGCCAAGGAGCTGCGCAGCGGCGCCACCCTGCAATTGCTGTACGTCGGCGAGGGCGCCGAAAGCCAGCTGGAAGGCGCGCTGCGGTTCTTTCTCTCGCCGAAAAGCGCTTACATCTCCGGCCAGGCGATCCGCCTGACCCCCTGCGCGCCCCAGGTCCAGGACTGGACCCGGCCCCTGGCCGGCGCGCGGGCCCTGGTCACCGGCGCGGCGCGCGGCATTGGTGCGGCGATCGCCGAGACCCTGGCCCGGGATGGTGCCCAGGTGGTGCTGCTGGACGTGCCCGCCGCCAAGACCGATCTCGAAGCCCTGGCCGCGCGCCTGGGCGGCCACGCGATCACCCTGGATATCTGCGCCGAAGACGCCGCGACCCGGTTGGTGGAACAGTTGCCGGACGGCATCGATATCGTGGTGCATAACGCCGGCATCACCCGCGACAAGACCCTGGCCAACATGACCCCGGAGTTCTGGGACGCGGTGCTGGCGGTCAACCTCAACGCCCCGCAGGTGCTGACCCAGGCACTGCTGGACAGCGGCACCCTGCGCGACAACGGCCGGGTGATCCTGCTGGCGTCCATCAGCGGCATCGCCGGCAATCGCGGGCAGACCAACTATGCGGCGAGCAAGGCCGGGCTGATCGGCCTGGCCCAGGCCTGGGCTCCGCTGTTGCAGGAGCGCGGCATCAGCATCAATGCCGTGGCCCCGGGTTTTATCGAAACCCAGATGACCGCGCACATTCCGTTCGCCCTGCGCGAAGCCGGGCGGCGCATGAGTTCGCTGGGGCAAGGCGGGTTGCCGCAGGACGTTGCCGAAGCCGTGGCCTGGCTCGGCCAGCCGGGCACCGGCGCGGTCACCGGGCAAGCGCTGCGCGTCTGTGGGCAAAGCGTATTGGGAGCCTGAACATGAGCCTGCAATGGAATGAGCTGGATACCCCGCCGAACCTGCCCAAGCTGTACTGGAAGGCCGCGACCCGCCGCAGGATCACCGGCACCGAGCTGCCTGAATATGGCCTGCGCCACCCGGTGAGCGTGCAGCCGGCGAAGCTTGCGGCCTATCGCCAGGTCTGCGGTTTTACCGAGAACGGCCTGCTGCCGCCGACCTATCCCCATGTGCTGGCGTTCGCCCTGCAGATGCAACTACTGACCGCCAAGGACTTTCCCTTTCCGCTGCTGGGGTTGATCCACCTGGCCAACCGCATTCGTGTGCTGCGGCCCATGGGTGGGGTCGGCAACTTGAGCATCGGCGTGCGTGTGGACAACTTGCAGCCCCATGCCAAAGGCGCGGTGTTCGATCTGTTGACCAGCGTCGACGATGCACTCGGACCTCTATGGGAAGCGCAAAGCCGGATGCTCTGTCGGGGCGTGAAACTGTCGGGTGAAGCCGCGGCCGAAGAGCCGCCGAGCGAGGCCAGCCTCAGCGAGCTGACGCGCTGGCAAGCCCCCGCCGATATCGGCCGGCGTTACGCCCGGGTGTCCGGCGACTACAACCCGATTCACCTGAGCGCGGTGAGCGCCCGAATGTTCGGCTTCCCCCAGGCCATCGCCCACGGCCTGTGGAACAAGGCGCGGACTCTGGCGGCGTTGAGCGAGCATTTGCCGGCGGCCAATATCGAGATCGCCGTGGACTTCCGAAAGCCGGTGCGCCTGCCCAGCGAGGTGTGCCTGCTGGCAAGCGCCGCGGGTTCGAGCGGTGACTTGCGCCTGACCGGCGCGGGCGACCTGGAGCATATGAGCGGGCATTGGCAACCGTTGACCTGAGCCCGCCTCAACCGCGACGAATCAGGAACACCCCCGCCAGGATCAGCACCAGCCCGGCAATCTTGCCGAGGCTGATGGGCGCCTCGCGAAAACCCGCCCAGCCGAAATGGTCCAGCGCCAGGGCCATGCCCAACTGCCCGGCGAGCACCAGGGCCATGAACAGCATGGCGCCGATCCGCGGGCCGGCGAAGGCCGCGGTGGCAATGAAAAACGCCCCCAGCAGACCGCCGCACCAGTGCCACCAGGTCAGGCTTTTCAAGGCACTCAGGCCGGGCACTTCGCGCTGGGCCATGGCCAGGACCAGCAAGGCCACAGTACCGACAAAAAACGAGATCAGCGCCGCCGCCAGCACGCTGGAAACCTGCTTGGCCAATTGACCGTTGATTCCCGCTTGCAGGGGTAGGAAAGCACCGGCAATCACCGGCAGGCACAGCAGCCACCAGACAGGGGCAGGCATAAAGTTTCTCCAAATAAAATCCAGGCTGCGGATTATAAGGCAAGTTGACGCCAAATCCGTGACGGCGCCGACAGACAATTAATTGTATATATATAACTTTCGTTCTAGCCCCCTGAAATTTCGCAAATAAAAAAACACAAGATACTGATTAATAATGTTTTATTAAAAATGTTTCCGCTCGCCACACCTTTGGTATTAGTCCCTCCGCAGGAGCAAAAACAGCCGATATATAAGTTGTTAATACCAAGTTGAGAATGGTGAAAAAAAACCCTTGGACCTTTTATAGCGACAACGGACGAAAACATCTCCAGCAACAGAACTGGGGAGTTATCGAAAACAACAAAACGTTGTAACAGGTGCAAGGAATCTCACTCATGAAAACTCAAGTCTGGTTGAAAACAAGCACAGCACTGGCCCTGATCCTGGCCCTCGGCCTGACCGGCTGCAGCAGCGGCGGTGGCGGCCACAAGAGCAGCTCCGGCAGCTCCTCGCCTGACAGCGCGGCAGGTACCGACAGTGGTTCCGGCGGCTCCGGCGACGGTTCGGGTGGCGCAGGCGGAACCGGTGGAGGCACCGCAGGCACAGGCGGGACCGGCGGAACGGGTGGCGGCACCGGTGGTACAGGTGGGACCGGCGGCGGTACCGCAGGGACAGGTGGCACTGGCGGCACCGGAGGCACGGGTGGCGGAACCGGTGGCGGTGGCGGCACCAATCCGACCAACCCGACGAATCCGACCGATCCGACTACACCCACCACTACCCCGTTGGTCACCTCGACCCTGGTGTCCGACCTTGGCACCACCATCAGCGGCGTCGGCGACGGTGTCAGCACCCTCAGTAGCGCGCTGGCTCCGCTTCCGGTAGTCGGCGGGGTCCTGCAAAGCGCGGTGAACACCTCCGGCAATGTGGTCGACACCGTAGGCGATGGCCTGACCAATGGCCTCGGCCAACTGGGTAGCGATCCACAGGCCTTGAGCAAGACCACGGCCATAGTCGGCAACGTGGTGTCGGACGTCGGCGATGGCGTCTCGGACATCAGCGGCAAACTGGCCACCAGCACCAGCAGCATTCCCCTGGTGGGCGGCGTGGTCACCCGGGTGGCGCCGGTACTCGACGGCGTCGGCAGCAAGGTCAGCATGCTCGGCGACACCCTCACCACCGTGACCAGTGGCGGCCCCCTGGGGACAGTGACAGACAAGGTGGGCAACAACCTGCTGGTACCGGTCGTCACCCTGACAGAAGGCCTGACCGGCAAGGTGGGCAGCGCGACCGGCCTGGGTACCCCGGTCGACGGGCTGGTCAGCCGGGTCGGCAGCGTGGTCGACAGCCTGGGTAACAAAATCACCACCACCGGCGGCGGCAACCCGCTGACCAATACCCTCGGTGGCACCCTGAACAACATCGGTACCACCGCCACCACGGCCGGCGGCCTGGCTACCACCAGCGGCTCGGGCACAGGTGGCGGCATCGGCGGCGCAGGCCTTCTGGAAACCGTCGGCGGTGCGGTGGTCAACCTGGGTAACGGCTTGAATGCGGGCAACACCAACACCCTGGTCAGTGCCGCGGGTGTCAGCGGTGCCTCGGTCGGCAACGTGGTGGCCTCGGTGGGTGGCGCCCTGGGCGGCACCGGTGTCGCCAATGTCGGCGCCACTGCGCCACTGGCCGGTGTCGGCGCCACGGTCGGTGCAGCGTTGAACCCGGTCACCACTACCGTCACCAGCCTGACCCAACAAGTCGGCGCCACAACCGGAGTGGGCACCCCCGTCGCCGGTCTGCTCACCCAGGTAGGCGGCGCCGTCAGCACGGTAGGCACCAGCATCACCGCCAGCGCCCCCAACCCTGTGGTGAGCACCGTCGGCCAGACCGTCAACACCGTCGGCGCTACCGTCGCCACGGTCGGCACCCTGGTCAACGGCGGCACCACCAGCGGCAGCGGGACCACGGGCACCACCGGCGTGCTGGGCGGTGTGCTCGGTGGCTTGACCGGAACCCTGGGCGGCAGCCGATAAGCGTTTTGCACCTGGCCGATTCGACGGCCCTACCTACAGCGCCTACGCTTGGTTGGAGACGAGGGATTCGATTGAGTCTCTCGTCTTTTTCTTGTCTGGAGCATGACGGTTGCAGTACTTGATCAAGGCCAAGACCCTGACAAGCGCCGCCGACTGAAGTACCTCTCGCGTTGCTGCGACTTGACCATGGAGTGTCCTATGCGCGCTTTGGCTCCCTTGCTGTTAGTCTCGCTTTGCTCATACGTCCACGCCGAAAACCTTCCCAGCTTTCTCAATAGCAACGAAACCATCCGCAACCTGCCGGTGCCCAACCTGCCGGCCGACGCCTATCGCCCCACGACCCCGGCGCCCAAGCTGGCGCCACCCACGGAACCCCAGGCCCAGCCCCTGATGATGGGCACCACCGTCAACGTCAGCACCGTGCAGATCGAAGGCGGCACCCTCTATCCGCTGAACGAGCTGGCGGAGATCTACAAGCCGCTGATCGGCCATGAAAGCACCCTGGCGCAACTGATCGAAGCCACCCGGGAAATCACTCGCCGCTACCAGCAGGACGGCTACCTGTTGTCCTACGCGTTCCTGCCGCAACAGAACTTCGACCAGGGTACCGTGCGCGTGGTCCTGGTGGAGGGCTACATCAAGGACTATCAACTGCAGGGCGATATCGGCCCGGTCTCGGCCTACCTCGACAAACTGGTGGCAAAACTCAAGGCTGAACGGCCGCTGACCCGCAAGACCTTCGAGCACTACACCACCCTGATGAGCCGCATTCCCGGGGTCACCCTGCAAGCCCAGGTGCCGCCACCGGGCACCACCGACGGCGCGGCCTACCTGATTGCCCAGGCCAGCCGCAAACCCTTCACCAGCAGCCTCAGCACCACCGACGACAACCGCAATGGCCTGCAAGCCCTGCTGGCGGTCAGCAGTAACTCGCAGACCGCCATGGGCGAGCAGGTAACCCTCAGCGGCCTGTTCCCGCCGGGGGACGATCACGAGCATTACTACCGCCTGGACTACAACCAGTTTCTCAATGACGAAGGCACCCAGCTGAGCCTGTACGGCACGCGCTACCGCGCCGACCCGGGGACCAATGTGCAGCTCGACAACGGCCTCGAACTCAAGCCCCACCGAGAGAACGATCGCTACTCCATAGGCTTGAGCCACCCGGTCATCGCATCGCCCAACGAACTGCTGATCCTCGGTTCGCGCCTGTATGCGGTCAACGACAAGACCCGCTATCAGGTGGTGGGTTATCCGCAGAGCGTCGAACTGAAAACCAACGTTCGCGCCCTGGCCTTCGAGGGCGACTGGCGCAAGGCCAACGCACGCCAACTAAGGATTCTCAGTGCCGGGGTGTACCAGGGGCTGGACGCCCTGGGCGCGAAGACCAACGACGACCTGTATGACCTGGACTTCTTCCGCGTGCGCCTGTCCGGCGTGCAGAGCGACAAGTTCTTCGACAACTGGCAAGGGGTGCTGTCGGCGGCCCTGTACTGGAGCCGCGACAACCTGCCCGACAGCGAGCGCGCGGTGTTCGGCGGGCAGAACTTCGGCCGCGGTTACCCCGACGACCAGGCGTCCGGCGACAAGGGCTGGGGCGCGGCCTACGAGGTGAACTACAGCTTCAATCGCGAAGACCGCTGGCTGCGAATCCTCCAGCCATACGTGGTGCTGGATCGCTCGCGCACCTGGTTCAACGAACTGCCGGTCAAGGGCAACAGCCTGTCATCGGCCGCCATCGGCCTGCGCTTTGGCGACGCCAAGTACTACAACATCTCCCTCGAAGCGGCCAAGCCGATGTCCGATGAAGCGCTGGACACCCACAACCGCCGCCCGCGCTACACCCTGAGTTTCAGCTACCAGTTGTAAAAAGCCCCTCAAGCCAAACGAACACGACCCGCTCAAAGGCGGGTCGTTTTGTTCAGGCGAGCATCAGAAGTCGTAGCGCACCTTGGCGGTGAAGGTGTCGGCAGAGAAGTCGGTCTTGGTCAGGTAGTTGTAGGAACCACCCAGGCTCGCTTCGTAGCTGTCGCGTACCGGCGAGGCACCGCTGGTGGTGAATGGCGTGCCCCCCAGGACAAAGGTCGAGGTGGTGTTGGCCTTGTCAGCGATGAAGTCGTGCCAGGCCATGACCCTGGCTTCCGGCTCCAGGCTGTCCTGGCCTAGATCGAACGCGGCGGCCAGGCGCGCGCCGATGCCCAGCTCGCCCACTTCGTAACGCTGGCTGGCGACATTCAATTCCACCGAGCTGCCTTTTCCCCGGTACGAATCGATCATCACGCAGGTTCAGGGATTGACCAGATGAATGTGCGGCTGCGGGAACAGCGTATTCAGGGTCTCCAGCAGGCGCACGTGGTAGATGGGTTTGCGGAACAGGTCCAGCACTTGCAGGCGCAGCAGGTCGCTGACGTCGTCCATGTCGGCATGACCCGAGGTGACGATCACCGGCAGGTGCTGGCGGGAGGTGTGATCGCGCAGTCGCCGGATCAGCGACAGGCCACTCTCCTCCGGCATGCGCAGGTCGGTGATGACCAGCGCGATGTCGGGGTGTTGAGTGAGATGGGCCAGGGCGAGCTTGACCGAGGTCGCGGTGAAGCAGCAAAAGCCTTCACCTTCCAGCAGCTCGGCCAGCTCGAGCAGCGCGTCCTCTTCATCGTCCACGAGAAGAAGCTGCTGGCGTGGAAACGAAGAAGAGCTCATGGGCAATACCTGAAAGTGACTGCGTACTGAGGGTATCGATGCCTCGATAAAGCCTTGAGGGTCCGTATTACGACTTATTCAGGTTCACCTTCTAATGCCAATTTCAGCGTCTCGAAAGTGCCGGTGATAGCGAGCGAAATATCAGGTACAAATGCCGCGATGGCCACGGCTACCATACCGGCGATAAGTGCGTATTCGATCCCTGACGCCCCCTCGTTATCCTTGAGGAAACGCAGGAGCCGGGAGGTCTGAAGGGCGATCCATTGGGTGGCGAGAATGAAGAACATCTGGTTTCTCCTCAATGCACCGAGTGTTGCAGCGTTGCAACATGATTCCCCTGTGCCACCACAGCATTGTCAACAAACTTCCAGCCAACAACTGTAAGAACTGATTAATCATTAAGTATTAGTTCGTTCCCTTGGCGTCAAAAAAACGCGGCATCGGACAGGGCGCGGAGGAGCCAAGTTATTTTCTCAACAGTAATGGCGTTTTGTTGCAGCTGTTCTACCTTCAAATAGCGAAATAGTTGCATGTTCATAGCTGCCTGATTGCGAAATTGGCTCGTTGGAATTTGCGAGTCGGTGATGCAGCGGGAAAGGGAGAGCCGTCATGAACAGTCGTATCACTATGGGGTTGGCTGGGGTGTTTCTGGTGGGGGCCCTCATTGCCGGTTACTGGGGTGTGGCATTGAGTCGTCGGCCCGCAGCGGAACCTGTAGCGCAGCCTTCCCCCACCACCGTGCAGACCGTCACCGCTTCCGCCGAAGATGCGACCCGCCAGCCCGTCGCGGTGCTGGTCCGCGACATCCCTCCATTCGTTCCCATCAAGGCTGGCGATGTCACGCTGGAGCGGCTGCGCACCGCCCCCGCCGGTAGCCTCAAAAGCCTCGATCAGGTCATCGGACGCACCCCATGGCGGGCGCTGTCGGCGGGGACCTGGCTGAGCGAGGAAAGCTTCGAAGCCGGTGGCAGCGTGGCCCGCATGATCCGTCCCGATGAGCGCGCCCTGGCGGTTGCAGTAGACGAAGTCATCGGCGCCAGCGGGCAACTGAGCCCTGGCGACTACGTCGATGTGCTGCTGTTCCTGCGCCAGGACAGCAACAACCTGCTGCCCTCGGCCCAGGTCGTGGTGCCGGCCCTGCGGGTACTTGGCATCGGCGAGCAATTGGGCCTGACCAACGATGGCAAGCCGGGCTCGCCGCCCGCCAGTGCCGAGGAAAAACTCAAACAGGACCAGCGTCGCCTGAACGCGCGCAGCGTGTTGCTGGCGGTCCCGGAACCCTTGCTGAGCCGCTTGATGCTTGCGGCCCAGGCCGGCGTGCTGCGCCTGGCGGTACGCAGCGCCGACGAGAAACGCCTGGCGCATTACTGGGCGGGCGAAAAAAGCGCATCGAAGCATCTGCAAAACGCCGACAGGTCCTTGATCCAGTTCAACCAGCTGGCCCTGTCCACCTCCCCTCCCTCCACCGGCAGAACCTTCGACGCCGCAGCGCGTCGCGCCCAGATAGAAGTCATACGCGGCATCGAAGCGAGCCAACAAACACCCTGATCATGCAAGGACACTTCTTCATGTCCAATGATTCCCAGCCCCTGTGCAAAGGCCTGATCCGGGCCCTGATGTCGAGCGGTGTGCCTGTCGAGGGCGACGTACCGCTGCGCAACCACGACCCGGACGGGTGCCACCCGTACTCCCTGGAAAACCGCAACTTCAATCAACGCAGTGGGCTATCGCAATGAGTCAGAACCTGAGCCAGACCTTCCTCGCGATCACCCGCAACGGCACCGACCTGGAATGGCTGCAAGGCGCCCTGGCGCCACTCGGGCAGGTGGTCAGCGCGGGCAGCGGCAGCCTCGACGAGTTGCTGGCGCTGGTGGATGTGACGTGCGCCAGCCTGGTCTTCGTCGGCCTCGATCGCGAGCATGTGGTCACCCAGGCGGCGCTGATCGAGGGCGCGCTGGAGGCCAAGCCGATGCTGGCCATCGTCGCCCTGGGCGACGGCATGGACAACCAGCTGGTACTCAACGCCATGCGCGCCGGGGCCCGCGACTTCGTGGCCTACGGCTCGCGCTCCAGCGAGGTAGCCGGCCTGGTACGGCGCCTGAGCAAACGCCTGCCCCAGGTCACGCCAAGCACCCAGCTCGGCGGCCTGACCGTGCTCTACGGCACCCAGAGCGATGCCGATGGCGCCCTGCTCGCCAGCCATCTGGCGCTGGTGGTGCAGAAGAGCGGCCAGCAGACCCTGTTGCTCGACCTCGGCCTGCCGCGCGGCGACAGCCTGGTGCTGCTGGGGCTGGAAAGCTCGTTCCACTTCGGCGATGCCTTGCGCCATCTGCGGCGCCTGGATGCGACCCTGATCGACAGTGCCTTCACCAGCACCGAAGCCGGGCTGCGGATCCTGGCCTACGCCGGCCATGACGAGCCGCTGGAGCGCACCAGCGCCGCCGAGCTGTACATGCTGCTCAGCGCCCTGCGCCAGCATTTCCAGCACATCGTGGTGAACCTCACCGGGCAACCGGACAGCGAAGCCCTGCGCACCTTCGTCGGCCATTGCGACAAGTTGCTCTGGTACACCGACCAGAGCGTGCTCGACTGCCGCCGCAACCTCGCGGTGCTCAACCTCTGGCGCGAAAAAGGCATGAAGCTGGAACACGCCCGCCTATTGGTCGACCGCTACCTGCGCGGGGTCGCGCCGGATGCGGAAACCCTGGGCAAGAGCTTTGCCCTGGAAGTGATCGCGGTCCTGGCCTACAGCCCCGAGGTGCGTCTCAACGCGAAAAACCAGGGCGTCACCCTGTTCGAACTGGCCCCCCGCGAAGGCCTCACCCAAGCCCTGAAGACCCTCGGCGAGCGCCTGGCCAGGCGCTCCCAAGGACTGCCCACGGCAAGGCCCGGCTGGTTCGAGCGCCTCAGGGGAAGTCGATGAGCACAGAAAAACTTTTTGGCGCCCAGCCCCACAGCCCCATCGGCAACACCGATCACGAAGGCCTGAAACTGGTGCTGCATCGCTACGTCATCGACGCCATCGAGGAGTCGGGAAAAAACCTGCTGGAAGGTTCGCGCCAGGCACTGGCACGCTTCATTACCGACAAGGTGGCCGAGTACATCTCCCGCCTGCACCTGGCGATTTCCCGCTATGAAATGGAGCGCCTGGCCGAAGAACTGGTGGACGAACTCACCGGTTTCGGCCCGCTGGAAGTGTTGCTGCGCGACCCGGCAGTGACCGAGATCCTGGTCAACGGCCCGCACCGGGTGTTCGTCGAGCGCGATGGCGTGCTGCACCAGAGCGACCTGCGCTTCATCGACGCGCACCATGTGGAGCGGGTCATGCAACGCATCCTCGCGCCCCTGGGCCGACGCCTCGACGAGTCCTCGCCCATGGTCGATGCCCGGCTGCCCGACGGCAGCCGGGTCAACGCCATCATCCCGCCGATCGCCCTCGACGGCCCTTGCCTGTCGATCCGCAAATTCCGCAAGGACATGCTCAAGAGCAGCGACCTGATGGCCATGCAGACCATCGATCAGGCCATCTTCGAATTCGTCCAGGAGGCCGTGGGCAAGCGTTGCAACATCCTGATCAGCGGCGGCACCGGCACCGGCAAGACCACCCTGCTGAATATTCTCAGCCAGTTGATCAACCCTCACGAACGCCTGGTGACCATCGAGGACGTGGCCGAACTGCAACTGGGCCATCCCCATGTGGTGCGCCTGGAAACCCGTCCGCCGAACGCCGAAGGGCACGGCGAGGTCAAGGCCAGCGACCTGATCCGCAACGCCCTGCGCATGCGCCCGGACCGGATCATCCTCGGCGAGATCCGTGGCGTCGAAGTGCTCGATGTGCTGACGGCGATGAACACCGGCCACGACGGCTCCATGAGCACCGTGCACGCCAACAATGCCCAGGATGCCCTGCTGCGCCTGGAAACCCTGGTGGGCCTGACCGGGCGCCAGGTGGCCGAACGCACCCTGCGGCAGATGATCTGCGCGGCCCTGGACGTGGTGATTCAACTGACGCGCCTGCCCGATGGCCGGCGCTGCGTCAGCGAGGTGGTGGAAGTGGTCGGCGTGCGCGAGAACATCTACGTCACCAACACCCTGTTCCGTCTGAACCGACGTAGCGGTTTCGGCTTTCTGCGCGAAGCGGCCAACCCCGCTGGCGACAAGCTGCGACGCGACGCCGACTTGCCCATCAACTGAGCCAGGGAGCGCCACCGCATGCTGGGTCCCGTGCTGCTTGCCCTCCTGTGCCTGACCCTGCTGGGGCTGTCGGGCTGGATGTTCTACAGCGGCCTGCGCCAAGCCCGCACCGCCCGGGTGCTCGACCGCCTGGCCCAGGGGCAACCGCAACCGAGCGTGGAAAAGACCTCCTGGAACCGGCTTGAAAGGGCCTTTCTGCGCGCCGGCCTCGGTCGTCCCACCGAGCGCCTGGGGCTATGGCTGGTGGTCTGGGCCGCGGGCTGCATGCTCGGGTATGGGCTGGGCAAGTGGCCGGGGTTGCTCGCCCTGCTCGTCGCGCCTCCCCTGTTGCTGCGCCTGTACATCAGTTGGCTGTACCGGCGGCGCCTCAAGCGCATGATCGAACAACTGCCGCCATTGCTCGACCATGCCGTGCGCAGCCTCAAGTCGGGACGCACCCTGGCCGACGCGGTGCTGGGCGGCATCGCGGCCGCCGACAATCCGTTGCAGCACGCCATGGGCCGGGTCCAGCGCAACGTGTTGCTGGGGGTCAACCTGCCGGATGCGGTGGCCGACTTCGCCGAACTGTACGAGCGCGATGAACTGCGCCTGTTCGCCCTCGGGCTCAAGGTCAACCACCGCTATGGCGGCAATGCCAGCGAGCTGCTGGAAAACCTGATCAAGCTGATCCGCGAGCGCGACCAGGCCGCCCGGCAACTGCGCGCCATGACCGGCGAAACCCGTATCACGGCGATGGTCCTCGCGGCCCTGCCGGTGTCACTGGCCGGCTATTTCCTGATAGCCAACCCGACCTACCTGATGAGCATGTGGAACCAGAGTGGCGGCCAGATGATGCTGCTGGCCGCCTTCGGGTTGCAGGTCGTCGGTTGCGCGCTGCTCTGGCGCATGCTGCGGAGTGTTTGACATGACGGCCTTGCTGATCAGTGCGCTGCTGTTTCTCGCCGCCATGCTGCTGATGCTGAGCAGCTGGCTGGAGCAGCGCCGGCGCACGCGCCAGGTGACCGAACGCCTGCTGGGACACCTGGCGCGCGACAACCCACTCGGCAACTGGCTGCATGTGCTGGGCGACAGCAAGATCGGCCAGCATGCGGTCAGGCTCGACAACGAAACCCAGTTGCTGCTCAACCGCCTGGGCTGGCGCAGCGCGCGGCAACGCTCGCTGTTCGCCGCCTGCCAGATCGGCGTACCGATTCTCGCCCTGGGCCTGACCCTGGTGATCCAGGGGGTGTTTTTCCCGGCGGCGAAAAACCACTGGGTCGCCCCGGTGTTCGCCCTGAGCCTCGGCTACCTGTTGCCCAAGCGTCTGCTGGCCATGGCCGCCAGCAGGCGGCAGAAACAATTGGCGGTCGATATCTCCACCTTCATTCCCCTGCTGCGCATCCTGTTCGAATCGGGCATGGCGGTAGAACAGGCCCTGCGGGTGTTGAGCAAGGACGCGCAGAAACTGCTGCCGGCCCTGACCCAGGAATTGCGCCTGGTGCTGGCCCGGGTGGATTCCGGCCTGGAACTGGGGGAAGAACTGAACAAGTCCGCGCGACTGCTGGCCGTCGATGAGTTCACCGACACCTGCGTGATCCTTCAGCAACTGATCCACCAGGGCGGTGGGGCGATGAAGTCGTTGCAGTCGCTCAAGCTGCTGCTCGATGACCGGCGCCTGACGCGCCTGCAGGAATACATCTCAACGATGTCGGCGAAAATGTCCGTGGTGATGATGCTGTTTCTCTTCCCGGCGCTACTGATCGTCCTGGCCGGACCTGGCGTCAGCGCCATTGCCCGGGCTTTCGCCCAATAGATAGAAGGACGCCGCGGCTCACAGCGAATGACAAAAGCCGGCCTGCAGGACGCAGCAAACCCTCGGGACTGCCGGGGTTTGCTGCGCGTCGGGAGGGATCAGTGCGCGGTCACGCGCTGGCGCAACCCCGAGTTGCTGGGTGCCAGCGCCAATGCCAGTTGGGTGCGGTTGTGCATATGGGTCAGGCGCAGTACCTGGGACACATAGAGCTTCACGGTGTTTTCCGTGATCCCCAGTTCACAGGCGATCTGGTAGTTGGTCTGCCCCTTGCCCACCAGGCGAGCCACATCCAGTTGCCGGGGCGACAGCTGGCTGAAGATCGCCGGGATTTCGACCTGCTCCACCTCGCCGCCGCCCTGGTCCGACGCCTGCGTCGTCGGTGGCGCGAGTGGTGCGCGACGCACTTTGTCCAGATCCTGGTACAGGTCGTCGATGGATTCGGAAAGGAACTGCAGCTTCTGGTTCAGATGCCCCAGCTGCAGGTTTTTCTGCCGCTCCTGCAAGGTCGCTTCCTGGCGCTGCAGGCCGGCCAGCAGTTCATCGAGGTCGATGGGTTTCTGGTAGTAATCGGCGATACCGGCGCGCAAGGCCTTGATCACATCCTGCTTGTCGGCCTGGCCGGTGAGCATGATGGCTTCGAAGACCCGATGCTTGCCGGCGATACGCTGCAGTTCCTGCACCAGCTGGATGCCATCGAGATCGGGCATGTGCAGGTCGCACAGCACCAGGCCGATTTCAGCATCTTCATTGAACTGCTGGATCGCCTGACGGCTGGACTCACAAGGGACACAGCGATAACCGCTGCCTTCAAGAAACTCGCAAAGCTCTTCGACTATCAGCGACTGGTCGTCGACCACGAGTACTTTGATGCCGGATATAAGCTTGTTCACGCGCAACTCCATGCCTGGCAAGCCCAAGACGAATGTTCCTGCCCTGCCGCGTCCACTTCGGGCAGGTACAGGATAAACGTAGACTACTTTCCGACTATGTACATAGAGATAGGCCGCACGACGACTAGCGGATCCACAGCAGGGTCAGGGCCATGCCGACAAGGACAAAAGGGGCAAAGGCGTACTTTTGCCCCTGCCGCGGATCGAGGTGGCGCAACGACCTTGCCAGCGGTTGGTCGGCAGCGGGCAACAGCCTGGGCGCGAGCAGCCACCACAGGCCGCTGGCCAGCGCGGCACCGATGAAGGTACCCAGCAGGTGCAAGGGGTCGGACGCCAGCCCCAGGGCCGCCAGGAGCTTCACGTCACCGCCGCCCATCCGACCCAGCACATAGCCCGGCACGGTCAGCAGCAACGCCAGCAACAGCGCCTTGCCCCCGTCCACCGCATCGGCGCCCAGCCAGGTGTTGCCGGCCCACAGCAAGTAACCCAGCGCCAGCAGCGCGACCCCCAGGGTCAAGCCGTTGGCGAGATGACGCTGGCGGATATCCTGCACCGCACACAGCCCCAGCCAAGCCAAGAGAATCCAGTTCTGCATCGGTTAAAAAACATCCCTTCTGGCTGAATGATCCTATGCTGACATGACCCACTAGCAGTCAGGGTAGACGCCGCCGTGAAAGTGAACCTGCCGGGAAAACAAAAAGGTACCGTGGCCATCGAGTTCGCCATGGTCTTCATCATCTTTTTCGCCGTGTTTTATGGCCTGGTCAGCTACAGCGTGCCGCTGTTGATGGTGCAGTCCTTCAACAAGGCGACTGCCGAAGCGGTGCGGCGCAGCGTCGCCCTGGACCCGACCATGCCCGGTTATGACGCCGCCCTGATAGCACGCGCGAAGACCACATTGCGCGAGCAACTGACCTGGATTCCGGAGGCCTTCGACTTCGACGCCAACAGCGCCAGCGATGCCACCGTGACTTACGCGGGCGGCCTGCTCACAGTGCGGGTCCACTACTCCACCGACAAGCTCAGGCAGGTCATCCCCTTCCTGGTGCTGCCGGGCATGGGCAGCGTGCCCGCCCTGCCGGCGAACCTCAGCGCTCAGTCGAGTCTGCAATTTTGAGCTCGGGCGACAAACTCCTCGGGCGCTTTCTCGGCCGGACCACGCCCCAGGCGCTTCCTCCCGCGCCACCCCTGGCCACGCCCGGGGTCGGCCTGCTGGTGCATCTGGACCACAACGCCCAGGTGCTGCAAATGACCGGCCCGCTGCGCCACGCCCTGGCCCAGCCACCGGCCGCCGAGGGACCGGCGCCGCTGCTGGATTACCTGCTGGCGCACAGCGCGCTGAGTGTCGAAGGCAGCCCTGGCGACTGGCAGGGGCACGTGCTCGACCTGGACTTTCAGGGGGCTGGCGGGCAAACCCTGCACCTGCGCGGCTGGGTACAACCGTCCACCCAAGGCTGGTTCCTGCACCTGCTGGATATCGGCGACCTGCTGCTGGAACGCCAGCAGGCGCAGCAGCGCCAGGACTGCCAGCAGTTCACCGCGCAGATCAGCGAGCAACTGCGCCTGTGCAGCCTCTTCCGCCTGCCCGAGGTGCTGCATGAGCAACTCCATGCCCTGGCCCAGCACTGGCATATCCCCTGCCTCGCCCTGGCGCTGCTCGACGACCAGGAACAGGGTTGGTACATCCATGGCCTGTATCAGGCCGCCGAGGCACCGCAGCTGTGGCACAAGGGCCAGGTCCTGGGTACCGGGCTGGACAGCCTGAACGGCAATGCCCCGCAGTCGCTGACCTTCACTCAAGGCCTCGGCGACCATCCGCGCCTGCAACGTGCGTTCGGCAACAGCGAGGGCTTTGTCGTGCCCTTTCGCGACGATCATGGCGTCGCGGCCTGGCTGCTCTGCGGCTTCTACCCGGCGCGCCAGCTGGCACCGCAATTGAGCGAACGGGACTGGCTGCAATTGAGCGCCGCCCTGGCCGGGCCCCTGCTCGGACGCTTGCGCGAACAACAGCACCATCACCAGCTGGAGCGCCTGGAGGCCCTGCAAGGTTTGCTCGGCACCGGTTGGTGGGAGCTGTTCCCGCAAAACAACGAGATCCAGCTGGCACCGCAGCTGGCCCTCAACCTGCTACTGGAACCCCAGACCCGGCGCCTGTCGCTGCAGGCCTGGCTGGCCCTCATCCACCCCGCCGATCGCCAGGAGCTGAGCAGCCGCCTGCAGGAGTTGCGACAGGGTAAACCCCTGCTGCTCTGCGTACGCTTGCAACGGGCCGACCCGCAGTTGCCGGCCATCTGGTACCGCCTGCAGGGGCAAGCCCTGGGCATTGGCCAGAACCAGCGTTTTGTCGGCTTCATGCTGGACATCAGCGACATCAAGAACCAGGAACAGCAGGCAGCCGCGGCACACGCCCGGCTGGACAACCTGATCGCCCATTCGCCGGCAGTGATCTATGTCCAGCGCTATGTCGAGGGCGCGCTGCAGCCGACATTTTTCAGCGACAGCCTGCAACCGCTGCTCGGCTGGAGCCTGAACGACTGCAACGACGGCGCCCTGGCGGAACGGGTGCATGCCGACGACCGCGACCGCTACTTCGAGCGCAACCGGCAACTGCTGCGCGAAGGCGCGGTGCGCAGCCGCTACCGCCTGCTCGACAGCCGTGGCGAGTACCACTGGGTGCTCGACGAGGCCAGGCTGCTGCGCGACGACCTGGGCATGCCGGTCGAGGCCGTCGGCCTGTGGCTGGACGTCACCGACGCCACCCTGGCCGCCGAGCAGATCCGACTCAGCGAGGAGCGCTATCGGATCCTGGTGGAAGACTCCCCGGCGATGATCTGCCGCTACCTGCCCGACCTGACCCTGACCTTCGGCAACCGGCCCCTGGCGACCTACCTGGAATGCCCGCCCGAACAACTGGCCGGGGCCAACCTGGGTGACTGGCTGTCCGCCGAACAACACGCCGCCTTCGTGCAACGCATCCGCCAGCTGACCCCGGAATTTCCGGTCAGCACCGCGGAAATCAACCTGCAACTGCCGGGGCGCGAACACGCCTGGTGGGTCTGGTCCGACCGCGGGGTATTCGACGCGCAAGGGCGCCTGCGGGAGATCCAGGCCGTCGGCCGCGACAATACCGAAGTCCGTCGCTCCCAGCTGCAACTGATGCAAAGCGCGAAGATGGCCACTCTGGGTGAAATGGCCACCGGGCTGGCCCATGAAATCAACCAGCCGCTGAATGTCATGCGCATGGCCATCGTCAACGTGCTCAAGCGCCTGAACAACGGCGACGTGCAACTCGACTACCTGCAGGACAAGCTCAAGCGCATTGATGCCCAGGTCCAGCGGGCCGGCCGGGTGGTGGACCATATGCGGGTGTTTGGCCGCAGCTCGGAGATCGAGCAACAACCTTTCGACCCGGCCCAGGCCGTGGAAGGCTGCCTGTCGCTGCTGGCCGACGGCATGCGCGGCAAGGGCGTGGAATTGCGTATCGCGCCAATCGACTTCAAGGTGCAGGTCCGCGGCCACGTCGATCAGCTTGAGCAAGTCTTGATCAACCTGCTGGTCAATGCCCGGGATGCGCTGCTCAGCCGGCGCGAGCAGGATCCGGACCTGCGGCCGTGGATCGCGATACGCGCCGAGCATGACCCGCAGCGGGTGCGGCTGCTGGTCGAAGACAATGCCGGCGGCATCGACCCACGCCTGCTGGGGCGCATCTTCGAACCCTTCTTTACCACCAAGCCGGTCGGCGTGGGCACCGGGCTCGGGCTCTCGGTGAGCTACGGCATAGTCGAGAACATGGGCGGGCGCCTGAGCGTCAGCAACACCGACGCAGGCGCCTGTTTCTGCATCGAACTGCCGCTGGTACAGAGCGATCAGAGCACCAGGTAAGCCCGGCCGGCCTGGCCGCAACTGAGGTTGGCGCCCACCTCGACCCGGCCCAGATCGATGCCCAATACCGCCAGGACATTGTTCAGCAGCGGGTCCAGCAACGGGCCGAGCAAGGAGCCGATCGCCGTGGCCAGCAGGCTGACCACGCCGTTCAACGCTGACAACAGGGTATTGAGCACCACCCCGAGCAGGCTGCCGATGGTGGGTGGATGCTGAATCAGCGAGATGCCGGTCAGCGACTCGCGCAGGCTGCTGACCACATTCGCCGCAGTCACGCTGTGCCAATCGTCGTCCGCCAGCTCCTGCTTCATTTTCGGTGGATTGACGAAGGTGAAATTCGGCTCGTGGGTGCCGGCGATCGAGGTGTCGATCATCACCTCGCTGCCGCCGCCGGCAAACGAGGTACGTGCCCCGCAAGGACCAGACAGCCCCTGGCAGGCCCTCGCGCCGATATCCACCAGCGGCAACGGGCTCACGCTGACCTGAGCGGTCGAAGACGCCCAGTTGCTGGCGTCCACCCGACCGACCTTGAGCTTGACCGCGGCGGTGGTGGTGTCGACGGAAAGGCTGTTGTCGCTGTCGCTGACGCAGGTATAGCCGGTGACATGGCTGTCGCCGGCCGCCACCTCAAGGCTGACATCCAGGTTCGCGCCGTCCGGCAGGATCAGCAGGTCGGTCTTTACGCAGGAGCCGCCGAGGATACAACTGAGGTTGGCGCTGAGCACCGTGTTGAGCGTGACCACCACCGGCGACAGCAGGGTATTCACTGCCTGCAACACGCTGTTGATCAGCGAGAGATCCACCGTCAGCAATGCGCGCACCTGAGCGGTACGCACATAGATGCGATTGGGCCCCAGCGGGTCGGCGGCGGCCAGTTCCGGGTTGCCGATCGCGAACTCGGGGGGTGACACGATCTTGACCCGGGTGGTGACGCCCGCCAGCCCCAACACACTCACCGGCAGCTCGACGGCCGCGGCACTCTGGCTGCTGGCCAGTTGCAGGAACGCCTTGACCAGGCTCAGCAGCTGGACGTTGGCATCCAGCCCGGAGTCCGCGGTGCCGGTCTGCAACTTCAACAGGTCACCCAGCTTCACCGGAACCGTATTGATCGCAGCGGCCTTGATGCTGCCCAGGGCTGTCAGCACCTCGAGGGTGGCGCCATTTCTCTCGGCCACGCTAATGGCGGTCTGGAGCAGTTGGGTAATGTCGGTATCGACGTCGAGCAGCTCACTGTAGTTTCCGGCGCTCACATTCAGGTCGATGGCCAGCTGATTCAGGTAACTCAGCAGGCTGATGTCGGTATCGACCAGGCCTTGCCAACCGAGCAGGCTGACATTGATCGCGCTACCCGCCAGGCCACCGAGGGCCCCGTTCAACAGGTTGAGATCGACCAGCGTGCTGCGAATCGTCAATTGCGCCAGCGGCGGCTTGGGCTGAGCCGCCACCGCCGTGGCACTCAATGAAGTCGTGGCGCTAACGGGATTGTCGGAAAACAGATTGGTTACGCCGAGGGCAATGCTGGTGGGCACCCTCTCACTGACCACCACCCGGATGGCGCTGGCCTGGCTGGCGTTGGGGCTGAAGGTGCGCAGGTTGTCGGCACCGGTCTGCAGCGAGCCGCAGGTGGCTGTCAGTTCACGTTTGTAAATATCCGGATTATCTGGATCCGATACCACAAAGCCGTTGCGCGCCGCGCTTTCTTTCGCATACGTATCAGCGCTGCCCCCCGCCTGGCAATTGCCACCCCGCGCCACCGCCTCCAAGGCGGCGTTATCGGCCACTCGCTGCAACTCGCGCTGATCCAGGTACAGGCGCCCGCTGTCGACCACCACCAGCGTGCACAACACCGCCGTGCCCAACGCCAGCGCCCCTATCAGACCAATAGCGCCACGCTGCCGAGCCGGTCCGGAAAACTGCGTGCGGGAAAACATGAAGCACTCCTTTGCCGGCGCACCGCCGGGCGCAACCTCCGCTGGGTGAAAGGAGTGTAGTCAAGGCTGCAACACAACGCTGGCGACCTGCCAGCGCTGTGTTTGGGAAGTGGCCGCGGTGGAATGCCGCGACTTACCTGGGTGGATAGTTCGCCAGGATCCGGCCGACGGTCTCCCTGATCGCCGTGCTGCGATCGGCGGGGTTCGGCGTGCTGCTGAGTATCTGCTCGTCGCTGCCGCGCCACACCAGCTTGCCGTCCTTGCCATCGAGCAGGTCGATCTGGATGGTGGCGACCTTGTAGGTGATGTTGCGGGTTTCGTTGTACATCGGCGCGCCCCAGTAGCCGTTCCACGGGCCACCCCAGCCGCCGCCGTAATTGGTGGTGACCTGCTGCTGGCGGTTCTCGACGATCAGGTAAGTCTGGACGTTGAGATCAGCCTTTTTGCCCGCCGCGGCCGGACGCAGGCCGCGCTGGTCCAGTTGGTCGCTGACCGCCTGGCGGATGCGCTGTTCGGTCAGGTCGCTCTTGATCCGCGGATCGTCGGGGCGGTATTGCAGGGCGGGTTCCTTGAAGCTCCAGCTGCGATAGGCAGCGAAGTCGCGACTGGCGTCGAAGTCATGGTTGACCTGGTTGGCGGCGCAGGCGCTGAGCAGCGCGGCCACGGCCAGTAAAGCAAGAGGGCGGAACATGATGTGTCTCCAGAAGAGCAAATGCACCTGAAGGGATGTCGCTAGGTCTGTACGAAAGTTGGCGAGCGAAGCCTGTTTTCAACCCAGCCCATCGCGCAGCTTCGTACGGAGCCTAACTAGGAGGATACGCCGCCATGGCCTTTTCCACAGCCTCGCGCAACGCATCGGCGCGCTCGCTCAGGCTGCCCTGGCTCGAGGTTTCCGCGCTGGCGCTCCACACCGGCTGGCCACTGCCGCCGTCGAACAGGTTGACCCGCACCACCACGACTTCCACCTCGTAGGTACGCACCACCGGCACTGTGTTGTACATGCCGTAGCCGGGGCCGTAGCGGTTGTAGCCATAACCTCCGTAACCGTAGCCGTAGTCGTCCTGCACCTGGCGCAGGCGCTTTTCCAGGTGCAGGTCGGCGCTGACCCACAGGTCCGCCGGGCGGTTGTCGTGCAGCGGGCGCAGGCCGCGCTGGTCGAGGGCATTGCTGACCGCCTCGGCGACCTGCGCCGAATCGGCCCAGGCCGAGCCGTTGGGCAGGCGCCCGTCGCGCCAGGCCCAGCTGCGATAGCGGCCATAGTCGCGCTGGGGCGCCGGATAGGCGCTGCGGTCGAAGGTGCCGGCCGCCTGCGGGGGCGCCGGCGGCAACGGATTGGAACTGGCGACATAGGGATTGGGGCTCTGGCAGGCCGCCAGCCCCAGGGACATCACAAGCAAACCAGCGTGGCGTTTCATTTCGGGCTCCGCTCAGACCGGACGGCAAATCCAGTGCAGGTAACGCCCAAGCCCGGCAAAGCTTGGGTGACGACGATAGGCCAATTCCATTTCCAACAGATCCAGCAACTCGGCGCGGGCCTGGAATTCCACCGGCATGTAGTCGTGGAAAACCCGTACCCCGCTCTGGGTTTCGACCCGCCACAAGCCGTCGAGTTGCGCCGCCAGCTCCCGTGGATCGAGGGGCTGTTGCGGGGTCAGGCTCTGCTTCTCGCCGGCCATGTCGTTCTTGCGCATCTTGCGAAAGTGGCCCTTGAGCAGGTTGCGATAGATCAGCGCATCGCGGTTGTAGAAGGCCAGCGACAGCCAGCCGTCCTGAGTGGTCAGTTGATGCAGCACCGGCAGGATCGCGTGGGGCTCGGCCAGCCATTCCAGCACCGCATGGCACAGCACCAGGTCGTAGGGTTCGGTGAGCTGGCCCAGCAGGTCCTGCCAGGGCGCCTGGATAAAGGTCGCCTGCTGGCCGGCCTCGGCGAAGCGCTGGCGGGCGCCTTCGAGCATCGGTTCGGCCGGCTCGGCCAGGGTCACCTGATGGCCACGCTGGGCCAGCCACAACGACATGTGCCCCAGCCCGGCGCCGATATCCAGCACCCGCAGCGGCCGGTCCGGCAAGGCTTCGGCCAGGTCCGCCTGGAGCACCGCCAGGCGGATCGCGCCCTTGGCGCCGCCGTAGATCTTTTGGGCGAAACGGGTCGCCAGCTG
Organism: Pseudomonas sp. RW409; assembly: GCF_003184125.1. NCBI lineage: Bacteria > Pseudomonadati > Pseudomonadota > Gammaproteobacteria > Pseudomonadales > Pseudomonadaceae > Pseudomonas > Pseudomonas sp. RW409. The sequence continues at coordinate 332,766 of NZ_QHHP01000034.1, read as the reverse complement.
GTCGAAATGACGATCGCTCATCAGCTGAACCGCCGTTCGCTGTCGGCCAGCTTGCTGCGCACCACCTGCTCCAGGTCCAGGCCCAGCTCGCTGCACAGCAGCAACAGGTACAGCACGATGTCACCGACTTCCTGGCCGGCGTGGGCCAGCTTGTCCGCCGGCAGTTGCCGCGACTGGTCTTCGCTCAGCCACTGGAAGATTTCCACCAGCTCGGCCATCTCCACGCTGGCGGCCATGGCGAGGTTCTTCGGGCTGTGAAATTGCCGCCAGTCATTGCGGTCGCGAATGGCGTGCAGGCGTTGGGTCAGTTCGTCTAGGTTCATCGGGGTCTCCTGAAGGCGTATAGCTTCGGGGGGATGGCGAGTGAAGGCAAGGCCCGTACCGCCCCTCTCAATCGATAACGCTGAACTCGACCCGCGCCGTCTGCCCGCCTTCGTCCAGCACGCTCAGTTGATAAGGCCCCAAGCGTTCGAAGCTGGCGTTGATACTGTCCTGGTTGGCACTCTCGCCCAGCGGCTCGCCGTTGACGAACCACCAGCGCCGGCCGCTGCCGCCCAGGGCCGACAGCTTGAGCCGCAGCAGTTCCTGGCTGGCCGCCGGGCGACGCAACCGATCGCCCTCGCGCACGCCGACGATGGACAAAGGCGCCGCTGCCGCCAGGGCTGGCCCCGGGCAATCCGGGTCGTTGGCCGGCAGGCGCGCTTCACGCCGTTCGATGCGCGGCAGCCAGGGCTCCAGCGGCGCCGGCCACAGCGCGATATCCCGCGCCTGCGCCCCCGGGCACTTGGCGTCGACCCGCAGGCCCTTGGCATTGACCCAGACTTTTTCCAGCAGGCCGACCCCCAAGGGTTGATCCGCCGCCTGCAAGGTCGGCGGTGTGGTGCCGTCCAGGGTCCAGGCGAAACGCTGGCGGCGGCAGTTCGGATCGCTGCGGCTCATGGGCTGGCCCAACGGCCAACAGATCGCCGCCACCCCGACATTCATCGGCACCGGCTGTACCGGCGCGCCGATACCGCGCTGGCTGTCGCGGTTGATCAGCACATCGTGCACTTGCAGCATCAAGGGCGCCGCCGAGGCCAGGCCGAACTGGCCCGGCACCGGGGTGCCGTCCGGGCGGCCGATCCAGATGCCGATCAGGTAGCGCGGCCCGACGCCGATCGCCCAGGCGTCGCGAAAGCCATAACTGGTGCCGGTCTTCCAGGCCAGCACCGGGCGCTGCACCAGTTCGGCCCGCGGGTCGCGGTCCGGGCGCGCCTGGCCGCTGAGAATGCGCCGCACGATCCACGCCGAACCGGGGGACAGCAAGGGCCGCTCGCGCAACTCATCGTCCGGTTGCAGGCGGAGGCTGGCGCTCTTGCCGCCACGGGCGAAGGCGCTGTAGCCGCTGACCAGGTCCTCCAGGCGGCTGCCGGCGCCGCCGAGAATCAGCGCCAGGTTCGGTTCCGCCAGCGCCGGCAGGGTCAGGGGCATGCCGCCGATGCGCATCTCGGCGGCAAACCGTTTCGGTCCGTAGGCTTCCAGCAGTTGCACCGCCGGCAGGTTCAGCGAGGTGGCCAGGGCGGAGCTGGCCGACACCGCGCCGCTGAAGCCCATGGAAAAATTGCCCGGCCGGTAGTCGCCATAACGCCGTGGCACGTCTTGCAGCAGCGATTCGGAATGGATCAACCCGGCATCCAGCGCCATGCCATAGAGGAAGGGCTTGAGGGTCGAACCCGGCGAGCGCATAGCGCTGATCATGTCCACATGGCCGAAGCGCCGCGCATCGTTGATATCCACCGAACCCAGGTAGGCGCGCACGGCCATGGTCTGCTCCTCGACCACCAGGATCGCCGCCGAGGTGTGTTCCGGCAGGCGCGCGCGCCAGCCCAGCAGCAGGTCTTCCAGGCGGCGTTGCAGGTTGGCGTCCAGGGTGGTGCGGATCAGCGGCGGGCTGTCCGGACGGTTCAGCCGCCGCGCCAGCAAGGGCGCCAGGCTCGGCTCCAGGCGCGGCGCCAGCAACAGGGGTTCCTGCAAGGCTTCGTCCACCGCCGACTGCGGCCAGACCTGGAACTGCGCCAGGCGCTGCAACACCTTGTCCCGGGCCGCCTGTGCCCGCGCGGCATGCCGGTCCGGGCGCAGCCGGCTCGGCGCCTGGGGCAGCACCGCCAGCAGCGCGGCTTCGGCGTGGGTCAGGTGCTGCGGCGACTTGCCCAGGTAAGCCCAGCTGGCCGCGGCCACCCCTTGCAGGGTGCCGCCGAATGGCGCGCGGTTGAGGTAGAGCGTGAGGATCTGCTGCTTGCTCAGGTGCCATTCCAGCTGCGCGGTGCGCCACAGCTGGCGCAGCTTGCCGTGCCAGGTTCGCGAATGCGGATCGAGCAAGCGCGCCACCTGCATCGACAGGGTGCTGCCGCCGGACAACACCCGCCCGCCGGTGAGGTTCTGCCAGGCAGCGCGCACCAGCGCCATCGGGTTGACCCCGGGATGGCTGTAGAACCAGCGGTCTTCGTAGGTCAGCAGCGCGTCCAGGTAATAGGGCGAGACTTCGTCGGTGCGCACCGGATAACGCCAGACCCCATTGGCATCGGCGAAGCGCCACAGTGGCGTGCCATCCTCGGCCAGCACCACCCGCGCCAGGTCATCCTTGGGCAGCGGCAGCGGCCAGATGCGATCGGCCAGCCAGAGCGCGGCCCACAGCAGCAACAGGCCGCCCAGCACCATCCGCAGGATGCGCCAGCCACGGCGGCCGCCCGGTTGCGCCGATGGCAAGCCGGGCGACTTTGCCTGGCCGGATATTCGCCACCAGAAACTGCGCAGGCGCGATACAACTAATCGAAAAATCAAACCCGCGAACCTCTATGCTTGGAACGGAACTCGCCAGCGCGATTGATGGCCAAAGGCTCGGGTCTGGCAAGCACGCCAACTTTTTCATCAGGATGCACGCATGCAGGTAGAAAGCTTTTTTGAATGGCTCGGCCAGGCGCTGGGCTCGGTCATACGGTTTATCGTCGATGGCCTCAGCGGTCTGTTCAACGCCCTGACCAACGCCGGCGGCAACTTTATCGACGGCCTGTCGCGGGCGCTGGGCATGGACACTTCGATCATCAGCATCATCACCCTGATCGTCGGGCTGATGCTGCTGTACTCGGCGGTCCGCGCCTTCATGCGCGCCTCGATCGTCATGGGCATCATCTGGCTGCTGCTGGGGCTGTGGCTGCTGAGCTGGGTAGTGCACTGACCGCCCGACAGTTGATCGCCGGCAAGCTCGCGCCTAGCGGGGCGAGCTTGCCGCAATCCCCTTCTCAACGCCCCTTGATCACCATCTCCGGCAGGGTTTCACCCACGGCCTGCCAGTTCGGCCGGTACATCGACTCCACTTGCGGCGGCGGCACACGGTAGGTGCCGGGCGTGACCGCCCGAGCCAGGTACAGCAGGTGCGTGACGCTGTCGTAGCCGTCCAGGTTCAGCGCCGCCACGTAGCGGTCATCGCGGAACTCCTGGTGCTTGAGGCTAGCGTTCTGCATCGACTCACGCCATTCCTTGACCTGGCTGCTGGCGTTTTCCAGGCTGGCGGCGCTCTGCGCCAGGTTCTGGTTTTCCAGCTCCAGGCCGGCCGGCAGCAGGTCCACTACCAGCGCATCCGGCACCCGTTGCTTGGCGCTGACCGCCAGGTGCACCAGCACCAGGTCGCCGCTGCCCAGGGCCCGCAGGTCCAACGGCTGGCCGTTCATTCCCAGGTATTCGCGACGAATGCTCAGGTTCTCGCCACCGGCCAGCGGCGCATGCTGTGGATAACCGGAAATGGTCAGTTGCTGGTACACCGGTTCGCTGCCCTGATTGCGCACCGACAACGGCGACGCCAACAATGCGCCTTGCAGTTTCAGGCCCGGCTGGCCGTTGTTCAGCTCGCGGCTTTCGGCGTCGCTGCTCAGTTGCGCGGTCCAGTTGGCTTCCGGCTTGCCCAGCAGGCCACGACCGGCGAGGAACAGCGAGTTGCGCTCCTGGGTCGACAGGTACGGGCTGGCCGCCAGTTGGTCGGACAGCTCGAACAGCCGCTCCTCGCGCTTGCCCTTGGCCAGGTCGTTCTCTTCCAGCAGCGCCAGGATCAGCGCCTGATCCCGTAGCGGGCTGCCATAGTCGGCCAGCCAATCCTTGCTGTTGCGCGAGGCCGCAAGGCCGGCGGTCAAGGCCTGCTCGGCCCGTGGCTGGTCGCCCATTTTCTGCAGGGCGATGGCCAGTTGCACCAGCGGCAGGCCGGAGCGGGCATCGGTGCGCCGTTCGAACAGGCTGCGCAGCGCGCCCAGCGGCGCCTGTTGACTGCGCGCCAATACCAGCCCGGCGTAGGCCTGCACGGCAAAGCGCGTGTGCTCGGCGTTTTCGCTATAGTTGACCTCGATCAGGTTGCGCTCCTGCAGGTAACGCAGCAGGCGTTCGTTGGCCTTCTTCAGCGCCTCGGCCGGCACCGCGAAGCCCTGGTCGCGGGCCCGCAGCAGGAAGTCGGTGACGTAGGCGGTCAGCCAGTATTCCTCTTCGCCGTCCGCGCCCCACAGGCCGAAGCTGCCGTTGTAGCGCTGCATGCCCAGCAGGCGTTCGATGCCCAGCTCGATCTTGCGCTTGCGCTCGGCATCCGGCTCGCCTTCCAGGCCCAGGCGTTTCAGGCTGACGGCATCGGCGTACAGCGCCGGGTACAAGCCGCTGGTGGTCTGCTCCAGGCAGCCGTAGGGGTAGGCCTTGAGTGCGCGGATCTGCTCGCCGAGGTTCAGCGGTGGCCGGCTCGACAGGCTCAGCAGCGCTTCGCGCCCGGCCGGTTCGAACGCCGCCAACTCGCCTTCCGGCAGGCTCCACGGCTGATCCTTGAGCACCGCGCGGTAATGCCTGAGCAACGCCGGATAGGCCGGTCGCACCCCCAGGGTCCATTCGCGGCTGAACGGCGGCAGGCTCTCGCCGGGAAGATCCAGGCCATTGACCAGCACCTTGACCTTGCCCTGGCCGAAGCCGCCCAGCGCCCGCACCGGGATACGCAGCGTGGTGCGCTGGCCCTGGGTCAGTTGCACGCTCCGGTGGGTCTCGTTGACCAGCGCCAGCTGCCCTTCGGCGCTCAGTTGCACATCGAGTTTCTGCGCCTTGCCCGAGAGGTTGGACAGGTCCAGCGCCAGGGTAGTCTGGTCGCCGCCGGCGAGGAAACGCGGCGCCGACAGCTCGGCGATCAGCGGCGCGGCGATCACCGTCTTGCCTTCGGCCATGCCGTAGCGCTCGTCGGTCCAGGCCTGGGCCATCAGGCGCAGCTCGCCGTTGAAGTCGGGGATATCGACGCTGACTTCGCCTTCACCCTGTTCGTTGAGGGTCACCGGCGCGCTTTGCAGGGCGACGATGGTGACGCTGGTGTCCGGACGCTTGCCGCCCTTGGCCAGCGCCGCGTCACCACCGAAGGCCAGGCTGGCCAGGCGGCCCTGGCCGGCCTCGATCAACTGCCCGTAGATATCCAGCTGGTCGGCGCCATAGGCCTTGCGCCCGAACAGGCTGGAGTACGGGTCTGGGGTCGGGTATTCGGTGATGTTGAGGATGCCCACGTCCACCGCCGCCAGCAGCACATGAGCCTCTTTCGGCACACTGCCATCGGCGTTCTTCGCCTGGATCTTCACCTTGAGCGGTTGCTTGGGGCGCATTTTTTCCGGCGCAGTCAGGGTCAGGCCGAGCTTGCGCTGGGTGCGATCCAGCGGCAGGTGCAATACGCCCACCGCGCGTTTGGGGGTGATGTTGGCCTTGCGCTCGCCGGGGCGGATGACCAGCGCACTGACGTACAGGTCGTGGCGCGCCCACTTCGGATCGAGCTTGATCGCATAGCTCTTGCCCTCGGCCGGCACGTCGATTTCCTGCCACCACAGCGGACCGTCACTGGACTCCACCAGCAGGTAACCCTTGCCGGCGGCCGGCGGGGTCACCGTGACGTTGGCGGTGTCGCCGTCGCCATACAGCGGTTTGTCCAGCGCCAGCTTGACCTGGTCGGGGCGCACCGCGCCGCCTTCGGCGTTGTCCTGGGAGCGGTAGCCGGCCCAGAAACGCAGGCTGCTGACCAGCCCGGTCTGCGGATCCTCGACCTCGACGCGATAAGGGCCCCACTCCACGGGGAAGCTGACCTTCGCGGTATCGCCAGCCTTGATGCTCAGGGTCTGTTCGTCCTGGGTGAGGAATTTCTCGTTGAAGTGATAACTCCAGCCATCGCTTTCCGAATAGTTCCAGTAGTAGTCGCGGCGCTCGCGCACCAGGCGCACCTTGAGGTTGTCCGCAGCCAGCTTCTGGCCTTCATTGTTGGCCACCAGCAGTTCGAATTCGACCGGGCCATCGCCGTCGGTTTCCGTGCCGTCGAACAGCGCCCGCAGCCCCGGCAACCGGTCCGCCGGCCACACCGGCAGCACCACCCGCCGGGTGATCGGGCGACCGCCCGATTCCTGCAGGCTGCCCTGGACGATCAGTTGCAGCGGCGAACGGGCCCCGGCCCATTTGCTTTCCAGGGCGATCACTTCTTCGCCGTTTTCATCCAGCGTCGACTCCTCGATCTCCAGGTCCTGGCTCAGCTCTTCTTCGGTGATCGAGCCGAACTGGTAGCCCGGCAAGGCCTTGACCGCCTCGCGCAGCGGCCGCACGTAAAGCTGGCCGCTCAGGCGATTGCCGGCGGCCGGGGCGCCATACAGGTAACGACCGTTGACGCTGATCTCGACGGCCTCGTCCGGCTTGAGCGGTGTGTCGCTGCCCTTGAGTTCCAGCGCCAGGCGCTCGGGCAGGAAATCTTCCACGAGAAATTCGTACAGCTGCGGCTTGCCGTCGCCGAGGTCGAACACCAGCTGCCAGCGCCCGGTCGGCGCTTCGCCGGCCAGTTGCAGTTGGTACTGATACAGCCCCGAGGCATCGGCGTCCCAAACGAACTTGCGGCTGACCTGCTCATCCGGCCGGCGTACTTCGACGCTTACCGGCTGCGGCTTGACCGCATTGCCATCCTTGTCCCGCAGCAGCGCGTTGAGCAGCACGGTTTCGCCGGGGCGATACAGGTCGCGGGGGCCGAACACGAAGAACTGCAACGGATGGGGCTGTGGGCCGCCGATATTGAATTCGGCCAGGTCCAGGGCGGAGCCGTTCAAGCGCAGCAGGCTGGTCTGCTCGCCCTGGTGGGCCAGCAGCACTTCGGCTTTCTTCGGCAGCGGCAGCTCGGCATGGCCACCCTTCTCGGTCTTGCCCTGGCCGAGCACGCGGCCTTCGCCGTCCAGCAGTTCCAGGCTGACGCCGTCCAGCGCCTTGCCGCCTTCCAGGGCCTGGGTAAAGACATCCAGGTGGTTCTGGTAACGGTGCACCGACAGGCCGATGTCGCTGAGGGTGAACAGGGTCGCCGGTTGCGAATAGTTGTAGGTGCCCGAGGCGCGCATCACCGCCAGGTACACGCCCGGCTGTTGCAGCGGCTTGAGCCCGGCGATCGGCAGCAGCAGGGTTTCCCGGGTATTGCGCGCCGGGTTGAGGTCGAAGCGGCCGCCATACACCAGGTCGGCCATCGGCAGCAGTTCGCGGGACTCGTAACTGTGCAGGCTGTTATTGCGCCCCCACTGGGCGAGGAACACCGGCAGCGACTCAGGCTTGATGCGGAAGAATTCGACATCGACCTTGTCGACGTTCAGCGCGATCACCGGCAGGCCCTCGGCGAGACGGGTCGGCAACAGGGTGCCGCGGCTGGCGAAACCAACCGTGGCTTGCAGGTCGCGGGTTTCCAGGCGGCTGACGTATTCGGCGGCCAGGGTCGCGTCGTTCACTCCGCGCAGCCCGGCGTCGACGGTCAGCACCAGTTTGCGCTGCGGCTCCAGGTGGCGCAGGCGCAGTTCCATGAAGTTGTCCGACAGCTCCCAGGCGCCGTCGACCTTGCCGCTCTTGCTGTCCACCAGATGCAGCTTGTCGGCGAACTTCTGCTGCGGGTCCAGGGGCACCGAGAAACTCACCGACAGCGTGCTGGCCCCGTCGAGCTGCACCTCGGACACGTCCACCACGCTCAACTCGCGACCGGCGTAGCGTTGCTTGAGGACAGCGACATCCTGCACGGGCCGAGCCTTGGCCGCGGGCACCGCCGCTGTCGGAGCCGAAGTGGTCGCCGCCTTGTCGGAGGTCGAGGAATCGCAAGCGCTCAGCAAGGCCAGCGCACAGGCCAGGAACAATCCTTTGTTAAGCATGGGGCACTCATAGGCAGGAGTATCGAAGGGTTGAACTATATCTCACCGCCGTCCGGCTGGCTGTGGCGCAGCGCACATTGATCGATAGAGGGCCCATCACCCGCAGCTTCTTTGTAGGAGCGAAGCTTGCTCGCGATCAGCCGCGAAGCGGCGCTTGCGCTGCCTGAGCAGACCCGGAAGAACATGAGTGAACATGCCGACGCCAATCGCGAGCAAGCTTCGCTCCTACAGGATTTGCGGCGTGATTGGGGTGGCATGGCCGGCCGGGCAAGCAGCTACAATGCCGGCTCTCGCAAGGAGCCTGCATGTCCAGCCTGATTTCTGCCTGGCGCCACCGTCCGACCCATGGTCGGGTGTGGGCGCTGGCCGCGCCGATGATTCTTTCCAATATTTCCGTGCCGCTGGTGGCGCTGGTCGACAGCACCGTCATCGGCCATCTGCCCCACGCCCACCAGCTCGGCGCGGTGGCGGTCGGCGCCAGCCTCTATACCTTCCTGGCCTGGGCCATGGGTTTTCTGCGCATGGGCGCCACCGGCTTTGCCGCCCAGGCCGCCGGGCGCGCCGACGGTGCGGCGCTGCGGCAGATCCTGGTGCAAGGCCTGCTGCTGGCCATGGGGCTGGCCTTGCTGCTGGGCGCCATAGGCGTGCCGCTGAGCGGCGCGGCCTTGCAGTTGATGCAGCCTTCGGCCGAGCTGGACGAAATGACCCGGACCTTCTTCCATACCCGCCTGCTCGGGCTGCCGGCGGCGCTGGCCAGCATGGCCCTGGTCGGCTGGTTCCTCGGCACCCAGAACGCCCGCGCGCCGCTGGCGATCCTGCTGAGCACCAACCTGATCAACATCGCCCTCAACCTGTGGTTCGTGCTGGGCCTGGACTGGGGCGTGGCCGGCTCGGCCAGGGCCTCGGTGATCGCCGAGTGGACCGGCGCGCTGATCGGCCTGGCCATGACCCGCCCGGCCCTGCGCGCCTATCCGGGGCGGATTGCCTGGGCGGCGTTGCAGCGCTGGGCCAGCTGGCGACCGCTGCTGGCGGTCAACCGTGACATCTTCATTCGCAGCCTGGCCCTGCAATCGGTGTTCTTCCTGATCACCGTGCAAGGCGCGCGCCTGGGGGACGCCACCGTGGCCGCCAACGCCCTGTTGCTCAACGGCCTGCTGCTGACCGCCCACGCCCTGGACGGCCTGGCCCATGCGGTGGAGGCCCTGTGCGGCCACGCCATCGGCGCCCGCGATCGCCTGGCTCTGCGCCGTTCGCTGGTGGTGGCCGGCGGCTGGTCGCTGCTGGCCAGCCTCGGCTTTGCCGTGCTGTTCCTGTGCGCCGGGCACCTGTTCATCGAGATGCAGACCGATATCGCCGAAGTGCGCCAGACCGCCTTCATCTACCTGCCTTACCTCGCCGCCCTGCCGCTGATCGCGGTCTGGAGCTACCTGCTGGACGGCCTGTTCATCGGCGCCACCCGCGCCCGGGAAATGCGCAACGGCATGCTGCTCAGTGTGCTCATCACCCTGCCCTGCGCCTGGGCCTTGCAGGGCCTGGGCAACCACGGCCTGTGGCTGACCTTCCTGCTGTTCATGCTGGTGCGCAGCCTGACCCTGCTGGCCTTCGCCCTGGGGCTGCGCCGGCACGACGGCTGGTTCGCTCCGGCCCGCTGAGCCTTCCGGCGAGCATAAAAAAACCACCGCAAGCGGTGGTTTTTTTCGAACGGTCGACCTATCAGGAAGACAGGTACGACGAGCGGGTCAGGCCCAGACGCAGGGCGTCGAGGAACTGGGTACGCTCGCTGGCGCTGATCTTCGCGCTGGCCACCTTGTCGCGGTAGTGCGTCATCAGCTCTTCCGGCGACAAGTGCACGTAGCGCAGCATGTCTTCGATGGTGTCGTGGGTCTCGATGCCGGCGTGGTACACGGTGCCGTTCGGGTTCTGGTAGATGTTCACCGAGTCGGTATCGCCGAACAGGTTGTGCATGTCGCCGAGGATCTCCTGGTAGGCACCGACCAGGAACACGCCCAGCAGATAGTCCTCACCCTCTTTCAAACCATGCACCGGCAGGCTGGTCTCGATGCTCTGCTCGTCGACGTACTGGTTGATCTTGCCGTCGGAGTCGCAGGTCAGGTCTTGCAGCACCGCGCGGCGCAGCGGCTCTTCGTCCAGGCGATGCAGCGGGATGATCGGCAGGACCTGGTCGATGGCCCAGGTGTCCGGCAGGCTCTGGAACACCGAGAAGTTGCAGATGTACTTGTCGGCCAGCTTGTCGTTGAGTTCGTCCAGCACCTGGCGGTGCGAGCGCTGGCGCGCCTTCAGCGAGTTGTGCAGGCGCCGGCACACGGCGAAGTAGCACTGCTCGGCCAGGGCTTTTTCGGCCAGGGTCAGCTTGCCGTCGGCGTACTGGGCGGCCACGTCGCTCATGTAGTGGGTGGCGCGCCAGTAGGTTTCGGTGACCATCTCGATGTCGGTCGGGCCCAGCAGGTCGACCAGCCATTGCACGGTTTCCGGCAGGCTTTCCTTGTTCTCGATCAGCGGCACGTCGTCGTTGTGTTTCTCGACGTCGGTCACCTGCACCACCAGCATGGCGTGGTGCGCGGTCAGCGAACGACCGCTCTCGGAGAAGATGTGCGGATGCGGCAGGCTTTGCGCGTCGCAGAATTCCTTGAGCATGCCGACCACGACACCGGCGTAGTCGTCCATGTCGTAGTTGATCGAACTGGCGTTGCGCGAGTGAGTACCGTCGTAGTCCACGCCCAGGCCGCCGCCGACGTCGATGTGATCCACCGGCAGGCCGAGGTTGCGCAGCTCGCCGTAGTAACGGATGGCTTCCTTGAAACCGTGCTGGTAGTCCGCCAGGTTGGCGATCTGCGAACCCATGTGGAAGTGCAGCAGGCGGATGCCCTGGTCCAGGCCGGCGCTGCGGAAACGCTCGACCACCGACAGCAGCTGCGCCGCCGACAGGCCGAACTTGGATTTCTCGCCGCCGGTGTCGGCCCACTTGCTCGATGCCAGGGACGACAGGCGCACACGCAGGCCGACCTGCGGCTTGACCTTGAGCGTGGCGGCCTCTTCGATCACCAGGGCGACTTCGGACTCCTTCTCGATCACGATGAACACGTTGTGGCCCAGCTTCTGGCCCATCAGCGCCAGGCGGATGAACTCACGGTCCTTGTAACCGTTGCAGACGATGGTCCCGCCTTTCGGCGCCAGCGCCAGCACCGCCAGCAGCTCGGGCTTGGAGCCGGCTTCCAGGCCGATGGAGACGTTCTGGGTGGCGATGATGTTCTCGATCACCGCTTCCTGCTGGTTGACCTTGATCGGGTACAGCGCGGTGTACTTGCTCTGGTATTCCAGGCGCTCGATGTTGGCGTCGAAGGCACCGGTCAGCTGGCGCACGCGGTCCTGCAGGATATCCGGGAAGCGCACCAGCAGCGGCAGGGACAAGCCGCTCTTGCGCAGCTCCTCGACTTGTTCGAACAGGTCGATAGGCGAACTGTTCGGGCCGTTCGGACGAACTTCGACGCGACCGGCGTCATTGATCGCGAAATACCCGGCCCCCCAATGGCGAATCCCATAAACACTGCGGCTGTCCGCAACTGTCCATTGGCTGCCATCGTCTTTGCGTGTGCGTCGTACGGACATCGAAGTCCCCTATAAAGAAGTCATAGAGCGCCACCCCGGTCCGGGGCTGGCGCAGTCTAAAGAATGAAAATGACGATTAGCCTGCAACGAGGACGTAGACCTCGGTTACAGCGCTGAGTTTAGAAACCGGTCATGAACAGGCTCTGTGAAAACCATGAAGACGACGGCAAACCTGAATCGATCAGGGCTGCATCAAGTCGGGGGTGGTTTTCACAGAGGCTGCTAGCCGCCGGACTTCTTCGCCTTGAAACCGTGCTTGATCAGCTCTGCCAAGAGTAGCTCGACATGATCGCCCTGGATCTCGATGACGCCGTCTTTCAACGCGCCACCTGTGCCACAACGTTTCTTCAACGTGGTCGCCAGCTCCTTGAGCGCGTCTTCGGCCAACGGCACGCCGGTGATGGTGGTCACCGTCTTGCCGCCGCGGCCCTTGCTTTCGCGGCGCACGCGAGCAATGCCGTCGCCGGCAGGGATAACGGTTTGTTTGCAGATGCAGGCTGCCACCGGCTGGCTACAGTCCGGGCAATGTCGACCTGCGTCGGTGGAAAATACCAGGCCACCAAGGGCGGCGAAGGATGCGGCTTTTTTGGCCACCGGCAATCCTCTTGGGAGGACAAAGACTGGTCGAAGCACATGGCCTGTGCCATCGACCGCGAAGCCCCACTCAGGCAGGGGCAGCGCTACTGGACCGACCGCGCTTGTAAAGGCAGCGCCGGCTCAGCTTGAAAAAGGTCGCGCAGTGTAACGGCAAAAAGCCGACTTGCTAAGAGCCTAAGCGCGCCAATTTATACAACTTTAACGACGCCGCGCCAGATAGCGCTGCAAGGCCGCCAGGGAGTCCGGGCAATAGGGCTTTTCGGCGATTTCCCGCATCACTTCGTCGATCGAAATGAAGCGCGCTTCCAGCACCTCTTCCGGCTGCAGGCGCAAAGGCCCGTCCCAGACTGCCGAAAAGGCCGAACACCAGAGGCGATTGCCGGTGTCTTCGAAAAAGAAGTGGTCGTGGGCGGTCAACTCCACCCCGCTCACCCCCAGTTCTTCCTCCAGCTCACGGGCCGCCGACTCGGCGTAGCTCTCGGTGGCCAGCACCATGCCGCCCGCGGCCACGTCCCAGTAACCGGGATAGAGGGCCTTGCTCAGGGTGCGCCGATGCACGCACAGCTCACCGGCGGAATTGAACAGCAGGATATAGGTGCCGCGCCCGATCAGGCCACGCTCGCGCAACTCCGAGCGGGCCAGCGCGCCCAGCAACTGGTCTTCGCCATCGACCCAGGCGACTTGTTCGGCATCGGAGGCCGCGCGATGCGCGGCCTCATTGGAGGTAACCACCATGAATCAACCCTGGTTGAGCAATTGACGCAAGTCGATGACCGCCGCGTTGGCCCGGGAAATATAGTTGGCCATGACCAGCGAGTGGTTAGCCAGCACGCCAAAGCCGCTGCCGTTGAGAATCATCGGGCTCCACAGCGTTTCCTGGGACGCCTCCAGTTCACGGATGATCTGACGCACGCTGACGGTGGCGTTCTTCTTGGCCAGTACGTCGGCGAAGTCGACCTCGATGGCGCGCAGCAGGTGCGACAGGGCCCAGGCCTGGCCGCGCGCTTCGTAGAACACGTTGTCGATCTGCATCCAAGGGGTTTCCACCACCTCTTCGTCGACCTGCGGCGACTGGCCCGGCGCCGGGACTTCGGTTTTCAGCGCGGTGTTGAGCTTGACCCGGCCGACGCTGGCCGACAGGCGCTGGGACAGCGAACCCAGGCGGGTCCCGACGTCACCCAGCCAGTTGTTCAGGTTGTCGGCACGGGCATAGAACAGCGCGCTCTTCTGCTCCGGGTCGGACAGGCGTGCCTGGTAGCGGCTCAGGGAATTGATGCCTTCCTGGTACTCGGACTCGCTGGACGGCAGCACCCAGCTCTTGTTGTCGAAGTTGAAGCGTGGCTCGGCCTTGGCCAGGTCGGCGTCCTCGGCGGACTGCGACTGGGAGCGGGCGAAGTCCTTGCGCAAGGCGCGGGTCAGGTCGCGGACCTGCACCAGCACGCCGTATTCCCAGCTCGGCATGTTGTCCATCCACAGGCCCGGCGGGAAACGGTCGTTGGAGATATAGCCACCCGGCTTGTTCAGCAGGGTGCCGGCCACGGTCTTGAGGGTTTCCACCGTGGTGTAGCCCACGACCATCTGCTTGCCTTCCTTCTCGGCGGCAACCTGCGCGCCTTGCTGGACCGGGAACAGCGACGGTTCCTGGCTCCAGTACCAGCCCAGGGCACCGGCCACCAGCAGGTACAGGACCAGCAGGGTGCCCAGGGCGCGGCTGAACAGCAGGCCACCAAAGTAGCTGCGTGTCGCCGACTTGGGTTCGGCAGCACGATCCGGCGCGCTGCCCGCGCGGTTCTTCCAGTCCAGCATGGCTATATCCTTTCAATCACTTGGGTTCATCGGTTCGACCACAACCCTGCTCCATCGTGCCTCGAACCGAGCGGATTAAAAATCATCCACCGCGCAAGACGCCACATGCCGGGTGCATATCGAGCGGCCACTATAAATGAAGCACAGTTCAGAACCTATGCGACCAGTCGGTCGGGAACTGAATAAGGTCGCTTTGCAGATTGTTGACGTACGACACTCGTACAATCCATAAGAGGTGCTAGCATAGAGCCACCAGTCGATCTCAGCATGCACCCTAACTAGTAGTCAGGATATGACCGAGCCAGAAGACCCCAGCCGTGAGCGCCTCAAGCACCACTTTGCCCAGCGGGTAATTCACCAGGCTCGTCAGATCCTCGAGATATGGCAGCGCCTGCAGCGCAGCGAATGGTCGACCGCCGACATGTCCGAACTCAGCGAGGCCAACCTGCGCCTGCTGCGTTTCGCCGAACGCTTCGAGCAACCCGAACATACCCAACTGGCGCGCAGCATCAGCGATTCGCTGGAAGCGGTGGACGCCAACCGCGGGCGCCTGAGCAGCGGCCTGATCACCGACCTCAACCGCCTGATGCAACGCCTGTCGCGCACCGGCCTGCGCCATGGCGACCAGTTGGAACAGACCTTCCTGCCGCCCCTGCGCAAGCCGATCTACGTGATGCTGCAAGATCACGATCGCGGCGAGCGCCTGGCCAAGCAGCTGGAATTCTTCGGCCTTAGCGCCCAGTCCCTGGACAGCATCGCCGCGTTTCGCGCCTCGATGGTCGAGCGTCTGCCCGCGGCGATCGTCATCGACGTCGATTTCTGTGGCAACGGCATGGGCCTGCAACTGGCCGCCGAAGCCCAGGAAGGCCTGGAGCAGAAGCTGCCCCTGCTGTTCTTCAGCCTCCACGAAACCGACACCCCGACCCGCCTGGCCGCCGTGCGCGCCGGCGGCCAGGAGTTCCTCACCGGTACCCTGGAGGCTTCGAGCCTGCTGGAGAAGATCGAAATCCTCACCTGCGTCGCCCAGTATGAACCCTATAAAGTGCTGATCATCGACGACTCCCGCGCCCAGGCCCTGCACACCGAACGCCTGCTCAACAGCGCCGGGATCATCACCCGGACCCTGATCGAGCCGATCCAGGCGATGGCCGAACTGGCCGACTTCCAGCCGGACCTGATCATTCTCGACATGTACATGCCAGCCTGTACCGGCACCGAACTGGCCAAGGTAATCCGCCATAACGACCGTTATGTCAGCGTGCCGATCATCTACCTGTCGGCCGAAGACGACCTGGACAAGCAGCTGGACGCCATGAGCGAGGGCGGCGACGACTTCCTGACCAAGCCGATCAAGCCGCGCCACCTGATCACCACCGTGCGCAACCGCGCCGCCCGCGCGCGCAACCTCAAGGCGCGCATGGTGCGCGACAGCCTCACCGGGCTGTACAACCACACCCATATCCTGCAACTGCTGGAAGACTGCAGCTTCCGCGCGCGCCGCGAGAACAAGCCGCTGAGCTTCGCCATGCTCGACATCGACCACTTCAAGCGGGTCAACGACAGCCACGGCCACCCCATGGGCGACCGGGTGATCAAGAGCCTGGCGCTGTTTCTCAAGCAGCGCCTGCGCAAGACCGACTTCATCGGCCGCTACGGCGGCGAAGAGTTCGCCATCGTCATGCCCGACACCGACCTGGAAGCGGCCTGCAAGGTGCTGGATGAAATCCGCCAGCGCTTTGCCGAGATCCACTACCCGGCCCAGCCGCAGGACCTGTGGTGCACCTTCAGCGCCGGAGTGGTCGAGCTGCGGGAAGATTCCGACAGCCTGATGATGGCCAGCCAGGCCGACGAAGCGCTCTATCGCGCCAAGGACAGCGGACGAAATCGCGTCCAGGCGGCGCGCCATCAAAGCGCCACTTTTTCACCGGAATCCACCGATTCGGTCATAACCCTGTAATACAAACGCAATAAATTCAGGCACTTACCATTCAAGTCGTTGGTAGAACGCAATGCGCCTGAAGCTGCTGACCAATCTCAATACCCTGCTATTAGTTGCCGTTTGCCTGGCCCTGGGCGCCACGCTCTGGTGGTCGCAACGCGCCCTCGAACGCCCCTATCTATTGATGGAGCGCTACCTGGGGTTGTCCCAGCAGTTCCAGAACCAGGCGGCGCGCAACATCGTGGACTACCTGGCCAGCGGCGACGCCCTGCGCCTGAGCAGCGCCAGCCAGGCCATCGAAACCCTGCAGGCCCAACTCGACGAACTGCCCGCGGAACTGGCGCAAAGCCTGCGCCCGAGCCTGTCGGGCCTGGCCGAATTCAGCAAGACCGACCTGCTGGCCGCCGGCAAACTGGCCGGCGATCCACAGGCGCTGCTGCTACAGGCCGAGCGCGAGCTGGGGGCCAGCCTCGAACAATTGAGCCAATACGCCACCGGAGCCGCCAGCAACCCGAGCGCCGCGACCTACCTGCCGCTGCTGCTGAGCGCCTCCCAGCACCTGGGCAAGCTGTCCCTGGCCCGGGAAAAACTGGTGAGCAGCGGCCGCAGCGAGCTGGCCGCCGACGTCGAGCGCGAAGTGAGCAACATGCGCGTCCAGGCCGAGCAGCTGGACGTCCTGCCCTTGCTGGGTGTCGCGGCCAGCAACGAGTCGAATACCGATGACTTCGCCGCCATGATGGGCCTGGAGAACACCGAGAAAGCCGCCGCCGAAGACGCCGGCATCGGCCTCAAGCGCGAACTCAACAGCCTGCTCGGTCGTTACCCCGCCGAGCTGAACCGCACCCGCGAGCAGATCCAGAAACGCGCCGACCTCAGCGCCGCCACCCACCTGAAAATCACCGCCGTGCAGCAGGCCATCGCCGAGCTGGAGCCGGTGGTGCGCGCCCAACATGGGCAGATCCAGGGCGAAGTACGGCTGATGCAGGGCCTGATGATCGGCCTGATCCTGCTGATCGCCCTGCTTATCGATACCTTGCAGCGCCGGCTGGCGCGGGTCCTGACCAACCTGGCGCCGGCCCTGTCGACCTGGGCCGAAGGCGACTTCAGCCGCGACATCCAGCTGGGCCGGACCAACCGCGAACTGCACGATATCGAAGAGTCCCTGAACCGTCTGCGTGCCTACCTGGTGGACCTGGTGGGCACCATCCGGCAGAACGCCGAACAGGTCGCCGGCAGCAGCCGCGCCCTGGCGGACCTGAGCAGCGGCCTGCACGGCGGCGCCGAGCGCCAGGCCGGGGATACCGCGCAGATCCGTGACGCCCTGGGCGAGCTGGAAGCGACCATCCAGCAAGTCGCCGGCGATGCCAGCCAGGCCGCCGATGCCAGCCGCAGCGCCGGGCTGGCGGTGGAACAGGGGCAGAAAGTGATCGGCCTGAGCCTGACCGGGCTGCATGCCCTGGTCGGCGAAGTGCAGGGCAACGCGCAGATGATCGAACAGCTGGCCGAGGAATCGGCGACCATCGGCGGCGTGCTCACGGTGATCCGCTCCATTGCCGACCAGACCAACCTGCTGGCCCTGAACGCCGCCATCGAAGCCGCGCGGGCCGGGGAAATGGGTCGCGGCTTTGCCGTGGTCGCCGAGGAAGTGCGCTCCCTGGCGCAACGCACCGCTGGCGCCACCGCCGAGATCCAGACCCTGATCGCCGGCCTGCAGGCCGCCGCCCGGCAATCGGTGGAGGGCATGCGCGCCCAGGTCGAACATGCCGAAGCCACCGCCAGCCAGGCCCAGGCCGCCGACGGTGCGCTGGATGAAATCGTCGGGGCGATCCAGACCATCTCCGACACCGCCATCCGCATCGCCGATGTCACGGCCCAGCAAAGCGGCGCCGTCAGCGAAATCCGCGACCACAGCGAGCGCATCCATCAACTGGGTGGGGATAACTTGCAACGCATCGGCGAAGGTCGCGAACAGGGCGAGAACCTGCTGGCCCTGGGCGGCCAGCTGCACACGGCGGTGCAGGCGTTCCGCGTCTGACCCTGTAGCCGCTGCCGAGCCTGCGAGGCTGCGATCGAGGACGCAGTCCTCGCAAAGCCGACCCATGTGGTTTGCCTGAAAGAGCACGGTTGCAGACTTTGCGGCCGCTACGTCGGAATGCCGCCCAGACCGATCGCAGCCTCGCAGGCTCGGCAGCGGCTACAGGGCGCATGCGCAGAGTCAGCCGCTCTCCGCTATCATGCGCACACCTTCGATTCGCGAGATTGCCATGCGTCGCCTGCTTTGCCTGATGTTGTTCGTGCTTGCCCTGCCGGCGACCGCCGCCGGGCTGCTGGACAGCCGCCCCAGTTCGACCCTGGGTTCGATCAACAACAGCGCCGACTTCCTGCCGGTGCGCGAAGCGTTCCAGCTGAGCCTGCTACAAGGCACGCCGCAATCGATCAAGCTGCGTTTTGTCGCCACCGAGGGTTATTACCTCTATCGCCACCGCTTCCAGTTCCGCGCCGAGCCCGCCGACATCGCCCTGGGTGCCGCCCAACTGCCCAAGGGTGAACAGAAACACGACGAGTTTTTCGGCGACGTCGAGGTCTACCACGACATTGTCGATGTCGAACTGCCGCGTACCGGCGCAGATCAACGGGCCTTCACCCTGGTCGTGACCTACCAGGGCTGCGCCGACAAGGGCCTGTGTTATCCACCGGAAACCGAGCGTTTGCAGATCGATGGCGCCGCCTCTTCTGCCAATGCCTCAAGTGCCGGCAGCCCCGCTACCGACAGTGGGAAAACCGGCTGGAGCTGGCGCGAACTGGCGCTGTTCTTCCTTGCCGGCATCGGCCTGACCTTTACTCCCTGCGTCCTGCCGATGCTGCCGATTCTGTCCGGCGTGGTCCTCAAGGGCCAGGTTGGCGGCTGGCGCGGCTTCAATCTGTCGCTGGCCTATGTGTTGCCGATGGCCGCCTGTTTCGCCCTGCTCGGCGCCTTGATGGGGCTGTTCGGCGCCCAGCTCAATTTGCAGGCGCGCCTGCAATCGGCCTGGGTGCTGGTGCCCTTTGCGTTGTTCTTCGTCGTGTTCGCCCTGGCGATGTTCGATGTCTTCGAACTCAAGCTGCCGCGTTTTGTCAGCCAACGCCTGGAACGCATCGCCGGGCGCACCGAAGGCGGCTCGCTGTGGGGCGCGGCGGTTCTCGGCGTGGTGTCCAGCCTGCTGGTATCGCCCTGCGTTTCGGCGCCGCTGGCAGGCGCCCTGCTGTATATCAGCGCCAGCGGCGACGCCCTGGGCGGCGCCCTGAAACTGTTCGCCCTGGGCCTGGGCATGGGCGCGCCGCTGTTGCTGGTGGCCACCGGCGGCGCGGCCTGGCTGCCGAAAAGCGGGCCATGGCTGGTCTACGTGAAAAACGCCATTGGCGTGCTGCTGCTCGGCCTGGCGATCGGCCTGCTGAGCCGGGTCTTGCCGGGCCAGGTCAGCCTGTTGCTGATTGGTGCGCTGGCGGCCGGCGTCGGCCTGTTTCTCGGCGCCCTGGAGTTTGTCTACAAGGCACCGCGCGCGCGCCTGGCGCAGCTGTGCGGGCTGTTCCTGCTGGTGTATGCCCTGGCCTGCTGGTACGGCGCATTCAGCGGCCAGACCGATCCGTTCAGCCCGCTCGCCCGCGCACCGGTCGCGACCACCAGCAACAGCCCTGAGAAAACCAGCGCCGGCCAGTGGCAGACCGTCACCACTCCGGGCGAGCTGGACCAGGCCCTGGCCGATGCCCGAAACGCGGGTGTCCCACTGCTCCTCGACTGGTACGCCGACTGGTGCATCAGTTGCAAAGTCATCGAACGCGAGGTGCTCGGCGACCGCCAGGTCGTCGAACGCCTGCAGGGCTATCGCCTGGTCCGCTTCGATATCACCGCCAGCAACCGCGAACAGCGCGCCCTGCTGGACCGCTACCACCTGTTCGGCCCGCCGGCGCTGATGTTCTTCGGCAAAGATGGCGTCGAACGTGCCGATGTGCGCGTGGTCGGCGAAATCAGCGCCGCGGACTTCGCCGAACGCATTGCCGCAGCGAATGACCGGAATTAGTCAGTTGGTCACATATTTCGCGTAAACATCGGTCATCGTGCTGCCTATTGCAGAGAACTGGACAGTCACAAAGGCTTTGCGGCATAGTCGCCGGGTTCTGAATAATGGCCCACAGATAAAACAAGGAACGGCAGATGGCGACCCTACTGGTGCTTCACGGACCCAATCTGAACCTGCTCGGCACCCGTGAACCGGGGGTCTACGGCGCAGTCACCCTGGCTGAGATCAACCAGGACCTGGAACGCCGGGCTCGCGAGGCCGGCCACCATTTGCTCTACCTGCAAAGCAACGCCGAGTATGAATTGATCGACCGTATCCATGCTGCCCGCGATGAAGGCGTGGACTTCATTCTGATCAATCCAGCAGCTTTTACGCATACAAGTGTCGCATTACGTGACGCGCTGCTGGCGGTGAGCATCCCATTCATCGAAGTGCATTTGTCTAACGTGCACAAACGCGAACCTTTCCGCCATCACTCCTACTTCTCCGACGTTGCGGTGGGAGTGATCTGCGGCCTTGGCGCCAGCGGTTACCGACTGGCCCTGGAGGCCGCACTAGAGCAGCTTGAACAACAAGCTAAACGCCCCTGACCGACCCTTGGGAGTTGATGATTCATGGATATCCGTAAAGTTAAGAAACTGATCGAACTGCTGGAAGAGTCCGGCATCGACGAGCTGGAGATCAAGGAAGGCGAAGAGTCCGTACGCATCAGCCGCCACAGCAAGACTCCAGCCCAGCAGTACTACGCACCGGCACCGATGGCTGCTCCGGCCGCCGCACCTGCCGCTGCCGCTCCGGCCGCCGCCGCTGCACCAGCAGCTCCAGCTGCCCCAGCGCTGAACGGCACCGTTGCCCGTTCGCCGATGGTCGGCACCTTCTACCGCAAATCCTCGCCAACCTCGCCAGCCTTCGTTGAAGTCGGCCAGAGCGTGAAGAAAGGCGACACCCTGTGCATCGTCGAAGCCATGAAGATGATGAACCACATCGAAGCTGAAACCAGCGGTGTGATCGAATCCATCCTCGTCGAAGACGGCCAGCCGGTTGAGTACGACCAACCGCTGTTCACCATCGTTTGAACCGCGGAGAGCCAACGATGTCTGCGAAGTTGGAAAAAGTTCTGATCGCCAACCGCGGTGAAATCGCCCTGCGGATCCTGCGTGCCTGCAAAGAGATGGGTATCAAGACCGTCGCCGTTTACTCCAAGGCCGACAAGGAACTGATGCACCTGGGTCTGGCAGACGAATCCGTCTGCATCGGCCCGGCCTCCGCCGCGCACTCCTACCTGCACATTCCGGCGATCATCGCGGCCGCCGAAGTGACTGGCGCCACCGCCATTCACCCAGGCTACGGCTTCCTCGCGGAAAACGCCGACTTCGCCGAGCAGGTCGAGAACTCCGGCTTCGCCTTCATCGGCCCGAAAGCCGAGACCATTCGCCTGATGGGCGACAAGGTATCGGCCAAGCACGCGATGATCGCTGCCGGTGTACCGACCGTTCCCGGTTCCGACGGCCCGCTGCCGGAAGACGAAGAAACCGCGTTGCGCATCGGCCGTGAAGTCGGCTACCCGGTGATCATCAAGGCCGCTGGCGGCGGCGGTGGTCGCGGCATGCGCGTGGTGCATAAAGAAGAAGACCTGATCTCCTCGGCCAAGCTGACCCGCTCCGAAGCGGGCGCGGCGTTCGGCAACCCGATGGTCTACCTGGAGAAGTTCCTGACCAACCCACGCCACGTGGAAGTCCAGGTACTGTCCGACGGCCAGGGCAACGCGATCCACCTGGGCGACCGCGACTGCTCCCTGCAGCGTCGTCACCAGAAGGTGCTTGAAGAAGCGCCGGCCCCGGGCATCGACGAAACCGCTCGCCAGGAAGTCTTCGCGCGCTGCGTCAAGGCGTGCATCGACATCGGCTACCGCGGTGCCGGTACCTTCGAGTTCCTGTACGAGAACGGTCGTTTCTACTTCATCGAGATGAACACTCGCGTGCAGGTAGAGCACCCGGTATCGGAAATGGTCACTGGCGTCGACATCGTCAAGGAGATGCTGAGCATCGCCGCTGGCAACAAGCTGTCGATCTCCCAGAAGGACGTAGTCATTCGTGGCCACGCCCTGGAATGCCGGATCAACGCCGAAGACCCGAAAACCTTCATGCCAAGCCCAGGCACGGTCAAGCATTTCCATGCTCCGGGCGGCAATGGCGTACGCGTCGACTCGCACCTGTACAGCGGTTACGCGGTTCCACCGAACTACGATTCGTTGATCGGCAAGCTGATCACTTACGGGGCAACCCGTGAAGAAGCCATGGCGCGCATGCGCAATGCGCTGGACGAAATCGTGGTCGACGGGATCAAGACCAACATTCCGCTGCACCGCGACCTGACTCGTGACGAAGGCTTCTGCAAAGGTGGTGTGAACATTCACTACCTGGAGCACAAGCTGGCCGGTCAACACTGATCGACACCGCACCAGACCGACAAGGCCGCTTTCGAGCGGCCTTGTCGTTTCTGCCCCCCCTGTAGGAGCGAGCTTGCTCGCGACAGGGCCATCAGCGACAACACGCATTTTCCTGGTGTTACGCGGCGCCCCTGCAGGCATCGCGAGCAAGCTCGCCCCTACAGAGAGGCGGTGCGGGCAAGTGGAAATGGCGCCTGGCGTGTCGTCTTCTGCGCCTCGCTCGCGTAAACTTGCGCGCTTCTCGCAGCCCGCTAGGCTGCACATTACATATTTCAAAGGTGCCCGCCATGCCTTGGCTGCAAGTCCGTCTCGCCATCAGCCCAGAACAAGCCGAAACCTACGAAGACGCTTTTCTCGAAGTCGGCGCCGTTTCGGTGACCTTCATGGACGCCGAGGATCAGCCGATCTTCGAACCGGAACTCAACACCACCCCGCTGTGGAATCACACTCACCTGCTGGCCCTGTTCGAAGGCGGCACCGAGGCCGCCAGCGTGCTGGCCCACCTTGAGCTGCTGACCGGCAGCCCGCTGCCCGAACACTACAGCGAAGTGATCGAAGACCAGGACTGGGAACGCAGCTGGATGGACAATTTCCAGCCGATGCGTTTCGGCCAGCGCCTGTGGATCGTCCCCAGCTGGCACGCCGCTCCCGAGCCGGACGCGGTCAACCTGCTGCTCGATCCGGGCCTGGCCTTCGGCACCGGCACGCACCCGACCACCGCGCTGTGCCTGGAATGGCTCGACGGCCAGGACCTGAAAGGCTGCAACGTGCTGGACTTCGGTTGCGGCTCGGGGATCCTGGCGATCGCCGCCCTGCTGCTGGGCGCCAAGCAGGCGGTGGGCACCGACATCGACGTGCAGGCCCTGGAAGCCTCCCGCGACAACGCCGGGCGCAACAACATCGCCGAAGAACTATTCCCGCTCTATCTGCCGGAAGACCTGCCACAGGTCCAGGCGGACGTGCTGGTCGCCAATATCCTCGCCGGCCCGCTGGTTTCCCTGGCGCCGCAACTATCCCGCCTGGTCAAGAGCGGCGGACGCCTGGCGCTGTCGGGCATCCTCGCCGAACAAGGTGAAGAAGTCGCGGCCGCCTACGCCCAGGACTTCGACCTGGATCCTATCGCCAACCTCGATGGCTGGGTACGCATCACCGGCCGTCGGCGCTAGAATGGCCGCCTGCATGAACCGGATCGCCGCATGACCGACAGTTTCGTCACCCAGTGCCCGCATTGCCAGACCAGCTTCCGCGTCAGCCACGCTCAGTTGAGCGTGGCCCGGGGCGTGGTGCGCTGCGGCTCGTGCCTGCAGGTGTTCAACGCCGCACGGCAGTTGCTTGAGCAACGCGCTGGCAAGGACGCTGTCGCTGCACCTTCCACACCGGCCACCCCTGCCGAACCGCTGACCCCGCCGCCACCGCGCGCCATCAGCCAGAAGCAGTGGAGCGCCACCGAACTCGACCTGGACAGCCTCGACCTGGACGAGGAGCTGGCCAAGCTCGAACAGCGGGAAATCCAGCCGACCAAGGCCTTCGGCCAGGAGCGCGCTTCCAGGGAGGATACCCTCAGTGCCCGCCGCGACCAGCCGGAAGCCGAGGAGGAACACTGGCCCGACAGCCTGTTCAGCCAGCCACCCGGCAGCAGCGACGACCTCGACGAAAAACCCGAGCCGCCCGCCGTCGACGCCGGCCGCTCCGGGCGTACCGAACCGTCGCTGTCCTTCAACCTGGACGATCTGGAAGACGAACCCAAGGCGCCCTCCCTGCTCCCGGACGACGACCTGGAGCCCGTGCCAGCGCACAGCTCCCTGAAGGCCGACGAGCCCGATGAGATCGAGCCGCCGGCCAGCCCGGCGCCACGACGCAACAAGCGTGGCCGCGCCGAGCCCGAGGCGCCGGACGCCGTGCTGCTGGACCTGGAAGACGACCCGATCCAGCTGGACTGGCAAAAGCGCCGCTCGCCCTGGGGCCGCCGCCTGCTCTGGAGTTTGTTGATCCTGCTGGCCGCCGCCGGCCTGGCGGGCCAGTACATTGCCTATCACTTCGACGAACTGGCGCGCCAGGACCAGTACCGCCCCTGGTTCCAGCAACTGTGCCCGGAACTGGGTTGCACCGTGCCCTCGAAGGTCGATATCGGTCGCATCAAGAGCAGCAACCTGGTGGTGCGCAGCCACCCGGACTTCAGCGGCGCCCTGGTAGTGGATGCGATCATCTACAACCGCGCGCCGTTCTCCCAGCCCTTCCCGCTGCTGGAGCTGCGTTTCGCCGACCTCAACGGCCATCTGATCGCCAGTCGTCGCTTCAAGCCCGGCGAATACGTCAAGGGTGAACTCGAAGGCGTGTCGGAGATGCCGCCGCAGACGCCGATCCATATCGCGCTGGACATCCTCGATCCGGGCCCCAAGGCCGTCAACTACAGCCTAAGCTTTCACTCGCCCGAGTAAGACGGGCCATCCGAGCAAAGGCCGCGCTGGATTGACGACGGTTTTCTGACTGCTGCCCAGCGGACCAAACCGTTGGCGATAACAGAATAACTGTTCAGATTTTATCCAATTCAGCCTTTATCCGGTCATCGAGAGCGGGTATCATGCCAACCCTTTTTCGAACTCTCATGATCCGGCCCCACAACAGGGAAGTCCTATGTCGGCGGTACGCATCGGCCCATATACATTGCACAACGGCTTGATTCTCGCCCCCATGGCGGGAGTCACCGACCAGCCCTTTCGTCAGCTTTGCAAGCGGTTGGGTGCAGGCCTTGTAGTCTCGGAAATGGTCACCAGCGACATGAGTTTGTGGAACAGTCGCAAATCGCGTCTGCGCATGATCCACGAGGGTGATCCCGAGCCGCGCTCGGTACAGATCGCCGGTGGCGATGCACAGATGCTGGCGGATGCCGCCCGCGCCAACGTCGAGTTGGGCGCACAGATTATTGATATCAACATGGGTTGCCCGGCAAAGAAGGTCTGCAACAAGGCCGCCGGCTCCGCGTTACTGAAAGATGAAGATCTGGTGAACGAGATCCTGCAGGCCGTGGTGGCCGCAGTCGATGTGCCGGTCACCCTGAAGATCCGTACCGGCTGGGACCGGGCGAACAAGAACGGCCTGACGGTGGCGAAGATCGCCGAACAGGCAGGTATCACGGCATTGGCGGTCCATGGCCGGACCCGGGCCGACCTGTACACCGGTGTTGCCGAGTACGACACCATCGCTGCGATCAAGCAGGCGGTGTCGATCCCGGTCTTCGCCAACGGCGATATCGACTCGCCCGAAAAGGCCCGCTACGTCCTCGACGCTACCGGTGCCGACGGGCTGTTGATTGGCCGGGCCGCTCAGGGGCGGCCATGGATTTTTCGTGAAATCGAGCATTTTCTGCGTACCGGTCAAACCCTGCCGGCACCTGAGCTGTTCGAGGTGGAACGTATTCTGCTTGAGCATCTGGCCGCGCTGCATGCCTTCTATGGCGATGTCATGGGCGTACGCATTGCTCGCAAGCATGTGGGCTGGTATCTCGCAACCCTGCCGGGCGCCAGGGAGTTTCGCGCCCACTTCAATCGTTTGGAAGATACGGAAGCACAGTGCGCCAACGTTCGTGAGTTCTTTGCCGAGCGTTACAAGAGCCTGGTGACAGGGGACGGAGAGGGGGTGGCCGCATGACGATGATGACCGAGACTTTAGTGAGTGGAACAGCACCCGTGAGCGACAACGTGAATTTGAAACAGCACCTCAATACACCGAGCGAAGAAGGCCAGACCCTTCGCGGGAGTGTCGAGAAGGCGCTGCACAATTATTTCGCCCACCTTGAGGGCGCGGCCGTCACGGACGTGTACAACCTGGTGCTCTCCGAAGTCGAGGCTCCGTTGCTCGAAAGCGTGATGAACTACGTCAAGGGCAACCAGACCAAGGCCAGCGAGCTGCTCGGTCTGAACCGCGGCACCCTGCGCAAGAAACTCAAGCAGTACGATTTGCTGTAAGCATTCAATCAAACCAGAAAGGCGCCCGCGTAAAACCGGTCGCCTTTTTTGCTGACTCCTTTGCTTTTGATGGAAATTGAGATGACCGACCAGACTACCCGCCTGCCGATCCGCCGCGCCTTGATCAGTGTTTCCGACAAGACCGGGATCCTCGAATTCGCCAAGGAGCTGGAAGCCCTGGGCGTGGAGATCCTCTCCACCGGCGGGACCTTCAAACTGCTGCAGGACAACGGCGTGGCCGCAGTAGAAGTCGCGGATTACACCGGTTTCGCGGAAATGATGGACGGCCGGGTGAAGACCCTGCACCCGAAAATCCACGGCGGTATCCTCGGTCGTCGCGGTATCGACGACGCCATCATGAACGAGCACGGCATCAAGCCGATCGACCTGGTAG
Source organism: Pseudomonas sp. RW409 (assembly GCF_003184125.1). Lineage (NCBI taxonomy): Bacteria > Pseudomonadati > Pseudomonadota > Gammaproteobacteria > Pseudomonadales > Pseudomonadaceae > Pseudomonas > Pseudomonas sp. RW409. The sequence continues at coordinate 305,748 of NZ_QHHP01000034.1, read as the reverse complement.
CGGTCAACCTCTACCCGTTCGAAGCCACCATCTCCAAGCCGGGCTGCGACCTGCCGACCGCCATCGAGAACATCGACATCGGCGGCCCGACCATGGTCCGCTCGGCGGCCAAGAACCACAAAGACGTGGCCATCGTGGTCAACGCCAGCGACTACGGCCAGGTGCTGGAAAGCCTGAAGGCCGGCGGCCTGACCTACGCCCAGCGTTTCGACCTGATGCTCAAGGCCTTCGAACACACCGCGGCCTATGACGGCATGATCGCCAACTACATGGGCACCGTGAACCAGGCGGCTGAAACCCTGACCACCGAAGGCCGCAGCGAATTCCCGCGCACCTTCAACAGCCAGTTCATCAAGGCCCAGGAAATGCGCTACGGCGAGAACCCGCACCAGAGTGCGGCGTTCTACGTGGAAGCCAAGCCTGCCGAAGTCGGCATCGCCACCGCTACCCAGCTGCAAGGCAAGGAACTGTCGTACAACAACGTGGCCGACACCGACGCCGCGCTGGAATGCGTGAAGAGCTTCGTCAAGCCGGCCTGCGTCATCGTCAAGCACGCCAACCCGTGCGGCGTGGCCGTGAGCCCGGACGCTGAAGGCGGTATCCGCCAGGCGTACGAGCTGGCCTACGCCACCGACACCGAATCGGCCTTCGGCGGCATCATCGCCTTCAACCGCGAACTGGACGCCGAGACCGCCAAGGCCATCGTCGAGCGTCAGTTCGTCGAAGTGATCATCGCCCCTTCGGTCAGCGAGGAAGCCCGCGCCATCGTTGCCGCCAAGGCCAACGTGCGCCTGCTGGCCTGCGGCCAATGGTCGGCGGACCGTGTTCCGGCCTGGGACTACAAGCGCGTCAACGGTGGCCTGCTGGTGCAGAGCCGCGACATCGGCATGATCGGCGCCGACGACCTGAAAGTGGTGACCAAGCGCGCCCCGACCGAACAGGAAATCCACGACCTGATCTTCGCCTGGAAAGTGGCCAAGTTCGTCAAGTCCAACGCCATCGTCTACGCCAAGAACCGTCAGACCATCGGCGTCGGCGCCGGCCAGATGAGCCGCGTGAACTCCGCCCGTATCGCCGCGATCAAGGCTGAACACGCCGGCCTGCAAGTGCAGGGCGCGGTCATGGCATCCGATGCGTTCTTCCCGTTCCGCGACGGTATCGACAACGCGGCCAAGGTCGGCATCACCGCGGTGATCCAGCCAGGCGGCTCGATGCGCGACAACGAAGTGATCGCCGCCGCCGACGAGGCCGGCATCGCGATGGTGTTCACCGGTATGCGCCACTTCCGCCACTAAGAGCAGCCACAAGCTTCAAGCTGCAAGCGACAAGGCAGAGCCGACCGCAGTTGCTCTTGCCTTGCCCTTGCAGCCTTCCTAATTCAAAGCTGCACGCAGCACTTCAGAGCGATCCAGATTGCTCTTAACTTGCAGCTTGCGGCTTATAGCTTCCTCCGAAGGAGTCTGACTTGAACGTTTTGATCATTGGTAGCGGCGGTCGTGAACACGCCCTGGCCTGGAAAGTCGCTCAAGACCCACGGGTCGAGAAAGTCTTCGTTGCCCCGGGCAACGCCGGCACCGCCATCGAAGCCAAGTGCGAGAACGTGGCCATCGATGTATTGGCCCTCGAGCAACTGGCCGATTTCGCCGAGAAGAACGTTTCCCTGACCATCGTCGGTCCGGAAGTCCCGCTGGTCGCCGGCGTGGTCGATCTGTTCCGCTCCCGCGGCCTGGACTGCTTCGGTCCGACCGCTGGCGCGGCCCAGCTGGAAGGTTCGAAAGCCTTCACCAAGGACTTCCTGGCTCGCCACAAGATCCCGACCGCCGACTACCAGAACTTCACCGAGATCGAGCCAGCCCTGGCTTATCTGCGGGAAAAAGGCGCGCCGATCGTGATCAAGGCCGACGGCCTGGCCGCCGGTAAGGGCGTGATCGTCGCCATGACCCTGGCCGAAGCCGAAGACGCCGTGCGCGACATGCTGGCCGGCAATGCCTTCGGCGACGCTGGTTCGCGTGTAGTGATCGAAGAGTTCCTCGACGGCGAGGAAGCCAGCTTCATCGTCATGGTCGACGGCAAGAACGTGCTGCCCATGGCCACCAGCCAGGACCACAAACGTGTCGGCGACGGCGACAGCGGCCCGAACACCGGCGGCATGGGTGCCTACTCCCCTGCCCCGGTGGTCACCGCCGACGTGCACCAGCGCGTGATGGACCAGGTGATCTGGCCGACCGTGCGCGGCATGGCCGACGAAGGCAACGTCTACACCGGTTTCCTGTACGCCGGTCTGATGATCGACAAGGCCGGCAACCCGAAGGTCATCGAGTTCAACTGCCGCTTCGGCGACCCGGAAACCCAACCGGTGATGCTGCGCCTGCAGTCGAGCCTGGTGCTGCTGGTCGAGGCCGCCCTGGCCCAGGCGCTGGACAAGGTCGAAGCGCAATGGGATCCACGCCCGAGCCTGGGCATCGTCCTGGCCGCTGGCGGCTATCCTGGTGACTACGCCAAGGGCGCGGTGATCGAAGGCCTGGACGCAGCCGCCAAACTGGAAGGCAAAGTCTTCCACGCCGGTACCGCGCTCAAGGACGGTCAAGTGGTAACCTCCGGCGGCCGCGTGCTCTGCGCCACCGCCCTGGGCGACAGCGTAAGTGCCGCGCAGCAGCAGGCTTACCAACTGGCAGCTAAGATCGATTGGCAAGGCTGCTTCTACCGCAAAGACATCGGTTACCGGGCCATTGCCCGCGAGCGTGGCGAAAATCAGGAGTAATCCTGTCTTCCCGTCCGGCAGGCGCCCCAGGCCCTTGCCGGACGGCTCCAGCGCCGCGCATAGTTATAATCTGGCATCAACCTACGAAGGGATTTCGCCGTGCGCTGGCTCAGGACTGCCATAGGTTTCACCGTCACTCTGCTGACCCTGCTCTGCTTGATCCCGGCCCAGGCCGCACAAGGCAGTAACTGGGCCGTTTTGCTCGATGAACAGGCCGACCTGCAACTGAGCGATATCCGCTCCCCGCGCTACACCAATCAATTCAGCCCGATCGAACTGGAACGCATCACCGCCGCCGAACCCGGAGGCGCGTTATGGCTGCGTTTCAAACTGCAACCGGGCAAGCACGAACAACTGCTGCGGATCTTCGCGCCCGACCTGTCACGCCTGGACATGTATGTGCTGGACGGCGACAACCTGGTCGAGCAGCTGACCTCCGGCACCCAACAACCCCAGGCCGAACGGCCGTTGCCCAGCAGCGACTTCATGCTGCCGCTGCCACAGGAGCAGAAGACCCTCGATGTCTATCTGCGCCTGGTCTCCGACCATCAGCTGCGCCCTTACATCACCCTGCAACCGGCGGTCATGACCGCGGCCAATCAGGGCCAGAGCGTGCTCTACGGCCTGCTGTTCGGCTGCATGGGCATGCTGATGCTGCACAACCTGGTGCGCTACGCCTACACCCGTTCGCGCAGCAGCCTGTGGCTGGCGTCCTGCGAAGCCCTGGTGATGCTCAGCCTGGCGCTGATGCTCAACCTGTTCGGCCCCTGGCTGCCGGACTGGCATGCGATACAGACCCCTGGTGCCTACCTCGCGCTGCTCTTGACCACCCCTTGCGGGCTGATGTTCGTCTATCGCTTTTTCGCCCCGCTGGGCCCGCATCCGCTGAACAAGCTGCTGCTGGTCGACATCCTGATGGTCGGCCTGTGCAGCCTGTTGCTGCTGTTCGTCGACTCGCTGCCGCTGAATCTCATCACCTACGGCCTGGTGGCCCTGGTCGGCCTGAGCATGCTGTTCATCGCCGGTTATCACTGGCACAAAGGCTACCGCCCGGCGCGCTACTTCGTGGCCGGCATGGGCATCTTCAACATCGGCGCGCTGATCGTGCTGCCGGCGCTGCTGGGGCTGACCATGGTCGCGCCCCAGGGGCTGATCGTCACCCTGCTGGTGACCATGTGCCTGAGCGGTTGGGCGATGAGCATCGCCCTGGGCGAGCGCCAGCGCAGCATCACCGAGGATGAGTTCAGCGTCAGCCGCGACCTCGCCGCCAGCAACGCCGAGGTCAATGCCAAGGCCGAGTTCCTGGCGAAGATCAGCCACGAGATCCGTACACCGATGAACGGCGTGCTGGGCATGACCGAACTGCTGCTGGGCACGCCCCTGTCGGTCAAGCAGCGCGACTACGTGCAGACCATCCACAGCGCCGGCAATGAGCTGCTGACCCTGATCAACGAGATCCTCGACATCTCCAAGCTCGAGTCCGGGCAGATCGAGCTGGACGATGTGCAATTCGACCTCAATGCACTGATCGAAGACTGCCTGAGTATTTTCCGCGCCAAGGCCGAGCAGCAGAACGTCGAGCTGATCAGCTTCATCCAGCCGCAGGTGCCGCGCGTGATCAGCGGCGACCCGACCCGCTTGCGCCAGGCCATGCTCAGCCTGCTGGAAAACGCCCTGAAGAAGACCGACGAAGGCGAGGTCCTGGTGGTGGTCGCGCTGGACGAGCGCACCAGCAAACCGCGCCTGCGCATCGCCGTGCAGGACAGCGGCCAGCCGATGGAAGCCGAAGAGCGCGATGCCCTGCTGCACTCGGAACTGCACAGCAAGAACTTCCTCGCCAGCACCCGCCTGGGCGGCAATCTCGGCCTGGTCATCGCCCGCCAGCTGATCCTGCTGATGCATGGCGAGTTCGGGATCAAGACCAGCGCCAACCAGGGCAGCACCCTGTGGCTGACCCTGCCGCTGGACCCGGAACGCCTGGAGCACCCGACCTCCGACCTGGATGGCCCGCTGCAAGGGGCGCGGGTGCTGGTGGTGGACGACAACGACACCTGCCGCAAGGTCCTGGTGCAGCAATGCAGCGCCTGGGGCCTGAACGTCAGCGCCGTGCCTTCGGGCAAGGAAGCCCTGGCCCTGCTGCGCACCAAGGCGCACCTGCGCGACTACTTCGACGTGGTGCTGCTCGACCAGAACATGCCCGGCATGACCGGCATGCAACTGGCGGCCAAGATCAAGGAAGACCCGAGCCTGAACCACGACATCCTGCTGATCATGCTCACCGGCATCAGCAACGCGCCGAGCAAGGTCATCGCGCGTAACGCCGGGGTCAAGCGCATCCTCGCCAAGCCGGTGGCCGGCTATACCCTCAAGACCACCCTGGCCGACGAGCTGACCCAGCGCAACAAGGGCCAGTTCGTGCCGCATCAGCCCCATGCGCTGAGCGGGGTTCCGGTGCCGGTCAAGGTACCGAGCGACTTCCGCATCCTGGTGGCCGAGGACAACAGCATTTCCACCAAGGTGATTCGCGGCATGCTCGGCAAGCTCAACCTGCAGCCCGATACCGCGAGCAACGGCGAGGAAGCCCTGCAAGCGATGAAGGCCCAGCGCTACGACCTGGTGCTGATGGACTGCGAAATGCCGATCCTCGACGGCTTCTCCGCCACCCAGCAGCTGCGGGCCTGGGAAGTCGGCAACCAGCGCGTGCGCACGCCGGTGGTGGCACTGACCGCGCACATCCTCACCGAACACAAGGAACGTGCGCGGCAGGCCGGCATGGACGGGCACATGGCCAAGCCGGTGGAGCTGTCGCAACTGCGCGAACTGATCGAGCACTGGGTGGCGCAGCGCGACCTGCAGAACCGCACCACGGCGCAACCGTCCTGAGCCGACAGCACGGCAAACGCCTGTTAAACTCCGCTCGCCCTCCCTCGCTGTGAGTTTGCGCCATGCTCCATGTGCTGTTCAGCGTGTACCTGAAGATGCTGGTGCTCTACAGCCCCTTCTTCGTCCTGTCCTGCTTCATCAGCCTGACTCGTGGCTACTCCAACAAGGAACGTCGGCGCCTGGCGTGGAACGTCGCCCTGGCGACCCTGGCCTCCAGCGTGCTGCTGTACCTGTTCGGACGGGTGATCTTCAGCGTGTTCGGCATCACTGTGGATGCCTTCCGCATCGGCGCGGGCAGCGTGCTGTTCATCTCGGCGCTGGGCATGGCCCAGGGCAAGTCGGCGATCCAGACCGACAACGTGCAGCAGGACGTGACCATCGTGCCGCTGACCATCCCCCTGACCGTCGGCCCCGGCACCATCGGCGCCCTGCTGGTGATGGGCGTCGGCCAGCCGCACTGGGACGACAAACTCACCGCGATTCTCAGCATCGCCCTGGCCAGCTTCACCGTCGGCGTGGTGCTCTACCTGTCCAACCGCATCGAACGGATCCTCGGCGAGCAAGGCTTGCAGATCGTCAGCCGACTGATGGGCCTGTTCGTCTGCGCCCTGGCGGCGCAGATCATCTTTACCGGGGTCAAGGGGTACCTGGGTTAGGGGCAGCGGCAAGCTTCAAGCTTTAAGCGGCAAGAACGAGCAGGCTCACTGGGGACAGTGAGCCTGTGCTGTTTCTGGGGTGGACTTTTTATGCCTGCAGTTGCCACTGCAAGGCATCCAGGGCGTCGCAGCCGTCTTGTAGCAACAGGTGGGCGGCGTTGACGAAATGAATCAGATCCTGATCGCCCACACCTTTGACACTCAGACAATTAAGGCTGTGCATCAAATCGCGCGAGGCCTTGATGCGCTGCACCGCACCGCCATGCAGATCAATTGCAGGCGCGTTGCGGTCAAGATGGAAAATCGGGGTGGGGGTGAGATTGCTTTGTAGGGGGATGAAATCCGTCACGGGTATATCTCCATAGGTTGCTGAAGAACAACCACCCTGAGCGGCTAAACAAAAGGGTGGCAGCTGTACGAGGGTTAGCCGACCGGGTGCAGCCTATGAGAAACCCGGCACACCCGAAGGTGTCCCGCGCACAGCTGCCATAGAAGGTGCCATGCAGCAAAAAGCGCCAGCATGTTAATGGATGGCGCTTAAGCATTCATAGAGATGCTTTCCGACCGGCTAAGATCGGCCGCCGATGCGTCGGCGACCGGGCAACTATGGCTTCGCAAAAAATCAGCGGCAACCGTCAAAGTGTTGCCATTACCTTCCGCAGAACCAGACTTGCCATACCGACCGGGGGCGACCCTATTCCTCCTGTAGCCGCTGCCGAGCCCTAGCGAGGCTGCGATAGGACCGCAGGTCCTCCAGCGGTTTCGAGATCCCTGCGCCCGCTGCGCGGTCGATCGCAGCCTCGCAAGCTCGGCAGCGGCTACAGAGTTTCGCGCCGACCGGCAGGTCGCGCCCGGCTTTGGCTTTGGCTTTGGCTTTGGCTTTGGCTTTTGATCTTGATCCACCCGCCCCATCGGGAGGCCGAGCGGAGGTGTTCATCAGGGGGATGGCGCGCAGCGCCCCTCGACGCAGTCGAGGACATCGTATGGAGGTCGAAGCGAAGCCGACCGGAGTCGATGCCCCCTGATGGACACCGGAGCGAGGGAACCTGAGCGCAGCGAAGGCCGTACGCAGGGGCAAGCGTTTTTGCTTACTTTTTAGGCGTTTGTAAAAAGTGAGTCGCCGTAAGGGCGAAACCGCCAGCCGCCGTTACCGCAGGAACGGATATGTACACCGTCCAAAAAATGCAGCGCCAGCACGGACGCCATCGCGGGCAAGCCTCGCTCCTACAAAAACATGCCCTCGCCATAACGGCGGAACCATACAGCCGCCCGGGAGCAAGGCAGGTCTATGGCTTCTGGCCGTACCACCTCGGCGTATACACCCACTCCCCACCTCCAGCCCTGGGGAATACACAGGTAGTGGAAGACCCCACCAACACCATGGTGCGCATATCCACCTGCTCCGGAGTCAGGGCACCCAGGGTGGTAACCCGCAGAGTCTGCCCCGGACGGCCGATATCCCGCCCCAGCACCACCGGCGTATCCGCGGTGCGGTGCTGACGCACGATCTCCAGCGCGCGCCCCAGCTGCCAAGGACGCGAACGCGAGATCGGGTTGTAGAAGGCCAGCGCCAGGTCGGCCTGGGACGCCAGGTCCAGGCGCTTCTCGATGATTGCCCAGGGCTTGAGATTGTCCGACAGCGACAGCACGCAGAAGTCGTGGCCCAGCGGCGCGCCAGCCTGTGCGGCGGTAGCCAGGGAAGCGGAAACCCCGGGAAGGATTTCCAGCTCAACCTGATGCCAGCTCGGCTCACTGGATTCATGCAGCGCCTCCAGCACCGCCGCGGCCATGGCAAAGACACCCGGATCACCAGAGGACACCACCACCACCGAACGGCCTTGGGCGGCAAGTTCAAAGGCGTGGCGCGCACGCTGCATTTCTTCACGGTTATCGGTGCAGTGCATGACCTGGTCGGCACGGAACGGGCCGGCCATGCGCACATAGGTTTCGTAGCCGAGGATATCGTTGGCCCGCGCCAGTTCGGCTTTCACCGCCGGCACCATCAGCTCAGCGGCGCCAGGGCCCAGGCCAATCACCGCCAGGCGACCACGAGGGCGGCCGATCTGCTGCGGGTCCAGCGGCTGGCTGGCCACGGCAATGGCGATGTCTTCCCCCACGCTCAGCGGCGGCAGCAGTTGCGGCACGGCCTGTTGCGCCAGCTCGGCGACGCTGCTGGCGGCCGGGGCGAAACGCAGGGGCACACCCAGCTCGGCGGCGGCTTCACGCAGGGCCGGACTGGCCATGTCGCCGTCGGCGGCCAGCAGGCAGGCGACGGATTGCACGGCGATCTGCTTCTGGTGCAGGGCATCGCGCAGCGCAGCGGCGCCCGCGATCTTGCCGTTGCAGGCAATCAGCACGCTGCGCGGATAGATCAGCAGTTCGTTGGCGGCCGGCTCGCGCTCGGCCGAGCCGACGCGGATGGTCAGCCGGGCTTGCTGGTCCTGCGGCAACCGGGCCTCGGCCAGCCAGGGCGCGGCGCCTTCGATGCGCACGCTTTCCCCGCCCAGCAGGTCGGAGACGAAACGCTTGCCCAGCTCCAGATCGCCCAGGGCATAGCCGCTAGGTGGGTTGAGCAGGCAGGTGCCGAAGCGCAGCTCGCCGCTGGTGGTGATGGCCGCCGCCACGCCCAGGCCGGCGGCGATTTCCCGGGCCATGACGTTCACCCCGCCCAGGCCACCGAGCAACGGCACCACGGCGCTGCCGTCTTCGGCCACGGCCAGCACCGGCGGCTCCGCGCCCTTCTCCAGCAGCAGCGGCGCCAGGGTCCGGATGACGATGCCCGCGGCGCACAGGGCAATGATCGGCGTGTCCTGCTGGTACAGCTGGCGCAGGGTCGCGCCGAACTCCTGGTACGGGCGGTCGGCGCCTTCGACCCGTTCGGCCAGGCCGTGGATCAGCGCATCCGGGTACAGCTGTTGAAGTTTGCGCGCAGTCGCCAGGCTGCCTTGGCCAAGGATGACGATGGCCGGCGCGGAACGGGCCATCAACCTTGCCACCTTTCACCGGGCACGATGATCAGCGAGAAATACGGCGAAGACATCGGCTGCACTTCATCCAGCGGTACGATCTTCTGGTTGGCCATGGTTGCGCGCTCGACGTACAGCGCGCGCTCGGCCAGGCCCAGTTCTTCGAGCACCTGGCGCACCTTGGGGAAGTTGCGCCCCAGCTTCATCACCACCGCCGCGTCGGCATCGGCCAAACGACGTTTGAGTTCGTCATGGGGCAGCACGCCGGAGAGCACCGACAGGCTCTGGTTGCGATACACCAGCGGCGCGCCCAGCACCGAGGCGCCACCGAGCATCGAGCACACGCCCGGCACCACTTCGGCCTCATAACGCTCGGCCAGGCGGTCGTGCAGGTACATGTAGGAGCCATAGAAGAACGGGTCGCCTTCGCAGATCACCGCCACGTCGCGGCCGGCGTCCAGGTGTTCGGCCAACTGCTCGCTGGCGGTGTCGTAGAAGTCGCTGATCACTTGCTCGTAGGACAGCGGCGCCGGCAGCACTTCGGTGGTCACCGGGTAGACCAGTGGCAACAGGGTCTGTGCGTCCTGCAGGTGCGCTTCGATGATGCCGAAGGCATTGCCCTTTTTACCCTTGGCGACGAAGTACGCCACCACCGGCGACTCGCGCAGCAGGCGCAGGGCCTTGACCGTAATCAGTTCCGGATCACCGGGGCCGACGCCCAGGCCGATCAAACGTCCAGGTTGCTGCATCATTCGATCTCCGTGGCCAGGGCGTTGACGGCGGCGGCGGCCATGGCGCTGCCGCCCAGGCGACCTTGCATGATCACAAAAGGCACGCCGCGGCTGTCGGCGGCGAGCATCGCCTTGGACTCGGCCGCACCGACGAAGCCTACCGGGAAGCCAAGGATCAGCGCCGGTTTCGGCGCGCCGGCGTCGAGCATTTCCAGCAGGTAGAACAACGCGGTCGGGGCGTTGCCGATCACCACCACGCTGCCTTCCAGGTACGGCCGCCACAGTTCCAGGGCCACCGCCGAGCGGGTGTTGCCCAGCTCGCGGGCCAGCTCCGGCACGCGCTCGTCGCGCAGGGTGCAGATCACCTGATTGTTCGCCGGCAGACGGGCACGGGTAATGCCTTCGGCCACCATCCGCGCATCGCAGAGGATCGGCGCCCCGGCGGCCAGCGCGACGCGCCCGGCCTGGCCCGCGCCTTCGGAGAATTGCAGACCGTCGATGGCATCGACCATGCCGCAGGCATGGATCACCCGCACCGCGAGTTTTTCCAGGTCCGCGGGAATGCGATCGAGCCTGGCCTCCTCGCGAATGATCGCGAAGGAGTTGCGATAGATCTCCTGACCGTCGCGGATGTAATCAATCATCAAGGGTGCTCCGTGGGCGGGCATCGAGCAATGCGCCGGCCGCTTCAAGGGAAAGGTTGCGGGCGTGCAGCGTGCCGAAACCCGGCTGCGCGGCATCGCGAAAATAGAGGTCGTAACGATCGGGGGCGACGGCCAGCAAAGTAGCCGGTGCCACATGGGCGGCGGCGCAGGAACGCGAGCAGCCGGACAGGTGTACGTCCAGGCCGTGGTGCTGGAGCAAGGCGGCCAGCTTCACCGCGTCGCCCTTGGTATCGGCCAGGGCCTTGCCGCAGCCGCTGGAACCGGTGCAGGCAATCAGGTGGGCCAGGGGCTGCTCTGGCGAGCAGAGAAAACCCAGCTGTTGCAGGCGGCGCGTGACTTCAGGCGCGTCCTCGGCCCGCAGGTTCGGCAGCAGCAGGCTTTGCCAGGGGGTGAACCTCAGGCTGCCGTCGCCCCATTGCTCGGCCAGCTGCGCCGCGCCGCGCAGTATCGGCGGGTCCAGCCGCCCCAGGGGTGTGACCGCACCGACATAGACCTGGCCCGGTTGCCGCTGTGGATAAGTACCGATATGCAGCGGCTCCGAAGGGGCTACGCGCTGCCAATCGCCCACCCGGATCACCGGCCCCGGCAAGCGCGCGGACACCTGCGCCAGCAGTTCAGCCGCCGAGTGTTCCGCCAACAGCTGGCGCATACGGGTCTGTTCGGGGCGGGCCAGGTCGAGGAACAGCTCCAGCACCGCCACCACCAGGGCCAGCCCATCCTCCAGCGCCACGCTGGCCAGGGGCAGGTCCCCAGGGCAGCCGGCCAGGCCGAAGGCCAGCCAGGGCTCGCCCGCGCCTTCGAACGCCGAGAGCCACAGGTCATGGGGATGCTCCAGCATGGCCAGGGCCTCGCCACCGTCGAGCTGCACGGCAAACTTGGGCGACAACTCATGAAAACGCGGATGGCTCTGCAAGGTGGCGAGAATCTGCGCGGCCAGGGGCCGGGTGTCGATGAGCAGCGTCCGGTCGATCCCGGCCGTGGGGCTGAGCATCAGGTTGCGCACATCATCGCCGGCCGCGGTGGTCGGCCCCAGGCCGGCGGCCAGCAGCTCGGCGATCAGCGCCTGATGCTCGGCGCCAATGCCGCGGATCTGCAGGTTGGCGCGGTTGGTCGCCTCGATCACCCCGCCGGCATAACGCTCGGCCGCATCGGCCACCGCGCGGGCCTGGGCCGCGCTGATCGCCCCGCCGGCCAGCTTGATCCGGCAGATACCGCCGTCCAGCGCCGGGACGATACGCAGCAACCCCGGACAGGCCGAGGGGCGTAAGGCGGTGGACATCGGGCGTTCGTTCAAAGGGGTGACCGGCTGTGTGGGAAAGGCGCTTCGCGGGCGAAGGCGCGGTATTATGCCTGCTTTGTCCGAAGGCATGAAAAGCCTGCCTGTCGGAAGAACAGGTTTTACCCTCGAGGAATAGCGATGTCGCCCTGGCTGACAGTAGTGGGAATCGGTGAAGACGGCTTCAAGGGCCTGGGCAAGAACGCCCGGCGCGCCCTGCTGGGCGCTTCGCGGATCGTCGGCAGCCAGCGGCAACTGGACCTGTTGCCGGTGTGCATCCGTGGCGAGCGGCAACTGTGGCCGAGCCCCTTCTCACTGGAACCGGTGCTGGCCAAGCGCGGCGAGCCGGTGTGCGTGCTGGCCAGCGGCGACCCGATGCTGTTCGGCGTCGGCGCCAGCCTGGCGCGCCAGGTGGCTCAGGAGGAAATGTATGTCCTGCCCGCGCCCTCCTCTTATTCCCTGGCGGCCGCGCGCCTGGGCTGGCCGCTGCAAGAGGTGGTGACGCTCTCGGTGGTCGCCCGCCCCGTGGCGGCCCTCAGCGCCCAGCTGTTCAGCGGCGTGCGCCTGCTGGTCCTGAGCAATGACGGCCTCAGCCCCTCGACCATCGCCGCGCTGTTGCGCGAACGCGGCTTTGGCCCGAGCCGGCTCAGCGTGCTCGAGCACCTGGGCGGCGAGGCCGAGCGACGGACCGACGGCACCGCCAACGACTGGAGCGACCCGGCCATCGCCGACCTCAATCTGGTGGCCATCGAATGCCTGGCCGAGCCCGATACGCTGCGGCTGTCGCGCCTGGCCGGCTTGCCGGACGCGGCCTTCCAGCACGACGGCCAGCTGACCAAGCGCGATGTGCGCGCCATCACCCTGGCTCGCCTGGCCCCTGTCCCGGGCGAACTGCTGTGGGATGTCGGCGCCGGCAGCGGCTCGATCGGCATCGAATGGATGCGCGCGCACCCCAGTTGCCGGGCCCTGGCCATCGAAGCCGACCCAGGCCGCCAGCAACTGATCGAACACAACCGCGACGCCCTCGGCGTGCCCGGCCTGCAACTGATTCGCGGCAGCGCGCCGCAGGCGCTGGATGGCCTGGAAGCCCCGGACGCGATCTTCATCGGCGGCGGCGTGACCCGCCCCGGCGTGCTCGACACCTGCTGGGCCCGGCTCAAGCCCGGTGGCCGGCTGGTGGCCAACGCCGTGACCCTGCAAAGCGAAACGACCCTGATGGCCTGGCGCGAACGGCATGGCGGCGAGCTGACCCGCATCCATGTCGCCCAGGCCCTGCCCCTGGGGGACTTCGACACCTGGCGCCAGGCGCTGCCCATTACCTTGCTCGACCTCGTCAAACCGCTATGAACGCCCTGCCCTCCCCTGTAGGAGCGAGCTTGCTCGCGATAGCGTCTGCCAGACGGACAGAGTTGCCTGGATCGCGAGCAAGCTCGCTCCTACACAAGGCCGCGCAGCATGCGTGAAGAAACGGCGGAACAACCCGCCCCGCTGCGCAGCGGCCTGACCACCGGCAGCTGCGCCACCGCCACCAGCCTGGCGGCGGCGCGCCTGTTGCTCGAAGGCACCAGTAGCGACGCCGTGGAGATCGTCCTGCCCAAGGGCAAGCAGGTGCAGATGCGCCTGGAGTTCTGCCGCCTTACCGACAACGGCGCCGAAGCCGGCACGATCAAGGATGCCGGCGACGACCCCGACGTGACCCACGGCGCCCTGCTCTATTCCCAGGTGCGCCTGAGCCCGGACAGCGGCATTCGCTTCATCGCCGGCCAAGGCGTGGGCACCGTGACCCGCCCCGGCCTGGTGCTGGGTGTGGGCGAGCCGGCGATCAATCCGGTGCCACGCCGGATGATCAGCGAACACCTGACGACGCTGGCCCGGGAACGCGGCTACCAGGGCGGTTTCGAGGTCACGGTCAACGTCGAGGACGGCGAAGCCCTGGCACTGAAAACCATGAACCCGCGCCTGGGTATTCTCGGCGGCCTGTCGATCCTCGGCACCAGCGGCATCGTGCGGCCGTTTTCCTGCGCGGCCTATATCGCCTCGATCCACCAGGGCATCGACGTCGCCAAGACCAACGGCTACCTGCACATCGCCGCCTGTACCGGCAACGCCAGCGAAGACACCATGCGCCGCGTCTACGACCTGCCGGAAATCGCCCTGATCGAAATGGGCGACTTTGTCGGCGCCGTACTCAAGCACCTGCGCAAAGTGCCGGTGGACAAGCTCAGCCTGTGCGGCGGTTTCGGCAAGATCAGCAAGCTCGCGGCCGGGCACATGGACCTGCACAGCCGCCATTCCAGCATCGACCTGCCGCAACTGGCCGAATGGGCCGCGGCGGTCGGCGCCGACCAGGCGCTGCAAGACGCCATCCGTGGCGCCAACACCAGCCAGCAGGCCCTGGCCATGGCCAGCGCCGCCGGCATCGCCCTGGGCGACGCGGTGTGCCAGCACGCCCTTAACTTTGCACGCAGCGTGGTGCCGGCACAGGTCCAGGTCGAAGTCTTCGCCATCGATCGCCAGGGCGGCATCGTTGGCCATGCCGGAGCTTTTCGATGAAACGCATATTGCTGCTGGGTGGCGTGACCGAGGCCCTGGCCATCGCCCGGACCCTGGGGCCGGAGCACATCTATAGCCTGGCGGGTATCGGGCGCGTGCCCGCAGACCTGGACTGCCAGGTGCGGGTCGGCGGCTACGGCGGCGCCGAGGGCCTGGCCCGGTTCATCCGCGAGCAAGGCATCGAGCTGCTGCTGGACGCCACTCACCCCTATGCCGCACAGATCAGCCAGAACGCCGCCACGGCCGCGCAGCTGTGTGGCATCCCCTGCTGGGCCCAGCGCCGACCGGCCTGGCAAGCACAGGCCGGTGACGACTGGCGCGAAGTCCGCGACTGGGCCGAACTGGTCCAGGCACTCCAACCCTTCAAGCGCCCGCTGTTCACCCTGGGCCGCGAGCCCTTGCAGCACCTGCATGAGATCCCCGCCGGGCAGTTCTGGACCCTGCGCGCCCTCGACCCGTACCCCGGTAATGAGCGGTGCGAAGTGATAGGCGCACGCGGCCCCTTCCTGATCGACAGCGAACGCGAACTGTTCGAACGCCGTCGTATCGACGTGCTGATCAGCAAGAACAGCGGCAGCAGCGCCACCGAACCCAAGCTGGAAGTGGCGCGCGAGCGTGGGCTGCCGGTGCTGATCCTGCAGCGGCCGCCGTTGCCAGCGGTCGATCGGGAATTCCATGACCTGGGCGAGTTGCTCCTGGCCCTGCGCTGACCTTCTGGCCGCGCCAAAGCGCGGCCGATACATCGAGTTACCAAGCCATCCGACGTTCCCCGCTGAACGGCAAGGCGCAGCCCCGGCCGCCGTGCCACGGGGCCTTCGCGTATTGAAGACAGTAGAAACACTTGCGGCGTTGGCCACGAACAGGCTTTGCGTCACGATCAAAGGCCTATCCATATAGTAACTTATTTGTTACCCTTAAGGCCGGCGATGATCACAGTCGAGGAATACCAGCAAAAGAACCAGCGCAGCCCCTTCGGTCGCTGGTTCGAAACGCTGGATACCCAGGCAGCCGTCAAGGTTTCCACCGCGCTGCTACGCCTGGAAATGGGCAACACGTCCAACATCAAGTGGTTCGACGGGCTTGGCGAATACCGCATCGATTGGGGTCCGGGCTACAGGATCTACCTGATCCAGGAAGGCCGGCACCTGGTGATCCTGTTTGGCGGTGGCGACAAGTCCAGCCAGCAGGCAGACATCAGGCAGGCAAAAAAACTGATCGCCGAATTCCATCACCGCAAGAAGGCCGAACTGAAAACGAGGTGACACCCATGGCACTGACTCGAAGCTTCAAGCACAGCATTGCCGAACGCGCCGAGCGCGACCCGGCGTTTTCCCAGGCGCTGCTGGACGAGGCTGCTACGCTGTTTCTCAACGGCGAACCGGAGATGTCGCGGATCATTCTGCGCGACCTGATCAACGCCACCGTCGGCTTCGAAGCCCTGGCCCGGGAGACCGCCAAGCCAAGCAAGAGCCTGCATCGCATGCTGTCCGCCAGCGGCAACCCGAGCATGGACAACCTGGCCGCGATCTTTGCCGCCATCCGCGCCAAGCTCGGCGTTGCCATCGAGGTCCGCGCGGTACCGGCTCACTGAGCAACGGTGGCGCTGCGACACCACACCGCACGGCGCCTTTTTACTTATCCACAGCGATCAGGCTAAATACCCCCCCTGTTCGCTCAACCTGACGGATCGTCACCATGTCCCGACAACGGCTCGCATTTGCCTGGATCGCCTGCTTCGCAGTGCTGTTCAACATGCTTGCCATGCCGCTTTCGGGAGCCATGCAGCAGACCGATCGAGCACCTGCCGAACAGCTGTTGTGGGGCAGCTTCTGTTCCTCCAGCGGCACCAAGCTGGTGGCGATATCCCTGGGCAAGCTGGAGCAGCAAGCCCCGCAGAACGACGATCACTCCACCATGCAGCACTGCTGGTGCTGTTCCGGCTCGGCGCCCCTGGTTGCCCTGCCAGGCCATGCGCCGCAGTTGTATTTCGCCCGTTTCGAGTCCAACCGCAGCGTCGCGCCACCCGCGCTGGTCATGCCCACGCCGCGCCAGCAATGGCCGAGCCTCAATCCCCGCGCCTCACCTCTGGCCTGATTCCACCTCGCAATTGATCTGCGTGTCGAATCGTTCTGGAGAACTGTCATGTTGAAATCCGTACAGGCCTTGCAAGCTCTGCTGCTGGCCGCCCTGCTGTTGCCCGCTGGTTTTGTCGCCGCCCATGAATACAAGGCCGGCGAGTTGCAGATTGCCCACCCCTGGTCGCAGGAGCTGCCGCCCAATGCTCCGACGGTGGCGGCCTATTTCGTCATACACAACACCGGCAAGAATGCCGACCGCCTGCTTGGCGTCGACTCGCCGATCGCGGGCAAGGCCGAGCTGCATGAACACGTGCAGCAGGGCGACCTGATGAAGATGCAGCAGGTGCCCAACGTGGCGATTGCCCCGGGCGATACCGTCACCTTCGCGCCCATGGCCTATCACGTGATGCTGCTGGAGCTCAAAGACCGCAGCCTGCTCGGCGACGGCAAGCGCTTCCCGCTGACCCTGCACTTCGAGAAATCCGGCGACGTCACGGTCGAGGTGGCGGTGCAGAAGCAGGCGCCCGCGGGCACCCAGGAACACATGCACGCCCAATAAGCGCCGGCCGTCATTACCGTGAACTCCCCGCGCTCGCCTGGCACCCGGCGATCCGTGCGCACGCCCCTGAAAGTACGGCGCGCCAGCTGGATCAGCCTGTTCGCCATGCTGATGATCTTTATCGGCCCGCTGATTTCCCAGTCGATGCCGATGGATCAGGCCATGCCGATGAACCTGTCCATGTCGATGGACATGGGCGAGCCCGGCTGCCACGGTGAAACCCCGCACGGCACAGAGCACGGCAAGGTCCAGGGCGAACACCATGCACTCTGGGAAAAGTGCGGTTATTGCAGCCTGCTGTTCAACTGCCCGGCATTGCCTGGCAGCCTGTCGTTCACGGCGCTCGACAGTTCGCCGTCCAGCCACTTCCTCACCCCCTCGCCGCGCCTGGGCCATGCCCGGCAGACGGTGTTCCCCGGTGCCCGGACCCGCGCCCCGCCAGTCATTGCGTAAACCCCTCAACCGCACTTCACCCGGCCGACTGTAGAAAAGACAGCCGCAGGCTGCTGGCCGTGTTGTTTACGAAATGATTGATGGAACCTTTATGTCCAGGTTTTCTGCTGACACTCGCCTGTGCTCTGCCCAGGCCTGCGCTACCTTTGCCCTGAACGAACCTCGCGTACGTTTCAGCCATGCCATCGCCGTCCTGTGCGGCGCCCTGCTCACGCCACTGGCCCTGGCGGCCGAACAGCCGGTGGATCACAGCCTGCACGGCGAAGAACTGAGCCCGACGGTGATCACCGCCATCGCCCCCAGCTCGCCGCTGACCGTGGTCACCAACCCCAAGGATCCGCGCCAACCGGTCCCGGCCAGCGATGGCGGCGACTACCTGAAAACCATCCCCGGCTTCGCCCTGGTGCGCAACGGCGGTACCAACGGCGACCCGGTGCTGCGCGGCATGTTCGGCTCGCGCCTGAACATCCTCACCAACGGCAGCATGATGCTCGGCGCCTGCCCTGGCCGCATGGACGCGCCGACCTCCTATATCTCGCCGGAAACCTACGACAAGCTGACGGTGATCAAGGGCCCGCAAACCGTGCTCTGGGGTCCGGGCGCTTCGGCCGGGACCATCCTCTTCGACCGCGAGCCGGAAAACTTTGGCGAGCTGGGTACCCGGGTCAACGCCAGCGTCCTGGCCGGCTCCAACGGCCGCTTCGACAAGGTGGTGGATGCCGCCGCCGGCGGGCCGCTGGGCTACGTGCGGGTGATTGGCAACCAGGCCCATTCCGACGACTACAAGGACGGCAACAACGACACCGTGCCGTCGCGCTACGAGAAGTGGAACGGTGACGTCGCCGTCGGCTGGACCCCGGACGCCGACACCCTGCTGGAATTCACCGCCGGCAAGGGCGACGGCGAAGCGCGTTACGCCGGGCGCGGCATGGACGGTTCGCAGTTCAAGCGTGAAAGCCTGGGGCTGCGTTTCGAGCGCTCCAATATCGGCGAGGTACTGGATAAGGTCGAGGCGCAGGTCTACTACAACTATGCCGACCATGTGATGGACAACTACACCCTGCGCACGCCGTCCGGCACCGGGATGATGGCCGGCCCGATGGCCAGCAACGTCGACCGCCGCACCCTCGGCGCGCGGATCAAGGCCACCTGGCGCTGGGCCGACGTGCAGTTGATCAGCGGTATCGATGCGCAGACCAACGAACACCGCCAGCGCAGCGCCATGGGCATCGACACCTACAAGGACCAGCCCCGCACCAAGGACGCCGACTTCCACAACTACGGCGCGTTCGGCGAGCTGACCTGGTACGCCGCCGACCGCGACCGGCTGATCAGCGGCGCCCGGGTGGACCGCGCCTCGGCCAAGGATTACCGCCAGCGCATCGGTTCAGGAATGATGAGCCGGCCCAACCCGACCGCTGGCGATACCCGCGCCGACACCCTGCCCAGCGGTTTCATCCGCTACGAGCATGACCTGGCCGACAGCCCGACCACGGTCTACGCCGGCCTCGGCCACGCGCAACGCTTCCCGGATTACTGGGAGCTGTTCTCGCCGAAAATGGGCCCGGCCGGATCGCTCAACGCCTTCGATTCGATCAAGCCGGAAAAGACCACCCAGCTCGACTTCGGCCTGCAATACAAGACCGCCGAACTGGAAGCCTGGGCCTCCGGCTACATCGGCCAGGTGCGCGACTACATCCTGTTCAACTACCGCCCGGGAATGATGGGCATGACCTCGCAAGCCGAGAACATCGACGCCCGCATCATGGGCGGCGAACTCGGCGCGGCCTACAAGCTGACCGACAACTGGAAGGCCGACGCCACCCTGGCCTATGCCTGGGGCAAGAACAGCAGTGACGGCACGCCATTGCCGCAGATGCCGCCGCTGGACGCGCGTTTCGGCCTGACCTACAGCGAGGACAACTGGAGTGCCGGCGCCCTGTGGCGGGTGGTGGCGGCGCAGAACCGCATCGACGAAAACAAGGGCAACGTGGTCGGCAAGGACTTCGGCAAGAGCGGCGGCTTCGGCGTGTTCTCGCTCAACGGCGCCTATCGGATCAACAAGAACCTGAAGGTCAGCACCGGCGTCGACAACCTGTTCGGCAAGGCTTACGCCGAGCACCTGAACCTGGCCGGCAACGCCGGGTTCGGCTACCCGGCCAATGACCCGCAAGCCATCAACGAACCGGGGCGCACGCTCTGGACCAAGGTGGACCTGAGCTTCTAAACACAACAAGAAATGGAGCCGCTGCCGACAGGCTGCGATAAGGCCGAAGGCCTTCAGCGATCTTGAATACGCTGCGGCCGTTGGGGCCGATCGCAGCCTTCGACAGCGGCTACAGAGACAATTGCCCATGCGGAGCATTCCCTGATGAGCCAACCCAAAGTGTCGTTCTACAACCTGGCCTGGCGCTGGCATTTCTACGCCGGGCTGTTCGTAGCCCCTTTCATGGTGATGCTGTCCCTGACCGGGATCATCTACCTGTTCAAACCCCAGCTCGACCAACTGATGTATAGCCACCTGCTGCAGGTGCCGGCGGGGCACCACATCCTCAGCGCCGATGCGCAGCTCCAGCGGGTCCAGGCCGCGTATCCCCAGGGCCACGTCAAACAGTACCTGCCGCCGCTCGAAGCCGGGCGCAGCGCGCAGTTCGTGGTGCAGAAGGAAGGCGGTGAACTCAATGTGTTCGTCGACCCTTACCACGGCACTATCCTTGGCGAGCAGGACGCCAAGAACAATCTGCAAGCCATCGCCCGGGCCATTCATGGCGAGCTGATGATCGGCACCCTCGGCGACCGCCTGGTAGAGCTGGCGGCAGGCTGGGGCATCGTCCTGGTGGTGTCCGGGCTGTACCTGTGGTGGCCGCGCGGCAAGTCGTCGGCCGGGGTGTTGTGGCCACGCCTGGGCAGCCGCGGCCGCGTGCTGTGGCGCGACCTGCATGCGGTGGTCGGCTTCTGGGGCGCGGCGTTCCTGCTGCTGATGCTGCTCAGCGGCATGACCTGGACCGGCTTCTGGGGCAAGCAATACGCCGAGCTGTGGAACCGCTTTCCGGCGGCGATGTGGAATGACGTGCCCAAGTCCGACCAGCAGGCTGGCGAACTCAACACCGCCAGCCGCCAGACCGTGCCCTGGGCCATGGAGAACACGCCGATGCCGATGTCCGGCGACCATGCCGAGCACATGGCCCACGGCGCCGCGCACGAAGGCCCGGCGGCGCCCGTGATCAGCCTGCAGCAGGTGCAGGACATCGCCACCCAGCGCCAGGTCGAAGCCGGTTACAGCATCACCTTGCCGACCACCGCCAGCGGCGTATTCACCATTGCCGTGTTCGCCGACGACCCGCGCAACGACGCCACCCTGCATGTCGACCAATACACCGGCAAGGTCCTGGCCGATGTGCGCTGGCAGCAGTACAGCAACGTCGCCCGCGCCACCGAAGTCGGGGTGATGCTGCACGAAGGCAAGATGTTCGGCCCGTTCAACCAGATCGTGGTGCTGCTGATCTGCCTGATGATCCTGCTGAGCGCCGTCAGTGGCCTGGTGATCTGGTGGAAGCGCCGCCCCCAGGGACGCCTTGGCGTACCGCCGCTGCGCCACGACCTGCCGAAATGGAAAACCGCGATGGCGATCATGTTGGCGCTGGCCGTGGCCTTTCCTCTGGTCGGGGCCTCGCTGGTGGCCGTGTGGCTGCTGGATCGCTTGCTGTTGTCGCGCTGGAACCGCTCGGCTGAATCGGCCTCATCTTCATCATGAATCAGGCGAGATGCGCGGTTTAGAGGGATCTGTAGACTGCTGTCGCTTCAATTTCCGACACGCATAATGTTACTTTATAACACTTTCGTGTAAGATCCCTACCCGCAGCGCCAAGGCTGCGGGTATTCCTTTCGAAGAAGCGATTCAACCGCCCCAATGAACTGCCCCTCAATAAATAAGTACCTTGCGTCCAGCCTCTGCCTGCTGGCCCTGAATCAGCCCGCCCAGGCCGACGACGCACCGCTGACGCTGCCCACCGGCACCATCAGCGCGCCCGCCATCGACGCCCAGGACATCAGCCTGCAAACCCCGACCACCGCCGGCTCGCGCCTGGGCCTGAGCGCCCTGGAAACCCCGGCCAGCACCGAGAGCCTGAGCGGCGAGCGCACTCGCCAGCGTGGCGACCGCAGCGTGCAGGACGCGGTGTCGCGCGGCACCGGGATCAGCCGTACCGGCACACCCGGCGACGGCGGCACTTCGTTGTCGGCCCGTGGTTTTACCGGCCAGGGTTCGGTGATGCAGTTGTATGACGGCAATCGCCTGTACAGCGGCATGGGCACCGTGACCTTCCCGGTGGACACCTGGTCGGTGGAACGGGTGGATGTGCTGCGCGGCCCGGCCTCGGTGCTGTATGGCGAAGGCGCCACCGGCGCGGTGGTCAACGTGATTCCGAAGAAACCCTTCGCCGGCGAAATCGAAAACCACCTGCGCCTCGGCTACGGCTCCTACGACAGCCAGCAGCAGGCCCTCGACAGCGGCGGCTCGCTGAGCGACACCCTGAGCTATCGCCTGAACCTCAACCGCCTACGCAGCAACGGCTGGATCGATCGCGGCGACAGCGCCAGCGACTTCATCAGCGCGGCGCTGCGCTGGCAGGCCACGGACGACCTGGCCTTCACCCTCGCCCACGACTACGGCGACCAGCAGCCGATGAATTATTTCGGCACCCCGCTGGTCAATGGCCGCTTCCATGAGGGCCTGCGGGACAAGAACTACAACATCGGCAACGACAAGCAGCACTACAACGATCAGTGGACGCGCCTGACCAGCGAGTGGCAGCTCTCCGACAGCGTCAGCGCCAGCAACGAGCTGTATTACCTCAAGGCCCAACGGCGCTGGCAGAACGCCGAAAACTACAACTGGGACACCGCCGGCCAGCAGCTTCTGCGCAGCGGCAACTTCGCCATCAAGCACCAGCAGGAGCAGGTCGGCGATCGCCAGACCTTCACCTTCAAGCACAGCCTGTTCGGCCTCGACAGCCAGACCCTGGCCGGGGTCGATTACAACCGCATCCGCTTCCAGCTCAACAGCAACTCGCCGTTCAACGATGCGCTGCCGGATGGCCAGCCGCTGGATCTGCAACACCCGGACAAGGGCCGTTTCGACAGCGCCTCGGCCTATCGCCCGCAGTTCCAGAGCACCACCAAACAGATGTCGGCCTTCGCCGAAAACCGTACCCAACTGAGCGAGCGCTGGTCGCTGGTGACCGGCGTGCGCCGCGACTACGTGCAGGTGGATCGCGACAACCTGGTGGACGGCAGCCAGAGCGACAAGACCCTGACCGGCAACAACTGGAAGGTCGGCCTGGTGTTCGCCCTGACGCCGGACACTTCGTTCTACGGCCAGTACGCCACCAGTACCGACGGCGTCGGCGGCCTGATTTCCCTGAGCCCGAGCCAGCAGCAATACGACCTGGCCCGCGCCCGGCAGAGCGAGATCGGCCTCAAGCAGATGTTCTGGGACCAGCGCGGCGAGTGGACCCTGGCGGCCTATCACATCGTCAAGAAGAAGCTGCTGACCGACGACCCGGGCAACCCGACACTCAAGCAACAGGTCGGCCAGCAGTCGTCACGCGGCCTGGAAGCCAGCCTCGACCTGCAACTGCCGCACGCCTGGCAGCTGCAAGCCAACGCCGCCATCGTCAAGGCCCAGTACGACGACTTCGAAGAGCAGGTCGGCAACCGGTTCGTCTCGCGCAGTGGCAATCGCCCGGTGGACGTGCCGCGGCGCACCGCCAACCTGTGGCTGAACAAGGCGGTGACCGATAACCTGCGAGCCGGCGCCGGGGTGCGTTATGTCGATGCCCGTTATGCCGACCTGGCCAACCGCAACGAACTGCCCAGCTACACCGTGGTCGATGCGGTGCTGTCGTGGAAAGCCCTGCGCAACACCACCTTCGGTTTGCAGCTGAACAATCTGTTCGACCGGCAGTACGCGCAAAGCCAATACAATGAGGGCCAGCAATGGATCCTCGGCGAACCGCGGTCGTTTTTCGTGACCGCCGATTATCAGTTTTGAGCCGATGGCCCCATCGCGGGCAAGCCTCGCTCCTACAGAGCGGGCGGTGATCCGACTTGCCCGCGACGACGCCTGTCGCATCACCCCGTATTCAAGAGCAACCGCATGACCTCGCTGAACCTCACCAACCTGGCCTGGACGCCCCTGGGCCAGGGCCACTGTCATCACCAGTTCCAGCTGCGTGAGGCCAGCCTGCGCGTGGCGCCGGGGGAGTTCGTCGGGCTGATCGGCCCCAACGGCAGCGGCAAGACCAGCCTGCTGCGTTGCAGCTATCGCTTCAGCCGGCCGGACCAGGGCGAAGTCCGGCTCGATCACTACAACGTCTGGAAACAGACACCGCGCTGGTGCGCGCAACGCATCGCCGTGGTGTTGCAGGAGTTTCCCGAGGCCTTCGGCCTGACCGTCGCAGAAGTGGTCGCCATGGGCCGCACGCCGCACAAGGGCCTGTTCGACGGCGACAGCGCCGCAGACCGCGCCATCGCCCGCCAGGCGCTGGAGTCGGTGGGCCTGCTGGGTTTCGAGGCGCATGCCTTCGCTACCTTGTCCGGCGGCGAAAAGCAGCGCGTCATCCTGGCCCGCGCCCTGGCCCAGCAACCGCAACTGCTGATCCTCGACGAGCCGACCAACCACCTCGACCCACGCTACCAGCTGGAGCTGCTGCAACGGGTCAAGCGCCTGGGCATCGGCACCCTCGCCAGCATCCATGACCTGAACCTCGCCGCGGCCTTCTGCGATCGCCTGTATGTGATCGATCACGGGCGCATCGTCGCCAGCGGCACACCGGCCGAAGTGCTGACCCGCGAACTGCTGCAGCAGGTGTTCGGCGTCCAGGCCCTGGTCGACCAACACCCGCTGTCCGGCTACCCACGAATCACCTGGATAACCCAACCATGACCCTGCGCGTCTCACTCAACAGCCTGTTTCGCTCCAGCCTGTGCCTGGCCCTGTCGCTGCTCGCCGGCCAGGCCTGCGCCGAAGCCACCCGTTACCCGCTGACCATCCACAGCTGCAACCGCGAGGTGACCTTCAAGGAAACGCCGAAACACGCCCTGAGCCACGACATCAACATGACCCAGATGATGCTCGCCCTCGGCCTCAAGTCGCGAATGGTCGGCTACAGCGGCATCAGCGGCTGGAAGGCGGTGACGCCCGAGATGCGGACCATCCTCGACGGCCTGCCGGAGCTGGCGGCCAAGTACCCGTCGGTGGAAACCCTGCTCGACGCCAATGTCGATTTCTTCTTCGCCGGCTGGGACTACGGCATGCGCGTCGGCGGCGACCTGACCCCGCAGACCCTGACGCCGCTGGGCATCAATGTGCTGGAGCTGACCGAGTCCTGCGCCTTCGTGATGAAGCGCCCGCCGGCCAGCCTCGACGACACCTACAACGACCTGCGCAACCTGGGGCGGATCTTCGATGTGCAGGACCGCGCCAACCAGTTGATCGCCGACATGCAGCAACAGGTCGCCGCGATCCAGCAGGACCTGCCCACGGAAAAACCTCGGGTGTTCCTCTACGACAGCGGCGAAGACCGCGCCATGACCTCCGGCCGCCTGGGCATGCCCCAGGCGCTGATCGACGCCGCCGGCGGACGCAACATCCTCGACGACGTGGAGGCCAGTTGGACCCGGGTCAACTGGGAAACCGTGGTCGAGCGCAACCCGCAGGTGATCGTGATCGTCGACTACAGCGAGATCAGCGCCGAACAGAAGCAGCAGTTCCTGCTCAACAACAAGGCGCTGCAATCGGTGGACGCGATCCGCAACCAGCGCTTCATCGTGATCCCCTACGTGCAGGCCACGCCGGGCATCGATAACGTCGAAGCGGTGCAAACCCTGGCCAAGGGTTTCCACGGCGCATGATCGATCGTCGTTATGCCTTGCTGCTAACTGCCCTCGGCGCGTTGTTGCTGGCGTCCTGCGTACTGTCCCTGGGTTTCGGCTCGGCGCGGGTGCCGGTGGACGTGGTCTGGCGCATCCTGCTGCACAAGGCCCTCGGCCTGGGCGAGGTGGACTGGAGCGCCGGGCAGGAACATATCGTCTGGCTGATCCGCGTGCCGCGCATGCTGCTCGGCGCCCTGGTCGGCGCCGGGCTGGCCTTGATCGGCGCGGTGCTGCAAGCGGTGACGCGCAACCCGCTGGCCGATCCGCACCTGCTCGGCGTGACCTCCGGCGCCACCCTGGGCGCGGTGATCGTGGTGCTGCATGTGGGTGAAATCGTCGGCCTGCTGACCCTGCCCATCGCCG
This sequence comes from Pseudomonas sp. RW409, assembly GCF_003184125.1. NCBI lineage: Bacteria > Pseudomonadati > Pseudomonadota > Gammaproteobacteria > Pseudomonadales > Pseudomonadaceae > Pseudomonas > Pseudomonas sp. RW409. The sequence continues at coordinate 279,869 of NZ_QHHP01000034.1, read as the reverse complement.
CCTTTATCGGTGCCCTGGCGAGCATGTTGCTGGTGCTCGGCATCGCCGCGCGCCATGGCCGGCTCGACAGCGACCGCCTGCTGTTGTGCGGGGTGGCGGTGTCCTTCGTGATGATGGCGGTGGCCAACCTGCTGCTGTTCATGGGCGACCACCGCGCCAGTTCGGCGGTGATGTTCTGGATGCTCGGCGGGCTGGGCCTGGCGCGCTGGGAACTGCTGGCGGTGCCGGCGGCCAGCGTGCTGCTCGGGCTGGTCCTGCTGCTGGGCATGGCGCGGCCGTTGAACGCGCTGATGGCCGGCGAGCAGACCGCGGTGACCCTCGGCCTGAATGCCCGCAATGTGCGGCTGCGGGTGTTCCTGATCGCTTCGCTGATGACCGGGGTGCTGGTGTCCATCAGCGGTTCCATCGGCTTCGTCGGGCTGATGGTGCCGCATATTGCCCGGCGTCTGGTCGGCGCCGAGCATCGTCGGCTGTTGCCGGTGTGCGTGTTGCTGGGCAGCGTGTTCCTGGTCTGGGTCGACGTCGCCGCCCGCACCCTGATCGCCCCCGAAGACCTGCCCATAGGCGTGGCCACGGCGGCCATCGGTGGGCTGTTCTTTATCGGCCTGATGCGCCGCCGCTGAAAAAGCGGTGTGCCTGATGCGCCGCCATCGCGGGCAAGTCGGATCGCCGCCCACTCGCTCCTGCAGAAGAACAATGCGCACGGTTTAGCGGACGCTGCCCTGTAGCCGCTGCCGCAGGCTGCGATAAGGCCGAAGGCCTTCGGCGATCTTGAAGCCTTGCGCGCCCTTCGGTCGCGATCGCAGCCTGCGGCAGCGGCTACAAAGGCGGTCGCCACCAGCACCAACGGAGCGCATTCGCCCGCACCAAAGACGCCTGATGGCCCCGCATTGGTGCGCCAGCTTTCTCCCCTGCTCCGTAAAAGCGACGTTTTCATGCCCTGTGCCGACTAGGCACACCCCTTGCAAAACAGCCCTTCAGTAGTCCGCATCTGCCAACCAAGAAAACTCATAAGTTCATGGAGATCGCACAATGAAGCGTCGCAGCTTGATCAAGGCTTTCACACTCACGGCAAGCATTGCCGCGATGGGCATGACCTGGACCGTCCAGGCCGCCGAGACCATCAAGGTCGGCATCCTGCATTCGCTGTCGGGGACCATGGCGATCTCCGAAACCTCGCTCAAGGACATGGCGCTGATGACCATTGACGAGATCAACGCCAAGGGCGGCGTCAACGGTAAAAAGCTCGAGGCGGTGGTGGTCGACCCGGCGTCGAACTGGCCGCTGTTCGCCGAGAAAGGCCGGCAGCTGCTGACCCAGGACAAGGTCGCCGTGGTGTTCGGCTGCTGGACCTCGGTGTCGCGCAAGTCGGTGCTGCCGGTGTTCGAGGAACTCAACGGCCTGCTGTTCTACCCGGTGCAATACGAGGGCGAAGAGATGTCGCCGAACGTGTTCTACACCGGCGCGGCGCCTAACCAGCAGGCGATCCCGGCGGTGGAATACCTGATGAGCGAAGACGGCGGCAGCGCCAAGCGCTTCTTCCTGCTCGGCACCGACTATGTCTACCCGCGCACCACCAACAAGATCCTGCGCTCGTTCCTGCATTCCAAGGGCGTGGCCGACAAGGACATCGAAGAGGTCTACACCCCGTTTGGCCACAGCGACTACCAGACCATCGTCGCCAACATCAAGAAATTCTCCGCCGGCGGCAAGACCGCAGTCATCTCCACGGTCAACGGCGACTCCAACGTGCCGTTCTACAAGGAACTGGCCAACCAGGGCCTGAAAGCCACCGACGTACCGGTGGTGGCCTTCTCCGTGGGCGAGGAAGAACTGCGCGGCATCGACACCAAGCCGCTGGTGGGCAACCTCGCGGCCTGGAACTACTTCGAGTCCGTGGAGAACCCGGTGAACCAGAAGTTCGTCGCCGACTGGAAAGCCTACGCCAAGGCCAAGAAGCTGCCGGGCGCGGATAAAGCCGTGACCAACGACCCGATGGAAGCCACCTACGTCGGCATCCACATGTGGGCCCAGGCGGTGGAGAAAGCCAAGTCCACCGACGTCGACAAAGTCCGCGAAGCCCTGGCCGGCCAGACCTTCGCCGCACCGTCGGGCTACACCCTGACCATGGACAAGACCAACCACCACCTGCACAAGCCGGTGATGATCGGCGAGATCCAGCCGGACGGTCAGTTCAATGTGGTCTGGCAGACCGAAGGCCCGATCCGCGCCCAGCCGTGGAGCCCGTTCATCCCGGGCAACGACAAGAAGCCGGATTACGCGGTGAAGAGCAACTGATCCTGACCTCAGGTCTGACGCCTTCCCTGTAGGAGCGAGCTTGCTCGCGATCGACCGCGAAGCGGTCGCAAGAGCAATCACCGCTGGAGGTCCTGCGGGCCTCATCGCGAGCAAGCTCGCTCCTACAGGTGTCCGGGTGTACCGCGAGGTCATCCGGACCTTTCAAGGACATCGATATGCCCACTGCCCTCTACCGTTTCATTCTCGCCTGCCTGCTGTTGCTGCCCTTGGCCGCCAGGGCCGGCGATGCCGAAGACTTCGTCGCGGCCAACGCCACGCAACAGGCCAGGCTCCTGGAAAGCTGGGCCGCGCAACCCGACCCGGCGCGCCTCGAACTGCTCGGCGCCTTGCAGCAAGGCCATCTGACCGTCGATGGGCAAGCCAAGACCTTGCGCCTGAACAATCGCCTGCGCGGCCTGATCGACACCGCCATGGCCAGCCATCAACTGCTCGCCAGCGATGCCAACATCCGTCTGGCCGCCGCGCAGCAGTTGCAGAAAAGCGCCAAGCCGGCGCAGTTGAAATTCCTCGATGCCAGCCTGGCCGCCGAACAGGACCAGGGCGTGCATGACGCCCTGAGCCTGGCCCTGGCCAACCTGCAACTGGTGGACAGCGACCCGGCCGTGCGCCTGGCCGCGGTACGCCTGCTGGGTGAAACCGGCGACCCGCTGGCCCGCACCCGCCTCGAAGGCCTGCTCGAACCCGGGGTGGAAGCCGATGCCGGGGTGCGCACTGCTGCCGAAACCAGCCTGGCCCAGGTCAAGCGCAAGCTGCTGGTGGGCGAAGTGCTCGGCCAGGCCTTCAGCGGCATGTCCCTGGGCTCGATCCTGCTGCTGGCGGCCCTGGGCCTGGCGATCACCTTCGGCCTGCTCGGGGTGATCAACATGGCTCACGGCGAGATGCTGATGCTCGGCGCCTACTCCACCTACATGGTGCAGTTGCTGTTCCAGCGCTACGCCCCGCAGGCCATCGAGTTCTACCCGCTGATCGCCCTGCCGGTGGCGTTCTTCGTCACCGCCGGCATCGGCATGGCCCTGGAACGCACGGTGATCCGCCACCTCTACGGCCGGCCCCTGGAAACCCTGCTCGCCACCTGGGGCATCAGCCTGATGCTGATCCAGCTGGTGCGCCTGGTGTTCGGCGCGCAGAACGTCGAGGTGTCGAACCCGGCCTGGCTGTCCGGCGGGATCCAGGTGCTGCCCAACCTGGTGCTGCCCTACAACCGCATCGTGATCATCGCCTTCGCGCTGTTTGTCGTCGTCCTCACGTGGCTGCTGCTGAACAAGACCCGCCTGGGCCTGAACGTGCGCGCGGTCACCCAGAACCGCAACATGGCCGCCTGCTGCGGCGTACCGACAGGACGGGTCGACATGCTCGCCTTCGGCCTCGGCTCCGGCATCGCCGGCCTCGGTGGCGTGGCCCTGAGCCAGATCGGCAACGTCGGCCCGGACCTGGGCCAGAGCTACATCATCGACTCGTTCCTGGTGGTGGTGCTCGGCGGCGTCGGCCAGTTGGCCGGTAGCGTGTTCGCCGCATTCGGCTTAGGGGTAGCCAACAAGATTCTCGAACCGCAGATCGGCGCCGTGCTCGGCAAGATCCTGATCCTCGCGCTGATCATTCTGTTTATCCAGAAACGTCCGCAAGGCCTCTTCGCATTGAAAGGACGGGTGATCGACTGATGAATCAACCATTGCTCATTACCGCCAGCCAGAAAGCCGGGCCCAAGGTCTCGGTCGCCGTCGGCGCGCTGATCCTGGCGGTGCTGCTGGCCCTGCCGCTGCTCTCGCTGCTGGCGCCGGACAACTCGCTGCACGTCTCGGCCTACACCCTGACCCTGGTGGGCAAGATCCTCTGCTACGCCATAGTCGCCCTGGCCCTGGACCTGGTCTGGGGGTATGCCGGGCTGCTGTCCCTGGGCCATGGCCTGTTCTTCGCCCTCGGCGGCTACGCCATGGGCATGTACCTGATGCGCCAGGCCGCGGGGGACAGCCTGCCGGCGTTCATGACCTTCCTTTCGTGGAGCGAGCTGCCCTGGTACTGGAGCGGCACCGGCAGCTTCCTCTGGGCGATGTGCCTGGTGGTGCTGGCGCCGGGCTTGCTGGCGCTGGTGTTCGGTTTCTTCGCCTTCCGCTCGCGGATCAAGGGCGTGTATTTCTCGATCATGACCCAGGCCCTGACCTTCGCCGGCATGCTCCTGTTCTTTCGCAACGAGACCGGCTTTGGCGGCAACAACGGCTTCACCAACTTCCGCACCATCCTCGGCTTCGGCATCACCGAGCCGGGCACCCGCGCGGTGCTGTTCCTGGCCACCGTGCTGTTGCTGGTGGCCAGCCTGTACATCGGCTGGCGCCTGGCCCGGAGCAAGTTCGGCCGGGTGCTGACCGCGCTGCGCGATGCCGAGAACCGCCTGATGTTCTGCGGCTACGACCCGCGCGGCTTCAAGCTGTTCGTCTGGGTGCTGAGCGCAGTGCTCTGCGGCCTGGCCGGCGCCCTGTACGTGCCGCAGGTGGGCATCATCAACCCCAGCGAAATGTCGCCGACCAACTCCATCGAGGCCGCCGTGTGGGTCGCCCTGGGCGGTCGCGGCACGCTGATCGGCCCGCTGCTCGGCGCCGGCGTGGTCAACGGCATGAAGAGCTGGTTCACCGTGGCCTTCCCGGAATACTGGCTGTTCTTCCTCGGCGCGCTGTTTATCGTCGTGACCCTGTACCTGCCTAAAGGTGTAATCGGCCTGCTGAAAAAACGAGGTGAACAATGAGAGTCACTGCGACGGCTGACTTCATGCTTGAGCCCATCCTCGAACCCAATAAGGACGCGGGTAGCAGCCGCGACGCCATCGGCCTCGGCCAGGCCGCCGGCAAGGGCCTGAACACCCGCCACGGCACCATCCTGACCCTGGAAGACATCAGCGTCAGCTTCGACGGTTTCAAGGCGCTCAACGACCTCAACCTGTACATCGGCGTCGGCGAGCTGCGCTGCATCATCGGCCCCAACGGCGCGGGCAAGACCACCCTGATGGACGTGATCACCGGCAAGACCCGGCCCACCCACGGCAAGGCCTGGTTCGGCGAAACCCTGGACCTGACGCAGATGAGCGAGGTGCAGATCGCCCAGGCCGGCATCGGCCGCAAGTTCCAGAAGCCCACGGTGTTCGAGGCCCTGAGCGTGTTCGAAAACCTGGAGCTGGCGCAGAAGACCGACAAGTCGGTATGGGCCAGCCTGCGGGCGAAACTCTCCGGCGAGCAGAAGGACCGCATCGACGAAGTGCTGGAAACCATTCGCCTGACCGCCTCGGTGGAGCGCCAGGCCGGCCTGCTGTCCCACGGCCAGAAGCAGTTCCTGGAGATCGGCATGCTGCTGATGCAGGACCCGCAACTGCTGCTGCTCGACGAGCCGGTGGCGGGCATGACCGACGCCGAGACCGAGTTCACCGCCGAGCTGTTCAAGCGCCTGGCGGGCCAGCATTCGCTGATGGTGGTGGAGCACGACATGGGCTTCGTCGGCTCGATCGCCGACCACGTCACCGTGCTGCACCAGGGCAGCGTGCTAGCCGAAGGGTCGCTGGAACAGGTGCAGGCCGATGAACGTGTCGTTGAAGTCTATTTGGGCAGATGATCGGCCAGCTTCAAGCCGCAAGCTTCAAGCGGCAAGTGAACAGCAAAGCCACATCCCCCGCCCTTACTTGCAGCTTGAAGCTTGCCGCTTGAAGCCCTACTAACGGAGTTCCAATGCTACAAGTCCAACACCTGCACCAGTACTACGGCGGTAGCCACATCCTGCGGGGCCTGAGCTTCGAGGTGAAGGTCGGCGAGGTCACCTGCCTGCTCGGGCGCAACGGGGTGGGCAAGACCACCCTGCTCAAATGCCTGATGGGCCTGCTGCCGGCCAGGGAAGGCGCGGTGAACTGGGAAGGCCAGGCGATCACCGCCTACAAGCCCCATCAGCGGGTACACGCCGGTATCGCCTACGTGCCCCAGGGCCGGGAAATCTTTGGCCGCCTGACCGTGGAAGAAAACCTGCTGATGGGGCTGTCGCGTTTTGGCGCGAAAGAGGCCAAGGAAGTGCCGGCCTTTATCTACGAGCTGTTCCCGGTGCTGCTGCAAATGAAGCAGCGGCGCGGCGGCGACCTGTCCGGCGGTCAGCAACAGCAGCTGGCCATCGGCCGCGCCCTGGCCAGCCGGCCACGGCTGTTGATCCTCGACGAGCCCACCGAGGGCATCCAGCCGTCGGTGATCAAGGAGATCGGCGCGGTGATCAAGAAACTCGCGGCACGCGGCGACATGGCGATCCTGCTGGTGGAACAGTTCTACGACTTCGCCGCCGAACTGGCCGATCAGTACCTGGTGATGTCCCGGGGCGAAATCGTCCAGCAGGGCCGCGGTGAAAATATGGAAGCCGAGGGTGTACGCGGACTGGTTACGATCTAACCTGTAACGTCCCGACATTAAGCACGAATCATGAATCTGCCTGCCCACACCGCCCTGTTCACCCCCAGCTGGCATGCCGAGCTGGAACTCGGCTACGCCCGCTTTGGCGACAGCACGCGCCCGGTGCAGCGCCGGCACAAGGGCCCGCTGCGGGTGCAGAAGCACCTGTACGCCGAAGGCCCCGAAGTCTGCCAGCACATCATCGTGCATCCGCCCGGCGGGATTGCCGGCGGCGACCGCCTGCAGATCCGCGCCAGCGTCGAGCGCGATGCCTGGGCGCAACTGACCAGCCCCGGCGCCGCCAAGTGGTATCGCGCCACCGGGCCGGCCTATCAGACCCTGGACTTGAGCGTCGCCGCCGGTGCCACCCTGGAATGGCTGCCCCAGGAAACCATCGTGTTCAGCGCCGCCCAGGCCGAGCTGAGCACCCGTATCGAACTGCAAGGCGACGCCCGGCTGTTCTACTGGGACCTGGTGGCCCTCGGGCGCCCCGCCAGCAACGAACGTTTCGACCTCGGGCATTTCCAGTCGCACCTGGACATCCGCCGCGACGGCCAGTTGCTCTGGCACGAACGCCAGCGCATTGTCGGCGGCGACGGCTTGCTCGACTCGCCGATCGGCCTGGACGGCCAGCCGGTCTTCGCCACCTTGCTGGCTACCGGCGAAATCGACAGCCCGTTGCTGGAACGCTGCCGCGCACTGCCTCATGCCGTGCGCGGCGACCTGACGCAACTGCCCGGCCTGCTGGTAGCCCGCTGCCTGGCCAGCGAAGCGCTGCTGGCCCGCGCCTGGCTGATCGACCTGTGGCGCCTGCTGCGCCCCGCCCTGCTGGGCCGCGAGGCGCTGCCGCCGAGGATCTGGAGCACATGAATATCCATGTCCCTGTAGGAGCGAGCTTGCTCGCGAAAAACGCCAAGTCACCGCGCTCCTTCAGGCAGTACGCATTATCGCTAACACTTTTCGCGAGCAAGCTCGCTCCTACAACAACGGATTGCCAACGATGGACCTGACCCCACGCGAAAAAGACAAACTGCTGATCTTCACCGCCGGCCTGGTGGCCGAACGGCGCCTGGCCCGGGGGGTGAAGCTCAATTACCCGGAAGCCATGGCCTACATTTCCGCGGCGCTGCTCGAAGGCGCCCGCGACGGCCAGACCGTGGCCGAACTGATGCACTACGGCACCACCCTGCTGACCCGCGAACAGGTGATGGAAGGCATCCCGGAGATGATTCCGGAAATCCAGGTGGAAGCGACTTTCCCCGACGGCACCAAGCTGGTCACCGTCCATCAACCGATCGCCTGAGGCCGCGCCATGACGTATTCCATCCGCGATGCCGTGCATGCCGACCTGCCGGCGATCCGCGATATCTATAACGACGCCGTGCTTAACACCACGGCGATCTGGAACGAGCAGGCCGTGGACCTGGGCAATCGCCAGGCCTGGTTCAGCGCCCGTCAGGCCCAGGGCTATCCGGTGCTGGTGGCGGTCGACGCCGACGACAGCGTGCTCGGCTATGCCTCGTTCGGCGACTGGCGGCCCTTCGACGGTTTCCGCCATACCGTCGAGCACTCGGTCTATGTGCGCAACGACCAGCGCGGCAACGGCCTCGGCCCGCGCCTGATGCAAGCGCTGATCGAACGCGCCAGGACCTGCGACAAGCACGTGATGGTCGCGGCCATCGAAAGCGGCAATGCCGCCTCGATCCGCCTGCACGAACGCCTGGGCTTCGTCACCACCGGACAGATGCCGCAAGTGGGCACCAAGTTCGGGCGCTGGCTGGACCTGACGTTCATGCAACTGACCCTCGATCCGGGGGCGCTACCGCCCACTATCCACAAGGAGTGATACCCGATGAACGCTGCCCAACTGCGTCGAGTCCATGCGGAGAGCTTTGCCCACTATCGCCAGGGGTTGATTGATCTGTTGTTCGACGCCGTGGGCCACGGCGCCTCGGTGGGTTTCATGGCCGACCTCGACGAGGAACAGGCCCGCGCCTACGTCAACAGCGTCCAGGCCAGCGTGGCCGACGGCAGCCTGTTGCTGTGGGTGGTGGTGCAGGACGAGCGGGTCCTGGCCAGCGTGCAACTGGCGCTGTGCCAGAAACCCAACGGCCTCAATCGCGCCGAAGTGCAGAAGCTCCAGGTGCGCCACGACGCCCGCCGCCGTGGCCTGGGCCAGCAATTGATGCACGCCGTGGAGCTCGCGGCGCGCCAGCACAAGCGCGGCCTGTTGTACCTGGACACCGAAGCCGGTTCGGACGCCGAAGCCTTCTACAGCGCCCTCGGCTACACCCGCGTCGGCGAACTGCCGAACTACTGCCAAAGCCCGGACGGCGCCTACAGCCCGACCGCCATTTACTTCAAGACTCTGGGGCAACCCGTATGATTCCAGGCCAATACCAGATCCAGCCCGGCGACATCGAACTCAACGCCGGCCGCCGCACCCTCAGCCTGAGCGTCGCCAACAGCGGCGACCGGCCGATCCAGGTGGGCTCGCACTATCACTTTTTCGAAACCAACGACGCCCTGACCTTCGACCGCGCCGCCAGCCGAGGCATGCGCCTGAACATCCCGGCCGGCACCGCCGTGCGCTTCGAGCCGGGGCAGACCCGCGAGGTGGAACTGGTGGACCTGGCCGGGCATCGCCGGGTGTTCGGTTTCGCCGGGCGGGTCATGGGCGACCTTTGAGGTGCATTGCCTGTTCTGACGCCATCGCGGGCAAGCCTCGCTCCTACAAGGGAATGCGATCAAATGTAGGAGCGAGGCTTGCCCGCGAATAGCGAGCTACGCGAGCGGTCTCAAATCCAATTGAATCCCAAGGCAAGCACATGAAGATTTCAAGACAAGCCTACGCCGACATGTTCGGCCCCACCGTCGGCGACAAGGTGCGCCTGGCCGACACCGAGCTGTGGATCGAAGTCGAGAAGGACTTCACCACCTACGGCGAAGAAGTGAAGTTCGGCGGCGGCAAGGTGATCCGCGACGGCATGGGCCAGGGCCAGCTGCTCGCGGCCGAGGTGGTCGACACCCTGATCACCAACGCGCTGATCATCGATCACTGGGGCATCGTCAAGGCCGACGTCGGCCTGAAGGACGGGCGCATCGCCGCCATCGGCAAGGCCGGCAACCCGGACATCCAGCCCGACGTGACCATCGCCGTCGGCGCCAGCACCGAAGTGATCGCCGGCGAAGGCATGATCCTCACCGCCGGCGGCATCGACACCCATATCCACTTCATCTGCCCGCAGCAGATCGAAGAGGCGCTGATGAGCGGCGTCACCACCATGATCGGCGGCGGCACCGGGCCGGCCACCGGCACCAACGCCACCACCTGCACCTCCGGGCCCTGGCACATGGCGCGCATGCTCCAGGCGGCGGACTCGTTCCCGATGAACATCGGCTTCACCGGCAAGGGCAACGCCAGCCTGCCGGAGCCTCTGATCGAGCAGGTCAAGGCCGGGGCCATCGGCCTCAAGCTCCACGAAGACTGGGGCACCACCCCGGCCAGCATCGACAACTGCCTGAGCGTCGCCGACCAGTACGATGTGCAGGTGGCGATCCACACCGACACCCTCAACGAGTCGGGCTTCGTCGAAACCACCCTCGGCGCCTTCAAGGGCCGCACCATCCACACCTACCACACCGAAGGCGCCGGCGGCGGCCACGCCCCGGACATCATCAAGGCCTGCGGTTTCCCCAACGTGCTGCCGAGCTCGACCAACCCGACTCGGCCGTTCACCCGCAACACCATCGACGAACACCTGGACATGTTGATGGTCTGCCACCACCTCGACCCGAGCATCGCCGAGGACGTGGCCTTCGCCGAAAGCCGCATCCGCCGCGAAACCATCGCCGCCGAAGACATCCTCCACGACCTGGGCGCCTTCTCGATGATCAGCTCCGACAGCCAGGCCATGGGCCGGGTCGGCGAGGTCATCACCCGCACCTGGCAGACCGCCGACAAGATGCACCGCCAGCGCGGCCCGCTGCCGGGCGACGGTGCCGGCAACAGCAACTTTAGGGTCAAGCGCTACATCGCCAAATACACCATCAATCCGGCGATCACCCACGGCATCAGCCACGAAGTGGGCTCCATCGAAATCGGCAAATGGGCCGACCTGGTGCTCTGGCGTCCGGCGTTCTTCGGGGTCAAGCCGACGCTGATCCTCAAGGGCGGGGCCATCGCCGCCAGCCTGATGGGCGACGCCAACGCCTCGATCCCGACCCCGCAGCCGGTGCATTACCGGCCGATGTTCGCCAGTTACGGCGGCAGTCGGCACGCCACCAGCCTGACCTTTATCAGCCAGGCCGCGCTGGAGGCCGGGGTGCCGCAGCAACTGGGGCTGAAAAAGCAGATCGCGGTGGTCAAGGGCTGCCGCGACGTGCAAAAGACCGACCTGATCCACAACGACTACCTGCCGGATATCGAGGTCGACCCGCAGACCTATCAGGTCAAGGCCGACGGTGTGCTGCTGTGGTGCGAGCCGGCGGACGTGTTGCCGATGGCCCAGCGCTACTTTCTGTTCTAGAAACCTGGATCCAACGGGCGCCCATGCGGGCCGCCCAACGGTCAGCAAAGCCGGACGTCTTGCCGTGTTGAACGGCTCAATCGCGGCTAGAATTCGACAGGCCGTTCTCACTCTTGCTGCCTGACAAGGTTCCCGGCCATGCGTCTACCCGACTTCATCGTGCAACAGGTTGATCGAATCGTTGATGAGTGGGAGCAATTCGCCCGATCCATCGCCCCCGAAACCGACTCCCTGACCCGCCTGCAATTGCGCGACCATGCCAAGTCCATCCTGCTGGCCGCCGCTCGCGACATGCGCACCGCCCAGACCGCCAGCGAACAGGCGGCCAAGGCCAGGGGCGAAGGCCCGGAGAAGACCCCGAGCCTCGACGAGGCCGCCGCCAGCCATGGCGAATTGCGCCACAACGTCGGCTTCGACCTGGTACAGATGACCTCGGAATTCCGCCACCTGCGCGCCTGCGTGATCCGTCTCTGGGTCACCAGCCTGGAGTCGCCGCAGCTGGCCTATTTCCAGGACATGATCCGTTTCAACGAAACCATCGACGAGGCGCTGGCCGAATCCACCACGGCCTATGCCGAGCAGGTCAACCGCTCGCGGGATATCTTCCTGGCGATTCTCGGCCACGACCTGCGCGCGCCCTTGCAGGCGGTGAGCATGTCCACCGAGATGCTGGCGCGCAAAGTCGCGCTGGACGCCGATGCGCTGGCCTATGTGTCGCGGATCAAGAGTGGCGCCAGGCACATGGCGGCGATGGTCGGCGACCTGCTGGAGTTCGTGCGCAGCCGCCTGGGCAGCAGCCTGCCCATCGAGCCGGCGCCCATGGACATGGCCAGTGCCATCAAGGCAGCCATGGACGAAGCCTGCGCCGGCCAGCCGGACTGCACACCGGCGCTGAACTTCCATGGCGACAGCCATGGCATCTGGGATCGCGGGCGTATCGAACAGATGCTGCAGAACCTGATCGGCAATGCCCTGCAGCATGGCAACAACAGTCGCACCGTGACCGTGACCCTCACTGGCAGCGCCGAGCAGGTGCTGCTGACCATCCACAACTACGGCCCGCCGATTCCCAAGGAAGCCCTAGGCACCCTCTTCGATCCCCTGGTGCGCAGTGCCAACGAAGAGCTCGGCAGCCCTTCCACCAGCCTCGGCCTGGGCCTGTTCATCGTCAAGGAAGTGGTCACCGCCCACCAGGGCAGCATAGAGGTCAGCTCCAACGAGAGCGATGGCACCACCTTCACCGTGACCCTGCCACGAGTATCCCGCGCCGAATCGTTGTAGCCGCCAACACAGAACCCTGTAGCCGCTGCCCATGCTTCTGTAGGAGCGGCCGGCCGACGCGCCATTGCTCGCGATGGACGATGCCCGAGCCTTCCAACCGCTATAGAGACGAACGCACCGTAGCCGCTGCCGAGCCCGCGAGGCTGCGATCGAGGACGAAGTCCTCGCAAAGCCTGGGCATGGGGTGTGTCTGGAAGAACGGGTTGCCCGGTTTTGCGACCGCTTCGCGGCCGATCGCAGCCTCGCGGGCTCGGCAGCGGCTACAACATCACCACCCATGCCTCCGTAGGAGCGCGATGAACGATAACGCGCAGTCTCAGTCGGCGAGCAGGCGCCCCAGGCGCTGCTTGAGCATCTGGTTTTCCGTGCGCAACTCGCGGACTTCGTCGAGCAGTTCCAGCGCCAGGGCGACGCCTTCCCACTCCAATTCCAGGTCGCGCCGCAACTTGGCGGCGCGCTTGGCGACCGCCAGTTCATAGTCGGTGAAGCGCCAGTCGCGGGGCGCCGCGCCATGGGGATCGAGGATCCCGTGCTCGACGATTTCCATCACATAGGCGGCCGGCAGATCGGCCACCTCGCAGAACTCTTCCATATCCAGCTGAACGATCAGGGTGCTCATGGTCAGCGACTCCTATGTTCCAGATCAGAATGGGTTGCGGATCAGAAATGCTCCCGCGGGTTGAAGGCGGCCTTCTTCGCCAGCTCCTGCCACAACGCCTTGACGTCGTCGCCGGAAGCCTTGGGCATCACGGCCTTGAGCTGCACGAACAGATAACCGCGATGCCCGGCCTTGTTCAGCAGGCCATGGCCCTTGGCGCGCATGCGCTGGCCGTTCTGGCTGCCGGCCGGCACCTTGAGGTTGATCTTGCCGGTCAGGGTCGGCACCGCGACCTCGGTCCCCAGCGCCAGCTCCCAAGGGGCCAGCGGCAGGGTGATGATCAGGTTCTCGCCCTCGATATCGAACTTCGGATGGGGCGCGAAACGAATGGTCAGGTACAGGTCGCCATTGGCCCCGCCGCCGACACCGGGCGCGCCCTGGCCCTTGAGGCGGATGCGCTCGCCGTCGGCGACGCCGGCCGGGATCTTCACGTTCAGGCTCTTGCTGGTGTTGCTGACATGCTGCCCGGCGGCGTTGTACTGCGGCACCTTGAAGCTGACCTTCTTCGACTCGGCCGACAGGGTTTCTTCCAGGAAGATCGGTAATTCCATTTCCACGTCTTGCCCCCTGCGCCCGGCGCTGCGCGATTGTCCACCGCCGAAACCCGGCCCGCGGTTGCCGAAGATCGAACTGAAGAAGTCCGAAAAGTCCCCGCCATCGCCGAAACCGCCCGCATCCGCGCGGCCTTTCCAGCCCGGTGGGCCCTGGAACGGCTGGCCGTGCTGGCCATAACGCCGCAGGTCGTCGTATTCGGCCCGCTTGTCCGCGCTTTTCAGCGCTTCATAGGCTTCCGACGCGTCCTTGAACTTGGCTTCGGCGTCTTTTTCCTTGCTGACATCAGGGTGGTATTTGCGCGCCAGCTTGCGATAGGCGGCCTTGATCGCCTTGTCGTCCGCCGTCGGCTCCACCCCGAGAATCTTGTAATAGTCTTTGAAGTCCATCTAAGGATCACCATCCGTTATCAATGTGGCGCGGCGGGACGTACAGCATGCACTCTTGAGCAGCGTCAAGGCTGATCGATCTCAATACTGTGACTCACGCGGCGCAGCAGAAGTTTATCGGCAGCTGGCGGCGGTTCTTGCGACCGCCCGATGGCTGCCCGGCCCATGCCTGCAAGTTTGGGGTAAAGAATAGTCTTTCAAGGCTTGCGGGTTTCGATTTAGCGGATAGTCGGCCTTCGATTCTGCGAACGACTGGCATACACTGCGCGGCCGTTTTTTCCAACCGGAACTCGAAAGACATGAAAAACGCATCTGCGGCCCGTGCCTGCGGTATCGACTTCGGCACGTCCAACTCCACGGTCGGCTGGCTGCGCCCCGGCATGGAAACGCTGATTGCGCTGGAAGACGACAAGATCACCCTGCCGTCGGTGGTCTTCTTCAACATCGAAGAACGCCGTCCGGTGTATGGCCGCCTGGCGCTGCATGAGTACCTGGAGGGCTACGAAGGCCGGCTGATGCGCTCGCTGAAGAGCCTGCTGGGCTCCAAGCTGATCAAGCACGACACCAGCGTGCTGGGCACGGCGATGCCGTTCAAGGACCTGCTGGGCCTGTTCATCGGCCAGCTCAAGAACCGCGCCGAAGCTGCCGCTGGCCGGGAGTTCGAGGAAGTGGTACTGGGCCGCCCGGTGTTTTTCGTCGATGACGATGCCGCCGCCGACCAGGAGGCCCAGGACACCCTGGTGGAAGTGGCGCGCAAGCTGGGCTTCAAAGAAGTCTCCTTCCAGTACGAGCCGATCGCCGCGGCCTTCGACTACGAGTCGACCATCGAACGCGAAGAGCTGGTGCTGATCGTCGACATCGGCGGTGGTACTTCCGACTTCTCCCTGGTGCGCCTGTCGCCCGAGCGCCGTGGCCTGGACAACCGCCACGAGGACATCCTCGCCACCGGCGGCGTGCACATCGGCGGGACCGATTTCGACAAGCAGTTGAGCCTCCAGGGCCTGATGCCGCTGTTCGGCTACGGCAGCCGGATGAAGAGCGGCGCCTACATGCCCACCAGCACCCACATGAACCTGGCGACCTGGCACACCATCAACTCGGTGTACTCGCAGAAGTCCCAGCTGGCCCTGGGCAGCATGCGCTACGACATCGAAGACACCGGCGGCATCGACCGCCTGTTCAAGCTGATCGAGCAGCGCGCCGGACACTGGCTGGCGATGGAGGTGGAAGAGACCAAGATCCAGCTGACCCACGCCGACAACCGCGTGGTGCCCCTGGACCGTATCGAGGCGGGCCTGAGCGTGGACTTGAGCCGGGCGCTGTTCGAGTCGTCCATCGACAGCCTGCTGGAGCGCATCCGCGGCAGCGTCACGCAACTGCTGGGCGATGCCAATGTCGGCGTCGGCCAGGTCGATACGGTGTTCTTCACCGGCGGCTCCAGCGGCATCCCGGCCCTGCGCCAGAGCGTCGCGGACATGCTGCCCAACGCACGCCACGTCGAAGGCAACATCTTTGGCAGCATCGGCAGCGGCCTGGCGATCGAAGCGAAAAAACGCTACGGCTAAACGCCCCCCCTGTAGCCGCTGCCGCAGGCTGCGATAAGGTCCGCAGGACCTTCAGCGATTTTGAGATCGCTACGGCCTTCGGCCGATCGCAGCCTTCGGCAGCGGCTACAGGGATAGCGTCAGCTCAAACCAACCCCGCCTGCTTCAACTCACTCTTCAGGTAGGCGTAATAAATCGGCCCGGCCACCACCCCCGGCAGGCCGAACGCCGCCTCGAACACCAGCATCGCCAACAGCAATTCCCAGGACTTGGCACTGATCTGCCCGCCGACGATCCGCGCGTTGAGGAAGTATTCCAGCTTGTGGATAAAGATCAGGTAGCCCAGCGCCGCCGCGGCCACCCATATCGACAGCGACATGCCGACGATGGTGATCAGGGTGTTGGAGATCAGGTTGCCGATCACCGGCAACAGCCCCAAGAGGAAGGTCAGCACGATCAGGGTCTTGGTCAGCGGCAGCTTGACGCCGAACATCGGCAGGATCAGCGCGAGGAAGATCCCGGTGAAGAAGGTGTTGAGCAGGGAAATCTTGATCTGCGCGAACACGATGTTGCGAAAGGCCTGGACCAGCAGGTGCAGGCGGTCGAACAGCGCGGCCGCCAGCGGCTTGCGCTTGGTCAGGTCGGGCACGCGCTGCAAGGCGATGATCGCCCCCAGCACCATGCCGATCAACAAGGTCACGAACATGTGCGCCGCGTCCTTGCCCACCAGTTGCAGCTCGCTCAGGTGCTTGCTGGCCCAGGCGCCGATGGCCACCTGGAACTCCGCCGCGCTGGCCGGCAGATAGGAGTCGAGGAACGGCGGCAACTGGCCGCGCGCCTTGTCCACCACCGCCATGAATTTGTCCAGGGAAGCCCCCGGATTTTCCGCTTCGTGCAGCAGGAAGCTGATGGCGCCGGCGAACAGCAGCGTCAGCACGCTGACCACCAGGGTGCCGAGCAGGGCCACCGCCAACCAGCGCGCCCGCCGACCTTCGATCAGCCGTTGCAATTGCGGGGTGAGCATGTTGACCAGTTCGAACACCAGCAGGCCCGCCAGCAGGCTCGGTAATAGCCGCAACGGTATTACCAGCAGCAGGCCGCCGAAGATGATCACCCAACTGAACAACAACAGATGACGCTGAGAAAACGTTGGCATACAGCCTCAAACAAACAGCGTGAAAGGATTGGCAGTCTGCCAGCGTTGCACTGACGATGCGAGGCCGACAGGCGCGGGTTTGCTGGCGATCAACGATACAGAGTGTGTCAGGCAAACTGCCGCGACCGGATCGTGAACAAGCTCGCGCCTGCGAGGGAAAAGGTTATTGCTTCTTCAGGCAGGTGCTCATGAAGGTCTTGCGCTCGTCGCCCTTGAGGGCTTTGGCGGTGGCGTCGGCGTTGCAGGTCTTCATCCGTTCCTGCGGGGTGGACGGGGTCGCCGCGGCAGCCGGGGTGGCTTTCAGGCAGGTGCTCATAAAGGCTTTGCGTTCATCGCCCTTGAGGGCTTTGGCGGTGGCGTCGGCGTTGCACGTGGTCATCTTGTTCTGCTGGGCGGTGGCGGCAAATCCTTGGGAACAGAGCAGCAGGCCAACCATCAACAAAGGGATACGCAGCATCTTCATGGAGTTTTCTCCTTGTTACCGCACCGACGGGCGCGGCCTCCAGCGCAGTGTAGACAAACCCTGTTACAGGTTCACCTGTTCTGTAGGCTGGTGCGCCGGTACTGCTCGGGCGTGCAGCCGGCCTGGCGCTGGAACATCGCGATAAACGCCGAGGCGCTGCTGTAGCCCATGTCGAACGCCACCTCCTGGACACTGCGCGCACTGTCCAGCGCCTCGATGGACGCCAGGAAGCGCAGGCGCTGGCGCCACTCGCCAAAACTCATGCCCAGCTCGCGCACGAATTGCCGGGCCAGGGTGCGTTCGCTGACATGGATCTGCCGCGCCCAATCGGCCAGCGCGCGGTTATCCCCCGGGGCGGCCTGCAATGCCTCCAGCACGCCGAGCAAGGCCGGGCTGCTGGCATAAGGCAGGTAACCGTCATGCACCGGCGCCTGCTGCAACTGGTCGAGCATTACCTGGGCCAGGCGGCTGTCCGTTTCCTGCTCGGGGATCTGCACATCGCGCGCGGCGAAGTCCTTGAGGATCGCCTTGAGAATATCGCTGATGGCCAGGGTGCAGGCCTGCTGCGGCAGCACCCGGCACAGCTCCGGGACCAGGCACACGGCGCGGTATACGATCGGCTGCGGGCTGTAGAAGCTGTGCTCGGTGTCCGGCGGAATCCAGATGGCGTACTGCGGCGGCGACATGAAGCGCTGGCCGGCGATCTCCATGTGCATCACGCCGTGGGCCGAATACTCCAGGCAGCCCCAGGGATGACGATGCTCCAGCGCATGGCTGTGGGCGTCGAAATCGGCGTAGCGGAAGTACACCGGGGCCGGCAGACCGCTGAAGGGCAGCAGGTCGATGTGTTTTTTGCTCATGCTGTCCGGATTCAAGGGCGGGTTGTCTGGATCGAAGTATAGGCTTTGATCCAGACAGAGGGATAATCACCCTTCATCAACGTTCTGGTTTTTCCTCATGCAATACGCTTATCCGTTACTGGCCGTCTTTATCTGGGCCGGCAATACCGTCATCAACAAGCTGGCGGTCGGGGCGATCTTCCCCGCGGAGATCGGTTTCTATCGCTGGCTGCTGGCCGGCCTGCTGTTCACGCCGTTCATGCTCAAGGCGGTGGTCGCCCACTGGGCGGTGATCCGCCCGAACCTGGGCAAGATCTTCATCCTCGGCGTGCTGGGCATGGCGGTGTACCAGAGCCTGGCGTACTTCGCCGCGACACTGACCTCGGCCACCAACATGGGCATCATTCTTTCGCTGATGCCGCTGATGTCGCTGGCCATGGCGATCGCCAGCCTCGGCCAACGCCTGACGGCCGGTGCCCTGGTCGGTGCGGTGCTGTCGTTTGCCGGGGTGCTGGTGGTGGTGTCGTCCGGCAGCCTCGAGGTGCTGCTGGAACACGGCGTGAACCTGGGCGACGCGATGATGCTGATCGCCACCCTGGCCTACGCGATCTACAGCACCCTGCTGAAAAAATGGCAGCTGCGCCTGCCGCCGCTGGTGCTGCTGTACCTGCAGGTGCTGGTGGCCGTGGTGGTGCTGTTTCCGCTGTTCTTGGCCTCGCCGAAAACCGGCCTGACCCTGCACAACATTCCCCTGGTGCTCTACGCCTGCCTGCTGGCCTCGATGCTCGCGCCGCTGGCCTGGATGCAGGCCGTGGTGCGCCTGGGGCCGAGCCGCACCACGCTGTTCTTCAATCTGCTGCCGCTGATTACCGCGCTGATCGCCGCCGTGGTGCTGCATGAACAGCTGGCGCTGTATCACCTGGTGGGTGGGATGCTGACCCTGGGCGGGGTGATCCTGTCGGAACGCTGGACCACGGTGCTGGGGCGCAAGGTCAGCGTCGCCTGACAGATCGTCATCGCGAGCAAGCTCGCTCCTACAGGGGATGGCTCGATCCTGTAGGAGCGAGCTTGCTCGCGATAAATCTCAAAACCGCCACATCTCTCCCTGGCTATACCCCCGCCGCTTTCAATCGCTGCGCATGCTCGACGAACAGCCGGATCGGCTCCGCGCCCCGGCCCACCAGCCCCAGGGACTGGTTGACGATATCGAAATGATCCAGGGGGTAATCGTCGCCAATCACCGTGCCCAGGTGCGAGCTGTAGCGGCCGACCATGCCATCGCACTGCCCGGCTTCGCGGACGAAGGTCCTGGCGAACAGCCGGCAGCTGCGATTGGTGCCGTCGAACAGGTTGCGCCCGCGATTGGTCTTGCCCGGCTGCAAGGTGCCGGACCAGGAGTAGTAACGCACCCCGTTGACCTCTTCCGGCCCCTGCCCGCCCCAGGTTTCCGGCAGGCCCTGGGGATACTGGCGGTTGAACAGCACCACGCCCTCGCTGGTCAGCGAGCGGTGCGAGGCATGGATATCCGCCGGCAGCTTCGGCCCGCGATAGCCGGTGTCCAGCCAGCACATCAACGCGGCAATCACCCGCAGGATAAAACTCAGCACCCGCCCGCGCAGGGTGTCGATGGAATGGTGGCGTTCGATGTAGTCGGCCAGCTCCGAGCCATGATTGGGCCCGGCCACCGAGGTCACCGAGGCCACCCAGTCCGGGCGTTTGGCCGCGGCATAGCGGGCGGTGAGCGCCCCCTGGCTGTGGCCGATCAGGTTGACCTTGTCGGCGCCGGTTTCGCGGCGGATCTCCTCGATCCGCGCCAGCAACTGCTCGCCGCGCACCTCGGTGCTATGCAGCGGCGAAACCTGCACCGCAATCACCGTGGCCCCGCCGCGGCGCAACGCCGACTCGATGCCGAACCAGTAGGAGTACAGCACCAGCCGGATAAACCCCAGCATGCCGGGGACCAGGACCAGCGGGTAACGCGTGGCAAGCTCTTGGGACATGGGAACATCCTTGTGATCGGACTTGTATCAGGGACCGCGGCGCCCGAGGCTGGATGTCGGCAGCAGCCAAGAGCATCGACAGCCAAGATGACAGCTTCACGACCACTGTATGACATTCCCCCGAGGCTAACGCGAGCAAGCTCGCTACAGGGGATTGGCAATAAATGGATCGCCCCGGGTCTGTAGGAGCGAAGCTTGCTCGCGATAGCTCCGGTTCAGGCAATGGATTTCTTCCAGTAGAACTGAAGCGGGTTTGGGGCTGCTGCGCAGCCCATCGCGAGCAAGCTTCGCTCCTACAAGGGATAGGCTATTTCAACCCCACCACCCCGGCCACGATCAGCCCCACCGACACCAGTTTGACCAGCGTCAGGCTCTCCCCCAGCAAGGCAAAACCGAGGAACACCGTGCCCAGGGAACCGATGGCGGTCCAGATCGGGTAGGCGATGCTCACCGGCAGCTCACGCATCGCCAGGGTCAGGAAGTAGATGCCGCCCAGCGCGGCCACCACCGTCAGCAGCGACGGCCAGAGCCGGGTGAAACCCTCAGCGTACTTCATGCCCATGGCGAAGGTGACTTCGAAGGCGGCGGCGATCAGCAAGAACAGCCAGGCCATGTCGCCTCCTCAGAAGGTCCGTGCCAGCGCCAGCAGGCGTTGCTCGGCTTCGGCGCAGGACACCTGGAACGTGCGCTCGGCCGACTCCTCGCCTTCGGCCGCGACCACCGTGACGTCCTCGATCCCGATAAAGCCCAGCGCGGTACGCAACCACGGATCGGCGTGGTTCATGGCTTCCAGCTCGCCACCCGGACCAAAGCCGAAGCCGCCGCGACTGGTGACGATCAGCGCTTTCTTGCCCCGCACCAGCGGCTCGTACTGGGCGATGCCATTGTCCTGCACGGTATTGAAGGTCAGGCCCAGGCGCACGATCTGGTCGACCCAGGCCTTGAGGCCGCTGGGCACGCTGAAGTTGTACATCGGCGCCGAGATCACCAGCAGCTCATGCTCCAGCAGCTCGGTCACCAACTCGTCGCTCAGGGCCAGGTCGGCCTGCATCGACAAGGGCCGCGCCTGCGGCTCGGGATAAAACGCCGCGGCGACGAAGGCCTCGCTGACATGGGGCAGCGAAGCGCGGCCGACTTCCCGACGGGTCAGCTGGCCCTGGGGATGGGCCTCGAGCCAGGCCTGGAGAAAGCGTTCCGTCAGCCGCCGCGAATGGGAGCGTTCGCCACGGGGGCTGCCATGTACTGCTAGAATTCTGCTCATCTGTCATTCCTCATCCTGGATCATTCTGGAAGACCGTAAAAAGCCTTCCTGGGCGGGAATAAAGCTATTGATGCCGGCCCCATGGAACAAATGAGCAATAGTTGATCAGGATGAATCCATTTCACCCATAAGGTGACCCTGTATGTTTGCCAACCTGCCGCTGACCGCTTTGCGCGCCTTCGAATCGGCGTCCCGGCTCTTGAGTTTCAAGGCCGCTGCCGAGGAGCTGTCGGTCACGCCCACGGCGATTTCCCACCAGATCCGCTCCCTGGAAAGCTGGCTGGGCGTGCCGCTGTTCCAGCGCCTGCCACGCCAGGTGCGCCTGACCGAATGCGGCGAGCGCCTGTTCCACAGCCTGCACGGCGCCTTGCTGGAAGTGGCGCAGAGCGTCGACAGCCTGCGCCCGCAACGCAGCGGCGCGAACCTGATGATCTCCACCACGCCAGCCTTCGCCGCGCTGTGGCTGGTGCCGCGCCTGGGGCGTTTTTATGCCCGGCACCCGAACATCAACCTGCGCCTGGACACCAATTGCGAGGTCATCGACCTGCAGCAGGACGCGAGCGTCGACCTGGTGATCCGCTACAGCCTGGACGACTACCCGAACCTCTATGGGCTGTGCCTGTTCGACGAGTGCTTCGCGGTCTACGGCTCGCCGGAACAGGTGGCCCTGGCCCGCCAGCAAACGCCGACGCTGATCAGCGTGCGCTGGCACAACTCCAAGCTCTATGCCCATGGCTGGGAGGCCTGGTGCGACAAGGCGCAGGAAAGCTGGATGCGGGATCGCCCGGTGTTTCGCGAATACGACGAGGAGCACTACGCCCTGCAAGCGGCCATTGCCGGCCAGGGCCTGGTGCTGGCCAGCAATATCCTGGTGTCGGAGAGCGTGACCAGCGGCCTGCTGGTGCCGTATCGCCCGCAGATCCATGTCGACGGTGCAGGCTACAGCGCCTTGTGCGTGCCCGGGCGCGAACGGCATCCGCCGGTGCGGGCGTTTTTCCAGTGGTTGCGCGAAGAGGCCCAGGCGGCCGGACATCCGATGCTCACCGCCGGCTGAGGCCCGCCGAACAGGTAGGAGCGAGGCTTGCCCGCGATCCAGGCACCGCGAAGTGCCTGTAATACCGCGTTATCGTTCATCGCGAGCAAGCTTCGCTCCTACACTGGATGCGTGGGGCCATCCTCCCCGTAGGAGCGAGGCTTGCCCGCGATTCAGGCGCCGCGGAGTGCCTGTAGTACCGCGTTATCGTTCATCGCGAGCAATCGAGCGTCGACCGGCTGCTCCTACAGAAAAGCGGGCCTTAGCGGGTCGGCTTGACCGCCACCGGCGCCTTGCCCGAGCGCATCTGCTCGAGCAGCGGCGCGCACTGGTTCGGCTCGCCACCGCTCGGCGCCACCAGCGCCAGCAACCCGGCCGCCGGCCCGGCGATCACCCCCAGCGCCACCATGCCAGCGCCGCGCAACATCAGCGGCACGGCCTTGACCCCGGCCTCCGGCTTGATGAACTTGCCTTGCACATAGAGCGGCGAGCGCAGGGAGAACAGGCGCAGGCCCTTGGACTCAGGCGTGATGGTCAGGTCCAGTTGCTCGCTGGCCATGTTCGCGGTGCCGTCGATGTAGACGATCGCGTTCTCGGTATCGAACACGAACAGGCGACTGGTGGCCAGGCCGGTCTTGATGCCGAAGTCGGCGGCGGCGCAATTGATCTTCACTTCCTTGTCGCCAAACATCTTGCCGATCACATAGTTGCCGACGTTGAGCCCGGCGATCTCCATCAGGCTGCGGCTGATGGCGCCGTCGTTGATCAGCATCTTCAGCTCGCCGTTGGCGCTGCCGAGCAGGGCCGCCACCGAATTGCCGCGCCCGGCGATATCGGCATCGCCGTTGAGTTCGCCGAAGCTGGTTTTCATCAGCTCGAAGGTCGGGAACAGCTGCTTGAGCTTGAAGTTGCGCGCAGTCAGTTTGGCCCGGCCTTCCAGCGGCGCGGCCTGGCCATTGAGGCGAATCTGCGCATCCAGCTTGCCGCCGGCCACGCCGAAACGCAGCGGCTCCAGGCTCAGGCGCCCGTCGTCGAGCACCAGATGGGTGTACAGGTCGGTGAAGGGCAAATCGGCGCTTTGGACGATGCGCTTGCCGGTGAATTCGACATCGGCGTCCATGTCACGCCAGCGCTCGGTGCGGAACTCTTCCACCGGCAGCACCTTGTCCGCCGGTTGCTTGCTGTCGCCACCACGGGCCTTCTGCTCGGCATTGGAGTCGGCACCGATCAGCGGCGCCAGGTCGCTGAACAGCAACTGATTGGACACCAGCGCGCCGGTCAGCTTGGGCCGCGGCTGGCTGGCGACGTAGGTCAGGTTGCCATGAATGTCGCTGTCGCCGATCTTGCCGTTGAAGTCCTGGTACTGGAACTTCGCCCCGGCCGGATCGCGCAGCTGCGCGCTCAGGTGGCCATCGGTGGCATAGGCCGGCGAGTCCGGCAGGGTCACGCCGGTCAGCGGGTACAGGTTGCCCAGGCTGGTGCCGGCGAGCTTCATGCGCAGATCCAGCGCGCCGAGGTTCAGCGGATCGGTCAGGGTGCCGGCCAGTTCGACGCGAGTATCGCCGATCGTTGCCTGGACCTGCAGCGGGAACGGCTTGCTCGCATCCTGCAGCGCCAGCAGGCCGCCAATCTTGCCGGAGCCGGCCAGGGCCTGGCCGTGATATTGCCCCTTGGCCTTGAAGGCAAAGGCATAGGACTGGGGAGCTGCGCCCTTCTCCTCGGCTTTCTTCGCCGCCTTGTCGCCAACGATGTCGCTGAACGGAATCGGCTTGCCCAGTGGGTCGATCAGCAGGTCGAGGCGGGTTTTCAGGTTTTGGTCATTGAGGATGACATGCCCTTTGTCGAAGCCGATGGCGCCGATGTCCACCACCCAGTTGGAGGGTTCGGCGTTCGGGTCTTTCGGGTCGAACTGGAAAGTCCAGTTGGCGCGGCCGTCGGCCAGGCGCTCGAGGGCGGCATTCGGCTCGGTGAGGTCGATACGCGGAATGCGCACGCGCTGCGCCAGCAACGCCAGGGGTGAAATGCGCAATTCGACGCGCTTGAGGCTGACCATCTGCGGCGCCTTGGACCACTCGGGGTTGCCCAGGGTCAGGTCTTCGGCCACCACGTGCGGCCAGGGCACCCAGGCCCGCCAGCCGCCTTCGTCGAGTTCGCGCTGCCAGATCACCGCCAGGTTGCCGTTGATGGCGAAGGGGCGATGCAGTTCTTCGGAGACTTTGGCATTGAGTGGCGGCTTGATCCGGTTCCAATCGAAGAACGCGATGATCAGTACCAGCACGGCCAGCAGCAGGAAAAGGCTACCGACTGTCCAGGCGAGAATTTTACGGGTGCGCGTCATGCACAGGGCTCCTGACTGCTGACGGGCGCCTGGATGGCGACGCCCTTATGAACTGCCGGGGTTGAAATCCACCGGTCATGGAAACTAGGACTGACAAACGGCCCGCAGGTTTAACCCAAAAGCCGCGACTCAGACACAAAAGCACGGATTTTTCTGACCGAAGCGCCAGCTTGGCGTTACCGCCGCCGCACTTTTGCGAGGCGCAGATGGGTCGAAAATACCCACCCCGGTGCAAAACCCTTCTTCGAAAACGCCCGTTCTAGAGCCCTCGGGCCGAACAATCAATTCTGTTGATTATTACCATTGTCTTTATGAACTTTTATATCGATTTAGCGCGCGTAACATTGGCTCCGTACCCACTTTATCGCCCTTCCAAGGAGCAACTCATCATGAAACGCCAATTACTGCTTAGCCTGACCCTCTCGATCCTGGCAGCCAACGCTTTCGCCCTGCCAGCCGCTGAACAGGCTACCCCACAAGTCAAGGCAAGCACCTCGGTATTCACCCAGACCCTGGCTTCCGACGGT
>NZ_QHHP01000034.1:0-254564 GCF_003184125.1 Pseudomonas sp. RW409 | reverse complement strand
GAGAGGTACGACGGCGGCTACAGTCAGCTCACCGCCTTCATACACTCGTGGCGCGGCGAGCAAGGCAAGTCTTTGCAGGCCTTTGTACCGCTGACATTTGCACTCGGCGAGGCCTTTCTACTGGAGCGAAGAAGGTCTGCTGATCGGCTCCGTACCACCGATGAGGAGACTCGCAATGCGTGATCTTAAGGCGGAACTCAAAGAACCGCATCTGCATGGCATGGCCGGCGCCTGGGAAGAACTGGCCTCGCAAGGCGAAGCCTCAACGACCTCGTCGAAATGGCTGCTTGAGCATCTTCTCCAACAAGAACATGCGGATCGAGCGGTGCGCTCAGTGAACCACCAGATGAACATGGCCAGACTCCCCATGCATCGTGATTTGGCCGGTTTCGACTTCAGCGCTTCCAGCGCAGATGCCCGCCTGGTCAGGGATCTGTCCAACCTGGAGTTCACCGATACCGCGCAGAATGTCGTGTTCATCGGCGGGCCTGGAACAGGCAAAATACTCCTCGCCACCGCCTTGACCGTGTCCGGGATCACGATGCATCACAAACGCGTGCGCTTCTACTCCACAGTGGATCTGGTCAACTTGCTGGAGCGCGAAAAATAAGATGGAAAGGTAGGCCGAATCGCCCAAGGACTGCTTCGCACAGACCTGGTGATACTCGATGAACTGGGATATTTGCCCTTCAGCCAGAGCGGTGGCGCCTTGTTATTTCACCTGCTATCCAAGCTGTACGAGCACACCAGCGTGGTTATCACCACCAACCTCAGATTCTCGGAATGGTCGAGTGTGTTTGGCGACGCCAAGATGACCACTGCGTTGCTGGATCGGCTGACACACCACTGCCACATCGTCGAAACGGGCAACGAGTCCTACCGCCTGCAACACAGCAGCTTGGTCGCCCAGACGAAGATCAAGTCACGTGAACGAAAGCGCAAGGACGGTATCGAGGACGATGAGCCGTTTTGATCTGCACAATAAATACCCTGCCGCATGTCTACATGCGGTGGGGCTTAATGCCTCTTCTCACTGGGACAGTGCTGCTAAGCTTATCCACAATTGCTGGGGCAAAAATCAGCAATCCGCCCTGGGTCAATTTTCAATCGGCAGGGTGGGTTAGTTTTCAATCAGCGCCGACAAAGATACGAAGGAAATTTCGTGCACTGTGCGTTTTTGGCAACATTTGGCGTTTTAGGCACAGGTTAGCAAAACCTGAAATTCATCTACGCACAGTTTTTTGCGCAGACGGCGGGAACGGTTAGTGGCCATGGAACAATCCTCATAAGTAATAACGGGCGGCACTTTACCAGTTTAAACAACCGATTGCCTGACTCTATGAGGGCCTTGGCCGGCCATTGGGAAAAAAATAGCGGATTCGCCCGACGCGGCACGGCACAAGCCGCTATACCTTGGGGCATAATGCCGACACTTTCGTGACCACTGAGGGAATTTATCGTCATGCCCTCGTCTTTTCTCCCCTCGGCTGTAGGGTTTTACTTCACATGATCAAATCTTTGCGCCCACTTTTTCTTGCCGGTCTTCTTCTGCCCCTGGCCATTTCCGTTTCCGCCGCCCCCGTCAACACCACCCTTTCGCCCAAGGTTCAACAGGCCCTCAAGGCCAGCAAACTGCAAGACAACGCCCTGTCACTGGTGATGATTCCGCTCAACGGCCCGGGCACGGCCACGGTCTACAACGCCGACGTGTCGGTCAACCCGGCCTCCACCATGAAACTGGTCACCACCTACGCCGCCCTGGAAATGCTCGGCCCGACCCACCAGTGGAAAACCGAGTTCTATACCGACGGCACCCTGAGCGGCGGCATCCTCAATGGCAACCTGTACCTCAAGGGCGGCGGCGACCCCAAGCTGAACATGGAAAAACTCTGGTTGCTGATGCGCGACCTGCGGGCCAACGGCGTGCAGCAAGTGACCGGCGACCTGGTGCTGGACCGCAACTTCTTCGTGCAGCCGCAACTGCCGCAGTTCAACGACGATGGCAATGACGAGAACAAGCCGTTCCTGGTCAAGCCCGACTCGCTGCTGGTCAACCTCAAGGCCCTGCGCTTCGTGGCGCGCAATGACTCGGGCAAGGTGCTGATTTCCGTCGAACCGCCGATTGCCAGCATTCGCATCGACAATCAGGTCAAGGCCATCGGCGGCAAACAGTGCACCGGCAACGTTCGCTACAACCCGGTCCCGCAGGCGGACGGCGGCGTCACCGTAACCGTCAACGGCCAGTTGGGCGACGGCTGCAGCTCGCAGACCTACCTGTCGCTGCTCGACCACGCGACCTACACCGCCGGCGCCGTACGCGCCATCTGGAAGGAACTGGGCGGCAGCATCCAGGGCAAGGACCGCCTGGCCGCCGTTCCATCCAGCGCCAAGGTGCTGGCCCGGGCCTTCTCGCCGGACCTGGCGGAAATCATCCGCGACATCAACAAATACAGTAACAACACCATGGCCCAGCAGCTGTTCCTCAGCCTCGGCGCGCAATACCGCACCGAAGCCGATGGCGACGATGCCAAGGCAGCGCAACGGGTGGTGCGTCAGTGGCTGGCGAAGAAAGGCATCACCGCGCCGCATCTGGTGATGGAGAACGGTTCAGGCTTGTCCCGTGCCGAACGGGTCAGCGCCCGGGAAATGGCCTCCATGCTGCAAGCGGCCTGGAGAAGCCCGTACTCGGCGGAGTTCATCAGTTCGATGCCGATCGCCGGCATGGACGGCACCATGCGCAAGCGCCTGAAGCGCACCGCCATGTCCGGTGAAGCCCATGTGAAGACCGGGACCCTGAACACCGTGCGCGCCATCGCCGGCTACAGCCGCGACAGCAACGGCAACACCTGGGCCGTGGTGGCGATCCTCAACGATCCTAAGCCATGGGGCGCGTCCTCGGTGCTCGACCAGGTGCTGCTGGATCTGTATCGCCAGCCGAAACTGGCAGACACCGCTTCGACCCTGTAAGCCGTCACTTGCAGGTGGCGCGGCAACCCCGCGCCACCTCGCTCCTCTGCCCCACTCGCCTCAAGCCATCTCGGCCTGGACCCGGTCGCGCCCTGCCTGCTTGGCCGCATAGACCCCGGAATCCGCCCGCAGCAACAGCCCGTCGGCCCCTTCGTGCTCCCGCCAGCTGGCGATGCCGAAACTGGCCGTGACAATGCCCACGCCATCGATCGGCGAGCTGCGCAGCCCGCGCCACAGCTCCTCGGCCAGGACATAGGCCTGCTGGCCATCGGTGTCCGGGCACAGCACCATGAATTCTTCGCCGCCCAAGCGGCAAAACACATCCGTGCGCCGCAGACGAAGGCTGATGCGCTCACAGACACCGCGCAGCACCATGTCGCCGATGGCATGCCCATGCTGGTCGTTGATCCGCTTGAAGTGGTCGATATCCAGCATGATCACCGCCAGATTGCCCACCCCGCGCTCGACCCGCGCCATTTCCGTCTGCAGGCGCTCCTGGAAATAGCGGCGGTTGTGGATGCCGGTCAGGGAGTCGGTGACCGACAGCGCCCGCAACTCCTCCTCGACCCGCTTGAGGTCGGAGATGTCCGACAGATAGCCATGCCACAGCACTCCACCCCCCGCCAGCTTTTCCGGGGTCGCCTCGCCACGCACCCAGCGCAGGCCGCGCTGTGGCAACTGCACCCGATACTCCTCGCGCCAGGGGCTGAGGTTGCGTGCCGAAGTCCAGATCGAGCCACGCACCCGGGCCACATCGTCCGGGTGAATACGCTCGAACACCGGGTTGGCATCGCGCTGCAACTGCTGCGGATCGATCTCGTAGATGTCGCGGATGCCGTCACTGACGTAGCTGAAGCTGGAATGGCCTTCGGCATCCACCTGGAATTGGTAGATAGCGCCGGGCACATGGGCGCTGAGTTTCTTCAGCAGGCGATCGCGGGCCGCCAGCGCCTCGTGGACCCGCTTGCGTTCGGTGATGTCGATGCAGACGGCCAGGTGCCCGACCCATAAACCGTGATCGTCCAGGACCGGGGTGGCCAGCATGTTCACCACCAGATGGCTGCCATCGCGGCGCACCAGGGTCCACTCGCGGGTTTCCTCGCCACGCTCTTCGGAACCGTCCACCAGCATCGCCTGGCACATCGGGATCTGCCGGCCGTAACGCTGACTGAGGGCTTGCGCGCGCGCATTCAGCTCCGCGGGCAGGTGCAGGCTTTCCAGGGTCAGGTGGCCCACCACCTCGGCGCTGTTGTAGCCGAGCATATGTTCGGCGCCGGCATTGAAGGTGCTGATCACACCCCGCAGGTCCGTGGCGATGATCGCTACCTGGGTCGCCGCATTGAGCACGCTGCGCAGCTGCCCATGGGTGCCGCGCAATTCCTGCTCCCGGACCCGCAGCTCCTCGGTGCGCTGTTCCACCAGCCGCAGCGCGCGCTGCCGCTGGCTGACCAGGACATACAGCAAGGCGCTGAGCAGCAGGCTGAGCAGCGTGCCGAGGATCACCTGGCTGGACACCGAAGAATGGTTGGCCTGGAGGAACACCGCGCTGGGGCGGATGTTCACCTGGTAATCATGATCGGCCAGGCTCAGCACCCGGCTCACCGCCAGCGGGCTGTCCCCCGGGCCGTTGCTCGACTCATAGAGCTTGCCGTACGACTCGGCGGTCGACAGGTCGATGATCTGCACGAACAGGTTGTCCTGGCTCTGTTCGGGCAGGCCATCGACCACCAGTTGGCGCATGCTGATCACCGCGATCACATAACCGTATGGCTCGGGGGTCGACAGGGCCACATCGGTGCGCAGGCTGACCGGAGTCGCCAGGATGATGCCGCGCGCGTAGGAAGGCTCGACTCCGACCAAGCGCACCGGCTGCGAAACCGCCACGCCCCCGCGCTGCCGCGCCCGTTCGAGGGTATCGCGACGCATCGGCTGGGCCAGCAGGTCGAACCCCAGGGGCGAGCCCAGCGGGCTTTGGGTCTGGCTGTAGAGCACCGGTATGTACTCATCGCGCTGGGCGGCTCGCTGCAGCTTGCCCTCGGCATTCAGGTCGGCGATGAAATAATCCGGCGCCCCCTGCTCCTGCGCCATGCGCTCGAACGACGCACGCTCGGCGCGGCTGACGCGCGGCGCCCAGGCGTAGGCCTGGGTCCGATGCAAGAGAGGTTTGGTGTAACCGTCGAAGTCCTGGCGCGAGACCGTACCGGAATTGATGAAGAAGCGCTTGAGACCATCCAGGCGCTGCTCCTGGTCTTCGAAGCGCTCTTCGATGCGGCTATAACGTTCGCTGGCCAACAGCTGGAAGCGTTGGCGCAACTGCTGCTGATACAGATTGAGGGTCGACCAGGCCAGCAGCCCGGTCAATACACAGCCAAACAGCAATACCAGTAGCGCGACCAGCCAGGCCGACACGTCTTCGCTGATGAAGCCCAAGATTTTCGGGCGTACCGAGTGCAACGACATAAGCAAAACTCATAACGCCAGCGAACATGAGCGTCACATGGGCTTGCATTGAGTTATAGCTATTCGCCACTAATTTGGCTAGAGCAAAGAGCCTTGAAAATCAAGGCTCTGTGGATCCAATCAACATCAGCGGGCGGTGATTTTCCAGGCCCGGTGGATCTTGCCGTTACGGGCAAAATCCGGGTCGATGGTCTTGGCGGTGATCTCCTCGACGGAGTAGCGCGCCGCCAGGTTTTCCTCGAGCTGGAACTTGCGGAAGTTGTTGGAGAAATACAGCACGCCACCGCTGGCCAACCGGGCCATGGCCAGGTCGAGCAGTTGCACGTGGTCACGCTGCACGTCGAACACCCCTTCCATGCGCTTGGAGTTGGAGAAGGTCGGCGGGTCGATGAAGATCAGGTCGAACTCATCGCGGCAGGTCTCCAGCCAGGCCATGACATCGCCCTGCTCCAGACGGTTCTTGTCGGAGAAACCGTTGAGCGACAGGTTGCGCCGCGCCCAGTCCAGGTAGGTCTTCGACAGGTCGACGCTGGTGGTGCTGCGCGCCCCGCCTTTGGCCGCGTGCACACTGGCGGTGGCGGTGTAGCAGAACAGGTTGAGGAAACGCTTGCCGGCGGCTTCTTTCTGAATCCGCAGGCGCATCGGCCGGTGGTCGAGGAACAGCCCGGTGTCGAGATAGTCGGTGAGGTTGACCAGCAGCTTCACGCCGCCTTCGCTGACTTCGGTGAACTTGCCCTGGGCGCTCTGGCGTTCGTACTGCCTGGTGCCGCTCTGGCGCTCGCGACGCTTGATCACCACCCGGCTCTTGTCGACGTTCAACGCCTGCGGAATCGCCGCCAGGGCATCGAACAGACGGGC
Source organism: Pseudomonas sp. RW409 (assembly GCF_003184125.1). Taxonomy (NCBI): domain Bacteria; kingdom Pseudomonadati; phylum Pseudomonadota; class Gammaproteobacteria; order Pseudomonadales; family Pseudomonadaceae; genus Pseudomonas; species Pseudomonas sp. RW409. The sequence goes on along the minus strand of NZ_QHHP01000034.1, from coordinate 248,279 downwards.
CTGGGCCTTTTCCGGGTCGATGGATTTCGGCGCGGCGTATTCCTGCACGTGCACCCAGTCGTGGTACAGGTCGATGGCCAGGGAGTATTCCGGCATGTCGGCATCGTAGACGCGATAGCACTCGACGCCTTCGCGCTTGGCCCACTTGCCCAGCACCTTGAGGTTCTTCTGCAGGCGGTTGGCGAACATCTGCCCGCCTTCGCTCAGGCGCGCCTGCTCGACCACGGGGGCTGGCGCCGGCGCTGGCTTGATCGGGTTGCCGTTCTTGTTGTACTGGCGCTCCTGCGGAACCAGCGGCGCCTTGTCGGCCTCGGCCTGTTCCCGCTCGATCTGCCGCTGCTCCGGGGTACGACGCTCACCGGTGACGAACTGATCCGGCTGCACCTTGATCAGCAGCAGCTTGCACGGCAAGGCGCCGTTCCAGAACGAATACTGCTTGTGGCTGCGGATGCCCATGCGCTTGCCCAGGTCCGGCGCGCCGGTGAACACCGCCGCCTCCCAGCCCAGGCAAGCCTGACGCAGGCGTTCACCTAGGTTCTGGTAGAGATACAGCAGGCTGGCCTCATCACCCAGGCGCTCGCCGTAGGGCGGGTTGCTGATCACCAGGCCTTTCTGGTTCTGGTCCGGGCGCGGCTCGAAGGTCGCCACTTCGCCCTGGTAGATCTTGATCCACTCACTGAGGCCGGCGCGCTCGACGTTGTTGCGCCCTGGCTGGATCAGCCGTGGGTCGGCTTCGTAACCGCGAATCCACAGCGGCGTCTTGGCCAGGCCAGCCTGGGCCCGCGCCTGGGCTTCTTCGTGCAGCTTGCGCCACAGGGCCGGGACGTGACCGAGCCAGGCGGTGAACCCCCACTGCTCGCGCTTGAGGTTGGGGGCGATGTCGGCAGCGATCATCGCCGCCTCGACCAGGAATGTGCCCACGCCGCACATCGGGTCGGCCAGGGCGCCGCCATTGGCCGCGATACGTGGCCAGCCGGCACGGATCAGGATCGCCGCCGCGAGGTTTTCCTTCAGCGGTGCCGCGCCCTGCTGCAGGCGATAGCCGCGCTGGTGCAGGCTGTGGCCGGACAGGTCGAGGGAAAGGATGGCTTCGCCGCGATCCAGGCGCAGGTGAATGCGCAGGTCCGGGTTGAGCTTGTCGATGGAGGGACGCTCGCCAGTCGGCGTGCGCAGCCGGTCGACGATGGCATCCTTGACCTTCAAGGCGCCGAAGTGGGTGTTGTCGATGCCCGAGCCGTGGCCGCTGAACTCCACCGCCAGGGTGCCGTCCGCCAGCATGTGGTCCTGCCAGTCGACGTCATGCACGCCGTGGTAGAGGTCTTCGGCGTCCTTCATCGGGAAGCGCTTGAGCACCAGCAGTACCCGGTTGGCCAGGCGCGACCAGAGGCACAGGCGGTAGGCGGTCTCCATGTCGGCCATGCCGCGCACGGCCGAGGTATGTTCGCGCGCGTCTTCAAGGCCAAGCCCGGCGGCTTCCTCGATGAGCAGGCCTTCAAGGCCTTTGGGACAGGTGAGGAAGAGTTCGTAGCGATCCGACATGGGAGTTCAGGGCCTTTAGCAATAAGTGAACGGACAACGCATCGTCCGCCCGGTTTTCAATCAAGCGCTTTTCTTGAAGAGCGCTCGCGTGGCACGAATCTGTGCCGTCCCGCCCCTGCTGTTCAGCTCGCCGCTAGCGGTGACCACGGGGGCCAAAAGAGCTTAGATGCCGGGGCAGATAAATAAGTCAGTGAAACAAAAGGTCATAACTCGACCTTTCATCGAATAATACCTGAGTGCAACGGAGTGGAATTCTCACTAAAGCATTAAGCCCATCATCCAGTAAGAGGCTGATCAGAGCGAGGTTTGCCTGACTGAGCCGAGGTAAAGCAGGCCGTTCTTATGGCCTTAGCATCATTATCGTTACGTCCTTATGACAAAACGATCATTCCCACGCTGTGACGCATTGGTTAGAAATCAACTCAGGTTGGCGCCGCAACGACGCCAACACCACGCTCGCGACGCCGGCAGCGAGCACCAACGGCAGAAGCAATCTGCCCGGCCTCAAACGAGGCCGACGGGACATAAGACAGTCAACAAGTGAGGGAAACACCCTATGAGAAGACTTAAGCGTGATCCGTTGGAAAGAGCATTTTTGCGCGGATATCAGTATGGCGTTCATGGCAAGTCCCGTGAGCTTTGCCCATTTACTCTACCGTCGGTACGCCAAGCCTGGATCAATGGCTGGCGCGAAGGACGCGGCGACAACTGGGACGGTATGACCGGCACTGCGGGAATCCACAGACTCAACGAACTTCACGCCGTCGGCTAAAACAGGGCACACATTCCGACACCAAAATCTGAATACGTAACGACTTAACCACGCACGTCCCATCCGGACGGCGGGCTGCGGCCCAGGGGCTCCTTTCAGGAGCCCTTTTTATTGGCCGCGCAAAAAACTCAGCGCAACGCCGCGATCGCGTCCACCGACTCGCGAATCAGCGCCGGGCCCTTGTAGATGAAGCCCGAATACAGCTGCACCAGGCTGGCGCCGGCGGCGATCTTTTCCGCCGCATGCTTGCCTTCGGTGATACCGCCTACCGCGATGATCGGCAAACGCCCGGCCAGCTCGCCCGCCAGCACCTTCACGGTGTGGGTGCTCTTGTCGCGCACCGGCGCGCCGGACAGGCCGCCCGCCTCGTCGCCATGCTCCATGCCTTCGACGCCGACGCGGCTCAGGGTAGTGTTGGTGGCGATGACCGCATCCATCCCGGTTTCGATCAGCGCCTGCGCCACTTCGGCGGTTTCTTCGTCGGTCATGTCCGGGGCGATCTTGATCGCCAGCGGCACCCGCTTGCCATGCTGCACCGCCAGCTCCTGCTGACGCTGGCTGAGGGCGCCGAGCAACTGCTTGAGCGACTCGCCGAACTGCAGGCTGCGCAGGCCCGGGGTGTTGGGCGAACTGACGTTGACCGTCACATAGCTGGCGTGGGCATACACCTTGTCCAGGCAGATCAGGTAGTCATCCACCGCGCGCTCGACCGGGGTGTCGAAGTTCTTGCCGATGTTGATCCCCAGCACACCCTTGTACTTGGCGGCCGCCACCCGGGCCAGCAGGTGATCGACGCCCAGGTTGTTGAAGCCCATGCGGTTGATGATCGCTTCGGCTTCCGGCAGGCGGAAGATCCGTGGCTTGGGATTGCCCGGCTGCGGGCGCGGGGTGATGGTGCCGATTTCGACGAAGCCGAAACCCAATTGGGCAAAACCGTCGATGGCCGCGCCGTTCTTGTCCAGGCCGGCCGCGAGGCCGACCGGGTTCGGGAAGTCCAGGCCCATGACCTTCACCGGCATCTGCGCCGGCGCCTTGCACAGCAAGCCATTGAGGCCCAAACGCCCGCCCGCGCCGATCAGGTCCAGGGACAGATCGTGGGAGGTTTCCGGGGAGAGTTTGAACAACAGCTGGCGGGCCAGGGTATACATGGGCGGGCTTGACTCGGTGGCGGCGAAATGAGGCGGCGATTATAGCCGGGCATGGGGCTCGCAGGCGAGGCACGCGGCGAAATCAGCGGTGGATGGCATATGCCTTGCACCACAAGCTGCATCAGCACCCAGGCCAATGGCGGCGTGGGTCGAAAGACAAAGGCGTCGTTACCCCGCCGGCTCTGCCTGGCGCGGGTGCGACGTTTTTTTATGGAAGCTTTTTATGGCCGCTTTTTTATGGAGGACGCCACCCCATGAATGAACTCCCCGTCAGCCCGCTGGCCTGGGTCAACGGCAGCGACGCCCCGGAAAAGACCGCGATCAACCTCGGTTTCATGGCCTTGAGCGACTGCGCCTCGGTGGTGGTCGCCGCCACCCAGGGCTTCGCCCAGCCTTACGGCCTGACCCTGAACCTCAAGCGCCAGGCGTCCTGGGCCAACCTGCGGGACAAGCTGGTGAGCGGCGAGCTGGATGCCGCCCACAGCCTGTACGGCCTGATCTACGCCGTGCACCTGGGTATCGGCGGGGTCAACGCCAACGACATGGCGGTGCTGATGGGCCTGAACCAGAACGGCCAGAGCATCAACCTCTCGCGGGAGCTGCAGGCACTGAACGTGACCAGTCCTGAAGCGTTGGACCGACACGTGCACCAAAGCCGGGCAAGGCTGACCTTCGCCCAGACCTTCCCCACCGGCACCCACGCCATGTGGCTGTATTACTGGCTGGCCGCCCAGGGCATCCACCCGTTGCAAGACGTCGACAGCGTGGTGGTGCCGCCACCGCAAATGGTCGCGCACCTGCAGGCGGGGCGTATCGACGGCTTTTGCGTGGGCGAACCCTGGAGCGCCAGCGCGGTGAACCAGAACCTGGGCTTCACCCTGGCCACCAGCCAGGCGATCTGGCCCGACCACCCGGAAAAAGTCCTCGGCTGCACCCGCGCCTTTGTCGAGCAGTACCCAAACACCGCGCGCGCGCTGGTGATGGCGATTCTCGAGGCCAGCCGCTTCATCGAGCAGAGCCGCGAAAACCGCCAGAGCACCGCGCAACTGCTGAGCGCCCGCGAGTACCTCGATGCGCCGCTGGGCTGCATCGAGCCGCGCCTGCTCGGCGAGTATGCCGACGGCCTGGGCAACCGCTGGCAGGACCCGCACGCGCTACGCTTTCATAATGAAGGAGCGGTCAACCTGCCGTATCTGTCGGACGGCATGTGGTTCATGACCCAGTTCCGCCGCTGGGGCCTGCTGCGCGAAGACCCGGACTACCTGGGCATCGCGCGCCAGGTGCAGCAACTCGAGCTTTATCGTCAAGCCGCCACCGCCGTCGGTGTCGCGTCCCGGGGCCAGGACATGCGCAGCAGCCAGTTGATCGACGGCAAGCGGTGGGATGGGTCGGACCCGGCCGCCTATGCCCGCAGCTTCCAGCTGCACGCCATGAGCGACAGCTCGCCTCTTCTCGCCAGCCGCTGACAGGAGCCCGAGACCATGTTGCGTATCCTGCTGATCAACGACACCGCCAAGAAGGTCGGTCGGCTCAAGGCGGCCCTGATGGAAGCCGGTTTCGAGGTGATCGACGAGTCGGGGCTGACCATCGACCTGCCGACGCGCGTCGAAACGGTGCGTCCGGACGTGATCCTGATCGATACCGAATCACCGAGCCGCGATGTGATGGAGCAAGTGGTGCTGGTCAGCCGCGACCAGCCACGGCCGATCGTGATGTTCACCGACGAGCACGACCCCGACGTGATGCGCCACGCCATCAAGTCCGGGGTCAGTGCCTACATAGTCGAAGGCATCCAGGCCCAGCGCCTGCAGCCCATTCTCGATGTGGCCATGGCCCGCTTCGAGAGCGACCAGGCCTTGCGCGCGCAGCTGCAGGCCCGCGACCAGCAACTGGCCGAGCGCAAGCGCATCGAGCTGGCCAAGGGCTTGTTGATGAAGATGAAAGACTGCAACGAAGAACAGGCCTACACCCTGATGCGCCGCCAGGCCATGAGCCGGCAGCAGAAGCTGATCCAGGTAGCGGAGCAGATCATTGCCATGAGCGAGTTGCTGGGCTGAAAGCTCGCGGTGCCGGTGCGGGCCCTATCGCGGGCAAGTCTCGCTCCTACGGAAGAAGACCGGGAGTTTCCGTAGGCGCGAGGCTTGCCCGCGATCAGGAACACCGGGACTGCAACTCTTGGCACAGATCTGGCTATGTAATCGACACAGGTAACCAACGGCGGTTGCCCCACCTACGACAAAGACGTCGCACACCCTTCTCGCCCCAGGCGATGCGGGTTGCGGCGTTTTTTCGTTTTGGCCCCACAGCCCGGGGCCGGTGGAGCGGCCGTAATGGCGCCCCACGCAAAAGCTCATGACTCCTTTCGAGACTCTTTACAGCTGAGGTGCGCGATGAATTCAAGCTTCTGGAAATCCGGCCACACCCCGACACTGTTCGCGGCCTTCCTCTACTTCGACCTGAGCTTCATGGTCTGGTACCTGCTCGGCCCGCTGGCCGTGCAGATCGCCGCCGACCTGCAACTGACCACCCAGCAGCGCGGGCTGATGGTGGCCACGCCGATCCTGGCTGGCGCCGTGCTGCGCTTCGCCATGGGCCTGCTGGCCGATCGCCTGTCCCCCAAGACCGCCGGGCTGATCGGCCAGGTGATCGTCATCGGCGCGCTGTTCTGCGCCTGGAAGCTGGGCATCCACAGCTATGAACAGGCCCTGCTGCTGGGGCTGTTCCTGGGCATGGCCGGCGCCTCGTTCGCCGTGGCCCTGCCGCTGGCCTCGCAATGGTATCCACCGCAGCATCAGGGCAAGGCGATGGGCATCGCCGGGGCCGGCAACTCCGGCACGGTATTCGCGGCCCTGTTCGCCCCCTTGCTGGCCGGCGCCTTCGGCTGGAGCAACGTGTTCGGCTTCGCCCTGATCCCGCTGGTCCTGACTCTGGTGCTGTTCGCCTGGCTGGCCAAGAACGCCCCGGAACGGCCCAAGGCCAAATCCATGGCCGACTACTTCAAGGCCCTGGGCGACCGCGACAGCTGGTGGTTCATGTTCTTCTACAGCGTGACCTTCGGCGGCTTCATCGGCCTGGCCAGCGCCCTGCCCGGCTACTTCAACGACCAGTACGGCCTGAGCCCGGTCACCGCCGGTTACTACACCGCCGCCTGCGTGTTCGGTGGCAGCCTGATGCGGCCGTTGGGTGGCGCGCTGGCCGACCGTTTCGGCGGCATTCGCACCCTGCTGGTGATGTACAGCGTCGCGGCGGTGTGCATCGCCGCGGTCGGTTTCAACCTGCCCAGCTCCTACGCGGCCCTGGCCCTGTTCGTGTGCACCATGCTCGGCCTGGGTGCGGGTAACGGCGCGGTGTTCCAGCTGGTGCCACAACGCTTCCGCCGCGAGATCGGGGTGATGACCGGGCTGATCGGCATGGCTGGCGGCATCGGTGGTTTCGCCCTGGCCGCGGGCATGGGCGCGATCAAGCAAAGCACCGGCAGCTATCAGCTGGCGCTGTGGCTGTTCGCCAGCCTGGGCATACTGGCCTGGTTCGGCCTGCACGGGGTGAAACGCCGCTGGCGGACCACCTGGGGCTCCGCCGCCGTCACCGCGGCCCGGGTCTGAGCCGTCCATGAGCCTGCGACTGAGCCACGCCCAGGCCAGCGCCATCGGGCCGCGCGCGGAGAACCAGGACGCCTTGCGCCTGGTTACCCCGGCGCCGACCCTGGCCGCCAGCAAGGGCCTGCTGTTCGCCATCGCCGACGGCGTCAGCCAATGCGCCGACGGCGGCCTGGCCGCGCGCTCGACCTTGCAGGCGCTGGCGCTGGACTACTACGCCACCCCGGAAACCTGGGCCGTGGCCCAGGCCCTGGAGCGCCTGCTGCTGGCGCAGAATCGCTGGCTGCAAGCCAACGGCGGCGGCCAGCCGCTGCTGACCACCGTCAGCGCCCTGGTGCTGCGCGGCCGGCGCTTTACCCTGGCCCATGTCGGCGATTGCCGGGTCTATCGCTGGCACGCCGATCAGTTGCAACGCATCAGCGACGACCACGTCTGGGACCAGCCCGGCATGCAGCACGTGCTCAAGCGTGCCCTGGGCCTGGACCAGCACCTGGTGGTGGACTTCCTCGACGGTGAGCTGCGGGAAAACGAAAGTTTCCTGATGCTCAGCGACGGGGTCTGGGCCACCCTGGGCGACACCGCCATCGCCGCGATCCTGCGCGACCAGCCTGACCTCGACAGCGCGGTGCAGACCCTGGTCAGCGCCGCGCACCTGGCCGGCAGCCAGGACAATGCCAGCGCCCTGCTGGTGCGGGTCGAAGCCTTGGGCGAAAGCTCCATTGGCGACGCCCTGATTCACTTGCAGCAATGGCCTCTGCCGCCGCCCCTCAAGCCGGGCCAGCACTTCGAAGGCTGGCAGGTCGCCGAGGTGGTCGGGCAGAGCCAGCAATCCCTGCTGTACCGCGTACTCGATGCGCAACAACAACCCTGGCTGCTGAAAACCCTACCCGGCCATCTGCACGACGATCACCAGGCCGGGCAAGCGCTGCTGTCAGAGGAATGGTTCCTGCGGCGGGTGGCTGGACGGCACTTTCCCGAAGTGCATGCCGCGACCGCCCGCCAGCATCTGTATTACGTGATGCGCGAATACCCGGGGCAGACCCTGGCCGATTATCTGCAACAGCATGGCCCCTTGCCGCTGGCGCAGTGGCAGGACCTGGCTGAGCGTCTGTTGCGGGCCGTGGGCCTGCTGCACCGCCGGCAGATCCTGCACCGCGACATCAAGCCGGAAAACCTGCTGCTCGGCGACGACGGCGAACTGCGCCTGCTGGACTTCGGCCTGGCCTATTGCCCCGGCCTGTCCGAGGATCAGGCGCACCTGCTGCCCGGCACCCCGAGCTATATCGCCCCGGAGGCTTTCACCGGCGTGGCGCCGACACCGCGCCAGGACCTGTACGCAGTGGGCGTGACCCTCTACCACTTGCTGACCGGGCATTTTCCCTACGGTGAAATCGAAGCCTTCCAGCGCCCGCGCTTCACCACCCCGGTCAGCGCCAGCCGCTATCGCCCGGACCTGCCGGACTGGCTCGAACAGAGCCTGGAGCGCGCGGTACAGGCCGACCCGGCACAACGCTATGAAACCGCCGAAGAGTGGTTGCTGCTGCTGGAACAGGGCGAACGCCGCAGCCTCAGCGTGCGCCCCAGGCCACTGCTGGAACGCGAGCCCTTGAAGGTCTGGCGCACCCTGGCGCTGGTCTCGCTGCTGCTCAACCTGCTGTTGTTGTACCTGTTCCTGCATCACTGATAGCGCCTATAACCCTGTAGCCGCTGTCGAGCCCCGGCGAGGCTGCGCTCGACCGCGTAGCGGGCGCCAAGCCAGGCGACCGTGCAGGTCAGGCACACCGAGCTGTCAGGTTTACGGGGCTGCGCCCCGATCGCAGCCTCGCCGGGGCTCGGCAGCGGCTACAGGTTGCTCCAGAAACGGGCAAGACGCTTTGAATCGGTGCAGTTTTTACCCTTCTCGCCTGCGCAAGCCGCGCCAACCTCGCTAAAACCGCGCTTGGCGGAACTTGGCACAACCACTGCATTAACTCTCCCAACAGCACATACGACCCGGCCTTCAACGACGAAGGATGGGTTTTCCCGAGAGAACGGGACCGGACAAAGGCGTCCTGCCAGGCAACTGGCGGGACGCCTTTTTTGTTTGCGCAACGTTTATCGAGCCAGGCCCGGCATACCCGACGGCCTGTCTACGCGGAGAGCGAAATGAAGAAACTCAAGCTGGTGATGATCGGCAACGGCATGGCCGGGGTACGCACCCTGGAAGAGCTGCTCAAGCTGAGCAATGAGCTGTACGACATCACGGTCTTCGGCGCGGAACCCCACACCAACTACAACCGCATCCTGCTCTCCCCGGTACTGGCCGGCGAACAGACCTTCGAAGAGATCGTGCTCAACGACCTGAGCTGGTACCTGGACAACAACATCAAGCTGCTGCTCAACCGCAAGGTGGTGGAGATCGACCGGGTCAAGCGCCGGGTGATCGCCGAAGACGGCAGCGAAGCCGAATACGATCGCCTGCTGATCGCCACCGGCTCGACCCCGTTCATCCTGCCGATTCCCGGCAACGACCTGCAGGGCGTGATCGGCTACCGCGATATCGCCGACACCCAGGCGATGATCGACACCGCCAAGACCCACAAGCACGCGGTGGTCATCGGTGGCGGCCTGCTCGGCCTGGAAGCCGCCAACGGCCTGATGCTGCGCGGCATGGACGTGACCGTGGTGCACATCGGCGAATGGCTGCTGGAGCGCCAGTTGGACAAGACCAGCGGCCAGCTGCTGCAAACCGCCCTGGAAAGCCGCGGCCTGAAATTCCGCCTGAGCGAACAGACCCAGGCCCTGCATGACTCAGGCAATGGCCGGGTCGGTTCGGTGCAATTCAAGAACGGCGACATCATCCCCGCCGACCTGGTGGTGATGGCCGCCGGCATTCGGCCCAATACCGAGCTGGCGGAAAAAGCCGGCCTGCCGTGCAGCCGCGGGATCCTGGTCAACGACACCCTGCAGACCTACGACCCGCGCATCTATGCCATCGGCGAATGCGCCAGCCACCGCGGTATCGCCTACGGCCTGGTGGCGCCATTGTTCGAACAGGCCAAGGTCTGCGCCAACCACCTGGCGCAACTGGGCTTCGCCCGCTACCAGGGTTCGGTGACCTCGACCAAGTTGAAAGTCACCGGCATCGACCTGTTCTCCGCCGGCGACTTCATGGGCGGCGAAGGCACCGAGACCATCACCCTCTCCGACCCCATCGGTGGCGTGTACAAGAAGCTGGTGATCAAGGACGACGTCCTGGTCGGCGCCTGCCTGTACGGCGACACCGCCGACGGCGGCTGGTACTTCCGGCAGATCCGCGAGAACCACGTCATCGGCGAGATCCGCGACCACCTGATGTTCGGCGAGAACGCCCTGGGCGATGTCGGCCACCAGGGCCAGGACAAGGCCATGAGCATGGCCGACAGCGCCGAAGTCTGCGGCTGCAACGGCGTGTGCAAGGGCACCATCGTCAAGGCGATCCAGGAGCATGGCCTGTTCAGCGTCGATGAGGTCAAGAAGCACACCAAGGCCGCCAGCTCCTGCGGCTCCTGCGCCGGCCTGGTGGAACAGATCCTGATCAACACCGTGGGTGGCGCGGCCGACGTCAAGCCGAAAAGCGAGAAAGCCATTTGCGGTTGCAGCGACCTCAACCACGGGCAGATCCGCCAGGCGATCCGCGAACAGCACCTACTGACCATCGCCGGCACCATGAGCTACCTGAACTGGCGCACGCCCAACGGCTGCGCCACCTGCCGCCCGGCGCTGAACTACTACCTGATTTCCACCTGGCCGGGCGAGGCCAAGGACGATCCGCAATCGCGCCTGATCAACGAACGGGCCCACGCCAACATCCAGAAAGACGGCACCTATTCGGTGGTGCCGCGGATGTGGGGCGGCGTCACCACCCCCTCCGAACTGCGGCGCATCGCCGACGTGGCGGACAAGTACCAGGTGCCGATGGTCAAGGTCACCGGCGGCCAGCGCATCGACCTTTTGGGCATCAAGAAGCAGGATTTGCCCGGGGTCTGGAAGGACCTGGACATGCCCTCCGGCCATGCCTACGGCAAGTCCATCCGCACCGTGAAAACCTGTGTCGGCAGCGAGTTCTGCCGCTTCGGCACGCAGAACTCCACTCAGCTGGGCATCGAACTGGAGCACGACCTGTTCAACATGTGGTCGCCGCACAAGGTCAAGCTGGCGGTCTCCGGTTGCCCGCGCAACTGCGCCGAGGCCGGGATCAAGGACGTCGGCATCATCGGCGTCGAATCGGGCTGGGAGATGTACATCGGCGGCAATGGCGGGATCAAGACCGAGGTCGCGGAGTTCTTCGTCAAGCTGAAAACCGCCGACGAGGTACGCGAATACAACGGCGCCTTCCTGCAACTGTACCGCGAGGAAGCCTTCTACCTGGAGCGCACCGTGCACTACCTGCAACGGGTCGGCATGGCGCACATCAAGCAAGCCATCATCGAAGACCCGCAACGGCGCAAGGCCCTCAACGAGCGCCTGCAGTTCGCCCTGTCCTTCGAACAGGACCCGTGGAAGGAGCGCCTGGAACAGCCGCTGCTGAAAAAAGAGTTCGAGCCGATCCACGTCAAGCAACTGGAGGTGCCGCTATGAACTGGCTGGATATCTGCGCCCTGGACGAGATCAACGCCCTGGGCTCGCGCATCGTCAACGGCCCCAAGGGCGACATCGCGATCTTCCGCACCAGCGACGACGAAGTCTTCGCCCTCGACGACCGTTGCCCGCACAAGGGCGGACCGCTGTCCCAGGGGCTGATCTACGGCAAGAAGGTCGCCTGCCCGCTGCACAACTGGCAGATCGACCTGGAATCCGGAGAAGCGCAGGCACCGGATATCGGTTGCGCCCATCACCACCTGGCGCGGGTGGAAAACGGCCGCGTGCTGCTGGCCCTGCGAGATGCCGGCTGATGAACCGCCAGACGACCGCCTCGACCTGCTGTTACTGCGGCGTTGGCTGTGGCGTGCTGATCGAGCACGACGGCGAACGCATCCTCGGCGTCAGTGGCGACCCGAGCCACCCGGCCAACCACGGCAAACTGTGCAGCAAGGGTTCCACCCTGCACCTGACCGGCGACCTCGCAGCCCGCGCCCTGTACCCGGAGTTGCGCCTGGGCAAGGCCCTGGCGCGCAGCCGCACCGACTGGGACACCGCGCTGGAGCACGCGGCCAACGTATTTGCCGAAACCATCGCCGAACACGGCCCGGACAGCGTGGCCTTCTATATCTCCGGGCAATTGCTCACCGAGGACTACTACGCCTTCAACAAGCTGGCCCGGGCCCTGGTGGGCACCAACAACATCGACAGCAATTCGCGGCTGTGCATGTCCTCGGCGGTGGTCGGCTACAAACGCAGCCTGGGCGCCGACGCCCCGCCCTGCAGCTACGAAGACCTCGAGCTGAGCGACTGCGTGATGATCGTCGGCAGCAACATGGCCTACGCCCATCCGGTGCTGTTCCGCCGCCTGGAGCAGGCCAAGCGCCTGCGGCCGCAGATGAAGGTGATCGTCATCGACCCACGGCGCACCGACACGTGCGACCTGGCCGACCTGCACCTGGCGATCCTGCCCGGCACCGATGTCGCGCTGTTCCACGGCATCCTGCATCTGCTGCTGTGGCAGGACTGGATCGACCGCGACTTCATCCAGGCGCATACCGAAGGCCTGGCCGAGCTGAAGAACCTGGTCCACGACTACACCCCGCATATGGTCGCGCAGCTGTGCGGCATCAGCGTCGAGCAACTGCGCCAGTGTGCCGAATGGGTCGGCACCTCGCCGAGCTTCCTGTCGCTGTGGTGCATGGGGCTGAACCAGTCCAGTGCCGGCAGCGCGAAAAACAGCGCGTTGATCAACCTGCACCTGGCCACCGGGCAAATCGGTCGCCCCGGGGCCGGCCCCTTCTCCCTCACCGGCCAGCCGAATGCCATGGGTGGCCGGGAAACCGGCAGCCTGTCGAACCTGCTGCCGGGGCACCGGGAGGCGGCCAACCCGGAGCATCGGGCTGAAGTCGCGGCCTACTGGGGCGTCGAGCAATTGCCGGCCAACCCCGGCCTGACCGCGATCGAGCTGTTCGAGCAACTGCGCGGCGGCAAGATCAAGGCGCTGTGGATCGCCTGTACCAACCCGGCGCAGTCGCTGCCCGACCAGAACGCGGTGCGAGAGGCCTTGCTGACCTGCCCGTTCGTGGTCCTGCAGGAAGCCTTTCGCACCACCGAGACCGCGGCCTTTGCCGACCTGCTGCTGCCCGCCGCCAGCTGGGGCGAGAAGGAAGGCAGCGTGACCAACTCGGAACGGCGCATCTCCCATGTGCGCCGCGCCGTGGCCGCGCCGGGCGAAGCACGCCCGGACTGGGCCATCACCCTGGACTTTGCCCGGCGCCTGGAACAGCGCCTACGCCCGCAACAACCCAGCCTGTTCGCCCTGGATACGCCTGCCCAGCTGTTCGATGAGTACAAACTGCTGACCCGCGACCGCGACCTGGACCTTTCCGGCATCAGTCACGCGCTGATCGACCAACTGGGTCCGCAGCAATGGCCCTTCCCCGCCGGTGCCGAACAAGGGACAACGCGGCTGTACGTTGACGGCCGCTTCCCGACCGCCAGCGGGCGGGCACACTTCGTCAGCGACCCGTATCGCGCGGCCAAGGAACAACGTGATGCACGCTTCCCCCTGACCCTGATCACCGGCCGCCTGCGCGATCAATGGCATGGCATGAGCCGTACCGGCACCGCGGCCCAGCTGTTCGGGCACGTCAGCGAAGCAGTTCTCAGCCTGCACCCGGACGAACTGCGCCGGCAGAACCTGCAGGCGGGTGATCTGGTGTCGCTGAAAAGCCGGCGCGGCAGCGTGATAGTCGCCGTGGCGGATGACGACAGCGTGCGCCCGGGCCAGGCTTTTCTGCCGATGCATTGGGGCGACCGGTTCCTCAAGGGTGGCGTCAATGCCGTGACCCAGCCGGCGTTCGACCCGCTGTCCAAACAGCCGGAACTCAAGCACAGCGGCGTGCGCCTGGAGCCAGTCCAGCTGCCGTGGCAGCTGTTCGCCCTGATCGAAGGCGACGTGCAGCGGCATTTCGAAGCCTTGCGCCCGCTCTGCGAAAGCTTCGCCTACGTCAGCCTGAGCCTGGCCGGTCGCGAACGCCCGGCCCTGCTGCTGCGGGTGGCCAATGCCGAGGCGCCGGCAGCGCAGTTGCTCAAGGACATCGACCAGTTGCTGGGGCTCAACGAAGGCCCGGTACTGGCCTATGACGATCCGCGGCGCTCCATCGGCAAGCGGGTACGTATCGAACAGGGACGGATCACCGCCATTCGCCTGGCCGGTGAAACCCTGGCCCAGCACTGGCTGCAGAACCTGTGGCTGGAAGGCAAGGCCGATGAGCAACTGCGTCGCTGGCTGCTGGCGCCAATGAGCGCGCCACCGGGGGCCGCCGGGCTGATCGCCGCGAGTGGCAAGACCTTGTGCAACTGCAAGAACGTCAGCCAGAGCGCAGTCTGTGCCGGGATCTCCCGCGGCCTGGACCTCGATGGCCTGAAACAGGAACTGGGCTGCGGCACTCAATGCGGCTCCTGCGTCCCCGAAATCAAACGTCTGCTGGCCAGCTCGGCACAGCCCGTCGCAATCCCCCTGTGAGGAAACAAACATGAGCGCAAAAGTCTGGCTGGTGGGTGCGGGCCCTGGCGACCCTGAACTGCTGACCCTCAAGGCCGTGCGGGCCCTGGGCGAAGCCGATGTGGTGCTGATCGACGATCTGGTGAATCCGGCGGTGCTCGAGCACTGCCCCCAGGCACGGGTCATTGCCGTGGGTAAACGCGGCGGCTGCCGCTCGACGCCCCAGGCGTTCATTCATCGGCTGATGCTGCGCTACGCCCGGCATGGCAAGTGCGTGGTACGCCTCAAGGGTGGCGATCCATGCATCTTCGGCCGTGGCGGTGAGGAAGCGCAGTGGCTGCAGGAACGTGGCGTCGAGGTGGAACTGGTGAACGGCATCACGGCCGGCCTGGCGGGAGCTACCCAGTGCGGGATCCCGCTGACCCTGCGCGGTGTCGCCCGTGGCGTCACCCTGCTGACGGCCCATACCCAGGACGACAGCAGCCTCAACTGGCAGGCCCTGGCGCAAAGCGGTACGACGCTGGTGATCTATATGGGGGTGGCCAAACTGGGCGAGATACGTGAACAACTGATCGCTGGCGGCCTTGCGCCGCATACCCCGGTGGCCATGATCGAAAATGCATCCCTGCCCGAGCAGCGCCTGTGCCGGAGCGATCTGCACGCCATGCAGGACGATGCCCATACCTTCCAGCTGAAAAGCCCGGCCATCCTGGTGGTTGGCGAGGTGGCCGCTTGCGGCGCACAACTGCCGGCCCTTTCCGAGGCGGCCCTGGCGGCCGCACTTTCGGCCTGACGCCAGGCTCTTTCAACAAATCGCGGACAAAGAAAAACCCGGCCTAGGCCGGGTTTTTCAAAGCTGCAAGCTACAGATTACTGAGCTTGTTGAGCTTGTGCTTCAACCTGCGCTTCTACGCGACGGTTTACAGCGCGGCCAGCTTCAGTTGCGTTGTCAGCAACTGGGCGGGACTCACCGTAACCAACGGATTGAACGCGGCTCGACTCAACACCGTACTGGCTGGTCAGAACTTGCTTAACGGCGTTTGCACGACGCTCAGACAGTTTCTGGTTGTAAGCGTCAGGACCGACGGAGTCAGTGTGACCTTCAACAACGGTGGTGGTTTGTGGGTACTGCTTCATGAAGTCAGCGAGGTTCTTGATGTCAGCGTAGCTGTTAGGCTTAACGACCGACTTGTCGAAGTCGAACTTCACGTCCAGCTCAACACGAACAACTTCAGCAACCGGAGCTTCTGGTTCTGGAGTTGGCTCTGGAACTGGAGCAGGAGCTGGAGCAACCTTGCCAGCGTTGCCGCCGAAGTTCACACCCAGACCAACCAGAGCGGAGTAGTCCCACTTGCCGTTGTCCATTGCGTAGTCGGCTTCAACGCCGGCACGAGCGAACAGGTTGTCGGTGAAGTAGTACTTAACGCCGGTACCGATGATAGCCAAGGTCGACTGGTCGCGACCGCTGTGGCCGTCAGCCAGGACGTTGGTACGGCTCTGGTGACCGAAACCACCCGAAACGTATGGACGCAGGGAGTCCACGCCAGCTTGACCGAAGTGGTAGGTAGCCAGCAGGCTGCCGGTGTCACCTTTGATCTTCTGGTTGCCAGTGCCGTCGTTCGAACGGGTGTGGTTGGTTTTGTCGTAGTTCAGGTCCAACGACAGGTCATCGGTCAGGAAGTAGCCGATACGAGCGCCTGGGTTGAAGCCGTCTTCGATGTGCTTAACGCTGTCGTTGTACTGTTTTTTGTAAAACAGTTCACCCTCGACCGCGCCTTGGCCTTGCGCCAGAACGCCGAACGAAGTCACGGCAACAATAGAACCAATGGCAATGCCCAAGGTGTTTTTCAGTTTCATCCGTTAAATCCCCATCTGGTGATTGTAAAGCAGTCCCACATACCGGGGGACAACTCGGCGGTAAGTCTATCAGAACTTACCTAGACGTAAGAGATATTTGCGCCGAACTAAGTTTCAGCAATGCCTGCAAATTTCTCACGCAATTTATCAAGCGCACGCTTGTACCGCATTTTCGTAGCACTCAACCCCATGTGCATGATGTCTGCGATCTCCTGGAACTCCAGTTCTGCGACAAATCGTAGCACCAGAATCTCCCGATCGATCGGGTTCACATGCACCAACCAGCGGTCAAGTCCGCCCTTTTCCTCAGGTTTCGGCGCCTTATCTTCAGACGCTTCCTCGAGGGGATCAAGACTTAACGCATCCATCAAGCGACGCTTGCGCCGTTCTTTCCGATACTGAGTGATGCATTCGTTGTACGTGATGCTATAGAGCCATGTCTTGAACTTCGATTTCCCCTCGAAGTTCTTGAGGCCATACAGCACCTTCAACATCACCTCCTGACAGACATCATCAGCATCACGATCGTTCCCTAAATAACGTGCACAAACGTTGAAGAGGGTTCGCTGATAGCGTCGCATCAACTCTTCATACGCACGCGTCACATGAAACAGCTCCGTGTGCGAGCGCGCAACCAACTCCTCGTCAGAGAGCTCACGGGGGTCATAGCGCGTGGATAGCGATTGGGCTTTATTCAAAACGAGTCGGGCCGACAGTCAGGTCAATGTCCACCGCAGCCCAGGCAAGGGCATTTTGCGGCGGCATACATTAGCAGGGTTTGCCGGGTTAGCGGCTACTTACATGCTGCTCCAGCATGATCCGATTGGAGAGAGAGACCAGCTCACCCTCATCGGTCAGCAGTGTAGTCTTAACCGTGCCGATCTCCTCGATCTGCCCTTCGACCTCGCCAACTCGCACTTGTTGCCCAACCTGATACAACTCACGCACATAGATTCCCGCAAGAATCTGACCGGCAATATCCCGGCTTCCCAACCCCATGGCCAAGGCAACAGCCAGACCAACGGTAATCAAAACGATCACGATCACATGGTTGAGCAGGTCGGTTTTGACCTCCAACTGACTGATCGCAACGGAAATACTGATGATGATCACCAGCCCCTGGGCGATTCGCCCCAGGCCACTGGCGTAATCCAGACCAACCCCTTCGGCCGCTCCACGCACCAGCCCATTGGCCAGTTGCGCCAGCAATACCCCCACCAACAGCACCAGCGCGGCCCCGAAAACCTTCGGTAAATACAGCGCCAGCATGTCGAGCGTAGCCGAAACCCGCTCCAGGCCAAGGGATTCTGCAGCAGAAACCAGGAAAATCAGTAAAACAAACCAATACACGATTTTACCGATCAAGGTAGAAATCGGCACCTGCAGGCCCGCACGAGACAGCAGTTTGGTCAAACCGGTACCGCCCATCAAGCGGTCCAGGCCCAGTTTGGCGAGCAGTTTGGAAAGCAGGGTATCAAGCAGTTTGGCGACCACGAACCCCAACAGCAGCACGACCAGCGCGCCAAACAGGTTGGGAATGAAGTTCGCTACCTTGGTCCACAACGCAGTCATCGCAGTGACGAGGCTCTGAGTCCAGAGATCAAGTTCCATATTCAATCAGCCTTATCAGCAGTGCGAGCAGTAGGTTTACGACGGGAAACCGGCGAGATATGGGCCGATCCGTTATTCAGAGCAATCATCAGCGCCGGCAACCAGCGGCCGAGCAGGCTGAACAGATCGCCCGCCCCCACCTGCCGGTTGGCGGTTTTCAGTACGCGGCCCAGGCACGCATCGTCGTCCCGGGTGGACGGTGTGGCCTTGAGCATGTCACGCAACGACTGTTCAAACGGATCGTGCATACGCACCTCTCGATATGTCTGTGAAAGACGCGATCAAAATTCCCCGGGTCACATAGTTCATAATCAGACCCAGCGCAAACGTCGGAATAACCACCATTGTCCCAGCGCTACCAGCGCCATCAACAGGCAGGCCACCAGAAACCCGTAGGGACTGTTGGAAAGCGGGATTCCTCCGACGTTGATCCCCAGCAAGCCGGCCAGAAAACTCATTGGCAGAAAGATCCCGGTGATGATCCCGAAGCGAAACATGATGCGGTTCATGCGCACGCTCAGGCGCCGGTCTTCGGCCTCCAGCACAAGCCCCACGCGCTCTCGGGTCAATTCGAGCTCTTCCAGGTAGCGGGTCAGGCTGTTGTTCAATTCGTTCCAGTAATCGCCATCGTCATCGGCGAACCAAGGCAGCCTGATGCGGCTGAGCTGACCGAAAATATCCCGCTGCGGAGCGAGGAAACGCTTGAGTCCGGCAGCCCGTCGACGGATCTGCAGAATGTTGCTGTGCTCGGGGGTATACCGTTCGTCGGCATCCAGTTTTTCTTCCTCGGCATCGACCACTTCCGACAGGTCGCTGACCAGATCCTGCACCTTATGAGTCAGGTACTCAGCCATATAAAGGATGAGTTCGGAGGCGGTCTTGGGTCCCTTGCCTTCGCCCAGTTGCACCAGCAGCTCATCGGTCGCGCGCAATGGCCGCAGGCGCAGGGAGATCACTCGCTGGGCCGAACCGAAGATGCGTACCGAAACCATGTCCTCCGGCTCGGCGCCGGGGTTGAGGTTGATGCCGCGTAAAAACAGCAGGAACTCGGAATCCGGCAGCGCCAACAGGCGCGGCCGGGTGTTTTCTTCGAGTAGGAGGTCACAGCTGAACTCGCTCAGACCGCTGGATTTACGCAGCCAGGTCTGGGTTTGCGGATGGCTGCGATCCCAATGCAGCCAGAGGCTCTCATGGGCTTGCAGCTGCAGGTCGTCCAGTTCAGTTCGGGCAATTGCACGCGCACCACCTTTACCATCCAGCACCAGGGCATGTACCAGCCCCCATTGCGCGTTGTCTTCCTCGAACATCCTCATCCCTTGCTTGGTCGACTGCTTATTCAGGCATTTTCAGTGGGCTTGGCGAAACGATCACGCCATTGTTGTCGGCATAGACATATTCGCCCGGACGGAAAGTCACCCCGGCAAAGGTCACCGCCACATTGAGATCGCCAATGCCGCGCTTGTCGGTTTTCATCGGATGGCTGGCCAGCGCCTGAACACCCAAGTCGGTTTGCGCGATGACATCGACGTCACGGATGCAGCCGTAGATCACCAGCCCTTCCCAACCATTCTTGGCGGCCTTCTCGGCCAGCATGTCACCCAGCAGCGCGCGGCGCAGGGAGCCGCCACCGTCGACCACCAGCACCTTGCCGTGGCCCTTGAGCTCGACCTGTTCCTTGACCAGCGAGTTGTCTTCGAAGCACTTGATGGTCACGATTTCGCCGCCGAAGGAGTCGCGACCACCGAAATTGCTGAACATCGGTTCAACCACCTGTACCAGATCCGGGTAGGCGTCGCACAGGTCGGGAGTGAGGTAATGATTCATCGAGAAACTCCTGTAATGGAAAGAACACGTCGCGGTGTCGGAACTCGCAGGGTTCATGCTGAGTGACGAGCGCTGGCGGCAAATGTTCAACACCTTGCCTTAGCCCTCGATCCCCATTCAGCCCCCACCATACGCCAATTTCAGCAGGGGCAATGAGCACGAACGGGATACCAAACCAGCGACCGAATGTGACCAAAACCGCTCAATGCGTCATATCTTAGCCGCAAGCGCAGCGGAACGAAATGCTCTTGTCAGAGCCTTCTGAACTCAACTCGCGGCAGCCAGTTCGGCACTCGATGCCAACAACGGGCTCTGCTGATCCTTCAACCAACGCGCCACCAAAGGCCAGACTTCGGCCTGGGCGGCTTTGCTCACCAGCATCTCGACGTGGCCGAAATTGCCGCTGAACCCTTGTTCGCGCCCCAGACAGACAAACTGTTTGTGCTCGGAACTCAACTGGTCAAACAACTTGCGGCAGGCCCAGGTCGGATCCTGATGATCCCCAGCCGCGCTCACCGCCAGTACTGGCAGCGAAACATCGGACAAACCGGCCCACCAGTCCTTCTGCCCATCCCCGAAACGCCCGAACAGCCCATACCAACGCATGCCTTCCAGGGCCAGGCCAATGGGTTCGTCCTCGGGACCGCGCTTGAGCCGCGAGCCGGACAACTGGGCAAACCGCTTGAGAATGAGCCGACCGCCCCACTCCACCGCCGGGATTTTCAACGGCCAATAGGTGCGGCTGACCTGACAACCGAACAGCGCCGCCGACGCCACTGCCGGCTCTCCCAGATACTGGCCGCCCAGGGCCGCCGCCAGGGTAATGCCGCCCAGGGAATGGCCGATCCAGTGTGGAACCTGGCCGCTTTGTTCCCGCACGAAGGCGCCGATGGCGGGCAAATCGTATTGCGCATAGTCGGCGACGCGATTCTTGCGGTAGTCGGCATTACGTCGCGACAGGCCGTGGCCACGCATCTCGGGGATCCATACATCGAAGCCCATGCGCGCCAGATACGCGCCCAGGCCGATGCCCTTGGGCGAATACCAGAAACGCCGATTGGAGAAACTGCCGTGCAGCAGGATCACCGGCACGCCACGGGATTCGGGCTCGTCCGCCATTCCCAGGCGGGTGACGGCCAGCTCGACCGTGGTGTCCGGGCTGTTGCCGGGCTTCAGGCGATAGACGTCTTCACTCAGGTCGCCTCGACGTTCGGCACTGATCAAGGCGACGGGAAATAGGTTGCTGCTGCTTTGCATAATGCTCTTGCACAAAAAAGGGCGGCTTCCAGATGGAGCCCGCCCTACTTGAATCTCAAAGCCCCGGCCAGCCCGAAGGCTGGCCGGTGCTTCATTCCGCTTAGACCGCACCCTGCCCCTCGGCCAGGAAGAACCAGGTTTCCAGTACGGAATCCGGGTTCAGCGAGACGCTTTCGATGCCCTGCTCCATCAGCCACTTGGCCAGGTCCGGGTGGTCGGACGGGCCCTGGCCGCAAATACCGATGTATTTGCCGGCCTTGTTGCAAGCGGCGATGGCGTTGGCCAGCAGCTTCTTGACCGCCGGATTACGCTCGTCGAACAGGTGCGCGATGATGCCCGAGTCGCGGTCCAGGCCCAGGGTCAGCTGGGTCAGGTCGTTGGAACCGATGGAGAAACCGTCGAAGAACTCGAGGAACTCTTCGGCCAGGATCGCGTTGGAAGGCAGCTCGCACATCATGATCACGCGCAGGCCGTTTTCACCGCGTTTGAGACCGTTTTCGGCCAGCAGATCCACCACCTGGCTGGCTTCGCCCAGGGTACGGACGAACGGCACCATGATCTCGACGTTGGTCAGGCCCATGTCGTTGCGCACGCGCTTGAGGGCGCGGCACTCGAGTTCGAAGCAGTCACGGAACGATTCGCTGATGTAACGCGAAGCACCGCGGAAGCCCAGCATCGGGTTTTCTTCTTCCGGCTCGTAGAGCTTGCCGCCGATCAGGTTGGCGTATTCGTTGGACTTGAAGTCCGACAGGCGCACGATGACCTTTTTCGGCCAGAACGCCGCGGCCAGGGTGCTGATGCCTTCGACCAGCTTGTCGACGTAGAAACCGACCGGTTCGTTGTAACCGGCGATGCGCTTGTCGACGCTTTCCTTGATTTCATGGGGCAGGCCGGCGTAGTTCAGCAGTGCCTTGGGGTGCACGCCGATCATGCGGTTGATGATGAACTCCAGGCGGGCCAGGCCGACACCGGCGTTCGGCAACTGGGCGAAGTCGAAGGCGCGGTCCGGGTTGCCGACGTTCATCATGATCTTGAACGGCAGCTCCGGCATGGCATCGACGGAGTTTTTCTTCACGTCGAAACCCAACTCGCCTTCGAAGATGAAACCGGTGTCGCCTTCAGCACAGGACACGGTCACGCCCTGGCCGTCTTTCAACAGTTCGGTGGCATTGCCGCAACCGACAACCGCTGGAATACCCAGCTCGCGCGCGATGATCGCGGCGTGGCAGGTACGGCCGCCACGGTTGGTGACAATGGCGCTGGCGCGCTTCATCACCGGTTCCCAGTCCGGGTCGGTCATGTCGGACACCAGCACGTCGCCGGCCTGGACCTTGTCCATCTCCGACACGTCCTTGATGATCCGCACCTTGCCGGCGCCGATGCGCTGGCCGATGGCGCGACCTTCCACCAGCACGGTGCCGGTTTCCTTCAACAGGTAACGCTCCATGACGTTGGCCTGGGTGCGGCTCTTCACGGTTTCCGGACGGGCCTGGACGATATACAGCTTGCCGTCATCGCCGTCTTTGGCCCACTCGATGTCCATCGGGCACTTGTAGTGCTTCTCGATGATCATCGCCTGCTTGGCCAGCTCGCTGACTTCGGCATCGGTCAGGCAGAAACGCGCGCGATCGGCCTTGTCGACGTCGACGGTCTTGACCGAGCGACCGGCCTTGGCTTCGTCGCCGTAGATCATCTTGATCGCCTTGCTGCCCAGGTTGCGGCGCAGGATGGCCGGGCGACCGGCTTGCAGGGTGCCCTTGTGGACGTAGAACTCATCCGGGTTCACCGCACCTTGAACGACGGTTTCACCCAGGCCGTAGGCGCCGGTGATGAACACCACGTCACGGAAGCCCGACTCGGTGTCGAGGGTGAACATCACGCCGGCGGTGCCGGTTTCCGAACGCACCATGCGCTGCACGCCGGCAGACAGGGCGACCAGCTTGTGGTCGAAGCCCTGGTGCACGCGGTAGGAAATGGCGCGGTCGTTGAACAGGGAAGCGAAGACTTCCTTGGCGGCGCGAATGACGTTCTCGACGCCACGGATATTAAGGAAGGTTTCCTGCTGGCCGGCGAAGGAAGCGTCCGGCAGGTCTTCGGCGGTGGCCGAGGAGCGCACGGCCACGGCCATGTCAGGGTTGCCCGCGGACAGCTTGGCGAACGCGGTGCGAATTTCGGTATTCAGTTGCTCGGGGAATTCGGCTTCCATGATCCATTGACGGATCTGGGCGCCAGTCTTGGCCAGGGCATTCACGTCATCGACGTCCAGGGCGTCGAGCGCGGCGTGGATCTGGTCGTTAAGACCGCTCAATTCGAGAAAATCACGATAGGCCTGGGCCGTCGTGGCAAAGCCTCCAGGGACCGATACACCGGCGCCTGCAAGGTTACTGATCATCTCGCCCAGGGATGCGTTCTTGCCCCCCACATGCTCTACATCATGGACGCCGAGCTTATCGAGGGAAACTACGTACTCTACCAAGGTGATCTCTCCACTAACTGTGTTGGAAAAGCTCAGAAGCCGGCTGCTCGGGGAGCGCTTGCCGGCTGTATGGCCTGGACCTGGAAAATAAGTGAGAATGCGGGCCATTGGAGGCCGGCAAATCGCGCCTATCATATCCAAGATTCGTCACTAGCTTAAGGCCCAAGGTGCAAATGAAACGATCTGCTTTCTTCATCTCCGACGGTACCGGCATCACCGCTGAAACCCTCGGCCAGAGCCTCCTGGCGCAGTTCGAAAACATTACCTTCAGCAAAATCACGCGGCCGTATATCGACAGCGTAGATAAAGCGCGGGCCATGGTACAACAAATCAACATTGCCGCCGAAAAGGACGGATTTCGTCCGATTATCTTCGACACCATCGTCAATCAGGACATCCGTGAGATCCTCGCGACGTCCAATGGTTTCATGATCGACATCTTCTCGACCTTCCTCGCCCCCCTGGAGCTGGAGTTGAGCGAGCACTCGTCGTACTCGGTCGGCAAGTCCCATTCCATTGGCGGCAACTCCAACTATATGGAGCGGATCGAGGCGGTGAACTTCGCCCTCGACAACGACGACGGCGCCCGTACCCACTACTACGACAAGGCCGACCTGATCCTGGTCGGCGTGTCGCGCTGCGGCAAGACCCCGACCTGCCTGTACATGGCCATGCAGTTCGGCATCCGTGCCGCCAACTACCCGCTGACCGAAGACGACATGGAACGCCTGCAGCTGCCGACCGCCCTGCGCGCCCACCAGCACAAGCTGTTCGGCCTGACCATCGATCCCGACCGGCTCACCGCCATCCGCAACGAGCGCAAACCCAACAGCCGTTATTCGAGCTACGCCCAGTGCGAGTTCGAAGTGCGCGAGGTGGAAAACCTGTTCCGCCGCGAGAACATTCCGCACATCAACTCCACGCATTTCTCGGTGGAAGAGATCTCGGCGAAGATCCTCGTGGAAAAAGGCGTCGAGCGGCGCTTCAAGTAGCGTTATCTGACCAATAGAAGGCTATCGCGAGCAAGCTCGCCCCTGCATGGCTTACAAGATCTTGTAGGAGCGAGCTTGTCGCGATCGGACCAACGGTCCGCCCGGCCTTCAGATCACCAACAGATCCACGAACCGGTGCACCGCCGTGGCTTCCAGCTGCGCCTGGTCCTTGCACAGGGCAAAGATCTGCGCCGAACGCTGAGCCGTGAAGCGGGTGGCCAGGTTGGCCTTGAACTTGTCTTCCAGCAGCGGAATGCCTTCGGCGCGACGCCGGCGATGGCCGATCGGGTATTCCACCACCACCTGCTCGGTGCTCGAGCCATCCTTGAAGAACACCTGTAGCGCATTGGCGATGGAGCGCTTGTCGGCCTCCAGGTACTCGCGGGTGTAGCGCGGTTCTTCGACTATCTGCATCTTCTCGCGCAACTGATCGATGATCGGGTGGGCGGCATGGAAGCCGTCTTCATAGTGCTCGGCCACCAGGTTGCCGAAGGCCAGCGGCACGGCGGTCATGTACTGGATGCAGTGGTCGCGGTCGGCGGCGTTGGCCAGCGGGCCGACCTTGGAAATGATGCGGATCGCCGATTCGTGGGTGGTGATGACAATCCTGTCGATCTCGTGCAGGCGATTGCGTACCAGCGGATGCAGGGTCACCGCCGCTTCACAGGCGGTCTGCGCATGGAACTCGGCCGGGAAGCTGATCTTGAACAGCACGTTTTCCATCACGTAACTGCCGTACTTCTGCGACAGGCTGAAACGGCGCTGGTCTTCGGGCTTGAGCGCCAGGTCCTTGTTGGTGTGGCTGAACAGCACGTCGTAGAAGCCCCACTGCGGCGCGCTCAGCACTCCCGGAATGCCCATCTCGCCGCGCAGGGCGATATCCGCCAGGCGCACACCACGACTCGTGGCGTCCCCCGCCGCCCAGGACTTGCGCGAACCGGCATTCGGCGCATGCCGATAAGTGCGCAGCGCCTGGCCATCGACAAAGGCATGGGACAGCGCCGCCAGCAGCTGTTCGCGGTTGGCGCCCATCAGTTTGGCGGTGACCGCGGTCGAGGCGACTTTCACCAGCAGCACATGGTCGAGGCCGACGCGGTTGAAGGAGTTCTCCAGGGCGATCACTCCCTGGATTTCATGGGCCATGATCATGGCCTCGAGCACCGCGCGCATGGTCAGCGGCGCCTCGCCATTGGCCACACGCTTTTGCGACAGGTGATCGGCCACGGCGAGGATGCCGCCGAGGTTGTCGGAAGGATGGCCCCACTCGGCGGCGAGCCAGGTGTCGTTGTAATCCAGCCAACGGACGATGCAGCCGATATCCCAGGCCGCCTTGACCGGGTCCAAGCGGAAACTGGTGCCCGGCACTCGCGCGCCAAAGGGTACGACCGTGCCCTCGACCATGGGCCCCAGGTGCTTGGTGCATTCGGGAAAGCGCAGGGCCAGCAGGCCGCAGCCAAGGGTGTCCATCAGGCAGTTGCGGGCGGTATCCAGAGCCTCGTGGGACTCGATCCGGTAGTTCAGAACGTAATCGGCAATGTCCTGCAGGACCTGGTCGTAATCGGGACGTTCGTTCAGATCAACGTTGGCGCTCATGGGCAGTTCACTCCATCAAGGGTTAGGTGTGGGTTGCATCCTCAAGGTCAGGCTGATCGGGGTTATTTTTTATAACCCCCATTGTAGGAGCGAGCTTGCTCGCGATGACGGATGGACTGTCGACATCGATGTCGAGCTTGGTATCGCTATCGCGAGCAAGCTCGCTCCTACAAGGGTGGTGTGTTTTTAGAAGGCATCGCCGGGCACACGCACCCAGCCTTCCATCAAGACCCGCGCGCTGCGGCTCATGATGGCCTTGGTCACGCTCCATTCGCCGTTGTCCTGCACGGCTTCGGCGCCGACCCGCAGGGTCCCCGACGGGTGGCCGAAACGCACCGCACTGCGCTCCCCGCCGCCGGCCGCCAGGTTGACCAGGGTGCCGGGGATCGCCGCCGCCGTACCGATGGCCACCGCGGCGGTACCCATCATCGCGTGGTGCAGCTTGCCCATGGACAGCGCGCGCACCAGCAGATCGATATCGGCAGCCTGCACCGCCTTGCCGCTGGACGCCTGGTAGTCCGCCGGCGGCGCGACAAAGGCGACCTTGGGTGTGTGCTGGCGCTTGGCCGCTTCGTCCAGGTGCTGGATCAGCCCCATGCGCAGCGCGCCGTGGGCGCGGATGGTCTCGAACATCGCCAGCGCCTTGGGGTCGCCGTTGATATCGCCCTGCAGCTCGGTGCCGCTGTAGCCGATGTCGCGGGCATTGATGAAGATGGTCGGGATCCCGGCATTGATCATGGTGGCCTTGAACGTCCCGACGCCCGGCACCTCCAGGTCGTCCACCAGGTTGCCGGTGGGGAACATCGAACCACCGGCGCCCTCTTCCTCGGCCGCCGGCTCCATGAATTCCAGCTGCACTTCGGCCGCCGGGAAGGTCACGCCATCCAGTTCGAAGTCGCCGGTTTCCTGCACCGCGCCGTTGGTCATCGGCACATGGGCGATGATGGTCTTGCCGATATTGGCCTGCCAGATGCGCACCACGGCCACGCCGTTCTGCGGGATGCGCTCGGCATCCACCAGGCCGCTGCTGATGGCGAAGGAACCGACCGCCGCCGACAGGTTGCCGCAGTTGCCGCTCCAGTCGACGAAAGGCTTGTCGATGGAGACCTGGCCGAACAGGTAATCCACGTCGTGGCCGGGCTTGATGCTTTTCGACAGGATCACCGTCTTGCTGGTGCTGGACGTGGCGCCGCCCATGCCGTCGATCTGCTTGTCGTACGGGTCGGGGCTGCCGATCACCCGCAACAGCAACGCATCGCGGGCCGCCCCCGGCAGTTGCGCCGCCTCGGGCAGGTCTTGCAGGCTGAAGAACACGCCCTTGCTGGTGCCGCCACGCATGTAGGTGGCGGGAATCTTGATTTGCGCTACGAAAGCCATGGATTTCGGTCCTGATAAAGACCGAGGGCGGCGCCTTGCGGCCCGCCCCCGGTACGTCACTTAACTGGCGACAGCCGATTCGAGGAAGTCCTGGGCAAAGCGCTGCAACACGCCGCCCGCTTCGTAGATCGACACCTCTTCGGCGGTGTCGAGACGGCAGGTCACCGGCACCTCGATGCGCTCGCCGTTCTTGCGCCGGATCACCAGGGTCAGGGTGGCGCGCGGCTTGCGCTCGCCCACCACATCGAAGGTTTCGGTACCGTCGATGCCCAGGGTCTTGCGGTCGGTGCCCGGCTTGAACTCCAGCGGCAGTACGCCCATACCCACCAGGTTGGTGCGGTGGATGCGCTCGAAGCCTTCGGCGGCGATGGCCTCCACCCCGGCCAGACGCACGCCCTTGGCCGCCCAGTCACGGGACGAACCCTGGCCGTAGTCGGCGCCGGCGATGATGATCAGCGGCTGCTTGCGCTGCATATAGGTTTCGATGGCTTCCCACATCCGGGTGACCTGGCCTTCCGGCTCGATCCGCGCCAGCGAACCCTGCTTGACCTTGCCGCCTTCCTGGACCATTTCGTTGAACAGTTTCGGGTTGGCGAAGGTCGCGCGTTGCGCAGTCAGATGGTCACCGCGGTGGGTCGCGTAAGAGTTGAAGTCCTCTTCCGGCAGGCCCATTTTCGCCAGGTACTCACCCGCCGCGCTGTCGAGCATGATGGCGTTGGACGGCGACAGGTGATCGGTGGTGATGTTGTCCGGCAACACCGCCAGCGGGCGCATGCCGGTCAGGCTGCGCGCCCCGGCCAGGGCGCCTTCCCAGTACGGCGGACGACGGATGTAGGTGCTCATTTCACGCCAGTCGTACAGCGGCTCGACCTTGGGCCCGGTGTCTTCGTGAATGGCGAACATCGGGATGTACACCTTGCGGAACTGCTCGGGTTTCACCGAAGCCTTGACCACCGCGTCGATCTCTTCGTCGCTCGGCCAGATGTCCTTGAGGCGGATTTCCTTGCCGTTGGCGTCCAGGCCCAGCACGTCCTTCTCGATGTCGAAGCGGATGGTCCCGGCAATCGCGTAAGCCACCACCAGCGGCGGCGACGCGAGGAACGCCTGCTTGGCATAGGGGTGGATGCGTCCGTCGAAGTTGCGGTTGCCCGACAGCACCGCGGTGGCGTACAGGTCGCGGTCGATGATTTCTTTCTGGATCACCGGGTCCAGCGCACCGGACATGCCGTTGCAGGTGGTGCAGGCAAAGGCCACGACGCCAAAGCCCAATTGCTCCAGTTCGTGGGTCAGGCCGGCTTCGTCCAGGTACATGGCCACGGTCTTGGAACCCGGTGCCAGCGACGACTTGACCCAGGGTTTGCGGGTCAGGCCGAGCTTGTTGGCGTTGCGTGCCAGCAGGCCGGCGGCGATCACGTTGCGCGGGTTGCTGGTGTTGGTGCAGCTGGTGATGGCCGCGATGATCACCGCGCCATCGGGCATTTGCCCCGGCACCTCTTCCCACTGGCCGGCGATGCCCTTGGCCGCCAGGTCGCTGGTCGCCACCCGGGCGTGGGGGTTGCTCGGGCCCGCCATGTTACGCACCACCGAGGACAGGTCGAACTGCAAGCCGCGCTCGTACTGCGCGCCTTTCAGGCTGTCGGCCCACAGGCCGGCCTGTTTGGCATAGGTCTCGACCAACTGCACTTGCTCGTCTTCACGGCCGGTGAGCTTGAGGTAGTCGATGGTCTGCTGGTCGATGTAGAACATCGCCGCGGTGGCACCGTATTCCGGGGCCATGTTGGAGATGGTCGCGCGGTCGCCCAGGGTCAGCGCCGCGGCGCCTGCGCCGAAGAACTCAAGGTAGGCGCCCACCACCTTCTGCTTGCGCAGGAACTCGGTCAGCGCCAGCACCATGTCGGTGGCGGTGATGCCCGGTTGCAGCTTGCCGGTCAGCTCGACACCGACGATTTCCGGCAGGCGCATCCAGGACGCCCGGCCGAGCATCACGCTTTCGGCTTCCAGGCCACCGACGCCGATGGCGATCACGCCCAGGGCATCTACGTGTGGAGTATGACTGTCGGTGCCGACGCAGGTATCGGGAAAGGCTACGCCATCGCGCGCCTGGATCACCGGCGACATTTTCTCCAGGTTGATCTGGTGCATGATGCCGTTGCCCGGCGGGATCACGTCGACGTTCTTGAAGGCTTTCTTGGTCCAGTTGATGAAGTGGAAACGGTCTTCGTTGCGCCGGTCTTCCACCGCGCGGTTCTTGGCGAACGCATCCGGGTCGAAGCCGCCGCACTCCACCGCCAGCGAGTGGTCGACGATCAACTGGGTCGGCACCACCGGGTTGACCTGGGCCGGGTCGCCACCCTGGTCGGCGATGGCGTCGCGCAGGCCGGCCAAATCCACCAGGGCGGTCTGGCCGAGAATGTCGTGGCACACCACACGGGCCGGAAACCACGGGAAGTCGAGGTCGCGCTTGCGTTCGATCAATTGCTTCAGGGAATCGGTAAGGGTCGCCGGATCGCAACGACGCACCAGGTTTTCCGCGAGCACGCGCGAGGTGTACGGCAGGCTGTCGTAGGCGCCGGGCTGGATCGCCTCGACGGCCGCGCGGGTGTCGAAGTAATCCAGTCGGGTACCGGGTAACGCTTTACGAAATTCAGTGTTCATCGTCAGGACTCGGTCACGGTGATTGCAAAAGGTGGTGCTGCTGAAATCGCTCCCTGTAGGAGCGAAGCTTGCTCGCGATAGCGGTGTAACGGCCAACATCGATGTTGAATGTCAGTCCGTCTTCGCGGGCAAGCCTCGCTCCTGCAGGGCTCTGGTTTTTTAAGCAGCCACCATTCAGCGACGTTCGATTGGCACGAACTTGCGCTGCTCGACGCCGACGTACTCGGCGCTTGGACGAATGATGCGGTTGTTGGCGCGCTGTTCGAACACGTGGGCCGCCCAGCCAGTCAGGCGCGAGCAGACGAAGATCGGGGTGAACAGCTTGGTCGGGATGCCCATGAAGTGGTACGCCGAGGCATGGTAGAAGTCGGCGTTGGGGAACAGCTTCTTCTGCTCCCACATGGTCTTGTCGATGGCTTCGGAAACCGGGAACAACACCTTATCGCCCACTTCGTCAGCGAGCTTTTTCGACCAGCCCTTGATCACCTCGTTGCGCGGGTCGTTGTCTTTATAGATCGCGTGGCCAAAGCCCATGATCTTGTCCTTGCGCTCGAGCATGCCGAGGGTGCCCTTGATCGCCTCTTCCGGCGAAGCAAAGCGCTCGATCATCTCCATCGCCGCCTCATTGGCGCCGCCATGCAGCGGGCCGCGCAGCGAACCGATGGCCGCAGTAACGCAGGAGTACAGGTCGGACAGGGTCGAGGCACAGACCCGGGCGGTGAAGGTCGAGGCGTTGAATTCGTGCTCGGCGTAGAGGATCAGCGACACGTTCATCACCTTGACGTGCAGCTCGCTCGGTTTCTTGTCGTGCAGCAGGTGCAGGAAGTGGCTGCCGATGCACGGCTCGTCGGTCACGCAATCGATGCGCTTGCCGTCGTGGCTGAAGCGGTACCAGTAGCACATGATCGCCGGGAACGCGGCCAGCAGGCGGTCGGTGACGTCACGCTGTTGGGAGAAGTCCTGTTCCGGCTCGATATTGCCGAGGAACGAACAGCCGGTGCGCATCACATCCATCGGATGGGCGTCGGCCGGAATGCGTTCCAGCACTTCTTTCAGCGCCTGCGGCAGGTCGCGCAGCTTGCTCAGCTTCTGGGCGTAGGCGTCCAGTTGCGCCTGGGTCGGCAGCTCGCCGTACAGCAGCAGGTAGGCCACTTCCTCGAACTGCGCGTCGGCCGCCAGTTCGCGGACGTCGTAACCCCGGTAGGTCAGCCCGGCACCGGCCTGGCCCACGGTCGACAGGGCAGTCTGTCCAGCCACCTGGCCACGCAGGCCAGCGCCACTCAATACTTTTGCTTCGGCCATTGCTCTCTCCAATCTTGAATTTGTTAGGGAATCGGCAACTTCATGGGTCGGGGCTCACCCCGATACCGCAGGAACGAAGCGGCTCGCGATGCCGATCGGTACACCCCGGTGTATCAGGGGCTGTGCGTTATCGTTAACGTCCATCGCGGGCAAGCCTCGCTCCTACAAAGGTTGGTTCAGCTTTTCTTCTGGGCGAACAGCGCATCGAGCTTCTGCTCGAAGGTGTGGTAGTCGATGCGGTCGTACAACTCCATGCGGGTCTGCATGGTGTCGATCACGTTCTGCTGGGTACCGTCGCGACGGATCGCGGTGTAGACGTTTTCCGCCGCCTTGTTCATGGCACGGAACGCCGACAGCGGGTACAGCACCAGGGAAACATCCACGGATTTCAGTTGTTCGGTGGTGTACAGCGGCGTGGCGCCGAACTCGGTGATGTTGGCCAGGATCGGCGCTTTCACCCGGCTGGCGAAGATCTTGTACATCTCCAGCTCAGTGATGGCTTCCGGGAACACCATGTCGGCGCCGGCCTCGATGCAGGCGGCGGCGCGATCCAGGGCCGACTCCAGCCCCTCCACCGCCAGGGCGTCGGTACGGGCCATGATCACGAAGCTGTCGTCGGTGCGGGCATCCACCGCGGCCTTGATACGGTCGACCATTTCCTGCTGGGAGACGATCTCTTTGTTCGGCCGATGGCCGCAGCGCTTGGCGCCGACCTGGTCCTCGATGTGAATCGCCGCCGCGCCGAACTTGATCATCGACTTGACGGTGCGCGCCACGTTGAACGCCGACGAACCGAAACCGGTGTCCACGTCCACCAGCAGCGGCAGGTCGCAGACGTCGGTGATGCGGCGCACGTCGGTCAGCACGTCGTCGAGCCCGGTGATGCCCAGGTCCGGCACGCCGAGGGAGCCGGCCGCCACCCCGCCACCGGACAGGTAGATCGCCTTGAACCCGGCGCGCTTGGCCAGCAGCGCATGGTTGGCATTGATGGCGCCGACCACCTGCAACGGTCGTTCGCTGGCGACCGCATCGCGAAAGCGCTGGCCTGGAGTGCTCTTGTTATTGGAACTCATGACTCACCTCGTGGAGTGGCTGTCTGCTTGGCGCCGTCCTGGTAATGACGGGCAATGTTGCGTTTGGAAGCGCCGATGTGACGGCGCATCAACAACTCGGCCAGTTCGCCGTCGCGATCGGCAATGGCATCGAGAATCCGGTGGTGCTCGGCGAACGCCTGGTGCGGGCGGTTGGGCGTGGCGGAAAACTGGATGCGGTACATGCGCACCAGCTGGTACAGCTCGCCGCAGAGCATCTGCGTGAGGGTGCGGTTGCCCGCGCCCTGGATGATCCGGTAGTGGAAGTCGAAATCGCCTTCCTGCTGGTAGTAGCCGACCCCGGCCTGGAACGCCGCGTCGCGCTCGTGGGTATCGAGGACTCGGCGCAGCTCGTCGATTTCCTCGTTGGTCATGCGCTCGGCGGCCAGGCGGCAGGCCATGCCTTCCAGGGACTCGCGGATTTCATAAAGCTCGATCAGCTCGGCATGGCTCAGGGACACCACCCGCGCCCCGACATGGGGCACCCGCACCAGCAGACGCTGGCCTTCCAGGCGGTGGATCGCCTCGCGCAGCGGGCCGCGGCTGATGCCATAGGTGCGCGCCAGTTCCGGCTCGGAAATCTTGCTGCCCGGGGCGATCTCGCCCTTGACGATGGCCGCCTGAATGCGCCTGAAGACGTTTTCGGACAAGGTTTCCGAATCGTCCTGCGTCACGGCGGGGGGATCGAGCTGATCCAACATATTGTCGACACCTTGAAAATCAATGCGACAAAAACTAGCCAATACAAGCCAACCAGTCAAAGGAAAAATAGATATTGTCGACAATCGTCTAATAACCCTTTGCACCAAACCGGCACAAAAGCCCCCGCCCCGCCGCTGGCGCCATAAAACCAGCATGCTAGAATGCCGCCCGCATTTGCCTGTCACATTAATAAGGCAGCACACGAGGGAGCTTGCGCAGCAATGCCAGTCGCCTTGAACTGAAGAACCCATGCAACGCACCAGGATCTATGAGACTCAAGGCCTTCTCCATACTGTTCTGCCTGCTCGGCCTGCCGGGCCTGAGTGCCGCCGCCGGCAAGACCGTTTACGGTCTGAATGAATACGCCAGACTGTCCGGGATCGACCTGGAAGTCGCCGCCAAGCTCGACACCGGCGCCAAGACCGCCTCCCTCAGCGCCCGCGATATCAAGCGTTTCAAGCGCAATGGCGAGTCCTGGGTACGCTTCTATCTGGCCATCGACGCCGCCCATTCCCACCCCATCGAACGTCCGCTGGCCCGCGTCAGCAAGATCAAGCGCCGCGCCGGCGACTACGACCCCGATGAGGAAAACAACAAGAAGTACACCGCGCGCCCGGTCATCGAGCTGGATATCTGCATGGGCACAGCCCTGCGCAGCATAGAAGTGAACTTGACCGACCGCAGTGCATTCCAATACCCGCTCTTGATCGGCTCCGAAGCGCTCAAGCGCTTCGATGCACTGGTCGACCCCAGTCTTAAATACGCTGCTGGCAAACCTGCCTGCGCCACCGACGCTCATACCGCAGAGTAATTCCAATGCGCTCTCTTACCCTCCATCTGAAAATCCTGATCGCCATCCTGGTGGTGCTGGGCATCTCGATCACGGCCTATCAGATTTTCGTGCTCGGCATCCCGGTGACCGAAGACGCCACCGACGACCTGTGGAACATCGACGCCAAGGTCGAATTCGTCGCCAACGCCAAGGACCCGATCAAGATCCAGATGTTCGTGCCGCCCCTGAGCCGCGACTACGTCAGCCTGAACGAGAGCTTCATTTCCAATAACTACGGGGTGGCGGTGAACCGCGTCGACGGCAACCGCAAGGTCACCTGGTCGGCACGCCGCGCCAAGGGCAACCAGACCCTCTACTACCGCCTGGTCCTGACCAAGCGCTACACCGCGGAAAAAGCCAAGATCAAGGGCCCGACCTTCCGCGACAGCATCGCCGTCGAAGGCCCGGAAAAGATCGCCGCCGAAGCCCTGCTCGCGCCGATCCGCCAGCACTCGGCCGACGTCGAGACCTTCATCAGCGAAGCCATCAAGCGGGTCAACAACAGCAGCGACGACAACGCCAAGATGCTCCTGGCGGGTGATCCGTCGCCGGCGAACAAGGCCAAGATCGTCGACCTGCTGCTGTCCATCGCCCACGTGCCGATGGAAAAGGTCCACACCATCCGCCTGGTGGCTGACCAGCCGCAGGCTCCGGAACTGTGGCTGCGCAGCTTCAACGGTACCGACTGGCTGTACTTCAACCCGGAAACCGGCGAACAGGGCCTGCCCAGCGACCGCCTGTTGTGGTGGATCGGTGACGACAGCCTGATCACCGTCGATGGCGGCAAGAAAGCCACCGTCACCTTCAGCCTGAACAACAGCGAAATGAACGCCATTCGCCTGGCCAAGCTGACCGACGAGAACACCGACGCCAACTTCCTCGAATACTCGCTGTACGGCCTGCCGCTGCAGACCCAGCAGACCTTCATGATCATGGTGATGATCCCGATCGGCGTGCTGGTGATCCTGGTGCTGCGCAACCTGATCGGCCTGCAGACCCTGGGTACCTTCACCCCGGTGCTGATCGCCCTGGCCTTCCGCGAAACCCAGCTGGGCTTCGGCATCGTGCTGTTCACCGTAATCACCGCGCTCGGGCTGT
Organism: Pseudomonas sp. RW409; assembly: GCF_003184125.1. Taxonomy (NCBI): domain Bacteria; kingdom Pseudomonadati; phylum Pseudomonadota; class Gammaproteobacteria; order Pseudomonadales; family Pseudomonadaceae; genus Pseudomonas; species Pseudomonas sp. RW409. Next base: position 212,948 of record NZ_QHHP01000034.1, on the reverse strand, counting down.
CGCTCAGGTCCTACCTGGAACACCTGAAGCTGCAGATGCTGCCGCGGCTGTCGGTGGTGCTGACCTTCGTCGTGGTGCTGATCGCCGCCATCAGCCTGTTCAGCCACAAGCTCGGCCTGGAACGCGGCCTGTCGGTCGCCCTGTTCCCGATGGTGATCCTGACCATGACCATCGAACGCCTGTCGATCACCTGGGAAGAACGTGGCGCCGGCCACGCGATGAAAGTCGCCATCGGCACGCTGTTCGCCGCCTCCCTGGCCCACCTGATCATGAGCGTGCCGGAGCTGATCTACTTCGTCTTCACCTTCCCGGCGATGCTGCTGATCCTGGTGGGCTTCATGCTGGCGATGGGTCGCTACCGCGGCTACCGCCTGACCGAGCTGATCCGTTTCAAAGCCTTCGTCAAGGCTGATTCGTAATGTTCGGCCTGTGGAAGACCTGGAAGGCCCTGGAAGCCCGGGGCATCATGGGGATCAATCGGCGTAACGCGGACTACGTGCTCAAGTACAACAAGCGCAGCCTGTACCCGATCGTCGACGACAAGATCATCACCAAGGAACGCGCGATCAAGGCCGGCATCCATGTGCCGGAACTGTATGGCGTGATCTCCACCGAGAAGGAAATCGACAAGCTCGGCGAGATCATCGGCGGGCGCAACGACTTCGTGATCAAGCCGGCGCAAGGCGCCGGCGGCGACGGCATCATCGTGATCGCCGACCGTTTCGAGGGTCGCTACCGCACGGTGTCGGGCAAGATCATCAGTCATGAAGAAATCGAGCACCACATCTCCAGCATCCTCACCGGCCTCTATTCCCTGGGCGGCCACCGTGACCGGGCGCTGATCGAATACCGGGTGACCCCGGACCAGATCTTCAAGAGCATCAGCTACGAAGGCGTGCCGGACATCCGCATCATCGTGCTCATGGGCTACCCGGTGATGGCCATGCTGCGCCTGCCGACCCGCCAGTCCGGCGGCAAGGCCAACCTGCACCAGGGCGCCATCGGCGTCGGTGTCGACCTGGCTACCGGCCTGACCCTGCGCGGTACCTGGCTGAACAACATCATCGCCAAGCACCCGGACACCACCAACGCGGTGGACGGCGTGCAGCTGCCCTACTGGGACGGCTTCATGAAGCTGGCGGCCGGCTGCTACGAGCTGTGCGGCCTGGGCTACATCGGGGTCGACATGGTGCTGGACCAGGAAAAGGGCCCGCTGATCCTCGAGCTCAACGCCCGCCCCGGCCTGAACATCCAGATCGCCAACGACTGCGGCCTGACCCAGCGCACCCACGCGGTCGAAGCGCACCTGGCAGAGCTGAAAGCCCGCGGCATCAGCGAAACCGTCGAGCAGCGCGTGCAGTTTGCCCAGGATCTGTTCGGCCATATCCCGGCGGTGGAAGGCTGATCCACGGCATTGACCTGTAGCCGCTGCCGCAGGCTGCGATCGGCCGGCACGGCCGTGGCGTCCTTATGGGCGCTGGAAGACCTTCGGTCTTATCGCAGCCTGCGGCAGCGGCTACAGTGCGATGCGTCGTAAACCGGGCAATCCCCGACATCCCCACTAGGAGCAAATCCTTGAGGGGACTACAATCGCCAGCCGCGCTCCTCCGATGGCTGATCCGCCCCGCATGTCGACCTGCTCCGTACACCCGCTGCCCTATCGCCCCAACCCCGCCGAGTATTTCGCGGCGATCCGTCATGCCCCTGGCGCCGTCCTGCTCGACAGCGGCCGGCCCAGTGCCGAGCGCGGCCGCTATGACCTGCTCAGCGCCTGGCCACGGGCCCAGCTGGCCGTCCTCAAGGACGAAAGCGGCGAAGACTTCCTGCAACGCCTGCGGCTCAATCTGGATCAGCTGGGCCAGGCGGCGATCCCCGCGCCTTACCAGCTGCCTTTTGCCGGCGGGCTGATCGGCTACCTGAGCTACGACTTCGGACGCCACCTGGAACGCCTGCCCAGCCAGGCCCTGGATGACCTGCAACTGCCCGATGCGCGCTTCGGCCTCTACGACTGGGCGCTGATCAGCGACCATCAGCAGTGCACCAGCCAACTGGTGTTCCACCCGGCCGTCGTCGCCGCCGAACGCCAGCGCCTGATCGCCCTGTTCAGCCAGGTGCCGGCCAGCACCGACGGCAGCTTCAAACTCAGCGGGCCGATGCGCCCCGACCTCAGCGCCGCGCAGTATCAACAGGCGTTCGAGCGTATCCAGGCGTACATCCAGGCCGGCGACTGCTATCAGGTCAACTTCGCCCAACGCTTTCGCGCGCCCTGCGTCGGCGATCCGTGGGCTGCCTACTGCGCGCTGCGCGCGGCCTGCCCGACGCCTTTTTCCGGGTTCCAGAGCCTGCCGGAAGGTGGCGCGGTGCTGAGCCTGTCGCCGGAGCGCTTCGTGCGGATCAGTGAGCGCCAGGTGGAAACCCGGCCGATCAAGGGCACCCGCCCACGCAGCCAGGATGCCGCCGAAGACGCGGCGAACGCCGCCGAGCTGCTGGCCAGCCCCAAGGACCGCGCGGAAAACCTGATGATCGTCGACCTGCTGCGCAACGACCTGGGCCGCACCTGCCGCATCGGCTCGGTGCGGGTGCCGGAGCTGTTCAGCCTGGAAAGCTACCCGAATGTGCATCACCTGGTGAGTAGCGTCACCGGCGAGCTGGCGGACGACAAGGACGCACTGGACCTGATCGCCGGCAGCTTCCCTGGCGGCTCGATCACCGGCGCGCCGAAGATCCGCGCCATGCAGATCATCGACGAGCTGGAGCCGACCCGGCGCGGGCTGTATTGCGGTTCGTTGCTGTACCTGGATGTGCGGGGCGAGATGGACAGCTCGATCGCCATCCGCAGCCTGCTGGTCAAGGACGGGCAGGTCTGCTGCTGGGGCGGTGGCGGGATTGTCGCGGACTCGGACTGGCAGGCCGAGTATCAGGAGTCCATCACCAAGGTGAAGGTGCTGCTGGAGACCTTGCAGAGCCTCTGATCTGTAGCCGCTGCCGCAGGCTGCGATAGGGCCGCAGGCCCTTCAGCGTTGGGGAGGACGCCGCGGCCGTACCGGCCGATCGCAGCCTTCGGCAGCGGCTACAGGTACAGCATTACAAGCTCAACTCGCGGTTCGATGCCTTGAGGAACTCCTGCTTCAGCTCGGCAAAGCTGTGCACCGCCGGGAACTGCGGGAACTCGCGAATCACGTTGTCCGGGGCATGGAACAGAATCCCGGCATCGGCCTCGCCGAGCATACTGGTGTCGTTGTACGAATCCCCCGCCGCGATCACCCGGTAGTACAGGCTCTTGAAGGCCAGCACTGACTGGCGCTTGGGGTCTTTCTGGCGCAGCTGGTAACCGGTCACCCGGCCGCTGTCGTCGGTGACCAGGCGATGGCACAGCAGCGTGGGGAAGCCCAGCTGGCGCATCAGCGGCTGGGAAAACTCATAGAAGGTGTCGGACAGAATCACCACCTGGAAACGCTCGCGCAGCCAGTCGACGAACTCGATGGCGCCGTCCAGCGGCTTGAGGGTGGCGATCACTTCCTGAATGTCCGAGAGCTTCAGGCCGTGCTCGTCGAGAATCCGCAGGCGCTGTTTCATCAACACATCGTAATCGGGGATATCCCGGGTGGTCGCCTTGAGGGATTCAATCCCGGTTTTTTCGGCAAAGGCGATCCAGATTTCCGGGACCAGTACACCTTCCAGGTCGAGACAGGCAATTTCCACGAGACACTCCCATTTGTATTGGTTATTCGAGCGAGCAAAAGGACTGCCGAACTCTAGCGATTCGCCCCAGCCCACGCAACGCAAGGAGCGCGCCAGCCGGGGGCGGATTTTGTTACCATCGCCAGTATCTAGAGCGCTCAGCGCCACCGACCTGTAGGAAACCGCCCTGATGAGCCCATCGTTCAATGTCGCTGAACTCGCCGCGACCTATGCCCAAAAATCCGCCCAGGACATTCTCAAGCTGGCCTTTGCCGAGTTTGGCGATGACCTGTGGATCTCTTTCAGTGGTGCCGAGGATGTGGTGCTGGTGGACATGGCCTGGAAGCTGAACAAGAACGTCAAGGTCTTCAGCCTCGACACCGGTCGCCTGCACCCGGAAACCTATCGTTTCATCGAGCAGGTACGCGAGCACTACAAGATCGACATCGAAGTGGTTTCGCCGGACCACGCCAAGCTCGATCCTTTCGTCAAGGAGAAAGGCCTGTTCAGCTTCTACAAGGACGGCCACGGCGAGTGCTGCGGCATCCGCAAGATCGAACCGCTGCGCCGCAAGCTGTCCACCGTCAGCGCCTGGGCCACCGGCCAGCGTCGCGACCAGAGCCCGGGCACCCGCAGCCAGGTGGCGGTACTGGAGATCGATAGCGCCTTCTCCACCCCGGAACGCACCCTGTACAAGTTCAACCCGCTGGCGCAGATGACCAGCGAAGAGATCTGGGGTTACATCCGCATGCTCGAACTGCCGTACAACAGCCTGCACGAGCGTGGCTTCATCAGCATCGGCTGCGAGCCTTGCACCCGCCCAGTGCTGCCGAACCAGCACGAGCGCGAAGGCCGCTGGTGGTGGGAAGAAGCCACGCAGAAGGAATGCGGCCTGCACGCCGGCAATATCATCAGCAAGGGCTAAAGCCCCCGATTCCTCTTTCCTCTGGTCTGTCGGAGTGAAGCCTGCTCGCGAAGCGGTGTGCCAGGTACGCCGTCTCGCGAGCAAGCTTCGCTCCTACAGAAGCCCTCCTCCCGGCAAAAATCTTGTACACACAAGTGTCACCACAGGTGCCATTTTTGTGTGCACTTTATGCCTCGACGCCCCAAAAGGTTACACCCCTCTCCCTGGGCCGTCCTCCATCGCGCTTACACCCCATCCCCTCGAAAATAAATACCTGTTCGAACGGTCAATTTATAATTTCGTAGTTTCAGTTACTTAGAAATCATTAAGAACAAACCGAAATTATCAGTCGCTTGCTTAGATTGGGTTCTGGCACGGAAGTGGCTTAAGTCGCTTCGCATCTTGTATACAACTTAAATAAAAAATACATACACTTTATATCCGCAAGCCGGGTTCCCGAATCCGCCTGCAGATGCCCAGAACCCAGTGATTCCCGGACCCCAGCCGAAGACTGCCGAGCCTTGCGCTCAAGCACAGTCAGCGCAGGTCCGCGATCAGGAGCCTGCCGGAATGCGTACAAGCCTTGCCAACAACATCGCACTGGATTTGCCCTCCTCCCACACCCACCTCGGCCCCGGCACCGCCGCCACGGTCGACCTCAGCCCACGCCTGCACAACCGCGACCTGGCGCCGACCAAGGTCGAAGGCCGGCGCTGGGGTGGATACAGCATCTTTGCCCTGTGGACCAACGACGTGCACAACATCGCCAATTACTCCTTCGCCATCGGCCTGTACGCCCTGGGCCTGGGCGGCTGGCAGATCCTCCTGTCCCTGGGGATCGGCGCGGCGCTGGTGTACTTCTTCATGAATCTGTCCGGCTATATGGGCCAGAAGACCGGCGTGCCCTTCCCGGTGATCAGCCGTATCAGCTTCGGCATCCATGGCGCGCAGATTCCGGCGCTGATCCGCGCGGTGATCGCCATCGCTTGGTTCGGCATCCAGACGTACCTGGCCTCGGTGGTGTTCCGGGTCTTGCTCACGGCCATCCACCCCGGCTTCGCCGACTACGACCACAACTCGATCCTCGGCCTGTCGAGCCTGGGCTGGGTGTGTTTCGTGGCGATCTGGCTGGTCCAGCTGACAATCCTCGCCTATGGCATGGAAATGGTCCGGCGTTACGAAGCCTTCGCCGGACCGGTGATCCTGGTGACCGTTGCCGCCCTCGCCGCCTGGATGTTCACCCAGGCCGACGCCAGCATCGCCTGGTCGATCCGCGAGCCCTTGAGCGGTGGCGAGATGTGGCGCCAGATCTTCGCTGGCGGCGCGCTGTGGCTGGCGATCTACGGCACGCTGATCCTCAACTTCTGCGACTTCGCCCGCTCCTCGCCCTGCCGTCGGACTATCAAGGTCGGCAACTTCTGGGGGCTGCCGGTGAACATCCTGGTGTTCGCGGCCATCACCGTCTTGCTCTGCGGCGCGCAGTTCCAGATCAACGGCAGGATCATCGAAAGCCCGACCGAAATCATCGCCTCGATCCCCAACACCTTCTTTCTGGTGCTCGGTTGCCTGGCGTTCCTGATCGTCACCGTGGCGGTGAACATCATGGCGAACTTCGTCGCCCCGGCCTTCGTGCTCAGCAACCTGGCGCCGAAATACCTGACCTTTCGCCGCGCCGGGCTGATCAGCGCGACCCTCGCGGTGCTGATCCTGCCGTGGAATCTCTACAACAGCCCGCTGGTGATCGTGTACTTCCTGTCCGGGCTCGGCGCCCTGCTAGGGCCGCTGTACGGGGTGATCATGGTCGACTACTGGTTGCTGCGCAAAGGCCGGATCAACGTGCCCGAGCTGTACAGCGAGAACCCGCAAGGCGCGTATTTCTACAGCCGCGGGGTCAACCTGCGGGCGGTGGCGGCGTTCATTCCGTCGGCGCTGATCGCCATTGTCCTGGCCCTGGTGCCGGGGTTTGCCAGCGTCTCGCCCTTCTCCTGGCTGATCGGCGCCGGCATTGCCGGCCTGCTGTACCTGATCATCGCCAAACGCCAGCCACACTATGCGGATGTCAGCGGCGAATCCATCGCAGTCGACAACGTCTGCCACTAACCTTGAACGGCCCGCGTGCGGCGGGCCCCGAATGCCTCATCGATAAGGACAGCCCATGCGAATTCTCGTGGTCAACGTCAACACCACCGACTCCATCACCCAGGCCATCGCCCGCCAGGCCCAGGCCGTGGCCGCGCCCGGCACTGAAATCATCGGCCTGACCCCACACTTCGGCGCCGACTCCATCGAAGGCAACTTCGAAAGCTACCTGGCGGCCATCGCCGTCATGGACCGCGTGCTGTCCTACGACCAGCCCTACGACGCGGTGATCCAGGCCGGTTATGGCGAGCACGGCCGCGAAGGCCTGCAGGAGCTGCTCAACGTGCCGGTGGTGGACATCACCGACGCCGGCGCCAGCACCGCGATGTTCCTCGGCCACGCCTACTCGGTGGTGACTACCCTGGATCGCACCGTGCCGCTGATCGAGGATCGCCTGAAACTCTCCGGCCTGTACGACCGTTGCGCCTCGGTACGCGCCAGCGGGCTGGCGGTGCTGGAGCTGGAACAGGACCCGGCGCGCGCCGTGGAAGCCATCGTGCGCCAGGCCGAGCTGGCGGTCAGCGAAGACAAGGCCGAGGTGATCTGCCTGGGCTGCGGCGGCATGGCCGGCCTGGACGAGCAGATCCGCCAGCGCACCGGCGTGCCGGTGGTGGACGGCGTGACCGCGGCGGTGACCATTGCCGAATCCCTGGTGCGCCTGGGGCTGTCCACCTCCAAGGTGCGCACCTATGCCACGCCGCGGCCGAAGACCATCATCGGCTGGCCAGGGCGCTTCGGGCGCTGAATCGGCGCTTTCGTCGAGGACCTATCGCGAGCAAGCTCGCTCCTACAGGAAGCGGGTTTGCGCGCTTCTTCAAACCGCGCTGAAGCGTTGCTCCAGGCCCAGCACGGCGAACTGCTCGATCACGAAGTCGACGAAGGCCCGGGTCTTGCCCGGCAAGAGTTTGTGCTCGGCGTAGTAGATCGAGATGTTGCCGTCGTCGACGTACCAGTCCGGCAATACCCGCTGCAGGGTACCGGCATTCAGATAACCGACGGCGAACGGCATGCTCACCAACGCCACCCCCAGGCCCTGGGCGGCGCTGGCGCAGGCTGCTTCCGAATCGCTCATGGTCATCCGCGCCTTCAGGTTCAGCGGGCTTTGCTGCCGGGTGCGACTGGTCAGGGCCCAGGAACGTATCCGCCCGGTCTGCGGCGAGCGGATCAGGATGCCTTCGCAATGCTGCAAATCCTCGGGCTGTTCGATCGCCGCGCAGCGCGCCAGGTACTCCGGCGAGGCCACCAGGATGCGGTGAGCCGGGCTCAGCCGTCGCGCCACCACCCCTTGAGGCAGTTCGAAGCCGCCGCCGATCGCCGCGTCGAAGCCCTGGCCGATCAGGTCCACCTGGCGATTATCGAAATGCCAGTCCGGGCTGATCTCCGGGAAACGCCGCAGGAATTCGCCGAGCATGGGCACGATGTACAGCCGCCCGAACACCGTGCCCATGCTGACTTTAAGGGTGCCCGCCGGGCGCCCTTCGGCGCTGGCCAGGTTGGCCACGGCGTTCTGGATGGTGTACAGGCTGGCGCTGACCTCATCGAGAAACAGCTTGCCGGCCTCGGTCAGGGTCAGGCGGCGGGTGCTGCGCTGAAACAGCCTGACCCCAAGCCGGGCCTCGAGCTTGGCCACGCTTTTACCCACTGCGGCGGGGGTCAGGCTCAAGCGCCGCGCGGCTTCGGCAAAACTGCCGACTTCGGCGCTGCGCACGAAGCATTCGATGCTGCTGAAGGTTTCCATGGCGCCTCACTCTAAACTTCTGGTTTATACAGACTAGAGCGATTCCTATCTACACAGCACCTAATCCGAGGTCGATACTCGACTCCAACCACAAGGCAGCCCGCCTTGGACTTTTGGAGAACGACATGACCACCCAATCCCTCAGCGGCAAAGTAGCCTTGGTTCAAGGCGGTTCCCGCGGCATCGGCGCCGCCATCGTGCAACGCCTGGCAGCCGAAGGCGCCGCTGTCGCCTTCACCTACGTCAGCTCCACTGCCAAGGCCCAGGCCTTGCAGGACAGCATCACCCAGGCCGGTGGCAAGGCCCTGGCGATCCTCGCCGACAGCGCCGATGCCGCGGCCATCCGCCAGGCGGTCGACAGCACGGTCGAAACCTTTGGCCGCCTGGACATCCTGGTCAACAACGCCGGCGTCCTGGCCGTCGGCCCGCTGGAAGACTTCAAGCTGGAAGACTTCGACCGGACCCTGGCCATCAACATTCGCAGCGTGTTCGTCGCCACCCAGGAAGCAGCCCGGCACATGGGCGAAGGCTCGCGCATCATCAACATCGGCAGCACCAATGCCGAACGCATGCCTTTTGCCGGCGGCGGCACCTACGCCATGAGCAAGTCGGCCCTGGTCGGCCTGACCAAAGGCCTGTCCCGCGACCTCGGCCCACGGGGCATCACCATCAACAACGTGCAGCCCGGCCCGGTCGATACCGACATGAACCCGGCCCACGGCGACTTCGCCGAAAGCCTGATCCCGCTGATGGCCATCGGGCGCTACGGCCACGCGGAGGAAATCGCCAGCTTCGTGGCTTACCTGGCCGGACCGGAAGCGGGTTACATCACCGGGGCCAGCCTGAGCATCGATGGTGGCTTCAGCGCCTGATTCCTGCGCCCATGAAAAACGCCGGGGCACCTTCATCAGGTGGCCCGGCGTTTTTTGTAGGGGCTGTCGCAGGCTGCGATAAGCCCGATAGGGCTTCAAGAACGGCGCCTCCTGCGGAGTCGATCGCAGCCTGCGGCAGCGGCTACAGGTTCAGCTCCATTGCAGCAGCGGCAAGCCACAGGCCGCCGGCTGGAACCCCTTCAACGAACGCAGAATGGCATCGGCATGGGCGTACTTGGCGTCCGCCATCGCCGGGTCGGGAATGGCGATCGCGGTCATCCCCGCCGCTTTCGCCGCGGTGACACCGAAGGGCGAATCCTCGAACACCAGGCAATCCTCGGGAGCAACGCCCAGGCGCCGCGCGGCGGTCAGGAAGATATCCGGCGCCGGCTTGGCCGCGCCCACTTCCGGGTCGTCGGCGGTGACTATGGTGTCGAACAGCGCGAACCAGTCGCCGTGCAAGGTGGTTTTCTGGGCGAAAGACTGGCGCGAAGAACTGGTGCCCACAGCGATCGGCACGTTATTGGCCTTGAGGTGCTGCACCAGCTCCTGCGCCCCCGGCATCGCCAGCGCGCGGGGGAAACGCTCGCGCATCAGCGGCTCGCGAATCACCAGGAACTCCTCCGGCGTGATCGGCAGGTCCAGGGCTTCGACCACATAGCGGGCCAGGTCCGCGGCGCCACGGCCGATGATGTTCTGCTTGACCGTCCAATCGAAGGTGCGACCGTAACGATCGGCGATCAGTTGGGTCACCTCGGTGTAGATGCCTTCGGTGTCCAGCAGCAAACCGTCCATATCGAAAATCACGGCCTTGATCGGGCCCACATCATTCAACTGTGCATTCATCGCATCTGATCCGTTAACAAAAAACATCCCGGGGAGCGGCTCAGGTACGGCCAGTTTTTTGCCCGATTAAAGGGTTCAGCAGCATAGCCGCGGCGGATGACAGGGAGCAACCTCAGGCCAGCGCGCAGGCAGACAAAAGCCCGGACAGGCCGGGCTCGATGGTCTCGGCGAATGAATAAAGCAAGCTAGCGCCCCGCGCGTCCGCTGCCGCCTCCGGGACCGCCGGTGCCGCCACCCGCGCTGCCGGTTCCACCGCCGGCACCGCCGCCGCCCATGATGGAACCATTGACGCCGGTGGAGCCCATGCCGCCGCCCTGGCCGGAAGAGCCGCGCGCATTGTCGGCTCGGGAACGGCTGTTCGTGACACCTACACCATTCCCGCCCAGAGCCCCAGGTCGCAGCATCAGATCGCTGCCGGAACCGCCCTCGAAAGAGCGCCCGGAAGGATGGGTTGGAGCCCGTCCGTCAGCGGATTCTGCCAGGCTGGAGAAGAAGAAAATCGACACCAGGGCGACCAGCACCAGGCTCAGCAGTTTTGCCCGGCTCACGACGAGCCTCCCGGGGCGGTGCGACGCTTGCCCCTGGCCGCCTTGCGCTGCGGCTTGGGTCGAGACAACTCCTGCTCGGCGTTGGCGTCCGGGAGGATCTGCTCGGGAGTCAGCGCATCCGTGGGGGACGGCAGCGGATATTCGGGCGTTTCATCCCGGTCGAGATGTTTCGGATCATGCTTCATATGTACCTCACACCGGTCATGCCGGCGTGCAGGAAGCAGACTTCACGGGCGTTTTTCCTCCGACTCGCCTGCCTCATCGTCATCGCTCAGTGGCACCAGGGCGTCATCCATCAGCGAGCCCGGGTCTTCATTGCCCGGATCGTTGACCAGGGGCACGCCCGAGGCATCGTCTTCTTTCTTGTCAGCCGTTTCCGGAGTCATGGCAAACCTCGTCGACACAGTGTGTCCATCATTGAATTCGAGGGGCTGGAGCGATATTCGTTCCCATAAAAAAGCCCGGCACAAGGCCGGGCTTTTTGCGCACTGCAGCAGAATCAGTCGTGCTTGTGCTTGTGTTTATTCTTGTGCTTCCTGCCGCCGGAGTGATGGTCATCATCACCCATGCTGCTGCCCAAGGCACCACCGGCCGCGCCACCCAGGCCTGCACCAATGGTCGAGCCCGTTTTGCCGCCCAGCTTGTTGCCGATCACCGAACCGCCGGCCGAACCCAGACCGCCACCGATGGCCGCCTCGGTACGGCTGCCTTTACGGGCACCGACCGCACTGCCGGCAGCGCCGCCAATACCCGCACCCACCGCGGCACCGGTGCTGCCGCCAATCTGTTGTCCAACCACGTTGCCCAGCGCGCCACCCAAACCGCCGCCGACCGCAGCAGTGCCATCACCGGCGGCCATCGCACCTTGAGCAGCCAGAAGCCCCAAAACCAGAGCAGGCAGTGTTAAACGCATGATGTAAACCTCGAAAAAGATGCTGGAGAGTCATTCTATAGCGGTGTCTGACTAAAGCTGAGCGGCGACAGCGCAACGCTGTAATCCTTTTAGTCAAAGTGTTGGACCGTTTTTGCGCAAAGAGTTTTCACCCAGGCAAAAAAAAGCCCGCTGGGGAGACGGGCTAATAGGATTTGCTTTAACGGATGAGTTGAGCCTACGCAGTCGCTTGTGAATAAATTGTGAAAACCCCGCGACCTTGTGCAACGGATAAGACGAAAGGTCCAACTTCATTCAAATCGACCGCGGCGGCCCATTGTTCAGGTAACAAAAACCCCGCCCGGAAGCGGGGTCGTTCGGTATGAAGGCTACCTTCTCTTAGGAAGCGCCGCTTTCGGGAAAAACTTTGTCTGGGTCACCCTGGGTAACGCACTGGTCCTGGTCTTGCCTGCCGATGCCTTGATCGGTGGCTCGCTGTCGAACGCTGCCTGACCGCAGCGCACCAGGTTGTTGATTGGGAACTCATCCCCGTTGTCCTCGATATAAGGATCGCTCATCTCCCTGCTCCCTCCAACAACCGGTCGATACCGGCAAGCACCTGACTGCCTAGAAAATATCGACCGTCACGGCGTTTCAGACTAGACGGTCATTTACGGACTTGCAGTTCACAGGAGAAAAGACCGACGAATGGCCCAAACCGGGACTCTTCGTCCAAGGGAGTGGATCGTCGTTGAAAAAGGAGCTAATGGCCTGCATCAGCTCCTTTGCGACTGCCTTTCGCCTAGACCTTACGAGCGTAGTTGCTGGCCCCGAACCAGTCGACCACCACCACGGTTTCATCCCCCACCACCCAGGCGTCATGACCTTTAGGCAGGGAGGTAATATCGCCCGGTCCAGCGATGATTTCAGTGCCGTCATCCATCAGGATCGCCAGCTTGCCGGCCACGTGATACTGAAAGTGCGGCGCCTGGCAACTCGGTGTCTGCGCCAGCGGCCGGATATCGTTCGACCAGCGCCAGCCCGGCTTGAACGTGAAGCGCCCCACTTCGCATTGACCGATCTTCAGAATCTCTGCCTTGCCATTGGAAAACTCGCGGGTCTCGTCCGGTTCGGAGAAGGATTTGTGCTCGGTGACCTGTTCGTGCGTGGACATGATCGTGCCCTCGATTGAGTAGCTGCAAAGCCTGCCGGCGCCGGCAACATCGCCCCACGCTCGCAGACCGCCAGCATCGCCCCACTCGATGCGCATGACCATTCTAGACCTGAAAGGGTGGGGTGCCCGGGACAAACGCTAAACGTAAGGTTGCCCACCAAAGCCCCGAGGCAGACGCTGCAAGCCCGCCATGGCCGTCAGCCGCTGGGTCCAGGCTGCACGCCAATCGCCCGTGTGCGCAGCCTTCGCTTTGCGCGCCGCTCGACGTGCCGCATTGCGCTGATTCTTGCGGGCTTCCTTGAACACCTCGGTATTGCGGCAACTGCGGCATTTGACCCGCGCCGGCTCGGTGCTGGACATGAGATTGGAACCCTTGTGGCCGCAGGCCAGATGCCCGGCGACCTTGAAGTGAATGACCATTGCGCGTCTCCTCGTAGCCAGTACGGGGCACAGAAAACCGCACGCTGATGCCCGCCTGATATCGGCGGAAAACCTCACCTTCAAGGTGACCGGGCCGCCAGGCTTCGCAGGGGTAACCAAGCCAAGACCACTCAGGTATCCAGCGTGATCGATACCTCGCTGGAGCAGCCTTGGTTGTTGCGAACTCGTAATGATTTTGACCGTGGCGAGGAAACGGCGTTCAGCAAAGAAGCCGCTCGCCAACGGCCGCGACAAACAGGCCCCAGAAAGCACAAAACCCCTGACTTCTCGAGGAAATCAGGGGTTTTGCGTCGATCGAATATGGCGGTTGAGGAGGGATTCGAACCCTCGATACAGTTTCCTGTATACACACTTTCCAGGCGTGCTCCTTAAGCCACTCGGACACCCAACCGTGTCTCGTCAAACCGATTCAGTCTGTCGAGGCGCGCTAATGTAGTCGAAAGCTTTTCTGATGGCAAAGGTTTTTTTCAGAATTTTCATGCGCTTAAGACATTTCTCTGGATTCCGGCACTTCGACGACATCAGCGTCATGGCAAACCGGCCAATCTCTGGCCTGGCTGGCAGCTATATAGCAGAGCCGATACGCGCCCCAGGTGGCCGGCTACGCTTGTCAGGCCAGAAAGGGCTGACTCACCAGTCAGTCACAGCGCTTTACCTGACCTGTGACCGTGGGTAACGTCTGCCCCACTTCAATACAAGGAATTGCGTCATGAGTGAGTTGATTTCTTACCACCTCGAAGACGGTATCGCGACCCTGACCTTGAGCAATGGCAAGGTCAATGCCATTTCCCCGGACGTGATTGCCGCCTTCAATGCCGCGCTGGACCAGGCCATCACCGATCGCGCGGTGGTGATCATCACCGGGCAGCCCGGCATTCTGTCGGGCGGCTACGACCTGAAGGTGATGACCGCCGGCCCCAAGGAAGCCGTGAGCCTGGTGACTTCGGGTTCGACCCTGGCCCGCCGCCTGCTGTCGCACCCCTTCCCCGTCATCGTCGCCTGCCCTGGGCACGCCGTGGCCAAGGGTGCGTTCCTGCTGCTGTCGGCGGACTACCGCATCGGCGTCGAAGGTCCGTTCAGCATCGGCCTGAACGAAGTACAGATCGGCATGACCATGCACCACGCCGGCATCGAGCTGGCCCGTGACCGTCTAAGCAAATCCGCGCTGCACCGCTCGGTGATCAATGGCGAGATGTTCGACCCGCAAGGCGCGGTGGATGCCGGCTTCCTCGACAAGGTAGTAAGCGCCGAGGAGCTGCAAGGCGCCGCCCTGGCCGCCGCGCGCCAACTGAAGAAGATCAACATGACCGCCCACAAGAACACCAAGCTGAAAGTGCGCAAGGCGCTGCTGGAAGCCCTGGACAACGCGATCATCCTCGATCAGGAACACCTGGGCTGAAGCTTGAGCCCATCGCATACCAGCCCGGCCCTGCGTCGGGCTTTTTTATGCCCGCAGCGCGAGAAAGACCGGCGCGATGCTCTAGCCCGCCACTGAGCAAAGAGTTGGAAACATGCGCTTAAACATCGGCCATCTTCCCCTTCTATACAGGTAATTGCCGAAAACAGTGCACATCCGTACACTGCGCCACCTTTTGTCCCCGGTGGGCCTGTAGATGCTGTATCTGTTTCGTATGTTATTGATGGGCCTGCATTTTATTGCAGCGGGGATTCTCGGCGTGGTGCTGGGGCTGTGCCGCCCGTTCAACCCGGATAACAGCCGCCTGTGCGCGCGCCTGTATGCCTTGCCTGCCATGTGCATTCTGCGCCTGCGGGTCAAGGCCGAAGTCGGGCCGCTGATGGACAAGCCCAAGAGCTGCGTGATCATCGCCAACCACCAGTCCAACTACGACCTCTTCGTGTTCGGCAACGTGGTGCCCCAGCGCACCGTGTGCATCGGCAAAAAGAGCCTGAAGTGGGTGCCGCTGTTCGGCCAGCTGTTCTGGCTGGCGGGCAACGTGCTGATCGACCGCGGCAACGCGCACAAGGCACGTCGCTCGATGCTGACCACCACCCATACCCTGCAACACAAGGACACCTCGATCTGGGTGTTCCCGGAAGGCACCCGCAACCTCGGTGAAGACCTGCTGCCGTTCAAGAAAGGCGCCTTCCAGATGGCCATCGCCGCCGGCGTGCCGATCGTCCCGGTGTGCGCCAGCAGCTACATCCGCCACATGCGCCTCAACCGCTGGCACAGCGGCAGGATCCTGATCCGTTCGCTGCCGGCGATTCCCACCGCCGGGCTGAGCCTGGACGACATGCCGAGGCTGATCGAGCAATGCCGCGAACAGATGCGCGAGTGCATCGAGTCGATGGACCGCCAGCTACAGACCGCCTGAAAACAGCCCGCCGCGTGCGGGCTTTTTTATTGCCGGCGAACTCCGCCCAGCAGGCTGACTCTGATCAGTCATGGGGCTAAGCTGCACGGAGTCTCACTCCTCATTTCGATAAGAAGAAGCGAACAGGAACCATGGGTAGAGTTGTTGCCGCCGCTGTCTACAGCGCAGGTAAAAAAGTCACTGATATCACCCTCGACGAAGGTGCAGCCTGGGCTGCCAAACCCGGGCACTTCGTCTGGATTGGCCTCGAAGAACCCAACGCCCAGGAACTGGCCAATCTGCAACGCCAGTTCAACCTGCACGAACTGGCCATCGAGGACGCCCTGGAAAAACACAGCCGGCCGAAACTCGAAACCTTCGGCGACGCGCTGTTTATCGTCACCTACTCGCCCGTGCGCGAAAACGGCAAGCTGGAATTCATCGAGACCCACATCTTTGCCGGCAACGGCTACATCATCACTGCCCGCAACGGCCATTCCAAATCCTATGCGTTCGTCCGCCAGCGCTGCGAGGCACGACCGTTGCTGCTCGAGCACGGCGAAGACTTCGTGCTCTACGCGCTGCTGGATTTCGTCACCGAGAATTACCAGCCGGTCAGCGAAGCGATCCATGCCGAGATCGACGCGCTGGAGCACAGCGTGTTGTGCAGCTCGCTCAACGAGCGAGATATCCAGCACCTTCACAGCCTGCGCCGCGATGTGCTGCGCCTGCGCCGCTATGTGGCGCCCATGGTGGAGATCAGCGAAGAGCTGCAGAAGCTCAGCTTCCCCTTTATCGACAAGAACATGCGCCCGTACTTTCGCGACGTGCAGATCCACGTCACCCGGCAGATGGAAGACCTGGCGACCCTGCGCGATATCGCCAGCCAGACCATCGAGATTGGCGTGCTGCTGGAGGCCTCGCGACAAAGCGTGGTGCAACGCAAATTCGCCGCCTGGGCGGCGATCCTGGCGTTCCCGACCGCTGTGGCCGGGATCTACGGCATGAACTTCGACAACATGCCGGAGCTGAAGCTGCACTATGGCTACTTCGGCGTGCTGGCGTTCCTGGTGCTGGGCTGTACCGGGTTGTGGGCGAGCTTCAAGCGCTCGGGGTGGCTCTGACAGCGGAGCCGGGCAGGACGCTCCTACAAGGGCCTTGAGGCCTTTGTAGAAGCGAGCCGGCTGGCGATGCGGCTATGGATTCAAACCGACCCGGCCTGCGGCTTGTGCGCGACAAAACGCATCATCCACTCGGCAACGGTGCTGCCGTGATGATCCCGGTCCAGGCTGGCGATGCCCTTTTGATAGACCTGCTCGCCCAGGTGCTGCTGGCGCAGGTCCAGCAAGGCCCGCGAATAGTCGTGGATGAACTCCGGGTGGCCCTGGAAGCACAGCACCTGGTCATTGATGTGATAGGCCGCGAACGGGCAGAAATCGCTGGAAGCGATGACCGTGGCGTTTTCCGGCAAGGCGGTCACCTGGTCCTGGTGGCTGATCAGCAGCGTCAGCTCCTCCACCACAGGGCTCATCCACGGCGCCTTGGCCGCCAGCTTGTAGTTGTGGGTACCCACGCCCCAGCCCTGGGTCGCGCGTTCGCTCTTGCCGCCCAGCAGCAACGCCAGCAGTTGATGGCCAAAACAGATGCCCAGCAGTTTATCGCCGCGCTTATAACGCTCCAGCAGGTAAGTCTTGAGGGTTTGAATCCAGGGGTCGGTACCGAAGGAGTCGGCCTTGCTCCCCGTGACCAGGTAGGCGTCGAAGCTTTGGTCGTCGCTCGGGTAGTGGCCCTGCATCACGTTGTAGACGGTAAATTCGGCAGCGATTGGCTGCTGTGAGAACAGGCGCTGAAACATCTGCCCGTAACCCTGATATTGATCGACCAATTCTGGACGCAGGATGTCGGTTTCCAGAATGCAGATGCGTAGCGACATAAAAAATACCTGACACGTGATGGGAATAATGAACACCCCAGAGCCTGCCTTGAAACGCCCGACCAAGGCAAGCCCCGCGATGCATCACTTTAATCCCTTCAGACTCAGAACAACTGGCCCTTGGCGGCCTTCTCCAACAGTAGCGCCGGCGGCGCGAAACGCTCGCCATATTGCTCGGCCAGGTACTGGGCACGGGCGATAAAGTCCCTCAGGCCGTACTGGTTGATGAACTGCAAGGCCCCGCCGGTCCAGGCCGCGAAGCCGATACCGAAGATCGAGCCGATATTGGCATCGGCCGTCGAGCGCAATACGCCCTCCTCCACACAACGCACGGTTTCGATGGCCTGCACGAACAACAGGCGATCGCGCACGTCCTGTGGCGAAATCTGCCCGTCGGCTTTCTCGAAGCGGGTTTTCAGCTGCGGCCACAAGTGCTTCTGCGCCCCGGCCGGGTAGTCGTAGAAACCGCCGCCCGCGGCCTTGCCTGGGCGCTTGTATTCATTGAGCAGCAGGTCAATCACGGCAAAGGCCGGATGCTCCGGCAGTGGCTTGCCTTCGGCCTGCAGATCCTTGGCGGTCTGTTGGCGGATATGGCTCAGCAGGCTCAGGGAAACCTCGTCGCAGATCGCCAGCGGACCGATCGGCATCCCCGCCTTGCGCGCCTCGGTCTCGATCATCGGCGCGGCCACGCCCTCGCCGAGCATGGCGATGCCTTCGTTGGTGAAAGTGCCAAACACCCGCGAAGTGAAAAAGCCGCGGCTGTCGTTGACCACGATCGGGGTCTTCTTGATCTGCTGGACGAAGTCGAAACCGCGCGCCAGGGTTTCATCGCTGGTCTGCTCGCCCCTGATGATTTCCACCAGGGGCATTTTTTCCACCGGGCTGAAGAAATGCAGGCCAATGAACTTGCCTTGATCCGGTACCGCCTTGGCCAGGCCGCTGATGGGCAGGGTCGAGGTGTTGGATGCGATCACCGCCTGCGCCCCCACCACTTGCTGCGCTGCCGCCGAGACCCTGGCCTTGAGCTCGCGATCCTCAAACACGGCCTCGATGATCAGGTCGCAACCGGCCAGGTCGGCGTCCTGCTCGGTGGTGCGGATTCGCGCCAGCGTGGCGTCACGCTGCGCGGCGCTCAAATGGCCACGGGCGACCTTCTTCTCCAGCAGCGCCGCCGAATGGGCCTTGCCCTTCTCGGCCGCCGCCAGGTTGATGTCCTTGAGCACCACCTCGATACCGGCCACAGCGCTGACATAAGCGATCCCGGCGCCCATCATCCCGGCACCGAGCACCCCGACCTTTTTGGTCACATAGGGCGCAAAACCTTGGGGACGGGAGCCACCGGCATTGATCTCGTTGAGCTGGAACCAGAAGGTGCCGATCATGTTTTTCGCCACCTGGCCGGTGGTCAGCTCGGTGAAATAGCGGGCTTCGATCAACTGCGCGGTATCGAAATCGACCTGGGCACCCTCCACTGCCGCACAGAGAATCTTCTCCGGCGCCGGCAGGCAGCCCTGGGTCTTGCTGCGCAGGATCGACGGCGCGATGGCCAGCATCTGCGCGACTTTCGGGTGCGACGGCGTGCCCCCGGGGATCTGGTAGCCGGCCACGTCCCAGCGCTGCTTGGCCGCCGGGTTGGCGACAATCCACGCCCTGGCCTTGGCCAGAAGATCGTCGCGGTCGCTGGCCAGTTGATCGATCAGGCCGGCTTGCAGCGCCTGTTGCGGCCGCACCTTCTTGCCTTCCAGCAGATACGGCAGGGCTTTTTCCAGCCCCAGCAAACGCACCATGCGCACCACCCCGCCACCGCCCGGCAGCAGGCCGAGGGTCACTTCCGGCAGGCCGATCTGCAGCGACGGATCGTCCAGCGCCACCCGGTGATGGCAGGCCAGGCAGATCTCCCAGCCGCCGCCCAGGGCTGCGCCGTTTATCGCGGCTACCACGGGCTTGCCCAGGGTCTCCAGGGCCCGCAGCTGGCCCTTGAGGGTCAGCACCATGTCATAGAAGGCCTGGGCTTCGGCCTTGCCGACCTTGATCAGTTCATTGAGGTCGCCGCCGGCGAAGAAGGTCTTTTTCGCCGAAGTGACGATCACCCCGGCAATCGATTCCTGCTCGGCTTGCAGGCGGGCCACGCAGGCGGCCATGGCCTCGCGGTACACCGCGTTCATGGTGTTGGCGCTCTGGCCCGGCATGTCGATGGTCAGAACGACGATCTGGTCCTGGCCCTTGTCGTAACGGATGGCTTCGGTCATGAAAGTGTTTCCTTGAAGTCAGGGCTCAGAGGCGTTCGATGATGGTGGCGATACCCATGCCGCCACCGACGCAGAGGGTCGCCAGGCCGTAACGCTGGCGCCGCGCTTCCAGCTCGTCGAGCAGGGTGCCGAGAATCGCGCAGCCGGTGGCGCCCAGCGGGTGGCCCATGGCGATGGAGCCGCCATTGACGTTGACCTTGCCAGGGTCGATGGCCATGTCCTTGATGAACTTCAGCACCACCGAGGCGAACGCCTCGTTGACCTCGAACAGGTCGATGTCCTCGACCCGCAGCCCGGCCTTGGCCAGTGCCTTGCGCGTGGCCGGCGCCGGCCCGGTGAGCATGATGGTCGGATCGGTGCTGGTGACCGCCGTGGCGACGATCCGCGCCCGCGGCTTGAGGCCCAGCGCCCGGCCCTTGGCTTCGGAACCGATCAGCATCAGCGCTGCACCATCGACTATCCCTGAGCTGTTGCCCGGGGTGTGCACGTGGTGGATGCGCTCGACATGGCTGTAGACCCGCAAGGCGGTAGCGTCGAACCCCATCTGGCCGATCATCTCGAAGCTGGGCTTGAGCTTGCCCAGGCCTTCGAGGGTGGAATCGGCGCGAATGAATTCATCGTGATCCAGCAGGACGATACCGTTCTGGTCCTGCACCGGTACCAGGGACTTGCTGAAAGCCCCCGCCGCCCTGGCCCGCGCGGCCTTTTGCTGGGATTGCAGGGCAAAGCTGTCGACATCCTCGCGGCTGAAGCCTTCCAGGGTGGCGATCAGGTCCGCGCCTATGCCTTGCGGGGTGAAATGGCTGTGCATGTTGGTTTGCGGGTCGAGCACCCAGGCGCCGCCGTCGCTGCCCATGGGCACCCGTGACATCGACTCGACGCCGCCGACCACCACCAGGTCCTCGAAGCCGGAGCGCACTTTCATCGCGCCCAGGTTCACCGCCTCGAGGCCCGAGGCGCAAAAGCGGTTGATCTGCACCCCGGCCACGCTGACGTCCCAGTCGGCGACCAGCGCCGCAGTCTTGGCGATGTCGGCCCCCTGGTCGCCAATCGGCGTCACGCAGCCGAGCACGATGTCGTCGACCTGGCTGGTGTCGAGTCCGGTGCGCCGCTGCAGGGCATCGAGCAGCCCGGCCAGCAGGTTCACCGGCTTGACGCTGTGCAAGGCGCCATCGGCCTTGCCTTTGCCACGGGGGGTGCGTAATGCATCGAATATCAAAGCCTGGGTCATGACGTCCTCGAACCGCTGTGCAGATGAATGATGACAGGGCTCCCACTCTTGGCCCCGAGGGCCCCGGATTCAATGACCGATGCGCTCACTGACCTTGACGGTCACGCTCAGACGAACGGTAGTGAGCTAATGGATTCCGCCCGCCGCATAACGGAACTGTCTAGACAAAGGGCGGGCAAGAAGATGGCAATAGGCCTCATGCGTTTTTTAAAGCATCCGCCTATTAGCTGATATGAAATGGATCTAAGCCAAGGGTTACAAGGACCCTAAGGTAGGACTGTAGGCAGTGAATCGTTGCAGCCGGGTCTTGCCGGTGCACGCGTAAGAAAAGGGACACATCGCCTGACCATAGTGAAGCGGCAGGCATGCAGTTGATGTTCAGGAATAACAACAAAAGGCATTCAGCCATGTTCAAGCATTCGAAAGTCCGTCAAGCGGGGCTCATTCTGTTCGCAACCACCTTGCTTCTGATCTTGCCGAACCTCACCAAAGTGATCGGCTAGAGGCGTGGCCATCCCGTCACGCAATCGAATCTTTGTGCTCCGGTTCGCTACCGGGGCCGGCACTTGTGTGCCACTCTTTCTGACGCCGCGGCCACGCTGAATCAGGGCGTTGTCGTGCTTATCAGAAAACTGGAGACAGGCCCTACGCGGAGCTCTCCACCCCAGCGACGGAACAGCGATCAATTGAAATCTCTTATCCTCCTGTGCAGCGCCCTGCTGCTCACCACGCCCGTGCATGCCGCGCAGCTGACCCTGGAACTGGGGGCCGGCAGCCGCACCTGGCAGACCGATGAACTGCTCAAGCACCCTTTGGCCCGGACCGTCACCGTCAAGGATGACGTGTCATACAAACGCGACATGAGTTACCGCGCGGTGCCGATCTCGGCCCTGCTCACCGGCGTCAAGGCCGATGACCATCTGCAGGCCGTCGCCCTGGACGGTTTCGCCGCCGAACTGCCCGCCGCGCCCCTGCTCACCCAGGACGGCGCCCAGGCCTGGCTGGCCATCGAAGACCCGGCCAAGCCCTGGCCGCCCCTGGCTGAAGGCAAGCACAGCGCCGGGCCTTTCTACCTGGTGTGGACCAACCCGCAGGCTGGTCATATCAGCCCCGAGCAATGGCCGTTCGAAGTGGCGAGCATCAAGCGCCTGGCGCCGGTGGCGGAACGCTTCCCAGCCCTGCGCCCGGACCCCAAGCTGGCGGCCGACGACCCGGTGAACCAGGGCTTCGCCCTGTTCCAGAAGAACTGCCTGGCCTGCCATCGCCTCAACGGCGCCGGCGACTCGCAGTTCGGCCCGGACCTGAATATCCCCTACAGCCCCACCGAGTATTTCGGCGCGGACTTCCTCAAGCGTTACATCCGCGACCCACAGAGCCTGCGCCGCTGGCCACAGGCGAAGATGCCGGCCTTCGCAAGCAGCGTATTGCCGGATGCCGAGCTGGAGTTGCTGGTGGGGTATCTGAAGCATATGGCGGGGCGTAAACAGGCGGCGCAATAAAGCTGGCTCGGGGAGGTGTCCTTCGGGACGTCATCGCGGGCAAGCCTCGCTCCTACAGTCGAGTGAACTCCTCGGCGGCCGCTCTATTGCAACGTAATGCAATGGCTATCGACGACATAGCCAGACTTGATTTCACCTCCTGGGCAAAACTGCGCAGAATTCGCTGCAACAACGCAGATGACTTCAGCGCCGCCAAGGCGCGCAGTCGACGCCCCCCCTTCATGGCGCCCATGGCAGCCGGCCCTGGAATGTCCCGACCGGTTTCCTCTCCTACCGGTCTTCCCTTTTGGCCACCCTCAGCGGGTGGCCTTTTTTTGCCCGCGCGTTTTGTAGGAGCGAGGCTTGCCCGCGATAAGGCCGATGCGGTTTTGCCGAAAGACCGCGTCCCCTTATCGCGGGCAAGCTGCGCTCCTACAGATCCCGGAGGCAGAAACGAAATCGGCCGACCCGAAGGTCAGCCGATGCTGAGTCTTGACGCTATTCATATGCACTAAACGAGTCGCCCTCGAACCTCCTGCTTCACGCCCCAACCCTCGATGATCCCGCCCAGGGGCGCGACCACCGCTTCAAAGTCCTGCTCGAAATCGCCGATGCCGCCGTAGGTGGCGTACATCACCTTGCTCAGCTCCAGGTACCAGGCGCCGTCATCGCGCACGCTGACCTGGGCATTCAAGGATTCACCGCGGAACTGCCCTGCCGCCCTGCGTGCCCGCTCCTCGTCCGGGAAAATGGCGTAGAACTCGATGGGATGGAATCGTGAAAAGTCGAAACCGCCTTCTTTCATGCGGCGCAGCACGCTGCTGCTGATGTCTTCTTGATAGGCTGTGCTCATGAAACGTCCTCCTCAAACCGATGGATAGACTTTCCGTACTCCCTTGCCTGTCACCGCACGGTGCAGGCTTGCGGCGAGAAGATCGCCGCCAGGAAACAAGCATGTAGCTGACAAGACCAGACCTTAGCGATTCATTCGCTGATCTCGAATGCAGAGTAGCGCCAAGACGCAGGCGCTGCCAAGGTCTGGGTTCAAGCTCGGTAGGGCTTTGCGCATTAAAGATTAAATTGGAGCAATGCTGAGGATTTGAATGCTGTTCTGATCTTTCAGGCTCTTGAGCGTAGGGTCATCGGTACGCCCCTCCAGATCGTTGAGGTCAAGCTCGGCCGGAACCGGCAGGAGCTTTGCGCGAATCAATTGTGCCGCCTCCTCCATACTGGGCTGCTGCTCACAGTCGAATTGCTCCACTGACTGGACACCATGATCGTCAACGAAAGTGACTTGCCACTTTTGCATCAGTGCCTCCTTGATGAAGCCCATGGATGGACTCACAAGATGTCGACCCTGAAGAGCCAGTAATCGTTCAAACCAGGGGCCCGGCGGCGCCATTAAAAAAGGCCGCCCTGGGGCAGCCTTTTTTTTTGCAACGATCGACGCTTACGGCTTTTCGGCGCGCGCCTTCAGAGCCTTGAGGGTGTTGAACGGCGCATCCACGACAAACTTGTTGGCCAGCCAGGACGGCACGCTACCGCCCGGCTCGGTGTGCACCTGGTAGGTCACTTCGACCTGGTCCGCGCCCTTGGGCACGAATTTCCAGAAACCTTCGACCTGGGCGACACGCACGAAACCTTTCTCGTCGGGAACATAGGTCGGTACGCCTTCGAGCTTGCGAGTCAGGCTGCCGTCGGCCGCTTCGCTGGTGGTGACGTGCAGCACCGAATCACGCGGGGTAACCGGCCACGGGGTATTGAACTGGGTGTAGGTCCAGCTCTGCTCACCTTCGTGCTTGAGCAGTTTCTGCGACTTGCATTCGTGAATCCAGGCGCAGGCGCCCGTCACGTCGTCCTGCAGCGCGCGCAGCTTGGCCACGCTGGTTTTCATGGTGGTGACGCCCCGGTAGGCCTTGTATTTGGAACCGGCCACTTCACTCAAGGAGACCTTGATGCCGTCTTCATCCTTGGCCGTTTGCCAATCTTCGGCGTGGGCGGTTGCCGAGAGCAGAACGGTCAACCCACAGAGCACAGCAATTCGATGCAGCGAACCCATTGTCTTATTCCTTATTGTTGAAGTTCCGTTCATTGAAAACACTTCACGCCGCCGTCACTTGCTCCCACCAGCCCAACAAGCGGATAGCCTCTTCCCGGCTGCCGCCGCAGACTTCGACATCGGCCTGGAACGCACCACAGACGGCGGGCCGTTCGGGTTGGCCGAACAAACCGCACAGCAGTTCGACAGAAAGATGGATGCAACGTTCTCCGGCCGGTTTGCCATTGGGCATTCCGGGAATCGGGGTACTGATGGAAGGGGCAATGCAACAGGCGCCACAGCCTTCACGGCAGTTCATGACGACAAGCTCCTCGCGACGGGAAAAGTATTGAAATGACGCGGACTAGAGTAACCGCTAAAACAGCCGTTTGAAATTGGCCATCCGCTGGTTTTTGCTCTCGGGCTCGCGTGACTGACCAGTCTCCGACAAAGCGTCAGGGCCGCGGGTCACAGTCAGGATGAGGGTTTACTGCTTGAACTCGAAATCCAGCGCCGCGCCTTCCACATCACGCCGCTCGTCATTGCGCAGCTGCAACTGCATTTCGTTGCTCAGCAGGCGGCCGTTGAGCTGGAACGGACTGTCGTCCTTGGGTTTCTCGCCGAACATCGGCGGCAACAACGGAGTGCGCTTGGGTTGGTTGACCGAACCGATCGGCTGCAATTGCTTGACCATCTCCGGCGGCAGGCTCAGATCCACATTGGCTGATGGCAAACGCGTCTTCACGACTTCGCTGGCAGGCTTGGACTTGGAGGCAATCGGCGCGCGCCTTTTCTGGACCTTGGCCTTGGGGTTGGCCTTGCTGGTCGCTGCCGTCTTCTTTACCGGCGCGGCTTTCTTGGCTGCTGCGGTTTTCTGCGACTTATTCGCGGTGGCGCTTGCCGCGACCTTTTCCTGGGCCGGAGCCGCCAGAACGCTGGCCGTGCCGAAAGCACTCAAGACACTGACCAATACCCAGGCAACAGGAAAAATCGCTTTCATAGGGAAACAACAGGATCGGCGGCAAAGAGCCATATGCTCGCCTGTTGACCGCGCGAAAACAAGCGCGGTAACCGATCCTTCAAAAACCGCCCGCGGCCTCCTGGCACAGTTGGCTGGCCAACATGCCCAGGGTCATCAAGGCTCGCTCGGCCTCGCGATTCCACGGGGTGCCGCAGTTGAGGCGAATGCAGTGGTTGAACTGCTCGGTATTACTGAAGATCAGCCCCGGCGCGATACTGATGCCCTGCTGCAATGCCCGGACATGCAATTCCTGGGTATTGACCCGCCCCGGCAGGCTGACCCAGAGAATGAAACCGCCGTTCGGACGGGTAATCTGCGTGCCCTCTGGAAAGTACTGCTGCACCGCCAGCTGAAACGCGCTGAGGTTCTTGCGGTACTCCTGACGGATAAAACGTAGATGCCGGTCGTAACCGCCGTTCTCCAGGTAGGCCGCGACCCCCATCTGGGTGACGCTGCAGGCCGAATGAGTGCTGAAGGTCTGCAAGCGCTGGATTTCCTGCTGGTACTTGCCGGCAATCATCCAACCGATGCGCACGCCGGGTGACAGGGTCTTGGAAAAGCTCGAGCAATAGATCACCCGATCCAGCCGGTCATAGGCTTTCAGCGCCTTGGTACGACCGACCTCGAACATCAGTTCGCCGTAGATATCGTCCTCGACCACCTGGATATCGAAATCCGAGGCCAGGCGCAGCAATTGCTTCTGTCGCTCTTCCGGCATGGTGCCGCCCAGTGGATTGCTCAGGCGCGTGGTCAGCACCAGGGCCTTGATCGACCATTGGTTGGCCGCCAGTTGCAGCGCCTCCAGGCTCATGCCGGTGGAAGGGTCGCTGGGAATCTCGATGACCTTGAGCCCGAGCAGGTCGGCCAGTTGCAGCAGGCCGTAGTAAGTCGGCGACTCCGCGGCGATCAGGTCACCTGGGCGGGTCAGCACGCGCAACGACATCTGCAGGGCATCCACGCAGCCGTGGGTGATCACCACTTCGGACGGATCGACCACCACGCCGGCGTCGCGCATGCGAATCGCCACCTGTCGGCGCAACGGCTCGAAGCCGGGGCTGAACATGTAGCTGAAGGCGCGCGGGCTGTGGAAACGGGTCACCTTGGCCAGTTGCTGGTGCAGCGCCCGCACCGGCAGGTAATCGACGCTGGGCACCGCAGCGCCCAGCGGAAACACGCCTTCACGGCGCGACTCCACCAACACCTGATGAATGATGCTGCTGCGCGTCACCAGGCCCGGCCGTTCGACCCGGGCGATGTCCGGGGTCGGCGCGGTCAGCGCCGGGGTCTGGTGCACGTAATAACCCGACTGCGGACGGGCGCGGATCAGCCCCTGGTCCTCGAGATTGGCGTAGGCCTGGAGCACCGTGGCATGGCTGACGTTGAGCTGGGAACTCATCTTGCGTACCGAAGGCACGCGTTCCCCGGGCTGGTACACACCACGACGGATATCTTCAGCCAGCTGCTGAGCGATACGTTGATAAAGCAAGAGATTGGTCATGACGCTGCACTCGATTTCACCGGCATTTTATTCTTGTGGATGACGATACCGGAACAGTTCATAAGTGTACTGGGACAGTTGCCACAATAGTCGACCGTACAGGGCAGTGTCAGCAAAAACTGTACTGTTTTGTGTGCCAATCGTCAGGCACAAAAAAACCCGGCTCCGCAGGGAAACCGGGTTGTTTTGACCATCCGCGTCTTAGCGCGCGGCGCCCAGCTGGCCTTTCTCGTCGGAGAAGACGATTTCCACCCGACGGTTCTGCGCTCGCCCACGTTCGGAGGCATTGGCCTCGACCGGGTACTCATCACCATAACCTTCGACCTGGACCCGTTTCTCCTCGACCCCCAGGTCCACCAGGATATCGGCCACGGCCTGCGCCCGGTCGCGGGACAGTTTCAGATTGCTCTGCTTGTCGCCGGTGTTGTCCGTGTAACCCTCGATTCGCACCACGCGCTTGGGGTTCAGCTGGAGAAACTGCACGACCTTGAGCACAGTGCGGTTGGCCGAGCTTTTCAGCTCCGCCTCGCCGGTGTCGAACAGCACATCGCCCAGGGTCATCACCAGCCCGCGATCGGTCTGGGTGGTGGCCAGGTTGATGATCTGCTCTTCCAGCCACTTGCCCTGTTGCTGCACGCTCAGCAGCTTGGCCTCGCGCAGCGCCAGTTGCAGGCGCTGGCGTTCGAGTTCGAGCTTGGCCGCCTGCTCCTGGTTCAGCGCTTGGTTAGTGTGCTCGCGGGCAATTTCGCTGTAGCGCTGGCTGAGGTAGGCGTAGTGCACCACATCCGAACCGCTGCCCCAGTAGCTGGACAGGCGATCGGCCCGGGCCAGGGACTCACCGGCACGGATCACGTCCTTGGGCGCGATGCGCAGCACGTTGGAGTCTTCCTTGACCTTCTGGAAGTCTTCGCTGGCCTGTTCCAGCGCTGCTTCGCTGCGTTGCCCGGCGCAGCCGTAGAGGCCGGTGCAGGCAATCAGCAGCACGCCGCCCAATACTCGAGTCAGACGAATCATTGGGCATCTCCCAACTGCTTGCGCAGGCGAGTGATGCGGGTCTGGACGAGGTTCAGCTGTTCCTGGCTTTTCAGGGTCAGGACGCGCGCCTCGGCCAGGCGCGCATCCAGTTCCGCCTGCTCGGCACGCATCCGCGCGTGCTTGAACGACTCTTCCTGCATGTTGCGTTGGGCGCGGGCGAACTTGTCCTCGGCCAGTTTCATTTCCGGCACATCCTCTGCCGTGGCCCCCACAGCCTTGGCCTGGGCCAGGGTTTGTTCGGTCAGGCGCATTTGTTCATTCGGCGCCGGATCGGCTGCGCAACCCGCCAGAGCCAGGACGGCCAGGGCAGCGAAAAGAGGTCGAATACTCACTAGAAATCCCTACTGTTTGGGGGTACTGACAGGTTGCTGCAACTGTGCCTTCCAACGCTCGAGATTGCGCTGCAGCACGGCTTCCGTCAGACCGGACGCGGGCAATTCTGTCATCTTTTTCGCCAACTGTCCGCGCAACCATGGGTCATTGCAGGCGGAGTTGTGCGAGACAGCCAGGAACAGGCCGGGTTTGTCGGCGGGCTGCTCAAAAGCCAGCAGATCGTTGGCCATGCCCAGCGACTGGGCCAGGGCCATGCCGGCGTAGCGTCCGGCCAGTACGTACTCCACCTCCCCCAGCAGCAGTTTCTGGAACGCCTGGGTCAGGTTCGGCATGCGGGTCAGGCTCAATTGGCCCTTGGCGAAGGCCTCGAAGGACGGCGTCAGGCGCGCCCTTTCCGACACTGCGCCGGTATGCCCATGCAGGTCCGACGGCTGACTGTAGCTCAGCGTCGAGCCCTTGCGGGTCCAGACCAGGAAGTCGTTCTCCAGCAACGGCGGATGAATGTAGTCCAG
Organism: Pseudomonas sp. RW409; assembly: GCF_003184125.1. Lineage (NCBI taxonomy): Bacteria > Pseudomonadati > Pseudomonadota > Gammaproteobacteria > Pseudomonadales > Pseudomonadaceae > Pseudomonas > Pseudomonas sp. RW409. The sequence goes on along the minus strand of NZ_QHHP01000034.1, from coordinate 184,091 downwards.
CGCTTCCAGCTCATTCACCGTCAGCGGGGCGTCGGCCAGCATGTCCATGCGCCCGCTGCGCACTTCATCCAGGGCGGCGGAGCGTTTGCCGGCATACAACAGCTCGACCTTGATCCCCAGCTCCTGCGCCACGTGCTGCAGCAGTTCGGCGCTGGCGCCAATCAGGTGGCTGGGATCCTGCGGGTCGCGCCACAGATACGGTGGGGCATCCGGACTGCCGGTCACCACCAGGCGCTCGCATTTGCCGGCGGCCATCGACGACAACGGCATCAATGTCAGGCCCAGCAGCACTGACAGACCACCCAGGCGGTGCAGATCCATGGCGAAATTCTCCCACTCACATCCCAGACAATAAAAAAGCCCGGCCAAAAGACCGGGCTCTTTATAAGTGAAGCCGCTGGATTAGACCAGCTTCTCCAGCTCAGGTACGGCTTCGAACAAGTCCGCTACCAGGCCGTAGTCGGCCACCTGGAAGATCGGCGCTTCTTCATCCTTGTTGATCGCAACGATCACCTTGGAGTCTTTCATGCCGGCCAGGTGCTGGATCGCGCCGGAGATACCGACGGCGATGTACAGCTGTGGCGCAACGATCTTGCCGGTCTGGCCGACCTGCATGTCGTTGGGTACGAAACCTGCGTCGACCGCGGCGCGCGAAGCACCCACGGCTGCGCCCAGCTTGTCGGCCAGGGCGTACAGGTGCTTGAAGTTGTCGCCGTTCTGCATGCCGCGGCCGCCGGAAATGACGATCTTGGCAGCGGTCAGTTCAGGACGGTCGGACTTGGCCAGCTCTTCGCCGACGAAGCTCGATTTGCCGGCATCGTGAGCTGCAGCAACCGCTTCGACAGCGGCCGAACCACCTTCGGCGGCAACCGGGTCGAAACCGGTGGCACGCACGGTGATGACCTTCACGGCAGCGTTCGATTGCACGGTGGCGATGGCGTTACCGGCATAGATCGGACGCTTGAAGGTGTCGGCACTTTCTACCGAGATGATCTCGGAGATCTGGTCGACGTCCAGCTGCGCGGCAACCCGCGGCAGGATGTTTTTGCCGTTGGAAGTGGCGGCGGCCAGGATGTGGCTGTAGCCCTTGCCCAGCTCTGCTACCAGAGGGGCAACGTTTTCCGGCAGCTGGTGCGCGTAGGCAGCATTGTCAGCGGACAGGACCTTGCTCACGCCGGCGATTTTCGCCGCGGCTTCAGCCACGGCGCCAGCGCCCTGGCCAGCGACCAGGACGTGGATGTCGCCGCCAATTTTGGCAGCGGCGGCAACGGTGTTCAGGGTGGCCGGGGCCAGCACCTTGTTGTCGTGTTCAGCGATTACCAAGATAGTCATGATCAGATTACCTTCGCTTCGTTTTTCAGTTTCTCGACCAGTTCAGCGACCGACTTGACCTTGATACCCGCGCTGCGTGCAGCCGGCGCTTCGACTTTCAGGGTCTTGTTGGTAGAGGCGGTGGAAACGCCCAAAGCATCAGGAGTCAGCACTTCAAGCGGCTTCTTCTTGGCTTTCATGATGTTTGGCAGGGACGCGTAGCGCGGCTCGTTCAAACGCAGGTCGGTGGTGACGATCGCCGGCAGGCTCAGCGAAACGGTTTGCAGACCGCCGTCGATTTCACGGGTCACGGCAACCTTGTCGCCCGACACTTCGACCTTGGAGGCGAAGGTGCCTTGAGCGTAACCGCTCAGGGCAGCCAGCATCTGGCCGGTCTGGTTGTTGTCGCTGTCGATGGCTTGCTTGCCAAGGATCACCAGCTGAGGCTGTTCCTTGTCGACCACAGCCTTGAGCAGCTTGGCCACGGCCAGCGAGTTCAGTTCATCAGCGGATTCGACGAGGATGGCACGATCGGCACCCAGCGCCAGGGCGGTACGCAGTTGCTCTTGAGCAGTAGCAGGACCGATGGAGACGACGACGATTTCAGTCGCTACGCCTTTTTCTTTCAGGCGTACGGCTTCTTCCACTGCGATTTCGCAGAAAGGGTTCATCGACATCTTGACGTTGGCGAGGTCGACGCCGGAATTGTCCGCCTTGACGCGAACCTTGACGTTGTAATCGACAACGCGTTTGACAGCTACAAGAACCTTCATGGATTCCTCGTTACTCTCCGGTGAAAAGAAAGTCGCCTAGGCGAACCTGGCGGTTGATGCTCATCGGGCACAAGGGCACCTCTAAAAACGCTGGCATTGCCCCTTGGGACAGCAGACAGATGACCCTGCTCACGGGATGATGACCGTTCGTCAGTAGCGACTGGCCGGTCATTCTTTATCGCGGCGTGTAAACTGCGCGTTGCGTCACCTTGTACTGCTTTCGCCCTGTCTTTAGAGGTGCTCTTGAAACCAACAGTCAGCCTACGGCGAGCGCAAAACCGACCGTATCTTGACCGGAACGCCTATTCTGGTCAATACGCCAAAATGGTCTGTCATAAGCCGCGCTTCTTTGATTTACATGGGCTGCAGCAAATTCAAACAAACGTTTGTATTGGACGCTAAGAGTGGTGTAGATATAATGCGCCGCCTAGAGATAAAGGCGGGTCGTTCATTGTCCCCTCCCCTGTTTGGCGGAGAAAACCATCGATGCGACACCCAACCTCCAATTAGAAAAAAACCGTTGAGCCTTGAGTAGGAGATAGCCTAGTGGAACGCGAATACATGGAATTCGACGTGGTCATCGTCGGTGCCGGCCCCGCTGGCTTGTCCGCCGCCTGCCGACTGAAGCAGAAGGCCGCCGAAGCCGGTAAGGAAATCAGCGTCTGCGTGGTCGAGAAAGGCTCCGAAGTCGGTGCTCACATTCTTTCCGGCGCCGTGTTCGAACCGCGCGCCCTGAACGAGTTGTTCCCGGACTGGAAGGAACTCGGCGCGCCGCTGAACACCCCGGTCCAGCGCGATGACATCTATGTCCTGAAAAACGCCGACAGCGCGACCAAAGTTCCCGACTTCTTTGTGCCCAAGACCATGCACAACGAAGGCAACTACATCATCTCCCTGGGCAACCTGTGTCGCTGGCTGGCCCAGCAGGCCGAGAACCTGGGCGTGGAAATCTACCCGGGCTTCGCCGCCCAGGAAGCGCTGTTCGACGAGAACGGCGTGGTCCGCGGGATCATCACCGGCGACCTGGGTGTCGATCGCGAAGGCAATCCGAAGGAAGGCCTGTACACCCCCGGCATGGAACTGCGTGGCAAATACACCCTGTTCGCCGAAGGCTGCCGTGGCCACATAGGCAAGCAGCTGATCAAGCGCTTCAACCTGGACAGCGACGCCGACGCCCAGCACTACGGCATCGGCCTCAAGGAAATCTGGGAAGTCGACCCGGCCAAGCATCAGCCAGGCCTGGTGGTCCACACCGCCGGCTGGCCGCTGGACATCATGGGCACCGAGAACACCGGCGGCTCCTTCCTTTATCACCTGGAAAACAACCAGGTGGTGGTCGGCCTGATCGTCGACCTGTCCTACAGCAACACCTACCTGTCGCCGTTCGACGAGTTCCAGCGCCTCAAGCATCACCCGGTGTTCAAGCAGTACCTGGAAGGCGGCAAGCGCGTCAGCTACGGCGCGCGGGCCATCTGCAAAGGCGGCCTGAACTCGCTGCCGAAGATGGTGTTCAAGGGCGGCGCGCTGATCGGTTGCGACCTGGGCACCCTGAACTTCGCCAAGATCAAGGGCAGCCACACCGCCATGAAGTCCGGCATGCTCGCCGCTGACGCCGTGGCCGATGCGCTGTTCGCCGGCTCCGAAGGTGCCGACGAACTGAACACCTATGTAGAAGCGTTCAAGTCCAGCTGGCTGTACGAAGAGCTGTTCGCCAGCCGCAACTTCGGCCCGGCGATCCACAAGTACGGCGCCATCGTCGGCGGCGGTTTCAACTGGGTCGACCAGAACATCTTCGGCGGCAAGCTGCCGTTCACCCTGCACGACACCAAGCCGGACTACGCCTGCCTGAAGCTGGCGGCGGACTGCAAGAAGATCGACTACCCGAAACCGGACGGCAAGCTCAGCTTCGACAAACTCAGCTCGGTGTTCATCTCGGGTACCAACCATGAAGAAGAACAGCCTTGCCACCTGAAGCTGAGCGACCCGAGCATCCCGATCGGCAAGAACCTGCCGCTGTACGATGAGCCAGCTCAACGCTACTGCCCGGCCGGGGTGTATGAAGTGATCACCAAGGAAGACGGCGAGAAGCGCTTCCAGATCAATGCCCAGAACTGCGTGCACTGCAAGACCTGCGACATCAAGGACCCGGCGCAGAACATCACCTGGGTCGCGCCGGAAGGCGCGGGCGGCCCGACTTACCCGAACATGTAAGGCGTACACTCAAAGAAAAAAGGCTCCCGAATGGGGGCCTTTTTTATTTGCCAGCACCACTGCCCCGCTTCTGTAGGAGCACAGCTTGCGTGCAATAAAGCCTTGGCAATGTCTCTGTCAGACCGCGTCGCTATTCATCGCGGGCAAGCCTCGCTCCTACAGAAGAGTGTCGCTCCACCCATCAGGCTGCTCGCTCATCCCCCGGATTGCGCTCGAAGTAGCGCTTGTATTCGCGGCTGAACTGCGAGGTGCTCTGGTACCCCACCCGATGCGCCACCTGGGCCACGCCCAGCCCTTCCCCCAGCAGCAACTGCTGCGCCTTGAGCAAGCGCAGGCGCTTGAGGTACTGCACCGGCGACAGCAGCGTGCTGCGCTTGAAGTGCTCATGGAAGGTCGAGGCGCTCATGTTCGCGCAACGGGCCAGGGTCTCGACGTTCAGCGGCTCGGTGTAATGCTCGTGCAAGTGATTGAGCGAGGCGGAAATCCGCGCGAATTGCCCGTGCTGCTCCACCAGCGCGCGTAGCACATCGGCCTGCGGCCCGCGCAAGACGGTGAACATCAACTCGCGCAAACGCGCCTGGCCCATGACCTTGCACTCCAGAGGATCGTGCAGGCAGCGCAGCAGGCGCTCCACGCAACCGCGCATGGTGTCATCGAGCACCACCGAGGTCATGGACTCCGGGGTCTGCGCCTGGGCGCTGCGCCCCGCAGCAACGCCCATCGCCAGCACCAGTTCGCCCAACAATGCCCGGTCGAGGGCGATGGACACCCCGAGCAACGGCGCATTGGGCATGGCGAAGGTCTCGCACTCGAAAGGCACCGACAGCGCCTGGATCAGGTAATGCCCGGCGCCGTACTCCAGGGTCCGCGGGCCCAGGTACGCCAGCTTGCTGCCCTGGACGATGATCATCAGGCTCGGCTCATAGATCTGCGGGCCGCGGGCCACATCGCAACTGGCCCGCAGCACCATGACCCCCGGCAGCTCGGTGGGGACGAAACCGTCGCGGGTCGCAAGGGGCTGGATCAGGGATACCAGGGTGGCGTTGGCATCGAGATGACGGGTCAACAACATGGGGAAAACTTCACGGAAAAAGGGATGAAAACATCATCGCAGGTCTGAACGCCAATGCCGCGCGCAAATGGCCGATGGCGGAGGAATAGGCATGACATGCCGAGGAATCGCCATGTTCGCGCCCGGCAGCGGCGCCGAGAATGGCCCGCCTCACCTGTCAGTGCTTTTGCGAGGTTCATCATGTACACAGCCATCGGTTACGCCGCCCAGTCAGCCACCACGCCCCTCGCCCCCATGAGCTTTCAGCGACGCAGCCCGCGCCCCGACGACGTGGCCATCGAGATTCTCTACTGCGGCGTCTGCCACTCCGATATCCACCAGGCCCGCAATGAATGGGGCATCGCCGTGTACCCGCTGATGCCGGGCCACGAGATCGTCGGCAAGGTCACCGCGGTCGGTGCCCAAGTGACCAGGCACAAGGTCGGCGACCTGGTCGGCGTCGGCTGCATGGTCGACTCCTGCCGGCATTGCGAGGCCTGCGCCGCCAACCTGGAGCAATACTGCCTGGAAGGCCCGACCATGACCTACGCGACCCCGGACCGGGTCGACGGCAGCAACACCATGGGCGGGTACTCCGACAGCATCGTGGTCAGCGAGCACTTTGTCGTGCGTATCCCCGAGAAACTCGACCTGGCCAGCGCCGCGCCGATCCTCTGCGCGGGCATCACCACCTACTCGCCGCTCAAGCATTACGGGGTGAAGGCCGGCGACAAGGTGGGCATTCTCGGCATGGGCGGCCTGGGCCACATGGGCATCAAGTTCGCCAAGGCCCTGGGCGCGGAAGTGACCCTGTTCACCCGTTCGGCGAGCAAGGCCGAGGAAGGTCGTCGCCAGGGCGCCGATCATGTGATTGTCTCCACCGATGCCGAGCAGATGAAAGCCGCGGCCGGCCGCTTCGACTTCCTGCTGGACACCATCCCGGTGCAACACGACCTCAACCCCTACCTGGATACCCTGCGTTTTGACGGTGTACACATCCTGGTCGGCCTGATCGAACCGGTGGACCCGCCCGTGCACGCGGCCAAGCTGGTGCTGGGGCGTCGCGTGCTGGCCGGCTCGCTGATCGGTGGCGTCGCCGAAACCCAGGAAGTGCTGGATTTCTGCGCCAAGCACAACATCACCTGCGACATCGAAATGCTCGACATCCGCCAGATCAACGAGGCTTACGCGCGGATGATCGCCGGCGATGTGAAATACCGCTTCGTCATCGACATGGCGACCCTCAAGCAATAAACCGCGTGCTGTAGGAGCGAGGCTTGCCCGCGATGACGATGGACCTGGAGAAATCCCATCGCGGGCAAGCTCCGCTCCTACAGAAGCCTGAGTCAGCCGCCGAGCTCGGCGGAGATGCCAGCCGCGGCCTGCTTGATCACCGGGATCAGCTCGGCCATCTTCTCCAGCGGCATGTACGGCACGGTGCTGGCGATACTGATGCCGGCGACGATCTTGCCGCTGGCATCGCGGACCGGCGCCGCCACACAACGGATCGACGGTTCGTTGTCCTCCAGGTCGAAGGCATAACCGCCCGCCACATATTCCTGCATGCGCTGCTGGAACTGCTCCCAGGTCGGCTCTTCATGCTGCGGCCAGAGGGCATTCCTGCCGCCCGCCGGCAGGCTCACTTCATATAAACGCTGCCACTCCTGCGGCGTGCTATCGAGCAGCAGCGCCTTGCCGATCCCGGTGCGCGCCAGCGGCATGCGGTGGCCAACCCGCGAGCGCATTTCCGGGCCGTTGCGCCCCGGGTTCTTGTGCAGGTACAGCACATCGTCGTCTTCGCGGATCGCCAGGTGAATGGTGTCGCCGGTCAACGCCGACAGCTCGTCGAGGAATGGCCTGGCCAGGGTCACCAGCGGCAAGGCTTCGCGGGCCTGGAAACCCAGCTCGATCAGCTTCGGCCCCAGCAGGTAGCCGACCTGCGGCACCACCCTCAGGTAACGCTCGTCCACCAGGCAACTGGCCAGGCGATGGGTGGTGCTGCGGGTGGTGCCGATCAGCCGGGCGATTTCCTTGAGGTCGCGGGCACCGCTGGCCACGGCCTGCACCACCGCCAGGCCACGGAGCAATGTCTGGGTACCGGTGGGGGCGGCATCCTTGGCGGTCTTTGCTGCGTCGTCCTGCATATCCAGCCTTTTGAGGGTGAGAACGGGCGGCATTATGGTCGCCCGCCCCCCGCCACTACAACTCGATACGCTCGACCTTGCCCACCAGCAGCACGTAGGACAAGGCCCCCGCCAGCGCCAGCACGGCAATGTAGGTAATGGCCGGGGCGAAGGAGTCGCCGCTGGCCAGGAAGCCGATGACGATCGGCGTGGCAATCGCCGACAGGTTGCCGATGAAGTTGAACACCCCGCCGGTCAACCCTAGCAACCGTGCCGGCGCCAGGGTCGAGACCAGCGACCAGGTGATCGAGGCCAGGCCGTTACCGAAGAACGCCAGCGCCAGGAAGGCGATCACCAGCGGCGTCGACTCGACGAAGTTGGCGCCGATGATCGAGGTGGAAATCAGCAGCCCGCCAATGATCGGCAGCTTGCGGGCAAAACCCACCGAGGCGCCACGCCGGATCAGCCAGTCGGAGAAGAACCCGGAACACAGCACGCCGACAAAGGCCGCGAGGAACGGCAGCGACGCCAGCAGGCCGGACTTGATGAAGTCCATGCCGCGGTACTTCACCAGGTAAGTGGGGAACCAGGTGAGGAAAAACCACAGGGTCGAATTGAGGCAGAACTGCCCCAGATAAATGCCCCACAGCTTGCGCTTGCTCAGGACGATCCCCAGGTCCGTCCAGTTGAAACGCGCCTTGCGCTTGGCCGTCTCGCGCTGGATATCCACCAGGCCGCCGCCCTGGCGGATCAGGTCGATTTCCGCCGGGTTGGCGCCCTTGAAATCCCGTGGTTCGCGATACACCGCGTACCAGATCGCCGCCCACAGAATGCCCACCGCGCCGGTGACGACAAACACCATCTGCCAGCCAAAGGCATGCTGCAGCCAGGCCAGCACCGGGGTGAGAAAAGCCAGGCCGACAAACTGCCCGGAGGTGTAAAAGCCGATGGCCGTGGCACGTTCGCGCTCGGGAAACCAGGTGGTCACCACCCGGCTGTTGATCGGATAGGCCGGCGCCTCCAGCGCGCCCACCGCCATGCGCAGGACGAACAGGGCGATAAAGCTGGCGGCGAAACCGAGCATCACCGTCGCCAGCGACCACAGCAGCAGCGCCGCGGTGTAGAGAATGCGCGGCGGTACCCGGTCCACCAGCCAGCCACCGGGGATCTGCATGGCGGCGTAGGTCCAGCCGAAGGCCGAGAAAATCAGCCCGACGTGGATCGGGTCGATACCCAGGTCGCTGGTCAGCGCCGGCGCGGCGATCGACAGGTTGCTGCGGTCCAGGTAGTTGATCACCACCGTGATGAACAACAGCAGCATGATGAAAAAACGCTTGCGGCTCGGCGCGACCAGCGACGCCTGCCCGGTGAAGGTTTCCGGTTGCATGGGGATGCCTCTTCTTATGGTTATTGAGGGCAATGTTTCTCTGTACCTGTAGGAGCGAGCTTGCTCGCGATGGCGTCGGTTGCTTCACGGCGATAAGAAGTCAGACCCTGTCGTCTGCATCGCGAGCACGCTCGCTCCTACAAGCAATGAATCAACTCACCATTCGGCAAAGCTGCCGTCGGCGTGGCGCCAGATCGGGTTGCGCCAGCGGTGGCCGATGGCCGCGCGCTCGATGACGTATTCCTCGTTGATCTCGATACCCAGGCCCGGGCCGTTGGGGATCGTCACCATGCCTTGCTGGTAGTCGAAGACGCGCGGGTCCTTGACGTAGTCCAGCAGGTCGTTGCTTTCGTTGTAATGGATGCCCAGGCTCTGCTCCTGGATGAAGGCGTTGTAGCAGGCCGCGTCCAGTTGCAGGCAGGCGGCCAGGGCAATCGGCCCCAGCGGGCAATGCAGGGCCAGGGCCACGTCGTAGGCTTCGGCCATGTTGGCGATCTTGCGGGTCTCGGTGATGCCGCCGGCATGGGAAGCATCCGGCTGGATAATGTCGACGTAGCCTTCGCTGAGCACCCGCTTGAAATCCCAGCGCGAGAACAGCCGCTCGCCCAGGGCGATCGGCGTGTTGGTCAGCGGCGCCAGCTCCTTGAGGGCCTCGTAGTTTTCGCTGAGCACCGGTTCTTCGATAAACATCAGCTTGTAGGGATCGAGTTCCTTCATCAGTACCTTGGCCATGGGCTTGTGCACCCGGCCATGGAAGTCGACGCCGATCCCGACGTTAGGCCCCACCGCATCACGCACCGCGGCCACGTTGGCCAGGGCCAGGTCGACTTTGTCGAAGGTATCGAGGAACTGCAGCTCCTCGGTGCCGTTCATCTTCACCGCGGTAAAACCACGCGCCACCGCCTCTTTGGCGGCGCGCGCGGTATCGGCCGGACGGTCGCCGCCGATCCACGAATAGACGCGGATCTTGTCTCGCACCTGGCCACCCAGCAGGTCGCTGACCGACACGCCCAGGGCCTTGCCCTTGATGTCCCACAGCGCCTGGTCGATACCGGCCAGGGCACTCATGTGGATCGCGCCGCCACGGTAGAAGCCGCCGCGGTAGAGCACGGTCCAGATGTCCTCGATATTGCGCGGGTCCTTGCCGATCAGGTAATCGGCCAGCTCGTCCACAGCGGCGGCCACCGTGTGTGCCCGCCCTTCGACCACAGGCTCACCCCAGCCGATGACGCCCTCGTCGGTCTCGACCTTGAGAAAGCACCAGCGTGGCGGAACGATAAAGGTGGTCAGTTTGGTGATTTTCATCTTCTTGTCTCTCTTGTCGGATGCAGCGCCGACGGCGCAGAAAAAGTCTTAAGCCAGGGCGTTCCAGGCGGCGACATAGGCCTTGGCGCGAGTCGCCACCTCAGCCGCGCTCATCCCCGGCTTGAACAACCCGGAACCGAGGCCGAAGCCCTTGACCCCGGCGTCGACGAACACCTGCATGTTGTCCGGGGTGATCCCGCCCACCGGCAGCAGCACGGTGCCGGCCGGCAATACCGCGAGCCAGGCCTTGACCACCGCCGGGCCCATCTGCTCGGCGGGGAACAGCTTGAGCACGTCGGCGCCTTCGGCCAGCGCGGCAAACGCCTCGGTCGGCGTGGCCACGCCGGGGGACAGATACAGGCCGGCGGCCCTGGCCGCGCGCAGCACCTTGGGGTCGCTGTGGGGCATGACGATCACCTGGCCGCCCGCGGCCTTGACCTGCTCGACCTGCTCCGGAGTCAGCACCGTGCCGGCGCCGATCAGGCAATCGGCGGGCAAGGCGTCGCGCAGGATGCGGATGCTGTCGAAGGGCTGTGGAGAATTGAGCGGCACCTCGATAACCCGAAACCCCGTCTGATACAGCACCTCGCCGATGGCCGCCGCTTCTTGCGGACGCAGCCCCCGGAGAATGGCGATCAGGCCGTTATGTGCCAGTGCTTGCTTGAGCATGTCGGACCTCTTTTCAAGGATGAGCGCAAGGGACGCGCGCCAGCAGCCCGGCCGCTTCAGCCAGGTGCCATAAACCGCGTTCGGTGGCCTGTTCGGCCAGGATTACCCGGGGAAAACCGCAGGCGGACAGGGCCCGGCTGTAGCGGGCGCAAAGCTGGGCATTGCCGATCAGCACGATCGATGGCAGTGGCTCGCCGTGACGGCGGCGCCGCTGCACGGCGGCCAGTGCGCAAAGTTCGTGGCCGATCAGCAGGCCCGACAGATAGTCCGGCTGGGCGCGGCCGCTGAGTTCACCGGTCAACCCCAGGCTGCGGGCGCTGAACAGAGTCGACAGCGGGCCGATCTCGCCCTCGACGGACAAGGCCACCTGCACGCCGCGATCGAAGGCCTCGGTGTCGAACGCCGCGCCACGCTCCTGGGTACGGCCGAGAATGCTGTGTTGACTGAGCACGGCGAACAGCTCGCCGGTCATGAAGGTGTCGAAATGGACGATACAACCGTCGGCCACCTGCACCCATTTGGAATGACTGCCGGGCAGGCCGATCAGCACGTCGTCCCCTGCCCCGCCCGCCAGTTGCGGCAGCACACCCAGCACCTGGGTTTCTTCGCCCCGCATCACGTTCGGCAAGCGCGAACGCTGGATCACCCCCGGCACGATATGCACGTCCACCCCGCGCCGGCTGCGCAAGGTCACCAGGGCCTGTCCGAGCTGGGCGACATCCGCCGGGGTCTCGCAGTAACTGGCCTCGCGCCAGCCCTGGGCGCTGCCGACCATGCCGCAGGCAATCACCGGCAACCCCGGCTGCGCGTCGAGCCAGTCGCCGCAGGCGTCGTCGAAGGCCAGTTCGAAACCGTTGTCGCAGCGCTGGCCGGCAATCATCCGCGCCACTTTCGGCAACTGCATGATCCCCGAGGTCAACGCGCGCTGTTCCAGCACCTGGCCGCCTGCTGCGAGTTTGTAAGCACGAAGGGAGGTGGTTCCCCAATCGAGCGCGATCAATTGCGCCTGCATCGCTTCACCTGTGAGTTGTTTTTGGCAGTGAGTGCGTAAGAGCTGATGGCGGCGACTATAAACCCGACTCAAATAAAATCTCAATATATAAATATAACTCCCATATTGTGGGATTTATTGATTTGCATGAGAACAGCCCGCTATTGCCTGGTTTTCATGGCAGCAGGCAGGCGTCGACCGCCTGTCCCTACAAGGGAACAGGAACCGGCAACGAGTGAGATCGGTTTTTGAGCCTGGGCAGTGAATGCGGGCCTAAGCCCGAAGAAAAACGCCGGCTGCCCCGAGTACACAGGGCGGTCTTGGCAGCGAGGGATCTGGAAAGGAATCGCGAGCAACCGGATAGCGAGCGGCTGCCCCTACAGCGTTGACGATGGACTCAGCCCTGGGCGAACGCGCGCAGCACATCGCCATCCATGCGGTACCTCACCCACTCTTCCTGAGGCTGGGCGCCCAGGGATTTGTAGAACTGGATCGCCGGTTCGTTCCACTCCAGCACGCTCCACTCGAAGCGCCCGCAACCGTTGTCGCAGGCGATCCGCGCCAGGTGCCGCAGCAGCTGTTTGCCAGCGCCGCCGCCACGTTGTGCAGGGGTGATGTAGAGGTCTTCCAGGTACAGGCAGTTGCTGCCCAGCCAGGTGGAATAGCTGAAGAAAAACACCGCGAAACCGATCGGCACACCATCGCGCAGGCAGATCAGGCCGTGGGCCGTGGCGCCCTCGCTGAACAGGCTGCGCTCGATGTCGGCGACGCTGGCGATGACCTCATGGCGAGCGCGTTCGTAATCGGCCAACTCCCTGATGAAGGCAAGGATTTGCGGTGCATCGCTGGGCACGGCTGGACGGATTTCGACGGACATCGGCGGGTCTCGGTTAGAAGGCAGGCGGCCATATTAGATCGACAGGGGAAGGACATGCACGGGTATTTCACAGGGATATGCCTGGAGGTCGTGGCGGGTGATTGTCCATGTCGGAATTGCCGATTCCCGCGACCAGCGCCGCAGACTGACCGACCGGCCAGCCAGCAAAGGACGCAGGTATGAGCGTCATGGGCCTTATCGCCGCCTTCGACAGCGGCTACAGTGGCGCGTTATTGACCCGCTGATGGCTCCCTCCTGATGACCGCCCACGCTTTTGCTCCCCTGCCCGATCTCGCCAATACCCTGCTGCCCCACGCCTTGGAGCCTGTCGACGACGGCGCCCACGACCTGTCGCACCTGCAGCGGGTGTGGGCCAATGTGCGGCGCATCGCCAAGGAAGACGGCGGCGATTTGCAGGTGCTGCTGGCCGCCACCCTGCTACACGACTGCGTCGCCGTGGAAAAGAGCTCACCGCTGCGCGCCCAGGCCTCGCGCCTGTCGGCGGAAAAGGCCGCGGCCCTGCTGCACCGGCTGGGCTGGCCCGAAGCCAAGATCGCCGCGGTGGCCCACGCCATCGAAGCCCACAGTTTTTCCGCCGCCATCCAGGCCGAAACCCTGGAGGCGAAGATCCTGCAGGACGCCGACTGTCTCGACGCCCTCGGTGCTCTCGGCGTGGCCCGCACCTTCTATGTCGGCGGCCGGTTGAACCGAGCCTTCTACGATCCCCACGACCCGCACGCCGAGCACCGCGGCTATGACGACCTGAACTTCACCCTCGACCACTTCCACACCAAGCTGCTGCACCTGGCCGAGGGCTTTCAGACCGTGACCGGCGCGCGCCTGGCGCAGGTGCGGCATACCCGCCTGAAGCGCTTCATGGACGAGTTCATCGACGAGATCGGCGGCTGACTTACTCCGCTAGGCGCTAACCCTGAAGCCTGCAAGATCACAACTAACGCGACAGCCGCCCATGGTAGAACGGCGCCTCATGAATCCAACAAGAAACGAGGCCTGCGCATGTCCAGCGCTACCCCACCACCCATGGTTCCAGCCAGGCTGTTCGGGCTGTTCTGTGTCGCCAGCTACCTGCTGTCGCTGTCCTATGGCTCGACCTTCCTGCTCTCGCTGCTGATCGGCTCGCGCGGTGGCAATGAGCACGATGCCGGCAGCGTGATTTCGGTCGCCATGCTCAGCACCTTGGTCGCGGTGATCTTCTCCGGGCACCTGTCGGACCTGCTGGGCGCCGCGCGCTCGATTGCCCTGTTCGGTTGCCTGCTGGTGGTCGCCAGCCTGGGCTTTGCCCTGACGCCCGGCTTTGGCGATGCCCTGCTGTTTTTCGGCCTGACCCTGGGCCTGGGCTGGGGCGTGTTCTACACCCTGGGGCCGATCATCGTCGCGATGATGGTGGCGCCGGCACAGCGGGCCAGGTTCTTCGCCCTGCTGTCGGGCAGCATGATGAGCGGCATCGGCTCGGGCCCGCTGCTGGGGCGGCTGGCCAGCGCCCTGGGCTACCCATTGACTGCGGCCTTTCTGCTGGCCGCAGCCGCCAGCCTGATCGGCGTGCTGATCTTCTGGCGCCTGGGCGCGCTGCTGAAGAGACACCCCAGCCATCTGGGGGCCGGCGCGGCGAAAATCAGTTGGGCCAGCAGCGCCCGGGTGCTCTCGTCCAAGGCCTTGTTCCCGATCCTCATGGTCGGTCTCGGCGGCTGCGTATTCGGCGGCCTGTCGAGTTTCCAGACCAGCTACGCGGCCTCCCGCTCGCTGGACTATTCGCTGTTCTTTCTCGGCTTCATGGTGGCCGCCATCGGCAGCCGCCTGCTGATCGCCGGCTTCGTGGTCAAGCGCGACGCCTATCGCACGGCGTGCCTGCTCTCGGGGTTGATGCTGGGGTCGATCCTGATGTTCCAGCTGCTGGTCGATGACGCGACGAGTTATCTGCTGGCCGCCGTGGTCCTGGGGGTCGGCTACGGCCTGACCTACTCGGTGATCAACGGCCTGGCCGCCAACGAAGCGCCGCCCGGCGACACCTCGCAAGCCTTGCTGCTGTTCAGCCTGGCCTATTTCATCGGGGTGTTCGGCTTTCCGCTGCTGGCCGGCCGGATCATCGTCGAACAGGGCATGCCGGCCCTGATGCTCACGGTGCTGGGCATCGCCCTGCTGAACTGGCTGATCAGCGTCGGGCGCCTGGTCTGGCGCGGGCTGAAACCCGACGGGGTGGCGCAGAACGCCTGAACCGTTCGTCGTTCATCAGGCACCAATCAAAATCGCCGGCAGCCCAAGATCAGGTAGCGACTCTAAAAACGAATGGAGGCGACATCATGATCAAATCCAGGCTGACGCTCCTCGCCCTGGCCGGGCTGCTGTCCTCGGCGGCCTTCGCCGGCGCCAGCGGCCCCATCGATCCGGTGGAACGGCCAAAGTCCCCGGCCACCCAAGGCTCGCCGAGCATCAATATCAACCCGCCGCAGGTGGACGAAAGCACCCTGCCCCCCGCCACGGGTACCGATCCGCGCATCCAGGGCAACGACACCGGCCGCGCCGGTACCCTGGACACCGACCCGCCGGACAGCAAGCCGAAAACCACCACCGGCGGCACAGGCTCCGAAGGCCACGGCACCGACCAATGAACCAGGCACGCACCCTTCCCCCACACAGAGGTCCGCATGAACGTCGACAAAGAGCTGGAAAAAGAAGTGCTCACCCGCTTGCTGCACGCCCACCCCAACGGCCTGGGCAAGGAGGTGCTGGATAACTATCGCGGCGAAAGAGTCGTGGCCAGTACCCTGGCAATGTTGCAGGAACGCGGCTTGATCAAGGAGGGCCATGTCACCCTCAACCCGGCGGGCGAACATGCCCTGAACCTGCCGATCAAGCTGACCGCTTCCGGAGTGGAAGCGGCCCGCAAGCTGGACGCCTGATCGAAGGCCCGGGCGTTCGTTTGCGCCCACCGGCACCCGCGTCGCGACGCGGGTGCCGCCAGCGCCGATTCAGCAGGTCGGATGGTTGAAGCGATTGATCATGTTGCCGTAGGTGCGGTTGTAGCGGTTGGCCGAGCGAACGATGCTCGAGCTCTGCATATGCGCCGGCAGGTTCTTCATCGCGCCTTCGGGAGCGCGCTTGTACACCCCGTCCTTGACGTCGCGGATGATCGAACGCGACTGGCCGATGAACTCATTGATTTCCAGCATGCCGCCACCGCACGACTTGCCGCTCTGCGCCGCCTGGGCGCTGACCTTGCCATTCCAGCCCGCGGCCGCGTCGGCCACCAGTGCCAGGGACTTCTCGAAAGCCGCCAGGGCCTGCGGATCGTTCGGTTCGGCGAACAGCGTCTCGGCATCGGCGGTGTTGAGTTTGCCGTAGTAGATCAACCCGGCACGGTAGTAGGCCGCGGTGTCTTTCGGCGCCTCGTCGAAGGCTTGCTTGGTCAGCGCCAGGTCACGCGCGCCAAGACCTGCGTAGAAGTCCTGCTCCTTTTCGCTGACCGCGGTCAGGGCGGCCAGATAGGCCTGGCTCTGGCGACGGGCCAGCTCGCCGTTGTCGCTCAGGTAGCCCTTGGAAGTCGCGTAGTTCTGCAGCTCATGACTCAGCGGCGAGAGGGTTTTCAGCGCCGCGGAAAAGGCCTGGGCCGCCTGATCCACTTCCGGGATTGGTGTATCGATGGCCAGGGCGCCATCCAGGGCCTGGCTCAGGCGATCGATGAGGATATCGTTGCCGACGCTGAAAGCGCTGATCGGCGCCTTGCCCGCCAAGGCTGGCACCTCGTACTGCTGGTAACGCTGGAGGAACGTCTGGAAGGATTCGCTGATGCTGTTCGCCGCACCGACGTACTGGTTGTATTTATCGATTTCCTGCTGCTTGGCATCGACCTGTGCCGCAGGCTGGCTGACCTTTTCAGTCTTGTCGCCACAACCGGCCAGCAGCACGCTGCCGCCCAACAGGGCCGCAGCCAAAAACATCCGGGTATTCATTGGTTCATTCCTTTAAAAACAGGCCACGACCACACCGCACGGCAGCGGCAGACCGGTGACGGGGTTGGATTTGCGCAACAGGGGATTGATAGCGGGCGTACTGTATCGATCAGCCGCCCCTGATCTGGGGCGTAAGAATCATCCATGAGCATCTCGCGAAAAGGCCTGACAACTCGTCAGACGCATCCATTTCCGGGGCAGGCATTGTGCGAGACTTCCCCCGCCCTGGCAAACCTCGGGCCGCCCTGGCCTGCCGCTTTTGTGCGCAATGCTGTGCTTCTGTGACAGCGATCACACCCCTCTGGCACTGGCGTCGAGAGCCCCATTCGTCGATTCCCGGGCACTTATCGGCCTTCCTCCCGACCCAACTTCAGGTACCCATTGCCAAAGGAGAGCCCTCATGCCTCGTGGAAGCAAAGCCAAATACACCGCCGAACAGAAGCGCAAGGCCGCGCATATCGAAGCCGGCTACGAAGCCAAGGGCGTGCCCAAGGACGAGGCCGAAACGCGCGCCTGGGCTACGGTGAACAAGCAGTCCGGTGGAGGGGAACGGGCTGGCGGCTCCGGGCAACGCACACCGGCCTCGGAAAAGGCCGCCGCACGCCACTCCTCGGCCAGGCGTGCCGCCGCCAGCCGTGAGGGGTACGCCCGTAACAGCCAGGCTTCGCTGAGTACCCAGACCAAAGACAGCCTGCTGAAGGAAGCCCGGGTGAAGAACATCCGCGGCCGCTCGACCATGAGCAAGCAGGAGTTGATCGACGCATTGCGCAAGGCGGGATAAACCGCGATCGCGAGCAGTGCTCCCTGTAGGAGCGAGCTTGCTCGCGATCCCCTCACTCCGTCAGCAAGTGTCAGGCGTGGACGCCGTTCCCATTGACCAACGCATCCACCTCCGCCGCCCCCGGCGCGGTGGCCGGGCCCCAGCGGGTCACCGCCAGGGCCGCCGCGGCATTGGCACGACGCGCCGCCTGCAACGGCTCCAGCCCCTGCGCCAGGGCTGCGACGAAGACTCCGGCATGGGCATCGCCAGCGCCGTTGCTGTCCACCGCCTGGACCTTGAAGCCCGGTACATGGGCGCTGTGGCCATGCTGGCTGACCCAGCAGCCTTGCGGGCCGTCCCTGACCACCAGCAACACCTCCTGCGGCAGCCCCTCATGCAGGCGTCGCAGGGCTGCGCCGATGCTCGTGGTCCCGGTGAAGCGCAAGGCCTCGACGCTGTTGCTGGTCCAGAGATCGATACGCGGCAGCAGCCGGCGCATCGCCACGGAGTCCGGCGAATCCACCAGCGGGCCCGGATCGAACACCAGCCGGATCGCCCGTGGCAAGGCCAGCAGCCAGTCCAGCAAGGCCTCGGCCTTGCCGGCATGCAGCAGGCTGTAGCCGCTGACATAGACAAAGTCGTCGGCCTGCACCGCGACACCGGCCAGGTCCTGGGCCGACAGTTGGCCTTCCGCCCCGATGTAGGAAATGAAGCTGCGTTCGGCCGTGGCTTCGGTCAGCGCCACGCACAGGCCGGTGTCCTCGGTGCGGCTGGCCTCGAGAGTGACCTGGATGCCCTCGGCACGCATCGCCTCCCGCGCCAGCGCCCCGAAGCGGCCGTTGCCGTGCCGCCCCAGGTACAGCACCGGCAAGCCGTTTCGCTGGGCGGCAGCCATCACGTTGAAGCCGCCGCCGGCCTCGAAGCTGGCGGACTGTGCCAGCACGTCGCCGCCGGAGCTCGGCAGGCGGTCTACGGACATCACCAGATCGACGATGACCTGGCCGGTGTGCAGCATTCTAGGCATTGGCATTCTCGACAAAAGCGCCGCGGCGATCCCTGGCCCCACCCAGCACGGCATACACGCCACCGGCTACCAGGAAGGTGACGATCCAGCCCAGGCCGTTATGGCCCAGCCAGGAATCGGCCAGCGGCCCGGCGAACCAGACGTTCTCGGCGCTGGTGCCGATGGTGGTGAAGCTGAAACCCAGCACTATGGCCAGTGCCCAGGCACCGAAGGCCCGCCATTCGACACCGCCGCGATACCAGTAGGCGCTGCTCGGGCTGACGTCCAGCAGGTCCTTGGGGCTGTAGTAGTGACGGTGGATCAGGTCGACCACGAAGATCCCGACCCAGGCGGTGAGAGGCACTGCCAGCAAGGAAATGAAGGTAATGAACGGCCCGTAGAAACTCTCGGCGATCAGCATGAAGTAGATGGAGCCGGCGAAGATCGCCACGATGTCCACCACCACCGCGTACACCCGCTTGACCTTGAGCCCCAGGGTCAGGGTGGTCAGGCCGGCCGAGTACACCGACAGGTTGTTCGACAACAGCAGGCCGCCGAAAGCGGTGATCAGGTAGGGCACCGCCATCCAGGTCGGCAGCATGTCGCGGATCGCCACGATCGGGTCGGTGGCCGAGGCCAGGTCATCGTTGCCCACCGACAGCAGGCCACCCAGGGTAATCAGCAGCACCAGCGGAATGCCGGCGCCGAAGGCCGCCGATGCCACCAGGCGCGAGGCCTTGACGCTGCTGTGCTGGTAACGCGACATGTCGGCACCGGTATTGGCCCAGCCGATACCGGTGCCCGCGGCCATGGTGCCGATACCGATGATCATCGCGCTCAACGGCGCCGGGGTGGCGTTGAACACCGCGCTCCAGTCGATGGTGGCACAGAGGAAGCCGCCCACCAGCAGGTTCAGCGCGCCGAACACATAGGTGGCCCACTTCTGGATCACCAGCAGGGTCGCGTGGCCGAGGCCGGAGACGGCCAGGGTCAGCAGCACGAAAATGCCGATGAACAGCAGGGTCAGCAGCGGCGCACTCTTGGCTTCCACCGGCGAGCCAAACAGGATCGAACACAGCGACAGCAGGACGAAGGCAGCGGTGGTGGTGTTGACGGTTTCCCAGCCCACCCGCGACATCAGCGACACCAGGGTCGGGCCGATATTGCCGCGCACGCCGAAGATCGCCCGCGATAGCGTCAGGCTCGGCGCCCGCCCGCGACGCCCGGCGATGGAGATGATCCCCACCACCGCGAACGAACCGGCGGCACCGAGGATAGCGACGATGATCGCCTGCCCGATCGACAGGCCACGAAAAGCCACCAGGGTCGCCCCCAGCGGCAAGCCGAGGATGCTGATATTGGCGGCGAACCAGACCCAGAACAGTTGCAGCGGATGGCCGTTGCACTCGCCTTCCGGCACCGGCTCGATGCCACGGGTTTCCAGCTGCCCGGCGCTTTGCCCGGGGTTCGATGCACTCATGAAAACACTCCTGTTGCCTTTGTTGTGATTGTCGGCAATTTCGGAAGTCGATCAGACGTCCCGGCATTCCTCGCCGTATTCCTGCTATCCATGGCAAATAGGCCTCAGCGACGGCTCGCGCACAGGGGGTGGGAGCCTTGATCATGCAGCCTCGCGCCCCTTAACGCAGGGCCAGCAGCCCCTGCACCAGCGGTTCGAGATCCAGGTCATTGACCTGCTTGATCTGCTCTATCAAGGCGGCCGGCCAGCACTCCATCCCCTGGCAGGCACCGAGCATCGCGCCGAGGATGGCGGCAATGGTATCGGTGTCGCCCCCCAGGCTGGCGGCCATGCACAGCGCTTCGAACGCCTGCAGTTCGCCGATGGCCACCTGATGCGCCAGGGCAAAGGAGACCACCACCGATTCCTGGGAAGCGACGGAAGTACCGATCAGGTCGTACAGCAGATCGGCCAGCAGCGCCTTGTCGCTTTCGACACTGAGGCTGCGCGCCCAACTGATGCGCGTGGCGATACGCCCGCCGGCCACCCAGTGGCCATGCCGCTCCGCCTCCTGGGCGATCTGCACGCCGACCTGCAAGGCATCGCCCAGCGGCACGCCATTGATCCCGGCGGATACCACCGCCGCCACCGCCGCCGCGCTGGAGATGCCCAGCGTGGTGTTATGGGTGACCTGGCAAGCCTCCACCACCGCACGGATAAAGGCCTGGGCATCGTCGACATTCGCCGCGATGCCCACCGGAGTGATGCGCATCGCCGCGCCGTTGGTGGTGCCATAGCGCCCGGCTTCTTCCGCGGTATGCCCGGCGAGGATCATTTCGATGGCGCGTTTGGTCGAAGGGCCCAGCAGATCCTGGGAGCCCTTGGCCTGCATCGCCGCTTCCCACTCGATCAGGCTGTGGGCCAACGCTGCCGGTTCGATCCGGCCCTTGCCCGCGACCAGCAGGTCGCCGACCAGGATCGCCTGCTCGGTGTCGTCGGTGATCGAGCCCTTGGGCATGTTGGCGGCGATCGGTTGATCGGGGCCGGCGTCTTCCAGGCCGCGAATGGCACCGAAGCGCTGCTTGATCTGCTGCCGGCTCAAGGATTGGGTCGGCATGCCCAGGGCGTCGCCCAGCGCCAGCCCATAAAAGGCGCCCAGAGCGTGGTCCAGGGGAATCATTTCTGCGCTCCGAATTCCAGGTGCAGGCGAAAGTGCAGCGGGTCGAGAAAACTTTCCACCTGCTCCATGAAACGCCCGCGGCGGTCATAAGTGGTCCGCAGGGCCTTGAGAAACACACTGCCGGCCGGACGCCCCAACAGTCGGGCCTCTTCTTCACCCAGTGGCTCGGCGCCGATCCATTGATCGCCGCGCTCGCCGATATAGCCGTAGGCGGCCAGGGTAATGGTCAGGGAATCATCGATCAGCCCTACTCGCGGCAGGCTCTCCAGGCCTCCGGTGGCGGGCATCAGGGAACGTTCAAGGGAAACCACGGTGCCGTCGGTAGAACGCCGGCGCCGGTCCAGGGCAATGAACTGGTCGGTGCCGAAATGGCTGAACAGGTCAGGACGTTGCACCGCCTCCAGGCGCAACAGCTCGGTGTTGATCAGCGCCCCGCTGTCCGCCAGGGCCTGGGCCCAGCCGTTTTGCTGGTCCAGCACTACACCGTCAAAGGTGACGATGGAGCCGACCCCGCTCTGGGTGGCGATGTAGTTGCGGCGTTTGAGTTCGGCCAGGGCCTCACGCAGGGTGCCACGACTCACCGAGAATTCCTGGGCCAACTGATGCTCGCCCGGCAGCAGGAAACCGTCCTCCATGAGGCCGCTTTCGATGCGTCGGATCAGTTCATCGACCACGCGTTTTTTCTTGTCAAATCGAACATGTCTAATCATGTACAAATTGATACCCGAAACGGGATCTTCGTCGCAAGATATTTATTCGGGAAACAAGGTATTTCGGAGCTCAGGGCTCCAGGCCGATCGGGAAGAACACCCCGCCGCTCCAGACGCCCAGCCAGTTCTGACCGTCGATCGGACGGCTCACCGCCAGCTCCACCAGTTGGTAGAACACGTTGCGGTGCACCAGTGCTTCCAGGTTGCTGCGCACGTGAACGTAAGGCGCCGGCTCCAGGGTCTGCGGGTCGATCACCACCCGCAGCGGATGCTCGCTGCCGGCGCTGACCTGCTCGTCGATATTGGTGGTAAAGCGCAGGAGTTGCTCCTCACCCTCGCCTTCGACCTCCAGGGTGACAGCGACAAAAGGCGCGTCATCGACCTTGATGCCGACCTTTTCCACCGGGGTGATCAGGAAATAGTCGTCGCCGTCGCGGCGAATGATGGTGGAGAACAGCTTGACCATGGGTTTGCGGCCAATGGGGGTACCCAGGTAGTACCAGGTGCCATCGCGGGCGATACGCATATCGATATCGCCACAGAAGTCGGGATTCCACAGGTGGACCGGCGGCAAACCCTTCTCCGCCTTGGGAATCTGCGCCAACAGATCGTTGGCTTTGCCCGGACCACTCATGCTGCTCTCCTCGTGCTTGGCTTAATCGCTCAAGCCTAACAGGCTGCGGGCGTATTGTTCGAGCGGCGGGCCAAGCAGGTCTTCCGGCTTGTTGTCGTGGAACGTCAGTAAACCGCCACGACTGCGAATCCGCGCGGTGTCGATCAGATACTGGGTACTGGTCTCGATCAGCATGATCTGAATCACGCCGTTGTCGATCCCCAGGCGATCCACGGCTTCCTGGTCGAACCACTCATCGGAGTTGCCGATACGGTCGTCGGCCTTGGCGAAACGGGTGTACAGCAGGTAATGCGCGCCCACTTCACGGGCTTCGGCCATGGCCTGGTCCAGGCCTTCCGGCGCCCGGGCGCGGCGGACCATGGGGAAGTATTCGATAAAACCCTTGAAGGCTTCCTCGGCCACCACGTTGGGGCGCGGGTAGGCGCTGCCCGGCGGAGCAAAGGCGCCCTGGGCGATGAAAATGAATGAGTCCGGCTGAACGCGGAACGAGTTGGAGCGCTGGGTATTACTGTGATCGAGGAAACCCGCATCACTCATGTGATAGCGAACACCCTCGCCCATATCGCTGACATTCATGCAGCCACCGAGCCCCAAAAAAGCCAGCAGCAAAACCAGGCTACGCATCCTTCCCTCCAGAAGCCGGTGACGGAAAACCGGCGAATGGCCACGAGATGCAGCTTCCGCGCCAGCTCGGGCGCCTGTAGCCGCGGCCGTAGCTGCGAATGGCTGCGCAGCAGCCACAAACCCGTTGAAGGCTATTGGCTGGAGAGAAATGGGTCGTCTGGATTGGCGAGGGCTACGCCCTCGATCGCAGCCTGCGGCAGCGGCTACAGAGGACGGGGATCAGAGAGATGGGGTTTAGCCGCCGATGATTTTCATCACCGTCGCACCACCGGAGAATGCCACATCCTGCTTGTCGCCCAGGGCCTTGACCAGCAGGCGCTGCAAGGCCGGCAAGGCTTGATGGCGCGGCTTGTCCAGCAGGTCGCCGACGTAATGCCGGTTGCTCGACGACAGGCAACCGTGCAACCAGCCGGTGGACGACAACCGCAGGCGCGAGCAGGTCCGGCAGAACGGCACGCTTTCGTTGGCGATCACGCCGAAATGGCCCAGCCCCGGAATTTCATAACGCACGGCCGTGGCATCCACCGGCGCATCGGCCTGCAGGTATTCGTAGCGTTCGCCGATCAGGCTCAGCAACTGCTGCAGGCTGACGAATTGCTGCAGGAAGGCGTTGGAGTCGCTGGCCAGGTGGCCCATGCGCATCAGCTCGATAAAGCGCAGCTCATAACCACGCTCCAGGCAGTAGTCGAGCAACGGCATTACCTGATCCAGGTTCTGCCCGCGCAGCGGCACCATGTTGACCTTGATTTTCATGCCCGCCGCGCGAGCCTGGTCCATGCCGTCGAGCACCGTCGCCAGATCGCCGCCACGGGCGATGCTGCGGAAAGCCGAGGCGTCCAGGGTGTCGAGGGAAACGTTGATGCGCCGGATACCGGCATCCACCAGTAGCGGCAGCTTGCGTGCGAGCAACTGGCCGTTGGTGGTCAGGCTGATGTCTTCCAGGCCCATTTGCCCCACCGCGCCCATGAAGGCTTCGAGTTTCGGGCTGACCAGGGGCTCGCCGCCGGTGATGCGCAGGCGTTCGATGCCTGCCGCCTCGATCAGGTAGGCCACGCCGCGCGCCATGGCCTCGGCCGACAACTCGTCCTGGGCAGCCACCAGCCGCTTGCCGTTGGGCACGCAGTAGGTACAGGCGTAGTTGCAGGCAGAAGTCAGGCTGATACGCAGATTGCGAAAACGCCTGCCTTGACGGTCAACGATCATGGATGACTCCGGCGAAGGAAGAGTGAACCGACCAAAACCTGACTCAAAAATCAAGTTTTGGCAAGTCCCATGCCTGAGTATATTCCTGGGACACTGCGCCATATAGAGAAATCATGGCGCCATAAGGCAACTGAATGAATCAACTGCCGGAGCTATCGGGGTCGCGCTTGCGCTTGTTGCCCATGCGCACGCCGATGTCCATCAGGAACTGGAAGAAGCCTTCCTGGTCTTCCAGCACGTTGCTCCAGAACGGCGAGTGGTACAGCGCTACCGCGCCGTGCACCAGCGCCCAGGCCGCGCAGTAGTGGAAGTAAGGCGGCACGTCTTCGAGCTTGCCTTCGCTGATGCGGCCCTTGATCAACAAGGTCAGGCGTTCGAAGTTGGAAGCACGGATCTTGTGCAACTCCTCGACCATTTCCGGCACCTGGTTGCCCTTGACCACCTTCTCTTCCAGGCGATCGAACAGCCGGTAACGCTGTGGGTCGCGCATGCGGAATTCGAAGTAGGCCCGGGACAGGGCTTCCTTATCCTTGTCGACATCGGCAGAGTGCAGCAGCTCGTTCAGGTCGCGCTCATAATCGAGCATCAGGCGCAGATAGATCTCCGCCTTGGACTTGAAGTGCTTGTAGATGGTCCCTTTGCCGATACCAACGGCATCAGCGATCATCTCGACGGTGACGCTGTCTTCACCTTGATCGAGGAACAGCTTGAGCGCGGTATCGAGAATTTCTTGCTCGCGGCGACGAAACTCACGGACCTTACGAGGTTCTTTCTGCATAAGAAAAGGTCTGTCGGGGTCAAAATCGAAGCCGCGTATTATGCCTAAATTGCGCCAAAATGCACGGATCATCCGACCATGACTATGTTTCTTGATGAATTTGTACAGGCCCCGGGCCTGCGTTATTTGAACCATGCAGCTGTCGCCCCCTGGCCGAATCGGGCCGCCGAAGCCGTGGCGCGCTTCGCCAAAGAGAACGTTTTGCTGGGTGCGCGGGATTATCCGGACTGGATGGCCCTTGAGCAACGCCTGCGCGAACGCCTGATGCGCCTGCTAAATGCACCGTCAACGGATGACATCGCGCTGGTCAAAAATACTTCGGAAGCACTGTCATTCGTCGCCTTTGGCCTGTCCTGGGAAAAAGGCGACCAGATCGTCATCAGCGACGAAGAATTCCCCTCCAACCGTATCGTCTGGGAAGCCCTGGCCAGCCAGGGCGTGGAAGTGCTTCAGGTGAGCCTCAAGGGCGACGACCCGGAAGGCGCGCTGCTGGCCGCCTGCGGACCGCGCACCCGGCTGATGGCGATCAGCGCGGTGCAATTCGCCAGCGGCCTGCGCCTGGACCTGCAGCGCCTGGGCGCAGGTTGCAAACAACAGAACGTGCTGTTCTGCATTGACGCCATCCAGCAACTGGGCGCGCAACCCTTCGATGTCCAGGCCTATCAATGCGACTTCGCCATGGCCGACGGCCACAAATGGATGCTCGGGGCTGAAGGCCTCGGCGTGTTCTATTGCCGCAGCGAGCTGCGTGCGCAGCTCAAGCTCCATGAGTTCGGCTGGCACATGCTGGAACACATGGGCGATTACAGCCGCAGCGAATGGGAACCGGCCAAGAGTGCCCGGCGCTTCGAATGCGGCAGCCCGAACATGCTCGGCGCCATGGCCCTGGAAGCCAGCCTGTCGTTATTGGAAGAAGTAGGCATGGAGCACGTGGCGACCTTGATCGCCGAACGGGTCCAGTGGCTTCAGGACGGCTTGAATGCTATCCCCGGCGTACGCCTGCACACCCCGCTCAACCCTGCCCGTCGCGGCGGAATTTTCTCGTTCAGTATCGATGGCATCGATAATCAGGCGGTTTATGAGGCGCTGCAACAGCAACAGGTGGTGTGCATCCCCCGCGGCCCCGGGGTTAGATTTTCACCACATTTCTATACCGAAAAACGCGTGATCGACGAAACTCTCGCCATCGTGGCGGAAATCGCCCGGCAATGAGAACTCAAGCGAAGCGCTCGTATTCCAAATTTGTTTAAAAAACGAGCAAGGCCAACTGGACTGAATTCAATAGTGATCAATACTTGAACTGTCGGCGTGACATCTCCCCCAAGTGAAGCGCCGATGAAGGTACCAAGGGATGGCGTGCCTTTGTTTTACTCCTAATGGTCTTAACCCGGATTCACCCCCCAGAACCCGGGTTTTTTTTGCCTGCGATTCAGCCCTTGACGTGCGCCAGCGGGAACAGACGCTTGAAGTTCTCGGTGGTCTGCTCGGCAAAACGCTCGTAGGGCTCCCCACGCAACATGGCCAGGAACTCGGCGACTTCACGCACGTACTGCGGCAGGTTGGGCTTGCCGCGATAAGGAATCGGCGCCAGATACGGCGAATCGGTTTCCACCAGCAAACGGTCGGCCGGCACCTGGCGTGCCACGTCCCGCAGCGCATCGGCATTGCGGAAGGTGACGATTCCAGACAGGGAAATGTAGAAACCCAGGTCCAGAGCGGCCTTGGCCATGTCCCAGTCTTCGGTGAAGCAGTGCAGGACCCCGGCTTGCGGCAACGCCGCTTCGCGCAGCAGGGTCAGGGTATCGGCGCGCGCGCCACGGGTATGGACGATCACCGGCTTGCCGGTCTGCTGGGCGGCTTGCAGGTGCAGGCGGAAAGACTCCTGCTGCAACTGCGCGGCTTCCGGTTCGTAGTGGTAATCCAGGCCGGTCTCGCCGATGGCCACCACCCGCGGGTGGTTCAGTTCCTGCAGCAGCCAGTCGAGGGCTGGTGCGGCGCCGGGCTGGACATCCAGGGGATGGACACCCACCGAGCAGTCGACATCGTCATAACGCTCGGCCAGGGCTTTGACGTCGGCCGCATTGTCGGCACTGACGCCAATACACAGGAAATGCCCGACACCGCGCTGACGAGCCGCGTCCAGGGCGGCGTCAAGGGAGCCGTCGTGCGCGGCAAGGTCGAGGCGATCGAGGTGACAATGGGAATCTACAAGCATAAGAAGCGACAACCACATTCGGTCAATGAACAGGCCGGCCCGAGCAGCAGCCGGCGATTCGGTTTGTTTCCAGGCGCCGCCGTCAGTTGCGGCCAGGCAGGGCGGCCCACTGCACCAGCAAGGCTTCGAGCAACAGCACCCGATTGAGGTTGGCCTTGTTCAACACCTTCTGGCGTTGCGCAAGGATCCAGTCCTGGATCTCCAGAACCTTGGCCTGGGAGGATTTCTGCGCGAGGTACTGCACCACTTTGCGCATATCGGCCAACCCCAGCCCCTCCTCGTCCTGCGTCAGCTGATAACGCAGGATCAGGCTCGACCAGTCGCAAAACCAGTCGAACAGCAACAGCAAGGGTATCGCATTCCAGCCTTCGGCCAGCTGGGTCGGCGATTGCTGCTGCTTGAGCAACTTCTTCACCCCGTCGACCACCTGCGCCCGCTGCTCGCGCGCGCCCTGGGCTTGCAGGCTGACAGCTGCCAGGGGCGAACCGGCCGCCAGGGTCAACAGCTCGACCCGCTCCTCTTCCGAGCAGTCCGGCAGGGCCTTGCTCAGCCATTGCAGGCTCATGGCCTCACTGGGCAGAGGACAGGCCTGCTGCACGCAGCGACTCTTGATGGTCGGCAACAAGCGGCTCGGCTGGTGGCTGACCAGCAGCAACACCGTATCGCCGGACGGCTCTTCGAGGCTTTTCAGCAGCGCGTTGGAAGCGTTGATGTTCATAGACTCCACCGGCTCGATCAGCACCACCTTGCGCCCGCCCAGCTGCGCGGTCTGCACCACGAAGCTGACCAGCTCGCGCACCTGATCGACCTTGATCGCCTTGTCCGCTTCTTCCGGCTCCAGCACGTAGTTGTCCGGGTGGCTGCCGGCCTGCAGCAGCAGGCACGATTTGCACTGCCCGCAGGCATCCAGCCCCGCCGGATGCTGGCACAGCAGGCGCGCCATCAGGCGCTCGGCCAGCGCACGCTTGCCGATGCCCGCCGGACCATGGAGCAGATAGGCATGGGCATGCTGCGCACGGCCCGCCAGTTGCTGCCAGAGCTCGTCCTGCCAGGGAAAGGCCTCAGCCACGGTGCAACTCCAGCAATTTCGGCAACAGGGCGTCCAGCGCCTGCTGGACCTGGGACAGTGGTTGCGCCGCATCCACCAACAGGTAACGCGCCGGGTCGGCCGCCGCACGCTTCAGGTAGGCCTGGCGTACCGCGTCGAAGAACACCCGGCCTTCCTGCTCGAAACGATCCAGGCGGCCACGGGCGCTAGCGCGGGCCAGCCCCACCTCGACCGGCAGGTCGAACACCAGGGTCAAATCAGGCCGCAGCTCACCCTGAACAAACTGCTCCAGGGTCGCGATGCGCTCGACGGACAAACCACGACCACCGCCCTGGTAGGCGTAGGTGGAATCGGTAAAACGGTCACACAACACCACCGCGCCACGCGCCAATGCCGGGCGAACCACCTCGGCCAGATGCTGGGCACGCGCGGCGAACACCAGCAACAACTCGGTATCAGGATTCATGACCTCGTCGCCGGGGGTCAGCAGCACCTCGCGGATCCGCTCGGCCAAAGGCGTGCCGCCCGGCTCGCGGGTCAGCAAGACCTCGATGCCGGCCGCGCGCAGGCGCTCGGCCAGGTATTCGCGGTTGGTGCTTTTACCCGCGCCTTCCGGGCCTTCCAGAGTAATAAACAAGCCAGTCACAGGCAGTCCTTAATCAAAGTCATTGCGGGCTTTTCGGCTCGGGCTCGACGGGAGTTTCGACCGGTGCTTGCGGCGATGCTTCCGGGCTCACCTGGGGAGCCTCCTGAGAGGGCTCCTCAGAGGGCTCTTGAGGCGCCACCTGCGGAACCGCCTCGGGCGCCGTATCGGGGGACGGCGCCGGAATCGACTCCGGAGTCTCGGAAGCTGCCGGGCTGCCCGTCGGTGCCGGGCTGGAACGATAATCGGCGCGACGCTTGAGCTGGAACTCGCGCACGGCATTGTTGTGCGCATCCAGATCGTCGGAGAACACGTGACTGCCATCGCCACGCGCCACGAAATACAGACTGCTGCCCGGCACCGGGTTGAGCGCGGCATGGATCGCCTCGCGGCCAACCATGGCGATCGGGGTCGGCGGCAAGCCACTGATCACGTAGGTATTGTAAGGGGTCGCTTCCTTCAGCAGAGCGCGGGTCAACTTACCGTTGTAACGCTCGCCCAGACCATAGATCACCGTCGGATCGGTTTGCAGCAACATGCCAACCTGCATGCGGCGCACGAATACCCCGGCAATCTGTCCACGCTCCTGGGGCACGCCGGTTTCCTTCTCCACCAGCGAGGCCATGATCAGCGCCTGATAAGGTTCGGTGTAAGGCACATCGGCCGAGCGCTTGTTCCATTCCTTGGCCAGCACCTCGTCCAGGCGGTTGTAGGCCTTTTCCAACAGCTCGGCATCGGTCATCCCGCGCACGAAACGGTAGGTATCGGGAAAGAACCGGCCCTCGGGGAAAACGCCGCCGTGGCCGAGCTTTTCCATGACTTCGCTGTCACTCAACCCATTCAGGGTCTGCTCGAGCTTGTCATGCCTGGCCAGCGCGGCACGTACCTGGCGGAAGGTCCAGCCCTCCACCAGGGTCAGGCTGTACTGCACCACTTCACCGCGCTGCCAGACCCCGATCAGGCCTTGCGCGGTCATCCCAGGAGTCATGCGGTATTCACCGCTGTGCAGCGGCTGCCCTTCCATGTTGAAGCGCCAGTACAGGCGCAGCCAGAACGCGTCCTTGAGAACGCCATTGGCTTCCATACGGTTGAAGGTACCGCCAGGCGTCGAACCGGCCGGCACGTCGAGCAATTGCTCTTGGGTCAGGTTGAGAGGCTGCTCCAGCGCCGAATTCAACTTCCAGGCCGAGGCGCCCAGCGCCAGACCTGCCAGAACCAGTCCGGTCTCCAGCAGAAGCAATAGTTTACGTCTCACAAATCAGGCATCCAGTAGCGTGCGGGCAATGCGTTGCAGTTTACGGGTGAGCGGTCCGGCCGACCAGCGCAGCGCGCCACAGGCAAGCACCGGCCAAATGCCATAAACGCTGTTGCAGACAAAGACTTCGTCGGCCTGTTGCAACTGTTCGAGACTGATGTCGGCGATTTCCGTGGGGATCCCCAACGACGCGGCCTGAAACAATATTTCAGCGCGCATCACTCCGGCGACCCCGCAACGGCTCAAATCGGCCGTGAACAAGGCACCGTCGCGCACCAGGAACAGATTGCTGAACACCCCCTCGATCACCCGTCCGGAAACATCGAGCATCAAGCCTTCGGCATGCTCGCTGTCCTGCCACTCGGAACGGGCGAGAACCTGCTCCAGTCGGTTGAGGTGCTTGAGGCCGGCGAGCAGGGGCTGCTCGGACAAACGGGTGGTGCAAGGGAACAGTCGAATCCCCAGCTCGGCATGCTCTGCCGGGTAAGCCGCTGGCGCATTGCCTTGGAGGATTCGCCGCGGCTGCGCTCGCGGGTCGGCGGCATAACCGCGCAGGCTATCGCCACGGGTGAGGATCAGCTTGAGCACGCCCTCCCCCAGCAGCGAGGCGTAGGCCGTGAGTTCGCTGCGGATCAAGGCTTGATCGGCAGCGATGGCCAGGCGCGAACAGCCCTCGGCCAGGCGCAGCAGGTGTCGCTCCAGCAACAAGGGCTGGCCCGCCTTCACCGCGATGGTCTCGAACAGACCATCGCCATAAGCCAGGCCGCGGTCCTTGAGCGACAGAACGTCAGCCGGCTGACCGTCGACCCAGCTGTCCATCAGCCGGCGAACCGGCGGAACACCAGGGAGCCGTTGGTACCACCAAACCCGAAGGAGTTGGACAACACCACGTCGATGTCCATGTTGCGTGCGGTGTGCGGCACGAAATCCAGGTCGCAACCTTCGTCCGGCTCATCGAGGTTGATGGTCGGCGGCGCTGCCTGGCTGTTGATCGCCAGCACGCTGAAGATAGCCTCGATCGCGCCCGCCGCACCCAGCAGGTGGCCGGTCATGGACTTGGTGGAGCTGATGGCCAGTTTGTAGGCGTGATCGCCGAACACGCTCTTGATCGCCTCGGCTTCCGCCAGGTCACCGGCAGGGGTCGAGGTACCGTGGGCGTTGATGTACTGCACCTGCTCGACGTTCAGCTTGGCGTCACGCAGCGCATTGGCGATACAGCGCGCCGCACCGGCGCCATCGGCGGGTGGCGAAGTCATGTGGTAGGCGTCGCCGCTCATGCCAAAACCGATCAGTTCGGCATAGATGGTCGCGCCACGGGCCTTGGCGTGCTCCAGTTCTTCGAGCACCAGCGCGCCGGCACCGTCGGACAGCACGAAGCCATCACGGCCTTTGTCCCAAGGACGGCTGGCACGGGTCGGCTCGTCGTTACGGGTCGACAGCGCGCGGGATGCGCCAAAGCCGCCCATGCCCAGGCCGCAGGCGGCCATTTCAGCGCCACCGGCGATCATCACGTCGGCTTCGCCAAAGGCAATGTTGCGGGCCGCCATGCCAATGCAGTGGGTTCCCGTGGTACAGGCCGTGGAAATGGCGTAGTTCGGCCCCTGGGCACCCAGATGGATGGACAGGAATCCGGAAATCATATTGATGATCGAGCCAGGCACGAAGAACGGAGAAATTCGACGCGGGCCGGATTCATGCAGCGTGCGGCTGGTTTCTTCGATATTGGTCAAACCGCCAATACCCGAACCCATGGCAACGCCGATTCGCTCACGGTTGGCATCGGTCACTTCCAGGCCGGCATTACGCACTGCCTGAAAACCGGCCGCCAAGCCGTATTGAATGAACAGGTCGAGTTTGCGGGCCTCTTTGACCGACAGGTATTCCTCGACATTGAAGCCCTTTACCGAGCCGCCAAAACGGGTGGAATAGGCAGAAAGGTCGGTGTGTTCGATCAGACCAATGCCACTGCGGCCAGCCAGAATGCCCTGCCAGCTGCTCGGAACATCCGTACCCAGTGGCGACAACATACCCATACCGGTGACTACGACGCGTCTACGCGACACAGCACTCTCCTTTTTTCTAATGACGACACTTTGCATCAGGCCTAAAGAAAAAACCGCACGCCGTGACGGCAGTGCGGTTTTTCCATGACAGCAAAAGACGACTAAATACGATTAAGCCTGGTGGCTGGTAACGTAGTCGATAGCTGCTTGAACGGTAGTGATCTTTTCAGCTTCTTCGTCAGGGATTTCGGTCTCGAATTCCTCTTCCAGAGCCATCACCAGCTCAACGGTGTCAAGGGAGTCGGCACCCAGGTCTTCAACGAAGGAAGCGGTGTTAACAACCTCTTCTTCCTTAACGCCCAGTTGCTCAGCAACGATTTTCTTGACGCGCTCTTCGATGGTGCTCATACCTTGTTTTCACTCCTAATGGACAAATTCAGGCAGCTGGCCAGTGGGTAAGTGTATAGAAAGGCTTTTCAGCTTTTCAACTGAAAGCTTCACTCCTCAAACCCTTTGGCCACCTGCCCTATAAATTGATTGCAGCTTTATAACGGATTTTAGACAGCTCGTATGACATTTTTTTGAAGCAATCCGTCACATTTAACTCACATGTACATCCCGCCGTTCACCGGGATTGTAGCCCCGGTCACGTATGCCGCACCGTCGGATGCAAGAAAAGCGACCACTTGCGCGATCTCTTGAGCCTGCCCCAGACGACCCAGCGGAATTTGGGTTTGCAGCGCTTCACGCTGCGCTTCAGGCAAATCGCGGGTCATGTCGGTATCGATGAAACCCGGGGTCACCGAGTTCACGGTAATCGACCGCGAGCCAACCTCACGCGCCAGAGCACGGCTGAAACCTTCCAGACCGGCCTTGGCGGTGGCGTAGTTTACTTGGCCAGCGTTGCCCATGGCACCCACCACCGAACCAATACTGATGATTCGACCCCAGCGAGCCTTGGTCATGCCGCGCAGAACGCCCTTGGACAGGCGATACAGACTGTTCAGGTTGGTATCGATCACGTCGTACCACTCGTCGTCTTTCATGCGCATCATCAGGTTGTCACGGGTAATACCGGCGTTGTTCACCAGGATCGCCGGCGCGCCGAACTGCTCCTGGATGCTGGCCAGTACGGCAGCAACGGACTCGTCGCTGGTGACGTTGAGCTCAAGGCCGGTGCCTTGAATGCCGTTTTCCTTCAAGGTGGCAGCAATGCCCTCGGCACCCGAAGCGGAAGTTGCGGTACCCACAACGATCGCGCCCAGGCGACCCAGTTCAAGGGCGATGGCCTGGCCAATACCGCGGCTGGCGCCGGTAACCAATGCAACTTTACCTTGCAGACTCATGCAGGCTTCTCCTAATTCAGACCAACGCTGCGCGAGCGGCAGCGAAGGCATCTGGGGTGTTCAGGTTAGAGGTCGATACGCCTTCGGCGCAGCGCTTGTTGAGACCCGCCAGGACCTTGCCCGGACCGCACTCGACCAATTGGGTAGCGCCCTTGGCTGCCAGAGTCTGCACCGACTCCACCCAACGCACCGGCTTGTACAGCTGTTCCAGCAGGTCACGCTTGAGGGTTTCGAGATCCGGCGCCACATCGGCGCTGACGTTCTGTACCAATGGAATCTGTGGTGCCTGCCAGTTGATGGCGGCAATCGACTCGGCGAAGCGCTCGGCGGCCGGACGCATCAGCTCGCAATGCGATGGCACGCTGACCGGCAATGGCATGGCGCGCTTGGCGCCACGCGCCTTGCAACCCTCGATGGCGCGCTCGACAGCGGCCTTGGCACCGGCGATCACCACCTGGCCCGGGGAGTTGAAGTTGACCGCGCTGACCACTTCACCTTGCGCGGCTTCGGCACAAGCGGCCAGCACATCGGCATCTTCCAGGCCGAGAATCGCCGCCATGCCACCCTGCCCCGCAGGAACGGCTTCCTGCATCAATTGACCGCGACGCTCTACCAGCTTCACGGCCTCGCCCAGAGTCAGACTGCCAGCGGCAACCAGTGCGCTGTATTCACCCAGGCTGTGGCCGGCGACGAATGCCGGGCGCGCACCGCCTTCCGCCAGCCACAGACGCCACAGGGCGATGGAGGCGGTCAGGATGGCCGGTTGGGTTTTATCGGTTTGATTGAGCAGCTCTTCGGGACCCTCTTGGGTCAAGGCCCAGAGATCGTAGCCCAGAGCATCGGAAGCTTCTTTGAAGGTTTCGAGGATCAACGGGTACTGCGCGCCCAACTCGGCCAACATGCCGAGGGACTGCGAGCCCTGTCCTGGAAAGACGAATGCGAGGGATGCAGACATGTAACAAGCCCCTAATGATCTTGTCGTCGGAGAATTGACGCCGCACCGTGGTGGACGCAAGAAACTGAGAGTTGGATGGCCAATTGAACTGAGCGGTCACATTTAAGCATTTCCGAGTGCAAACGCCTAAAGCAACAGATCTTCGAGCCGGCCGTGCAGGCGCTCCGGGAGGTTTTCCTGGATCTCGATCAATGCCCGTTGAATCGCACTCTGGAAGCCTTGAACCCCTGCCGAACCGTGGCTTTTCACGACTATTCCCTGCAAGCCGAGAAAGCTCGCACCATTATGCCGCGCCGGCGCCAGATCGGCCTGCAGGCGCCGCATCAGCGGCAACGCCAGGGCGCCGACCACACGGGAAACCGCGTTTTGCTTGAACAGCGATTCGATACGCGCAGCAATCATGGTCGCCAACCCCTCGCTGGACTTGAGCAGGATATTGCCGACAAAACCGTCGCATACCACCACATCCGCCTCGCCGCGATACAAGCCGTCACCCTCGACAAAACCGATGTAATTCAGCCCCCTGGCATTCTGCAACAGGCTCGCCGCCAGCTTGACCTGCTGATTGCCCTTGATGTCTTCGGTACCGATGTTGAGCAATGCCACTCGCGGACGAACGACCCCCAATGTCTCGGCCGCCACCGATCCCATGACAGCGAACTGGAACAGGTGCTCGGCACTGCAATCGACATTGGCACCCAGATCCAGCAGCTGACAATAACCGCGCTGGGTCGGAATGGCCGCCACCATCGCCGGACGATCGATGCCCGGAAGGGTTTTCAGCACATAGCGCGACAACGCCATCAGCGCTCCGGTATTGCCGGCACTGACACAGGCCTGGACCTTGCCATCGCGCAGCAGCTCGAGCGCCACCCGCATGGAGGAATCCGGCTTGCCACGCAGAGCCTGGGAAGGCTTTTCATCCATGCCAATGACTTCTGCGGCGGGCACAACCGTCAGGCGCGCGCGATCCACAGCCGAATGACCGGAAATCAGTTCTTCTAGAAGGAAAGGTTGGCCGACGAGGGCCAGGTGCAACGAGGGGGTGGCAGACAGGCAAGCAAGGCTGGCCTGAACAATGCTGCGGGGACCGAAGTCCCCGCCCATTGCGTCAATCGCGATGACTTGAGCGGACAAGGATTACTCGTCAGCGCCCTTGTCGATCACTTTACGACCACGGTATACGCCTTCTGGCGATACGTGGTGACGCAGGTGAACTTCACCAGTGGTCTTTTCTACGGACAGGGTGCTAGCCTCGAGAGCGTCGTGCGAACGACGCATGTCACGGGCAGAGCGGGATTTTTTGTTCTGCTGAACAGCCATAATTGATTAACTCCTAAACGTTTGGGTCACGCTTTAACTGCGCCAATACACTGAACGGGTTGGACCGCGTTACCTCGTCCTCGCTCGGTTCGGGCTCATCGAGACCCGCCGGCTGCTGGCATTCTTCCGGATGATGAGCAGGCACGATGGGCAAGGCGAGCAAAAGCTCCTCCTCGATCAAAGCCTGCAGATCCAAAGGATCTTCGCCCAGTTCCAGCACGTCATAACCTTTCGGCAACGACTGGGTATTCGCACCCTCCTTCACCACAGCATAACTGCACTCGCTATGGATCGGCAGGGTGACCAGCTCAAGACAACGCTGGCAAACCATTTTGACTTCGACGTCGATGGAGCTGTGGATAACTACAGCTTTACGTTCGTCACGCTCGAAAACGAATTTAGCCTGCACCGTACCGACATTGTCGGAAAGCGGGTCGCAGAGTCTCTCCAAATCAGCCAGCAGCAGTTCACCTTGGAGGGTGGTGCCACGGTCAGCCAATTTGCGCGGGTCAACGTGAGGTGGAATCGGGTCATTCAACATAGGCGCAGCATTATAGGGATGCCCCCGGCCATGTCAAAGGAAATTCAGCCCTGTCCGTCACTTGCAAGCCCCGCTAGAATTCGCGGCCAGCCTCAGGAGATGCGCATGCTGCCTTTATTACTTGCCTCAAGCTCGGCCTACCGCCGCGAATTGCTCACCCGCCTGCGCCTGCCATTCACCTGCTGCTCACCGGATATCGATGAAAGCCACCGTCCCGGGGAATCCGCCACCGAGCTGGTCAAGCGTCTCGCCGAAGAGAAAGCCCGAGCGCTGGCCGCCACCCACCCAGGACACCTGATCATTGGCTCGGACCAGGTCGCGGTGCTCGGCGAGCGCATTATCGGCAAGCCCCACACTTTCGAAAAGGCGCGCGAACAGTTGCTCGCTGCCAGCGGCGCCAGCGTGACCTTTCTTACCGGCCTGGCCCTGCTCAACAGCAAGAGCGGCCACTGCCAGGTCGACTGCGTACCCTTCACCGTGCACATGCGCGACTTGAACCCCGCCCGCATCGAGCGCTACCTGCACGCCGAACAGCCTTACGACTGCGCCGGCAGCTTCAAGGCCGAAGGCCTGGGCATCAGCTTGTTCCTCAGCACCGAGGGCAGCGACGCCAGCAGCCTGATCGGCCTGCCACTGATCCGCCTGGTAGACATGCTGCTCGCCGAAGGCGTGGAAATCCCCTGACCGACCACCCATAAAAAAGCCGACCACAAGGCCGGCTTTTTTTGAAAGCAGCGCATTCAGCGCAGCGTTGGCCCCTGAAACCCCATCCACATGGCCAGATGCTCGGCAACACTGGCACCCAGCTTTCTCGAGAAGCGATCGAAAGGCGACTCCTGAACGGTGAAGTCCACCAACTCCTTCTCGCCGACCACATCCCGGGCAACCGAGCTGGCACTGCCCAGACCATCGATCAAGCCCAACTGCAGCGCCTGCTCGCCGGACCAGACCAGACCGGAGAACAGCTCCGGATGCTCCTTGTCCTTGAGACGCTCGCCACGCCCCTGCTTGACGCTGGCGATGAACTGGCGATGAGTGGTATCCAGCACGCCCTGCCAGAACTGGGTTTCCTCGGGCTTCTGTGGCTGGAACGGGTCCAGGAACGACTTGTGCTCACCCGAGGTGTAGGTACGACGCTCCACCCCCAGCTTCTCCATGGTGCCGACGAAACCATAACCGGCGGCCGTGACACCGATGGAACCGACCAGGCTCGCCTTGTCGGCATAGATCTGATCGGCAGCACTGGCAATGTAGTAGGCGCCGGAAGCCCCCAGATCGGAAATCACCGCATAGACCTTGATATCCGGATGCAGGCCACGCAGGCGACGGATTTCGTCATAGACATAACCCGACTGCACCGGACTGCCGCCAGGGCTGTTGATACGCAGCACAATGCCCTTGACCTTCGAATCCTCGAAAGCGGCACGCAAGCCCGTCACGATGTTGTCGGCGCTCGCCGACTCCTTGTCCGCGATCACACCCGTCACCTCGATCAATGCCGTGTAACCGGCCCCGCGGGTGGCGGTTTTTTCCATATCCATCAACGGCGTAAACAGCGCCAGGGCCACAAGCAGATAAACAAAGGTCAGGAGCTTGAAGAAAATCCCCCAGCGCCGCGAGCGCCGCTGCTCCTGCACACCGGCCAGCAGGGTCTTTTCCAGCAGCTTCCAGCTCTTGTCGTCAGCACCGTCGGCAGCCGATTTGCTCGGCGCTTTCCATTCGTCGCTCATGCTTCTTTACCCCAAAAGGCTCAATTGCCCCGCCGGCCGAGCCAGGCATGCAATTGAGGAAAACTATCGATAGACAGGCGCGGCTCATAAGCCTGCAAGGCTGCCAGCGATTGCGCGCCATAACTGACCGCAACCGATGCCATGCCCGCGTTACGCGCCATCAGCAGGTCGAAGGAGGAATCCCCGACCATCAACGCTTGCTCGGGGCGCACCTCGCAATGCGCCAGGATCTGCTCGAGCATCAGCGGATGAGGCTTGCTCGCGGTTTCGTCGGCAGCGCGAGTGATGTCGAAATAATCTTCCCAGCCATGGGCCTTCAACACCCGGTCCAGGCCACGACGCGCTTTACCGGTCGCTACCGCCAGATGATATCCCTCGCGCCGGAAAGCTTCGAGAGACTGCACTACCCCGGCAAACAACGGAGAAGGCTCGGCCTCCAGAGCAATGTAGTGATCGGCATAGTGCTGGCGGAAATCCACCAGCTCGGCATCGCTGATGTGTGGATACAGCGTGCGGATCGCCTCCGGCAACCCCAGGCCGATGATGCCCTTGACCGCAAAATCGTCGCACCGGGCAAATCCCGAGCGATCGGAGGCCACATGCATCGCCTCGACTATCCGACCAATGGAGTCGGCGAGGGTGCCGTCCCAGTCAAAGATCAGCAGCTTGTAATCAGGGTGCACTCAGGCGCTCCACGGTCTTGGCCCACATTTCATCCACCGGTGCCTGCAATTTCAGCTCGCCGCCATCGGGCAGCGGCACGGTCAGCATGTAGGCATGCAGAAACAGGCGCTTACCGCCCAGGTCACGAATTTCCTTGGTGAAATCGTCGTCGCCGTACTTGCTGTCGCCAGCAATGCAATGCCCGGCATGCAGGGTATGCACACGGATCTGGTGAGTACGGCCGGTTACCGGTTTGGCTTCGACCATGGTGGCGAAGTCACCGAAGCGGCGCAGCACCTTGAACACGGTCAAGGCCTCCTTGCCCTCCTCGTTCACTTCGACCATACGCTCGCCGGAACGCAGGTTGCTCTTGAGCAATGGCGCACGGACCTGCTTGATCGAGGTCGCCCAGTTCCCACGCACCAGCGCCATGTAGCG
This sequence comes from Pseudomonas sp. RW409, assembly GCF_003184125.1. NCBI lineage: Bacteria > Pseudomonadati > Pseudomonadota > Gammaproteobacteria > Pseudomonadales > Pseudomonadaceae > Pseudomonas > Pseudomonas sp. RW409. The sequence continues at coordinate 144,914 of NZ_QHHP01000034.1, read as the reverse complement.
CTTGTCGACACCATCGCCGCGCAAGGCTTCATGCAGATGGCGCAGCATGCTGCGCTTCTTGGCGATCATCAGCAGACCGGAAGTATCGCGGTCGAGGCGGTGAACCAGTTCCAGTTCCTTGGCGTCCGGGCGCAACTGACGAAAGGCTTCGATCACCCCGAAATTCAGACCGCTGCCGCCATGCACGGCGATGCCGGCGGGCTTGTTGATCACGATCAGGGCCTTGTCTTCATAGACAATCGAAGCCTCCAGGCGCTGCAACAGCCCCTGCGCCACCGGCACAGGTTCGTCGCGCTCAGGCACGCGCACCGGCGGCACGCGCACGATATCGCCGGCCTGCAGCTTGTATTCGGGCTTGATCCGACCCTTGTTCACTCGCACTTCGCCTTTGCGCAAAATGCGGTAAATCAAGGTCTTGGGCACGCCTTTGAGCCGAGCGAGGAGGAAATTGTCGATTCGTTGGCCGGCATATTCCGGCGAGACCTCAAGCAGTTGAACGCCTGGGGTCGAGGGGGCAGTAGTCGTCATGGCGCAAATGATAACAATTTTTTATGGAATTGAAGCACTTAATGATTACTGCTATAGTCGCGAACGCCGCCAAAAGCGGCCTGGACAGCGGACCAACGGCCAACAGCCGGCCCTGACCAACGCAATTCACCAGGATGCGAGGCCGTCCTACGGGGCTTTCGCTACGAACGGTGGAGTTTTGCAGTTGTAACAAGCGCAGGTGACATGAGGCCTGAAGCACGCCGAAAAGCAGAGTTCCCACTCGCCTTTCGAGCAAATATTCACGGCCAGTTCACAAAGTGCAGTCAGCTACGAACGAACCCGAGCGAGCGCTTCGGAAACACCGCCTAAATTAGCCATGATGCGTGAGCTCCCCTTTCGGAGCTCACGGTAAATGCCAACCCGCTGCGGATTCTGCGCGCGGCAGCACCCGAATTATCAGGGATACGTGTAGGGTGGAGATGCACAACCGTCGGACTGTGTAGCATTAGGCTTTATCAAGACGCTTCATCTCGTCCACAGTCGCCGGTTGATTCCTCCTCCTGATTGAGCTTTTGCTTAAGAGGTGCCTTTTGTCACCCCAGCAAGCAGGACGCGTGAGTCGCGAGTTCGCCCCAACTGGCCGGATTTCGCTAGACACTGGAGCGGCCAACCGCTCCTGACGCACCTGACACCGACCGTGAGAAGTCGTGTGTGCCGAACGCCGTTTCCGGCAGCCCGGAAACCGACGGTACTACATGAAAAGAATGCTGATTAACGCAACTCAACCCGAAGAGTTGCGTGTTGCACTGGTAGATGGCCAACGCCTCTACGACCTGGACATCGAATCCGGTGCACGCGAGCAGAAGAAGGCCAACATCTATAAAGGCCGTATCACTCGCATCGAACCAAGCCTCGAGGCTGCCTTTGTCGATTTCGGCTCTGAGCGCCACGGCTTCCTGCCCCTCAAAGAAATCTCCCGCGAATACTTCAAGAAAGCCCCCGAAGGCCGCGTCAATATCAAGGACGTCCTGAGCGAAGGCCAGGAAGTCATCGTTCAGGTCGAAAAAGAAGAACGTGGCAACAAGGGCGCAGCCCTGACCACCTTCATCAGCCTGGCCGGTCGTTACCTGGTGCTGATGCCGAACAACCCGCGTGCCGGCGGCATCTCCCGTCGCATCGAAGGCGAAGAGCGCAATGAACTGCGCGAAGCCCTGAACGGCCTGGTAGCCCCTGCCGACATGGGTCTGATCGTGCGCACTGCCGGCCTGGGCCGCAGCAGCGAAGAAATGCAGTGGGACCTCGACTACCTGCTGCAACTCTGGACCGCCATCAAAGAAGCCTCGCTGGACCGCGCAGCGCCTTTCCTGATCTACCAGGAAAGCAACGTGATCATCCGCGCCATCCGCGACTACCTGCGCCAGGACATCGGCGAAGTGCTGATCGACAGCGTTGAAGCCCAGGACGAAGCCCTGACCTTCATCCGCCAGGTGATGCCGCAGTACGCCAGCAAGATCAAGCTGTACGAAGACAGCGTCCCGCTGTTCAACCGTTTCCAGATCGAAAGCCAGATCGAAACCGCCTTCCAGCGCGTCGTCGAACTGCCTTCCGGTGGCTCCATCGTCATCGATCCGACCGAAGCCCTGGTGTCCATCGACATCAACTCGGCCCGTGCCACCAAAGGCAGCGACATCGAGGAAACCGCCCTGCAGACCAACCTGGAAGCAGCGGAAGAAATCGCTCGCCAGCTGCGCCTGCGTGACATCGGCGGCCTGATCGTCATCGACTTCATCGACATGACCCCGGCCAAGAACCAGCGCGCCGTGGAAGAGAAAGTCCGCGAATGCCTGGAAGCCGACCGCGCTCGCGTCCAGGTCGGTCGCATCTCGCGCTTCGGCCTGCTGGAGATGTCCCGTCAGCGCCTGCGCCCATCCCTCGGCGAAAGCAGCGGCATCGTCTGCCCACGCTGCAACGGCACCGGCATCATCCGCGACGTCGAATCGCTGTCGTTGGCGATCCTGCGCCTGATCGAAGAAGAAGCCCTGAAAGACCGCACCGCCGAAGTTCGCGCCCAAGTGCCGATTCCGGTCGCGGCCTTCCTGCTCAACGAAAAACGCAATTCGATCACCAAGATCGAACTGCGCACCCGTGCTCGTATCGTCATTCTGCCGAACGACCATCTCGAAACGCCGCACTTCGAAGTCCAGCGTCTGCGCGATGACAGCCCGGAAGCCAGCATCAACCAGTCCAGCTACGAAATCGCCGCTGCCGCTGCCGAAGCCGAAGAAGTCCAGCCAGCCGCCGCGACCCGCACCCTGGTTCGCCAGGAAGCCGCCGTCAAGACTGCTCCAGCCCGCGCCAACGCACCGGTTCCAACCGAAGTTGCCGCAGCTCCTGTTGCCGCCCCGGCCGCCGTTGCCGAGCCAAGCCTGTTCAAGGGCCTGGTGAAGTCCCTGGTCAGCCTGTTCGCCACCAAGGAAGAGCCAGCCGCTCCGGTCGTGGTTGAAAAACCGGCCACCGAGCGTCCTGCGCGCAATGAAGAACGCCGCAACGGTCGCCAGCAGAGCCGCAACCGTAACGGTCGCCGCGACGAAGAACGCAAGCCACGCGAAGAACGCGCCCCTCGTGAAGAGCGCGCACCGCGTGAAGCCCGCGAAGAGCGTCAGCCACGTGAAGTCCGCGAGGCTCGCGAGGAAGTCCAGGCCACCGCTCGCGAAGAGCGCGCGCCACGTCCGCCACGGGAAGAGCGTCAACCACGCCCACCACGCGAAGACCGCAAGCCACGTGGCGAGCGTGAAGAGCGTGTGCGCGAACTGCGCGAACCGCTGGACGCTGCTCCTGCCGCTACCGCTGAAGAGCGTCCGGCTCGCCAGCCACGCGAAGAGCGTCAACCGCGTCCACCGCGTGAAGAGCGTCAACCACGCGCCGAACAGGCCGCTGCCGTCGCTGAAGAAGAGCTGCTGCCGAACGAAGAGCAACTGCAGGAAGACGGCCAGGAGAACGCCGAAGGCGATCGTCCACGCCGCCGCTCCCGTGGCCAGCGTCGTCGCAGCAACCGTCGTGAGCGCCAGCGTGACGCCAACGGCAATGTGATCGAAGGTTCGGAAGAGAACAGCGAAGAGCCAAGCAGCGCCGATCTGGCCGCAGGCCTGGCGGTAACCGCCGCCGTTGCCAGCACCGTGATCAGCGCCCCGGCCGAAGCCCAGGCTCACGAGCAGGCCGAACGTGCCACCGCTGCCGTCCAGGAAGCCGCACCGACCGTCGAAGCACCGGTCGTCGAGGCCACCACTGCGGTAGAGATTCCAGCAGCACCGGCTGTTGAAGTCGCCCAGGCCCGTGAAGAACAGCGTGAAGAACAGACCGCGCAACCTGCTGTTGTTGCAGAACAACCCGCAGTGGTTGCCGAGCCAGTGATCGAAGCGCCAGTCGCAGAAGCACCAGCGGCAGAGCCAGCCCAGGAAGCGCCTCGTGCCTTCGAGCGTGCCGCCGAGGCGATCGTTGCCGAAGCGCCTGCGCCAGTCGCAGAAATCGTGGCTGCTGAGCCTGTAGTTGCCGAGCCTGTGGTTACCGCACCGGCAGCACCAGTTGAAGCACCTGCCGCCGAAGTGGCTGCGCCGGTTGTCGAGGCCGCACCGGTCAGCGCCCTGACCAGCACCGGTCGCGCACCAAACGACCCACGTGAAGTGCGTCGTCGCAAGCGCGAAGCCGAGCGTCTGCTGAAGGAAGCCGAACTGGCTGCCGCTGCCGCCGCTGAAGCTCCGGTAGAAGCCGTAGTGGCTGCCGAGCCTGCGCCGGTGGTTGCCGAGGTGGTCGAGGCTGCTCCTGCTGCCGAACCGGCCATCGAGCAACCTGCCCCTGCTGCCGACGAAGCCCCACGCTCCGTCGAAGAAGTGGTAGAGCACAAGCCAAAGGCCCTGGAAGAAGAGCACGAGCCTAAACCTCTCGTCTGATTCCTAGCCCGATAAAAAGCCCCGCCTGGTCACCCAGGCGGGGCTTTTTTATGCCTGCGATTCTTTGATCATCACGCCCGCCGCGAGAGCGAACACAACGATCTCAACCGGTAAAAACCAACGCCTGCGGCACATCCACGTCCCACAACACGCCTGCATCCGCCAGTTCTACCTCGACAACCTGCCCCGCGGCAAACAATGGCCTGGCACCTCGATCCCCGGACAGGCCCTGCAACGCCTGCCCAAAGGCCGCGCCAAAAGCCACCGGATGACCATAGGCACCGTCATGCACAGGTACCCTGATCATCCGCTCGCCCAGCCCCCGCGCCACACTTTCGATACTCGACGGCAGGATAAAGGGCATGTCCCCCAGCAGCACCAGCCAGCCACTGGCATCGGTACAGGCTCCGACGGCAGCCGCGAGGCTGTCGCCCATGCCCGGCGAATCCAGAAGCACCACCTGGCAGCCATAGGCTTCAGCCAGGGCAATCACTTCGCGGCGCTCCGGTGTTGTCACCAACACCCTACGAGCCAACAGCGCGGGCAAGCTCTTCAAGACTTGCTCGATTACCGGCCTGACCACCCTGTCCCGCCCCTGGCATGGAGCCAGCAACTTGTCCTGCTCGACCCCTGCCGCCTGCCGATAACGGCTGCCCTGCCCCGCGGCCAGGACCACCGCGCACAGCGACTGACTCAAGCGCTCACCTGCGCAGTGACTTGAGACGGCTTTTTCTGCAGCAGGTCGATGCCGTTCTTGATGGCGACGATCTCCGACATCACCGACAAGGCAATCTCCGCCGGCGTATGGCTGCCGATATGCAGGCCGATAGGCCCGTGCAAGCGTTCGATGGCCTGCGGCTCCAGCCCCAGCTGGGCTAGGTTCTCCCGACGCTTCTGACTGTTGACCCGAGAACCCAGCGCCCCGACGTAAAACGCCCGGGAATTGAGCGCGGTCAGCAGCGCCATGTCATCCAGCCTCGGGTCATGGGTCAACGCGACAATGGCGGTACGCTCGTCGGTCTCGATGCTCAGCACCGCATCGTCCGGCATCCCCGGCACAAAACGCCCATGCTGCTCTTCCCAGCCGTAGACGAACTCCTTGCGCGGATCGCAGATCAGCACTTCGAAGTCCAGCAGCCGCGCCATTTCCGCCACATACCGCGACAACTGCCCGGCGCCGATCAGCAACAGCCGCCAGCGCGGGCCATAGATCGCCCGCAGGGTCGTGTCATCGAAGCTCAGCACGTCGGTCTTGCTGGCCGGCTTCAGCAGCACTTCGCCGCTGCTCAGGTTCAACTCCCGGGCAACAATCTCATGCGCCTCGCAACGCGCCAGCAGTTCGGCGACCCAGGCCGGATCGCCAACCCGCTCCTCGGTCAGGCGCAGGGTGCCGCCGCAAGGCAGGCCAAAACGCGCAGCCTCCTCGCGGGTCACGCCATAGGTCACCAGCTGGACCGGCGGCCCGTCCTGAGGCAGGCGGCCATCGTGCAAACGGGCGATCAGGTCGTCCTCGATACAACCACCCGAGACCGAGCCGATCACCATGCCGTCTTCGCGCAAGGCCAGCATGGCGCCCGGTGGCCGCGGCGCGCTGCCCCAGGTCTGGACCACGCTGTACAAGGTCACGCGCTGCCCCGCGCGGCGCCATTCCAGCACGCTGCGCAGGACATTCAGATCAACGCTGTCCATCAGGCCTTACCCGCTTGTTGCCAGCCTTGCAGCTGGTAACGCACGGGTAGGTTGCGGATGCGCTTGCCGGTGGCGGCAAAGATCGCATTGCACAGGGCCGGCGCGATCGGCGGCACGCCCGGCTCACCGACACCGCCCAACGGCACATCGCCCGGCGGCGTCACCAGGTGCACGGCAACCTCCTTCGGCGCCAGGGACATGCGCGCCACTTCATACATATGGAAGTTGTCCTGCTGGACCTTGCCGTCCTTGAAGCTGATCTCGCCCACCACCGCATTGCCCAGGCCCATCACACAGGCGCCCTCGAATTGCGAGCGGATACGCTCGGGGTTGATCTGCGGACCGCAGTCCACGGCGATATCGGCCTTGTGCACGATCAGGGTGCCATCATCCTTGACCTCGACCTCGATCACCGCCGCCACATAGGTGACGAAGCTGTAGTGCACCGCCAGCCCCAGGCCACGGCCCTTGGGCAGGCTGCGTCCCCAGCCCGCCGCCTTGGCCGCGGTCTCCAGCACGCCGCGCATGCGGGCGGTGTCGATCGGGTAACGCTCCGGCGACTCACCGTAGTTCCATTCTTCGCTCAAGGTCCGTGGATCGATCCGGCGATCCGGCCCCAGCAGCTTGAGCTGGTACTTCAACGGGTCCTGACCGGCCTTGTGGGCCAGTTCGTCGACAAAGCTCTGGATGGCGAAACCGTGGGGGATGTTCGACACCGAGCGATACCAGCCAACCCGGGTATGCGCGGCGGCCTCGGGGTTTTCCAGGCGCACGTTGGGAATCGCATAGGCCAGGTTGGTAAAGCCCATGCCCAGCTCGAAGGCGGCCTCATGGTTCATGCCCGGGGCGAACAGCGCAGTGATGCTCGGCGCCACGGTGCGGTGCAGCCAGCCGGACGGCATGCCGTCCTTGTTCAGGCTGGCCTTGAGGTATTCCGCCGACACGGTGTGGAAGTAAGAGCTGTGAATGTCGTCTTCGCGGGTCCATTGCACCCGCACCGCCTTGCCCGGCACTTCCTTGGCGAGGATCGCCGCCTCGAGGATGAAATCGGGCTTGGATTTCCGCCCGAAGCCACCGCCGAGCAGGGTGATGTTGACCGTCACCTTGTCGAAGGGAATACCCAGGCGCTCGGCGATACGTTCGCGGGTCACCTGTGGCGCCTGGCTCGGGGCCCAGGCTTCGCACTGGCCGTCCTTGAAGCGCGCCACGGCGACCATTGGCTCCATCGGCGCCTGCGCCAGGTGTGGCAGGTAGTAGGAGGCTTCCAGGCTGCTGTCGGCGCTGCTCATGGCTTCGTCGATATTGCCGGTGCTGCGTACTACCTTGCCCGGCTTGAGCGCCGCGGCTTCCAGCTCCTTGCGGTAGGCAATCGAGTCGTAGCCGGCGTTGACGCCATCGTCCCATTCGATCTTCAGCGCCTCGCGGCCCTTGATCGCCGCCCAGGTGTTGCTGGCGATCACCGCCACACCTCCCAGCGGCTGGAACTCGGACGGCAGCGGACGGCTGTCGATCTGCAGCACCTTGATCACCCCCGGGACCTTCAGCGCCGCGCTGCCATCGAAGGATTTGACCTTGCCGCCATAGACCCGTGGGCGCGCAACCGTGGCGAAGAGCATGCCGTCGAAATGCACATCGGCGCCGTAGACCGCCTGGCCGTTGACGATGTCCGCACCGTCGATGGCGCGGGTGCCCTCCTTGCCGATGTAACGGAATTCGCCCGGCTGCTTCAAGCGCAGACTGTCACGGGCCGGCACCGCCAGGGCGCTCGCCGCGGCGGCCAGGGCGCCGTAGCCCAGTTCACGGCCGCTCGGCTGGTGGATCACTTTATGCAACTGCGCCCGGCACTCGGCCAGCGGGACTTTCCACTGCTCGGCCGCCGCTTGTTCAAGCATGGTCCGGGCGGCCGCGCCGCAGCGCCGCATCGGCTCGTACCAATGGCGCATGCTGCGCGAACCGTCGGTGTCCTGGTTACCGAACAGCGCCTCGTCGCCCGGTGCCTGCTTGACCTTCACCAGCGCCCAGTCGGCCTCCAGTTCGTCGGCGACCACCATGCTCAGGCTGGTACGCACGCCCTGGCCCATTTCCGAACGGTTGCAGAGCACGGTCACGCTGCCATCGGCGGCGATGCTCACGTACACCTTGGGGTCATCGACCCAGCCATGGGGCATACCATCGGCACCGAATTTCTTCTCTTCGGCAAAGGCATCCTGCCAACCCCAACTGGCCGCCAGCACCAGCGCACCGGTGGCGCCGGCGCCCTTGAGAAAACCGCGGCGGCTGAGGTTGCTCAAGGCAAAATCATTCGGCAGCTGGCTCATGCCTTGGCCTCCTTCAGGTGGGTGGACGCCTGGCGGATCGCGGTCTTGATCCGGTTGTAAGTGCCGCAACGGCAGATGTTGCCGACCATGGCGGCTTCGATCTGTTCGTCGCTGGGGTTGGGGTTGACCTTGAGCAAGGCGGTGGCCGACATGATCTGCCCGCCCTGGCAGTAGCCGCACTGGGCCACCGCGCTGTCCAGCCAGGCCTGCTGCACGACTTTGCCGACCGGGTCGCTGTGCAGGTTGTCGATGGTGCTGACGTTCTGCCCGACCACCGAGCCGATCGGCGTGATGCAACTGCGCGCCGGGGAGCCGTCGATATGGATGGTGCACGCACCGCACAGGCCCATGCCGCAACCGAACTTGGTGCCGTTGTAGCCCGCCACGTCGCGGATGGCCCAGAGTAGCGGCATGTCCTCGGTGACATCCAGTTGGTGATCTTGACCGTTGAGTTTCAGAGTAATCATGGGCACGCCCGCATATTTTCCGTTTATGGGGTCGAGCAATCTGCCGTTGAGTACAACGACTTGCAGGAGCAGATCGACTCAGGCTAATGGGCTCTCTTATGAAGACGGGACGTCTTCACCGGGCCTTTGGAGGTACAAATAGTTGCATTGTTAGCAGGCTAAGTTAAGCCGCGATTAACAAAAAAGCCTTGCAGGGTGTGAACCCGTGCAAGGCTTTGCTAGTGCGCTCTGAGCTTAGCTCAACGGGCTCAATAGAGATTGGGCTCCATCTCCAGCTGAACATGGAAGCGCTCCGCGATATCCTGCTGGATCCTTCGCGCCAGGCTCAACAACTGCAAGCCCGTGGCACCGCCATAGTTGACCAGCACCAGCGACTGCAAGCGATGCACCCCGGCATCGCCATCGCGAAACCCTTTCCAGCCCGCCTGCTCGATCAACCAGCCAGCTGCCAGTTTCACCTGTCCATCCGCCTGTGGATAACCCACCAGCCCCACATGCCGCTGCCTGATCTCGGCCGCCAGCGCCGCGGGCACCACCGGGTTCTTGAAGAAGCTGCCGGCATTGCCCAGCACGGTCGGGTCCGGCAGCTTTTCGCTGCGGATGCTGCAAATGGCGCGACTGACATCGCTGGCCGTCGGCTGCTCGATGCCCTGCTCGCTCAAACGCTGGCGCACCGGGCCGTACTCCAGATGCAGATGCTCGCTGCGGGCCAGGGCAAACCGCACCCGCAGAATCAGCCAGCGGCCGGCCTCTTGCTTGAACAGGCTGTCGCGGTAGGCGAACTGGCATTGTTCCAGGCTGAAATCGCGCAGCTCGCCGCTCTGCCGATCCAGCGCGGTCAGGCCGGCGAACACATCCTTGATCTCGACCCCATAGGCGCCGATGTTCTGCATCGGTGCCGCGCCCACGGTCCCCGGGATCAGGCTGAGGTTTTCCAGGCCGGACAAGCCCTGCTCAAGGGTCCATTGCACGAACGGATGCCAGGTCTCGCCGGCCTCGGCCTCGACCACCACTTGCTGGCCATCGTCGCTCAGCAGGCGAATGCCCCGGGTACTCATGCGCAAGACCAGCGCCGGAATATCAGCGGTCAACAGCAGGTTGCTGCCGCCGCCGATCACCAGCAGCGGCAGTCGGTGCTGCGCCGAATAGGCCAGCGCCTCACGCACGTCGGCGTCGCTGTAGGCCTCGGCGAACAGCTGCGCGCGCACATCGACACCGAAAGTATTGAAGGGCTTGAGGGAAACCTGGGACTGCAGATGCAAGCTCATAGGCGCCCCTTCAGCTCGATGACCAGCCGGTCGCTGGCGTACTCGATCAAGTCCAGCACCTGCTCGAAACCTTGCTCACCGTCGTAGTAAGGATCCGGCACCTCGTCCACCGCCGCTTCGTAGCGGCGCAGGAACAGGTCCAGCTCGGCCTTGCCCTGGGCCGGCTGCAGCGCCTTGAGGTTGCGCAGGTTGCTCTCGTCCATGGCCAGGATCAGGTCGTAGCGGGCAAAGTCCGCACTGCTGACCTGCTGGGCGCGCTGGGCCGACAGGTCGTAACCGCGCAACAGCGCTGCGCGCTGGCTGCGCTTGTCCGGCGCCTTGCCGATGTGCCATTCGCCGGTCCCGGCGGACGCGACTTCGACCCGATCGGCCAGCCCCGCTTCGCGCAACTTGTGGCGCAATACGCCTTCCGCCGTCGGCGAACGGCAGATATTGCCCAGGCAGACAAACAGAACCCGCATCAGGCCTCCAGCAGGCGACGAACGCGCTCAAGGTCTTCGGCGGTATCGACGCCACCGGGCGGTGCTTGCAGGGCATCGGCGACATGGATGCGCACGCCGTGCCACAAGGCCCGCAACTGCTCCAGCGACTCGGTGTTTTCCAGCCAGCACGGGCCCCAGCTGACGAAGTCATGCAGGAAGCCGGCGCGGTAGGCATAGATGCCGATATGGCGGCGATAAGGCACGCCTTCCGGCAGCAGGTCGCGGTTTTTCGCAAAGGCGTCGCGCGCCCAGGGCAACGTGGCGCGGCTGAAGGTCAGGGCCAGGCCGTTGATGTCACTGACCACCTTGACCACGTTCGGGTTGAACAGGGTTTCGACATCTTCGATCGGCTCGGCCAGGGTGGCCATGCTTGCTTCGGTGTGGGCGGCCAGGTTGGCGGCCACCTGATCGATCACCGCCGGCGGGATCAACGGCTCGTCGCCCTGGACATTGACCACGATGGCGTCTGCCGCCAGGCCCAGCTGGCTGGCGACTTCCGCCAGGCGATCGGTCCCGGAATTGTGGTCTTCGCGGGTCAGCACCGCTTCGGCACCGAAACCCTGGCAGGCCTCGACGATACGCACATCGTCGGTCGCCACCACCACGCGCTGGGCGGCGCTCTTGCAGGCCTGTTCCCAGACGTGCTGGATCATCGGCTTGCCGGCGATCAACTGCAGCGGTTTACCCGGCAGGCGGGTGGAGGCGAATCGGGCTGGAATGACAACGGTAAAGGCTGTGGTCATTTATCCAGGCGCTCGTCGGTGCTGAGGGTGCGGGCTTCGCTTTCCAGCATGACCGGGATGCCATCGCGAATCGGATAGGCCAGGCCGGCGCCCTTGCTGATCAGCTCGGTCTTGTCGGCGCTGAGCTTCAGCGGTCCCTTGCAGATCGGGCAAGCGAGGATATCGAGCAATTTGGTGTCCATGAGAATTCCCTGGATAGAAGCGTTTAAGGCAAAAGACGAGCGGGCAACAGGCGCATCAGCTGTGTATCGAACCAGGCCACGAAGGCCGGGGATGGCACAGCATCCACCGCCAGATACCACCAGTCGGAAGCCGCGAAGGTGCGGCACTTCACCGCATCCTTTTCGGTCATGACCAGCGGCAGCGACGGGGTGAAACTCAGCGCCTGCGCGCTGTATTCGGCGTGGTCGGCAAAAGCATGCGGGACAGGCTGCCAGTGTAGCGTTTCAAGGGTAGTGAAGAAACGTTGCGGATTGCCGATACCGGCCACCGCATGTACCGCCTGCCCTGGCGCGAAATGCTCAAGCCCGCGGCGTTCGCCGCTTTGCAGATTGACCAGGGCGGTGGGCGCCAGGCGAAAGGCAAACCCATCCTCACGATCGTCGCTGGCGCCGTTGTAGAGCACTGCGTCGACGCTTTGCAGGCGCTCGACCGGCTCGCGCAGCGGCCCGGCCGGCAGGCAGCGCCGGTTGCCCAGGCCGCGCGCGGCATCGATCAGCACCAGTTCGAGGTCGCGGGCCATGCGGTAATGCTGCATGCCGTCGTCGGAGAGAATCAGGTCCAGCGGCTCGGCGGCCAGCAAGGCCCGCACGGCGCGGCTGCGGTCGGGGTCGATCATCAGCGGCACGCCGGTGCGCTGGACGATCAGCAAGGGTTCGTCGCCAGCGATATCGGCGCTCTGCTCGGCGGCGACCCGCCATGGCAACTGCGGCGGCTTGGCGCCGTAACCACGGCTGACCACGCCAACCCGCAGCCCGCTGCGCTGGCAATGCTCGATCATCCACAGGATCAGCGGCGTCTTGCCGGTACCGCCCACGGTGATATTACCCACCACCACCAGCGGCACCGGCGGCTGGTAGACATTGCCCTCGCCGGCCAGGAAGCGTTCACGCTTGCGCACCACCACCCGGCGATAGAGCCATTCCAGGGGCCGCAACAGGCTCAGCACGGGATGGCCGTTGTACCAGGCAGCAAGCAAACGATCGGACATGGCCATCAGGGTGCTGGCGCCGCCTCGACGGTGGTCATGCGCAGATGGCTGAAACCGAGCTTGCCGGCGGCGTCCATCGCGGTAATGACGGCCTGGTGCTGGGTCTTGCCATCGGCGCTGATGGACAGCGGCAGGTTGGTGTCACCCGCCGACTCCTTCTGCAAGGCTTCGATCAGGCTGGCCAGGTCGCTCTTGGGCAGCACCTGGTTGTTCACCGAAAACACCCCGTCGGCGCTGATGGCGATATCCAACTGCTTGGTCTGCTGGTCTTCGGCCGGCGAGCCGCTGACGGCCTCCGGCAACTCGACGCGCAACTGGGTTTCCCGGGTAAAGGTGGTGGTCACGACGAAAAACAGCAGCAGGATAAACACCACGTCGATCAACGACGCAAGGTTGATATCAATAGTTTCCCGTGGCTTGCGGCGGAATTTCACGCTTTGCCCTCGGCCAGATCGACGTCGCGGTCGCCCTGCACCACTTCGACCAGCTTGATGGCTTCCTGCTCCATGCCAACCACCAGCTCATCGACCCGGCGTTGCAGGAAACGGTGGAAGAACACCGCCGGGATACCGACCATCAGGCCGGACGCGGTGGTAATCAGCGCCTTGGAGATACCACCGGCCAGCACCGCGGCGTTGCTGGTCATGCCCGAGCCCATGAACGAGCTGAAAATATCGATCATGCCCAGCACCGTCCCCAGCAAGCCCAGCAGCGGCGCCATGGCGGCGATGGTGCCGAGGGCATTGAGGTAGCGCTCCAGTTCGTGAATGACCCGGGCGGCGGCTTCCTCGATGCACTCTTTCATGACCTCGCGACCATGCTTGGAGTTGGCCAGGCCGGCGGCCAGGATCTCGCCCAGGGGTGAATGGGCGCGCAGTTCCTTGAGTTTGTCCTTATTGAGTTGCTTGTCCTTGATCCAGCGCCACACCTGCCCCAGCAGATGCGGCGGAGTAACACGGCTGGCCCGCAGGGTCCACAGGCGCTCGGCAATGATGCCGACCGCGACAATGGAACTCAGAATGATCGGCAACATCATCCAGCCGCCGGATATGACCAATTCCCACACAGTGACAGTCCCCTCGAAAAAGTGCGCCACTCTAACATAGGGGCCGAATGCACCGAAGAACCTGATGTCGCATGCCTTCAGGCTTTAATAACTCTCGGTTATTTAAGGAGATAGTGGCCATTTGCGCCAAAAGCGCCGCTGCGCCCGCAGGCTCGTCGGTTCGGTGTAGGAACCCAACATCAGCCGTAGTGCTCCTTGCTCCGCGCTGTCGTAAATGGCAGTCCCTTGCTGGCGATAACGCTCGACGACCTGCGGGTGCGGATGCCCGAAGCCATTGCCGTGCCCTCGGGAAATCAGCACCGCCGAAGGCGCAAGGGCCTTGAGCAAGGCCGGGGACGACGAGCTGCGGCTGCCGTGGTGCGGCGCCTGCAACCAATGGGTCTCGACGGCCAGCGGGGTATCCAGCAACGCGCGTTCCGCCAGGGCATCGATATCCCCCGTCAGCAACAAACGCTCGCCCTTGGCCTCGACCTGCATCACGCAGGACTTCTGGTTGCCGTTCTGCGCATCCGTCCATTGCCACAAAGAAAACCGTACTCCGTCCCATTGCCATTGCTCGCCGCTGACGCAAGGCTCTGCCGGCAAATAGGCCGGCAAGCCCTCGGGATCGCCGCTGACCAGCCTGGCCACCGGCAAGCCGCGCTGGACGGCGTCGGCGCCACCAGCATGATCGGCATCGGCGTGACTGAGCAGCATCAGGTCGAGGCGCGCGATGCCCAGCTTGCGCAACGATGGCAGTACCACCCGGGCGCCCAGGTCGGAATCACCAAAACGCGGGCCGGCGTCATACAGCATCGCGTGCTCGCGAGTCCGTACCAGCACCGCCAGCCCCTGCCCGACATCCAGCTGCCAGACTTCCGCCTCGCCGTATGGCAGCGTGTTTTTCGGCGGGAACACCATCAACAGCAGCATCGGCCATCCCAAGGGACGCAGCGGCACACCCGCGGGCAACAACAGCAGAAAGGCCCCCAGCGCACTGATGCTCCAGGCCCAGAGCGGTATGGCCGGTGCTATCCACGCCGGCCATTGGGCAGCCAATAGCGCCAGACCGCGGAACAATAAATCCAGCAAACCACCGGCCAGCCAGAGCAGGCCTTCGCCCAGGTAAGGCACCGCCAGCAACAAGGTCCCGAGCAACGCCGGCGGCAGCACCAACAGACTGATCCAGGGTTCCGCCAGCAGATTGGCCAGCGGCCCGCTGAGGCTGATGGGCAACCCCAGCGCCAGCAGCACCGGGCACAGGCCGATGGCGATCAACCATTGAATACGGGTCCAGGACTGCCACCAGCGCCAGCCCCCCAGACGCCCGCCAAAGATCAGGATCAGCACCGCCACCGCGGTAAAGGACAGCCAGAACCCTGGCTGCAGGCTGGCCAGGGGCTCGAACAACAGCACCGCATTCAACGCCAGCAGGAACGGCCACCAGGCCCCCAGGTGACGAAAGCGCAGGCGCCAGATCAGCACCAGGGCAACCATCACACAGGCGCGACGCACCGGCACGTCGAAGCCCGCCAGCAATCCGTACCCCAGGGCCGAAGCGAACGCCAGCCCACAGGCCCAGGGCAGCCAGGGCCAACGTCCGGGCCACAGGCCGTAGTGGGCCAGTCCCGCCACCAGGGCATACATTACGGCAGCCAGCAAACTGATGTGCTGCCCGGAAATCACCATCAGGTGCACGGTCCCGGTGTCTTGCAGGACACGCCAATCCTCCCGGCTCAGCCCCGAGCCGTCACCCAGCACCAGGGCCGCCAGGCCACCGGCGCGCCCATGGGCATCAACTTGCAGCAAGCGTTGGCGAATGCGCGCACGCCAGCTCTCCTGCGTGGCGGCCAGCAGTTGCCCATCCTTGACCGTGCCCGTGGCGCCAATGCGCTGGGCCAGCAGCCAGGCCTCGTGATCGAAGGCCTGCAGATTGACCAGCCCAGCGGGGCGCTTGAGTTTTACCGCCAGGCGCCAGCGTTCGCCGCTGTGCACCGGCGGCCCGCCATACCAGGCCAGGCGCAGGCGCTGGGGAATCCGTCCGCGCCGTGCCCGCCCGCCTTCCAGTTCGAAACGCAGCACGCCCTCGGCCTGCTGCGGCAGTCCCACTACCCGGCCCTCAAGCCAGCGGGTCTGTCCGTCGAGCGGTTCCGGCAAACGATCGTCCAGCGCCCATTGCGCACTCACGCAAGCCCACGCCAGGCCCAACAGGAAAAAAGCCAATGGATAGGTGCGAAACGGCAGCAGCATCAAGGCCACCACCGGCAGCACTGCCAGCCATCCGATCGCTGGCAGCGCCGGCAAAAAGCGCAGGCTCAAAAGCCCCGCCGCCAACGCCAGCATCCCTGTGCGCATAAGCCCGTCCTTGAGCAGTTTTTGAGTGTTCCCACTCTCTGGCTTAGCTCAGCGGACAGGGCGCCAGCTTTATCATTTGTCACAAAGTCTGAATGGGCGCCTTCTAGAATCCGGGCATACTTGCCGCTTGAACTGACCGAGAAGCCTTATGCCCCGGCGCCTATTCAAACGTTACATGCCAGATCCAACCAGCATCAGGGAACACAAGTCCTTACGCTTTCTTGGCACGTTGCTGCATGACCCCAACCTCTGGCACCTCAACCGGCACTCCGTGGCACGCGCCATGGCGGTCGGCCTGTTCGCGGCCTTCATGCCGATCCCGGCGCAAATGTTGCTGGCCGCGGTGCTGGCCATTTCCGTGCGCGGCAACATGCCGATTGCCGTGAGCCTGGTCTGGCTGACCAACCCGATCACCATGCCGCCGGTGTTTTTCTGCACCTATCAGGTCGGTGCCTGGTTGATGAACGTGCCCGCCCGGACCCTGCCCGACGAGCTGACCTGGGAATGGATCAGCGGCGAACTCTCGACCCTCTGGCAACCCTTCCTGCTGGGCTCGGTGGTGGCCGGCCTGGTGCTGGGCGCCCTCGCCTATTGCCTGACCATGCTGTATTGGCGCTGGTGGGTCGGCCGGCAATGGCGCCGCCGCAGGCAGAGCCGGCTGTAGAAACGCAAACGGCCTCCCGAGGGAGGCCGTTGTTGTATCTGCGCAGGCTTACTGGCGCATGCCGCGACCACTGACCAGCAGGCGGGCACAACCGAAGTACAGGACCACGGTGGCGACCAGCATGAAGGTAATGGCCACGCTGATCTGGATGTCGGAAACCCCCAGGATGCCGAAACGGAAGGCGTTGACCATATGCAGCACGGGGTTGGCCAGCGACACCGTCTGCCAGAACGGTGGCAGCAGGGTGATGGAGTAGAACACTCCGCCCAGATAAGTCAGCGGGGTCAGCACGAAGGTCGGGATGATCGAGATATCGTCGAAGTTGCGTGCAAATACCGCGTTGATAAAGCCCAGCAGCGAAAAGATGGTCGCCGTCAGGACCACCACCAGCAAGGTGATGCCCAGGTGGTGCACTTGCAGATGGGTAAAGAACAGCGACAGCAGCGTCACGATCACGCCCACCGCCAGCCCCCGCAGCACACCGCCCAGGGTGTAGCCGATGAGGATGGTGTGCGGCGACACCGGCGACACCATCAATTCCTCGATGGAGCGCTGGAACTTGCTGCCGAAGAAACTCGAGACCACGTTGCCGTAGGAGTTGGTGATCACCGACATCATGATCAGGCCCGGCACGATGTACTCCATGTAGGTGAAACCGCCCATGTCGCCGATCTGCCGGCCGATCAGGTTGCCGAAGATCACAAAGTACAGAACCATGGTGATCGCCGGCGGCAGCAGGGTTTGCGGCCAGATCCGGGTAAAACGCCGGACTTCGCGATAGACGATGGTGTTCAGCGCGACAAGGTTGGGCCGTAGCTCGGAACTCATACCGCCACCTTCGACAAGTTTTTCTCCACCAGGGACACGAACAACTCCTCAAGGCGATTGGTTTTGTTACGCAGGCTCAGCACTTCGATGTTCTGCTGGGCCAACTGGCTGAACAGCGCGGTGATGCCCACGGCCTTGTCGACCTGGACTTCCAGGGTGTGACTGTCGACCAGCTTGCTCGGATAGCCGATCAGTTGCGGCGCCACCTTCATGTCGGTCTTCAGGTCGAGCAGGAAGGTTTCCACATGCAGCTGGCTGAGCAACTGGCGCATGCTGGTGTTCTCGACGATGGTGCCGTGGTCGATGATGCCGATGTTGCGGCACAGCTGCTCAGCCTCCTCCAGGTAATGGGTGGTGAGGATGATGGTGATGCCTTTCTGGTTCAGTTCGGTGAGGAAGGTCCACATCGAACGACGCAGCTCGATGTCCACGCCAGCGGTTGGTTCGTCGAGGATCAACAGGCGCGGCTCGTGCACCAGGGCGCGGGCGATCATCAGCCGGCGCTTCATGCCGCCGGACAGCGAGCGCGACGGCACATCACGCTTGTCCCACAGCCCGAGCTGGGTCAGGTACTGCTCGGCCCGCTCCTTGGCGACCTTGGTCGGGATGCCGTAGTAACCGGCCTGGGTCACGACGATGTCGAAGGTCTTCTCGAACTGGTTGAAGTTGAACTCCTGCGGCACCACGCCGATGCAACGCTTGAGCGCGGCGGGCTCGCGGTCCAGGTCATGGCCGAAGACGCTCACCGTGCCGCTGGTCTTGTTCACCAGGGTCGAGAGGATGCCGATGGTGGTGGATTTGCCGGCACCGTTGGGGCCGAGCAAGGCGAAGAAGTCACCTTCGGCGACATCCAGATCGATACCACTCAGGGCCTGGAAACCGTTGCCGTAGGTTTTGGTTAGCTGCCGGATGGACAGAGCGGAACTCATATCGGATTTACGCACCAAGAAGGGAGAACATTATAGGTAAGAGCGGATCGCCTGCATTGCAACGGCGCCGGATACACCCAATGGTGCTTGCCGACGCCGCACAAGTACAGTCACCTGTGTTGATAGTCAGTATTAAGTCAACGCGGTCATCACCGCCTTGCGATAGGCCGGACGCTGCTGCAAGCGTGCGTACCAGGCTTGCAGATTAGACAATGGCGGGCGCTCGATGGGCATTTCGAACCAGGCATAAATGAAACTGCCCAGGGGGATATCGCCCATGCCGATTTCGTCGCCGGACAGGTAGGGATGTTCGGCCAGGGCCTGGTCGACCACTGCCAGCAGTTCGCCGCAGTTGTGCAGCGCGGCATTGATCTTGTCCCAGTCCTGCTGCTGCGCCGGCGTGCGCAGCACACCCCAGAACAGGTGGCGGAAGGGTTCGGCAAAGGTCGAGGTGGTCCAGTCCATCCACTTCTCGGCCGAGGCCCGCGCCCGCACATCGTCCGGGTACCAGGCCGTACCGGCGGCATGGCGCGCGACGAGATAACGCACGATGGTGTTGGATTCCCACAGCACGAAGCCGTCGTCCTCGATCAGCGGAATCCGCCCATTGGGGTTCATCGCCCGATACGCCGGGGTGTCCACCACACCGAAGGCACCACCGGCATCCACCGCCTCGTAGGTCAGGCCGAGTTCTTCGGCGCACCACAATGCTTTCCTGACATTCGACGAGTTTTTCCGACCCCAGATCTTCAGCATGACCGCTCCTCAGTGATGAATGCCGAGGCAGTCTACGCCGGATCAGACCTGACTCAAATCACTCTGCATGTCGCCCAGCAGCATCGGCATCTGCTCGCCGAACAGGTGCGGATAACAGGTTTCCAGGTGTTTGAAGAAGAAGGTCTCGGGGACATCGGCGAATTGTCCGTGGTCCAGCACGTACTCCATCATCTGCTCGCCCTGGCGGTTGAAGGGGTGGAATACGCTGTCGTGGCGGCCATCGAACTCCAGTGGCGCCACATCGTACATCTCGCAGAGTTTCCGGTTGAACGCCGGCGTGGCCTTGACCCAGCGCCCTTGCAGGTACAGCTCGGTATAACCGTGCATGGCAAACACGTCACTGCGCAGCAATTCCAGCAAACGCGGGGTCGACAGGTGATTGCGCACGTCCGCCAGGCCGATCCGCGCGGCGATCCCGCAATGCCGCGCGCAACCGGCAAGCAGGGTGGCCTTGGGCACGCAGTAACTTTCGCCCGCGGCCAGGGCATGGCTGCCACGCAGGGTCTCGGGGTCGCGACTGAAGGTGTAGGGGTTGTAGCGCACGGCCTCGCGCACCGCGTAATAGAGGCTCACCGCCTGCTCCAGCGGATCGCTGCTGGGGCCACGATGAGTTTCCGCGAACTCCACCACCGCGGGATGGTCACTATCGATGAAGCGGCTGGGACTCAAGTACTCGTGCATGGAGATATCTCCGAGTGAAGTCTCGAGTCTAACGACGGCCTCATCCCAGCGATAACGACGTTTCGGCCAAACATCAGAGGCTGCCGCTTCGAGCCTGACAAGATCGACAAGCTGCTGACCCGATGCCTGACGCGCTGCGTCCGCTTCTTCTTACCGCTTCAAGCGCACTGCCCTGTCACCCCTTTTGTCGGATGCCGACTAAGCTCTTTGGGTGATTTTGCCCCTGGCTTCACGGAGGATTAAATATGCTGTTGTTGTGGATACTGGTTCTGCTGGTCGGTATTGCCTACCTGGCCCACCGCCGCATCGCCCCCCTGCCCGCCCTGGGCGTGGTGGCCGTCTACCTACTGGCCATGGGCGCCTTCAGCCATGCACCGGGCTGGTTGCTGCTGATCTTCTGGGTATTGCTGGCCGCGGTGGCGGCGCCCTTGCTACTGCCCGACCTGCGCCGCAAGTACTTCAGCGCCCCGCTGTTCAGCTGGTTCCAGAAAGTCCTGCCGCCGATGTCGCAAACCGAACGCGACGCCATCGATGCCGGCACGGTCTGGTGGGACGGTGAACTGTTCAGCGGCCGTCCGGACTGGAACAAACTGCTGGCCTACCCGAAAGCGCAACTGAGCGAAGAGGAACAGGCCTTCATCGACGGCCCCACCGAAGAACTGTGCGCCATGGTCAGCGACTGGCAGATCGGCCAGTCCATGGACCTGCCGCCCGCGGCCTGGGAGCACATCAAGCAACACGGCTTCTTTGCCCTGATCATTCCCAAGGAGTTCGGCGGCAAGGGTTTCTCCGCCTATGCCCACTCGCAAGTGGCGATGAAACTGGCAACCCGCAGCGGCGACCTGGCGTCCACCGTGATGGTCCCCAACTCCCTCGGCCCGGCCGAATTGCTGCTGCATTACGGCACCGACGAACAGCGTAACCACTACCTGCCGCGGCTGGCCCGTGGCGACGATATCCCGTGCTTCGCCCTCACCGGCCCGCTGGCCGGTTCCGACGCTGGCGCCATGCCCGATACCGGGGTGATCTGCAAAGGCCAATGGCAAGGCGAGGAAACCATCGGCCTGCGCCTGAACTGGGAAAAGCGCTACATCACCCTGGGCCCGGTCGCCACCCTCCTCGGCCTCGCCTTCAAGGCCTACGACCCGGACCACCTGCTGGGCGAGGATGAAGACTTGGGGATCAGCCTGGCGCTGATTCCGACCGACACCCCCGGCGTGGAAATCGGCCGCCGCCACCTGCCGCTCGGCGCCGCCTTCATGAACGGCCCGAACTCCGGCAAGGACGTGTTCATCCCCCTGGACTTCCTTATCGGCGGCCAGGAAATGCTCGGCAAAGGCTGGATGATGCTGATGAACTGCCTGTCGGTCGGCCGCTCCATTTCCCTGCCGGCCGTCGGCACCGGCGCGGCCAAGTTCACCAGCCTGGTGACCGGCCAATATGCCCAGGTGCGTGAGCAGTTCAACGTCCCGCTCAACGCCTTCGAAGGCATCCAGGAAGCCCTGGCCCGCATCGGTGGCAACGCCTGGCTGATGGACAGCGCGCGCATGCTCACGGCCAATGCCGTCGACCTGGGGGAAAAACCCTCGGTGCTGTCGGCGATTCTCAAGTACCACCTGACCGAACGCGGCCGCGAGTGCATCAGCCACGCCATGGACGTGCACGGCGGCAAGGCCATCATCATGGGCCCGAACAACTACCTGGGCCGCAGCTGGCAAGGCGCTCCGATCTTCATCACCGTGGAGGGCGCGAACATCCTCTCGCGCAACCTGATGATCTTCGGCCAGGGCGCCATTCGCTGCCATCCGTTCGTGCTCAAGGAAATGGCCCTGGCCGGGCGCGAAGACCACGATCAGGCGCTGGTCGAATTCGACGGCCTGCTGCTCAAGCACATCGGCTTTGCCGTGAGCAATGCGGCCAGCACCTTGGTGCTGAACCTGGGCCTGGGGCACTTGGAACAAGCGCCGGGGGACAAGCTCAGCCAGGGTTATTTCCGAGCCCTCAATCGCCAGGCCGCGGCCTTCGCCATGCTGGCCGACCTGAGCATGATGCTGCTGGGTGGCGAACTGAAACGTCGCGAACGCCTGTCGGCACGCCTCGGCGATGTGCTCAGCCATATGTACCTGGCCTCCGCCGCCCTCAAGCGCTACCACGACCTGGATTCGCCGGAGCATCTGCAACCACTGTTCACCTGGGCCATGGAAGAAAGCCTCGGCCAGTCGGAACGGGCGCTGGACGAACTGCTCGAGAACTTCCCGAACCGGGTGCTGGGCTGCCTGCTGCGGGTGGTGGTCTTCCCGTTCGGCCGCCGTCACAAAGGCCCGTCCGATGAACTGGATGCCGAGGTCGCCGCGATCATCGGCCGGGCCAAGGGCGACCCGACCCTGGAAGAACTGCTGGCTGGCTGCTACCGCCCACAATCGGCAGAGGACCCGGTCGGCGCCCTGCAACAGGCCTTCGACTTGTTGAGCGCCAGCCATCCTCTGCAGAAAAAACTGCACGAGGCGCTGAAAAGCGGCCAGGTCAAACCGGTCGCCGGCGAACATGCCATCGACGCCGCGCTGGAAGCCGGCGTATTGCAACCGGTGGAAGCCCAGACCCTGCGCGAGGCTGAAGCCGCCCGCCGCAAAGTCATCGACGTCGATGACTTTGCCAAGGAAGAGCTGACCCTGAGCGAAGGGAAAACCCGCTAAGGCGCAAGACCGTCAGGCGGATTATGAAACCGGGCGCGGGAGCTATATACTCCCGCGCCCGTTTTGCTGTTGAGGACTCATGTCATGTCCAACGTCGTCGCCGATCACCTCGTCCTGCTCGACCATTTGCGCAGTATCCTGGTCGCCGTGGGTGAAGCCGAGCAGGTTCCCGAAGAAAGCCATGCCTTGTTCCTGGAACGCTTCGACGAACTGCGCGCCTCGCTGCCGATCGACCCGATCGAAAGCCAGTACCTGGGCCAGGACCTGCTGTGCCAGGTGATGCAGCGTTATCCACAGGTCGCCCATCTGGTACCGCGCGACCTGCTGTGGTTCTTCGCCGGGGATTGCCTGCACTACATGCCCGACGAAGAAATCGACCTGTACCAGGCGCTTGAAGAACGCCGCTACGAGGCCGAGCAGAACGATGAACCGTTCGACTGGAACCAGGAAAAGCAGCTGCTGGCGCTCTCCGCCCAGGACAGCAAGCACTGAGTCCGGCCCGGACACTCCAAAGGCCCGCACGGTTGAACCGGCGGGCCTTTTGTTTTTCTGCCCATGAGCGGCTGGCTCAGCCGGCGCCATCGCCTTCGGGCTGTTCGTAGCCTTTGGCTTCCTGCTTGCCCTGCCGACTCAAGGTCGGCTCCTTGGCCAGGCACTCCACCAGGTAATCGATGAATACCCGCAGCTTCGGCGGCAGGTAACGGGTCGGCGAATGCAGCAACCAGGCGCCGCCATGGTAGGAGGCGAGAAACGTCCAGTCCGGCAGTACCTGCACCAGCAAGCCCTGCTCCAGGGCATGCCGCGCGGTGAAGTACGGCAAGCTGCCGATGCCAATATGCTCCAGCACTGCTCCCAGCCTTACCCCGGTGTGATTGGCCGCATAACGCCCGCGCACGCCGACGGTCACCGACTTGCTGCCCTTCTTGAACTTCCAGCGCGCATCGCTGGGGGTTTCGCCCAGGTAAATGCAGCTGTGGTTGAGCAGGTCGTGGGGATGGCTCGGCGTCCCGTGCTCGGCCAGGTACTGCGGCGTGGCGCACAGCATATGGTCGATGGTCAGCAACTGGCGCCCGACCAGCCCCGCCGGCGGTCGATCGGTGATGCGGATGGCCAGGTCGACGTTATCGTCGATCAGGTCGATGTTGCGATCTTCCAGCAACAGCTCGACATCGACCTTGGGATAGCGTCGCAGAAACTCGGGCATATAGGGATGCACGACAAAACGCCCCACCGCCTTGGGCACGCTGACCCGCACCAGCCCTTCGGCCTCATGGGTGAATTGACCGCTGATTTCCATCACCGACTTGGCGGCGCTGACCATCTCGCTGCAACGCTTGAACACCTCCTCGCCCCCTTCGCTCAAGCGCAACTTGCGCGTGGTGCGTTGCAGCAGGCGAATTGCCAGCGCCTTCTCCAGCCGGGAAATGCTGCGGCTCACCGCCGACGGTGAAGAGCCCAGCTGGCGCGCGGCTTCGGAGAAGCTGCCGACCTCGACGACCTTGACGAAAATCGCCATTTCACCCAGCAGCGGAAGGGGGAGATTTATGCTCACAGCACAACAGTCCTTTGAGGTTTGAACGGATTATCACGCAATTCCGCCGCACCATATAATTAAAAAAGACATTTTAATAAGGGCACGGAATATGACGCTTCGCCTCTTTTTTCATAATGATGAACTCAAGGCCAACGTTGAAGTGCTCGAATGCACCCCGCAGGACAACGAATTCGCGGTGGTCCTGCGTGCCACGATTTTTCATCCCCAAGGCGGCGGCCAACCCTGCGATACCGGCTGGATCGGCGAAAGCCAGGTATTGCGCGTGGTCCAGGAACCCGAGCGGATCGTTCATTACGTCAGCCAGCCGGTGCAACCGGGCATGGTCCAGGTCCAGGTCGATGAACAGCGCCGCCAGTTCAATACCCGCATGCACTCGGCCGGGCACCTGATCGGCCATTTCGGCGAAACCCGCGGCTGGGTCCCGGTCAAGGCCCATCACTGGCCTGGCGAGGGCCGCGTGTCCTTCAAGCCCGGCGACAGTCCGCAGGAACTCGACGTCGACAGCCTGCAGAATGGCATCGATCACTGGATTGCCGCCGACCTGCCGCGCCTGGTCTCGCTGCGTGAAGGTTCGCGGGAAATCGGTTTTGGCGAGCTTCCCGCCTATGGTTGCGGTGGTACCCACGTGAAGCGCCTGAAGGAATTGGGCAACGTCACTATCGCCTCCCTCTCGCAAAAGAAAGGAATGCTTTCAGTTCACTACCACGTGGACTGATTCATCGGCGGTGTCGCCTTGCACATCACGCGACGCATCGCCTGACACAGGGGAAACCCGCGTGCGCGGGTTCGACGACTATCGGATAGAGGGATCTGCAGATGATGCTTGACGTCGAGCGTCTCGATGAGACGTGCATAAAAAAACTGGCCCAGGAACAAGTGCTCGCCCTGCGCATCAAGAACTTCCTGCCGCACGCCCAGGCGATCCAGCTGGGCGACAAGATTCTCGCTCCCGGCTTCGAGGGCTACATCAACGCTCCCAGCATCGGCCGTATCGGCATGGCGTTTTACGAAGCGGAAAACCAGCCGCTGCTGATCGAGGACTATTTCGAGCGCGCCACCGCCAACATCGACGAACTGCGTTCGCGCTGCGCGCCCTACGCCTCTCCTGTCGACACCCTGCGCTGCATGCTCGACGAGTCCTGGCCCGCTGGCGCCCACCTGGAAAACCTGTACGGGCGCAAGATGTACGTCGGCCTGTCCCGGGTGGTGAAGCCCGGCGTGTGCTTCCTCGCCCATCACGACATTTTCGCCAAGGACGCCCCCGACAGCTTCCAGGCCCACAGCCTGGAAGCGCAGTTCGCCTGCAACCTCTATCTGAACATGCCCGAGGCCGGCGGCGCCCTGCAGATGTGGAATCACGATATTTCACCCGACCAGTTCGACGAGATGCGCGGCGACAGCTACGGCATCGATCCCACCCTGCTCGGCACACCCTCGCTGGAAGTCCGCCCGGAGCCCGGGGATTTCATCATGTTCAATTCAAGGCGCATGCACGCCGTCACCCCGGGGGTGGCCAACCCGCGCCTGAGCCTTTCCTTTTTTGTCGGCTATCGCGGCAGCTCGTCCCCCCTGACCTTCTGGAGTTGAAATGCTTTCCAACTATCTAGGCGAATTCCTGGCCCTGGCGACCATCCACTTTCTCGCCGTGGTGGCTCCCGGGCCCGACTTTGCCGTGACCATCCGCCAGAGCGTGCGCTTTGGCCGGGTGGTCGGGCTGTGCACGGCCATCGGCATCGGCGCGGGGATTTCCGTGCATGTGCTGTACACCCTGCTGGGGGTCGGTGCGCTGATGCACACCACGCCATGGCTGCTGAGTGTGGCCAAGGTGGTGGGCGGTGCCTACATTCTTTATCTCGGAGTCAGCCTGCTGCGCAGCAAGCCCAAGACTTCGATCGAAGGCAGCGATGCGGGTAATGATCAAGCACAGCGGCAGACTTTGCCCAAGGCCTTCATGACCGGCTTTCTGACCAACGCCACCAACCCCAAGGCCACGCTGTTCTTCCTGGCGATTTTCACCACGGTGATCAGCGCCACCACGCCCCTCAAGGTGCAGGCGCTCTACGGCGTGTGGATGTGTTGCGTGAACGCGCTGTGGTTCGTGATCGTCGCGCTGTTCTTTTCCAGCCCGCGGGTGCGCTTGCTGTTCATGCGCATGGGCCATTGGTTCGAACGGACCATGGGGGTGATCCTGATTCTGTTCGCCGGGCGCCTGATCCTGTCGATGTAAGCCTCCCAACGCCCTGCTCGATCGAGCCGCCGGCAACTGGCGGCTTGATCCAGACTTTGCTCAGTGCAGATCCACGGTCAACGGATGGATGACAGGGCCTGAAGCAGGGCTCCCTGCGGTTTTGCCATTTCATCCAGTACTGAAAAGTGCGTGCAGCCCGGCACGTGAATCAGCTGCACAGACTCTCCTCGAGCCAAGGCCTGCTTGGCGTATTCATCCGACTGGCGGACCAGTTCCGACAGCTCGTCGGCGCCTACCGCGACCCATGTATTCGCGCCCTTGTCGATATGATACAGCGGGCTATACGCATCGATTTCCGCCTCCGAGAGACTCAGCTTCTCGTTCAGCCACGACAGGCTGATGGGTTCCAGGTCGACCAGTGCGCTGATGGCCAGGACATCGGTCACCCATGGGTGCGAGCGGAACTGCAGCGCCAGGTGTCCGCCTGCCGAGTGCCCGCTCAAGACCACCTTGTGCCCTGCGATCCCCAGCTGATCGGCGTCGGCCTGGAGATGCTCGAGCAGGCTGCCAATCTCGCTGACGATCTGGGTCATCGAGGCTTGCGGCGCAAGCGTGTATTCGGCCAGGACGACGTTGAACCCCGCCGCCAGGGGCCCGGCGGCGATGAATGCAAAGTCTTCCTTGCTGCAATTCTGCCAATACCCGCCATGGATGAAGATGAGCGTCGGGGCGTCGGCTTTTCCACAAGGCAGCCAGTCATAACGCTGTCGAGGCGCCGTGCCGTAAGGCAGGTTGAGGCGACCGGCCGCAGAGGCATAGAAACTGGCGCTACGCGCCTGCAAGGCGGCGTAGATACCGGGGAAATCCGGCACCGCTTGCGTATTGTTGTACGCCGCATCGAGTTGGGCTTGATTCATGTCGCGATAGAGAAGGGTCATTGTCATCTCCGGTGGAAGGAATGTTTGAAAGGGCTTGGCCAGCGATCTGCGGTTCGTTCGGACTTATCCGTATTGGCCAGGGTGACTTCAGGGGATCGGCTTCGCTGTCCACGGCTGCTCTCTGTGCGAGGAGTGCCACGCGTGGTGGGGGTTGTAGGCAGGAAGGTGGGCAGAACGCGGCGCGAATGCGTTAAAGAGTGAGTGGAGCCCATGTCAGACGTAAATCAGTCGATTCTTAAAACTTATAGGATTTTTCTTACCAACCACCTTGAGCGAACGGGCGGCGCTGGGCGAGCTCAACCAGCGCCGCCATCGTTCGTGATGGGATTGTCGGAATGCTTTCCTAGTAATCAGTTCGTCGTGCTCAAGCCCGCGCAGGATCGCGTTGAGTATTCTCCAGCGCCTGTCGCAGCACCTGCTGCGTCAGGGGCTTGAACACCACATCGTCCATCCCGGCGGACAGGCAGCGCTGGGTTTCCGCATCCTCGGCGCTGGCGGTCGCACCAAGGATCCAGCAGCGCCTGCGCCCCTCCTCGCGCTCCTTCTGGCGGATGCGCAGGGTCAAGTCATAGCCGCCCAGGCGCGGCATCTGGCTGTCGGTGATCAACACGTCGTACTCGGCAGCCAGCCAGGCTTCCCAGGCCGCCTGCCCATCCTCGACCAGCGTCACGCGATGCCCCAGGACCAGCAATTGCTCTTCCAGCGTCAGCCGGCTGAACGCATTGTCTTCGGCGACGAGGATGTTCAGCGAAAGCGCCTCCGTGATCGCTTGTGGCACTTCTGCCGCGGCTTCGGCAGGCGCCTCGACCAGGGGCAGTTGCAGGGTCACGCTGAAGCAGGAGCCGATATCCGGCTCGCTGCTCAGGACGATGCTGCCGCCCATGAGTTCGACCAATTGCCGGGTGATATTCAGCCCCAGGCCGCTGCCAAAGGTTTGCCCGGCCTGGGCCGAGCCGACCTGGGAGAATGGCTGGAACAACCTGGCCTGATCCTCCTCCGAGATACCGATACCGCTGTCGATCACCTCCAGCACCAGGTGCAGATGCTCTGCCTCCCGGCGGCCCGAGGCATGCAGCGTCACCCTGCCCCGCTCGGTGAACTTGATGGCGTTGCTCAACAGGTTGAACAGCACCTGTTTCAAATGCAGCGGATCGATCAGCACCCATTGCTCCATGTCGCCCGTGAACTGCATCTCGAACGCCAGGTGCTTCTGCCGCGCCATGCCGACCACCAGGGGCGCGATAGCTTCAATCTGCGCCTTGAGCTGCACCGGCTCCGGTGCGGAATCGATCATGCCGGACTCGATCCGGGTCAGGTCGAGCACATTGCCGAGCAGCAACAGCAGCCCCTGCGCGGCCTCTTGCGCGATCGCCAGCGAAGCCTGGTCCAGCTCGCCCCGTTCGGCCTTCTGCTGCACCACTTCCTGCAGGCCGATGATGGCGTTCAGCGGGGTTCGGATCTCATGGCTCATGGTGGACAGGAACACGCTCTTGGCCTCGTTGGCTGCTTCGGCCTTCTCCCGCGCCAGCGCCAGCTCGCCTTCGGCCTGGCGAGTCTTGCGCACCTGGCGGGTCAGGTAGAAACCCCAGATCAGCGACAGCAGGACCAGCAAGCCGAATACACCGCCGAGCCGCAGGATATTACTGCGGTGATCACGCCAGAAATGGCTGCCGGTGGTAGAAATACGAGGTTCCCAATGCGCCACGATGTCCGCCACCTCCTCCGGGGTAATGGCGACCTGAGCCTTCTCCAGGATGCTGCGCAACTCTTCCTGCCCCTTCAGCACCCCAAGGCTGACCGGCCGGGAGAACTCGTCGAGAATGCCGATCACCCGCAAGCGATTGTTGAAACGCTGCGCGGACAGGAAACGGCCGGTGTAGTCACTGCCGATGAACGCGTCGCTACGTCCGTCATCGACACTGCGCATGGCCTCCAAAAAGTTGGGATAGATCTGTAGCCGGATATCTGGATAGTCCTGCTGGATGATCGGGTTGATGAAGTAGCCGGGGACGCTGGCCAGGCGCTTGCCTTGCAGGTCTTCAAGGCTATGAAAAGGGCTGCCCTGGGTGCGTGCGGATCGTGGTCCGGCCATCAGCACGACCGAGCTTCTCAGATAAGGAAGGAGGATATCCATATCCGCCTCGGTATCAGGATCTGCCGAGGTGACCGAGGTCATCAGGGTCTGGCCCTGGGTTATCTGCGCCTTCATCTCGGTATAGTTCTGCGCCCGGACAGGGCGAAACGTCAGGCCGCTTCGCTGGCTGATCAACTTGAGGTAATCGGGGCCGATACCCCGTACCTGCCCACCGCTGTCCAGTTGCCCCAATGCTCCGAGAGAGTCACTGACGCTCACCGGGATTTCCGGGTGTGCCGCCAGCCAACGGTTCTCGGCGGGCGTCAGTTTCACGCGCTGCTGGGTCAGGCGCAGGCTGCTCCCCGCACTCCAGTTACGCAGGATCTTTTCGCTATGCCGCGAGCGTATGGACGGCAAGGCGCGTTCGATCACGCCATGCAATCGCGTATCGGAAGCGCGCACCAGGAAACCGAAACCACGGCTTTCCACCGGAGCGAAGTTTTCGATATGCAGGTCCAGCAGGTAGTTGATGTTGATCAGGTAGTGAGCCGACACCGCATCGTCGATCACCCCATCGACCTCACCCAGGCTCAATGCCTCGAGCGCGCGCAGCGGCGAGACAAAGGGCAGGACCTGGCTGTTCGGATAAGCGGCGGAGACTTTTTCCTCGGCACGATAGCCGGCAAATACGCCGAGCCGGGTGCCGGTTTTCTCTGGGTCGAAGGGGTGGCTCTCGGCTGTTACCAGCACGGGTTGGTTCGGTTCATAGGCCTGGGTCAGTAGCAGGCCGTGGTCCTCGGCATCCACCGCGGAGCCGCCGCCGACCAGGTCGATCTCGCCATTGTGCAACGCGGTCAACGCCGCCTGCCGGGAAGCAAACAGACGGACGTGAGGGGGGATTTCGAACAGCAAGGCCAGATAGTCCGCGGTGATTCCCTGAAAGCGATTGACGTCGAGCATGCCCAGCGGCGGGTAGTCGGGCAGTGCCACGCCGATCGTGAGCGGACCTCTGCTTGCCAGCCACTGGCGGTCTGCTTCGCTCAGCCATGGTCGGCTGGTCACTGCCACCCTTGCGATAAGCGAGATGTCTGATTCCTGCGCGAGCAGTAGCGGCGATGGAGCAAGTAACAGGCAGAGAACGACAATCCGACAGCACGCTGGAATCATGGAATACCTTCCTGGAATTCGAACCCCGGCAACCGGAGTAAGCGGGCCATTGCCCCACGAACAACAGCATCACCCTCTTATGGAAAGTGACGCTTTGATCTGTGGCAAATAGGGGATGGATCAAGAGTGATCCGTCGGTATTCTAGCCGGGCGCCGGCTGTTGTGAAATCAGCGGCGAGAACCTCTCTTGAGCGGCCTTCCATTTGCTCTCTGGCGCGCTCGGAAAAGCTGGATAACAGCGGGCTGGCGACAGAGATCCGGCCGGGCTGGGAACAGGTCGGCGAGCAAAAGGATTTGTGCCCGCCGCCAATCAATCAGTTGTAGTTGATAACGAAGCTCATGGTCGCATCGCCTTTGCCCGGTTTCATCTCGTCCCCTGTCGGAGCGTACTTGGCTTTGCCGGAGAATCGGTAAATGGAGCCATCGGCAGCATCCCTGTTCCAGTCGAGAGCGACGGATCGGGCGATGTCGAACGGCAACTTGACGCCCTTGTCGTTGACCAGGGAAATTCCCACCCCCGATGCGACACCGGACTGGCCCAGATTGGAAAGCTTGAGCATGCCGTCGGCCTGGGAGGTGCCTTCGAAGTAGACTTTCACCGGGACTTTTGCACCAGACGTCAACCCGCTACAGCGCACATCGAAGTTGAACGGCACCTCCCTGGCGCTACCATTCTTGATGTGCTGGATGGTTTGTTTACCCATCTGCACATTGACCGCCGCGCCCACCGACTCGCATCCGGAAAAATACACATCGTTGACCAGTTCGGTAGTGCCTTGCCCTTTGACCTGAAGGGCAGCACCTCCGGCTACCCAATCTATGGTGAACGCCATGGGTACACTTTTTCCTGACTCTACATCGCGGCCCGTGCGGATGATCCTCGTTACTAGATACGAAGGGAGCGCCTTACCTCCCAAGTTATGAAGCCCCTGGCTATAGAAAGGACACACCAAAGAACCCCACCAGTTCAAACAGAATTGAACGCCAAGGCCTTTGACACCTGTTTCATAAACCTTAGGTATCGCCGATGGTTTCAGTGCAGTACTGATGCGGATAGTGAGCTCCTGGTAATCATCAGAGCACGTAAAAGAACCACTCCAGAGCCTCACCTCATGCCTGGCAAGTTCCCCTCCAATAGGAGCTTCCTTAATGGCGGCCTGAGAGGGTAAAACGATGTCCAGCGCTCGCGGGATATCCGGATACGTACAAATTGCAAACGCCTCCCGAACAAACAGACCGGATAAAAACATCAAGACAAGTACCAGTTTTCGCATATAAATAGAATTCCTTCCCACGCCCCGTTAAGTGTCCGAGTACAAATCGATGATGGCCAAAAGAAGTAGCAAGAAAGTTTCCGTCGCTACCAAAAAGACGCCAAACCTCAGCCGGAGATAGTACTGTCGTATTTGAGGATTCCGCCGTAATCACCAATGACTTCGAATTCAACCTTGAGGTCGTTGGCCTGGACGCCGTTCGGCAGTTCGGGAATCTCGACCTGGGCAGTGGTGGTCGGCGCGACCATATCGATCGGTGCAGTGAAACTCTTGCTTCCCATCCGCAACGTGATCGCGGCAAAAGACTGATGGAAAGCCGATGGATTGGTCACTTCCAGATAGGGTTTGCCGTCTTTGGCCAGCAGCCGCCACTTGAGCTGTTGCGGGGCCTGCACGACCTTTCCCGGTAGCCCGGCTGGCCGGTAGAACAGCTTGAGACGCTGCTGCACGGCGATTTGCAGGGTATTGTCCTCCCGGGACTTTTGCGGGACCTCGCGCACGTTCAGCCAGAACACCGACTCCTTGTCGGTCGGCAAGCCCTTGCCGCTGTAGAGGATGCGCAGCACTTGCTGCTCGCCACTCAGGCGCTTGAGCACCGGGGTGAGGGCGAAGGGCACATCCTCGCTCTTGTCAGCCCCTTCTATCCAGGCCTGGAACATCAGGTCCTCGGCCGCGCTGTTCTTGATCACCAGGGAGGCTTGCTTGCTCGGTGCCGCAAGCACCACACGGGTGTTTTCCAGATTGATGCCAGCCTGGGAAGAGGTAGAAAAAAGCAGGGACAAGCTGGCCAGAATCACTCCGGCGATGACTGGAATCTTCACGGTAAATGCTCTACTCCGTGTGAATCGAACGGCTGAGGCCCAGTGTTTCGCCTTAGTGAAAAATATCGATGGCGCGATAAGGCCACTGTGCCGATATGAGTAACGTTCGAATGGATCGGGGGGAGGAAATTTACATGAGATAATTCTTATTATCAGTAGGACGATTCTCAAAATCCCCCTGATTCTGGGCCGTCGCGCCAATATCCAGCGCGGAAATCGTAAGCACAGGCAGCGCCCCCCAAGGACGACTCCTTGGGTATTTGCAACCCTGAATTTTCAGGTCGATATGAATGTGCGGCCGTTATTTAAATAATATGACTGCTAACTTCATGCCCCATCGACCTGACTACCGACAAAAACAAACGCAATATAAAAATCTGGAGATCAAGCGAATATAAGTCGACTCCCTCAAGACAAATAACCGCCCCATCATTTATATCCGAACCTCAATTCCAACAATCACCACGCAAAACTTTCAGCGACACTGAAACTTCCCAATACCGCCGCGCCTCGCCTCCAAAAAAGAGGCTAGCCAGAAGCGGTCCGAGCATGCAGCCAAAACAAAAGCAGCGCGGGGTATGGCACAAAGCCCGTCAATGCGGCCCTTTTACAGCGTGAGGCAGGACAAGCCTCAACAGCAGCGAGCAAGAGCCTCCTGCCTCCCCATTCAAACAGGAAAGGGCTAACCACCAGTTAAGAAAGTTCTGGTTTTTTTGCCCCCTGCCTTTTGCTTAATTAATCACCCCGGCCCAACCAGCAAATACAAGCAACTCCCAGAAGGCTCCACAGCCGCGCCAATTAATGCTTGAAGCAAACAAGTCAATCGAACATCGAAAGTATGGAACCCCCTTTAAAGCCCATGACTCGATAAAGGTTTTTCATACCCCATCCAAACAATCGGTCCCAAGTGCACGAAATCCAATTTGGTTGAGAGAAACAGCCCGCGATTGCGTATTGGCGCAGCACCCGACGGACCAAGCGTTCTTCCCTCCTTCCCCCATGGCTTGGGAGGACTGACACACCGTCTTTCACGATCGCTCGGAGCAGGCCGTCATTCCCGCTCCACACCCGTAGTACCCGTTCTGCTGGGGGGACCAGCAGAGTATTCACTTAGAGGATGCACCATGAACAAAAGTTATGCATTGATCTGGAACCAGGCCACTGGTTGCTGGAACGTCGCCAGCGAAGGCACCCGACGCCGAGGCAAATCAAGCCGGCTCAAGGTCGTGATCGCCGCCGGCTTCTCGCTGCTGGGCCTGCTGGCTCAGGCCCCGGCCTTCGCCCTGCCGGGAGGAGCGGCGATAGTCGCGGGCGAGGCCGGCATTCACACCACCAGCGACGGCAAGCAAATGACCGTCGAGCAGCAGAGCAACAAGCTGATCACCCACTGGAACGACTTCAGCGTCGCCGGCGACGAAAGCGTCAGCTTCCATCAGCCCGGTAGCCAGTCGGTCGCCCTCAACCGAGTGGTCGGCACCAACGGCAGTGATATCCAGGGCCGCATCGACGCCAACGGCCAGGTGTTCCTGATCAACCCCAATGGCGTGGTCTTTGGCAAATCCGCCCAGGTCAACGTCGGCGGCCTGGTGGCCTCCACGCAGAACATCAGCGACAAGGACTTCCTCGACGGCACCTACCGCTTCGCCGGCGACTCCAGCGCTGCGGTGAGCAACGCCGGCCAGATCACCGCCAGCGAAGGCGGCAGCGTCGCCCTGCTCGGCGCACAGGTCAGCAACAGCGGCGTGATCCAGGCGCAAATGGGTAGCGTCGCGCTGGGCGCGGGCAAGGACTTCAGCGTCAACTTCGACGGCAACGGCCTGCTCAACCTGCAGGTGAACGGTGCCGCGGTGGATGCCCTGGTGCAGAACGGTGGCCTGCTCAAGGCCGACGGCGGCCAGGTATTGATGACCGCCAGCAGCGCCAGCAGTCTGCTGAAAAACGTGGTGAGCAACCAGGGCGTGATCGAGGCCAAGACCTTGCAGAACAAGGCCGGCAAGATTGTCCTCGACGGTGGCGACAACGGTATCGTCCAGGTGGCCGGACGCCAGGACGCCAGCGCCCTGGGAGGCCAGGGCAACGGTGGCGTGGTGGAAAACCGCGGTGCCCGGGTCGAAGTGCAACTGGCCGCGCAAGTGGACACCCGCGCCGACAAGGGATCGACCGGTACCTGGAAGATCCTCTCGGACGAGGTGAGCGTTTCCAAGGTAGACAACAGCACCCGCGGCCTGGTCATCGGTGGCGGCCTCAACGGCAACAGTGCAACAGGTGGCACCACCGGCGCTGCCCCGACCTTGCATGCCGATACCCTGGCCCAGAACCTGGCCCGGACCAACGTCGAACTGAGCAGCAAGGGCAACCTGTCGGTCAACCAGGCGGTTTCCTGGAACAGCGGCAACAAGCTCGGCCTGACCGCCGAACGCGGCGACGTCCAGCTGAACGCGGCCTTGAACGCCACCGGCGCCGGCGCAACCCTGGCCCTGAATGCCGCGCAGGGCGGCATCCGCCTGAATGACAATGTCGCGTTGAGCGGATCGGGAGCCAGCCTTGAGTTGAATTCCAAAAACGGCCACAGCCTCAAGGATGACAAGAGCGTCACCCTCTCTGGTGCGGATGCCCGCTTCAGCGCCAACGGCGAGGCCTATCAGGTGGTGCAGAACCTGAAGCAGCTGCGCGATATCGAAAACGACATGACTGGCCGTTATGTACTGGGTAACCAGATCACCGGCCAAGGCCGCTTCAAGACGCTTGGCGAAAAAAGCGCCTTCACCGGCAAGCTCGATGGCCTGGGCAATACCATCAGCGACCTATCGATCTATGGCACCGGTGCCTTTGTCGGGCTGTTCAGCGCAAACCTGGGGCAGATCAGCAACCTGAACCTCGAACGCATTTCAGCCAGCGGCGCCGATTCCAACGACTACAACACCCAGGTCGGCAGCCTTGCCGCGATGAACATGGGTAGCATCCGCAACGTCAAGGCCAAGGATGTACGGGTGACCGGGGCGTCTCACTTCAACACCCTGGGTGGCCTGGTCGCTCTCAACCTGAACGGCGACATCGCCAACTCCTCGGCCAGCGGCCTGGTGATCGGCAACAAGTACACCTATGCAATGGGTGGCCTGGTGGCCGAAAACGTCTCCAGCTCCGGCGGCGTGGCGAGAATCACCAATAGCCATGCCGATATCAACCTCAGGGGGCAAATGAACAGTGATATCAGAAACGCAGGTGGATTGGTGGGCTCGAACCGCGGGGTCATCGCCAACGCCTCCAGCACCGGCACGATCAGCCTTGCCGCCGCCAACCTGAACATCGGTGGCCTGGTCGGTGAGAATACTGGGGCTGGCAGCATCACCAACTCAAGCTCCAGCACTCATATCTCGGGTAACCAGGCGCGTCGGATCGGTGGCCTGGTCGGCTCCAACCTGGGTTCTCTGACCAACTCTCACGCCAGTGGCGAGGTAACCGGCAACGGCACGGAAGCGATTGGCGGCCTGGTGGGCAAGAATCAGGGGGGGGCGATCGCCAACAGCTCTTCCAGCAGCAGCGTGTCCGACCTGTACGGTAAAAATGTAGGCGGCCTGATTGGCCACAACCAGGGCGGTCGCATCGATAACGCCTCGTTCTCCGGCACGGTAAAAGGCGGCAGGACTGCCAATATCGGTGGCCTGATCGGCCTGAACCAGGACAGTTCGGTCAGCAACAGCTCGGCCAAAGGCAATGTGTCAGGTTTGTACGATAGCAATGTGGGTGGTCTGATTGGCTACAGCCAGAACAGCCATATCGATAACGTGACCGTCTCTGGCGCGGTGAATGGCGACCGCAAGGCGAAGGTCGGCGGACTGATCGGTTTTAGCGAAGACTCCTCCATCGCCAACGCATCTTCCACCTCGATGTCCGTTACTGGTGGCAATAACACCTTTATCGGTGGCCTCGTCGGCTATAGCCAGAATAGCGATATCGCCAACTCATCGGTATCCACCACAGTGACCAGCGGCAGCGGAAGCCAGATCGGCGGCCTGGTCGGCTACAGCAAAAATACCGACATCACCAACGCCTCGGCATCCGCCACGGTGACTGGCATCGGCAATAACCTGGCCGGCGGTCTGGTGGGCCACTACGAGGATAGCCGTATCACCAACGCCTCGGCATC
The DNA here is from genome assembly GCF_003184125.1 of Pseudomonas sp. RW409. Lineage (NCBI taxonomy): Bacteria > Pseudomonadati > Pseudomonadota > Gammaproteobacteria > Pseudomonadales > Pseudomonadaceae > Pseudomonas > Pseudomonas sp. RW409. Next base: position 108,165 of record NZ_QHHP01000034.1, on the reverse strand, counting down.
CGGCACGGTGAGCAGCGGCAACGACAGCATGGTCGGCGGCCTGGTTGGTTACAACCAACGTGGCGATATCACCAACTCCACGGCATCCGCCGCGGTGAGCGGTGGCGACAATAGCCAGGTCGGCGGCCTGGTCGGCAGACAACAGGGCAAAGTCACCAACTCCTTCGCCAAAGGCTCGGCCAAAGGCGGTCGCTATAGCAGCGTGGGAGGTATGGCCGGGTCGAATGAAGGGGAGATCCGCAACTCCACAACCACCAGTGACGTCAGCGGCGGTTATGGCGCGCGCCTGGGCGGGCTGGCGGGAATGAACTTCGCCAAGATGTACCAGTCGTCAGCAGGTGGCAAAGTCGATGGCTCTGCCTCCGCCGGACAATTCTACGGTGGCCTGGTCGGCATCAACTCCTGGTCGGAATTGCAATCCAACAACAGCGTCTTTGGTGAAGCGGCCAAGGTGCAGCCGGTTGGCCTGCAGTTCTAAGAGCAGAAACCCTGCCCCTCGTCATAGGGGAGCAGGGCTTGTTGTCTGAGTGAAAAAGAGGGGGGTAATGATTCAGCCGAATCATTGCCCCTCTCTTTTTATCTGGCCCCTCTCTGCGCCCTCCTCCCGTGCTCTACTTCTCGGCCGCGGCCTCAACAGGGTCGACACCCGAAACGCTGGACCGGGTGAGGCGGTAGATGGATGCGCAGTAGAACAGTAGCGCCAAGGTCGCCAGCAAGCCGCCGGCCAAGCCGACATAGGCGAACCCGAGCTGGCCCCCTACCCAACTGCCAAGCAGCGCGCCACCACCGATGCCGATGTTGTAGATCCCCGAAAACAGCGCCATTGCCACATCGGTCGCGTCCGGCGCGAGCACCAGGACCCTGGATTGCAGCGCCAGCCCGAAGCCCATGATCGCCATCCCCCAGATCAGGCTGAGCCCGCCCAGGTACGAGACCTCACCACTCAATGGCAGCAGCAAGGCCAGGCACAGAATGAGCAAGGCCACCGTCACCAGCAGAAAGCGCTGCGGGCTGTAGCGGTGAAACCTGCTGAACAACAGCGAGCCAAAAATACCCGCCCCGCCGAACAGCAGCAGGATGAGGGTCACCACATCGCCACTCAAGCCGGCGACCACCTTGATGAAAGGCTCGATGTAGCTGTAGGCAGTGAACTGCGCGGTGACCACCAGGGCCGTCAACACATAGAGCGCCACCAGCGCAGGCCGCTTGAACAATATTGGCAGGCTCCGGAGAGAACCCGAGTTCTGGCTGGGCAACAACGGCAAGCTCCTGGCCAGCCAGAACACCAGCGCAACAGCCAGGCCGGCGATCACGATAAAGGTAGTGCGCCAGCCCATGGCCTCGCCCAGCAACCGGCCGAGGGGAATACCCAGCACCATCGCCAGGGAGGTACCGGTGGCCAGCAGGCCCAGGGCCTGGACCTGTTTTCCCGGTGGTGCCAGACGCACCGCCAGGGATGCGGTGATGGACCAGAACAGCGCATGGGATAGGGCCACACCGATCCGGCTCAGCAACAGCATGCCGAAACTCGTGGCCAGCCCCGACAGGATGTGGCTGGCAATGAACATTCCGAACAGCACGAGCAACAGCTTGCGCCGCTCGACGTTGCGCGTCAGCAGCATGACCGGCAGCGAAGTCAGGGACACTATCCAGGCATAGAGGGTGAGCATCAGGCCGACCCGGTCCGTCGACAGATCGAAGCTGCTGCCGATCGAGCTCAACAGCCCGACGGGAACGAACTCCGTGGTGTTGAACACAAAGGCCGCCAAGGCCAGTGCGATGACTGCCCGCCAATTACCCTTAGTTGTCGCCACGCAGATACTCATTTAAAGGTTGCACCACGCTATCGATGGTCAATCAGGCCCGGACCGTCGCAAACCCCGTGCCAAGCGCGCGCTCACAAAGGCTGGGCGCACGGTCGGGAGCATGCAGGCGCCGAACAGGACTGCGCCAGCGTACAGGACAAGGGGAAAAACAGCGCCATCCCGCGCTACAGGGGACAAATGGACCGAAGCTCGGCCACTGCCGACAGAAACGAAAAAAGGGTCCCGAATGGGACCCTTTTTCGATGAACTACAGACCTTTGAAAATCTGTAGCTCTATGTTTGGAGCGGGAAACGAGACTCGAACTCGCGACCCCGACCTTGGCAAGGTCGTGCTCTACCAACTGAGCTATTCCCGCAAATGGCGTCCCCTAGGGGACTCGAACCCCTGTTACCGCCGTGAAAGGGCGGTGTCCTAGGCCACTAGACGAAGGGGACACGCTACCCGGAACACATGGTGTGTGTTTCGGTGTCCAGATCCGCATCCGAAGACTTGGTTCTGGTTTCACTCAGCCCCGCCCGAAAGCAGTGCCGTTTAAAATTGGAGCGGGAAACGAGACTCGAACTCGCGACCCCGACCTTGGCAAGGTCGTGCTCTACCAACTGAGCTATTCCCGCATTGGCGTCCCCTAGGGGACTCGAACCCCTGTTACCGCCGTGAAAGGGCGGTGTCCTAGGCCACTAGACGAAGGGGACACACTACAACATTCACTCCCTGCCGCGTTTCGCTGTGTGCTTTACGCTGCAAGTGGCGCGCATTCTATGGATGGATTGGAGGGTCGTCAACCCCCTGATATAAATTTATTTAAATCAATGACTTCGGGGTGGTTTGCGAGCCCTTTCGGGCATTTGTGCAGCCTGTGCCTTGACGCCTATATTCTGACACTCGACAAGGCGCTATAGTCCACATCCATAGGTGATGGCAATATGAAACCAGCCAGACATTTCCTATATAAGCAGAGAATCGGCCTGTTTCTGCTCGTCGACCTGCGCTAGGCGCCCCAAGGCTAAGTCACTACACTCGCCACTCGTACGCGAACCCCAGAAAGAGGTCTTACACGGTGACACCACTCATGATCACCCTGCTAGTAGTAGCCGGGATCGTACTTTTGATCGCCATTGGCTACATGAACCATGTGGTGGAAAACAACAAACTGGAAAAGGCCCGTACCAAGGTCGAACTCAATGACCGCCTGCGCCGCTGCGGCGAAATCACCGAGACCTTCCCCGGCCAGTTCATGTCGCCAGCGCTCAAGCTGCTGATGACCCGCCTGGAGCTCAACGTCGTTCAGCGCCTGTTGAACCTGAACAAGTCCGATGCCGCGCTCAAGGCACGTATTACCGAGTTGAATGCGCTGGTCGGCCAGGGCGAATCGATTCCGGTCAACAACCCGCCCTGCCCGATCCAGACCGAAGCCAAGGCCAAGGACGTGCGTTTTCTCCTGGAAGCCCTGCATGGCCAGGTGACGCGCGCCGCCCAGGACGGTTTCCTGCCGACCAACGAAGCCAAGCACTGGATCAGGGAAATCCGCCACATTCTGGTGCTGCTGCACATCGAGTTCTTCAACAATCTCGGCCAGTACGCCCTGCAGCAGGAGCAACCCGGCCAGGCGCGCCTGGCGTTCGAGCGTGGCGTGCAGTACCTGCGCAAGCAGCCGGACCCGTCGGTCTATCGGGAACAGTTGGAGTACCTGGAAAAACTCCTGGCCCGCTCCAACGCGATGGTGTTGACCAACACCCAGCCGGTCGAAGGCGAGGTCAACCAATTGACCGAAGGCCTGAAAGTGGTCGAAGCCGACGCCGACTGGAAGAAGAAAGCCATTTACGACTGACCGGCAACAGCCGTGCGAGCAACTCGCACGGCACGGCCTATAAAGGCTGCGCCCCTGGCGGCGCAGCCTGTAGCAAGCATCCGCGGCATTACAACCGGAAATGCCCGACCATCCCCTTCAACTCCGCCCCCAACTGCGCCAGCTCGATGCTCGACGCTGCATTGCCCTGCATGGCCAGTGACGACTGATCGGCACTGGCGCGGATGCTGGTGACGCTGCGATTGATCTCTTCGGCGACCGAGCTTTGTTGTTCGGCGGCCGCGGCGATCTGCTGGTTCATCTGCTGAATCAGCGACACCGCCGTGGCGATGCTGCCCAGCGCGCTTTCGGTCTGCAGCGCATCGCTGACCGCCAGCTTGACCAGTTCACCGCTGCTCTGGATCTGCTGCACCGAGGACTGCGCCGCCGAGCGCAAGGCACTGACCAGGCGCTCAATCTCTTCGGTGGATTGCTGGGTGCGCTTGGCCAGGGCCCGCACTTCGTCGGCGACCACCGCAAAGCCCCTGCCCTGCTCGCCGGCACGCGCCGCTTCGATGGCCGCGTTCAGCGCCAGCAGGTTGGTCTGCTCGGCGACACTCTTGATCACGCTGAGCACGGTGCCGATGTTCTGGATCTCGGCGCTGAGGCTTTCGATGCTGGAACTGGCGCTGCTGGCCGAATCCGCCAATTGTTCGATGCGCTGCATGCTCTGGCGCACCACCTGCTGGCCACTTTCGACCTTGTCGTCGGCGGTCTGCGCCGCTTGCGCCGCTTCTTCGGCGTTGCGCGCGACATCGTGCACGGTGGCGGTCATCTGGTTCATTGCCGTCGCCACCTGCTCGGTTTCTTCCTTCTGGCTGCTGACCTCCAGATTGGTCTGCTCGGTCACCGCTGACAGCGACTGGGCGGAGCTGGCCAACTGCTCGATGCCCGCCTGCAAGCCGCTGACAATACCGCTCAGGCCACTGCCCATCTGTTGCATCGCCAGCATCAACTGGCCGATTTCATCCCGGCGCGTCACTTCCACTGTCGCGCTCAGGTCGCCGGCGGCGATCTGCTGCGCCACGCGCATCACGCTGCGCAGCGGAGTGACGATCAAACGGGTAATGATCCAGGCCGCCAGCACGCCCACCAGCAATGCCAGGGCCGACGAAGCGACGATCAGCAGCGAGTTCTTTTTCAGCTCCGCCTGCATCGACTGATCCTGCGCGCCGTACGCCTGGTCGACCCGCTCCATCACCTGCGCTGCGCGCTCGTGCAGCTGCTGATAGACCTTTTTCTCCTGCGCCAGCAAGCCGGTGTATTCAGCGAGCTTTTCGCTGAAGCCGCCGATATGCCCGACCACCTCGTTGAGCACGGTCTGATAACCGGCGTCCTTGACCACGGTCTTGAGCTGCTCGGCCTGGGCCAGGGCCTGGTCGGCCTGCTCGATCTTGCCCTGCTCGACCTCTTCCTCGCCCTTGCGGCTCTGGTCCAGGCGCACCCGGGCTTCGTTCATGGCTTGCAGCATCAGGCGCGAGACCTGGCTGACCTGATTGGCCTGCTCGACGAACTCGCTGCCCTCCTTGCCGGCGGATTCCTTGAGCGTATAGGTGCCGTCATCGGCCAGACCGGCCTGCAGTACGTCGAGGTTGTTGGCCACGCTGGACACCGACCAGCTGGCCATTTCCAGCGCCAGGTCCTTGGCCTGGGTCAGCTCGACGAACTCGTCGAAGGCCTTGCGGTAAGCCCCCAGCGCCTGCTCGACGTCGGTCATCACCGGCACGTTCGCCGCCGAGCGCTCCTTGAGCTGCGCCGCCAGCCCCAGCAGGCCATCGACGCCCTCATGCAAGGCGTCCGCGGTTTTTGCGTCGCCGTGCAAGGCATAGTTCTGTTCGAGCAGGCGGACCTTGAGCAGACCGCTGTTGAGCGACGACATCTGCTTGAGGCCATCGAAACGCTGGCTGATGGTCTGCAGGGACCAGACGCCTATGGCCGCCACCAGCGCTGTCAGAAGCAGCACCAGGGTGAAACCGACACCCAGTTTTTTCGCCATGCCGAGGTTGGCAAAACGTCCGTTCGTGGCCGAATTCATTGCGCTCAGTCCCCTTCCAGTCCCCAATGGCGACAGGGCCATTGTCCAGTTTTGCAGGTTCGCAACGGGCTGCACTGGAGCACAAGTATCTGGCGTCGGAATAATGGCAAAAAGCTACGTTCAGGTCGTTTTCAGAATGGTCGAGGTCGATCCGGTACAGCCCTGGCAACGCGCGTTCATCAGGGCCGTCGATAAGGCAGGCGAGCCTCAGATGGCGGTGGCGCCACCGTCGACCGCCAGCGCATGGCCAGTGGTGAAGGCCGCGCCGTCGCTGCACAGATACAGCACCGCGCTGGCGATTTCCTCGACCTTGCCGATCCGTCCGACCGGGTGCATGGCCGCGGCGAATTCGGCTTTCTTCGGATCGGCCTCGTAGGCGCGGCGGAACATGTCAGTGTCGATCACCGCCGGACACACCGCGTTGACGCGGATTTTCTTCTTCGCGTACTCGATGGCCGCCGACTTGGTCAGGCCGATCACCGCATGCTTGGAGGCGGCATAGATGCTCATCTTCGGCGCAGCACCGAGACCGGCCACCGATGCGGTGTTGACGATGGCCCCGCCGCCCTGGGCAAGCATCAGCGGCAACTGGTGCTTCATGCACAGCCAGACGCCCTTGACGTTGACCGCCATGATCGCGTCGAACTCGTCCAGGGTGCCGTCTGCCAGCTTGCCCTTCTCGATTTCGATCCCGGCATTGTTGAAGGCATAGTCGAGGCGCCCGTAGAGGCTTGCCACCTGTGCCATCAGGTTCTGCACATCCGTCTCGTCGGTGACGTTGCAACGCACGAACGACGCCTCGCCACCGGCGGCGCGAATCAATTGCACCGTGCCTTCGCCGCCGGCGACGTCCAGGTCGGCCGCCACCACTTTCAGCCCCTCTGCGGCGAACGCCAGGGCCGTGGCCCGGCCAATACCCGCCGCTGCGCCGGTGACCAAAACGACCTGGCCGGAAAACGTCATGCTCATGGTGATGCCCTCGATGGAATGCATGGATCGGATTGGCCCAGTCTAGGCACAGGCAACGGGCACGCGGCAGCACTATCAGAGGGCCGGTTGCCCACTTATCCGCGCTGGTGATGAAGACGGCCATACGACCATCACGCCTCTGGATCGCGCCCTATTCGCTACAGCGGCAAACCTTGCGGCATCAGGGCTGAAGGTCTATCAACTAGGGTTCCATTGATCCTCGAGTGCCTGCCATGACCACCCTGACCAATCGCCAGTTTCTGCTCGCCAAACGCCCGGTGGGCGCGGCAACCCGCGAAACCTTCACCTACCAGCAGGTTGCCGTCGGCGAACCGACGGCCGGGCAGATCCTGGTGAAGAACCAATACCTGTCCCTCGACCCGGCCATGCGCGGCTGGATGAACGAAGGCAAGTCCTACATCCCGCCGGTGGGCATTGGCGAAGTGATGCGTGCGCTGGGCGTGGGCCAGGTGATCGCCTCGAACAACCCCGGCTTCGCCGTCGGCGACTACGTCAATGGCGCCCTGGGCGTGCAGGATTATTTCCTCGGCGAGCCGCGCGGCTTCTATAAGGTCGACCCGAAACTGGCGCCGCTGCCGCGCTACCTGTCGGCCCTGGGCATGACCGGCATGACCGCCTATTTCGCCCTGCTGGACGTCGGTGCGCCAAAGGCCGGTGAAACCGTGGTGCTGTCGGGCGCGGCCGGCGCGGTGGGCAGCATTGCCGGGCAGATCGCCAAGATCAAAGGCTGCCGGGTGGTCGGCATCGCCGGTGGCCAGGACAAATGCAAGTTCCTGATCGATGAGCTGGGCTTCGACGGGGCCATCGACTACAAGAGCGAAGACGTCCATGCCGGCCTCAAGCGCGAATGCCCGAAAGGCGTCGATGTGTATTTCGACAACGTTGGCGGCGACATTCTCGATGCGGTGCTCAGCCGCCTGAACTTCAAGGCGCGGGTGGTGATCTGCGGCGCCATCAGCCAGTACAACAATAAGGAAGCGGTCAAAGGCCCGGCCAACTACCTGTCGCTGCTGGTCAATCGCGCGCGCATGGAAGGCTTTGTGGTGATGGACTATGCGGCCCAGTTCGCCGCCGCCGGGCAGGAAATGGCCGGCTGGATGGCCAAGGGGCAGCTCAAGAGCAAGGAGGATATTGTCGAGGGGCTGGAGACTTTCCCGGAAACGCTGATGAAGCTGTTCAGCGGCGAGAACTTCGGCAAGCTGGTATTGAAGGTTTGAGACAGGCTTTTTGAATGGCGTTGGCTGGTCGATTGTTTCGCGAGCAAGCTCGCTCCTACAGGAAACGCGTCCCCTGTAGGAGCGAGCTTGCTCGCGATAGCGCGAAGCGCGCTTACGCCAGCTCGGCTACCACGGCCGCCAGGGCCTTGGCCGGGTCCGCCGCCTGGCTGATCGGACGGCCGATCACCAGGTAATCGGAGCCGGCATCCAACGCCTGGCGCGGAGTAAGGATGCGCCGCTGGTCGTCCTGGGCGCTGCCCGCCGGACGAATCCCCGGGGTCACCAGTTGCAGCGACGGGTGCGCGGCCTTCAGCGCCTGGGCTTCCAGGGCCGAACAGACCAGACCGTCCATGCCGGCCTTTTCCGCCAGGGCGGCGAGGCGCAACACCTGCTCCTGCGGTTCGATATCCAGGCCGATGCCAGCCAGGTCTTCTCGCTCCATGCTGGTCAGCACGGTCACGCCGATCAGCAGCGGTTTCGGGCCGCTGCGCTGGTCGAGCACTTCGCGGCAGGCCGCCATCATGCGCAAGCCGCCGGAGCAGTGCACATTGACCATCCACACGCCCATCTCCGCAGCAGCCTTGACGGCCATCGCGGTGGTGTTGGGGATGTCATGGAATTTCAGGTCGAGGAAGACTTCAAAACCCTTGTCGCGCAGGGTGCCGACGATTTCCGAGGCGCAACTGGTGAACAGTTCCTTGCCGACTTTGACCCGGCACAGCTTGGGGTCCAGCTGATCAGCCAGTTTCAGTGCGGCGTCACGGGTGGGAAAGTCCAGGGCGACGATGATAGGAGTCTGGCAAGCGGACATGAAGGGGGCTCTCAGGCAAGTCGAAATCGGCGCGGATTGTAGCGCAAGCGACGGCGCTCCGGGACCCGATGATCGGTAATTCATCGCCAACGGCGGCTTGCGTATCGATAAAACCGTGCAAATGCCCGAGCCTGGCGGCAATTGTGTCAAGCCCGATACACTCCCGACACGCCGACAACAACCAGCCCGGCTACCCTCGCCAGCCGCAACACTCCCGAACAGCACTTCCAGCCCCAGGGCCGGACGCCTATGCTGAAGCCACCACCTCGCCGCCCCTCTTTGTGGCAGGCAGCCTACCTGGCAGATGATCGCACGCATGCATAACACTCCAGCTCCCCTCAATGACGATCAGAAAGCACCTGGCACGGGTGACGACAAGCGCTGGAACACCCGGGCGCTGATCGTCGACGACGACATACCGATCCGCGAACTGCTGATCGACTACCTGGCCCGTTTCAACATCCACGCCACCGGTGTGACCGATGGAGCGGCGATGCGCCAGGCCTTGCAGGCGGAACACTTCGACGTGGTGGTGCTCGACCTGATGCTGCCCGGCGAGGATGGCCTGTCCCTGTGCCGCTGGCTGCGTAACGAATCGGACATCCCGATCCTGATGCTCACCGCCCGTTGCGAGCCCACCGACCGGATCATCGGCCTGGAGCTGGGGGCCGACGACTATATGGCCAAGCCCTTCGAGCCCCGGGAACTGGTGGCGCGGATCCAGACCATCCTGCGCCGGGTCCGCGACGACCGCACCGAACAGCGGGCCAATATCCGCTTCGACAACTGGCGCCTGAACAGCGTGCTGCGCCAGCTGATCTCCGCCGACGGTCTTGTCGTGCCGCTGTCCAACGCCGAGTTCCGCCTGCTCTGGGTGTTCATCGAACGTCCGCGCCGGGTGCTGAGCCGCGAACAGCTGTTGGACGCCGCCCGTGGCCGCTCCATCGAAGCCTTCGATCGCAGCATCGACCTGCTGGTCTCGCGCCTGCGGCAGAAGCTCGGCGACGACCCGAAATCGCCACAGTTGATCAAGACCGTACGCGGCGAAGGCTACCTGTTCGACGCCCGAGACATCGGCTGATGCGCGGGCGCTTCGATACGCTGTTCGGCCGCCTGTTCGGGGTATTGCTGATCGCGATCGTGCTCGCCCACCTGCTCGCCTTCTTCTGGTTCCGCCTCTACGGCCCGCCTCCGCATCCGCGCCCGCCGGCCAGCGAATTCAGCGGCCAGCCACAACCCGGCAACGGGCGCTTCGAACCGCGGCCGCCGCGGCCCTGGTTCGGCGGGCCGATCGTGCCGCTGACCTTCCAGTTCATCTCGCTGATCATCGCCGCCTGGTACGGTGCCAAGCTGCTGACCCGACCGATCCAGCGCCTGAGCGACGCCGCCGAGCGCCTCAGCGAAGACCTCGACAGCCCGCCGCTGGACGAGTCCGGCCCGCGGGAAGCGCGGCAGGCGGCCCACACCTTCAACCTGATGCAACGGCGCATCCAGGAGCAGGTCAAGCAGCGCGGGCGCATGCTCGGCGCGGTTTCCCATGACCTGCGCACGCCCCTGTCGCGCCTCAAGCTGCGGCTGGAACAGATCGAAGACCACAGGCTGCAGGGCCAGATGCGCCAGGACCTCGACGACATGATCAGCATGCTCGACGCGACCCTGAGCTACCTGCACGAACAGCGCACCAGCGAGGCTGTGCAGTGGATGGATGTGCAGGCGCTGGTGGAATCGCTCTGTGAAAACGCCCAGGACCAGGGCGCCGACGTGCAGACCAGCGGCCATTGCGCGCCCCTGCAAGTGCAGCCGATGGCCCTGCGTTCCTGCCTGAACAACCTGCTGGACAACGCCCTGCGCTATGCCGGGCATGCCCGCATCAGCCTGCAGGACAGCCGCGAGCAGGTGCTGATCCGGGTCATCGACCATGGCCCGGGCATCGCCGAAGACCAGCGCGAAGCGGTGTTCGAACCCTTCTATCGGCTGGAAGGCTCGCGCAACCGCAACTCTGGCGGCGTCGGCCTGGGCATGACCATCGCCCGCGAGGCCGCCGAACGCCTGGGCGGGCAACTGCACCTGGAAGAAACCCCAGGCGGCGGCCTGACCACCGTGGTGCGCCTGCCCCGCGTCTGAACCGCCGGTGTGTACCGACCGGTACAACGCTCACATACCCACGACACCTCGCCGCCTGAGCGCCGCCGTCACCGTAGCCGCCGTAGCCGCTGCCGAGCAGCGCGAGGCTGCGATCGGCTTGGGCGGCACTCCGACGTAGCGGTCGTAAACCAGTCAACACCTTAGCTCCGGCAGACTACCCATGCTGCGTTTGTGAGCATCAGGTTTCTGCCTGGAAGAATGCATGGCCTGGTTTTACGGCGCTTCGCGGTCGATCGCAGTCTCGCAGGCTCGGCAGCGGCTACAGGAGCGGGCACGAATGCCCGCGTTCTGCATGGATCAGCGCTTGTCTTCGACCCGCGCCTGGCTGGCGCTCCAGTCGGTCAACAGGCTGTAGGCCACGGCCAGCAGGGTCGGGCCGATGAACAGGCCGATGAAACCGAAGGCGATCAGCCCGCCGAAGACCCCGAGCAGCACGATCACCAGCGGCAGGTTGCCGCCCCGGCTGATCAGGTAGGGTTTGAGCACGTTGTCGACGCCACTGATGATGAAGGTGCCCCAGATACCGAGGAACACCGCCATCCCGTATTCGCCTTTCCAGGCCAGCCAGGCGGTGGCTGGAATCCACACCAGCGGCGGGCCCATGGGAATCAGGCTGAGCAGGAAGGTGACAATCCCCAGTACCAGCGCGCCCGGCACGCCGGCGATCAGGAAGCCGATCAGGGCCAGGATCGCCTGGGCCGCCGCGGTGCCGATCACCCCGTTGACCACCCGCTGCACCGTACCGGCCACCAGCTCGATGTAGTAGCCGGCGCGGTCGCCGATCAGGCGCTCCAGCAGCCCATGGACGAACGCCGCCAGGCGCGGGCCGTCGCGATAGAAGAAAAACACGAAGACGATGCTCAGGGTCAGTTCGAGGATCCCGCCACCGATCTGCGCGCTGCGGGCCAGAAGCCAGTTGCCGACCTGCCCCAGGTAAGGCTTGATCGCCAGCATCATCGCCGCGCCCTGCTGGTCGATGCTGTCCCACAGCCCCACCAGGCGTTCACCGACGAAGGGCACGCCGACCAGCCAGCTCGGCGCTTCGGGCAGGCCGTCGACCTGCACATCCTTGATAAAGGCGGTGGCATCGCGCACATGGTCGGCCAGGTTGAAACCGAGCCAGACCAGCGGCGCCGCCACCAGCAGCATCCAGCCCAGGGTCAGCACGGCCGCGGCCAGGGACTCGCGGCCATTGAGCCAGCGGGTCAGCAGGCGCATCAGCGGCCAGCTGGCAAACGCCAGGACCGCCCCCCAGAACAACGCGGACCAGAACGGCGCCATGACCCAGAAGCTGGCGCCGAACAGCACCAGAAGCAGGATCTGCACCAACAGGCGATCATTATTGAGCATGTAGGATCTCGAGAAAGGTCAACTCACCAAGCGTAGGCGAAAGGCGGATCGCCCGTTCGCCTGCGCCCGTTCAATGCAGCAATTCAGCGCAGCAGTTCAAGGCGCAGGCCTGGGGCCTCGCTGCCACCGGTTTCCATGCGGGCCGCCCGCACGCCCTGGCCAATCAGGGCCTGGCGCCAGGCCTCGGCATTCGGCCCGGAAACACTGACCCGCAAGGTGGCATCGAGGTTCAACCCGCGTGACAGCAAGGTCAGCCAGGTGGGCTGGGGTTCGCCGCCGAGCTTGGGCAGGTCCAGTTCGCCGGTGTCCTTGAGCTGGCGCAACAGGGTAGCCGAGGTCGGCAACAACTCGCCCAGGGGAGTACTGGCGTCGAACTGCTCGACATGCAGGTACGCCCGGCGATTGCCACGGGTAATGCTGTACAGGGCCACCAGCGAGTTGTCGTTGGGCGCGGCCAGGCGCAACAGCAGGTAGGCCTGCTGGACATCGGCGCCGTACAGCTTGGCGTTGCCGAACACCTCGTTGGCCCACAGGCTGCTTTCCCCGCAATCCCGGGCCTGGCACCAGAACAACAGTTCGGCGCCCTGCTTCTGCAAGGCTTCGCGGGCAGCGGTAAAGGCCGCGGTCGAGGAATGCTCCGGCGGCAGCTCGTAGGTCACCGACGTCGCGGTGCCGCGCGCGCCGACCTGGCCATCGAAACGCAGCTGGCCGCTGATCTTGCGGATCGAGCCCATGGGATAGATCCGCTCCATCTCGGCCGCCGGGCGGTAGTCGACGATCTGCGCGTCAGGCATGCGCGGCACGATCGGCAAGTCATGGCTGCCGGGCAAGTCGGCGGCGAGGAGCAAGGGGCTGGCACAGGACAGCAGCAGGACACTGAATAAACGCATGGATGCTCTCATCGGATCAGCATGGCCTGGGCACCCTTGATGACACTGGCGTCATCCGTGCGCTGCGGAACCAGCAGCCCGCGCTGCACCGCGGGTCGCGCCTCGAGGGTCGCCATCCAGCGTTGCAGGGCCGTCAGGCCCTCCACCGGAACCCCGGACCATTCATGGCCGCGTACCCAGGGAAAGGTGGCGATATCGGCAATGCTGTAGTCGCCGGCGAGGAATTCGACCTCCTGCAAGCGGGTGTCGAGCACCTCGTACAGGCGCCGGGTTTCATGCTGGTAACGATCGATGGCGCCCTGGAGCTTTTCCGGAAAGTAGCGGAAGAACACATTGGCCTGGCCCTGCATCGGGCCGATGCCGCCCATCTGGAACATCAGCCACTGGATCACCCGGGAGCGGCCCTTGGGATCGCTGGGCAGCAACTGCCCACTGAGTTCAGCCAGATAGAGGAGAATCGCGCCGGATTCGAACACGGCGAAATCGCCGTTGGCGCGGTCGACAATCGCCGGAATCCGGCCATTGGGATTGATCTTGAGAAAGCCTGGAGCCTTTTGTTCCTTCTTGTCGAAACTCAGGGCATGCACCGTATAAGGCAGGCCGAGTTCCTCGAGCACGATAGAGACCTTGTGGCCATTCGGGGTCGCAGCGGTGTAGAGATCTATCATGGTTGTCTCCCATTTCAACCCGCCCAGCCTCGACAGTTGCCCGCTGCAAGTCAAGAAACGGCGAAAAACCTATTGAAACAGTCTGCAACAAGGCTCGCGCCGGCTTCGTCGTTCAAGTGCAGGTGATGGCCACCAGGCAGCTGTTCCCGGCTAAAGGGTAGCCGCTCCAGCAACTCCGGGTGCTTGGCCAGCATACCGTCGGCCGCCACCACCAGATGGGTCGGACAGGACAGGCGCTGGACGAAGGTCATGGCCTGTTCCTGGGTCAGGCGCAGCGGCGAAGCCAGGGTCAGGCGGCTGTCGCTGCGCCAGGTGTAGCCCCCCGGAACCGGCATCAGGCCACGTTGCGCGAGCAGTTCGGCGGCTTCGCGGCTGACTGCGACCATGCCCTTCATCCGCACTTCGATGGCGCGGTCCAGGGTGGCGTAGACCGGCTTGCGCTTTTCCCGCAGGTCCAGCTGGGCCTGCAGGGCCATGCCCATGCGCTCGGCGGCATTCTCACCGGTGGCGGTCGGCGGAATCACCCCGTCGATCAGCGCCAGGTGGCTTACCCGCTCGGGCAACGAGCCGGCCAGCACCAGCGAGACGATCGCGCCCAGGGAATGCCCGAGCAGGCCAAAACGTTTCCAGCCCAACTGCTCGGCGACCTGCAACACGTCATACACATAATCCCAGAGCGCATAGCTGGCACCCAGGGGGCGGTGCCCGGAATGGCCATGCCCGGCCATGTCCAGGGCGACGATGCGCAAGCCGCGCAGCCGGGGCGCCAGCCGCGCGAAGCTGTTGGCGTTGTCCAGCCAGCCGTGCAAGGCAATGACCGGCAAACCGTCCTCGGGGCCGAACAGGTGGGCCGCCAGCTCGATATGCGGCAGGCTCAGGCGGACTTCTTCCACCGCGGCGCTCATGCGCAGCTCCGTTCGGCGCGGGTTTCCCAGCGGCTGAAGAGTTTTTTCAGCAGGGCCGCGGTGTCCTGCGGGCGCTCCAGCGGGAACATGTGCCCGCCCGGCATGCTCAGGGATTCGCCATGGGGCATGCGCCCGACACTGCTGGCGTGATGCTTCATCACCACCCGGCTCTGACGCCCGCGCACCACCGCCAGCGGCACCTTCAACTGCCGGGGGCGGCCCGGGCTGGTGTGCGGTACGCCGCGATAGATGCTGATCTCGGTGGCCGGGTCGAAGCGCAGCCGCAAACGGCCGTCGACCTGATGCAGGCCGTGTTGCAGGTAGGCGTCGAAACACTCGGGGTCGAAGCCGCGGAACAGGGTCTTGCCGGCAAAATACTTGCGCGCCGACTCCAGGTCGCTGAACTCCTCGCGCCGGCCCAGGGTCCGGCCGGCGGGGGTCAGGCGGTCGATAAAACCGAAACGCTTGGCGGCGCGAATCACCCATTGATCGGCACGGGTCAGCACCGGCGAGTCGAGCATCACCACCCCGCGATACAGCTCCGGGCAACGCAGCGCCGCGTGCAGGTGCAGGACGCCGCCGAAGGAATGGCCGACGCCCCACACCGGTTCGGCCTGCTGTTGCAGATGGTGGATCAGTTCGTCCACCAGGTTGAGCCAGTTGTCATCCGCCGGAAAGCGCGGATCGTGGGCGTGCTGCTGCAAGTGCGCCACTTGATACTCGGGCGCCAGGGCGGCGAACAACTTGCCGTAGGTCCCCGAGGGAAACCCGTTGGCGTGAGCGAAAAACACCTGTTGCGACATACCGGCTAACTCATGAACAAAAAACGATGGCTGATTGTCCGCACGCCATTGCCCGACGGCAATGACAGTAACGGTCAAGAATGATGACACTCCGCTTCAGCCTATGGGTACCGCTCAACGTGCCGGCGGCGTCTGCCCCAGCGGCACCACGGCCATGGTCAGGCGCGATACGCAACTGGCCTTGCCTTCGTCGCTGCAGAGGCGAATATCCCAGACATGGGTGGTACGCCCGATATGAATCGCCCTGGCCACCGCCGTCACCCGGCCGGAACGCAGGCCGCGCAGATGGTTGGCGTTGATCTCCAGGCCCACGCAGTAGAACTTGCTGGCGTCGATGCACAGGTAGCTGGCCATGGAGCCGACCGTTTCCGCCAGCACCACCGAGGCGCCGCCGTGCAGCAAGCCATAGGGTTGGTGGGTGCGATGGTCGATCACCATGCTAGCGGTCAGGGATTCGTCGTCGAAGGACTCGAAGCGGATGTCCAGCACCTCACCGATGGTGTTTTTCTGGATCGCGTTCAGTTGCTCGATGTTCGGGGTGGTACGCCATAGGCTCATCACTGCATCCTTTAGGGGGGTTAACCGCGCTCAATCCTGCCACAGCACCACTTCGGAGCGCTCGCTCCACTCTTTGAAGCGCTCGCCGTAGGTGGCTTCGATGACATTGCGCTTGATCTTCAGGGTCGGGGTCAGAAAGCCGTTTTCCACCGCCCAACTGTCCTTCACCACCACCAGGCGGTGCAAGCGTTCATGTTTGTCGAGCGCGCCGTTGACCTCATCGAGCAGGTTTTCCAGGCTCGCATGCAGGCCGCCACGGGCACCGCCGGCGGCGTCCTGCAAACCGGCCGCGGACAACACGCATAGGCCCAGCGGCGCACTCAGGCCATCGCCGACCACACACACCTGCTCGATCCGCGAATGCACCGCCAGCCGGTTCTCGATCGGCGCCGGGGCCACGTACTTGCCCTTGCTGGTCTTGAAGATTTCCTTGAGCCGCCCGGTCAGGCGCAGATTGCCATCGGCGTCCTGCTCGCCCTTGTCGCCGGTGCGCAGGAAACCATCCGCGGTGACGGTTTCCGCGGTCTTCTGCGGGTCCTTGAAGTAGCCGAGCATGGTCGCCCCACTGCGCACCTGGACCTCTCCGGCCTCGTCGATCCGCACCTCGACGTCCGGGCAAGGCCGACCGATCCAGCCGGGTACATGCTGGCCGCTGCGGCCGATGTGGGAATAACCGCAACTTTCGGTCATGCCGTACACCTCCAGCACGTCGAGGCCCAGGCGCTGGTACCAGTCCAACAGGGTCTGCGGCACCGGCGCGGCGCCGGACAAGGCGACCCGCAGTGCATCCAGCCCCAGCCCGGCCAGCACCTTGTGCCCGACCCGCTTGCCGATGAGCGGCAGGCCCAGCAGGAAGTCCAGGCGCTTGGCCGGAACCTTGCTGTACACGCCCATCTGGAACTTGGTCCAGATCCGCGGCACACCGAACAGAGCCGTTGGCCGCGCCCGCTGCAGGTCGGTGAGAAAGGTCTCCAGGCTCTCGGCGAAGAACACCGTCTGCCCGGTATAGATCGCCGCCAGCTCGACGAACATGCGCTCGGCCACATGGCACAGCGGCAGGTAGGACAACAGCCGGTCCGTCGGCCCGAGGCCGAACAGCTGGGTGCCGCGGGTCGCCGCAAAGCCCAGGGTGCCGAAGCTGTGCATCACGCCCTTGGGCAGGCCGGTGGTGCCCGAGGTGTAAATGATGGTCGCCAGTTGCTCGGCGGCGGGGTTGGGGTCGTCCTGGATCGGCGAGCACTGCTGCAACTGGTCCCAGGTGAAGTCGAAGCGGCCTTCGGGGCAGATCGGCAGGCTGATGGTCGGCAGCCCGGGTTTCACGCCGGGGGCCATCGCCGGCCAGTCATCCAGCTTGCCGATGAACACCAGGGCCGACTCGGAATGCTCCAGCACCTGGGCCACCGAATCGGCGGTCAGGTTGGGATACAGCGGCACGGAAACGTGACCGGCCATCCAGATCGCCAGGTCGGCGATGATCCAGTGGGCGCAGTTCTTGGAAATGATCGCGACATGACTGCCCGGCGGCAGCTCGCGGGCGCGCAGCCAGTGGGCGGCGCAGCGGGCCTGGTGGCCGACGTCGGCCCAGGTCAGCTCTTCGACCCGGCCACCGCCCAGGGGCTGGACCAGGAAACGTTGGCGGGGATGACGAGCTTCGCGCTCGTAGAACACTTCCAGCGGCAAACGAAAAGCAGCAGACATGCGACTCGCTCCTTTGTTTTTGTTCTGATCGTGAGGCTAGCCAACCAAGCACTTGCTCGGGCGACTATTCCACGCACAAAGGAACGCTGCAAGTTAAGAAATGTAGCGAAAAGCCCAGATCGTCGTGGGAGCGAGGCTTGCCCGCAATAAGAGGAACGCGCTGCTTCAGACAGTCCGCGCCGCTTCCTTCGCGGGCAAGCCTCGCTCCTACGGTTCAGGGATTCTTGATGCTGTTGAGGGTCATCAGGCCGGCCAGCGGCCAGTCGCCTTCGAGTTCCGCCAGGCCTGCGGTGTGCATCGGCTGGGGATTGCGCAGATGGCCATGCTGCAGGAGGCCGATCAGGTTACCCACCAGCGGCTGGTGGCTGACCAGCAGCACGTTGTCCGCCGAATCGAGCTGGGCGACCACCGACAACGGGTTGTTGTCCGGCGTCAGCCAGGACACGGTGCGGATATCCGCTTCGAAGCCCAGGGCTTCGCGCACCAGCTTCGCCGTCTGCTGCGCCCGCGCATAAGGGCTGGCGATGATCGCGCTGAGCGGCTGGCCGATCAGGTGCGCGGCGCTGCGCAGCGCTTCCTCGCGGCCATGCTCGGTCAGGTTGCGCTCGGCATCGCTGCGTGCATGCGGCTCGGCTTCACCGTGGCGCAACACCCAGAGCTTCACAGCTTGGGCTCCTCGTCGCGCACCGGATGGGGCGCCGGTGGCACCACGTGCGGCGCTTCGCCTTCAGGGGCGCGCGGGGCCGGCCAGTCGGCGAACGGCCAAGGCTTCTGGTCGGTGTGGAAACTGCCGAAGCGGCCGATCTGCGCCAGGAACTGGCTCAGGCTGTCGCCGAAGCTCATCAGGCTGGCACTTGGCGAGCCGTAGATCAGCCGGTAGATCAACTGCACCAGCACCAACGCGCCGAGGATGAATTGCGCCACTTGCCAGACCAGCACGAACACCAGCATCCACAGCACACGCAGGAGGATGGATTCGTACTTGGCTTCGGAATTCGTATCGTTCATGTCTCGCTCCTGTCCTGCTCAGTTGAAACCACTGGGGGAGATAAAGTCGACATCGGTTTTCGGCTCGCCGCGCATCAGCAGCTCGATGACCTGATTCAGCGTGCGACCTTCAAACAGGATGGCATGTAATCCGGCCACCAGCGGCATATATACGCCCACTTCCTGTGCCTTGACCTTGAGCACCTTGAGGGTGTTCACGCCTTCGGCCACCTCGCCGAGCCGGTCCACCGCCTCTTCCAGGCTCAGGCCTTCGCCCAGGGCGAAACCGACCTGATAGTTGCGGCTCTTGGGCGACGAGCAGGTGACGATCAGATCGCCAACCCCCGCCAGGCCGAGGAAGGTCATCGGGTTGGCGCCCTGGCTGACGGCGAAACGGGTCATTTCCGCCAGCGCCCGGGTAATCAGCATGCTCTTGGTGTTTTCCCCCATGCCCAGCGCCACGGCCATGCCGGCGATGATCGCGTAGACGTTCTTCAACGCCCCGCCCAGCTCGACGCCGAAGCGGTCGGCGCTGGCATAGACGCGGAAGGTACGGCCATGCAGGGCCGCCTGCACGCGCTGGCAGAGTTCTTCGTCTTCACTGGCGACCACGGTGGCGGTCAAGGCGTGCTCGGCCACTTCACGGGCCAGGTTCGGCCCGGACAGCACGCCGATCCGCGCTTGGGGCGCGATCTCTTCGAGGATTTCGCTCATCAGCTTGAAGGTCTGCGCCTCGATGCCCTTGGTCAGGCTGACCAGCAGCTTGCCGGCGAGCAGCTGCGCATGGGGTGCCAGCACCGAGCGCAGAGCGCTGGAGGGCAAGGCGACAAAACACAGATCACTGTCGTTCAGGGTGGCCAGAAGATCGGTCACCGGCTCCACCGCCGGATGAATCTTGATGCCTTTGAGGTAACGCGGATTTTCGCGATGAATGCGAATGGCCTCCGCCTGCTCCGGGTCACGCATCCACTGCCGCACCCGATGGCCGTTCTCGGCCAGCAGATTGGCCACGGCGGTACCAAAGCTTCCGCCTCCCAGGACCGCGATAGGGCGCTGTTCAGTCATATGCAATCCGTCAATCCATACAGTGGCGATGGCGGCATTATACGGGGCGGCCCTGCGGCGGCCAGCCCCGTGAACAATTAGGCACAAATGCCGGGAAAACGCCGATTAGACCCCGGATTGTCGGGGTTATCGACTGGAAAACCCGGTCATCTCGGTTAACATGCGCGGCAATTATCCGTTATCAAGGCTGTGCCGTGTATCCTGGCCCTCCCCTCTCCCGCCCATCGCTCTTGCTGGCGCTGCTTTGCAGCACCCCGGCGTTGGCCGACGATCTGTTCCTGGACAGCCAGCCGCTGCCGGAAATCCTCACCGCCACCCGTCTGAAACAGTCCCCCGCGGCCGTGCCCGGCAGCATGACCGTGCTCGACAGCGAACTGATCAACGCCAGCGGCGCCCGCGACATCAGCGAGCTGCTGCGCCTGGTGCCGGGGATGATGGTCGGCAATATCAACGGCAACCAGGCCACGGTGAACTATCACGGCACCAATGCCAGCGAAGCGCGGCGCATGCAGGTGCTGATCGACGGGCGCTCGGTGTACCGGGCGGGCCTGGCCACCGTGGACTGGAGCGACATTCCGGTGACCATGGAGGACATCGAGCGCATCGAGGTGTTCCGCGGCCCCAATACCGTCAGTTACGGCGCCAATGCGCTGATGGCGGTGATCAACATCATTACCCGCTCGCCCGCCAACAGCCACGGCACGCGGGTCAAGGTCACCCGCGGCCAGCGCGGTATCAGCGACTGGTACGCCAGCCAGGGCACCGGCTGGGACAGCGGCGACCTGCGCCTTTCGCTCTCCGGGCAGGAAGACGACGGTTTCGACAGCGATCGCAACGGCGCCGACTACCGCGACAGCCGGCGCTTGAACCGCTTCAGCCTGTCGGTCAGCCAGATGCTCAACGAGCAGCAGAGCATCGACTGGCAGCTCAGCGCCAAGGAAGGCAGCAACCAGCGCCCCTATACCTACCGCCCGGTGTTCTCCGGTATCACCTCGGCCGGCTACAACTCCGACGTGATAGCCAAGGACTATGCCGGCTCGCTGCGCTGGAACCTCGACATCAACCCGGACCATAGCCTTTATATACAAGGCTCGGCCCAGCACTGGGACCGCCAGCAGAACTGGCGCGCCTGTGACGCCGAAGTGTCGTTCAGCCCGGAACTGACCCGCCTCTGGCAGCTCAACCCGAACTACGCCGAACTGCTGGCCCGGCACATGGAGAATTTCACCGGCTCCGGCGCCCCTCCGGGCACCGCGGCCGAACAGGCCCTGGCGAACCAGGTGCTGACGCAATGGAAGGACGGCGCCAAGCGCACGGTGTGCGGGGATATCGACCAGAGCGCCCGTGAATCGCGCTACGACCTCGAACTGCAGGACACCCTGAGCCTGTCCGACGGCGTGCGCCTGGTCAGCGGCCTGAACTATCGCTACGACCGCGCCGACTCGGAAACCTATTTCAACGGCACCCTCGACGACAGCACCTGGCGCGCGTTCGGCCAGCTGGAATGGCGCGCCACCGAACACTGGCTGCTGCAGGGCGGCGCCATGTTCGAGGACTCGCAACTGAGCGGCAGCTCGCTGACCCCGCGGGTGGCGGTCAACTACCTGATCAACCCGCGCCACGGCCTGCGGGCGGTGTATTCGGAAGCGATCCGCTCGCCGGACATGTTCGAGAACAACGTCAACTGGAGCTACCGGGTCACCAAGCTGAGCCCGACCGCCTACGGCCAGCCCAGCGCCCAGTATTTCGTCAAGACCCGCGGCCCGGGCAACCTCGACCAGGAACGCATGCGCTCGCGGGAGCTGGGCTACAACGGCCTTTTCGCCGACCTCGGGCTGAACCTCGATGTGAAGCTGTTCTACGACGAAATCAGCGGGATGATCAGCGAGCCGCTGCGCAACAACCAGTACATTGCCAGCAACAGCAACTCCTCACGCTTCGTCGGCACTGAAACCCAGCTGGACTGGCGCCTGGACCCGGCGGACCGGCTGCGCCTGACGTACGCCTATGTCGATGCCGAGGCCAGCAACCCGCTGGACGAGCAATTGACCGCGCGCCACAGCGGCTCGGCGGGCTGGTTGCGCGACTGGGGCCAGGGCTGGTCCAGCGCGCTCTTCTACTATGGTTCCAGCGCACTCAACGGTTACCGCTTCGAACGGGTCGATACCCGCGTCGCCAAGCGCATCCCCCTGGGCAAGGGCAGCCTGGAGCTGGCCGCCGTGCTCCAGCAACGGCTCGACAACGAGCCCACCACCTTTGTCGACAACAACTATGACTCGCAACACGTCCTCTACTTCAGTGCGGAGTTGACGTTCTAGCATGAGCCACCGTCAGTCAGGGATGACGCTTGCCTTGAGCCGATTCCGGGTTCGCCTGCTGCTGTTCTGTTGCCTCTGGGGTGCACTCCCCGCATGGGCGGCCCAGGTGTTGCTGACCGGCGCCGAAGACAGCACCGGCGTGCGGGCCTTCGCCCAGGCACTGGCGCAACAGCGGCCACAGGACGAAGTGCGCTTCGAACTCCTGGCCAACCTGCCTGCCCCCGGTCAATTGCCGGCGGGCACCCGGCTGATCCTGCTCGACCCGGCGAGCCTGGAGTGGCGCCAGAAAGATACCCAGGGCCCGGCCACCCTGGTACTGCGCATCGGCCGGATCCAGGCCCAGCAGCGCCTTGGGGCAACGGCCTCGCCCCGGCTGAGCCTGTTATGGAGCGACCCGCCGCTGGCTCGGCAATTGCAATTGATCCGCAAGATCCTCCCCCAGGCCCGGCGGATCGGCGTGCTCTACGGCGCCGACAGTGAATTCCTGCTCAAGGAACTGCACCAGGCCGCCCATCCCCTGGGGCTGGAAATCGTCGCCGAGCGCTGGGACGACACCAATGACAGTCGCCCGCTGCAAAGCCTGCTGAAAAGCAGCGACGTCCTGCTGGGGCTGGACGACCCACAGCTGTACAACCCGAAAACCGCGAAGAACCTGTTATTGAGCAGCTATGCCCGGCAGCTGGCGCTGATTGGCCCCAATGCCGGTTTCGTCAAGGCTGGCAGCCTGGCCAGCACCTACAGCGACCAGGACGACTGGTTGCAGGTGCTCGACGATTTGCTGGACCGGCCCACGACCCACTGGCCGCGTACCCTGTATCCGCAACCGTTCAAGGTGTTGAGCAACCCGCAAGTGGCACGCTCCCTGGGTGTCGAACCGATTGACGAGCAATCGGTGGCGACCCAGCTGGCCGAAGGAGAAAAACGCCCATGACCTTCCGTCGCCGTTGGGACATCAGTACCCGCACCCAGATCATCTGTCTCGGCCCGGCGCTGCTGCTGACCCTGCTGCTGATCAGCTTCTTTACCTTCGTGCGGATCCAGGATCTGCGCCAGGAGCTCAACCACACTGGCCAGTTGATCGCCAACCAGCTGGCGCCGGCCACCGAGTACGGGGTGATCTCGGGCAACAGCGAAGGCCTCGAGAGCCTGCTCAAGGCCACCCTGGCCACGCCCCATGTGCGCTTTCTCGAAGTCCAGGACAGCCGCAACAAGATCCTGGTGTACGTCGAGCAGCCTTCGGAGACCCACAACCGCTCCCAGCAGGTAGAAGTGTTCCAGGCCCCGGTACGCCTGCAACGCATCCAGCTCAGCAACGACTTTTTCCAGGACGACCCGAGCGCCAGCGTGAGCCCGAACGAGGACTACCTGGGGCGGGTGATCGTCGGCATGTCCAACGACGCCTTCAGCCAGCGCCAGCAGGAGATCCTGTTCAAGGCCGGCATCCTCGCGCTGTTCGCCCTGCTGTTCACCTTCCTCCTGGCCCGCCGCCTGGCGGCCAGCCTGTCGCAGCCGATCAGCGCCATGGGCACCGCGGTCAAGGCCATTCAACAGGGTGACTTCAAGACTCCGCTGCCGATCGTCGACGATGCCGAGCTGGGCGATCTTTCGCGGCATATCAACAACCTCGCCGCCGGCCTCGAGCAGGCCAGCCGCGAGCAGCACCAGGCCATGGCGCAATTGATCCAGACCCGCGAAGAAGCGGAACGGGCCAACAACGCCAAGTCGGACTTCCTGGCGATGATGAGCCATGAACTGCGCACGCCCATGAACGGCGTGCTGGGCATGCTGCAACTGCTCGAAACCACGGAAATGACTGATGAGCAGCACGAGTACGCGGCGCTGGCCTCCGAATCCACCGAGCACCTGCTCAAGGTGATCAACGACATCCTCGACTTCTCGCGCATCGAGCGCTCGGCCCTGGAGCTGGAGCACATCCCGTTCAACCTCGCCGAACTCATCAGCAGCTCGGCCCAGGCCTTCCAGCACAGCGCCGCGCAGCGCGGGCTGGACCTGCAACTGCGGCTGCCGCCCGGAATGGAATCGCTGCAAGTCAAAGGCGACCCGACGCGCATCCGGCAGATCCTGGTGAACCTGATCGGCAACGCCTTGAAGTTCACCGAACAAGGCAGCGTCACCATCGAGCCGCAATGGCAGGCCCTGGACCATGAACTGCTGTGGTTCACCTGTAGCGTGCGCGACAGCGGGATCGGCATCAGCCCGCAAAGCCTGGAACTGATGTTCAACGCCTTCCAGCAGGCCGACAGTTCGATTTCCCGGCGTTATGGCGGCACCGGCCTGGGGCTGCCGATCGCCCGCACCCTGGCCGAACGCATGGGCGGCACCCTGCGCGCGCAGAGCGAGGAAGGCCGCGGCTCGGTGTTCACCCTGGAGATCCCGCTGGCGCTGTACCAGCAAAGCCTGCCGGTGCTGGCGCCGCGAGTGCACAGCGGGCATGCCCATGGCGAAGGACGCAACGTGCTGCTGGTGGAAGACAACCCGGTCAACCAGACCGTGATCCAGGCCATGCTGCGCAGCCTGGGCTTCACGGTCAGCATCGCCACCGACGGCGCCCAGGCCATTCGCAGCGCCGAAAGCCTGATTTTCGAGGCGATCCTGATGGATTGCCGACTGCCGCTGATCGACGGTTACGAGGCCACCCGGCAGATCCGCCAACTGCCCGGATGCGCCGACCTGCCGATCATCGCCCTGACCGCCAACGCCTTGCAGGGCGACCGCGAAGCGTGTTTGTCGGCGGGAATGAACGATTACCTGGCCAAGCCGTTCAAACGCACGGATCTGCAGCAAATACTCCAACGTTGGGTGCAGTAGCGGCCATTTATCGACCATCTGCGACTGGCGTGAAGGGCGAAAGTGCGGCAGTCTTAGGCACCCGAACAGGCCCCTCACAGGGCCTGTATAATAATTTCAGTGCACAAGTGTACATTCATGTCCCTTGTGCTGTGACTTTCACCACAACGCAATAGTCTATGAGTAGGCTGCCGGCTCGAGGCATGAACGCTTCGATCGGCCGGGAAGATTTGCCCCACCCTGCCGCATGGGACTATTGAGGAGCTCGCATGACCAAACAAAACGCCTTTACTCGGGAAGATCTGCTGCGCTGCAGTCGCGGTGAGCTGTTCGGCCCAGGTAACGCGCAACTGCCCGCCCCGAACATGCTGATGGTGGATCGCATCACTCATATCAGCCAAGAGGGTGGCAAGTACGGCAAAGGTGAATTGGTCGCCGAGCTGGATATCACCCCCGACCTGTGGTTCTTCGCCTGCCACTTCGAAGGCGATCCGGTGATGCCAGGCTGCCTGGGCCTCGACGCCATGTGGCAACTGGTTGGCTTCTTCCTGGGCTGGCAAGGCCTGCCGGGCCGCGGTCGCGCCCTGGGTTCGGGCGAAGTGAAGTTCTTTGGCCAGGTGCTGCCGACCGCCAAGAAAGTCACCTATAACATTCATATCAAGCGCGTCCTCAAGGGCAAGCTGAACATGGCCATCGCCGATGGTTCGGTCAGCGTCGACGGCCGCGAAATCTACACCGCCGAAGGCCTCCGGGTCGGCGTTTTCACCTCCACTGACAACTTCTAAGGGTTATCCGCATGCGCCGCGTCGTTATCACTGGTCTAGGCATCGTTTCGTGCCTGGGCAATGACAAAGAGACCGTCTCCGCTAACCTGCGTGCAAGTCGCCCTGGCATCCGCTTCAACCCGGAATATGCCGAAATGGGTCTGCGTAGCCAGGTTTCCGGCTCCATTGACCTCAACCTCGAAGAGCTGATCGATCGCAAGATCTATCGTTTCGTCGGCCACGCGGCGGCTTACGCCTACCTGGCCATGAAAGACGCCATCGCCGACTCCGGCCTGACCGAAGAGCAGGTTTCCAACCCGCGTACCGGCCTGATCGCCGGCTCCGGCGGCGCCTCGACCCTGAACCAGATGGAAGCGCTGGACATCCTGCGCGAGAAAGGCGTCAAGCGCGTTGGCCCATACCGTGTCACGCGGACCATGAGCAGCACCGTTTCCGCGTGCCTGGCCACTCCGTTCAAGATCAAGGGCCTGAACTACTCCATCGCTTCCGCCTGCGCCACCAGTGCCCACTGCATCGGTACCGCCATGGAACAGATCCAGATGGGCAAGCAGGACATCGTGTTCGCCGGCGGCGGTGAAGAAGAACATTGGAGCCAGTCGTTCCTGTTCGACGCCATGGGCGCCCTGTCCAGCAAGCGCAATGACACCCCGGAACAAGCCTCCCGCGCCTACGACGCCGACCGTGACGGTTTTGTCATCGCCGGCGGTGGCGGCATGGTGGTGGTCGAGGAGCTCGAACACGCCCTGGCCCGTGGCGCGAAGATCTACGCCGAAATCGTTGGCTACGGCGCGACGTCCGACGGCTACGACATGGTGGCGCCAAGCGGCGAAGGTGCAATCCGTTGCATGCAGATGGCCATGTCCACCGTCGACGCACCGATCGACTACCTGAACACCCACGGCACCTCGACTCCGGTCGGCGACGTCGCGGAAATGAAAGGCGTGCGTGAAGTGTTCGGCGACAAGGCTCCAGCCATCAGCTCCACCAAGAGCCTGTCGGGTCACTCCCTGGGCGCCGCCGGCGTTCACGAAGCGATCTACTGCCTGCTGATGATGGAAGGCAACTTCATGGCCGGTTCCGCCAACATCGAAGAGCTGGATCCGGAAGTGGCCGACATGCCGATCCTGACCAAGACTCGCGAAGACGCCACCATCAACACCGTGATGAGCAACAGCTTCGGCTTCGGCGGCACCAACGCCACCCTGGTCCTGAAGCGCTGGCAGGGCAAGTAAGCCCCGCCGCTTCGCAACATGAAAAACGCCCCGACTGGTTCGGGGCGTTTTTTATTGGGCGACTGTTTTCCGGAAGCCCTTACACCGAAAAACGCGCCACCAGGGTGTTCAGGTCCACCGCCAGCCGTGACAACTCCTGGCTCGCGGCACTGGTCTGGTTGGCCCCGGCCGAGGTCTGCATGGCCAGGTCGCGGATGTTCATCAAGTTGCGGTCCACCTCCCGAGCCACCGCCGCCTGCTCCTCCGAGGCGCTGGCAATCACCGTGTTGCGCTCGTTGATCAGGGTGATCGCCCCGGCGATTTCCTCCAGCGCCGCCCCCGCCGCCTTGGCCAGCTCCAGGGTCGAACGGGCCCGGCTGTTGCTCTGCTGCATGGAGCTGACGGCCTGCTCGGTGCCCAGCTGAATGCCGCCGATCATCTGCTCGATCTCCTGGGTCGATTGCTGGGTGCGATGAGCCAGCGCCCGCACCTCGTCGGCCACCACGGCGAACCCGCGGCCGGCATCCCCGGCCCGCGCCGCCTCGATGGCGGCATTCAGGGCCAGCAGGTTGGTCTGCTCGGCCACCGAACGAATCACATCCAGCACCTTGCTGATGCCATAGACCTTCTGCGCCAGCTCTTCGACCTGGGAGGCGTTGGCGGTCACGTCGTCGGCCAGGGACTCGATGGACTGCACCGTCTGTCGCACCTGCTCGCGCCCATGCTGGGCAATCAGGTCGGACTGGCGGGAGGCCTCGGATGTCGCCACGGCATTGCTGGCCACCTCCTCCACCGCAGCGGTCATCTGGTTCACCGCCGTCGCCGCCTGCTCGATTTCCTGGCTCTGCTGGTGCAGGCCGCGCGTGGCGTCCTCGGTCACGCAACTGAGTTCCTCCGAAGCGGAAGCCAGCTGGCTGGAAGAGTCGGAGATGCGCCGGATGGTCTCCCGCAGGCTGTGCTGCATGGCCTTGAGCGCCTGCAGCAGGCGCGCCGGCTCATCCTTGCCGCTGATGCGGATGTCCTCGGTCAGGTCGCCGCCGGCCACCACCTCGGCTACGTTCAGCGATTGCGAGAGCGGCAGTACGATGCTGCGGGTCAGCAACAGGGCCAGGACAATGGTCATCAGGCCAGCCACCACGACCATCACGACTACCCAGACCTTGGCGTTGCTGAACACCGCCCTGGCCAGCTCGGTGGCCAGGTTGGCGTTGTGCCGGTTCAGGGCCACCAACTCATTGAGGGTGCCCGCCAGCTCATCGGCCAGTTGGCTCATCTCGCCATTGACCACCGCGACCGCATCCTCGACCCGCCCCTGTTGCGACAGTGCCATTACCTGGTTCTGATGCTCGAGGTAGCGCTTCTCGGCGGCTTTGTAGCGATCGAACAGCACACGCTCTTGCGGCAGCACAATCAGCGCGTTATAGCGCTCCTGGGCCACCGTCATGCCGCGCTTGATTTCATTGAGTTTGCTTTCGTTCTGCGCCAGGGCCTGGGGGCTGCGGTTGAGCAGCAAGCGCATGGTCAGCGCGCGGACCCGCAGCAGGTCCTGATTCATTTCGCCCACCGACATCACACTGGGCAGCCAGTTGTTGTCGACCTCGTCGGACTGCGCGCGCATGTTCGCCATCTGCAGCAGGGCGAACGCCCCCAGGCCGAACACCATCAACGCCAGCAGGCCGAAGCCCAGGCCTGCGCGCGGTGCAATGTTGAGACTCCTGATGCTCATTCTCCGGTTCCTTCCAAAAGCGCTGCATTCGCCATGCAGCGGGCTGCTGTTGAAAGTATCGGGTCGCGGAAAATTTGCTTAAGACGAAAACGTGATATCAAAACGCCCAAGCACTCCGATGCCTGGGCGTAAACGATTCAGCGTACGGTAAAACGCTGCTGGACCAACAAACGGTCGCCCTGGAACACCATGAAGCGCCACTCGCCGGGGATCACCTCATGACTCTCGGTGAACTCATAGGCCATGATGTCCTGCGGCGCGCCCGGCACCAGTTTCTGGGTCACTTCGAGCTTGTCGTGACGCTGGCCATCCGGGGTGCGGATACCCGGTGTGAAATACAGCAGGGTCAGCGGCACATCCTCGGCCACCTTGCCGGCCAGCTGATAACGCAGGCCGAACTTGGTGCCCAGCCGCGCAGGCACGATCTCGGTCTGCTCGATGTTCTCGTTGCTGCGCCGCAGCACCCGCTCACCCGACTGCAACGCGGCCTTCGGCCCCTCGAACACACCATATTCCACCGGGCCTTCGACACGGACTTCAGCACTGGCAAAGCCACTGAGCATCATCAGCGCCGCCAATGCGCTTAAACGGGTGAGGTGCATATCGCGCTCCTTGATTGAGATGGCGCGAGCCTATGACGCAGGCATGACAGGCTGATGACAAACCTGCATCGCCAGCGCCTTGGCAACGCCCGCGCACTGGAGCCTCCCAGGATCAACGAGCGCGCGGCAGCACGGCGAGGAAGTTGTCCCGGGCCACCTTGCGCGCCACGTCCTCCGGCAAGGCATCGAGGAAGGGATCGAAGCTGCGCATTTCCCGTCCCAGCTTGTTGAATCGCCCGACAACGTCCGAACCCAGCATGAACCGCTCGGGAAAGCGTTCCACCAGCTTTACCCACTCCGTCCGGGGCACGCCCTGCTCATCCAGCAGGTACGGCCTGAGCACGCTCCAGGACAGGTCGATATACAGGTTGGGATAGGACTCGAGCATCCGCGCCAGGGTCGGCAGGAGAAAACTCAGCTGCACCTGGTGCCGGTGGATCTCCATGCTGGTGCCCGCGTGGGCCCAGATAAAACGCGTGTGAGGGTGATTGCGCAGCGGCTCTTCGATTTCCCTCAGGTACAGCGGGTTCTTTTCGCGCTTGGAGGTGATGTTGGAATGCAGCATCACCGGCAGGTCGTTTTCCGCCGCCAGGTGATAGATCCGCGTCATCGCCTCGTTATTGGCCCGTGGCGTATCGCCGGAGGTCAGCGCGGTCAGGTCATCGTGGCGGGTGAAGACCTCGCCGATGCCCTGCCACAACCCCGGATTGAGGTCGAGCATGCGCTGGATATGGGCCTCGGAGTTCTTGTCGTTGGGGTTGAAGCCCGACAGGAACGGATGGAAGTGCCGGCGCTGCTCGGGCGTCAGGCGATTCACCGCGGCGGCGACAATCACATCGGTAGCGCTGTACCAGTAGGCATCCGCGTCATCGCCGGCGTAATAGCGCGGCCGCTTGGGTTCGTCTTCATGCCATTTCTTGGCCACCGGGATACCGGAAATCATCACATGCTCGATGCGATTGTCGGCCATGGCCTTGAGCAGCTTGTCCATGCCCGCCGACTCCTGGAAGAAGTCGACGTAATGCAGGTGGGCATCGCTGTAGGCGTAGTCGCGGGCCTGGACCCAGGCGCTCGGCAGCAGCAACAGCAAGGTGCTCAGGTAGATCCAGCGCATGGGTGGGCTCCTGTCGATTCACGCTGGGTAGACCCTGCCCCGGAGGCGGCGGTTCAGAAAAAGGGGAACGCACAACCAGCGTAATGCTCTATAACTGCACCACCTTTCAACGACTGCTCACTGCCCGAGGTCCGTCATGACTATCACCGTCAACACCGAATCCAGCGAAGGTTTCCGCCACAGCATCCAGATCGATGACCACCAATTGTTCGCCGACCTGCCCAAGACCCTGGGCGGCGAAGGTTCCGCGCCGGAACCCCACGACTTTTTCGATGCTGCCCTGGGCGCCTGCAAGGCCCTGACCCTCAAGCTGTACGCGCAGAAAAAAGAGATTCCGCTCACCGGCGTCACGGTCGAGGTCAAGCACGACAACAGCCAGGAGCAGAAAGGCAAATACGCGCTGCACGTCAAGCTGACCCTCAAAGGCGTACTGACCGACGCCCAGCGTGAAGAACTGCATCGCGTCGCCGACCGCTGCCCGGTGCACAAGCTGATGACCACCGCCGAGGTGAGCATCGAGACCCACCTGTCCGAAGGCGCCTTCAGCCAATAGCGCCACGGGCTGCACAAGCGGGTTATGCTCCCGGGCATAACCCGATCAGCCTGGAATGCACCATGAACACACCGCTCGTGATTCGCCCTCGCGCCGAGGACGTCGAAGGCCAACCCATCCTGCGTCCGCTGCCCTCGGCCCAATGCCGCAGCGTGGGGCCCTTCGTGTTTTTCGATCACATGCTGCAAACCCGCTACCCCGCGGGCAAGGGCATGAATATCCGCCAGCATCCGCATATTGGCCTGTCGACCCTGACCTACCTGTTCCAGGGGCAGATCCAGCACAAGGACAGCCTCGGTTCCGACCAGGTGGTGAACCAGGGGGATGTCAGCTGGATGACCGCCGGCAGCGCCATCGCCCACGTCGAACGCACCCCGCAGGCGCTGATCGACAGTGATTTCAGCATGCACGGCCTGCAAGTCTGGCTGGCCTCCCCCAAGGCCCATGAACAAGGCCCGGGGCACTACAGCCATCACCCGGCCGCGACCCTGCCGGTCAGCGACAACCTCGGGGTCAGGATCCGCATGATCGCCGGCAGCGGTTTCTGCCTGGAATCGCCGGTCCCGGTGCTTTCCCCGACCCTGTATGCCGAAATACAGCTGCAGACCGCGACCACCCTGCTGATCCCCGCCGAACATGAGGAGCGCGCCCTGTACGTGCTCGAAGGCGACGCCCAGCTGGACGGCGAGCCCGTCGAGCCCCATGCGCTGGTGATCCTGCCGGCCGGCACCACCCCGACCCTGTTCGCCGACAGCGACTGCCACGCCGTGCTGTTCGGCGGCGCGCCGCTGGACGGTCCACGGCGGATCAACTGGAACTTCGTCTCCAGCGACCCGGCCCGTATCGATGAAGCCCGCCAGCGCTGGGCCGCTGGCGACTGGCCGACGGTGCCGGGGGAAAGCGAACGAATCGAACTGCCCAAGGGCAAAGGCTCGCCGTCCCCTCTGTAGCGCCGGGCGTTCAATAGCCTGGGCAGGTCAAGTACCGGCCCAGGCTCCACCGCCGCCAGGCTGCGCAACCAGGTACCGGCTGGCGCGAGCGGTTGCGGGTAGCCGGATCCCGGCCTATGGTCCAAGCGATGCATAGCCTGCGACCGCCGCGCGATGATTCGCCGTGGGTCGCTGTCCATCCAGCGCAACGTTGCGCAGCGAGGTGACCACATGCCAAACGACTCCCGTCCTGCCGTGCTCGAACTGATCGGCAACACGCCGCTGGTGCGTGTCAGCCGTTTCGATACCGGCCCCTGTACGCTGTTTCTCAAGCTTGAATCACAAAACCCCGGAGGTTCGATCAAGGACCGTATCGGCCTGGCGATGATCGACGCCGCCGAGCGCGACGGCCGCTTGCGACCCGGCGGCACCATAGTCGAGGCCACCGCCGGCAACACCGGCCTGGGCCTGGCCCTGGTCGGTCGCGCCAAGGGCTACCGGGTGGTCCTGGTGGTGCCGGACAAGATGTCCACCGAGAAGGTCCTGCACCTCAAGGCGATGGGCGCCGAAGTGCACATCACCCGCTCCGATGTCGGCAAGGGCCACCCTGACTACTACCAGGACATGGCGGCGCGGCTGACCAAGGAGATTCCCAACGCCTTCTTCGCCGATCAGTTCAACAACCCGGCCAATCCGCTGGCCCACGAGTGCAGCACCGCGCCGGAAATCTGGGCGCAGACCCAGCATGATGTGGACGCCATAGTGGTCGGCGTCGGTTCGGCCGGCACCCTGACCGGGCTGACCCGGTTCTTCCGCCGGGTGCAGCCGGACCTGGAGATGGTCCTGGCCGACCCGGTGGGCTCGGTGATGGCCGAATACAGCCGCAGCGGCGCCCTGGGCACGCCTGGTTCCTGGGCGGTGGAAGGCATCGGCGAAGACTTCATTCCGTCCATTGCCGACCTTTCCAGCGTGCGCAAGGCCTACTCCATCAGCGACGAGGAAAGCTTCGAGCACGCCCGCCAGCTGTTGCGTGCCGAGGGCATTCTCGGCGGCTCTTCGACCGGTACCCTGCTGGCCGCGGCTCTGCGCTACTGCCGCGAGCAGACCAAGCCGAAGCGGGTGGTCAGCTTCGTCTGCGACACCGGCACCCGCTACCTGTCGAAGATCTACAACGACCAATGGATGAACGATCAGGGCCTGCTTGCGCGCAAGCGCTACGGCGACCTGCGCGACCTGATCGCGCGGCGCTTCGAGGACGGCCGGGTGATCAGCGTGGGGCCGGACGACACCCTGCTCACCGCCTTCCAGCGCATGCGCCTGGCCGACGTCTCGCAACTGCCGGTGCTGGTGGACGGGCAGCGGCTGGTCGGAGTGATCGATGAGTCGGACATCCTGCTGGGCGTGCACGAAGACGCTTCGCACTTTCGCCAGACCGTGGCCAGCGCCATGAGCGATCAGTTGGAAACCCTGCCTCCCAGCGCCAGCCTGGCCGAACTGGAGGCGGAACTCGACCGTGGCTTCGTGGCGATCATCGCCGACGCCTCGGGCTTCCACGGTTTGATTACCCGGGTCGACATGCTCAATCACTTACGGAGATCGCTAACATGAGTCAACAGGATGAAACCGGCGCGCCGCGTGCCTTCGCTACCCGGGTAATCCATGCGGGGCAGACGCCAGACCCTTCCACCGGGGCGCTGATGCCGCCGATCTACGCCAACTCCACCTATGCCCAGCAGAGCCCCGGGGTGCACAAGGGCCTGGACTACGGACGCTCGCACAATCCCACGCGCTGGGCGCTGGAGCGCTGCGTGGCGGACCTTGAGGGCGGCACCCAGGCCTTCGCCTTCGCCTCCGGGCTGGCGGCGATTTCCAGCGTGCTCGAACTGCTCGACGCCGGCGCGCATATCGTTTCCGGCAATGACCTGTATGGCGGCACCTTCCGCCTGTTCGAACGGGTGCGCCGGCGCAGCGCCGGGCATCGCTTCAGCTTCGTCGACCTGTCCGACCTCTCGGCCTTCGAAGCGGCGTTGCAGGACGACACCCGGATGGTGATGGTCGAGACCCCGAGCAATCCCCTGCTGCGCCTCACCGATCTCGCCGCCATCGCGCGCATCTGCCGCGCGCGGGGCATCATCTGCGTCGCCGACAACACCTTTGCCAGCCCGTGGATCCAGCGCCCGCTGGAGCTGGGCTTCGATATCGTGCTGCACTCGACGACCAAGTACCTCAACGGCCACTCCGACGTGATCGGCGGCATTGCGGTGGTCGGCCAGAACCCCGACCTGGCCGAGCGCCTGGGCTTCCTGCAGAACGCCGTGGGGGCCATCGCCGGGCCGTTCGACGCCTTCCTCACCCTGCGCGGGGTGAAGACCCTGGCGCTGCGCATGGAACGCCACTGCAGCAACGCCCTGGAGCTGGCGCAATGGCTGGAACGCCAGCCACAGGTGGCGCGGGTCTACTACCCGGGCCTGCCGTCCCACCCGCAGCACGCCCTGGCGCGACGGCAGATGCAGGCTTTCGGCGGGATGATCTCCCTCGATCTGAACTGCGACCTGGCCGGCGCCAAGCGTTTTCTCGAGAACGTGCGGATCTTCGCCCTGGCCGAGAGCCTGGGCGGGGTGGAAAGCCTGATCGAGCACCCGGCGATCATGACCCACGCCAGCATTCCCGCGGAAACCCGGGCGCAGCTCGGCATCGGCGATGCTCTGGTGCGCTTATCCGTGGGGGTCGAGGATGTCGAGGACCTGCGCGCCGACCTGGCCCAGGCGCTGACGCGGATCTGAATGGCTGACAGGCACAAAAAAGCCCGCCTGGCGTACAAGGCGGCTCGCTGAGAGCCGCATTGCATCGCCAGGCGGGCTTGTCGTTCCCGGGGCTCAGCCCTTGAACACTTCATCCAGCAGGTTGTGCATCGAGGTGAAGGCACGGCCCGCGGTCCTGGCGTCGTACATCATCATGCCCGGCACATTGGCGTGCGGATCGGTGAAGGAATGCACCGCGCCGCCGTAGCTCAGCAACTGCCAATCCACGCCTGCGGCATTCATTTCTTCTTCGAAGGCCGGCAACTGCTCTTTCGGCACCAGCGGGTCGGAGGCGCCATGCAGCACCAGTACCGAGCCCTTGATGTTCCGCGCGTCGGCCGGGTTCGGCGTATCCAGGGTGCCGTGGAAGGACACCGCGGCTTTCAGCGGCGCACCGCTGCGCGCCAGCTCCAGGGAGCAGCAGCCACCGAAGCAGAAACCGAAGGTGGCCAGCCTGGCCTTGTCCACCGCGGCTTCCTGCTGGCTTTGCAGCGCCTCGAAGGCCGCCTGCATGCGCTTGCGCAGCAGGGCCCGGTCATCCTTCAGCGGCATCATAGCGGCGCCCGCCTCGTCGCCGTTGCTCGGACGGACCTGTTGCCCGTACAAGTCGGCGATCAGCACCACATACCCCTTGGCGGCCACCGCCTCGGCGATCTTCTCGGCACCGGCGCTGACCCCCATCCAGTTCGGCGCCATCAACAGCCCCGGACGCGGGCCCTGCTGGCTGGCATCGAACGCCAGGCGGCTTTCATAGGATTGACCATCAATCTGGTAGACCAGGGAACGAACAGTGACTTGGCTCATTTCAGACTCCTGATTCAAAAACACCGGAATGAAAAAACCCGCCGAAGCGGGTTTTTATGCAACGCAGTTAAACCGACAGTTCAACCAGCAGCTTGTTCAGACGACGCACATAGGCGGCCGGGTCTTTCAAGCTGTCGCCGGCAGCCAGGGCCGCCTGATCGAAGAGGATGTGCGACAGGTCGCCGAAGCGCTCGTCGCTCTGCTCGCCGTCGAGTTTCTCGATCAACGGGTGAGCCGGGTTGAATTCGAAGATCGGCTTGGAATCCGGCACCTTCTGCCCGCTGGCCTCGAGGATCTGGCGCATCTGCAGGCCCAGGTCCTGCTCGCCGATCGCCAGGATCGCCGGGGAGTCGGTCAGGCGGTGGGAAACCCGCACTTCGCTGACGGTATCGCCCAGGGCGGTCTTGATCCGCTCCACCAGGCCTTCCTTGCTCTTGGCGACTTCTTCCGCGGCCTTCTTGTCCTCTTCCGAGTCCAGGTTGCCCAGGTCCAGGTCACCACGCGCCACGTCGACAAAGCTCTTGCCGTCGAAGTCGCTCAAGTAGCTCATCAGCCACTCGTCGATGCGGTCGGTCAGCAGCAGCACTTCGATGCCTTTCTTGCGGAAGACTTCCAGGTGCGGGCTGTTCTTGACCTGCGCGTAGGTTTCGCCGGTGAGGTAGTAGATCTTGTCCTGACCTTCCTTGGCGCGCGCCAGGTAGTCGGCCAGGGAAACATTCTGCTCGCCGTCGTCGCCCTGGGTGGAGGCGAAGCGCAGCAGGCCGGCGATCTTTTCCTTGTTGGCAAAGTCTTCGGCCGGGCCTTCTTTCATCACCTGGCCGAAGTTTTTCCAGAAGCCCTTGTATTGCTCAGGCTCGTTCTTCGCCAGTTTTTCCAGCATGTCCAGCACGCGCTTGGTCAGCGCCGACTTCATGGAGTCGATGATCGGGTCTTTCTGCAGGATTTCCCGCGACACGTTCAGCGACAGGTCGTTGGAGTCGACCACACCCTTGATGAAGCGCAGGTACAGCGGCAGGAAGGACTCTGCCTGATCCATCACGAACACGCGCTGCACGTACAGCTTCAGGCCTTTCGGCGCTTCACGCTGGTACAGGTCGAATGGCGCACGGGCCGGCACGTACAGCAGCGAGCTGTATTCCAGCTTGCCTTCGACCTTGTTGTGGCTCCAGCTCAGCGGGTTCTCGAAGTCATGGGCGATGTGCTTGTAGAACTCCTGGTATTCCTCGTCCTTGATTTCGGTACGCGGACGGGTCCACAGGGCACTGGCGCGGTTGACGGTTTCCCATTCCTGCGCAGGTTTCTCTTCACCCTCGGCGGCAGCGACCTCTTTCGGCAGCTCGATCGGCAGGGCGATATGGTCGGAGTACTTCTTGATGATGTTGCGCAGGCGCCAGCCATCGGCGAACTCGTCGTCGCCGGACTTCAGGTGCAGGACGATACGGGTGCCGCGGTCGGCCTTGTCGATGGTCGCGACTTCGAACTCGCCTTCGCCCTTGGAGGACCAGTGCACGCCCTCGCTGGCAGCGAGGCCGGCACGACGGCTGAAGACATCGACCTTGTCGGCGACGATGAAGGCGGAATAGAAGCCCACGCCGAACTGGCCGATCAGGTGCGAATCCTTCTTCTGGTCGCCCGTGAGGTTTTTCATGAAGTCGGCGGTGCCGGACTTGGCGATGGTCCCCAGGTGGGTGATCACATCTTCCCGGCTCATGCCGATGCCGTTGTCTTCGAGGGTGACGGTCTTGGCGTCCTTGTCGAAGCTCACACGGATTTTCAGCTCCGCGCCACCTTCCAGCAACTCAGGCTTGGACAGGGCTTCGAAGCGCAATTTGTCGACAGCGTCAGAAGCGTTCGAGATCAGTTCGCGAAGGAAGATTTCCTTGTTGGAATACAGCGAATGGATCATGAGGTGCAGCAGTTGCTTTACCTCGGTCTGGAAGCCCAGGGTTTCCTTTTGAGTTTCCACACTCATGGTCATCAAACTCCAATCAGATGGCATAAGCCGCGCCCGGAGGGCTTACGGCGGGATGTCCACAGAGTTGGGGGCTAGACCTGAGATTTCAAGGGCCTGGACTTTCTTCGAGCTTGAAATGTGCTCGGGCGGTGGCAATCGGCTCCTCCGCGCTGCTCTGCCAGGCGGTGATGGCCACGTTCGCCACCCGCCGGCCCTGGCGGCAGACCTGGCACCTGGCATAGGTATCGCGAAACTGCCCGGCCCGCAGGTAATCGAGGGAGAAGTCGATGATCTTCGGCACTCCGGGCGAACCGGTGCCAATCAACAGATGCAGGGCCGCGGCCAGCTCCATGAAACCGGCGATCACCCCACCGTGCAGGGCCGGCAGCAACGGGTTGCCGATGTTGTCGCGGTTGGCAGGCAGGCGAAACAGCAACTCATCACCCTGTCGCGAACACTCGATGCCGATCAGCCTGGCGTAGGGAATCAGCTGCAGCAGTGCGGCGTAATCGCCCTGCTGGTGGGCACGCTGCACTTGTTCCTGGAAATCGTCGCTCATGGCTGCTCACCCTTGATGGCGCCGGAAAAACCTTTGCTGCCCTTGATGCCCTTGCCCATGCGCATGAAGGTGCCCACCACATGGGCAACGGGGTGCTCGGGATCGTCCTGATAGGCAAAACCGCGGGTGAAAATCACATCGCTGGTCACCCGATAGCACTGGGCAAAGCCGTACACGCTTTTGCCCGGTTCCGCCGGGTGCATGTAATCGATGCGCAGGTCCAGGGTCGGGCAGACTTCGAACTCCGGCAGGACGCACAAGGTGGCCATGCCGCAAGCGGTGTCCATCAATGAGGTCAGCGCGCCACCATGGATCACTCCGGTCTGTGGGTTGCCGACTATCTGCGGGCTGTAAGGCAGCGTCAGGGTGATGCCGTCTTTTGAAGCGCTGTGCACGCTCATGGCCAATACCTGGCAATGGCGCAGCGCCGACAAAAACCGCGTCGCACGCTCAAAAACAGGGTTTTGCTCCATAAGGCAATTCTCTAGTTGATGTCAAAACCGCTCAGTTAACGAGGCCGGTAAAAGTTCCATATTGCTGGCACTTTATATATCTTTAGCTTTCAAGGAACTTAACCTGTAGAGCCATGCTCGAAAGGCCAGAAGATATCTTCAATAAGGAGAAACACCCCATGCGTAAGACTTTAGCTATTGCCCTGATGCTGACCGCTTCCCTCGGTCTCGCTGCCTGCGATAAAAAATCCGAGGACAAAGCTCAAGATGCCAACCAACATGCTGAGCAAGCTCAACAGAAACTGAACGAAGCTCAGGATAAAGTGAACGAAGCCGCAAAAGAAACCGTCGATGCAGCCAAAGATCAGGTTGAATCGAGCAAAGCAGCTGTTGAAGAAGCTGCCAAGGAAGCCGCTCCTAAAACCAACTAATCCGGTTTTAGTGCAGCAAAAAGAAAGGTTCTTCACGGAATTCCGGGAAACACAGAAACAAGAACGCCGATTTGATTGATGATGTTCGTGCGAGCAAACACATCTAAAAAACCGGCGTTCTTATGCACGATATTAATACTTTCCTTCCTTTTTGGGAGGGCTTTTCTGTCGTCACGATCAAGCCTGATGGCGATGCCCTACAGATCGATCTGACGCCCCACACCACCCGACTCCCTTCCTGTGGTGGATGCCAAAAGCCCTGTTCAACCACTCACGAGTATTGCGAGCGAGTCGTTCGTGATTTGCCCATTCTCGGCCGTGCAGTGCGCCTCAGCGTTTTGCTCAGACGTGTTGGCTGTCGTGACTGCGGCAAACGCATGGAGACTGTCAGTTGGCTGGATCGCTATGCCCGTATGACGCGCCGCTTGGCCGATGCGGTGATTCAAGCCTGCGAACGCCTTCCCACGTTACACGTGGCTCAACTGTTTGGGTTGCATTGGGACACCGTTCGGCTGCTAGAGCGTCGCGCCTTGCAAACGGCATTGAGCGATCTGCCGAAGGCGCAACCACGGCGTCTGGTGATGGACGAGTTCGCTCTGTTCAAGGGCCATCGTTACGCCAGTGTGGTGCTGGATGCGGATACACGACGAGTGCTGTGGATCGGCGAAGGCCGCAGCCGTGCGGCGGTCAGGCCGTTCTTCGAAGAGTTGGGGCCAGAGGGTTGCGCTCGAATCGAAGCGGTGGCGATGGACATGAACACCGCTTTTGACCTGGAGGTTCGCCAGCACTGCCCCAAAGCGCGCGTGGTCTATGACCTCTTCCATGTGGTGGCCAAATATGGCCGAGAGGTGATTGATCGGGTCCGCGTTGACGAGGCTAATCGGCTACGCCACGACAAGCCTGCTCGTAAGGTCATCAAGCAAGCGCGATGGCTACTGCTACGCAATCCACAGAATCTGAAAACGCCGGAACAACAGGTTCACTTGCAGGATTTACTGGCGGCCAACCAGGCGTTGATGACGGTCTACTTGATGAAGGCTGAACTCAAAACGCTCTGGACGCCGAATACCGCTTGGAGCTGGAGATCGGCCTGGAAGCAATGGTTGCGCCATGCTCATGAAAGCGAAATACCGGCACTGATCCAGTTCGCCAAACGGCTAAAGAGTTACTGGCGGGGCATCGTCAGCCGCGTTCGCTGGCCGATGCACACCGGTCAGCTGGAAGGAATAAACAATCGAATAAAGGTCATCAAACGAATGGCGTACGGTTACCGGGATAGCGAATTCTTTTTCATGAAGATCAAGAGCGTCTTTCCCGGTATTCCGTGAAGAACCTTTTTTTATGCCTGGGATTTGTCGGCGAACCACCCTCCTTGCAGGAGCGAGGCTTGCCCGCGATCCGGGCGCCGCGGCGCATCAGCCTCATTCGGGACTGAAGCTATCGCGGGCAAGCCTCGCTCCTACAGAAGCAACCCCAAGCCACAGGCAATAAAAAAGCACCCCGCAGGGTGCTTTTTTTGATTGACGCCGAAAGGCTTATTGCGCCGGCTGGTTCTGACCCAGGATCAGCTGGCCTTCCTTGTTGACCGGAATCTGGCTGCCTGGATCACGATCCATACGCACTTGGCCTTGCTTGCCGTTCAGCTCGTACTTCACGTCATAACCCACGACCTTTTCACTGATGTCGTTGACCGTGTTGCAGCGAGTCTGAGTGGTGGTGTAGGTATCACGCTCCTGCATGCCTTCCTGCACCTTGTTACCGGCGTAACCACCGCCGACCGCACCGGCGACCGTGGCGATCTTCTTGCCTGTACCGCCGCCGATCTGGTTACCCAGAAGGCCGCCGGCCAGTGCACCGACCACCGTACCGGCGATCTGATGTTGATCCTTCACCGGAGCCTGACGGGTCACGGTGACGTCCTTGCATACTTCACGCGGTGTTTTGATCTGTTGTTTGACCGGCTGAACTGCCAGCACCTGCGCATACTCAGGGCCACTATTGACCAGCTTGTAGGTGGCAACAGCCCCCCCAGCAGTCACAGCGACGGCACCTAATACCGCACCAACCAGCATCGACTTGTTCACGTGAACCTCCTGACCATCACAAGCGGGACAAGCCCGCGCTTCTCCCTGCCTTGGAGCATAAAAAAAGGCGCGAGTTCAATACTCCCGCCTTTTCGACTGCCTGCCGGGAAGCGGAAACCGTTATGGACGGTCGTCGACTTCCTTATCGGTATTGGCCGGAGGAATCAGGTCCTCGCTGCTCAGGTTCAGCCAGATCAGCACCACGTTGGCGATGTAGATCGACGAGTAGGTACCCGCCAGAACACCCACGAACAATGCGATAGAGAAGCCCCACAGGTTGTCGCCACCGAAGAACAGCAGCGCCGCGATCGCCAGCAGGGTGGAGATCGAGGTCGCCATGGTGCGCAGCAGGGTCTGGGTGGTCGAGATGTTGATGTTCTCGATCAGGCTGGCCTTGCGCAGCACGCGGAAGTTCTCACGCACCCGGTCGAACACCACGATGGTGTCGTTGAGCGAGTAACCGATGATCGCCAGTACCGCCGCCAGCACCGTCAGGTCGAAGGTGATCTGGAAGAACGACAGGATACCTACGGTCACCACCACGTCGTGGATCAGCGAGACGATGGCACCTACCGCGAACTTCCACTGAAAGCGGAAGGCCAGGTAGATCAGGATGCCGCCCAGCGCCATCAGCATGCCGAGGCCGCCCTGGTCGCGCAGCTCTTCACCCACCTGCGGGCCGACGAACTCGACGCGCTTGACCTGCGCCGGGTTGTCGCCGCCAGTCTTCTGCAGCGCTTCTGCCACCTGGTGGCCCAGTTGCGGGTCTTCACCCGGCATCCGCACCAGCAGGTCGGTGGTGGCACCGAAGCTTTGCACGATCGCTTCGTGATAGCCGGATTCGCTCAGTTGAGCGCGAACCTTCATCACATCCGCCGGACGCTCGTAGGTCAGCTCGATGAGCGTTCCGCCGGTAAAGTCCAGGCCGTAGTTCAACCCCTTGTGGAACCAGCTGAACAGCGCCAGAACGGTCAGGAGCAGGGTGACGCCGAACGCAACGTTGCGGACGCCCATGAAGTTGATAGTACGTAACATGGCAGCCCCTTAAATCCACAACTTCTTGAAGTCACGACCGCCGAAGATCAGGTTGACCATCGCGCGGGTCAGCCAGATGGCCGTGAACATCGAGGTAAAGATCCCGAGGGACATGGTCACCGCAAAGCCTTTGACCGGGCCGGTGCCCATGGCAAAGAGAATCCCGCCGACCAGCAATGTGGTCAGGTTGGAGTCGAGAATCGCGGTGAATGCCCGGCCGAAGCCTTCATTGATTGCCCGCTGCACGGTCATGCCGGCGGCGATCTCTTCACGTATCCGCGAGAAGATCAGTACGTTGGCGTCCACCGCCATACCCATGGTCAGCACGATACCGGCGATACCCGGCAGGGTCAGCGTAGCCCCCAGCAAGGACATCAGGGCCAGCAGCAGCACCATGTTCAGCGCCAGCGCCACGGTGGCGATGATGCCGAAGAAACGGTAGATGGCGATGATGAACAGCGACACAAACAGCATGCCCCACAGCGACGCATCGATACCCTTGGTGATGTTGTCGGCACCCAGGCTCGGGCCGATGGTGCGCTCTTCGGCGAAGTACATCGGTGCGGCCAGACCACCGGCACGCAGCAGCAGCGCCAGCTCGGAGGACTCGCCCTGGCCGTTCAGGCCGGTGATGCGGAACTGGCTACCCAGCGGCGACTGGATGGTCGCCAGGCTGATGATCTTCTTCTCTTCCTTGAAGCTCTGCACCGCGACGTCTTTCTCGACACCGTCGACTACTTGCTTGGTGTAAGTGGTGGTCGGCTTCTGCTCGATGAAGATCACCGCCATGCTGCGACCGACGTTGCTGCGGGTCGAACGGCTCATCAGCTCGCCGCCGTGGCCATCGAGCTTGATGTTCACCTGTGGACGACCGTGTTCGTCGAAGCCCGCCTGGGCGTCGGTCACCTGGTCACCGGTGATGATCAGGCCACGCTCGATCAGCGCAGGAGGACGATTGCCTTCACGGAACTCGAAAGACTCGGAAGTGGCTTTCGAAGCGCCCGGCTCGGCGGCCAGACGGAACTCAAGGTTGGCCGTCTTGCCCAGGATACGCTTGGCTTCAGCGGTGTCCTGCACGCCCGGCAGCTCAACCACGATACGGTTGGCACCCTGGCGCTGAACCAGAGGCTCGGCAACACCCAGCTCGTTGACGCGGTTACGCACCGTGGTCAAGTTCTGCTTGATGGAGTATTCACGGATTTCCGCCAGCTTGGCCGGGGTCATCGCCAGACGCAGCACCGCCTGACCATTGAGGTCGGCCGGAACAATGTCGAAATCGTTGAAGTTCTTGCGGATCAGCGTACGCGCCTGTTCACGGGTCGCTTCGTCGCTGAAGCCCAGCTGAATGGCACCGTTGAGCTGCGGCAGACTGCGATAGCGCAGGCGCTCTTTACGCAGCAGGCTCTTCACATCGCCTTCGTAGACTTTCAGGCGTGCGTCGAGGGCTTTTTCCATGTCCACTTCCAGCAGGAAGTGCACACCACCGGACAAGTCCAGGCCCAGCTTCATCGGATGCGCGCCGAGGTTGCGCAGCCATTGCGGGGTGGTTTGTGCCAGGTTCAATGCAACGACGTAGTCGTCACCCAGGGCCTTGCGCACGACGTCCTTGGCTGGAAGCTGGTCTTCCT
The DNA here is from genome assembly GCF_003184125.1 of Pseudomonas sp. RW409. Lineage (NCBI taxonomy): Bacteria > Pseudomonadati > Pseudomonadota > Gammaproteobacteria > Pseudomonadales > Pseudomonadaceae > Pseudomonas > Pseudomonas sp. RW409. The sequence continues at coordinate 64,576 of NZ_QHHP01000034.1, read as the reverse complement.
GCTTGGTCAGACGCAACAGGCCGCCCTTGCCCTTGGCCGCGATGGTCGCTGCCTTGACGTTGATCCCGGCGTCGGTGAGCGCTTTGCTCGCACGATCCAGATCCGCCTGAGTGACCTGCAACGCAGTGCTCGCGCCGCTGACCTGAATGGCCGGATCATCAGGGTATAGATTGGGAGCGGAATAAATAAAACCGATCGCCAGCACCGCCAGGATCAGTACGTATTTCCACAGAGGGTATTTGTTCAGCATCACGCCGCCCGTTTATGAAGCGGGGCGCCTTGCGCGCCCCGTCGATTGGTAAAAGATGAAACTTAGATCGCCTTCAGCGTGCCTTTTGGCAGCGTGGCAGCGATAGCGCCTTTCTGGAACTTCATCTCGATAGTGTCGGAAACTTCCAGCACTACGAAGTCATCGGTCACTTTGGTGATCTTGCCGGCGATACCGCCAGTAGTCACAACTTCGTCACCTTTTTGCAGGCTGCCCAGCAGGTTCTTTTGCTCTTTGGCGCGCTTGGCCTGTGGACGCCAGATCATCAGGTAGAAGATGACCAGGAAACCGACCAGGAAAATCCACTCAAAGCCAGTGCCAGCAGGGCCAGCAGCAGGTGCAGCAGCGTCAGCCATTGCAGTCGAGATAAAAAAGCTCATGTAACACTCCGGATAATTACAAAAGTGGGTCTAAACGTCTTTAGAACTTATTCTAAAGGCGGCACGGGCAACCCGCGTTTGGCATAGAAGGAATCGACAAAGGCGGCCAATGTACCCTGTTGAATAGCCTCGCGCAAACCAGCCATAAGACGTTGGTAATGACGCAAATTATGGATGGTATTGAGCATGCTCCCCAGCATTTCGCCGCACTTGTCCAGATGATGCAGATAAGCACGGGAGAAGTTCTGGCAGGTATAGCAATCGCAGGTCGGATCCAGCGGCGAATCATCATGGCGATGGAACGCGTTGCGGATCTTCAGCACGCCAGTGTCAATGAACAGGTGCCCATTGCGGGCATTACGGGTTGGCATCACGCAATCGAACATGTCCACACCGCGGCGCACACCCTCAACCAGATCTTCCGGCTTGCCAACACCCATAAGGTAACGAGGTTTGTCTGCTGGCATCTGGCCCGGCAGGTAGTCCAGCACCTTGATCATCTCGTGCTTGGGCTCGCCCACCGACAGGCCACCGATGGCCAGGCCGTCGAAGCCGATCTTGTCCAGGCCTTCCAGGGAGCGCATGCGCAGGTCCTGGTGCATGCCGCCCTGGACGATGCCGAACAGCGCCGCCGTGTTGTCGCCATGGGCGTTCTTCGAGCGCTGGGCCCAGCGCAGCGACAGCTCCATGGACACCCGCGCGACGTCCTCGTCGGCCGGGTACGGGGTGCATTCATCGAAGATCATCACGATGTCCGAGCCCAGGTCGCGCTGGACCTGCATCGACTCTTCCGGGCCCATGAAAACCTTGGCGCCGTCGACCGGCGAGGCGAAGGTCACGCCCTCCTCCTTGATCTTGCGCATGGCGCCCAGGCTGAACACCTGGAAACCGCCGGAGTCGGTGAGGATCGGGCCTTTCCACTGCATGAAGTCATGCAGGTCGCCGTGTTTCTTGATCACTTCGGTGCCCGGGCGCAGCCACAGGTGGAAGGTGTTGCCCAGGATGATTTCGGCGCCGGTGGCGACGATGTCCCGAGGCAGCATGCCCTTGACCGTGCCGTAGGTGCCCACCGGCATGAAAGCCGGGGTTTCCACGGTGCCACGGGGGAAGGTCAGACGACCGCGACGAGCCTTGCCATCGGTGGCGAGCAGCTCGAAAGACATACGACAGGTGCGACTCATGCTGTTTCCTCAGGACCGCGTGGCGCGGGATTGCGGGTGATGAACATCGCATCACCGTAGCTGAAAAAGCGGTATCCATGCTCGACGGCGGCCTTGTAGGCGGCCATGGCTTCGGGATAACCGGCGAACGCCGAAACCAGCATCAACAGTGTGGATTCGGGCAAATGGAAGTTGGTGACCAGGGCATCGACCACATGGAACGGCCGGCCCGGGTAGATAAAGATGTCGGTGTCGCCGCTGAACGGCTTGAGCACGCCATCGCGCGCCGCGCTTTCCAGGGAACGCACGCTGGTGGTCCCCACCGCCACCACCCGACCGCCACGCGCGCGGCAGGCCGCCACCGCATCCACCACGTCCTGGCTGACTTCCAGCCATTCGTTGTGCATATGGTGATCTTCGATGCGCTCGACCCGTACCGGCTGGAAGGTCCCGGCGCCCACATGCAGGGTCACGAACGCGGTCTCGACGCCCTTGGCGGCAATCGCCTCCAGCAGCGGCTGGTCGAAGTGCAGCCCAGCGGTCGGCGCGGCCACGGCGCCCAGGCGCTCGGAATACACGGTCTGGTAACGCTCGCGGTCCGAGTCTTCGTCCGGGCGGTCTATATAAGGAGGCAACGGCATATGGCCGACGCGCTCCAGCAACGGCAGCACTTCCTCGGCGAACCCCAGTTCGAACAAAGTGTCGTGACGGGCCAGCATCTCGGCCTCGCCGCCGCCTTCGATCAGGATCTTCGAACCCGGTTTCGGCGACTTGCTGGAGCGCACATGAGCCAGCACACGGTGGCTGTCGAGCACCCGCTCCACCAGGATTTCCAGCTTGCCGCCGGAGGCCTTCTGGCCAAACAGCCGCGCCGGAATCACCCGGGTATTGTTGAACACCATCAAGTCGCCCGGGCGCAAATGCTCAAGCAAATCAGTGAATTGACGGTGGGCCAGGGCGCCGGTGACCCCATCCAGGGTCAACAGGCGACTCGCGCGACGCTCGGCCAGGGGATGGCGGGCGATCAGCGAATCAGGGAGCTCGAAGGTAAAGTCAGCAACACGCATGATGGGGTTCGTCTAGCAGGGCCGGAAAGTTTAGCGGAAATAGCCAAAATTGACCATGAAACCTGATTGACCAACGGTAGGCACGTCTCTATACTTCGCCGCCATTGAGCCCTGATGGCGGAATTGGTAGACGCGGCGGATTCAAAATCCGTTTTCGAGAGAAGTGGGAGTTCGAGTCTCCCTCGGGGCACCAAACTTAAAAAAGACCTTGAAATTCAAGGTCTTTTTTTTCGCCTGTTGAAAAGTGCCACCTCCCCCGCGCACCAGGATTCTGTAGGAGCGAAGCTTGCTCGCGATGAACGATGACTCGGATTGACTGACACTGCACAGCGCCTGTTTCGCGGGCAATCCTCGCTCCTACGGACAAACACAGACCGGCTCAAAAGCTTCCTTGATACGCATCAAGAAGCCCGGTTTTGTGCGCCATAGACTGTCTGAAAGACATTGGAGCGATCAGACAGGCCCGATATGAGCGAAGAATCCACCGCGCGTCCCCTTCCCGAAAAAGCCACGCCAGCCGCCAAACCGACGGTCACGGCCAGTAGCAAAAGCGCCCCACGCAAACCGGCCACCCCACGCCCACGCCGGCCACGTGCGACCACTAAACCTGCCGCGGCCAAGACCGCCGAAGCTGAAATCAGCGCCATCAGCCAGCAGCCGGTCGCCCTGCAGGTGGCCAGCGCGCCCCATGGCAGCAATGAAGACAGTTCCACCGCCAAGCTGCCGGCCAGCTATCCGTACCGCAGCCGCATGCGCCGCGCCGAGTATGAAAAGGCCAAGCAGGAGCTGCAGATCGAACTGCTCAAGGTGCAAAGCTGGGTCAAGGAAACCGGGCAGCGCGTCGTGGTGCTGTTCGAGGGGCGCGACGCCGCGGGCAAGGGCGGCACCATCAAGCGTTTCATGGAGCACCTGAATCCGCGGGGCGCGCGGATCGTCGCCCTGGAAAAACCCAGCGAACAGGAACAGGGCCAGTGGTATTTCCAGCGTTACATCCAGCACCTGCCCACCGCCGGGGAAATGGTGTTCTTCGACCGCTCCTGGTACAACCGCGCCGGCGTCGAGCGGGTCATGGACTTCTGCTCGCCCCTGCAATACCTGGAATTCATGCGCCAGACGCCCGAGCTGGAACGCATGCTGTGCAACAGCGGCATCCTGCTGTTCAAGTACTGGTTCTCGGTCAATCGCGACGAGCAACTGCGGCGCTTCATTTCGCGCCGCGACGACCCGCTCAAGCACTGGAAACTCTCGCCCATCGACATCAAGTCGCTGGACAAGTGGGACGAATACACTGCCGCCAAACAGGCGATGTTCTTCCACACCGACACCGCCGATGCGCCCTGGACGGTGATCAAGTCGGACGACAAGAAACGCGCGCGAATCAACTGCATCCGCCACTTCCTGCACTCCCTCGACTACCCAGGCAAGAACCTGCGCGTGGCCCATCAACCCGACCCGGTGCTGGTCGGCCGGGCGTCGCGGGTCATGGAAGAAGACGAGCGGGTGTACAACGAAGCGGCCGCGGAGCCGGTGCGCAATCCACAGGTGACGCTCGCGTAAGCAGCCAGCCTTGAAGAGGGCCTGCTCCAGGATCGATGAAAGGTCCTGAAGCGGGTCCGACCAGCTAGATACCCTGCACCGGCAACAGCACACAGGCCTGCAACCCGCCACCGTCACGGTTGCGCAAGCGCAGTTCGCCGCCGTGCTCCAGCACGATCGCCCGCGCCGCGGAGAGCCCCAGGCCGACGCCGCCGGTGTTGCGATTGCGCGAGCTTTCCATGCGGAAGAACGGCTCGAACACCTGTTCCTGCCACTCAACGGGAATCCCCGGCCCGCGATCCAGCACACAGACCTTCACCTGCTCGGCATCCGCCACCACTTCAATCGCCGGTTCGCTGCCATATTTGATGGCGTTTTCCAGCAGGTTGCTCATGACCCGCTTGAGCCCCAACGGGCGGCCGAAATACACCAGGCGCGGCGGACCACTGAACGCGATGTCGATGGACTGGTCGCGGTAATCGTCGACCAGGGTTTGCAGCAGCTCCGCCAGATCGAAAGACGTCGCCTCCTCCAGCCGCGCATCGTCGCGGAAGAACTCCAGGGCCGAATTGATCATCGCCTGCATCTCATCGACGTCATGGAACAACCGGCGCTGCTGCTCGGAGTCCTCGATGAACTCGCCACGCAGGCGCATGCGAGTCAGGGGGGTACGCAGGTCGTGGGAGATCGCCGCGAGCATCTGCGTGCGCTCCTTGATGAAGTGCTGCAACTGCGCCTGCATGGCGTTGAATGCGAGGATCGCCTGGCGAATCTCGTGGGGGCCGACCGGCTCGATAGGCGGCGCGCGAAAATCCACGCCAAACCGCCGCGCGCCCAGGGCGAACTGCTGCAGGGGCCGGGCCAGGCGGCGGGTGGCGATCAAGGCGACCAGGACGGTGGACAACAGCACCAGACCGATCACGATCAGATTGCGCGGTCCCTCATCCAGCCCCCAGTTGCGCGAGAGCGAGGAGAACATCAGCCAGGAGCCATCGCTCATCTGGATCAACAACGCATACGGTCCGCCCGGCTCCGGCCAGTCGCTGGGCTGGTAGGCTTCAATGTGCCCCGCCCCGGGCCTGAGCAGCTGTTTCAGTTTCGTCGAGCCCTCGCGGTACTCCGGCTCATCGACTACCGGCACCTCGATATCCCGTCGCGTCGGGTGCCAAGTCACGCTCAGGCCGTGGTCGCTGACTGACTCGGCCAGGCGCGCGCGCTGCCCCGGCTCCGAGGCGTCGATCATATTGCTGATGGAGGCGATCTTTTCCACCAGGCCGGATTCGCTCAACGGCGGTTTGGCCCAGACTCCGGCCAATTGCACGAACAGCGCATTGAAGGCCAGCGCGGTGAGCATCGCCATCAGGGTGGTCAGGGCGATCCAGCGGGCGATGGTGTCGCGCGGGCCGCCCGGCTTGTGTCTCACTTTCATTGGCGGGTCACGCTGGGGGTGAACAGGTAGCCGCCATTGCGCACCGTGCGAATCATCGCCGGGCGCTTGGTGTCGAACTCCAGCTTGCGTCGCAGGCGGCTGACCTGCACATCGATGCTGCGATCGAAGGCGTCATGGGCCTGCCCGCGCGCCAGGTCGAGCAACTGTTCGCGGCTGAGGATGCGTTGCGGATGCTCGACGAACACCAGCAGCAGGTCGAACTCCCCCGCCGACAGCGGAATCATCACCTGATCCGGCGAGCGCAGCTCGCGGCGGGTCAGGTCCAGTTGCCAATCGGCGAACCTGATCAGCGGCCGCGGCACCTCCCCGACCACCGGCCGGCTCTCTCCGGCCCGGCGCAGCACCGCGCGCACTCGGGCCAGCAGTTCGCGGGCATCGAAGGGTTTGCTCAGGTAATCGTCGGCGCCCATTTCCAGCCCCACCACGCGGTCGCTCAATTCGCCCATGGCGGTCAGCATGATCACCGGCACGGCGTGCTGCTGGCGCAGGCGCTGACACAGGGTCAGGCCGTTTTCCCCCGGCAGCATCAGGTCGAGAATGATCAGGTCCGGCACCTGCCGCTCCAGCGCCGCCCACAACGAAGCGCCCTCGGTGGCGACTTCCACCGAGTAGCCGTGTTGCACAAAAAATTTCTTCAGCAGCGCGAGGACCTCAAGGTCGTCGTCCACAATCAACAGACTGCTCACCAGTGCGTATCACTCAAGCTCGGAAAGTACTGTCATTCAAAACCATTGGCCGCGGCCCGTCATATATTTCAACGCGGTAACAAACCGACAACCCCGCAATAAAGCAGACATCTTCAGGCAAAACGTCCATGCCAGCATCGGCCTCCCTGTTCCCAAGGTCGTCCGCCCATGCGCTCACTCCTGTGCTCCACCCGCCTGTGTCGTCATACCGCCCTGCTGCTGTCCCTGTCCTACCTGGCGGGCTGTACCAGCCCGGGGCCTGCCACTCAACCCGACTGCGCGAAGGTCGACTATCCGATCTATGACCCCGCCGAGCCGGTCAACCGTGGCGTATTCGCCTTCAACAAGGCCGTTGACGACTACGCACTGGCACCGGTCGCCCGCGGTTACCGCCACCTGCCGGACTTCATGCAACAGGGCGTGCATAACTTCGCGAGCAACTTCGGCGAACCCAAGGTCTTCATCAACGACCTGTTGCAAGGCAACCCGCAACGCTCGGTCAACAGTCTGGGGCGCTTTGCGGTCAACACCACGGTTGGCGTACTCGGCCTATTCAACGTTTCGGACCCGCTCGGCATCCCGCGCCACACCGCCGACTTCGGCCAGACCTTCGGTGTGTGGGGCATCGGCAACGGCCCCATCGTCGAACTGCCGCTGCTGGGCACCGACAACAGCCGCGACTCGGTGGGCAAGATCCTCAACTTCGTGGTCTCCCCCTTCGGCGACAACAGCGACACCGTACAGACTCTGGGCACCGTCGCCATGGTCGGCGGCGTAGTGGACGGCCGCGCCGCCCTGCTGCCGCTGACCGACAGCCTGAAAACCATGCCCGACTACTACAGCGCCCTGCGCGACGTGAACGCCGAACACCGCGCTGCCTTCGTACAGGAAGGCAAGCAAGGCGCTACCAGCCCCGCCAAACATCGTTGTGAAGGAGCGACCCATGATGACTTCTGAAACCGACGCCCTGGTCCTGCTGCAACGCGTGGCCAAACACGGCGATGCCTCCCTGCAATGCCGCGAAGTCAGCCTGCGCCTCTCGGCCGACCAACAACACCTGACCCTCAGCCGCTACAGCGAACACTACAGCCCCGAAGGCCTGGAATGGGTCGAGCGCCAGCACCGCATCAGCGTGAGCGAGTTGATTCGTTGGGTGATCAAGCAGGGGGAACCGCAGGTGTTGGTGCGAGGGGTGGACAGTGGTCTTGCGTCGTGATGCCAGCCAAGGGGTAAGGCGTTTCAGGATCGCCTGATTCAGCCGGCTGATAGGCGTTGTTACGTTCGAGGCAAATTCCTCATGGAGAACGTAGCTCATGGCCTTTGTCATCAGGGAAGGCGACCCCACTACAACCGGCGGCAAAGTCATTGCCGGATCAGCCACCACCTTTGTTGTGGATCAACGGGTCGCCCGCATTGCCGACCCGGTCTGGTGCCCGGTGTGCCAGACGGTGGGTTTTATCGCCGAAGGCCATCACACCTGGGCGGATAACCACCAAGCCACGGCGGTGGAGGGTGGCCTTGTGCAGTGTGGCTGCCCGACCGGGGCCAACCGCCTGATCGCTACTCAGCGGACAGTCTGCTCCGGGAATCAGCCCGCTATCCCGCTCGACAGCGATTACGTCGGGCCCGCGGTGATCAATACCCAGCGCTGGGCCGATGCTATTCATAAGGGCTACCCGCAAAACGAATTTGCCGATGCGGTGCCGCGGGATCGGGTACGCGGCCTGACCGTTGCTCACGGCGATATTGTTTCCCCGCCGCTGTCCGTGCAGGACACGCAACACCTCGTAGAACCGGGTTTTCATATTGTGCAAACACCGATGACCCGCGCCGCGCTGGAGACGGTGCTGTTCGGCCAGGCCGACGAGGCTGTGCTGGAGAAATTCCGTCGGCTCAATCCTCAGCTATCGAGTCCTGCCAAACTTGGGCAACTTGTTGTGCTCAGTCATCCCGACAACTACCAATGCACCCGTGAAGAAGCCTTGCTGATGGAAGCGGCGGAGAAGGTCAGTGCGGCATTGGCGTCCATGAGCGATGAGGAAGCGGCCTTTATGCTCAAGTATCGGGTGCAGGTTGAATCGATACTGTCCTATGGTTCGACTGCTTTAGGTGTTAGCACGGCGGCCGTGGGCAACCATATGGACAGCTTGAAAAGAACCTTGCTGGATATCGAAGAACTCCATCAGAAGTTCTTTCTGCGGGATGGGCATTTGCGCAGCGTTGAGTTCTTCAGTGAAAGAAAAGAGCTGTTCGTGCAGTTGGACGCTAGCCTGCTGTCCATTACAAAAATGAGCATTGCCTTTCCTGACCACCCCAGCCTTAAGAGTGCCCTGGGGATTTCCAGTCGCAGCCTGGTGCATCGCTGGACTCAGGCGGGCGCAGTGGGGCAGATACCGGGGTACGCCACGCATATTGAGGGTGTTTCCCGGGCGTCCAGGATTCTAAAGTGGGGTGGTTGGATTGGGACGGCTCTTGGTGGTGGGGCCTCTTATGTGAAGGTGCAGGATGTTTGTTTGGCGGGAAGCAAGGAGGCGTGTGAGAAGGTGAAGTTTACCGAGACGGGGAGTTTTACAGGCGGGGTAGCTATCGGGGCAATCGCTACTCCCTTTATAAACTCCGGCGCGGCAACTATCTGTGTTGCGGTTGCAGCGTCCACCGGTGGTATCGGGGGGCTTGCATGTGGCCTGGTACTGATCGGCGGAGGTACCTATGCAGCCGGAAAGGCGGGGGAAGGCGGCGGGAAGTTTCTTGGAGAACTGCTTTATGGAACAGAAAAATGAACGAAATAACGACTGCACATATCGTACTTGGCTTTTTTATGGCGGGAACTATTCTCGGGGCCTTCATTATGATTGGTGTGCACCTCTATTGGATTCGCAACCATTTGAATGAGGCACTTGAGCACTTCAAGAACAGCCCCATCGTCAATCAACAAAGGGGGTTTCTGTATTTCGGAACCTGGGGAAAGATGGCGGTGATTGGGGGCATAGCAGGCTTTCTGGCGCACTCCGGTTACTTTATTAAAAGGGGGCTGCTAGATGCTGATGAGGTCGATAGTTTTCCTGAACCACTCAAGAAAAAATTGATCGCCTCGCATTATATTCTGGGAGGGCTGCTGACAAAGTTCTTCATAGAATATGCAGTGATGGAGTTGATTACGTAGCAAAAGCCAGCGCTGAACAAGTATTTGAGTCAACACGAAAATAACAAGCAGCGACATTCACCTCAGACAAGGACAACCCCATGACAGACCTCAAACCCTCGCAACCGGGGGCTGTCGACGCTATTGCCTACAACCGGGCCTCTTCGGCCGTGCAGCGAGCATTTACCTTGTTGCAGCAGCGCGTCTATCCCGAGCCGGATGCGCCTGAAGAAGCGCAGGTCGCACCGCTGCACGATCCTGTGTTCGACGCATTCTCGTTCTATATCTGCACGCACGACAGGGTGGTCAGCTATGCCGCCGTTGCCATGAAGACCATCGAGCATGCTGGCGACACCTTCGACATTGGCGGGCTCAGCTGTGTCATGACCGATCCCGACTATCAGGGGCAAGGCCTGGGGTTGAGGACAGTCGCCGCGGCCACCCGCTGCATGGAGCACAGCCATCTCGATATTGGCGTCTTCACCTGTGATCCACCCTTGGCGCGTTTCTATGCCCGGGCTGGTGGTTGGACGATTGCGCCGGATGTGGTCCTGACCGGCAACCGGCACGACGGGGCGTTGCGCAGCGATACGCTGGGTAAAGTCGTGCTGTTGCGGCTGTTTTCCGCGAAGGCCAGGGCGGCGGCGTCGGATTTTGCCAGCGGGGTCATCGACCTGGGCCTGCCAGACGGGCAGTTTTTATAGCAGCGGCGATGGTGGTGGGCTGGGAGTCTCGTGTACTCCATCCAGCGTATCAGCGACAGTGCCGACGCCATCGCGGGCAAGCCTCGCTCCTACCCGTTCTCTGAGCCCCGATGAACGCGAGGCTTCAGCCTTTTTCGGCTCGTCTGCTGGCGGGTCGGTGCTATCTGGGCCGGCCTCACGGGGCCCCCGTCTTTCTTGGATATCCCCTATCCGATTCGAGTACCTGGTGTTCTCAGCGTTGTCATCGCGAACAACTCCCACCCTCTGGTGAATGAAGCTTTTGTGACAAAAGTTCGGTAGCACTTAGCCAGTCCCGTCATGGATATGTGACGCGCTTGAGGGGGCCTTCTGGCCACTGTTCTGAGCCGAGGCGGGACGCCGGGAGTGAGGTTATGGGGACTATGGAACGCTACGCGAAAGTGGGCATGCAGGAGCTGGATCAGCGGCTGTCGAAGATAGTCGAAGCCGCGCGCAAGAAGCCGGTATCGGTCTATCGCTACGGTGCGCCGTGGGTCTGGATCGTTTCCCAGGATGACTGGCAGGGCGCCTTGAAGGAGGTGTCGAGCTATATCCCACCGGGCCATTCGCTGGTGTTGCTGCGCCCGCAGATCGACGCCTTGCTCGACCAGCACCGCGACATTCTCCAGGGCCTGGATGCCGAGCCCGGCATGCTCATCGCCCCACGCACGGTGATGCACATCCTGCTGTTGCAGCTGCTGTATTCGGTGCCCGGCGAGCAGCAGTTGTACGAGCAACTCAATTACAACCTGCTGTTTCGCTGGTTCGTCGGCCTGGACCTGAACCAGAAGGTCTGGAGCCTCGGCGTGCTGAGCCGCGACATCGCCACGCTGTTGAACGACGCACGGGCGGTGCTGCTGATCCAGAAAATCATCGGTGAAGTGTTCTGTGGCGCCTTGCTGCAAATGCCCGAGTTCTCGTTGAACTTCGCGCTGCTGCACAGCTGGCTGGCCAAGCACGCCACGACATCGACCTTGAGCAATTGATGCGGCCAAACGCCGTACAGACGGCGACGGCGGTTTCGACGCGGTTCGACATTCTTGGAAATCTAGGGGGCGGTGTGGAGCATCTGTTCGATAGGGGGCGGCCGGGGCCGACCAGGCGCTGGCTGCCGGTGTGCGGCTGGCTGGCGCTGGTCGCGCTGAGCCCGCCGTTGTTGGCCGAGGAGGGCGGCCCGGTGGAAAGCGAACCGGTGCCAGGCAGCGCATCGCAAGGCGAGGCCGCGCCTGCGCGGCTGGTGGATGTGAATGAGTACTTCGTGCGCGGCAACACCGTGCTCGATGCCCGGGCCATCGAAGAGGCGGTGTATCCCTTCCTCGGCCCGCAGAAGGCCCTGGGCGATATCGAGGGCGCCCGCGACGCGTTGCAGAAGGTCTACCAGGCCCGCGGTTACCAGTCGGTGTTCGTCGAGTTGCCGGAGCAGAAGGTCGAGGACGGCATCGTCTACCTGCAGGTCAGCGAGACCAAGGTCGGGCGGGTGCGGGTGGTGGGGGCCAAGCATTATTCGCCGGTGGAAATCCGCGACGAGGTGCCGGCGCTGCAGGAAGGCCAGGTACCGGATTTCGCCAAGGTCCAGGGCCAGCTGGCGAGCCTGAACAAGACTCCCGGGCGTCAGGTCATGCCGCTGGTCCGCGAAGGCCAGCGCCCCGGCACCATGGACGTCGACTTGCAGGTGGAGGACCAGAACCCCTGGCAGGCCAGCATCGGCCTGAACAACGACTACAGCGCCGACACCAAGCACCTGCGGGCGGTCACTAGCCTGGGCTACAACAACCTCTGGCAGCTGGGCCACAGCATTTCCCTGACCTATTTCACCGCGCCCGAGGACCAGGACAACGCCAAGGTCTGGTCCGGTTCCTACACCGCACCGCTCAATGAGCGCTGGAGCCTGCAGTTCGCCGGCTACAAGTCCGACAGCAACGTCGCCACCATCGGCGGCAGCAACGTGCTGGGCAAGGGCCATTCCTACGGCTTGTCGCTGATCTACAGCCTGCCGGCCAGCGGCGCCTGGGCCAACTCGTTCTCGGTCGGGGTGGATTTCAAGGACTTCGAGGAAGAGCTGAGCCTGGGCGGTGAAAGCGACAAGGTGCCGCTCAAGTACGCGCCGTTCACCTTCGCCTACAACGGCTTCCGCTACACCGAGACCTCCCAGCTGGGCCTCGGCCTGAGCCTGGTGGCCGGCACCCGCAGCCTGTTCGGCTACAGCAGCTCGGACGAGGACTTCGACTACAAGCGCTACCGCGCCAACCCCAGCTTCGCCGTGCTCAAGGGCGATCTGAATTACACCTACACCTTCGCCAACGATTGGCAGAGCGCATCCAAGGCCGCGTTCCAGCTGGCCTCGGGGCCGCTGGTGTCCAACGAGCAGTTCTCCGCCGGCGGCGCCACCTCGGTGCGCGGCTACCTGGCGGCCGAGCGCACCAGCGACGACGGCTACCTGTTTTCCCAGGAACTGCGCACGCCGTCCCTGGCCAAGTACCTGGGCGGTTATGTCAACGAATGGCGCTTTTACGCCTTCGCCGAAGGGGCCCGGATGTACCTGCGCGACGAGCTTCCCGACCAGGAGGCCGACTACAGCCTGGCCAGCGTCGGCCTGGGCACCCGCGCCAGCTTGAGCAAATGGCTTTCCGGCAGCCTGGACTGGGGTTACCCGCTGCTTGATGGACCGAACACCCAGAAACAGGACTCGCGCGTGCACTTCAGTGTGCAGGCGACGTTTTGATCTTTCACGGAGTAACTTTCATGCAGCGCTTACTGATTTCCCTGTTGATCTGCCTGGGCTTCGTGCTCCCGGCGACGGCCCAGGCGTGGTGGCAGGACGACTGGCACTACCGCAAGCAGATCTCCATCGACACCACGCCGCAAGGCGCGGCCATCAACCAGGCCCTGGGCCGCACCGCGCTGCTGGTGCGCCTGCACACCGGCAACTTCAGCTTCGACGGGGTCAAGGAAGACGGCTCCGACCTGCGTTTCGTCAGCGCCGATGACAAGACCGTGTTCAACCACCAGATCGAAAGCTTCGACCCGCTGATGGGCATGGCCCTGGTCTGGGTCGATGTGCCGAACGTGGAGGGCGGCCAGCGCCAGGACATCTGGATGTACTACGGCAACCAGAAGGCCCCGGCCAGCGCCAACGGCCAGCTGACCTTCGATCCGAACTACATCGCCCTCTATCACTTCGACGGCGCCAACGGCACCCCGGCCAGGGACACCACGGCCTACGGCAACCACGCGCAGAACGCCACTGGCGCGAGCATCGACGGGGTCATCGGCCGGGCCTTGCAGTTCAACGGCCAGCCGCTGCTGTTGCCGGCCAGCCCGTCGCTGCAACACAGCGCCGAGGGTGCCTTTACCTTCAGCACCTGGCTGCGCCTGGACCAGGCCAGCGGCGAGCAACTGTTGCTGGCCCGGCGTGAAGGGGCGAGCAGCCTGCTGATCGGGGTCAACCAGGGGGGGCCTTTTGTCGAGGTCGACGGCCAGCGCGCGGTGTCGACCCAGCCGCTCAATCCCGGGCAGTGGCAGCACCTGGCCCTGACCGCTCAGGGCAGCCAGCTGGCGCTGTGGGTCAATGGCCGCGAAAGCGCCCGCCTGGCGGTGGCGCTGCCGGCGTTCAATTCGCCGCTGGCTATCGGTGCCGACCTGCCGCCGGTAGCGGGGGCCGAGGCCGCTACCGAGGCCAGTGCGTTCCTGCCGTTCAACGGCGCCATCGACGAGCTGCGCCTATCCAAGGTGGCCCGTCCCGCTGGCCTGCTGCTGGCCGATGCCGCGGCCCAGGGCGCCGAGTCGAAGCTGGTGGTGTACGGCGTCGATGAAGAACAGTCGGGCTTCGGTTTCGGCAGCCTGGGCTTCTTGCTCAAGGCGGTGCCGGTGGATGCCTGGGTGATCATCGCGGTGCTGGTGCTGATGATGTTCCAGTCGTGGATCATCATGATCCGCAAGAACCGCATGGTCGGCCGCGTCAGTAGCGCCAACCAGCTGTTCCGCGAGCAGTTCGCCCGGGTCGGCACTCGCCTGGAAATGTTCGCCGACGACCGCGAACTGGCCCAGCGCCTGGAGCATTCCTCGCTGTGGCGCCTGTACCAGGTGGCGGTCCAGGAGATCCGCACCCGTCGCGAGCAGGGCGCCGACACCTCGTCGGTCTCGGCGGCGACCATCGAAGCCATCCGCTGCTCCATGGACGGCGTGCGCACCCGCGAGAACCAGCAACTCAGTTCCAAGCTCTCGACCCTGTCCAACGCCATCGCCGGCGGGCCCTACATCGGCCTGCTGGGCACGGTGCTGGGGATCATGGTGGTGTTCCTCGGCACGGCCATGGCCGGCGACGTGAACATCAACGCCATCGCCCCGGGCATGGCCGCGGCCCTGCTGGCTACCGCCATGGGCCTGTTCGTCGCGATCCCGGCGCTGTTTGGCTACAACCGGCTGATTACCCGCAACAAGGAAGTCAGCGCCGACATGCGGGTGTTCGTCGACGAGTTCATCACCCGCCTGGCCGAGCTGCATGGCGCCGGCCAGTCAAGTGAAGCCGCGCCCGCGCGTGGGCATAACGCCAACGCCAGCGTGCTGGCCTGAGGAGAAACGTCATGGCTTCTGTGAACGCCTCCCACGACGACGATGACGACGCGGCAGTGGACAGCATCAACATCACGCCCCTGGTGGACGTGCTGATGGTGGTGCTGGTGATGTTCATCCTCACCGCCACCGCCCAGGTTTCCGGGATCCAGATCAACCTGCCCAAGGCCAGCGCCTCGGTGTCGCTGTCCGAGGCCAAGACCAAGGCGATCTCGGTCAACGACGGCGGCCAGGTGTTCCTCGACGCCTACCCGGTGACCCTGGCGGAGCTGGAAGAACGCCTGCGCATGGAAAAGGCCCTGAACCCGGACTTCCCGGTGATCGTGCGCGGCGACGCCACGGTGCAGTACCAGAAGGTCATCGAGGTCCTGGACCTGCTGCGCCGGCTGGAGCTGTCCCAGGTCGGGCTGGTCACCGGCAAACCGAGCCAGGGCTGACCCCATGACCGCACAACAACCGATCCACCTGCCGCCCGTGAAGAACCGCACGGCGCCGCGCCTGCTCAAGTGGGGCGTGGGCCTGCTGCTGGGGGCCGGCGCTGCCTGGCTGCTCTGGCAGTGGGCCAACGACATGAGCGGGGTGCGCCGCGAGGCGCCCAAGGTGCCGACCATCATCCCGTTGCCGCCACCACCGCCACCGCCGCCGGAAAAACCCAAGGAGCCGGAGCCGCCGGTCGAGGAGAAGGTGCCCGAACCGGAACCGACCCCGGAGCCGGAACAGGTCAAGCCCGAGGAAGAGGCGCCGCCGTCGCCGGTGGACGATCTGGCTAACCCGATGCAGATGGATGGCGATGCCCAGGCCGGCAGCGACGCCTTCAACATCGGCGCCGGCAAGGGCGGCGGCATGGCCGGCTCCGGCGGTGGGCGCCTGGGCAACGGCACCTACAGCCAGTTCCTGGCCTTCACCTTCCAGCGCGTGCTGCGGGAAAACCCGGACCTGCGCAACCAGGCCTTTTCGCTGCAAACCGACGTCTGGCTGAGCGCCGTCGGCGAGATCACCCGGGTCGAGCTGGTCAAGTCCAGCGGCAACCCGCAAATCGACACCCTGGTGCTGGCCGCCTTGCGCGGCGCACCGCACCTGACGGAACGGCCGCCGGCCTCCCTGACCTTGCCTGTACGCCTGTCCCTGCAGGGGCGGCGTCCGGGTTAACCGAACGACTGATGCAAGTTTTGCCAAAAGGAGCTGTGTGCAAATGATTTCCAACGTGAATCGATTGTCCCTGGCGATCGGCATGGTCATCGCGACCCTGGTGGGACCGGTAGCGGCCGCGCCCGCCGCGCCCTCGGAAAACGCCACGATCAATCTGATCCGTTTGCTGGTGCAGCAGGGCGTGCTGAAACAGGAGCAGGCCGACGGCCTGATCGCCCAGGCCGAGCGCGAAGCGCAGCAGGCGCGCCAGGCCAACACCGCGGTGGCGGCAGGGCCGGCGGCGACCCCGGGGGATGTGCGGGTGCAATACGTGCCGGCCATTGTCCGCGACCAGATCCGCGACCAGGTCAAGGCCGAGGTCATGGCTACCGCCAAGCAGGAAAACTGGGCCCAGCCCAACACTTTCCCGGACTGGGTATCGCGCATCAGCTTCGACGGCGACATTCGCCTGCGCGACGAGTCGCGCTACTACTCGGGCAGCAACAGCAACGAGATCGTCGACTTCGCCAAGCTCAACGACAAGGGCCCATACGACGTCAACCCCAACAGCAGCTCCAACCTGCCGCCCTTGCTCAACACCCGCGAGGACCGCGAGAACCTGTTCCGCCTGCGCGCCCGGCTGGGCATGAAGGCGCAGGTCGCCGAGGACTGGACCGCCGGCATCCGCATCGGCACCGGCTCGGACAACAACCCGGTGTCCACCACCCAGAACCTGGGCGGCGGGTTCGGCAAGAAGGACATCTGGCTCGACCAGGGCTACCTGACCTGGAAGGCCACCGACGAGCTGACCCTGACCGGCGGGCGGATCGCCAACCCGTTCTTCTCCACCGACCTGCTGTATTCCAACGACCTGAATTTCGACGGCGTGGCGGCGATCTTCAACCACAAGCTCAATCGTGACTGGGGCCTGTTCGGTACGGTCGGCGCGTTCCCGGTGGAGTACACCAACGACACCTCCACCAGCAACGGCTTCGACAAGGAAGAGAGCGACAACAAATGGCTGTACGGCGCGCAGATCGGCGCCAACTGGGCGATCAACAGCAACCACCGGCTCAAGGGCGCGCTGGCCTACTACCGCTTCGACGACATCGAAGGCCAGCGCTCCAGTGCCTGCGAACCCTGGGCCGGGGCGCCGGGCTGCGACAGTGACGGCAGCCGCGTGGCCTTCATGCAGAAGGGCAACAGTGTGTTCCTGCTGCGCGACATCACGCCCAACCCGCTCAACCCGGCCGCCACCGCGCAGCCGCAGTTCGTCGGCCTGGCCTCGGAGTTCAACCTGCTGGACCTGAACCTGGTGTGGGACGCCGACCTGCCGGAGAACTTCAAGCTGCGCAGCCAGGCCAACTACATCCACAACCTGGGCTACGACGAAGGCGAGATGCGCAAGCGCTCTGAGGGCCAGATCGTCAACAACCTGGACAGCAACGGCGAGCTGGAAAGCGGCGCCAACGCCTGGATGGTGCAGTTCACCCTGGGCAACAGCCTGGAGCTGGCCAAGCAGGGCGACTGGAACCTGTTCGCCGGCTACAAGTACATCCAGCCCGATGCGCTGCCTGACGGCTTCAACGACTCCTCGTTCCACCTCGGCGGCACCAACGCCAAGGGTTACTTCCTCGGCGGCAACTACGGCCTGGCCAAGAACGTCTTCGCCACCGGCCGCTGGCTGAGCTCCGAGGCGGTGTACGGCGCGCCGTTCGACATCGATGTCTTGCAGCTTGAAATCAACACGCGCTTCTAGGGCGCAAGGGGCATTGTCATGACCAGTCTTGCGATGAAAAGCACGGCGATGAAATGTACGGCTATGAGGAGCACGGCGATGAACACGCGAGCCAGGGCAGGGCGCTGCCTGTTGTTGAGGCGCGGCCTGTTGTTGACCCTGGGCGTGCTGCTGGCCAGCGGGGCCAGCGCCGAAGGCATGGAGGAGCGCCTG
Source organism: Pseudomonas sp. RW409 (assembly GCF_003184125.1). Lineage (NCBI taxonomy): Bacteria > Pseudomonadati > Pseudomonadota > Gammaproteobacteria > Pseudomonadales > Pseudomonadaceae > Pseudomonas > Pseudomonas sp. RW409. The sequence goes on along the minus strand of NZ_QHHP01000034.1, from coordinate 46,514 downwards.
CGCACCCAGTTGCGCAGCACCACCCAGCAGTTGCAGGCCCTGCAGAGCGAACAGGCCCAGGCCAGCGCCGCCCGCATCGCCGCCGAGAACCAGGCCAGGCAGGCGCAGGCGCAGATCAAGCAACTGAGCGCCGACCTGGCCAAGGCCCGTGGCGTCGCCGAGCAGCTGGCCGGCCAGCAGCAGAACCTGCACAGCCAGGCCCAGGCGCAGATGGCCGCCAGCAGCGAGCAGATCGGCAAGTTCAAGAAGGCCTATGACGAGTTGCTGGTCATGGCCCGGGCCAAAGAGGCCGAGCGGGCCCGGCTCCAGGCGCAATTGAGCGAACGTGACACACAAGTGCAGCAATGTTCGGTCAAGAATCAGCAGATGTATGGCGTGGCCAAACAGATCCTCGCGGCCTACGAAAAGATCGACGTGGCCGAGGTGATGAAAATCCGCCAGCCCTTCGCCGGCGGCGCCCGGGTCAAGTTCGAGGAACTGGCCCAGGGTTTTGGCGACGACTTGTACAAGACCCAGTTCGATGCCCCCCAGGCAGCGAGCACCCACTGAATATCAGGGAAGAATCGAGCATGACTGAACCAACCCAACTGATCGCCAGCGTCACCCCGCAGAGCCTTACCGAACTGCTGCAAGGCGCCGGCTACCGGGTCAATCAGACCGACCAGAACGGCATCGTGCAACTGCTCAGCGCCAGCCAGGGCATCGGCTACGCCGTGCGCTTCGGCAACGCGGTGGGTGCTGAACCGGGCCGCTATGTGGACTTCACCTTCAGCTGCGCGCTGCGGGTCCAGGGCGAGTTGCCGGCGGGCCTGGCCGAACTGTGGAACGCCTCGCGACGCTTTGCCCGGCTCTCGGTGCAGGGCGAGTTCCTGGTGATGGAAATGGACGTGGTGGTGGCCGGGGTCAGCCACGATCACCTGCGCAGCCAGCTGGAACTCTGGGATCGGCTGTTGCAGGAATTCATCGTTTACCTGCGCGACTACAGCCAGCACGCCGCACGCCTGCAGGCCCAGGCCGATGCGCCTGAGGCAACGCCCGAGGCCGCCGAGGTGCCTGCGCAGTGAAGAAGCCAAGCCTGATGGTCGGTGTCGGAGCCCTGGCCCTGGTGGCGCTGGCGGTGTGGCTGGGCGTGCGCCCGGGCAGCGACCCGGTGGCGGCGCAACAGCCCAGGCCGATGGCCGCCAGCCCGGTCGACGATGGCCCGGCGGTGGCGCGCCTGGGTAACCAGCGGGTGGCGCCGGAGGAGCTCAAGGCGCTGTTCGCGGCGTTGCCCGAGCCGTCCCGCGAGCAGCTGCGGGGCAATCGCCCGGCCCTGGAAAACTGGATTCGCACCCGCCTGGCGGAAAAGGCTGTGCTCGAACAGGCCGATGCCCAGGGCTGGCGCCAGCGTCCGGACGTGGCCTTGCAGACCCGGGTGGCCACCGAGCAGATTGTCTTTCGCGACTACTTGCGTTCGGTCAGCCAGGTGCCGGCCGGTTACCCGAGCGAGGCCGAGTTGCAGCAGGCCTACGACGCGGGCAAGGCGCAGTGGCAGACCCCGGCCTTGTACCGGGTCAGCCAGATCTTCCTCGCGGTGAGTGACCCGCAGGCGCTGGAAGCAACGCGCAAGCAGGCCCAGGAACTGAGCAAGAAGGCCCAGGCCGCCCCCGGCGACTTCGCCGCCCTGGCCAGCCAGTATTCCCAGGAGCCCAACAGCGCCCGGCGCGGCGGCGACTCGGGTTTACAGCCGTTGCAGCAGTTGGTGCCCGAGGTCCGCGGCGCGGTGGCGCGCCTGAAGGTCGGCGCGGTGTCCGATGCGGTGCAGAGCGCGGCGGGTTTTCATGTGCTCAAGCTGACCGAGCAGCAACCGGCCCGCACCGCGACCCTGGACGAGTTGCGCGAACGCCTGACCCAGGCCCTGCGAGCCCAGCGCCAGGAGCAGATCGCCAAGGCCTACCTGGAAGGCATGCTCGACACTGCGACCCTGAGTATCGACGGCGCGCAGTTGAACAAGGTGCTGGAGGAGAAACTGTAAGTAGGGCGGTGTGGCCGATATCGCTATCGCGAGCAATCGAGCGTCGACCGGCTGCTCCTACACAAGCAACGCAATCCCCCTGTAGGAGCGAAGCTTGCTCGCGATGGACGGCAACGCCGTCCGACCTGCTATGAACAATGTGCAATGGATGCCATCACCCACACGACAGGGAGTCACCCATGTCCTTTCTGGAACCCGTCCCGATCTCGGGCATCACACCCTACATCGCTCCGGCCGAACCCCGGGAAGCCTGGCTGGCCCTGGCCGCCGGGATCGAGCCGGAGCTGGCCCAGTATTTCCTGGTCACCGCCCGTTGCGGCTGCTTCATGCAGGCGGCGCGCAGCCTGAACATCAAGTCGACGCTGCTGCGCAAACAGCTGGCGCACCTGGAGGCACAGTTGCGTCGCTCCTTGTTCAGCTTCCAGGGCAGCGCCCTGAGCCTCAGCCGCGAAGGCCAGCAACTCAAGGCGCAACTGATCGCCCTGGCTCACGAACGCACGCTGCCGGTGCTCGAACAGCCGCTGCTGCGCCTGGCGGTGGCCGAGTCGATCCTGCATGACATCCTCGGCCGCGACCTGATTTCCCTGTTGCGGCGCAACGCCAGCGTGCGCCTGGAGATCATCTCCATCGACAGCGAGCTGTCGCTGCGGGCCCTCAGCGCCGACGTGGTGGTGTGGCTGGGCGGGGTGGATTCGCCGGCACCGGGGCCGAGTTTCGTCACCAGTCCGCCGCAGCCGCTGGTGCGCCTGGACTACCTGCCGCATATCGCCAAGCGTTACTCGCGGGTCGCCGCGCGCCCCGACAGCCTGGACGACCTGGCCGACTACATGCTGGTGCAGTGGCAGCAGGATCGTCAGGTCGAGCCGTTGCGACCGTGGAACCAGTTGGTGGAGCAGCGCCTGGCGGGGGTGGTGCAGGTGCATTCCTACGCGCTGATGCTGGAGATGATCCGTTGCAGCGCCTGCATCGGCCTGCTGCCCCATTACATGAGCCGCTTCGACCGCGGCCTGACGGCCTTGCCCGGGCTGTTCGACGAGGCCATGCCGCGTCAGGTATGGATGGCGGTGAATGCCGAAGTGGAGCACGACGCCGAGGTGCGGATGCTGGTGGAGCTGATCCTGCACACCTTCAATGAGCGCAGCGAATGGTTTGAATAGCCGCCGGCACGCTGCTGCTTCGCCCTGCTTCTGTAGGAGCGAAGCTTGCTCGCGAAACAATCTCAAGGACGGCGCAAGACCTACTGGCCTAATCGCCAGCAAGCTGGCTCCTGCAGGAGGGCGGTTGTACCGGAGAAGGCGCCTGCAACACGCTCCCTCTCGCCACCCGTGCCACTGGCGCTCTACACTCGACGGCCCTACTGCATAAACCAAGGAAGACTTTATGCCCGCCGAGACCCCCACCATCGTCATCGAACGTTTCAGCGAAGCCCATGTGCAGGGCATCACCGCGCTGTACAACGACCCTGCGGTCGCCTGTCAGACCCTGCAAATGCCGTTTCAACCTTCCGAGGTCTGGCGCAATCGCCTGGCGCCGAACAACGAACGGCTGGTATCGCTGGTGGCGCTGCACCAGGGCACGGTGATCGGCAGTTGCAGCATCGAGCAGTACTCGCGCATCCGCCGCGCCCATTGCGGCGGCGTCGGCATGGGCGTGGCGGTGGAATGGCAGGGCCAGGGCGTCGGCAGCCGCTTGTTGGCGGCGGTGCTGGACGTGGCGGACAACTGGATGAACCTGCATCGGGTAGAACTGACGGTGTTCGCCGACAACGAAGCCGCCCTGGGCCTGTACCGCAAGTTCGGCTTCGAGCGCGAAGGTCTGCTGCGTGATTACGCGGTGCGCGACGGCCAGTACGTCGACGTCCTGAGCATGGCGCGCCTGCGCCGCACGCCCCAGGCCTGATTCGCCCCTGTAGCCGCTGCCGAGCGCCAGCGAGGCTGCGATCGCCCGGAACGGGCGCGGCGGACTTCAGATTGCTGAGGTCCTTCGGACCTATCGCAGCCTCGCTGGAGCTCGGCAGCGGCTACAGGTTTGCGGTGGCCAATGATCCACGATCTGGCGCTACGCCCCTCTATCCAAGGCAAACGCCACCGCTGCCCGCGCATGCAGCACGGTGGTGTCCAGCAGCGGCAGGGGGCTGTGTTCCGGTTTGAGCAGCAGGCCGATCTCGGTGCAGCCGAGGATGATGGCCTGGGCGCCGCGCTCCATCAGGGCCCGGATCACTTGCTGGTAGCGCTGGCGCGAGCTGTCGCTGATGACGCCCACGCACAACTCGTCGTAGATGATCCGGTGCACGGCCTGGCGGTCCACTGCGTCCGGCACCAGCACCTTGAGGTCGCGATCGACCAGGCGCTGCTTGAGAAAATCCTGTTCCATGGTGAAGGCCGTGCCCAGCAGGCCCACGCTGAGGGTTCCAGCCTCGAGCGCGGCTTCGGCGGTCGGGTCGGCGATGTGCAGGAAGGGCACCGACAGCACGGCCTGAATCTGCTCGGCGACCTTGTGCATGGTGTTGGTACAGAGCACCACGCACTCGGCGCCACCGGCCTCCAGGCGGCGCGCCGCATCCACCAGGATCTCTGCCGCAAGGTCCCAGCGCCCGGCGTGCTGGGCCTGTTCGACAGGCCCGAAGTCGACGCTGTACATTAGCAGCCGCGCCGAACGCAGCGGGCCGAGACGGTCCCGTACCTGCTGGTTGATAAGGCGGTAATACTCGGCGCTGGACTCCCAGCTCATGCCGCCGATAAGGCCGATGGTGCGCATACACAGCTCCTGTTGCTGATAAACCTGAGTGTCGAGAGTGTCCCGTGGCACAGCCCCGCGATCTATCAAGAAATTTCATATGCCCGGCGCACTGAGCGACAAGGCCCAGGGTTACGAGTTGCCGCGTCGCGAACTGTTGGGCGGCACGCTCGACCTGCAATTGCTGCCGCGCGCGGCCTACAGTGCGCGCGATCCGTTGCAGTGGCAAAGCCTCGGCGTGAGCCTGGAACGCCAGCGGGGCGTGCATGCCATCGGCAGCGACCGGCGCGAGGATTTCGACAGCTGGCCGGGGACCCTGGCCTTGACCCCGGCCGGGGTCGAGGTGTTTTCCGAGTCGCCCCACGGCGGTGAATACCTGCTGCTGCGCTGGCTGGCCGAACCACAGGGCCTGGATATCGCCAGCGGTTCGCGGCGTCTGCAGCTGCCAGGACATGCGAGGGCCCTGGCGCTGGGACGGCAGGCGCGGCGGCTGTTGCTGGACCCCAACCAGGATCAGTTGGCCCTGGAACAATGCGCCTTGCAGTTCGCCGGCCTGGCCGCCTTCGACCAACCACCCGCCAAGACCGCCAGGCGCGCCGAGTTCAGCCGGGTGCTGACACTGATCGACCAGCAGTTCGCCGAGCCCCTGTCACTCTCTGAACTGGCGGCCTGCAGCGGGCGCAACGAACTGCGGTTCCTGCGCGACTTCACCCGCGCCATCGGCATGACGCCCCATGCCTGGATGGTCGAAGTGCGGGTCCAGGCGGCGCGCCGGCTGATCGAGCACAGCGACCTGTCGCTCGCCGCCATCGCCCTGGAAACCGGCTTCGCCCACCAGTCCCATATGGGCAGCGCGTTTCGCAAGATCCTCGGCCTGACCCCCAGCCAGTACCGCGCCCTCCGCGGCGGGCGGGGCTGAGGGCGAGCGCGCGTTCACCGTTCGGCAGCCGTGCCGCCAGGGTTCGGCTTTTAGTCATACGACGCGGGCGTGCATCTGCCATGATCGAGTTCCGCAATCGCGGTTCCTCGAAGAGGCATGAACATGGACGACGTACAGCAACTGGGCGAGATGCTTCGCCACTACGCCGAAAGCGAAGCCCACAAGAAACAGCTGTTCGAAAGCCAGTCGGTGGTCTGGACGAACCGTATCAATGAGCTGTTCGACCATATCCAGCAGTGGCTGGCGCCGGTGCTGATGCCGGACCTGCTGGCCTTGACTCGCGAACCCTACGTGGCCTTCAGCCCCAGCGTCCCGGTGGAAACCTCGACCTTCAAGACCGAGAAACTGACCATCGTCATCGCCGGCAAACCGGTGGAGTTCGTGCCCGATGTGATGGGCGCCGCCGGGCAGATTTCCCTGGCGGTGATGGGCCTGACCGCCGCGCGTTACGGCAGCGTGTCCCTGGTGGGCCTGCCCGACGGCAGCTGGCAATGGCGCAAGGCCAATGGCCTGAAGGAACCCGACGTCTTCACCTTCGACGGCAACTTCCTGGCGTCGCAGCTGCAGGTGCTGATTCCCCGGGAGCGTGGGTGAGGTCAGGGATCAGGGCTGCGGAGCTGGCAGCACCTTGAGTTGATAGATCCTCTGCGCTTTCTGCCCTGGGCATTGAGTCCCGTAGCTACTGGCATACGCGTTGATGGTATAGGTGCCCGGCGTCAGCGGTTTGCCAGTGATCAGCACGTAATGGGTTCTTTTCTGGTAACTCAGTTCCAACCCCTCGGGCAACGGGTAGTCGGGGTGGATATAAAAACCGGTCAGCGGCGTATCGGCGCCCACCACCTCCAGCTTGACGCTGAACGGCTGGCCGGCGACGGCACTGGGCAGTGTCTCTGGCTGCATTGTGAGATCCGGACGGGTATAGCAGCCGGGAACAAATCCCAGCCCACAACCGCTGAGCATGAGTGAAAGAGCAATAGCGGAAATCAGTGCGCGCTTCATGGGAGTTTCCTGGGGGCCGTTCAAGGGATCTTGCTGAACACAAGGCCGCCGTATATGTATTTGAGAATGGTCTGCAGGGTCGATCCCGCTGGGATCTGATGCAACAACTCACCCCAGGAAAAGATCCTCGAGGAACTGATGGTGTCACTCGGTGCAGTGGCCGGGGTGATGGGGCCGGATAAGGTTTTTGCCGGTTGCTCCCAGGTAACCCAGTGGTTTTTCATTTGCCCTGCATTGGCTGCCAGCATCCCCGCGCCGATAAGGGTCGCGACATGAGTACCGGGGCGAATGTACTGGAACAGTTCGCTCAACTGATTCTGGTTTATATGGGACGAGAACTGGGTGTTGTCGAAAAGGATCTCGGCTCCTGCTTGCTTGAACCATTTTCTGAGCCCCGCGGGCAGGGTGATCCCAGAGAACATGTCATCTGGTTCGTCATAGGCGAACAATATGTTTTCACTGTCACGCAAGCTGGCCAGGGTGATCCAGTCGATAGCCCAGATGCGGTCACCTTCTGCACCGTGACTGAAGTTTTTTGGATTGCAGGCGCCGTGGCTCGGCTTGATGTGCAACTGCCCGATGGTCGTTTCACCGGTTTCCCAGAGCTCGGTGATGGCTTTTGCGTACAGGTCGGGGCGATCCATCAACAAGGCATAGAAGAAGGTGGCCGGACCGCAGAGGCTGGTCTCTTTCTGGTCGGGGTCAGCGCTGCTACAGCTGGCGCGCCAGTCAGCGCTGCGGCCTGCGGGGCAGAAGGCGCGGGAGGCAGCAGGGCGGCCACGACGGCAGCTGTGTTCGGCATCGCCGACACCGCGCTGACGGGCGCCGCTGTAACGGTATCGCCAATGATCACACTGCCCGAACCGCCGACGATAATGCTGCCGTGGTCACCGGTACTGCTCTGTACCGCGGCATTGCGGCCATTGATGAAGACGGTTGCCGACACCCCACCGACGATCACCGCACCGCAGGCGCTCTAGTCGTTGTGCCAGGCCGTCGAAAAAAACATCGGGGGAGCCGCTGACGATGGGGTTGGTGCCGTGGCCCGGCATCGGGCAGGAAGTCGGGTCGGTTACCCGCGCGGCCGGTTTTCCGCTCATTCTAGAAACGTCCGTGTTTGTTCAGCGGCGAAGACTAAGCGAAACACCCGCCGTTGGCCAATCGGGCTCCGTTGCAGTTACAGCGGCGGTCAGGCTGCGAGGCGGGGTCAGATCTCTACATTGCCCCAGCCCGGCCGGGCTTCGGTCGGTTCCGGCGCCACGGCGTCGATCTTCTTGCCGGTGGCCAGTTCCACCCGGCGCGCCACGTCCGGGTCGTCGGCGAAGGGGATCAGGCTGGCGTCGTCGAGGCTCTTGGCCGATTGATGACGCAGGCAGTAGCCGATGCTGAGGTAAAGGAAGGTCACGCCGAGCAGGTCAAGGGCGAATTCGATCATCGGAGGGCTCGCTGTGCTGCAGGAGAGGGATGAACGACGCGGGCCGGGTGTGGCTCGCGTCGTGCTCTTGGGCGATCAGGCGATCTGGGCGTCGCTGAGGGCCAGGCGCGGGTCGGCCACGCGCACGGTGCGCCAGGTGTTGTAGGCCATCAGCAGCATGCCGCTGAGGAAGAACACGCCCCCGGCGAAGCGCACGATGAAACCCGGGTGGCTGGCCTGCAGGGCTTCGACGAAGGAGTAGGTGAGGGTGCCGTCGTCGTTGACCGCGCGCCACATCAGGCCCTGGGTGATGCCGTTGACCCACATCGAGGCGATGTAGAGCACGGTGCCGATGGTGGCGAGCCAGAAGTGCAGGTTGATCAGCGGGATGCTGTGCATCTGCTCACGGCCGAAGACCTTGGGCACCATGTGGTAGATGGCGCCGAAGGTGATCATCGCCACCCAGCCCAGGGCGCCGGCGTGGACGTGGCCGATGGTCCAGTCGGTGTAGTGGGACAGGGCGTTGACCGTCTTGATCGCCATCATCGGCCCCTCGAAGGTCGACATGCCGTAGAAGGCCAGGGACAGCACCAGGAAGCGCAGGATCGGGTCGGTGCGCAATTTATGCCAGGCGCCCGAGAGGGTCATCATGCCGTTGATCATGCCGCCCCAGCTCGGTGCCAGGAGGATCAGCGACATGGCCATGCCCAGCGATTGCGCCCAGTCCGGCAGGGCGGTGTAGTGCAGGTGGTGCGGGCCGGCCCAGATGTACAGGGTGATCAGCGCCCAGAAGTGCACGATGGACAGGCGATAGGAATACACCGGGCGCCCGACCTGCTTGGGCACGAAGTAATACATCATCCCCAGGAAACCGGTGGTGAGGAAGAAGCCCACGGCGTTGTGGCCGTACCACCACTGGACCATGGCGTCGGTGGCGCCGGAGTACACCGGGTAGGACTTGAACCAGTCCACCGGGATCGACAGGTGATTGACCACGTGCAGCATGGCGATCACCAGGATAAAGGCGCCGAAGAACCAGTTGCCGACGTAGATGTGCTTGGTCTTGCGCTGCACCACGGTGGTGAAGAACACGATGCCGTAGACCACCCAGACCACGGCCATCCACACCGCGCCGGAGAATTCGATTTCCGCGTATTCCTTGGTGGTGGTGTAGCCCAGCGGCAGGGTGACCAGCATGATCAGGATCACCGACTGCCAGCCCCAGAAAGTGAAGGCGGCGAGCTTGTCGGAATACAGCCGCACCTGGCAGGTGCGCTGCACCGCGTAGTAACTGGCGGCGAACTGGGCGCTGCCGGCGAAGCCGAAGATCACCAGGCTGGTGTGCAGCGGGCGCAGGCGGCCGAAGCTGGTCCAGGGCAGGTCGAGGTTCATTTGCGGCCATACCAGCTGGGAGGCGATCCACACCCCCATGGCCATGCCGATCACGCCCCAGGCCACGGTGGCGATGACGAATTGGCGCACCACCTTGTAGTTGTAGGCCGGTTCCATTGTTGCTGTGCTCATGGTCAATGCTTCCACGGTTGCAAAGGCTTGCCAGGCCACCCGGCCTGGCATGCCATGCACTGTAGAAAGCAGCGGCGAAACAAAACAGGCTCAGAAAAAAACCATTAATACGGATCAGATTTGCCCGCCTGCCGGTACAGGTCCGGGGCCGGCTGATACGGTTTTTTAGTTTTTACCTGAATCTGTAACGCTCTGAGCCGTAAGGGCATAGTCACCGCCACACCAAAACCCCCGGATCACCCCTGGAATGCCATAACCACCGTGGCTCTGTAGCCCTGTAGCCGCTGCCGAGCGCAGCGAGGCTGCGATCGGCTGCAAAGCAGCCGCAAAGACCGACACATGTGTTCTGTCAGCCAGACCGCGTCGTCCGGATTGCGAGCGCTCCGCGCTCGGTCGCAGCCTCGCGTTGCTCGGCAGCGGCTACAGGATTGCAGTGGCTTCAGGGGCGGGATTGGGGTCAGCACTGATGAGGCCGTGACATGTATCACTATGACGAGTACGACCGGGCCCTGGTCTTTGAACGGGTGGCGCAGTTTCGCGATCAGGTCGAACGCTTCATGGCTGGCGAGCTGAGCGAAGAAGAGTTCCTGCCGCTGCGCCTGCAGAACGGCCTGTACATGCAGAAACACGCCTACATGCTGCGGGTGGCCATCCCTTACGGCACCCTCAGTGCGCGGCAGATGCGCACCCTGGCCAGCATCGCCCGCGACTACGATCGCGGCTACGGCCACTTCACCACCCGGCAGAACATGCAGTTCAACTGGATCGAGCTGGCCCAGGTGCCGGACATCCTCGAACGCCTGGCCGGTGTCGAGATGCACGCAATCCAGACCTCCGGCAACTGCGTGCGCAACATCACCACCGAAGCCTTCGCCGGGGTGGCCGCCGACGAGCTGATGGACCCGCGGCCCCTGGCGGAGATCCTGCGCCAGTGGTCGACCATCAACCCGGAATTCCTGTTCCTGCCGCGCAAGTTCAAGATCGCCATCTGCTCGGCCCGCGAGGACCGGGCGGCGATCATGATGCATGACATCGGCCTGTACCTGTACCGCGACTGGCGCGGGCAGATGCTGCTGCGGGTGATGGTCGGCGGCGGCCTGGGGCGCACGCCGATCCTCAGCCAGCAGATCCGCGACGGCCTGCCGTGGCAGCACCTGCTGTCCTATGTCGAGGCGGTGCTGCGGGTCTATAACCGCCACGGCCGGCGCGACAACAAGTACAAGGCGCGGATCAAGATCCTGGTCAAGGCCCTGGGCATCGAGGCCTTCGCCAAGGAAGTGGAGGAGGAGTGGCAGCACCTCAAGGACGGCCCGGCGCAGTTGACCGAGGCCGAATACCAGCGGGTCGCCAGTGCCTTTATCCCGCCGCTCTACGAGCGCCAGCCAGCCACCGATCTCGACTACGGCAGCCGCCTGGCCGAGGAGCCGGCTTTCGAGCGCTGGGTGGCGCACAACGTCAAGCCGCACAAGGTGCCGGGCTACGCCAGTGTGGTGCTGTCGACCAAACCCGGCAGCACCTCGCCGCCCGGAGACGTGACGGCGGCGCAGATGGAGGCGGTGGCCGAGTGGTCCGAGGCCTTCGGCTTTGGCGAGATCCGTATCGCCCACGAACAGAACATCGTCCTGCCGGACGTGCCCAAGGCCGCGCTGCATGAACTGTGGCGGCTAGCGAGCGAGCAGGGCCTGGGCTGCGCCAACGTCGGCTTGCTGACCGACATCATCGCCTGTCCCGGCGGCGACTTCTGCGCCCTGGCCAACGCCAAGTCGATCCCCATCGCCCAGGCGATCCAGGCGCGTTTCGATGATCTGGATTACCTGCACGACCTGGGTGACATCAGCCTGAACATCTCCGGCTGCATGAACGCCTGCGGCCATCACCACATCGGCAATATCGGCATCCTCGGCGTCGATAAGAACGGCAGCGAGTGGTACCAGATCACCCTCGGCGGCGCCCAGGGCAAGCACAGCGCGCTGGGCAAGGTCATAGGCCCGTCGTTCAGCGCCGAGGAAGTGCCCGGGGTGATCGAACGCATCATCGCCACCTTCGTGCGTTACCGGGAAAGCGAGGAGCTGTTCGTCGATACCGTGCAACGCATCGGCCTGGAGCCGTTCAAGGAGCGGGTCTATCCGAAAGTGCTGGAGGCACAGCCATGAGCCAGCACTGCGACCGGGCAACAGAAAGCACAGCCGTGAGCGAGGAATTACAGCCGTGAGCGAGAGACTAAAACCATGAACAATCTGTTGCGCTTGCAGGATGGCCAGGCTGGGCGGGTCGAGGACGATCCCTGGAACCTGGTGCGCGAGGTGGACGGCCCGCTGCCCGAGGGGGCGCTGATCTTGCCACTGGCCCGCTGGCTGATCCGCCGCACCGAGCACGAGCCGGCGCGGGACGGGGTCTGGCTCGGCCCGGACGATGAGGTGGAAAGCCTCAGGCCCTGGCTCAAGCTGATCCCGCTGATCGCCCTGGATTTTCCCAGCTTCCGTGACGGCCGCGCCTACAGCCAGGCCTACCTGCTGCGCACCCGCCTGGGCTGGATGGGCGAACTGCGGGCGGTGGGCGATGTGCTGCGCGACCAGCTCAGCCATATGCGCCAATGCGGTTTTGACAGCTTTGCCATCCGCGAAGACAAATGCGCCGACGACGCCCTCAAGGGGCTGGCGGGCATGAGTGTGCTTTACGGGCGCTCGGCGATCGAGCCGCGGCCGCTGTTCCGGAGGCGCTGAAGAGAGGCGCCGGCACCGGCCGGCGCTTCCATCGATGCTCACCGTCGCCCGTGAACAGGGCAGGCAACGGCCATTGTCTGGCCGCCAGGGGCATTTGTCCTTGGGTCGCTGATGGCACTTTGGTAGAGTCCCACCCCTTATGAAGGAGCCAGGGATCGGCGTCCGGCGATCAGTCGCAGGCGTGCCTGGCATGGGCCATCCATGGAAGAGAGTCGCGGCTGTGAGCGTTGCTAAAAAGATACTCGGGTTGTTTTCGTTGTTGCTGATCCTGACCCTGTGGGTCGGCTATTTCTATGTGTACCAGGATGCCCGCAGCGGGCGCCTCGGCGACCCCCTCGACAGCTACGGCTGGTGCGGCCCCGCCGCGGATTCGCCGCATTCCTTCAAGCGCGACTATCTGCTGCTCAGGGTCACCAACAGCACCCAGGGCGAGTTCAGGGTCTCGGGGGAGGTCAACGTTTCCGAACGCACCTACAACCGCTACGAACTGGGCCGCTACCCGCTGAAATTGCGCCTGGAACCCTTGCAGTCCACCTACAGCCTGCCGCCGTTGTTCTTTGAAGAGGTCAAGGTCAAGCCCTTGAACCGCAACTTCAATTCGTCGCACAAGAACGCCTACGCAGACCTGGAAAGCCGGCCGATCCGGGTGATCGGCGAGTCCAGCCGGTTTCCCTTCGAGGTCTACCGTTACGGCTACAAGCCGGTGCTGTACATCCTCAAGGGCAACGAGCAGGTCGACCTGCCGTTCAAGCGCATCACCACGCAGATGAACCTGTCCAATACCTTCACCCCGACCCGGATGTACAACCCGGCGGACTACATCGCCGAGCAGAACAGCCTGGTCCAGCCCGGCGACTATCCGGCCTATGGTGCCAGCGAGTGCGCCTTCAGCATCGAGCGTAAAGGCTCGTTCAAGATCATCGTGCTGCTGTTGTTGCTGGTGCTGTGTCTGCCGCTGCTGATGGTGCTGTACCGCGACGAGCCGACCATCGACTTTCTCGCCACGCTGCTGGGCGTGGCGGCGGTCCGGGTATTCCTGGTTGGGCCGCTGCAGGACTATCAGTTGTACGGCATCGACTTCGTGTTTGGCGCGGTGATCGTCCTGGCCGGGACCTTTTCCCTGCTCAAGGCCATGCGCATCGACGCTCGGCGCGAGGCGGCGGCAAGGCGCGGAACGACTTGGTAACGGACGGGCTGGTAACGGGCCTGGGCAAGGTGCGGCTTTGACGCCGCACCTGTATCTGTCCGATCCGACAAGAATTCTCTGGCCTGCTTTGGCGATTAATCCGCTTTTGCTGTGCTGATATGCCCGCTATTGGCTATACCTAAATTTCCTCAAACCAGTAGCGCTTCCGGATTTCTGACAGGAGTTACCCCATGAAGCTCGCATCAATGATGAGCACGCTGTGCCTGGCCACCCTCGGGTTGGTGGGCTGTTCCAGCAACGTCACCCAGCCCGACGAGTATTCCGGTTTTCTCGGCGACTACAGCCAGCTCAAGGAGGCCAAGTCGCCGTCGGGCGTAGAAGTGATGCGCTGGGTCGATCCCAAGCTGGACCTGAAGCAGTACAGCAGCGTCTATATCGAGCCCACCCAGTTCTATCCCAAGCCGCAGCCGACGGTGAAGATCCCGCAGAACACCTTGTACGGTATCAACCGCTATTACGACGAGGCGCTCAAGCGCGAGATCGGCCAGGCCATGCCGCTGGCCAGCGCACCGGGGCCAGGCGTGATTGTGGTGCGCGCGGCGATCACCGCCGTGAGCAGCAAGACCGAAGGCCTGAAACCCTACGAAATCATTCCCATCGCCCTGGTGGCGGCGGCGGTGAGCACGGCCAGCGGAATCCGCGACCAGGAGACTACCCTGGGTACCGAGGCGCAGTTCATCGACGGCGGCAACAACAAGGTGATCGCCCAGGTGGTGCGCAAGGGCAGCGGCAAGCCGCTGCAGAACGACACCCAGGTCATGCAGCCTGCGGACGTGAAAAACGTCATCGACGGCTGGGCCTCAGACCTGCACCAGTCCTTTAAGAAACTGAAAAAGTAGTTGGGGCCGGGGTATCCCCGAGCATTTTTTTGCCCACTGCGTCGGGGTCAGGGCGGGTGCCTGACCCCTTCACCGAGCAGGGCCGGCAGTCAATCAAAAGCACAGGTTTCGCTGGCGAGGCGAGGGCACAAGGCCTGCCGACGGCATTGTCCATGGCAGGTTTTTTCCGTCCGCAGCAGGGTGACGGGCTCCTGGATCGAATGGCAGCGGAGCTTCAAGGCCTGCCTGGATGTTCATGTGAATGGTGATGATTTCCGTGTTTTTTGAATGGTTAAGTTAATGTGATTTATCAAGAGTAACAAATTTAATAAAAACATATAGTTATAGAATATTTGTGATGTTATTAATTACATATTATTGATGCTCTCAAGGAGCTTTGCTGGCATGCCTGTGGTCGGACGCACGACTTTTATCGCCGGTCTCAGCCCGGCCCAGGCGCTGGATTTCTGCCTTGACGGCGCCAACTTCCCGAAGATCTTTCCCGGGCGCATCAGCCCTGTGAAAGGTGTGGGTATCGATAGCCTGCGGCTCAGTGCCGGACGCCAGTTCAGCTTTCGGCACGGGATGTGGGGGTGTCATACCGGCGACATGGACGCTGGTTATACGTGAGGTCAGCGCGCTGGCCGGGTTGACGACTGTCGCTTCGAGCCTGCGGGCTGGATGGCGACAGCCTCGCGTCCTGTATCCACTCAAGGGCGCAAAAGGGCGACAATTTGTATCCCGGGCATAGGTAGCCGGAGCGTTTCATGTTTAACTTCCGGCCTCTCGATGTTCTTTACAGCTGTTCAATGACAATCGTTTAAAAGGACTCCGTTCATGGCTCAAGTCACCCTTAAAGGCAACCCGGTTCAAGTCAATGGCCAACTGCCACAAGCCGGCTCCAAGGCGCCAGCGTTCTCCCTGGTGGGCGCCGGCCTGGCCGACATCACCCTGAGCAGCTTTGCCGGCAAGCGCAAAGTGCTGAACATCTTCCCAAGCGTCGACACCCCGACCTGCGCCACCTCCGTGCGCAAGTTCAACGCCCAGGCCAACGACCTGAACAACACCGTGGTGCTGTGCATCTCGGCTGACCTGCCGTTCGCCCAGGCCCGTTTCTGCGGCGCCGAAGGCCTGGAAAACGTGCAGAACCTGTCGACCCTGCGTGGCCGTGAGTTCATCGAAAACTACGGCGTGGCCATTGCCGACGGCCCGCTGGCCGGCCTGACCGCCCGCGCGGTGGTGGTGCTGGACGAGAACGACACCGTGCTGCACAGCGAGCTGGTCAAGGAAATCGCTGAAGAACCTAACTACGACGCGGCCTTGGCCGTTCTGAAGTAACAGGTTTTACAATTATTCACGGCCTGGCCCTGTCCAGGCCGTTTTTATTTGTGCTTCAGTGGCTTAGCAGACACTTGCAAACGTAAGCCCAAGGTAAATTGCCGGTAAAGGCGCTTTGCTAAACACCGGCCAGTGCTTATCTTTCAGCCTTCTGAAAAAGATCCCCTCGCGCCCAATGGTTGATCATTCCATGCAATCCTCCGTTTCCCGCAACTCCCGTCGCTGGCTGCTCGGCCTGCTTGTCCTGTTGGCCATCGTCGGCCTGTGCTGGAAATTCTGGCCGGCCTCGACCACCCACAAGGATGCCGCCGGGCAAAAGGCTGCCGTCGGACACACCGGGCGCAGCGGGTCGATGCGGCCAGGGTTCGGTGGCGCGAGCGGGCCGATCCCGGTGCGGGTGGCACCGGCCACGCGCGGGGACTTCCCGCTGTATTACAAGGCGCTGGGCACCGTCACCGCGCTGAACACCATCAATGTGCGCAGCCGGGTGGCCGGTGAGCTGGTCAAGGTGGCCTTCGAGGAAGGGCAGATGGTCAAGGCCGGCGACCTGCTGGCGGAAATCGATCCGCGGCCTTACCAGAACGCCTTGCTCCAGGCCGAAGGCACGCTGTTGCAGAACCAGGCCCAGCTGAAGAACGCCCAGGTCGACTACGAGCGTTATCGCGGCCTGTACGCCCAGGACAGTATCGCCAAGCAGACCCTGGACACCGCCGCGGCGCTGGTCGGCCAGTACCAGGGCACGGTCAAGACCAACCAGGCGGCGGTCAACGACGCCAAGCTCAATCTCGAATTCACCAGGATCCGCGCGCCGATCACCGGCCGCGTCGGCCTGCGTCAGCTGGACGTCGGCAACCTGGTGGCGGCCAATGACACCACCGCGCTGGCGATCATCACCCAGACCCAGCCGATCAGCGTTGCCTTTACCCTGCCGGAGAACAACCTGAGCAGGGTGCTGGAGCGTTATCGCAGCGGCGCCAGGCTGCCGGTGGAAGCCTGGGACCGCGGCGACCAGACACTGCAGGCCAGCGGCGTGCTGCAAAGCCTCGACAACCAGATCGACACCACCACCGGCACCCTGAAGTTCAAGGCGCGCTACGAGAACCGCGACCAGGTGCTGTTCCCCAACCAGTTCGTCAACGTGCGCGTGCTCGCCGACACCCTGAAAAACGTGGTGCTGGCGCCGTCGGCGGCGGTCCAGTTCGGCACCAACGGCACCTTCGTCTACGCCCTGGACGGCGACAACAAGGTCAAGATCCGCCAGTTGCAGGTCGGCGACAGCAACGGCGACTCCACCGTGATCAAGGCCGGCCTGGAAGCCGGCGATCGCGTGGTGCTGGAAGGCACCGACCGCCTGAAAGACGGCAGCGAAGTGGAGGTGGTGAACACCACCGAGGAAGTGCCGACCACCCCGACCCAGCACCTGCAGGGCAAGCCGGCCAGTTCGGCGACTACGCCTGCCCCGGCCGCTGACGCCCCGGCGAGCAAGGTCGGCGCATGAACCTCTCGCGGCTGTTCATCCTCCGTCCGGTAGCCACCACCCTGAGTATGCTGGCCATTGTCCTGGCCGGCCTGATCGCCTATCGCCTGCTGCCGGTCTCGGCGTTGCCCCAGGTCGATTACCCGACCATCCGGGTGATGACCCTGTACCCCGGCGCCAGTCCCGACGTGATGACCAGCGCGGTCACCGCGCCCCTGGAACGCCAGTTCGGCCAGATGCCCGGCCTGACCCAGATGGCCTCCACCAGTTCCGGCGGCGCCTCGGTGCTGACCCTGCGTTTCAACCTCGACATCAATATGGATGTCGCCGAGCAGCAGGTGCAGGCCGCGATCAATGCCGCGACCAACCTGCTGCCCACGGATCTGCCGGCGCCGCCGGTGTACAACAAGGTCAACCCGGCGGACACCCCGGTGCTGACCCTGGCCATCACCTCCAAGACCATGCTGCTGCCCAAGCTCAACGACCTGGTCGATACCCGCATGGCGCAGAAGATCGCGCAGATCAGCGGCGTCGGCATGGTCAGCATCGCCGGCGGCCAGCGCCAGGCGGTGCGGGTCAAGGTCAACCCGGAGGCCCTGGCGGCCAATGGCCTCAACCTGGCGGACGTGCGCAGCCTGATCGGCGCCTCCAACGTCAACCAGCCCAAGGGCAACTTCGACGGCCCGACCCGGGTGTCGATGCTCGACGCCAACGACCAGCTGACTTCGCCCAAGGATTACGCCGAGCTGATCCTGGCCTACAAGAATGGCGCGCCGCTGCGCTTGAAGGACGTCGCGCAGATCGTCGGCGGCGCCGAGAACGAACGCCTGGCGGCCTGGGCCAATGAAAACCAGGCGGTGCTGCTCAATATCCAGCGCCAGCCCGGGGCCAACGTGATCGAGGTGGTGGACCGGATCAAGGCGCTGCTGCCGAGCATTACCGACAACCTGCCGGCGGGCCTCGACGTCACCGTGCTCACCGACCGCACCCAGACCATCCGCGCCTCGGTCACCGACGTGCAGCACGAACTGCTGATCGCCATCGCCCTGGTGGTGATGGTGACCTTCCTGTTCCTGCGCCGGGCCAGCGCCACGGTGATCCCGTCGATTGCCGTGCCGTTGTCGCTGATCGGCACCTTCGGCGTGATGTACCTGGCGGGCTTCTCGGTCAACAACCTGACCCTGATGGCCCTGACCATCGCCACCGGCTTTGTGGTCGACGATGCCATCGTGATGCTGGAGAACATCTCGCGCTTCATCGAGGAGGGCGACAGCCCGATGCAGGCCGCGCTCAAGGGCGCCAAGCAGATCGGCTTCACCCTGGTGTCGCTGACCCTGTCGCTGATCGCCGTACTGATTCCGCTGCTGTTCATGGCCGACGTGGTCGGGCGGCTGTTCCGCGAGTTCGCCATCACCCTGGCGGTGGCGATCCTGATTTCCCTGGTGGTGTCGCTGACCCTGACGCCGATGATGTGCGCGCGCCTGCTCAAGCGTGAGCCCAAGGAAGAAGAACAGGGACGGTTCTACCGCGCCAGCGGCGCCTGGATCGACTGGTTGATCGCCAGCTACGGCCGCTGGTTGCAGTGGGTACTCAAGCACCAGCCGCTGACCCTGCTGGTGGCCGTCGGCACCCTGGCGTTGACCGTGTTCCTGTATATGGTGGTGCCCAAGGGCTTCTTCCCGGTGCAGGACACCGGGGTGATCCAGGGCATTTCCGAAGCGCCGCAGTCGGTGTCCTTCGCCGCCATGAGCCAGCGCCAGCAGGACCTGGCGAAAATCATCCTGGCCGACCCGGCGGTGGAAAGCCTGTCGTCCTATATCGGGGTCGACGGCGACAACGCCACCCTCAACAGCGGCCGGCTGCTGATCAACCTCAAGCCGCACCGCGAACGCGACCTCAGCGCCGCCGAAGTGATTGCGCGCATCCAGCCGCAGGTCGACCAGTTGGTGGGCATCCGCCTGTTCATGCAGCCGGTGCAGGACCTGACCATCGAGGACCGGGTCAGCCGTACCCAGTACCAGTTCAGCCTGTCGTCGCCGGATGCCGACCTGCTGGCCTTGTGGAGCGGGCGCCTGGTGGATGCCCTGGCCCACCGGCCAGAACTCACCGACGTCGCCAGCGACCTGCAGGACAAGGGTTTGCAGGTGTACCTGGTGATCGACCGCGACGCCGCTTCGCGCATCGGCGTCTCGGTGTCGAACATCACCGACGCGCTGTACGACGCCTTCGGCCAGCGGCAGATTTCCACCATCTACACCCAGGCCAGCCAATACCGCGTGGTATTGCAGGCCCAGGCCGGGGAAAGCATCGGCCCGCAGGCGCTGGAACAGATCCATGTGAAGACCATCGACGGCGGCCAGGTGCGGCTGTCGAGCCTGGCCCGGGTCGAGGAGCGCCAGGCGCAACTGGCCATCGCCCATATCGGCCAGTTCCCGGCGGTGATGATGTCGTTCAACCTGGCGCCCGGCGTGGCCCTGGGGCAGGCGGTGGACATCATCGAGCAGGTGCAGCGGGACATCGGCATGCCGGTGGGCGTGCAGACCCAGTTCCAGGGCGCGGCCCAGGCGTTCCAGGCTTCGCTGTCGAGCACCTTGCTGCTGATCCTGGCGGCGGTGGTGACCATGTACATCGTGCTGGGGGTGCTCTACGAGAGCTACATCCACCCGATCACCATCCTTTCCACGCTGCCGTCGGCGGCGGTGGGGGCCTTGCTGGCGCTGATCCTCAGCGGCAACGACCTGGGCATGATCGCGATCATCGGCATCATCCTGCTGATCGGCATCGTCAAGAAGAACGCGATCATGATGATCGACTTCGCCCTCGACGCCGAACGCAACCAGGGCATGGCCCCGGAGCAGGCGATCTACCAGGCGGCGCTCCTGCGTTTCCGGCCGATCCTGATGACCACCCTGGCCGCGCTGTTCGGCGCCGTGCCGCTGATGCTGGCCACCGGCTCCGGCGCCGAACTGCGCCAGCCTCTGGGCCTGGTGATGGTCGGCGGCCTGTTGCTGAGCCAGATCCTCACGCTGTTTACCACGCCTGTTATTTACCTGTATTTCGATCGGTTGGGACGCCGCTTTGGCAAGCCTGACTCGAAAGAGGTGGTGGTATGACGGCGAGCTACAAGTTTCAAGCTTCAAGCCGCAAGTCAAAGCCTGCGCGATCCCTGCTTTTCTCTTGCAGCTTGCAGCTTGAAGCTTGGAGCTGCCGCCCATGAACCTGTCCGGACCCTTTATCCGCCGTCCTGTGGCGACGATGCTCTTGAGCCTGGCGATTATGTTATTGGGCGGCGTCAGCTTCGGCCTGCTGCCGGTGTCGCCGCTGCCGCAGATGGACTTCCCGGTGATCGTGGTCCAGGCCAGCTTGCCGGGGGCCAGCCCCGAGGTGATGGCATCCACCGTGGCCACGCCCCTGGAGCGTTCCTTCGGCGCGATCGCCGGGGTCAACACCATGAGCAGCCGCTCCAGCCAGGGTTCGACCCGGGTCATCCTGCAGTTCGACCTGGACCGCGACATCAACGGCGCGGCGCGGGAAGTGCAGGCGGCGATCAACGCCTCGCGCAACCTGCTGCCCAGCGGCATGCGCAGCATGCCCACCTACAAGAAGGTCAACCCGTCCCAGGCGCCGATCATGGTGCTGTCGCTGACCTCTGATGTGCTGGAGAAGGGCCAGCTGTACGACCTGGCCTCGACCATCCTGTCCCAGAGCCTGTCCCAGGTCTCCGGTGTCGGCGAGGTGCAGATCGGCGGCAGTTCGCTGCCGGCGGTGCGCATCGAGCTCGAGCCGCAGTTGCTCAACCAGTACGGCGTGGCCCTCGACGATGTGCGCAAGACCATCGCCGAAGCCAACGTGCGCCGGCCCAAGGGCTCGGTGGAGAACAGCGAGCAGATGTGGCAGGTGCAGGCCAACGACCAGCTGGAGAAGGCCAAGGACTACGAGCCGTTGATCATCCACTACAAGGACGGCGCGGCCCTGCGCCTGAAAGACGTGGCCAAGGTCAGCGACGGCGTCGAGGACCGCTACAACAGTGGCTTCTTCAACGACGACGCGGCGGTGCTGCTGGTGATCAACCGCCAGGCCGGGGCCAACATCATCGAGACGGTCAACGAGATCAAGGCGCAGTTGCCGGCGTTGCAGGCGGTGTTGCCGGCCAGCGTCAAGCTCAACCTGGCGATGGACCGCTCGCCGGTGATCAAGGCCACCCTGCATGAAGCCGAGATGACCCTGCTGATCGCCGTGGCCCTGGTGATCCTGGTGGTCTACCTGTTCCTCGGCAATCTGCGCGCCTCGCTGATCCCGACCCTGGCGGTGCCGGTGTCGCTGGTGGGCACCTTCGCGGTGATGTACCTGTACGGTTTTTCCCTGAACAACCTGTCGCTGATGGCGCTGATTCTCGCCACCGGGCTGGTGGTGGACGACGCCATCGTGGTGCTGGAGAACATTTCCCGGCACATCGACGAAGGCATCGCGCCGATGAAGGCAGCCTACCTGGGAGCCAGGGAAGTCGGCTTCACCCTGTTGTCGATGAACGTCTCGCTGGTGGCGGTGTTCCTGTCGATCCTGTTCATGGGCGGGATCATCGAAAGCCTGTTCCGCGAGTTTTCCATCACCCTGGCGGCGGCGATCATCGTGTCCCTGGTGGTGTCCCTGACCCTGACCCCGATGCTTTGCGCCCGCTGGCTCAAGCCCCATGTGCCGGGCCAGGAGAACGGCCTGCAGCGCTGGAGCCAGCGCGGCAACGACTGGATGGTGGCGAAATACGCCAGCAGCCTGGACTGGGTGCTGCGCCACAAACGCCTGACCCTGCTCAGCCTGTTCGTGACCATCGGCGTCAACATTGCGCTGTACGTGGTGGTGCCCAAGACCTTCATGCCGCAGCAGGACACCGGCCAGTTGATCGGTTTCGTGCGGGGCGACGACGGCCTGTCGTTCACCGTGATGCAGCCGAAGATGGAAATCTTCCGCCGCGAGGTGCTCAAGGACCCGGCGGTGGAGAGCGTGGCCGGCTTCATCGGCGGCAACAACGGCACCAACAACGCCTTCATGCTGGTGCGCCTCAAGCCGATCAAGGAACGCAACATTTCCGCGCAGAAGGTCATCGAGCGCCTGCGCAAGGAAATGCCCAAGGTGCCCGGCGCCCAGCTGATGCTGATGGCCGACCAGGACCTGCAGTTCGGCGGCGGTCGCGAACAGACCACCTCGCAGTATTCCTACATCATCCAGAGCGGCGACCTGGGGGCATTGCGCGAGTGGTACCCGAAGGTGGTCACCGCGCTGCGTGCCTTGCCGGAGCTGACCGCCATCGACGCCCGCGAGGGGCAGGGTGCCCAGCAGGTGACCCTGGTGGTCGACCGCGACCAGGCCAAGCGCCTGGGGATCGACATGAACATGGTCACCGCGGTGCTCAACAACGCCTACAGCCAGCGGCAGATTTCCACCATCTACGACAGCCTCAACCAGTACCAGGTGGTGATGGAGGTCAACCCGAAATACGCCCAGGACCCGATCACCCTCAACCAGGTGCAGGTGATCACCGCCGATGGCGCGCGGGTGCCGCTGTCGACCATCGCCCATTACGAGAACAGCCTGGAAGACGACCGGGTCAGCCACGAAGGCCAGTTCGCCTCGGAAAGCATTTCCTTCGACATGGCCGAAGGGGTGACGGTGGAGCAGGGCACGGCGGCCATCGAACGGGCGATCGCCAAGGTCGGCATGCCCGAAGACGTGATCGTCAAGATGGCCGGCACCGCCGACGCCTTCGCCGCGACCCAGAAGAGCCAGCCGTTCATGATCCTTGGCGCGCTGCTGGCGGTGTACCTGGTGCTGGGCGTGCTCTATGAAAGCTACATTCACCCGTTGACCATCCTGTCCACGCTGCCGTCGGCCGGGGTCGGCGCCTTGCTGTCGATCTATGTGCTGGGCAGCCAGTTCAGCCTGATCTCGCTGCTGGGGCTGTTCCTGCTGATCGGTGTGGTGAAGAAAAACGCCATCCTGATGATCGACCTGGCGCTGCAGTTGGAGCGCCACCAGGGCCTGGGCCCGTTGGAGTCGATCCGCAGCGCCTGCCTGCTGCGCCTGCGGCCGATCCTGATGACCACCCTGGCGGCGATCCTCGGCGCCTTGCCGTTGCTGCTCGGCAGCGCCGAAGGCGCGGAAATGCGCCAGCCCCTGGGCCTGACCATTATCGGCGGCCTGGTCTTCAGCCAGATCCTGACCCTCTACACCACCCCGGTGGTCTACCTCTATCTCGATCGCCTGCGCCATAAATTCAACCACTGGCGTGGGGTCCGTACCGATGCCGCTCTGGAAACGCCGCTATGACTGACTGCTCGCCCCGCAACCTTCCTCAGCGCCTGGCCCTGGCCCGCGGTTCGCGGCTGTTGAGCCTGAGCTTGAGCCTGGCGCTGCTCAGCGCCTGCGCCATCGGCCCGGACTATCAGCGCCCGACCGTCGCCGAGCCTGCGCAATACAAGGAAGCAGCAGGCTGGCGCCAGGCCAGCCCCAGCGATTCCCTGGCCCGTGGCGCCTGGTGGGAGCTGTATGGCGACCAACAGCTCAACGGCCTGATCGACAAGCTCAACAGCGCCAACCAGACCGTGGCGCAGTCCGAGGCCCAATACCGCCAGGCCCAGGCGCTGGTGCGCAGCGCCCGTGGCTCGCTGTTCCCCACGGTCGACCTGAGCGCCGGCAAAACCCGCGCCAGCCAGGGCACCGGCAGCAGCAGTTCGGCCCTGAGCAGCTCCTCCAGCGGCATTCGCGACACCTACAACACCCAGCTCGGGGTGAGCTGGGAGGCCGATGTCTGGGGCAAGCTGCGTCGTGGCCTGGAAGCCAACGAAGCCAGCGCCGAAGCCAGCTTCGCCGACCTCGCGGCGATGCGCCTGAGCCAGCAGTCGGAACTGGTGCAGAACTACCTGCAACTGCGGGTCATGGACCAGCAGAAGCGCCTGCTCGAAGCCACGGTGGCGGCTTACCAGCGTTCGCTGACCATGACCGAGAACCAGTACCGCGCCGGCGTCTCCGGCAAGGACGCGGTGGCCCAGGCGCAAACCCAGCTGAAAACCACCCAGGCCGACCTGATCGACCTGATCTGGCAACGCGCCCAGCTGGAAAACGCCATTGCGGTACTGATCGGCCTGCCGCCGGCCGAGTTCAGCCTGGCCGAGACCCAGGACATCCCGGCCTTGCCCCAGGTGCCCCTGAGCCTGCCGTCGCAGCTGCTGGAGCGGCGCCCGGACATCGCTTCGGCCGAGCGTTCGGTGATCGCTGCCAACGCCAATATCGGCGTGGCCAAGGCCGCCTATTACCCGGACCTGACCCTGAGCCTGGCCGGCGGCTACAGCAGCAGTACCTACGCCGACTGGATCAGCCTGCCGAACCGCTTCTGGTCGGTGGGGCCGAAACTGGCCATGACCCTGTTCGACGGCGGCCAGCGCTCGGCGGAAGTCGACCGCACCGAGGCGGCCTACGACCAGACCGTGGCCAAGTATCGCCAGACCGTGCTCGACGGCTTCCGCGAGGTGGAGAACTACCTGGTGCAGCTCAAGGTCCTGGAAGACGAGGCCGCGGTGCGCCAGCAGGCCCTGGATTCGGCGCGCGAGTCGCTGCGCCTGACCGAGAACCAGTACAAGGCCGGGGTGATCGCCTACCTGGACGTGGTGGTGGTACAGGCCACCGCGTTGAACAACGAACGCAGCGTGCTGAGCCTGCTGCAAAGCCGGCTGGTCACCAGCGTGCAACTGATCGCCGCCCTCGGCGGCGGCTGGGACGGCCAGCTGCAGGCCAGCAAGGAGTAACAGGCTGAATCCGTGATCCGCCCGGGTTTACGACCGCTGCCTGACCCTTGTAGCCGCTGCCGAGTCCGCGAGGCTGCGAACGGTTTGGGCGGCACTCCGACGTAGCGACCGCAGCTCCTGAAACCACGGCCTGCCTGGATAAATGCGCTGTTTGGTTCCACGACCGCTACGCGGTCGCGCGCAGGCTGCGCCAGCGGCTACATCGATAGCGGCGAGCCTGGCGTTGTCAGGAGCCGGGTCGCTGTCACCGATTTGTTTTATCAGCCGGCTACTTTCGTCCGACTGATGGCTTTTTGCTTACATTGTGAGTGTGTTTCTGCACGCAATCAGTACAATTGCGCCTTTTTACCGCCGGGCATGGAAGCTTCCGGCTCACGCCACGAGACGTTCATGCTCACCGGTACCTACTCTCCCGCCCTGGTTCTGATTTCCCTGTTTGTGGCGATTCTCGCCTCTTACACCGCGCTCGACCTGACTGGTCGCATCGCCACCACGCGTGGTCGAGCGGCGTTGCTGTGGATGGCCGGCGGCGCCCTGGCCATGGGCATCGGGGTGTGGTCGATGCACTTTATCGGCATGCTCGCCTTCAGCCTGCCCATCGACCTGGGCTACGACACCGGCATCACCGCGCTGTCGCTGCTGATTTCCGTGCTGTCCTGCGGTTTCGCCCTGTGGCTGGTGAGCCAGCAGAGCCTGCCGCTGTGGCAGCTGGCCTTCGGCGCGCTGGTCATGGGCGCCGGGATCAGCGCCATGCATTACACCGGCATGGCGGCGATGCGCATGCAGCCGGGCATCGACTACGACCCGAGCCTGTTCGGCGCCTCGCTGCTGATTGCCATCGGCGCCTCGGCCGCGGCGCTGTGGATCGCCTTTCGCCTGCGCCGCAATACCCCTTATGTACGCCTGGCCCGCTGTGGGGCCGCGGTGGTGATGGGCATCGCCATTGTCGGCATGCACTACACCGGCATGGCCGCGGCGCGTTTCGCCGATGGCAGTTTCTGTGGCGCGGCGGTGGACGGCCTGAGCGGCAAGGGCCTGGACAACCTGGTGCTGATCACCACCCTGGCGGTGCTGGTCATTGCCTTGCTGACCTCGGTCCTCGACGCGCGCCTGGAAGCGCGCACCGCGGTACTGGCCGAATCGCTGACCGTGGCCAACCGCGAGCTGACCCAACTGGCGCTGCACGACACCCTGACCGGCCTGCCGAACCGCACGCTGCTGGCCGACCGGATCGACCAG
The DNA here is from genome assembly GCF_003184125.1 of Pseudomonas sp. RW409. Classification (NCBI taxonomy): domain Bacteria; kingdom Pseudomonadati; phylum Pseudomonadota; class Gammaproteobacteria; order Pseudomonadales; family Pseudomonadaceae; genus Pseudomonas; species Pseudomonas sp. RW409. The sequence continues at coordinate 20,289 of NZ_QHHP01000034.1, read as the reverse complement.
GCGATGCAGCGGGTGACGGAGCAGGGCGGCTGTTTTGCCCTGATGTTCATCGACCTGGACGGCTTCAAGCCGGTCAACGATGCCTTTGGCCATCACATGGGCGACCAGTTGCTGCGCGAGGTGGCGGTGCGCCTGCGCGAAGACCTGCGCAGCCAGGACACCCTGGCGCGGATCGGCGGCGACGAGTTCGTGCTGCTGGTGCAACTGAACGAGGCGGACGACGCCTTGCGCCTGGCCGCGCGCCAGGTGGGGCTGATCGGCCAGGTGTTCCGGGTGGCCGAGCATGAGTTGCAGATCTCCGCCAGCGTCGGCATCGCGGTGTACCCGGGCAACGGCCTGACGCCCCAGGAACTGCTGATGAATGCCGATGCGGCGATGTACCACGCCAAGGGCACCGGCAAGAACGGCTACAGCTTCTTCGACGCCTCGATGAACAGCGACGCGCGCCGGCAACTGCAACTGTTGCAGGACCTGCGCCATGCCGTCGAGCACGGCGAGTTCAGGCTGTATTACCAGCCCAAGTTCGACGCCGCCAACGGCTTGCCGGTGGGCGCCGAAGCCTTGCTGCGCTGGGAACACCCGCAACTGGGCCTGCTGCTGCCGGACAAGTTCATCGACCTGGCGGAAAAGACCGGGCTGATCATCCCCATCGGCGAATGGGTGCTCAACGAGGCCTGCCGGCAGATGCGCGAGTGGTACAGCGAAGGCTACGAAGGCTGGCGGATCGCGGTGAACATCTCGGCGCTGCAGTTCTGCCATGCCGGGCTGGTCGACAGCGTGGCCAGGGCGTTGAGCCGCCACCACCTGCCGGCCAACAGCCTGACCCTGGAGATCACCGAGACCACGGCCATGAGCGATGCCGATGCCAGCATGACCGTGCTCAAGCAACTGGCGGACATGGGCGTCGACCTGTCGATCGACGACTTCGGCACCGGTTATTCGAGCCTGATGTACCTCAAGCGCCTGCCGGCCAATGAACTGAAGATCGACCGCGGTTTTGTCCGCGACCTGGAACACGACAGCGACGACGCGGCAATCGTCTCGGCCATCGTCGCCCTGGGCCAGGCCCTGGGCCTGCGCATCGTCGCCGAAGGCGTGGAAACCGATGTGCAGCAAAGCTTCCTGACCCAGCTGGGCTGCGATTCGCTGCAAGGTTATTTCCTCGGTCATCCGCTGCCGGCCGCGCGCTTCATGCAGAACATCCATCAGGCCGAACAGCTGGCCCTCTGAGCGGCCTCGCAAGCCTGCCTGCTTCTCAGGTTCGCAGCCTGCGGCAGCGGCTACATCGATCGCGTTGTAGCCGACTCCTGTAGCCGCTGCCGAGCCTGCGAGGCTGCGATCGGTCGCGCAGCGACCGCAAACTCCAAGCCTGCGACCTGCCTGGATAGACACGCCGACCGGTGATCAGCCACGGGACGGATGACGGCCCCGAGAAGGTTTGCAACGCTGGCCCCAGGGTGTTTAATTGCTGGCGTTCAAAGATCAGCGAGGGAGTTGGCAGCATGGACAAAGTCATCCTCATCACCGGTGGCGGTCGCGGTATTGGCGCGGCCACCGCGCTGCTGGCCGCGCAACAGGGCTATCGCATCTGCATCAACTACCAGGCCGACGAACAGGCGGCCTTCCAGGTGCTGGAGCAGGTGCGCGGCCTGGGTGCCCAGGCGATTGCCGTGCGGGCCGATGTCAGCATCGAGGACGAAGTGATTGGCCTGTACCACCGGGTCGACGCCGAACTGGGGCGGGTCACCGCGCTGGTGAACAACGCCGGGACCGTCGGGCAGAAGTCGCGGCTCGACGAAATGTCCGAATTCCGCATTCTGAAGACCATGAAGACCAACGTGCTCGGGCCGATCCTCTGCGCCAAGCACGCGGTGCTGCGCATGTCGCCAAGGCATGGCGGGCAGGGCGGCAGCATCGTCAACGTGTCCTCGGTCGCCGCCCGCCTGGGCTCACCCGGCGAGTACATCGACTACGCGGCCTCCAAGGGGGCGCTGGACACCTTCACCATCGGCCTGTCCAAGGAAGTCGCCGGCGAAGGCATCCGCGTCAACGGGGTGCGCCCGGGCTATATCTACACCGACTTCCACGCCCTGAGCGGCGATGCCGACCGCGTCAGCAAACTGGAGTCCGCCATTCCCATGGGCCGCGGCGGGCGCCCGGACGAAGTGGCGGAGGCAATCATCTGGCTGCTGTCGGACAAGGCCTCCTATTCCACCGGGACCTTTATCGACCTCGGCAGCGGCTACAGGTTCCACACCGTCCCGGCTTCAGAACGACCGCACGATCCTGCCCAGGGTTTCCATGGCCTTTTCTGCCGCTTCGTTCCACGGGCTGCCGTAGTTGAGGCGGATGCAGTTTCGAAAGCGCTGGGTCGGCGAGAAGATCGGTCCCGGGGCGATGCTGATGCCCTGGGCCAGGGCCATCTGGAACAGCTTCAACGAATCCATCTGCGCCGGCAGTTCCAGCCACAGGAAGTAGCCGCCGGCCGGCTGGCTGACCCGGGTCTGCGCCGGGAAGTAGCGGGCGATGGCGGCGAGCATGGCGCTTTGCTGTTCTTCCAGGGCGTAGCGCAGCTTGCGCAGGTGGCGGTCGTAGCCGCCGTGTTGCAGGTAGTCGGCGATGGCCGCCTGGGCCGGCATCGAGGCGCACAGCGAGGTCATCAGTTTCAGCCGTTCGATCTTCTGCGCGTAACGCCCGGCGGCGACCCAGCCGATGCGATAACCCGGGGCCAGGCTCTTGGCGAACGAACCGCAATGCATCACCAGGCCCTCGGTGTCGAAGGCCTTGGCCGGTTTCGGCGCCTGCTGGCCGTAATACAGCTCGGCGTAGACGTCGTCCTCGATCAGCGGCACCTGATGGCTGCGCAGCAACTCCACCAGCTCCTGTTTCTTCGCCTCGGGCATGGTCGCGCCCATGGGGTTCTGGAAGCTGGTCATGCACCAGCAGGCCTTGATCGGATGCCGTTCCAGGGTCTGCGCCAGCACCCCGAGATCGATGCCGTCCCGCGGGTGCACGGGGATTTCCACCGCCTTGAGTTTCAGGCGCTCCAGCACTTGCAGGCTGGCGTAGAAGGCCGGGGCTTCGATGGCCACCAGGTCGCCGGGTTCGGTCACTGCCTGCAGGCACAGGTTCAGGGCTTCCAGGGCGCCGTTGGTGATCAGCAGTTCTTCCATGGGCAGCATCAGCCCACCGACCATGTAGCGCAGGGCGATCTGCCGGCGCAGCTGCGGGTTGCCCGGCGACATGTCGGTGACCACCACGCGCGGGTCCATCTCGCGGCTGGCGCTGGCCAGGGAGCGCGACAGGCGTTGCAGCGGGAACAGGGTCGGGCTGGGAAAGGCCGAACCGAACGGCACGGTGGTCGGGTCCTTGATCGAGTCCAGCACCGAGAACACCAGTTCGCTGACATCGACTTCGGTGGACTCGTTGACCTGGCTGCTGATCACCGGCTCCGAGAACGGGCTGGGCGCATGGGTGTTGACGAAGTAGCCGGAGCGCGGCCGGGCGCGGATCAGGCCGCGGCGTTCCAGCAGGTAATAGGCCTGGAACACCGTGGACGGGCTGACCCCATAGGTCTGGCTGGCATAACGCACCGAAGGTACGCGCTGGCCGGGGCCGAGCACCCCGGAGCGGATCAGTTCTGCGATGTCGTCGGCGAATTTTTCGTAGCGTTTCATGGGGCGGCTCGGGTTGGGGGCTGCGGTGGCTGAGGGATTTATCGCGAGCAAGCTCGCTCCTACGGGGGCCCGGGTAGGAGCGAGCTTGCTCGCGATAGCCGCAAAGCGGCGCCCAGTCTAAGGGATCAACGGTTCAAGGGCGCAACAAACCGGCTCTTGGCCACGCTGTAGATCTCTGGCTGGTCGGCGTCGACCACCTTGAAACTCAGCTCCTGGGAACTGCTCTGCGGCTTGTCGGCGATCATCGCCACCGACACCGGCAGGTCGACGATCTCGCCCGCGGCCAGGCTGATTTCACTCTTGCCCTGCAGCTGGAAGCCGTCGCCGTCCACCAGTTGCAGGCGGTAATCCTGGCGTTGCTGGGTCTTGTTGATGATTTTCAGGCTGTAGATGTTCTCGATCTGGCCCAGGCTGTTTTCGCGGAACAGGCCCCGGTCCTTGCTGACGTCCAGCGACACCATCGGCCGCTCCACCAGCGCCAGGGCCAGGGCGCCGATCATCACCAGCAGCACCGCGCTGTAGCCGATCAGGCGCGGGCGCAGCAGGTGGGTCTTGCCACCTTGCAGCTGGTGCTCCGAGGTGTAGCTGATCAGGCCCCGGGCATAGCCCATCTTGTCCATGATCGAGTCGCAGGCGTCGATGCAGGCGGCGCAACCGATGCATTCCATCTGCAGGCCGTCGCGGATGTCGATGCCGGTCGGGCAGACCTGCACGCACAGCTGGCAGTCGATGCAGTCGCCGAGGCCGATATCGGTCGGTTTCACGCCGCGTTTGCGCGGGCCGCGGATTTCGCCACGGGCCGGGTCGTAGGAGATGGTCAGGGTGTCCTTGTCGAACATCACGCTCTGGAACCGCGCATAAGGGCACATGTGCATGCACACCGCCTCGCGCAACCAGCCGGCGTTGAGGTAGGTGGCGCCGGTGAAGAACAGCACCCAGAACAGGCTGACGCCGCCGATCTGCAGGGTCAGCAACTCCTCGGCCAGCGGCCGGATCGGGGTGAAGTAACCGACGAAGGTCAGCCCGGTGAGCAGGCTGATGGCCAGCCACAGGGTGTGCTTGGCCGAACGGCGGATCAGCTTGTTCAGGTTCCAGGGCGCGGCTTGCAGCTTGATGCGCTGGTTGCGTTCACCCTCGGTGATTTTCTCGCACCACATGAACAGCCAGGTCCAGGAGCTCTGCGGGCAGGTGTAGCCACACCAGACGCGGCCGGCGAACACGGTGATGGCGAACAGGCCGAAGGCGCAGATGATCAGCAGGGCCGAGAGCAGGATGAAATCCTGCGGCCAGAAGGTGGCGCCGAAGATATGGAACTTGCTTTCCGCCAGGTCCCAGAGCACCGCCTGGCGGCCGCCCCAGTTCAGCCACACGGTGCCGAAGAACAACAGGAACAGGAACCCCGCGCCGCTCATGCGCAGGGTGCGGAACAAGCCGGTGAAGCTGCGGGTGTGGATCAGGTTGTCGCTGGATTTGGCCTTCGTCTTTGGGCGCGCAGGCTCGAATGTTTCTACTAATCGGACGGGGATTCTTTCGCTCATGGTCGTTCGCTCATCAGCCTCCATCAGGCCAATGAACTATGCCCAGCGATCTGTTTGCATAACAGACTCAGGTATCGCAATAAAAAGCAGATCAGATGACCGCGAAGGGCCGCCCTGCGACAACTTGCCATACCCGGCAAAGCGCCCGATATCGGGCGCCAGCAGCATCTGGCACAAGCCTGTGGCGGATACCGTGATGCAGATCAGTCAAATCACCGAATCACTGTCACTGGCGCGCAGATGGCGCCGGCCGTCGGTGGCGCCTGCTACGGTCAATGCGTCGGCTTCTGCTTCGGTGATGTAGATGCGTTGCCCTTCGAGGTCGACCGCCGGCGGATCGCACCTTTTGCCTGGCGTCGCTGTCCTCTCAATTAAGGAGGGCCGCCTCGCCAGGGGCGTCGCCCGCCCGCCAACAAGACGCCGAACGGAAAAGGACCTGCGCATGAACGCCTGGTGGAATGAAGTCTGGGTCACCCTGCAAGCCGAGTTCGCCGACATCGGCGATGCCCGGCAACTCACCCAGATCACCGTACGCCTGCTGATCGCCGCGCTGCTGGGCGGCATTCTCGGTTTCGAGCGCGAGCACAAGGGCAAGGCCGCCGGGGTGCGCACCCATATGCTGGTGGCATTGGGGGCGGCGCTGTTCGTGCTGGTGCCGCAGATGTCCGGCTCCCAGGCCGATGCCATGAGCCGGGTGGTGCAGGGGGTGATCGCCGGTATCGGCTTTCTCGGCGCGGGCACCATTCTCAAGGGCAAGCAGGACGAGGAAGGGCACGTCAAGGGCCTGACCACCGCGGCCGGGCTATGGATGACCGCGGCGATCGGCGTCTCGGTGGGCGTTGGCCGCGAATCCACGGCGGTGCTCAGCACCTTGCTGGCGCTGGCGGTCTTCAGCGTGATGCCCTGGATAGTGCGCAAGCTGGAAGGCGACGATGAACCGCCCGAAGGAACGCCCTGAAGCGTTGTGGACACGCTCGCCGCCAGCAACGAAGGGATGCCCGCGACGGGGTGGCGACGGCAGCGACGGGCAACCGATTGTCTACGCTTGTCATGGTTTGGGCGTAATGCTGTGACCGCAAGCGATGACCGGCGCCGGATCGCTCGGCGGCTCCTCCTTGGGCGGCGGGGTCGTTTCCGGTGGATCTTCTTCGGGTACCGGTTGCGGCCCTGTTGGAGGCACGATCGGCGGCAAGGTCGGGCGATCGATGTTCGGATCGGGTGTTTCCTCAGGGATCGGGATACTCATCGGCATGGCCTCCTTTGTGCTTGGTTTTGCACAGTCGCCCAAGGTGGACCCTCGACCCGGTGATTCGATTCCCGGCGCGAAGGGAGGCAAATCCGGGTGAACTTTTCCGGCCCTGGTGTCTCGGAACCTAAGTGCTTCGCTGATCCGCGCGGGACGTTGCCGACACCGAGGGCCGATCTCAAAAGATGGCGCCGCGCCGGAATAGACCAGCAACAGAGCGTCCATGGGGCGTAAGGAGTGATGCTCGATGACTGCCGAGAAAAGACCGACTGAACTGCAATACAACCCGAACCTGCCGCTGTCGCAGGCCTTGTTGCTGCCACGTATCGTCATCGAGAACACCCGGCCGCTGATCGACGGTGGCCAGTTCGCGGTCAAGGCGGTGGTGGGGCAGGTGGTGAAGGTCAGCAGCAAGGTGTTCGCCGATGGCCACGACAAGCTGGCCGTGCGCATCCGCTGGTGCGCCGAGAACGACAGCCACTGGCACAGCGAAACCATGGAAGACCTCGGCAACAATAGCTGGGAAGGCCAGTTCACAGTGCCCAGCCAGGGCCGCTACCTGTATTGCATCGAGGCCTGGATCGATCAGTTCGCCAGCTTCTGCTACGACCTGCAGAAGAAACACCAGGCCGGCATCGCCGTCAGCCTCGAATTGCAGGAGGGCCGCAGCCACGTGTTGCAGGCCGCCGAGCGCAGCGAAGGGCCGCTGCGCGAGCAGTTGCTGGCGCTGCACCATGAACTGGCGACGCTGCTGGAAGCCGAGCAGGTGGCGCTGTTCCTGCACGAACGCAGTGCACAACTGATGGCCGAGGCCGACTACCGCCCGTACCTGAGCCTGAGCCCGGAATACCCGCTGGACGTGGAACGCGAGCGCGCGCAGTTCGCCAGCTGGTACGAGCTGTTTCCCCGCTCGATCACCGACGATCCGGCCCGACACGGCACGTTCAATGATGTGCACTCGCGCCTGGCGATGATCCATGACATGGGTTTCGACGTGCTGTACTTCCCGCCGATCCATCCCATCGGCCGCAGCTTCCGCAAGGGCCGCAACAACTCGCTGACCGCCGGCCCCGACGAGCCGGGCAGCCCCTATGCGATCGGTGGCGAAGAGGGCGGCCACGAGGCGATCCACCCGCAGCTCGGCAGCCGCGAGGATTTCCGCCGCCTGGTGGCGGCCGCCGCCGAGCACGGCCTGGAGGTCGCCCTGGATTTCGCCATCCAGTGTTCCCAGGACCACCCCTGGCTCAAGCAACATCCGGGCTGGTTCAACTGGCGCCCGGACGGCAGCATCAAATATGCCGAGAACCCGCCGAAGAAATACCAGGACATCGTCAACGTCGACTTCTATGCCATCGAGGCCATCCCCAGCCTGTGGCTGGAGCTGCGCGACATCGTGGTCGGCTGGGTCGAGGAGGGGGTGAAGATCTTTCGCGTGGACAACCCGCACACCAAGCCGCTGCCGTTCTGGCAGTGGCTGATCGCCGATGTGCGGGCGCGGTACCCGGAGGTGATCTTCCTCGCCGAGGCCTTCACCACGCCGGCGATGATGGCGCGCCTGGGCAAGGTCGGTTATTCCCAGAGCTACACCTACTTCACCTGGCGCAATACCAAGAGCGAACTGGCGACTTACTTCACCGAACTGAACCAGTCGCCGTGGCGCGAGTGCTACCGGCCGAACTTTTTCGTCAACACGCCGGACATCAACCCGTTCTTTCTCCATGACTCGGGGCGCCCGGGGTTTCTCATCCGCGCCGCGCTGGCCACCATGGGCTCGGGCCTGTGGGGCATGTACTCGGGGTTCGAGCTGTGCGAGTCGGCGCCGGTTCCGGGGCGCGAGGAATACCTCGACTCGGAGAAGTACGAGATCCGCCCCCGGGATTTCAGCGCTCCGGGCAACATCATTGCCGAGATCGCCCAGCTCAACCGCATCCGCCGGCAGAACCCGGCGCTGCATACCCACCTGGGCCTGCAGGTCTACAACGCCTGGAACGACAACATCCTGTATTTCGGCAAGCGTACCGCCGACCTCAGCAACTTCATCCTGGTGGCGGTCAGCCTCGACCCGTTCAACGCCCAGGAGGCGCATTTCGAATTGCCGCTGTGGGAGCTGGGCCTGCCCGACGATGCGCAAACCCAGGGCGAGGACCTGATGAACGGCCATCGCTGGACCTGGTACGGCAAGACCCAGTTCATGCGGATCGAACCCTGGCAGCAACCGTTCGGCATCTGGCGTATCAGCGTTGCTTGACGCGATCGGTGTAGCCGCTGCCGCAGGCTGCGATCGGCCCGGAACGGGACGCGCTCTTGGGGCCGTCGAAGGCCCTGCGGGCCTTATCGCAGCCTCGTGGGGCTCGGCAGCGGCTACAGCGCGATCGGTGTAGCCGCTGCCGCAGGCTGCGATCGGCCCGGAACGGGACGCGCTCTTGAGGCCGTCGAAGGCCCTGCGGGCCTTATCGCAGCCTCGCGGGCTCGGCAGCGGCTACAGGGCAGTGACACAGCCACGGACCAATGAATTTTTCAGGAGTTACCCATGGCGAAGAAAACCAGGTCAGCCACCTTCATCAAGGACCCGCTCTGGTACAAGGACGCGGTGATCTATCAGGTTCACGTCAAATCCTATTTCGACTCCAACAACGACGGGATCGGCGACTTTCCCGGGTTGATCGCCAAGCTCGACTACATCGCCGACCTGGGTGTGAACACCATCTGGCTGCTGCCGTTCTACCCCTCGCCGCGCCGCGACGACGGCTACGACATCGCCGAATACCGCGGCGTCAGTCCCGACTACGGGACCCTGGCCGATGCCCGGCGGTTTATCGCCGAGGCCCACAAGCGCGGGCTGCGGGTGATCACCGAGCTGGTCATCAACCACACCTCGGACCAGCACCCCTGGTTCCAGCGGGCGCGCAAGGCCAAGGCCGGCTCCAAGGCGCGGGATTTCTATGTGTGGTCCGATGACGATCAGAAGTACGACGGCACGCGGATCATCTTTCTCGACACCGAAAAATCCAACTGGACCTGGGACCCGGTGGCCGGCCAGTACTTCTGGCACCGCTTCTATTCCCACCAGCCGGACCTCAACTTCGACAACCCGCAGGTGATGAAGGCGGTGCTGTCGGTGATGCGCTACTGGCTGGACATGGGCATCGACGGCCTGCGCCTGGACGCCATTCCCTACCTGATCGAGCGCGACGGCACCCACAACGAGAACCTGCCCGAGACCCATGATGTGCTCAAGCAGATCCGCGCCGAGATCGATGCCAACTACCCGGACCGCATGCTGCTGGCCGAGGCCAACCAGTGGCCGGAAGACACCCAATTGTATTTTGGCGATGTGAAGGGTAACGACGGCGACGAATGCCACATGGCCTTCCACTTCCCGCTGATGCCGCGCATGTACATGGCGCTGGCCCAGGAAGACCGCTTCCCGATCACCGACATCCTGCGCCAGACCCCGGAGATTCCCGCCAACTGCCAATGGGCGATTTTCCTGCGCAACCACGATGAGCTGACCCTGGAGATGGTCACCGACCGCGAGCGCGACTACCTGTGGAACTACTACGCCGCCGACCGCCGCGCGCGGATCAACCTGGGGATTCGCCGGCGCCTGGCGCCGCTGATGGAGCGCGACCGGCGCCGGGTCGAGCTGCTCAACAGCCTGCTGCTGTCGATGCCCGGCACGCCGACCCTGTATTACGGCGACGAGATCGGCATGGGCGACAACATCTACCTGGGCGACCGCGATGGCGTGCGCACGCCGATGCAATGGTCGATCGACCGCAACGGCGGCTTCTCCCGGGCCGACCCGGCGAGCCTGGTGTTGCCGCCGATCATGGACCCGCTGTACGGCTACCAGTCGGTGAATGTCGAGACCCAGGCCGGCGACCCGCATTCGCTGCTCAACTGGACCCGGCGCATGCTGGCGATCCGCAAACAGTCCAAGGCCTTCGGCCGCGGCAGCCTGAAGATGCTGTCGCCGAGCAACCGCCGGATCCTCGCCTACACCCGCGAATACACCGGGCCCGACGGCAAGCACGAAATCATCCTCTGCGTGGCCAACGTCTCGCGCAGCGCCCAGGCGGCGGAGCTGGACCTGTCGGCGTTCGCCGGCATGGTGCCGGTGGAGATGCTCGGCGGGAACGCCTTCCCACCGATCGGCCAGCTGAATTTCCTCCTGACCCTGGCACCCTACGGTTTCTACTGGTTCGTCCTGGCGGCGGAAAACCAGATGCCGAGCTGGCATGTGGAACCGGCCCAGAGCATGCCGGACTTCACCACCCTGGTGCTGAAAAAGCGTCTCGAGGAATTGCTCGAAGCGCCGTCGCGCACCACTCTGGAGCAGAGTTCGCTGCCGACCTGGCTGCCCAAGCGCCGCTGGTTCGCCGGCAAGGACAGCGCCATCGAGCAGGTGCACATCGCCTACGGCGTGCGCTTCGGCGATCCGCAGCATCCGGTGTTGCTCAGCGAGCTGGAGGTCAGCGGCGGCGGCCAGAGCGGGCGCTACCAACTGCCGTTCGGCCTGCTCGGCGAAGAGCAGATCGGCGCCGCGCTGCCGCAGCAACTGGCCTTGGCCCGGGTTCGCCGGGGACGCCAGGTGGGGCTGATCACCGACGCCTTCGCCCTGGAAAGTTTTGTGCACAATGTCCTGCAGGCGATCCAGACGCACACCGTGCTGCCCTGTGGCGAGGGCGAGATCCGCTTCGAGGCCACGCAGCAACTGGCCGCGCTCGGCCTGGGCGCGGACTCCGAGGTGCGCTACCTGTCCGCCGAGCAGTCCAACAGCTCGGTGGTGATCGGTGGCAGCCTGGTGCTCAAGCTGATCCGCAAGGTGGCCAGTGGCGTGCACCCGGAACTGGAGATGGGCGCCTACCTGACCGCCGCCGGCTTCCAGCACATTTCACCCTTGCTCGGATCGGTGATTCGTCGGGACGGGCAGGGCGACAGCCTGTTGATGATCGCCCAGGGCTACCTGAGCAATCAGGGCGACGCCTGGGAGTGGACCCAGAACAACCTGGAGCGGGCGATCCGCGACGAACTGGCCGACGCCATGTCCGAGCAGGACCAGCATTACAACGCCCTGGGCGAGCTGCGCGACTTTGCCGGCATGCTCGGCCAGCGCCTGGGGGAAATGCACCAGATCCTCGCGGCGCCGACCGCCAACCCGGACTTTCGCGCGCAGCCGAGCACGGACAAGGATGCCCAGGCCTGGGCCAGGCAGATCGGCGCGCAGCTGGAACGCGCCTTGCACTTGCTCCAGCAGCATCACGCCGAGCTGACGGCCGAGGATCAACAGCGCGTGGCGTCATGGACCCGACACAAGCAGGCGATCCTGGCGCATATCCAGGGCCTGGCGAAACAGGCGGTCGGCGGCTTGCGCATGCGCGTCCACGGCGACCTGCACCTGGGCCAGGTGCTGGTGATCAAGGGCGATGCCTACCTGATCGATTTCGAGGGCGAACCGGCGCGGCCGCTGGACGAGCGCCGGGGCAAGCACAGCCCGTACAAGGACGTCAGCGGCGTGCTGCGCTCCTTCGACTATGCCGCGGCGCTGGCCCTCAGCGGCCAGAGCCTCGACGCTTCGGCTCACACCCTGGCGGCCCGGCAGCGGGTTGCCGAGCGTTATCTGCACGAAGCCCGCGAGTCGTTTGTCCAGGCGTACCGGCTGGCGGCAGCTAGTCTTGCTCATGCCTGGCAGGACAAAAACGGGGAGGACGCCGCGCTGGCCTTGTTCAGCCTGGAAAAAGCAGCCTACGAAGTGGTGTATGAAGCGGAAAACCGTCCTGCCTGGCTCGCGGTACCGCTGCGCGGGCTGCAGGCGCTGCTGAGTGATATGAAGGTTGAGTGATGTGAAACCCTTTTCCGATACAAAAAGTGGTGGAGAGCAGTCATGAGTTTCTCGAACAAGGAACAGGGTGAGGTCAAACAGGCAATGCCCGGCGCCCGGGATGTCGAGGCGCTGGTGCGTGCCGAGCACCAGGATCCCTTTGCCGTACTCGGCCCCCATGGCGACGACGCCGGTGGCCAATTCATTCGTGCCTTCCTGCCGGGCGCCCTGAGTGTGCAGGTGCTGGCCCGCGATGGCACTACCGTGCTGGGTAGCCTGGAGGGCACCGAGGTGCCGGGGCTGTTCGTCGGGCATTTTGCCCAGGCCCAGCCCTATCTGCTGCGCACCCAATGGGCCGGTGGCGAGCACATCGGCGAAGACCCTTACAGCTTCGGCCCGTTGCTGGGAGAGATGGACCTGTACCTGTTCGCCGAGGGCAACCACCGCGACCTCAGTAGCTGCCTCGGCGCGCAGCTGAAAACCGTGGATGGCGTCGACGGCGTGCGTTTCGCGGTCTGGGCGCCGAATGCCCGGCGGGTCTCGGTGGTCGGCGACTTCAACGTCTGGGACGGGCGGCGGCACCCGATGCGCCTGCGCCATCCGTCCGGGGTCTGGGAGCTGTTCATCCCACGCCTGGGGCCGGGCGAAGCCTACAAATATGAAATCCTCGGCGCCCACGGCATCCTGCCGCTGAAATCCGACCCGGTGGCGCTGGCCACCCAGCTGCCGCCGGACACCGCCTCGAAAGTCGCCAGCCCGCTGAGCATCGACTGGCAGGACCTCGACTGGATGCAGGCCCGGGGCGAGCGCCAGCGCGCGGACGCACCCCTGTCGATCTACGAGCTGCATGCCGGCTCCTGGCAATGCGAGGTGGACGATCTGGGCGAGGTGGCGCGCCAGTACGACTGGCACGAACTGGCCGAGCGCCTGATCCCTTACGTGCAGAACCTGGGGTTCACCCATATCGAGCTGATGCCGATCATGGAGCATCCCTTTGGCGGCTCCTGGGGTTACCAGCCGCTGTCGCAGTTTGCCCCCAGCGCCCGCTACGGCAGCGCCGACGACTTCGCGGCGTTCGTCAACGCCTGCCACCTGGCGGGCATCGGCGTGATCCTCGACTGGGTGCCGGCGCACTTTCCCACCGACGCCCACGGCCTGGCGCAGTTCGACGGCACCGCACTGTACGAATACGGCAACCCGCTGGAAGGTTTCCACCAGGACTGGGACACCTTGATCTACAACCTGGGGCGCACCGAGGTCCACGGTTTCATGCTGGCGTCGGCGCTGCACTGGCTCAAGCATTTCCATGTCGACGGCCTGCGGGTGGATGCCGTGGCCTCGATGCTCTACCGCGACTATTCGCGCAACGCCGGGGAGTGGGTGCCCAATCGCCACGGCGGGCGCGAGAACCTCGAAGCCATTGATTTCCTCCGTCACCTGAATGACGTGGTGTCCCTCGAGGCACCGGGAGCCCTGGTGATCGCCGAGGAGTCCACGGCCTGGCCCGGCGTCAGCCAGAGCACCCAGCAGGGCGGCCTGGGTTTCGCCTATAAATGGAACATGGGCTGGATGCACGACTCGCTGCACTACATCCAGCAGGACCCGGTGTACCGCGCCCATCACCACAACGAGCTGAGTTTCGGCCTGGTGTATGCCTGGTCCGAGCGCTTCATCCTGCCGATCTCCCACGACGAAGTGGTGCACGGCAAACACTCGCTGATCGACAAGATGCCCGGCGATCGCTGGCAGAAGTTCGCCAACCTGCGGGCCTACCTGAGCTTCATGTGGACCCACCCGGGCAAGAAGCTGCTGTTCATGGGCTGCGAGTTCGGCCAGTGGCGCGAGTGGAACCACGATCAGCAACTGGACTGGTACCTGTTGCAATACCCCGAGCACCGTGGCGTGCAGAAACTGGTGGGCGACCTCAACCGGCTGTACCGCGAGCATCCGGCGCTGCACGACCAGGACGACGCGCCCCAGGGCTTCCAGTGGCTGATCGGCGACGACGCGATCAACAGCGTCTACGCCTGGTTGCGCTGGAGCAAAGAGGGCAAGCCGCTGCTGGTGGTGGCCAACTTCACCCCGGTGCCGCGCCAGGCCTACCGGGTCGGCGTGCCGTTCGCCGGGCGCTGGGGCGAGTTGCTCAACAGCGACTCCGACACCTACGCCGGCTCCAACTATGGCAACGGTGGCGGGGCCTTCACCGAGGATGAGCCGAGCCACGGCCAGGCGTTGTCGCTGGTGTTGAACCTGCCGCCGCTGGCGGTGCTGATCCTGCAGCCCGAGGGCTGACCGCTGCGCGCAGCGGATCGCGAGCAAGCTCGCTCCTACAAGGGCGGTATATATCCTGTAGGAGCGAGCTTGCTCGCGATGACATCCGCCCATACACCATCAGGTTGTCCCTGAACATCCAATCCTCGTAGCCGCTGCCGCAGGCTGCGATCGGGCTCGCAGAGCCCGCAACCCGGACAACGCGTATTGCCGACGCCTCCTTTGCCTCGGCTGCGCCGCCGATCGCAACCTGCGGCAGCGGCTACGCAGGTTTTTACCAGCGCATCCGCACACCCAGGCTGCCGATCAGCCCGTTGAGGTCGTTGTCGTCCACGTCGCTGCTGTAGTCGGCGCTCACATACAGGCTGACGACGGGGGTAATCCTGGCCACCAGGCCCAGGCCGACTTCAACTGTGGAGGACTTGTGGCTGCTGCTGATCTTGTCGACCTTGTCCAGGGTCAGCACATCGCCGCTGTACACCGTGTGCCACAAGCTGGTGCGCACATAGGGTTCCAGCGAGTGCCCGGCGATGTCATAACGACCTTGCAAATGGGCCCCGACGCGGCCGCTCCAGGCGTTCAGGTTGCCGGCGGAGCGGGTGCTGCTGTCGGCATTCGGGTTGTCCAGGCTGACGCGCTGGTTGATCAATTGCGCCTGGGGTTCGACCACCCAGTTGTCGCTGATACCGATGGGAATCCCGCCTTGCACCGACAGGGTCACCGCGCTGCCTTCGGCGGCTTGCCGCTGGCCTTGCTCGGTGCGGCTGAAGCCGCTGACCCGGGCGCCGCTGGCCGACAGGTCGACGTGCCAGCCCTGCGGGCCGGTCAGGCTCCAGAACGCGCCAAGACTTTGACCCTGGACACTGAAACTGTCGTTACGCGGGTCGCTGAAACCGCCGGGCATTCCCTGGCTGTTGGCCTGGAACTGGCTCTGGCCGCCCAACAGGCCGATGCGCTGGGTATGCCCGCTGCTGCTTTCCAGGGTGTAGAGCACCGAGCCGCCGGGCGTACCGTTGATGCTGCTGGCAAAACGCGAACCGAGATAGCCGACTTCGGTCTGCCGCGCCGCGGGCCCGTACGACGGGTCCCAGACCTGCGGGCTGCCTTGCACGATGCCCAGGCTGTTGCCCATGGGCTGGCTGGCCGGCATGGGCGTCGCGGATGTCGCGGATGTCGCGGGTGTCAACAGGCGGTTCAGGAGCAGGTCCTGGCGATACCAGAGCTGCGCCTCATCCTCGGCAGGGGATGCTTGTACCTCCATGGAAGAACACAGCAATACCGAAGCGGAAACTGTGCACAGAATGATCTTGATCTCTTGTGGGGTGAGTGAAGTTTTCATGGAGGGCTACCTTGCAATCGCATGCCGTGTCTCGCCGTGGCGTCTCTCCTACCCCGAATGAGGGGCGACCGAGTTCGTTGAGGCAAGGCTCGGCGACCCGCTCTAGAGCAGGTATCCGAGGCTTGCCCCTGGTTGTATTTCCGGGGGTAGTAAGCTGTAGCTAAGGAGACGACAGGGCAGCCGTCAAGAAAATGACCGACCAGCGGCGTAGGAGATTTAGGCGCTGTAACCGACTGAAAAAAAGCGTTTCTCTAAGTTCTTGTTTGCGCGGAAAAACGTCAAGAAAGGCGAGAGAAAGCGATTTTCGGTAGCCCGCTACCGACTCGCCCGTGTGCGCGAGTCGGTCATTTTCCTGTGCCAGGGACGGTGTCAGCCCTTGGCCAGCTCGCTGGCCGCTTCGTCGATCAGCCCGGCGACCTCGCTGGCCTGGGAGGCGAGGGAGGCGTGACTGGCGGCCAGGCTGATGATTTTTTTCGCCCCCAGGCGCGCGGCCATGCGCTGCTGGTTTTGCGGGGCGATCATCCGGTCCTCGGTGGAAATCTGGTACCAGGACGGCTTGTGCTTCCAGGCGGGGGTGCCGATGGGGTCGCCGAAGGTGCTGGCCAGCGGCGCCTTCTGGGTCAGGCCCATGACCAGCCCGTCCTGCTCCGGCAGGTCCTGGCAGAAGCTTTCATGGAACAGCTCCGGCTGGACCCAGAGGTAACCGTCGCTGTCGGGTTGCAGGTTCGCCGCGGCCACCGGCGGATGCTGCTGGGTGATGCTGCCCGGGCTTTCGCCGGCGTCGGGGGCGAAGGCGGCGATGTACACCAGGCCCGCGACATTCGGTGCCAGGCCGGCCTCGGTGATCACCGCGCCGCCATAGGAATGCCCGACCAGCAGCACCGGGTCTTGCTGCTGGGCCACCAGCTTGCGGGTGCGCTCGACGTCGTCGGCCAGCGAGGTCAGCGGCAGCTCCACCGCGCGAATCCGCGTGTAGCCCCGTTGCAACAGCTCGACAATGACCTTGTTCCAGTGGGCGGCACCGCCCCAGAAACCATGGACCAGCACAATCACGGGTTTGTCACTCATGGGATGACTCCTTGGTAAACACACCAGACAGCGCCCCGACGCTGTGGGCAGCGTCGGAATGAGAGTGGTCGAGTATTGGTGACAATCGCCGGCGGTGCACGGCGAATGTTCGAGCGGATATTCAGAGGTGCACTTCGACCGCCAGCGGCAGGTGATCCGACAGATGAGTCCAGGGCTTGTGCCCGAGGATCTTCGGCGCGTGGCTGCTGGCATTGCGCAGGTAGATGCGGTCCAGGCGCAGCAGCGGCCAGCGTGCCGGGTAGGTCTTGGCCGGGCTGCCATGGTGGCGTTCGAAGGCTTCGTGCAGGTCGTTGCGACGGGCGAGGGTGGCGTTGCCATGCAACTGCCAGTCGTTGAAGTCGCCGGCGATGATCACCGGCGCATCGTCCGGCAGCGACTCGAGCAACTGGCACAACAGCGCCAGCTGCAGCTGGCGATGACTTTCCAGCAGGCTCAGGTGCACGCAGATCGCGTGCACTTCGGCATGCCCCGGTACATCCAGCACGCAATGCAACAGCCCGCGGCGCTCGGGGCCGGTGATCGAGACATCGAGGTTGCGGTACTGGCGGATCGGGTATTTCGACAGCAGGGCGTTGCCGTGATGGCCGTCGGGATAGACCGCGTTGCGCCCATAGGCGAAGTCGCTCCACATGCTGTCGGCGAGAAACTCGTATTGCGACTGCTGGGGCCAGTTGCTGTAGCGGTTGGCGTGGCGATCGTGCTCGCCCAGCACTTCCTGGAGAAACACCAGGTCGGCCTGGGTGCTGCGGACCGCGTCACGCAGCTCCGGGAGAATGAAACGGCGGTTCAGGGCGGTGAAGCCCTTGTGGGTATTGACGGTCAGGATGCGCAGGCGATGGATCGCCGGGGTTTCGTCTGGCGCTGCCGACGTGACCGGGCGCCTGGTTGAATCGGTGCTCACGCTCACTCCTCGTAATCAGGGCGGTTACTCATGCGACTGACACTTTGCCGGTCAGTTCAGGTTTTTCCCCGGTCTGCCTGCAGCGGGCAGCCCTACATGAAAATGATTTCGTAGGACTGGCGCAGCCGCTCCAGCACCACCGGCGTCAGCGTCGGGGCCAGGCCGATGCCCGGGTCGCCCTGCAACTGGCTGGCATAGGCATGCGCCGCATGGCGCTTGCGGGCCACGGTCCAGGTGTCGAGGCGCAGCTTGCGGGCGCGGTGCCAGGGCAGCAGGTGCTCATCGCGCGCCGGCCAGTGCCAGGCCCATACCGGCACTTCGTGGAATGCCACGCCGGCCTGGGCCGCGGCCTTGGCGCTGGCCCGGCCGACGGCGTCGTGGTCGTCGTTGCCGTCTTCGCGCCAGGTGCTGAACACCACGTCATCGGGGCGCAGGTAGCGGCCGATGAACTGGCTCAGCTGGTGCTCGCGTTCCTGCAGGCCGCTGTCGGCAAAACCGCCGCGAATCCACTGCAGGCTGTGCAGGGGCAAGCCCAGGCGGCGCAGGGCCTCGACACTTTCCTGGGGGCGGAACACGCTCAGGCGCCGCTCGGACCACAGGTCGGAGCCGGGGTGGCTGGCGCTGCCGTCGGTGACGGAAATCAGTTGCAGCGGATGGCCGTGGTGGGCCAGTACCTGCAGCAGGCCGCCGCAGGTCAGCACTTCGTCGCCGGGGTGCGGGGCGATGACCACCGCGCGAAAGCCGGGCGGCACCAGGCTGGCAAGGTTGATGGGGGGGACGTCGAGCAGTTGGCGGGCGCCGTTCCAGACCTGCTCCGGCCAGTTGTCGCTCAGGGGTATGGATCTCATGGGTGTCACATCCTTGTTCCGGGGCAGTCGGCGTGCGGTGATGAACCGGGCCGCTTGGGTTCGCACCCGGCGTCGGTTCGGGTGCCGGCGCTCCATACCTTGGATTGCCGTCCTGCAAGAGTGATCAATCATACACAGCCGTTGGCCGCCGTCGCAGGGGCCAGCGGTTTTTTTTCCAGAGGCTGAAGATAGTCGGGGGGATATGCGGTTGGCACGGGTGTTCAGGCAAAGAGTGCAGAGTGGGCGACTGTAGGAGGTAGGGCATAACCGTCCCGATTTTGTAAGTAGGTAAGTTCGGGAGATGTAGGAATCGTCTGATTTTCTGTTCTTTATCGTGATTGGAGTTGGCCGGTATTGAGTTTCGGGAGAGGCGTCCCCCACTATTCAGCCCTTGCTTATTCAATGGATGGATTTCACGGCATGCTGGATGCTAACGCTACCCATATTTCCCTGACGATCGAAGGCGCCTCGGTCGACCTTCAGGTCCTCAGTTTCGTTGGCCGCGAAGCCCTCAATCAGCCCTTCTGCTTCGATATCGAACTGGTCAGCGCGCGTCCCGACCTCAAGCTCGAGGAGCTGCTGCACAAGCCGGCCTGCCTGACCTTTGGCGGCTTAGGCAAAGGCAGTGGCAAAGGCCTGATCCATGGCCTGGTGTGCCGCATCGCCCAGGGTGATTCCGGGCGCAAGCTGACCCGCTACAGCATCAGCCTGACCCCGCAGCTCAACTACCTGCGCCACAGCTTCAACCAGAAGATCTACCAGCATCTGAGCGTGCCGAAGATCATCGCCCAGGTCCTCGAGGCCCGCGGCATCCTGGCCGACGCCTACAGTTTCCAGCTCGGCGCCACCTACCCGGAACGGGTCTACTGCACCCAGTACGACGAGTCCGACCTGCACTTCATCCAGCGCCTGTGCGAAGAAGAAGGCATTCACTTCCACTTCCAGCACTCGGCCAGCGGCCACAAGCTGGTGTTCGGCGACAACCAGACGGTGTTCCGCAAACTGGCGGCGGTGAACTACCAGCAAGACTCCGGCATGGCCGCCGAACAGCCGGTGATCAAGCGCTTCAACCTGCGCCTGGAAACCCGTACCAGCCGCGTCAGCCGCCGCGATTACGACTTCGAGAAACCACGCCTGCTGCCCGAAGGCGCGGCCAAATCCGGGGTCATGCCGGACCTGGAAGACTACGACTACCCCGGCCTGTTCACCCAGCAGGCCCGCGGCAAGCAACTGGCGACCCGCGCCCTGGAACGCCACCGCAGCGACTACCAGCTGGCCGAAGGCAAAGGCGACGAGCCGAGCCTGGTCAGCGGCCACTTCCTGACCCTGGCCGAACACCCGCGCAGCGAATGGAACGACCTGTGGCTGCTGCTGGAAGTGATCCACGAGGGCAAGCAGCCGCAGGTGCTGGGCGAGAACATCACCAGCGACGTCACCAGCAATAAGGACGACTTCCACCAGGGCTACCGCAACCGCTTCCTCGCCACGCCCTGGGACGCCCACTACCGCCCGCCGCTGGAACACCCGAAACCCAAGTCCCTGGGCAGCCAGACCGC
>NZ_QHHP01000033.1:494848-667300 GCF_003184125.1 Pseudomonas sp. RW409 | reverse complement strand
GGTCTTGAGATCGCCGCGCCCCTTCGGGACGTACGCAGCCTGCGGCAGCGGCTACACGAAGCCAGACCCCGACCCTGTAGCCGCTGCCGAGCCCGCGAGGCTGCGACAAGGCCCGCAGGGCCTTCATCGGTCTTGAGATTGTTGCGCCCCTTCGGGTCGATCGCAGCCTGCGGCAGCGGCTACACAAAGCCTGATGCCGCGCCCCTGTAGCCGCTGCCGAGCCCGCGAGGCTGCGACAAGGCCCGCAGGGCCTTCATCGGTCTCGAGATCGCCGCGCCCCTTCGGGACGTACGCAGCCTGCGGCAGCGGCTACACGGAGCCAGGCCCCGATCCCTGTAGCCGCTGCCGAGCCCGCGAGGCTGCGACAAGGCCCGCAGGGCCTTCATCGGTCTCGAGATCGCCGCGCCCCTTCGGGACGTACGCAGCTTGTGGCAGCGGCTACAGCTGTATCGGCGCCCAGATCAGCTGGGGCTTTTCGCCGCCGGCCAGCTCGCCACCAACAGCAGCAACAGCGTGGCAATCAGGTAGGGCAGGCGCGGTTCGACGGCGTAGATCAGCGAGCCGGCCAACGGGCCGATCACCACGCCGAACCCCTGGGCCGCGCCAATCGAACCGGCGGTGGCGCCTTGTTCGGAGGCGTCCACGGCGTTGGCCGCCAGGGCGGAGAAGGACGGGAAGATCGCGCCCATGCCCGCCGCCGAGACAAAAAAGCCCAGCCACAGCCCCCAGGCATTTTCCACGAGCATGCAGCCGGCAAACCCGCTGGCGGCCAGCAGCGCGCCGGCGCGGATCATCCGCAGCGGTGGCCATTCGAGTTTGCGCACCACCAGTTGCGAGCAGATCAGCGCCACGCCGACCATGGCCAGGGCGATACCGGCGGCCTGGGCGGCGTCGGCGCTGTCCAGGCCCAGGCGGTCGAGGGCGTAGAAGCTCACGGTGATCTGCGCGATGGACACGCAAAGCATGGCGACGAAGGCCACCGCCATCGGCCGGCGCAGCCGCGGATCGCTCAGGCGTACCGAGCGCGGCGCCTGCTTGAGGTGCAGTTCCTGGCGCGGCAGCTTGTACAGCAGCACCAGGAACGCCGCCAGCGGCAGTACGGCCATGGCGTACAGCGGCAGGCTCAGGCTGACGCGGGCGAGCAGCGCAGCCACGGCCGGGCCCAGCACCAGGCCGACGGCATTGGCGGCGCCCAGGGTGGCCATGGCGCGGGCCCGATGCTCGGGCTCGACGTTGTCGGCGATCAGGGCAAAGCCGCCCACCGGGATGGCCGCGTAGAACACCCCGATCAGGCCGCGCCCGAGCATCAGGCCGATAAAGGCCAGCCACATGCCCGGCAGCAGGTGCAGCGAGACATCGATAAACAGGCACAGCGCCCAGTAGGCGAGGGTGAAGCCAGCGGTGCCGAGCAGCAGCACCCGACGGCGCCCGAAACGGTCGCTGGCCTGGCCCCAGGGCCGCGCCAGGAGCATCCAGATCACCCCGGACACGGTCACCGCCGCGCCGGCCTGCCAGGTGGCCAGGCCGAGCACACGGACGATCGGGCCGATCAGCGAGACGAAGGCCATCATCGACATGGTGCAGGCCATGTAGGCGAGCATCAGCGGCAAGAGTTTGAACGGGGCGGCGGTCTGCGGCGGTTGGGCCGTTGGGGTGGACATGCAAAATCTTCCATGAAAGTCAGGAGTGCGCGGGACGTTATCGCTAAAACGCGCCGCCGCCCAGGGTTATCGGCGCAGGTGAGGGTAGATCAGCAGCCTGGGTGATGGGGCAAGTCATCAGCACGCCGGCGCTTGTCTGTAGGAGCGAAGCTTGCTCGCGATAAGTTCGCCAGGACGACGCGGTGAAATTTGAATATCGCCGCTGCGCGGCTATCGCGAGCAAGCTTCGCTCCTACAGGATCGGGTCGGGTACCCGAAGCTCAGTTCAGTCCCAACTTGCCGCGCAGGGTCGAGAGGTCTTCGGCCAGGGTGTTGACCGGACCCACCAGCGCCTTGCGGTCGCTGTCCTTGACCTTGTCGTAGGTCTCGAAGCCGCCGTCGGCGGTTTTGTACCTGGCCAGGATCTTGTTCACCGTGGCGAAGTTCTTGTCGACCTTGGCGACGAAGGCTGCATCCTGCTGCTCGATCTGCGGACGGAACAGGTCGACGATTTTCTTCGCCCCGTCGATGTTGCCCTGGAAGTCGTAGAGGTCGGTGTGGCTGTAGCGGTCTTCTTCGCCTGAGACCTTGGTCGCAGCCACTTCCTCCAGCAGGGCGGCGGCGCCGCCGACGACTTTCTCCGGCGGGAAGGTCAGGCCGGCGACGCGGGCCTGCAGGTCCTTGACGTCCTTGTTCAGGCGGTCGGCCAGGGCATCCAGGCCCTGGGTGGAGTTCTGGGCGAACAGCGAATACTCGATGCGGTGGAAACCGGTGAAGTCCTCGGCCTCGACGCCTTGTTCGTGGTCGTCGACCCGCGAGTCGATGGCCGCGTCGAGGTCGCTGAACAGCTCGGCGATCGGCTCGATCGACTCGTAGTACACCCGGGTCGGGGCGTAGAGCTTTTTGGCGGTGGCCAGGTCACCTTTCTTCACCGCGTCGGTGAAGGCCTGGGTGTGGCTGGCCAGCTCGTCGAGCTGCTCGGTGACGTAGATCTTGTAGTCGGAAATCGGCCCCACCAGTTCCAGCGGCGATGTGGCGGCCACAGCCGACAGCGGAACATGGAGCAAGCCAAGGGTCAGCAACACAGCAAGGGGCGACTTTTTCATGGGACGTTTCCGTGGGGGGGTGAGTGGTGGTCAGGCGCTGGTTTTCGCTTGGGTGGCCTCGAGCAGCCCGCGACCGAGGAAGTCGCGGTCGCCAGTGACGCCGGGCAGGGTGAAGAAATACCCGCCGCCGACCGGCTTGAGGTATTCCTCCAGGGGCTCGCCGTTGAGGCGGGTCTGCACCGCGATGAAGCCTTGCTCCAGGTCGGCCTGGTAGCAGATGAACAGCAGGCCCATATCCAGTTGGCCGTTCTTGTTCACGCCGTTGGAGTAGTTGAACGGCCGGCGCAGGATCAGGTTGCGCTGGGTCTCGGCGGTGCGCGGGTTGGCCAGGCGGATATGGGCGTCGAGCTTGGTCAACTGGCCGTGGGGATCCTTGCGGTAGTCCGGCACCTGGTGTTCCTGCTGGCCGTCCATGGGCGCCCCCGAGGCCTTGACCCGGCCGATGATGCTTTCTTGTTCCTGCAAGGGCGTGCGGTCCCAGCGTTCGACGAAGTTGCGGATGATGCGCACCGCCTGATAGCTGCCGTGGGCGGCCCAGGCCGGTTCGTCGCTGCCGGGCTGGACCCAGACGATCTGCTCCATGGCCTTGCGGTCGTTGGAGTCGGGGTTGGCCGAGCCGTCGCGAAAACCCAGGAAGTTGCGCGCGCTCTGCGCCGGTTCGCCAGGACGCGCCGGGGCCTGGGGCGGCACGCTGCCTTCCTGCTTCCAGCGCACCAGCAGCAGGTCCGGGAGGTTTTTCACGATGTCGCGCAGGGCGTGGATATTGGTGTCGGCGGTGTTGGAGCAGAACTGCAGGCTCAGGTCGCCGTGGCAGCAGTCGGGTTCCAGCGCATCGTTGGGGAAGCCGACCATGCGTATCAGGCGCTTGGGTTTGGCCGCGGCCAGGCCGAAGCGCTCATCGAACAGCGAAGCGCCCACCGAGACGGTGATGGTCAGGTTGTCCGGGGTCACCACGGGGCCGAGGATGCCCGAGTCCAGCGGCGGCAGTTTCGGGTCGACCTGGGGGACCGGGCCGCCGGTCATCAGGAACCGGATGCGCTGGTCGAGGGTGCGCAGCAGTCGCTCCAGGTCTTCGCGATCGCTGGCCAGCACGTCGAACGACACCAGCATGCCGGCCGCCGGGCGCGGGGTGACGATGCCGCTTTGATGCTGGCCGTGGAAATCGTGGCGGTCCTGGGTCTTGTCGCTGCTCGGGGCTTCTGTGACCTGGGCGGTGGTTTTCCCGGTCTGGGCTGCCATTGCCGGGCAGCTCAGGCTGCTGCCGGCCAGGGCGACACCGGCGGCGCCCATGCCCAGCAGTACACGGCGGCGTTGGGCGGAGAAAGCTGGATTGGATAGATCTGAGTCGTTCATCGGGCGGGCGTCTTCTGCTTACAGGCCTGAGAGGCCAAGGGCGGGATCGATTCCATCGAGTGCATCGGCCAGAACCTTGGCCTGGTCGGCGATCCGCTTGCGCTGATCGGCGCCGACACTGTCGTAGGAGGCATAGCCCTCGGCGCTGCGCAAAGCGCCGTACTGGCTGTCGAGGGCGCCGAGGGCGCTGTCGATCTGCGCCAGCAGCGGGGCGGCGGGCTTGGCCAGCAAGGGGCGCAGCAGGTCGACGACCTTGCGGGTGGTCTCCAGGTTGGCGGCAAAGCCGTTGAGGTCGCTGTGGCTGTAGCGTTCTTCTTCGCCGCTGCTGGCGCGCACCTCGGCGATGCTGCGCTGGGCGCGCGCGACCAGGCTGACCAGTTGCTCCGGTGGCAGCGACTGGGCCAGCAGTTGTTGCTTGAGTGTGGTGACATCGCTGAGCAGGCGCTGGGCGATCGGCGCCAGGCCGCTGAGGTCGCGTTGCTGGAACAGCGCGTATTCGAGGCGGTGGAAGCCGACGAAGCCGGGGTCCTGCTCGCGTTTTTCGAAGTAGTCGGCGCGCGCGTTGATGCTGTTGTCCAGCTCGCCCAGGCGCTGGGCGGCCGGGGCGAGGCGCTGGTAGGCCGCGCGCGCCGGCAGGTACAAGGCCTGGGCCTGGGCCAGGTCGCCGGCCTGGATGGCTTGCTCCAGGGCGCTCACGGCCTTGATCAGGGTTGTGCCCTGGCTGCTCAGGTAGACCCGGAATTCCGACAGCGGGCCGATAAAGGCGACCATCGACGGCCGGGCCTTGGCCTGGGCGTCGGATTCGGTGGTCGGGGTCACATGCAGGGTGCCGCGCGGGTTGCTCAGCAGGCCGCAGGTGATGGCGTAGTCGCCGGGTTGCAGCCTGGCGTTGATCACCTGGCTGAGGCCCGGCGCGATGTTTTCCCGTTCTTCGACCACTAGCACGCCGTCGAGGATTTCCCACTCCACGGCGCGGTCCGAACGGTTGACGATACGGAAGCTCGCCAGCCCGGCCGGCACGTTCAGGGCGTTCGGCTCGCAGCTGTGGGGGTGGATGGTCACGGTGATTTCGTCCTTGTGCGCCTGGCGCTTGCTGGCGGCCAGCTGCGAGGCGTAATAGAACAGCCCGCCGGCGGCGATCATCACCATCACGGAACCCGCGAGCGCCCAGCGCAGGGCGCTCGGTGCCGGGGGCTGTGGGGAGGCTTGCTGGGTCATGGAAAGGCCTTAGTGGCTGGAAACGGAAGACGATGGGCTGGCGACGGGTGCCGCGCCGGGCAGGAAAAACAGCACCAGGGTCACCAGCAGGTAGAGCAGGTAGGCGCCCAGGGTGCTGACGGTCGGGGTGTCCTGGTAACCGAACATGCCGGCCAGCACCGAACCCAGCGGGCCGTCCATCGGCAGGCTGGCGCTGAAGTCGAACAGCACGCTCTGCAGGTGGTTCCAGACCCCGGCTTCATGCAGGGCCTGCACCGAGTTGGCGAGGATGCCGGCGGCCACCACCAGGATGAACAGGCCGGTCCAGCGGAAGAACGCGCCGAGGTTCAGGCGCATGCTGCCGGTGTAGATCAGCACGCCTGCGACGATCGCCAGCGCCAGGCCGAGCAGGGCGCCGATCGGTGCCGCCGGGCCTTGGCTCTGCTGGAACACGGCGAGAAGGAAGAACACGGTTTCCAGGCCTTCGCGGGCCACGGCGAAGAACACCATGGCGATCAGCGCCGTGACCTGGTGCCGGGAGCCGGTCAGCGCCTGGTCCAGCGAGGCTTGCAGGGAATGCTTGATCGAACGCGCGACCTTGCGCATCCAGAACACCATGGAGCTGAGGATGCCCACGGCCACCAGGCCGACGATGCCTTCGAAGAGTTCCTGCTGCTTTTGCGGAAACTCGGCGCTCATCAGCTCCAGGCCGCCGCCCACCAGCAGGGCCAGGGCCGCGGCGAGAAACACGCCGATCCACACGGCCGGCATCCACTGACCGCGCCCGGTCTGTTGCAGGTAACTGGCGATGATGCCAACGATGAGCGCGGCTTCGATCCCTTCGCGCAGCATGATCAGAAATGGAACGAGCATTCAGCACCGGCGGGCAGATAGATAGGGAGCTAAGTTGTAACATGTTGATACGTATTCGCAAATGACTATGGTTGCTATTTGCTGAACGTCAGCTGAACGGAGCGCGTTTCGGGGGGCGTGTGTTTGTGTCTGTAGGAGCGAGCGGGCGGCGATCCGACTTGCCCGCGATAGCCACGCCGCACAATGCCTGACACACCGCAGTGCCTGCATCGCGGGCAAGCCTCGCTCCTACAGGGGGCGACGGTGTTTGTGGGGTCAGGCCAGGTTCTGTTCGGTCAGGCGCTGCACGGCCAGGCGCCGGTAGTGGGAAGGGGTCATGCCCTTGAGTTGCTGGAAGCGCCGGTTGAAGTTGGAGATGTTGTTGAAGCCGGACTCGAAGCACACGTCGGTCACCGGCTTGTCACCGTCGGCCAGCAGTTCGCAGGATTTGCTGATGCGCAGGCGGTTGACGAACTCGACGAAGCAGCGGCCGGTGGCCTGCTTGAACACCCGGGAGAAGTAGGTGGGTTTCATGCCCAGGTAGTCGGCGACTTCTTCCAGCGGCAGCTCGCGGGCGTAGTGGGCGAAGATGTAGTCCACCGCGCGGTTGGTGCGGTCGACGTTGTGCTCGTCGGCCAGTTGCACGTTGGTGGCGCCGGACAGCAACTGGTAGTCGTCACAGGCCGCCAGCAGTTCCAGCAGGATGAAAAAGTGCCCGAGGCGAGTGATGCCGCTGGAGTCGGCGATGCGCTGCATCAGGTCCATGGCCTGGGCGATGGTGCGCTTGCAGCGGAACTCGATGCCGCACTGCGCGCGCTCCAGCAGCGGGGTCAGGCTCTTGAGTTCGGCGAACACCTGATAGCCGCTTTCGAACAGCTCGTCGGTGAAGTTCACCAGCATGTCGCGCTTGGGCACCACTTCGTCCTCGGCCACCTGGCTGATCCAGTTGTGGGGCAGGTTGGGGCCGGTGAGGAACAGCGATTCGGGGTAGAAGTTGCCGATGTAGTCGCCGATGAACACCTTGCCGGAGCTGGCGACGATCAGGTGCAGCTCGTACTCCTTGTGGAAATGCCAGCGCACCAGGGGGCAGGGGAAGCCGTGCTGGCGATAGATGATCGACAGACCGTTGTGGTCGTCCATCAATTCGTAGGAAGGGTCGGTGACTCTCGCTGATCGGCTCATGGCGCTGCGCTTTCTTATCGTTGTTGCGCCAGATCATGCCTCCATCGGATATCCAGCACCAGTGCTGGCCAGGAGATCCCTGCAGGCGCTCGGGCGCGGCGTTCTCAAGATCGCTGAGGGCCTGCGGCCCTATCGCAGCCTCGCTGGTGCCCGGCAGCGGCTACAGGGTTTGTGCCGGCTGACAGATCGAGGCACGGCTCGGTTTCTGTAGCCGCTGCCGAAGGCTGCGATCGCCCCGAAGGGGCGCGCTCTTGACGCCTGCGGCAGCGGCTACAGGAGCCTCAGGCCAGGCGGTTTTTCGCCTCGATCCACTGCGCCATGTACTGGGTGCTCTTGTGGTGATGGTGACGCAGCATGCCGCCGGTGAAGTTATCGCGGCGCAGTTGCGCCAGGTTCGCCCGGCAGTGCTGCAGGCGCTCGATCAGGGCCGGGCCGTGGACCTGTTGCCGATAGCGCGCAAGCAACAGCTGGCGACCCTGTTCCTGGGCCGCGCTCCACAATGCCTGGTCCTGATACAGGCGCACCGCCGCCGCGGCGATGGCGCTGGCCGACTCGGCCACCGCTCCCGGCCATGGCGCGTCGCCGTGCATGGCTTCGGCGCCGACCGGGGTGGTGACACTCGGCGTACCACAGAGCATGGCGTCCAGCAGCTTGCCCTTGATGCCCGCGCCGAAACGCAGCGGCGCCAGGCAGATCCGCGCGGCGGACATGACCTCCAAGGCATCCTCGGCCCAGTTCATCACCTGGAAACCCTGGGCCGGATTGTGCAGGGCCGCGGCCTTGGGCGGGGTGTAGGCGCCATAGATATGCAGTTGCGCGCCCGGCAGTTGCTGGCGGATCAGCGGCCAGACGGCGTTTTTCATCCAGAGCACCGCGTCCCAGTTCGGCGCGTGGCGGAAGTTGCCGATGCTCAGGAAGTGCGCCCGTTCGGCGAAGGGCACATAGCTGTGCGGCATCTGCTCGGGCATCAGTGGGCACCAGTGCAGCAGGGCCGGCGGCAGGCCGAATTGCTTGACCAGCAGATCGATTTCGAACTCGGAGATCATCAGGCTCAGGTCGCAGCGGTACAGCGCGGCGATCTCGCGCCGGGCCTGGTCGGTCTCGGCCATGCCGGCGAACTCCTGCTCGGCGGCGGGGGCGAACAGGGCGCTGAAGTCATCATTGTCGTCGCAGGCGCCCAGGCGCTCCTTGAGGCGCTGATGGCGGGCGTGACGCAGGCTCTGCAGGTCGGAAGTCTCCAGCACGCGCAGGGCGCCGGGGCACTGCTGCTCGACGCGCCAGCCGAACTGTTCCTCCATCATGAACTGGTCGAACAGCACGATATCCGGCGCCAGTTCGGCGATGAAGCGGTCGAAACTGCTGTTGTTCAGTTCGATCGGGCACTCGCGGATGCCCAGGGCGCTGAGGTCTTCCTTGTGCTCGCCAGGGTTGGCCGGGCTGCTGAAGGTGATGTCCCAGCCTTGCCCGAGCAGGACCTGGAGGATCTGCATCAGGTGCCCGCTGGCCGCCGAGGAGCGGGGTTCGGGCCAGACGTAACCAATGACCAGGACTTTGGTGGCGGCGGTCGGACTCATGGGTGGGTATTCCTGAAAAGCGCGGGGGTGTTTGCGGGGGCGCCATTAAACCACAGCAGGGCGCTGGCGCGGCCGCCTCGGCGCCCATGGCCCAGGCGCTGGTCGGCTCGGAGCGGGTTACCGGGGGTTCAGCCGAGGATGGCGCGGACCTTGTCGCGCAACTGGTCGATGGAGAAGGGCTTGCCGATCACCGTCATGCCGGCGGGCACCTCGATGTTTTCCGCGTAGCCGCTGGCGAACAGCACCGGCAGCTCCGGGCGCAAGGTGCGGGCGCGGGCCGCCAGTTCCTTGCCGTCCATGCCGGGCAGGCCGACGTCGGTCATCATCAGGTCGATTTGCAGTGCGCTGTCCTGCAACCGGGTCAGGGCTTCTTCGCTGCCCGAGGCTTCCAGCACCTTGAATTCCAGCTCCTCCAGCACATCGACAATCAGCATGCGCACGATGGCGTCGTCTTCGACGACCAGGATGGTGGAATCGGTGGGGGACATGGCAAGGCTCTCGAAAAAAATGGAAAAAAAGGACGGCGGCGGAAAAAGGTGCTTGTCTCTTGCATCAGTAAATGACGCGCAATGACAAGTTTCCGAAGCTGTACAAAAAAGTAATTCTGTACAAGCTGTGCCAGAATAACCTGTCTGATCGAGGGCGGGCAGTGCAGGATGAAAAATTGCCACCGAGCTTGTCGGAAGAATAGATGCGCTGCCCCCCTTTGGGGCAAACTCCATGGATTTTGACACTTCACCAAGGCCTTTCAATGAGCTCCCCGTCTTCGGTTGATGAACAGAGTTTTCGCAAGCTGCTAAGCCGCAACATCGCGCTTCCCCTGGGGGTGGGCGTGCTCAGCGCGGTGGTCTTCGTGTCCCTGATCAGCTATCTGCTCTCGGCGATCCAGTGGGTCCAGCACAGCGACCGGGTGATCAACAGCATCAACCAGGCCGCCAAGCTGACGGTCGACCTGGAAACCGGCATGCGCGGCTTCCTGATCACCGGCGACGAGCATTTCCTCGACCCGTATGAAGTGGCCAAGCCGCAGATCTTCAGCGAGCTGCGCGAGTTGCGGGGGCTGGTGGCGGACAATCCGCAGCAGGTCGATCGCTTCAAGCGCCTGGAAGCCTTGCAGGAAGAGTGGGGCCTGCACGCGAAAAGCATGATCGAGATGCGTCGCCAGGAGGGCGATTATCGCCGCTCGGTGCAGTCCGGCCGGGGCAAGCGCCTGACCGACCAGATGCGCAAGGAATACGACGAAGCAGTGGCGATGGAGCAGCAGCTGCGGGTCGATCGCAACGAGAACGTCACCCGTACCACGGTCCTCAGCGTGGTCCTGTACCTGCTGTTCGTGGTGGTTATCAGTGGCCTGCTGGCCTTTATCGGTCGCCGCGACCTGCTCAACCTGTCGAAGAGCTACAGCGCCAACCTAGCCGCCCAGCAGAAAAGCGCCCAGAGCCTGGCGCAACAGGCCTGGCTGCGCAGTGGCCAGACCGAACTGGCCGAGCAGTTGCTCGGGCAACTGACGCTGAACCTGCTGGGGCGCAATATCCTGCAGTTCTGCGCGCAATACCTGGGCAGCGCCGTGGCGGCGCTGTACGTGCGTGAAGAGCACGGTGGCCTCAAGCGCGTGGCCGCCTATGGCTTCTCCCGCGAGCAGGAAGAACGCGAACAGTCGATTTTCATCGGTGAAGGCATGGTCGGGCAGGCGGCCCAGCAGGACCGGCTGATCCGCCTGGACGAGGTGCCCGTCGATTATTTCAAGGTCAGCTCCGGCCTGGGCGATGGCGTGCCGCGCAGCGTGCTGGTGGTGCCGACCAGCGACGACGACCGGGTCAACGGGGTGATCGAACTGGGCTTCCTGCGCGCCCTCAGCGAGCGCGATGTCGAGTTCCTGGAGCTGATCGCCGGTAATATCGGCACCGCCATCGAAGCCGCGCGTTATCGCCAGCGCCTGCAGGAAGTGCTGGCCGAGACCCAGCAACTCAACGAAGAGCTGCAGGTGCAGCAGGAAGAGCTGAAGACCGCCAACGAAGAGCTCGAGGAACAGTCGCGGGTGCTCAAGGAATCCCAGGTGCACCTGGAAGCCCAGCAGGTGGAGCTGGAACAGACCAACGAGCAACTGGCCGAGCAGGCCCAGGCGCTGGCGCAGCAGCGCGACGCCATGGACCGCAAGAACGGCGAGCTGAACCAGGCCCAGGTGCAGTTGCAAGAGCGCGCCGAGGAGCTGCAGCGGTCGAGCAAGTACAAGTCGGAATTCCTCGCCAATATGTCCCACGAGCTGCGCACGCCGCTGAACAGCTCGCTGATCCTGGCCAAGCTGCTGGCGGAAAACCCCCAGGAAAACCTCAGCGCCGAACAGGTGCAGTTCGCCGAGTCGATTTATTCGGCGGGCAACGATCTGCTCAACCTGATCAACGACATTCTCGACATTTCCAAGGTAGAAGCCGGCAAGCTCGAAGTGCGTCCGGAAAACACCAGCGTCGCGCGCCTGGTCGAGGGCCTGCGCGGGCTGTTCCAGCCGTTGACGGCGGACAAGGGCCTGGAATTTCGTGTCGAGTTGCAGCCCGGTACGCCGCAGATGCTGTTCACCGACCGCCAGCGGGTCGAGCAGATTCTCAAGAACCTGCTGTCCAACGCCGTGAAGTTCACCGAGAAGGGCCAGGTCAGCCTGAGCGTGTCGCAGCAGCCCGAGGCGGGCATTGCCTTTATCGTGCGCGACTCGGGCATCGGCATCGCCCCGGAGCAGCAGGAAAGCATCTTCGAAGCCTTCCGCCAGGCCGACGGCACCACCAACCGCCGTTACGGCGGCACGGGCCTGGGGTTGTCGATTTCCCGTGACCTGGCGGCGCTGCTCGGCGGTTCGATCACGGTCGCCAGCGAGCCGGGGCAGGGCAGTGTCTTCACCCTGGTGCTGCCGGAGCAGTACGTCGAGCGTGCGGCAGAGCAACAGGGCGAACTCAAGCCAGTCGCTGCGCCGCTGACCCAGGCGCCGAACCAACCGGCTCCGGCGCCGGCCCCCCTGGTGCCTGAGGTGGAGATTCCGCGTTTCGCCGACGATCGCGACAAGGCGCCGTTCGCCACCCGCTGCATCCTGGTGGTGGAGGACGAGCCGAACTTTGCCCACATCCTGTATGACCTGGCCCACGAGCTGGGTTACCAGTGCCTGGTGGCCCACGGCGCCGACGAGGGCTACAGCCTGGCCGAGCAGTTCGTACCGGACGCGATCCTGCTGGACATGCGCCTGCCGGATCATTCCGGCCTGACGGTGTTGCAGCGCCTCAAGGCGCACGCCAGCACCCGGCACATCCCGGTGCATGTGATTTCCGTGGAAGACCGGGTCGAGGCCGCCATGCACATGGGCGCCATCGGCTATGCGGTCAAGCCCACCACCCGCGAAGAACTCAAGGACGTGTTCGCCCGCCTGGAAGCCAAGCTCACCCAGAAGGTCAAGCGCGTGCTGCTGGTGGAGGACGACGACCTGCAGCGCGACAGCATCGCCCGGCTGATCGGCGACGACGACATCGAGATCACCGCCGTCGGCCTGGCCCAGGAGGCCCTGGAGCTGCTGCGCGACAACCTCTACGACTGCATGGTCATCGACCTGAAGCTGCCGGACATGCTCGGCAACGACCTGCTCAAGCGCATGTCCACCGAGGACATCTGCTCCTTCCCGCCGGTGATCGTCTACACCGGGCGCAACCTGACCCGCGACGAAGAGGCGGAGCTGCGCAAGTATTCGCGCTCGATCATCATCAAGGGCGCGCGTTCGCCCGAGCGCCTGCTGGACGAAGTGACGCTGTTCCTGCACAAGGTCGAGTCCCAGCTGTCCCATGAGCGGCAGAAGATGCTCAAGGCCGCCCGCAGCCGCGACAAGGTCTTCGAGGGGCGCAAGGTCCTGCTGGTGGACGACGATGTGCGCAATATCTTCGCCCTCACCAGCGCCCTGGAGCAGAAGGGCGCGATCGTGGTCATCGGTCGCAATGGCCATGAGGCGATCGCCAAGCTCGATGAAGTCGAGGACATCGACCTGGTGCTGATGGACGTGATGATGCCCGAGATGGATGGTTACGAAGCCACCCTGGAAATCCGCAAGCAGCCGCGCTGGCGCAAGCTGCCGATCATCGCGGTGACCGCCAAGGCCATGAAGGACGATCAGGAGCGTTGCCTGCAGGCCGGCGCCAACGATTACCTGGCCAAGCCGATCGACCTCGACCGGCTGTTTTCCCTTATTCGAGTCTGGTTACCCAAGATGGAAAGAATCTAGTGGAGCGCAATACCGAGATCGAACTGCGCCTGTTGATCGAAGCTATCTACCTCAAGTACAGCTACGACTTCCGCGATTACTCCGGCGCCTCGATCAAGCGCCGGATCAACCATGCGCTGCGTCAGTTCGAATGCAAGACCATTTCCGCCCTGCAGGAGCGGGTGCTGCATGATCCGGGCGCGTTCATGCAGCTGCTGCAGTTCCTGACGATCCCGGTCAGCGAGATGTTCCGCGACCCGTCGCACTTCCTGGCGATCCGCCAGGAAGTGGTGCCGCTGCTCAAGACCTATCCCTCGATCAAGATCTGGATCGCCGGCTGCAGCACGGGCGAGGAGGTCTATTCGATGGCCATCCTGTTGCGCGAGGAAGGGTTGCTCGAGCGCACCATCATCTACGCCACCGACATCAATCCCAGCTCCCTGGAGAAGGCCAAGCAAGGCATCTTTTCCCTGGAGAACATTCGCGCCTACACCCAGAACTACCAGCAGGCCGGCGGTTTGCGCTCCTTTGCCGACTACTACACGGCGGCCTACGACTACGCGATCTTCGACAAGACCCTGCGCGAGAACGTGACCTTCGCCGACCACAGCCTGGCGACCGACAGCGTGTTCTCCGAAACCCAGCTGATTTCCTGTCGCAACGTGCTGATCTATTTCAACAAGAAGTTGCAGGACCGCGCCTTCGGCCTGTTCCACGAGTCGCTCTGCCATCGGGGCTTCCTGGTGCTGGGCAGCAAGGAAACCCTGGACTTCTCGGCCTATGCCCAGCACTTCGAGCCGCTGGTCAAACAAGAACGGATCTACCGCAAATCATGAACGACGACGTCATCAGGCAATCCGCCTTGCCGCGGGTCGAGGCCATCGTGATAGGCGCGTCGGCCGGCGGCGTCGAGGCGCTGCTGAAAATCTTCAGCGCGTTCCCCGAGGGTTTCAGCCTGCCGATCGTGGTGGTGCTGCACCTGCCCGAAGAACATCGCAGCCAGTTGGCCGAGCTGTTCGCCCTGCGCCTGGCGCTGCCGGTGAAAGAGGCCCGCGACAAGGAGAGCATCGAGCGCGGCACCCTGTATTTCGCCGCGCCCGGTTATCACTTGTCGGTGGAGCAGGACCGCAGCCTGTCCCTGAGCCAGGAGGAGCGCGTGCATCATTCGCGTCCCTCGATCGATTACCTGTTCGACTCCGCCGCCGATGCCTATGGCCCGCGCCTGGCCGCGGTGCTGCTGACCGGGGCCAACCAGGACGGCGCCCATGGCCTGGCCCAGGTCAAGCGACGCGGCGGCCTGAGCATTGTCCAGGACCCGGCCGAGGCCCAGGTGGCGACCATGCCCGAGGCGGCCATCGCGCTGCACCGACCGGATTACATTCTCCCTTTGCACGGCATCAGCCGTCTGCTTGTCGAGCTGGAACGAATCGCATGTTAAGTAATATCCAAGCCAAGCTGCTGATCGTCGACGATCTGCCAGAGAACCTGCTGGCCCTCGAAGCGCTGATCAAGCGCGAGGATCGCCAGGTGTACAAGGCGCTGTCAGCGGACGAGGCGTTGTCGCTGTTGCTCGAGCATGAGTTCGCCATGGCCATCCTCGATGTGCAGATGCCCGGCATGAACGGCTTCGAGCTGGCCGAGCTGATGCGCGGCACCGAGAAGACCAAGAACATCCCCATCGTGTTCGTCAGCGCCGCCGGGCGCGAGCTCGACTATGCCTTCAAGGGCTATGAGAGCGGCGCGGTGGACTTCCTGCACAAGCCGCTGGATATCCATGCGGTGAAGAGCAAGGTCAATGTGTTCGTCGACCTGTACCGGCAGAGCAAGGCCATGAAGCAGCAGGTCGAAGCCCTGGAGCAGAGCCGGCGCGAGCAGGGGGCGCTGCTCAAGCAGTTGCAGGCGACCCAGAACGAACTGGAGCAGGCGGTGCGCATGCGTGACGACTTCATGTCGATCGTCGCCCACGAGGTGCGCACGCCGTTGAACGGCCTGATCCTGGAGACCCAGCTGCGCAAGATGCACCTGGCCCGCGACAATGCTTCCGCGTTCACCCTGGACAAGATGCAGGCCATGGTCGAGCGCGATGAGCGCCAGATCAAAAGCCTGATCCGCCTGATCGAAGACATGCTGGACATCTCGCGGATCCGGACCGGCAAGCTGTCGATCCGCCCGAGCCAGGTCGACCTGGTACAGCTGGTGCGTGGCCTGCTGGAGAATTTCGCGCCCCAGGTCGAGGCCGCCGAATCCTCGATCGCCCTGAGCGCCGAAGGCTCGGTGCTCGGCCAGTGGGACGAGTTCCGTATCGAACAGGTGATCTCCAACCTGCTGACCAATGCCTTGCGGTATGGCGCCAAGAGCCCGATCGAAGTGCGGGTCTACAGCGCGGACGGGCAGGCGCGGGTCGAAGTGCGCGATCACGGGATCGGCATCAGCGAGGAAAACCAGGCGCGTATCTTCCAGCAGTTCGAGCGCGTCTCTGTCAATCATGCGGTGGCCGGGCTCGGGCTTGGGTTGTTCATTTCCGAGCAGATCGTCACCGCCCATGGCGGCACCATTGAAGTCGACAGCAGGATCGGCGAAGGTGCGCTGTTTCGCGTTTGTCTGCCGCTGTAGGAAAACACCGGCGCCCACGCAACCTTCTGGATGACCGAATGGTCGTATCAGCAGCTATTGACCGAACAAAGGCTTCTCATGAGTGAAGATGCACAAGACGTCGTACTGATCGTCGAAGATGAACCGGTGATTCTGATGTTGCTCGCCGACTACCTGTCGGGCCTGGGCTACCGGGTTTTGCAGGCGGAGAACGGCGAGCAGGCATTCGAGATCCTCGCCAGCAAACCGCACCTGGATGTGATGATCACCGACTACCGGCTGCCGGGCGGGATTACCGGGGTGATGATCGCCGAGCCCGCGGTGAAGCTGCGTCCGGACCTCAAGGTGATTTTCATCAGCGGCTATCCCACCGAGATTCTCGAATCCGGCAGCCCGATCGCCAGAAGCGCGCCGATCCTGGCCAAGCCCTTCGACCTCAACAGCCTGCAAGAGCAGATCCAGCGCCTGCTGGCGTGACACCTCTAAGCCCTGCAGCCCTGTAGCCGCTGCCGAGCCCGCGAGGCTGCGATCGGTTGCGTAGCAACCGCAAGACCGGGCTCCACGATGGATCAGGTAAATCTTGCGCCTGCTACGCAGGCGATCGCAGCCTGCGGCAGCGGCTACAGGGGCGGGTGCGACATTGAAATATCGTCCGGCGGCGCGGGTTTACAGACCTTGCTGCAAGGCCGGATCGTCGGGGTTCTGTTGTTCCAGCTGGGCCAGGAGGATCTGCACGTTCTGCAGCTGGCCGCTTTCCTTCCAGTATTTGATCAGCAGCACCCGCGCCTTGCGGTTGGCGGGTTGGCGCTGGACGATTTCCTCGAGCTGTTTCTGCGCCGCTTCCAGCTCTTCTTCGCTGTGCAGGGTGGTGGCCAGGTCGTAGCGGTAGTCGGCGTTGTTCGGCTCCAGCTCCACGGCGCGGGACAGGCCGAGCAGGGCGAACTCGCTCTGGTCGTGGTGCAGCAGCCACATGCCCAGGGCGTGTTGCAGGTAGGCGGAATCCTGTTGTGCCTGCAGTTGTTTGGCCAGCAGCTTGCGGGCATCTTCGCTGCGGCCCTGGCGGTCCAGCACCTCCAGTTGCAGGATCACCGCTTGCAGGTTGTCCGGTTGCAGGCTCAAGGCGTGCTCCAGCGTCTGCTGGGCCTGGTCCAGGTTGGCGTTGTGCAGGTACAGGCGCGCCAGCTGGTATTGCGCCTCGACGTTCTCCGGCTGGGCCTTGAGCACCTGGGTGTACTCATCGATCACTTGCTGCAGCGGCCCGAAATACAGGCCTTGTTCATCCGGCGACAGGCCGAGCAGGGCGGTGACGGCGGCGAAGCGCACGCTTTGCACTTCGTCGTCCAGCAGCGGGCCGATCAGCAGGCTGCGCTGGCGCGCCGGGACCAGGCCGAGCACTGCCTGAATGGCTGCCTCGCGGACCTCGGGCTCGGTGTGGTGCAGGTCGGCGTCGGCCAGTTTCAGCGCCTGCGGGCTGGGGTAGTTGTGCAGCTCGGCGAGCAGGCGGATGCGCCGGCTGTCCGACAGGTCGGGCCGCCCCAGCTGCTGATACAGCACTCGCGCGGCGCCGGGCTGGCCGTTGCGCGCCTGTTCCAGCGCCTTGCCGTAACCGTGCTTGATCGCATCCGGCACCACCGGCGGCGTGGTGCGCAGGAACAGCCACGCCAGGCCCAGGGCCAGGACGACGAGAAGGCTGATCAACAGGGTGCGGCGGGGCTTGGTCATGCAGGCATCCATGGCAGGGGCGGCTTTACGAAGGCGCAAGCTTCGGTCAGGTTCCCCTCGGAGTCAAACCCGCTTGCGGGTCGATGGGCACGACTCGGGTTTTCGCGCCGGGGCCAGGCCGCAAGAGCAGCGCCGGCTGGCCCAATCACTCTGCTTGACCACGTGGTTGGCGCGAACGATCGACAGTTCGGGAAAAATTGCCTTCCTGCCGGGAAGGCCGGGACGATAAGCTTTCCCGGCCGCAGACTGACTACGCTAGCCGCAGGTGCCCCTTTGCCCAGAACCCACTCATGCAGCCACTGATCAACTACTTCAAGGTCGTCATTCACCCGGGAGGTGCGGTGCTGCGTTTTGCCCTGCGCACCATCGTCGCGGGCCTGCTGACCCTGTACCTGGCGTTCATCTTCGACCTCGACCAGCCCAAGTGGTCGCTGATGGCGGTGATCATCGTCAGCCAGCCCCTGGCGGGCATGGCCCTGGCCCGCAGCTTCGGCCAGGTGATCGGCACCACCCTGGGGGCGGCGGTGGCGGTGCTGATCATGGCGATCTTCCCCCAGGCGCCGCTGCCGTTCCTGGTCACCCTGGGCCTGTGGCTGGCGTTGTGCACCGCCGGCGGCACCCTGTTGCGCTACACCAGTTCCCAGGCGTTCGTGCTCAGCGGCTACACCGCGGTGGTGGTGGCGATGCTGGCGATCCCCGAGCAGGGCAATACCCTGACGCTGGCGATTACCCGGGTCACCGAGACCCTGCTGGCGGTGGCCTGCGTCTGTGTGGTCAGCCTGCTGACGGCGCGCCCGGAGGCCGTGGCCCACGGTTACTTCGCCAAGATCGACCAGGTGCTCAAGCTGCTGGCGACCCACGCCGCGGCGGCGATTCGCACCGACGAAAGCGAGGCCGACTTCCACAAGCGGCAGATGCAGCTGCTGGGCGAGATCAGCGCCCTGGAAGGGTTGCGCCGCCACCTGTATTTCGACGCGCCGCGCCTGCGCAGTGCCGACGGCCTGGTGCAACTGCTGGGCAACCAGCTGGTGCTGCTGACCTCGCGCCTCAGCGTGCTGCGCCACCAGCGCGAACTGCTGCGGGCGCGCTGGGTCGGCGAGCTGCCGGAGGCGATCCAGCAACTGCGCGCCGACGAGTTGGCGTTTCTCGATGAACTGGCGCAGCACGGCCGTGCCTTGCCCGCCGCCTCGCGGCAGCAGTTCGCGCAATTGCAGCAACGCTTCGACGAACAGGCGCGGCGCGCCGAGCGCGAGGCCGACGCCTTGCCCGCCACCTTGCGTTCCCTGGCCTGGGCCCTGCGCTGGGAGCAGGCGCGGATGCTCAAGCAGCTTGAAGACATTCTCGAGTTCAGCGATGCCATCCAGGACGGTCGCCAGGCCAGTTGCCTGTACCGCCAGGGCCGGGCCAATCCCTTGCACCTGGACTGGCCGCTGGCGGCGATGAATGCGCTGCGGGCCTTCACCGCGCTGCTGGTCGCCGGGCTGATCTGGATCGAAACCGCCTGGGACGGCGCGCGCTCGAGCATGGTCCTGGTGGGCATTCTCTGTTCGCTGATGGCGACCTTCCCGCGGCCCTTGGCGGCGGCGCAAAGCTATATGCGCGGCCAGGCCCTGGCGCTGGCGATCTCGGCGGTCTACGTCTTCGCCCTGGTGCCCTTGATTGGCGATTTCGAGTGGCTGGCGCTGTTGCTGGTGCCGCTGCTGTACACGGTCGCGGTGGGCCTGGCCAGCCCGATGACCGCCGGCATCGGCATGGGTCTGGGGCTGTCGAGCCTGCTGATGATCGGCCCGCAGAACATCGGCGCCTGGCAGAACAGCGCCATCCAGTGGTTCGAGTTCGCCGGGGCCTATGTCAGCGGCGGGGTGCTGTCGTTGCTGGTGTACGCCTTTATCTTCCCGTTCAACCCGGTGCTGCGCATTCGCCGCTTGTTCCGCGACACCCGCGAGCAGGTGTACGCCTTGCAGAAAACCACGGCCAGCGACGAGGAGCAGTTTGTCTTCGAGAGCCGCATGGTCGATCGCCTGACCCAGATGCTCGGGCTGTTGCCCGCCGCCGGCGACCGGGCTTCCGCCGAGCGCTTCGAAACCAGCCTGGCCTGCATGACCCTGGGCGTGGCGATGAACCAGCTCAAGCAGCAGAGCCTGGACAACCCCTGGCTGAGCAGCGCGACCAACGCCGACCTGCAGCAGTTGCTGCGGCGGATCGGGCGTTATGTGGCCGGGCGCTCGGCGCTGGAGGTGGATGAGCTGCTGGCGCGGCTGCGGGAGCTGGGCGACTACCTCGACCAGTTGCACACCGACGACCGGCCCCAGGCCCACGAACAGCTGTGGTCGGTGTTCCGCATGCGCGTCTCGCTGCTGATCGTCGGCGCCTTCCTGGAGCGCTACAGCCCCATGCTGCAACCCACGGAAACAGGAGAACCGGCCCTTGCCCATTGATTTCGAATTCGGCGGCGTCTACCTGCCGCCCATCGCCCAGGCCCTGTTGCTGGCCTTGCCGATTTTCCTGCTGCTGGACTGGGGGCTGCGGCGCCTCGGTGTGTTGCGCTTCGTCTGGCACGAAGCGTTGTTCGAAGGGGCGCTGTATGCCTGCGTCTGCGCCACGGTCATTTTGCTGATGGGAAGCCTATGAATCTGAAAAACACCCTGGCCCGCTCGATCACCCTGGTGGCGGTAGTGCTGGCGCTCGTGCTGGGCTGGTTCGCCTGGGAGCATTACACCCGCGCGCCCTGGACTCGCGATGCGCGGGTGCGGGCCGATGTGGTGACCCTGTCGGCGGACGTCGCCGGGCGCATTGTCAGCCTGCAGGTGCAGGACAACCAGCACGTGGACAAGGGCCAACTGCTGCTGGAGATCGACCCGGCGCAATATGCCCTGGCCGTGGAGCATGCCAAGCGTTCGGTGGAAGTGGCGGTCGCCACCCTCGGCCAGTCCG
The DNA here is from genome assembly GCF_003184125.1 of Pseudomonas sp. RW409. Taxonomy (NCBI): domain Bacteria; kingdom Pseudomonadati; phylum Pseudomonadota; class Gammaproteobacteria; order Pseudomonadales; family Pseudomonadaceae; genus Pseudomonas; species Pseudomonas sp. RW409. Next base: position 646,920 of record NZ_QHHP01000033.1, on the reverse strand, counting down.
AAGCGGCGATCGCCGCCAGCGCGGCGCAGCTCAAGCAGCGGCAAAGCGAAGAGCGTCGGCGCCGGAGCCTGAAGCAGGGCTTCGCGATTTCCGGCGAGGAGTGGGAGAAGTCCAATACCGATGTGGCGGTGGCCCAGGCCGACCTGTTGCGCGACCAGGCCAATCTCGGCCTGGCCCAGGCCAACGTGCACCTGGCCCAGGCGGCGCTGAAACAGGCCGAGCTGGACCTGCAGCGCACCCGGGTCGAAGCCCCGGTCAGCGGCTACGTGACCAACCTGCAGACCCGCCAGGGCGACTACGCCAGCGCCGGCGCGGCCTTGCTGGCGCTGGTGGACAGCGACTCCTTCTATATCAGCGGTTACTTCGAGGAGACCAAGCTGCCACGGATCGAGGAGGGCAGTGCGGTGCGCATCCAGTTGATGAGCGGCGAGACCTTCGGCGGCCAGGTACAGAGCATCGCCTTCGCCATTACCGACCGCGAGAACTCCCAGGGCAGCCGCCTGCTGGCCAACATCAACCCCAGCTACACCTGGGTCAAGCTGGCGCAGCGGGTGCCGGTGCGGATCGCCATCGACCCTGATTACCCGGGCAAGGACAGGTTGCGCGCCGGGACTACGGCGACGGTGACGGTGCTGGAATAGGCGAGAGGTTGTTGTGGATGAACGATCTTATCGCGGGCAAGCCTCGCTCCTACGGACAGTGGCGTCTGTGGGAGCGAGCGGGCGGCGATCCGACTTGCCCGCGATGCTTTTTGGCAGGCCAAAAAAAGCCCCGTGACCGAATGAGAACACGGGGCAAAAATTTGGTTGGTTGCGGCCAACCAAAGGAGCTCGGTTGAAGCCTTACTTGCTGGCGACCGTCTCAGGCTGCCAGCCGCCACCCAGGGCCTTGTAGATGGCGACGATGCCACGGTACAGGTCGACCTCGGCCTGGGCCTGGGAGTCTTCGGCGGCCAGGCGTTCGCGCTGGGCGTCGAGCAGCACCAGGAAATCGACGGTGCCTTCGCGGTAGCGGATTTGTGCCAGGTCGGCCGCGGCGCGGCTCGACTCGCTCTGGCGAATCAGCGAGATCAGCCGTTGCTGGCGCTTGCCGTAATCGCTGAAAGCGTTTTCCGACTCTTCCAGGGCCAGCAGCACTTGCTGCTCGTAGGTCGCCAGGGCGCCGTCGGCGTCGGCATTGGCACCGCGCAGACGGGCGCGCACGCTCCCCAGGTCGAAGGCGGCCCAGGTGATGCTCGGGCCCAGGGCCCAGGCATTGGCGGCCGAGGAGCCGATCTGCGAACCACGGCCGGCGGTGAAGCCGAGGAAACCACTGAGGCTGACCCGGGGGAACAGGTCAGCCTTGGCCACGCCGATCCGCGCGGTGGCGGCGGCCAACTGGCGTTCGGCGCTGAGGATGTCCGGACGGCGTTGCAGCAGCTCGCCCGGGTCGCCGATCGGCAGGGCCTTGGCAATCGCCGGCAGCTGCGCGGGCGCAAGATCGACGCTGAGCTTGTCCGGACGCTCGCCCAGCAGGGTGGCGATACGGTTGCGCTGGCGCACCTGTTCGGCCTGCAGTTGCGGCACGCTGGCCTCTACCGCAGCCAGGCGCGCATCGGCGCGGACCACGTCGAGCTGATCGCCGACGCCGGCGTCACGCAGGCTTTCGGTGATCTTGCGCGACTCCTGCTGGTTGTTCAGGTTGGCCAGGGCGATCTTCTCCCGCAGCTGGGCGCCGCGCAGTTGGCCGTAGGCATCCACCAGCTCGGCAATCATGGTGACTTGCAGCTGGTAGAGGTCGGCCTCGGCGGCCTGCTGGTCGGCTTCGCTGGCTTCCAGGTTGCGCTGGATGCGGCCGAACAGGTCCAGTTCCCAGGCCATGTCCAGGCCCAGATCGTAGCGTTCGCTGTTGACCCGGCGAGTGGTCTGGCCGGGGATCTGACCCTTGGCCAGGTCGCTGCTGGCGCGGCTGGTGATGGTCGGCATCGCATCGTTGCTGGCGTCGTCGCGAATCGCCCGGGCGGCCCGCAGGCGGGCGAAGGCCACGCGCAACTCACGGTTGCCCTGCAGGGACCGGGTCACCAGTTGGTTGAGCACCGGGTCGTCGAACTGTTGCCACCAGATGCCTTCGAAACGCGCGCGGTCGAAATTCTTCTGGCCCGCGGCGCCATCGGTGGCGGCCGTGATGTTGGCCGCCTCGGTCGTCGGGGTCTGATAGTCCGGGCCGACGGCACAGGCACTCAGGGCCAGTACCAGCAAGCTCGGCAGGAAGACTTTCAGGCTCATTGTTGCGCCTCCAGTTTCAGGGCACGGGTCGCTTTGCGGGCTTCGCTGCGCTCCACATAGTTGCGGATCAGGACGTAGAACACCGGGGTCAGCAGCAGGCCGAAGAAGGTCACCCCGAGCATCCCGGAGAACACCGCGACACCCATGGCATGACGCATTTCCGCACCGGCGCCGCTGGAGAACACCAGGGGCACCACACCCATGATGAAGGCGAACGAGGTCATCAGGATCGGCCGCAGACGCAGGCGGCAGGCTTCCAGCACCGCGGCCAGCGGGTCGAGGCCTTCTTCCTGTTTGTCCTTGGCGAACTCGACGATCAGGATCGCGTTCTTACACGCCAGGCCCACCAGTACGATCAGGCCGATCTGGGTGAAGATGTTGTTGTCGCCACCGGACAGGATCACCCCGGTGATGGCCGACAGCAGGGTCATCGGCACGATCAGGATCACCGCCAGCGGCAGGCTCCAGCTCTCGTATTGCGCCGCCAGTACCAGGAACGCCAGCAGCACGCAGAGCGGGAAGACGAACAGCGCGGTGTTACCGGCAAGGATCTGCTGGTAGGTCAGTTCGGTCCATTCGTAGGTCATGCCGTTGGGCAGTTCTTCCTTGAGCAGTTTCTCGATCGCCGCTTCCGCCTGGCCGGAGCTGTAGCCCGGTGCGGCCGCGCCGTTGATTTCCGCGGTGACGAAGCCGTTGTAGTGCATCACGCGGTCGGGACCGGCGGTGTCACTGACCTTGATGAAGGTCGCCAGCGGGATCATCTCGCCCTTGTTGTTGCGTACTTTCAGCTGGCCGATCTGCTCGGCTTCGAGACGGAACTGCTGTTCGGCCTGGACGTTGACCTGGTAGGTACGGCCAAAACGGTTGAAGTCGTTGGCGTACAGCGAGCCCAGGTAGACCTGCAGGGTGTCGAAGATATCGCTGATGGCCACGCCGTGGGTCTTGGCCTTTTCCCGGTCGATAGCCGCGTCGACCTGAGGCACGTTGACCTGGTAGCTGGTGAACAGCCCGGCCAGTTCCGGCACGCTGCGACTCTTGGCGATGACGTTCTGCACTTCCTTATACAGCTCTTCGTAACCCATGCCGCTGCGGTCCTCGACCTGCAGGCGGAAACCGCCAATGGTCCCCAGGCCCTGTACCGGCGGCGGTGGGAAGATCGCCATGTAGGCTTCCTGGATATCGGCGTACTTGCCGTTCAGGGCGCCGGCGATGGCCCCGGCGGACATGCTCGGGTCCTTGCGCTCGTCGAAGGGCTTGAGGGTCACGAACACGATGCCGTTGTTCGGGCTGTTGGTGAAACCGTTGATCGACAGGCCCGGGAAGGCCACCGCGCTTTCCACGCCCGGTTGCTTCAGGGCGATGTCGGACATGCGCTTGATCACGTCCTCGGTGCGGTCCAGGCTCGCGGCGTCCGGCAGTTGGGCGAAGGCCACCAGGTATTGCTTGTCCTGGGCCGGGACGAAGCCCATCGGCGTGTGGGCGAAGCCGAACCAGGTCAGCACCATCAGGCCCGCGTAGAGGAACAGGGCGATGCCGCTGCCACGAATCACCCGGCGCACGGTGCCGACGTAGCCATGGCTGGCACGGTCGAAGAAGCGGTTGAAGGGTTTGAACAGCCAGCCACCCAGCAGCTTTTCGAGGAGCCGGGAGAAGCGGTCCTTCGGTGCGTGGTGGTCCTTGAGCAGTACCGCGGCCAGGGCCGGCGACAGGGTCAGGGAGTTGAAGGCCGAGATCACCGTGGAGATCGCGATGGTCAGGGCGAACTGCTTGTAGAACTGCCCGGTCAGGCCGCTGATGAAGGCCGCCGGCACGAACACCGCGCAGAGCACCAGGGCGGTGGCGATGATCGGCCCGGTCACTTCGCGCATGGCGCGTTTGGTGGCTTCCACCGGGTTCAGGCCGAGGCCGATATTGCGTTCGACGTTTTCCACCACCACGATGGCGTCGTCCACCACGATACCGATGGCCAGGACGAGCCCGAACAGCGACAGGGCGTTGAGCGAGAAGCCGAACAGGTGCATCACGGCGAAGGTACCGATCAGCGAGACGGGCACCGCCACCAGCGGGATGATCGAGGCGCGCCAGGTCTGCAGGAACAGGATCACCACCAGCACCACCAGGATCAGTGCTTCGAACAGGGTATGCACCACGGCCTCGATGGAACCGCGGACGAAGATGGTCGGGTCGTAGACGATGCTGAAGTCCATGCCTTGCGGGAAGCTCTGCTTCAGCTCGGCCATCTTGGCCCGCACTTCGTTGGAGATCTCGATGGCGTTGGAGCCTGGGCGCTGGAAGATCGGGATCGCCACCGCCGGCTGGTTGTTCAGCAGCGAACGCAGGGCGTACTGGTTGGAGCCCAGCTCGACCCGGGCGATGTCTTTCAGGCGAGTGATCTCGCCGTTGTCGCCTGCGCGAATGATGATGTTCTCGAACTCTTCCTCGGTCACCAGGCGACCCTGGGTGTTGACCGACAGCTGGAAGCTGGTGGCGCTCGGCGCGGGCGGGGCGCCCAGGGTACCGGCGGCGACCTGGCGGTTCTGCTCGCGAATGGCGGTGACCACGTCAGTGGCGGTGAGGTTGCGCGAAGCGGTCTTGTTCGGATCGAGCCAGACCCGCAGCGAGTAGTCGCCCATGCCGAACAGCTGCACGTCACCGACGCCGCCCAGGCGCGCCAGCTCATCCTTGATATTGAGGATGGCGTAGTTGGACAGGTAGAGCATGTCGTAGCGTTTGTCCGGCGAGGTCAAGTGCACGACCATGGTCAGGTCGGGCGATGCCTTGTCCACGGTGATACCGATGCGCGTCACCTCTTCAGGCAGCTTGGGCTCGGTCCGGGTCACGCGGTTCTGCACCTGCACCTGGGCGTTGTCCAGGTCGGTCCCCAGGGCGAAGGTGATGGTCAGGGTGATCTTGCCGTCGGCGGTGGACTGCGAGGACATGTAGAGCATGTTCTCGACGCCGGTGATGGCCTGCTCCAGGGGCGCGGCCACGGTTTCGCCGATGACTTTCGGGTTGGCGCCCGGGAAGTTGGCGCGTACCACCACGGTCGGCGGTACCACTTCCGGGTATTCGCTGATGGGCAGCTGGAACAGCGAGATGGAGCCGGCGATCAGGATCAGCAGCGACAGCACCGCTGCGAAGATCGGCCGTGAAATGAAGAATTGGGAGAAATTCATCTTGAGTCTTTTCCCTTAACCGCGTGGAGTCGCAGCGCTGGCCAGTTTCGCAGCCGCTTCAGGCGCGCCCTTGGCGGGGGCGACTTGAGGCAGGTTGCTGGCTTCCAGGGCTTGTCGTTGTTGCGCCAGGGCGGCGAGGGTTTCCTTGCTGGCCATCGGCACTACTTCAGGGCTGACCGGCGCGCCCGGACGGGCTCGCTGCAGACCCTTGACGATGATGGTGTCGTCCTTGTTCAGGCCGTTGCGCACAATGCGCAGGCCTTCGATCTTCGGCCCCAGCTCGACGGCGCGGTACGCCGGCTTGTTGTCGGCGTCCATCACCAGCACGAACTTCTTGCCCAGGTCGGTCCCCACCGCTTCGTCGTTGATCAGCACGGCGGAGTAGGTGCCGCTGCCCACCAGTTTCAGGCGCGCATAGAGGCCCGGGGTGTAGCTGCCGTCGCTGTTGTCGAACACCGCGCGACCGCGGATGGTGCCGGTCTGCGGGTTGACCTGGTTGTCGACGAAGTTCATCTGGCCCAGGTGCGGGTGGCCATCCTCATTGGACAGGCCGAGATAGACCGGGGTGGTCTGGCCGCGCTGGCCCTGGCGGGCGAGCTGGGTGTACTTGAGGTACACACGCTCGTCGGCGTCGAAGTAGGCGTAGACCTTGTCGGTGGAGACCACGCTGGTCAGCGGGGTGACGTCGGCGGTCACCAGGTTGCCGGCGGTGATTTCCGCGCGGCTGACGCGACCGCTGATGGGCGCGGTGACCCGGGTGAAGCTCAGGTTGAGCTTGGCCACGTCCAGTTGCGCCTGGATCGCGTCGACCCCGGCGCGGGCTTCCTGGGCGGCGCTGGTGCGGGTGTCGGCCAGTTCGGCGGAAATCGCGTTGCTGGTCAGCAGGCGCTGGCCGCGCTGGGCTTCATTGGCACTGCGGGTGGCGGTGGCGCGGGCTTGTTGCAGCTGGGCTTCCAGGCGGCGTACTTCGGCCTGGAACGGCCGTGGGTCGATCTGGAACAGCAGGTCGCCTTTCTTCACCAGGGCGCCTTCGGTGAAGGCCACCTGGTCGATCTGGCCGGAAACCCGTGGGCGGATCTGGACGGTTTCAGGCGCCTCGAGGCGCCCGGTGAACTCGTCCCATTCGTTGACCGGTTGCTCCAGCACCTTGGCCACGCTGACTTTGGCGGCGGGCATGTTGGCGGCCGTCTCCGGTGCCTTGCCACAGGCGCTCATCACCAGCACAGCCAATAATGCGAGAGGGAAGCGTAAGTGTTTGAGTGACTGTTCCATGGATCATCCGCCAATGTATTTGAGATGGGCGGATGATGCTCGGCAGGGGTTGTATCGCACGAATCGAATGAGCCGAAGGTAACTATCATTCGGAATGATATAAGCGCGATGAAAGCTCTCTAGCATGCACCTTTAGTTAGGGTGCTATCAATTCCTTAAATGGAATTTCATTGTTTCCCGGATTGTAAGGGTGGGAAGAGGGGAGGAGTCCCATCGCGAGCCATCGAGCATCGACCCACAGCTTTCTGTACCGGACTTATAAAAGCATCCCTTACGCCTGCTGTAGCGAGCCTGCTCGCGGTGCGCCCGGGTTACCGGGGCGAGGACTTGGGCGTGCGTGTTACGACAGGGCTGTCTTTAAATGCAAATTTTGCATATTAAGTTATTCCTAAAATGACTTTTACAGCGCTCCTTGGTGTCGTTAGCTTATAGGCTGTGGTTTTTAAGGTTTCTCCTTATATAACCAAATAAATGACAGCCCCGACTTTCGACTTCCTGGAGATTGCCTTGCGTACATTTCTGCAACTGGCCGCCGCCGCGCTGGCCGCGTCCATCAGCCTCGGTGCCTCGGCGCTCACCCTCACCGTCGGCGACCAAAGCTACAACACCCGCGCGGTGATGGATGCCGCCGGCGTGCTCGACAACCTGCCATACACCCTGGAATGGAAGCAGTTCACCGCCGGCTCGCCGGTGGCCGAAGCGCTGAACTCCGGCAGCCTCGACCTCGGGCTGTTGGGGGATGCGCCACCGCTGTTCCTCGGTGCCCTGGGGGCGCCGATCAAGGTGATCGCGGTCACCCGGCAGAATCTTTCCGGGGTGGCCATCGTGGTCAACCAGGATTCGCCGATCAAGACCGTCGCCGACATCCGTGGCAAACGCGTGGCGATCTGGAAGGGCTCCTGGAGCCAGCAACTGCTGTTCAGCGCGCTGGACCAGGCTGGCGTGCCCCGTGACGCGGTGGACATCCGCTACCTCAGTGCCCTCGATGCCTTCCATGCGCTGGAAGGCGGCTCGGTGGATGTGATCGCCACCTGGGAACCCTACGTGACGCAACAGGAGCGGCGCGGCGGCCGGGTGATCGCCACGGCGCAAGGGTTGATCCCGGCGCAGAGCTTCGTGGTCGGCAACAACCGTTCCCTGGAAGAAAAACGCGCGGCCATCGGCGACTTCCTGCAACGGCTGAAAAAAGCCCGGGCTTGGAGCGTCAACGATCCTGCCCACAGCGAGGCCTATGCCGATGCCTGGGCCGAGCGCACCCGCGCCGACCGGGAGATCGCCCGTGCCTGGTTCCGTCGGGCGCAAACCGACGTGGGGCCGATCAGCCCGCAGAACATCGCCGACGCGCAGAAGACCGTGGATTTCTTCAGTGGCATCGGCCTGATCAAGTCCTACCCGGCCGCCAGCCTGTTCGACACCTCCTTTAATGCCGCCTTGCAGAATCCTGCTGTGACGGTTCAGGCCGCGCCGTAACCATCAAGGACCTTCCATGAGCACACGACAACTGAAACTGGGCGCCCTGACCATGGGCGTCGGTGGCCCCGGGCGGCACAACCTGTGGCTGGACCCCGAATTGCCGGCCGACGCCAGCGTCAATATCGACTGGTACATCGACATTGCGCGCCAGGCCGAGGCGGCCTTGTTCGACCTGATCTTCATCGTCGACAGCCAGTTCATCACCCCGGGTTCGCCGCCCCATTACCTGAACCGCCTGGAGCCACTGACGCTGCTCTCGGCGCTGGCGGTGAGCACGCGGCATATCGGCCTGGTGGGCACGCTCACCACCTCCTATAACGAGCCGTTCAACGTCGCCCGCCGCCTGGCGTCGCTGGACCTGATCAGCAAGGGCCGCGCCGGCTGGAACGTGGTCACCAGCGGCGACGCCGGCACCGCCGGCAACTACGGGCGCGACGAGCACTACGACTACGACACCCGCTATGGCCGGGCCCGGGAGCATGTGCAGGTGGTGCAGGGCTTGTGGCAGTCCTGGGAGGACGACGCCTTTGTCCGGGATCGCGCCAGCGGGCGTTATTTCGACCCGGCCAAGCTGCACGCGCTGAACCACAAGGGCGAGCATTTCTCCGTGGTCGGGCCGCTCAACCTGCAACGCTCGCCGCAAGGCCAGCCGGTGATCTTCCAGGCGGGGGACTCCGAACAAGGCCGCGAGCTGGGCGCGGCGATTGCGGACGTGGTCTTCACCCATGCGCCGAGCATGGAGCAGGGGCAGGCGTTCTACCGGGAAATCAAGGAGCGCGCGCTGCGCCAGGGCCGCGATCCGGAACAGGTGCTGGTGCTGCCGGGGGCCGAGGTGTTCGTCGGCGACAGCGATGAGCAGGCGCGGGAACTCGAACGCCATTACCACGCGGCCGATCACAGTTTCGAGCAGGCCCTGCTGGAGTTCGGCCGTTCCTTTGGCTGGCATGACTTCAGCCAGTACGAGCTGGACGCGCCTTTCCCGGCGCAGGCCCTGGAGTTCGCCCGCAGCAGCTTTTTCACGCTGGCCAAGCGCATCACCGAGCGCGCGGTCAGCGAAGGACTCAGCCTGCGCCAGGCGGTGCAAGCCTCCCGACAGCTGCGCCCCGGCGCCTTTGTCGGCAGCGCCGAAACCGTCGCGGCGAAGATGAGTGAATGGTTCGAGGCGCGGGCCGTGGACGGTTTCAACCTCTACATCGGCCACCCGGGGCAGTTTCGCCGGTTCACCGAGGAGGTGGTGCCGTTGCTCCAGGAGCGCGGGGTGTATCGCCGCGAATACCCGGGCAGCACCTTGCGCGAAAACCTCGGGCTGAGGATTCCGCGCAATCTGCGCTGATGCACCGAAACCCCAGATAGCCAGAGAGTTTTTTACTCTCTAGCAACCACAAAAATCATAATTTCGGCATTTCCCGCCTTCTCCCAGAATGCGTCCTACACCTCCCACGGCTGCCTACGTGGGATCACTCAGTAGGGCGCAGACATGACAACCCATAAAACAACAATCGATACGCTTGTAGTGGGCGCCGGCCAAGCCGGCGTGGCCATGAGCGAACACCTGAGCCGCCTGGGCGTGCCGCACCTGGTGCTGGAACGCAACCGTATCGCCGAAGCCTGGCGCACCGGGCGCTGGGATTCGCTGGTGGCCAACGGCCCGGCCTGGCACGACCGCTTTCCCGGCCTGGAGTTCGAAGGCCTGGACCCCGATGCCTTTGCCGGCAAGGACCAGGTGGCCGACTACTTCGAAACCTACGCCCGCAAGTTCAATGCGCCGATCCGCACCGGCGTCGAAGTCAGGAAGGTGGTGCGTAACGCTAACCGCCCGGGCTTCACCGTGGACACCAGCGACGGGGTGATCGAAGCCCGCCAGGTGGTGGTGGCCACCGGTCCGTTCCAGTGCCCGGTGATCCCGCCGATCGCCCCGCAAGATCAGCGCGTACTACAGATGCATTCGGCCGCTTACCGCAATCCGCAACAGCTGCCCGAAGGCGCGGTGCTGGTGGTGGGCGCGGGCTCCTCGGGGGTGCAGATCGCCGATGAACTGCAACGCGCCGGCAAGCAGGTCTACCTTTCGGTCGGGGCCCATGACCGCCCGCCGCGGGCCTACCGCAACCGTGACTTCTGCTGGTGGCTGGGGGTGCTGGGCGAGTGGGATGCCGAGACCATGCAGCCGGGCAAGGAGCACGTGACCATCGCTGTCAGCGGCGCCCGTGGCGGGCACACCGTGGACTTCCGCCGGCTGGCCCACCAGGGCATGACCCTGGTCGGCCTGACCAAGGCTTTCGAGAACGGCGTGGCCCGCTTCGAGGCCAACCTGGCCGAGAACATTGCCCGCGGCGACGAAAACTACCTGGCGCTGCTCGACGCCGCCGACGCCTACATCGCTCGTAACGGCCTGGACCTGCCGCAAGAACCCGAAGCGCGGGTGATGCTGCCGGACCCGCCGTGCCTGACCCAGCCGCTCCTCGAACTCGACCTGGCCAAGGCCGGCGTCGGCACCATCATCTGGGCCACCGGTTATTCGGTGGACTACAGCTGGCTGCAGGTCGATGCCTTCAAGGACAACGGCAAGCCCCGCCATCAGCGCGGCGTGTCCAGCGAGCCCGGGGTCTATTTCGTCGGCCTGCCGTGGCTGTCGCGCCGTGGCTCGGCGTTTATCTGGGGCGTGTGGCACGACGCCCGGCACATCGCCGAGCACATCGTCAAACAGCGCCTCTACTTCGATTACCGCGACGCCGCGCAGCGTCAAGCCGAGCGCGAATCCTCCATTGAATCCACCAGCCTCATGGGAGCCCGCTGATGCCTACGCATACCCGCATCCGCATGTTCAACACCAAAGACACCTACCCGAACCAGAGCCTGGACAACGACCTGTGCCAGGCCGTACGCGCCGGCAACACCGTGTATGTGCGCGGCCAGGTCGGCACTGATTTCAATGGCCAACTGGTCGGCCTCGGCGATCCGCGGGCCCAGGCCGAACAGGCCATGCGCAACGTCAAGCAACTGCTGGAAGAGGCCGGCAGCGACCTCAGCCATATCGTCAAGACCACCACCTACCTGATCGACCCGCGTTACCGCGAGCCGGTCTACCAGGAGGTCGGCAAGTGGCTCAAGGGCGTGTTCCCGATCTCCACCGGGCTGGTGGTCAGCGCCCTGGGCCAGCCGCAGTGGCTGATGGAAATCGACGTGATCGCGGTCATCCCCGAATAAGGAGTTCGCCATGACTTTCTCCATCGTCGGCCGCTGCGCCGAAACCGGCCAGCTGGGCATTGCCATCAGCTCGTCGAGCATCGCCGTCGGCGCCCGTTGCCCCTGGCTGCGCAGCGGGGTGGGCGCGGTGTCGAGCCAGAACATCACTTTGCCGGCCCTCGGCCCGCAGGTGCTCGACGGCCTGGGCGAAGGCCTGGCGCCCGCGCAGGCCCTGGACCAGGCATTGACCCGCAACGGCTACAGCCAGTACCGCCAGGTGGCGGTGGTGGATGCCCAGGGGCGCACGGCGCTGTTCAGCGGCAACCACGCGCTGGGCATTAACCATGCCGTGGCCGGTGAGCAGTGCGTAGCGGCCGGCAACCTGCTGGCCAACAGCGCAGTGATCGAGCGCATGGTCGAGGCCTTCGAAAGCAGCGAAGGCTGCCTGGCGGCGCGGCTGCTCAGCGCGCTGCAGGCCGGGCAGGACGCCGGGGGCGAGGCGGGCGCGGTGCATTCGGCGGCGCTGTCGGTGGTCGGCGAGCTGGTCTGGCCGATCGTCGACCTGCGGGTGGACTGGGCCGAGGCCAACCCCATCGGCGAGTTGCAGAAACTCTGGAGCGCCTACGAGCCGCAGTTGCAGGACTACCTGACCCGCGCCCTCAACCCGACCCTGGCGCCGAGCTACGGAGTGCCGGGCGATGAGTGAGCTGCGCAGCCGCGCCTTGTTGGCCAGGCTGGTGGGCTTTGCCACGGTCAGCCGCGATTCGAACCTGGCCCTGATCGAGTTCGTGCGCGACTACCTGCACGACCTGGGGGTGAGCTGCGAGCTGATCTACAACGCCGAGCGGACCAAGGCCAACCTGTTGGCCAACATTGGCCCGGCGGTGGAGGGCGGCGTGGTGCTGTCGGGCCACACCGATGTGGTGCCGGTGGACGGCCAGTCCTGGACGTTCGAACCCTTCAGCCTGACCGAGCGCGACGGCAAGCTCTACGGGCGCGGCACCGCCGACATGAAAGGCTACCTGGCCTCGGTGCTGGCCGCAGTGCCGCTGTTTCTCGCAAGCCCGCTGCGCCGGCCGGTGCACCTGGCGTTCTCCTATGACGAGGAGGTCGGCTGCCTCGGTGTGCGCAGCCTGCTGGAGCTGTTGCCACAGCGCATTCCCCAACCGGCGCTGTGCCTGATCGGCGAGCCCACTGAGCTCAAGCCTGTGCTCGGCCACAAGGGCAAGCTGGCCATGCGTTGCCATGTGCACGGCGCGCCGTGCCACTCGGCCTATGCGCCTTACGGGGTCAACGCCATCGAGCAGGCGGCGCGGCTGATCGGCCGGCTGGGGGAGATCGGCCAGCGCCTGGCGGCCCCTGAGCATCACGACGCCCGCTTCGACCCGGCGTTCTCCACCGTGCAGGTCGGGGTGATCCAGGGTGGCACGGCGCTGAATATCGTCCCGGCCGATTGCCGCTTCGACTTCGAGGTGCGTGCCTTGCCGGCCTTCGAGCCCCAGGCGGTGGTGGACGAACTGCAAGGCTATGCCGAACAGGCGCTGTTGCCGGCGATGCAGGCAATCAAGGCCGACACGGCGATCCGCTTCGAAGCGATCTCGGCCTATCCGGGGTTGGCGACTGCCCCTGAAAGCGCCGCCGCGCAACTGGTGGCGCAACTCTGTGGCAGCGCGGCCTTCAGCACCGTGGCCTTTGGCACCGAAGGCGGGCTGTTCCATCAGGCCGGGATTGCGGCGGTGGTCTGCGGCCCCGGCAGCATGGACCAGGGCCACAAGCCGGACGAATTCGTCAGCGTCGAGCAGATGGCGGCCTGCGACCGGCTGATGGAGCGCCTGGCCGAATACCTCTGCAACCCTTCATGACAACTCATAAGAACAAGGAATCCGCGGTGAAAGATTTCAACGAGTGGACAGCCCTGGCGCAACGCCAACGCCTGATCGACAGCGCCTTTATCGACGGCGAGGCGTGCCAGGCCGAGAGCGGCGCGCGCTTCGCTGTGGTCAACCCGGCCACCGAGAAACTCCTGGCCCAGGTGGCCGCCTGCGGTGAGGTCGAGGTCGACCGGGCGGTGCGCAGCGCCCGTCGTGCGTTCGAGCAGGGCCCCTGGGCCAGGATGGCGCCGGGCGAGCGCAAGGCGATCCTGCTGCGCCTGTCGCGGCTGATGCTGGAGCACCGCGACGAACTGGCCTTGCTCGATTCCCTGAGCATGGGCAAGCCGGTGATGGATGCCTGGAACATCGACGTGCCGGGCGCCGCCCAGGTGTTCGCCTGGTACGGCGAAAGCCTCGACAAGCTCTACGATCAGGTGGCGCCGAGCGCCAGCAATGTCCTGGCGACCATTACCCGGGTGCCGCTGGGGGTGATCGGCGCGGTGGTGCCGTGGAACTTCCCGCTGGACATGGCCGCCTGGAAGCTGGCCCCGGCCCTGGCCGCCGGCAACAGCGTGGTGCTCAAGCCGGCCGAGCAGTCGCCGTTCTCGGCCCTGCGCCTGGCCGAGCTGGCCATCGAAGCCGGCATTCCCAAAGGCGTGCTCAACGTGGTGCCGGGCCTGGGCGAGGAGGCCGGTCGTGCCCTCGGCCTGCACATGGATGTGGATGTCCTGGTGTTCACCGGCTCCACCGAGGTGGGCAAGTACTTCATGCAGTACGCCGCGCAATCGAACCTCAAGCAGGTCTGGCTGGAGTGCGGTGGCAAGAGCCCGAACCTGGTGTTCGCCGATTGCCAGGACCTGGACCTGGCGGCCGAGAAAGCCGCATTCGGCATCTTCTTCAACCAGGGCGAAGTCTGCTCGGCCAACTCGCGCCTGCTGGTGCAGCGCTCGATCGCCGACGGGTTCATCGAGCGCCTGGTGGCCAAGGCGCGCCAGTGGCAGCCGGGCAATCCGCTTAACCCGGCGAGCCGGGCCGGGGCCATCGTCGATGCGCGGCAGACGCAGCGCATCAAACGCTACATCGAACAGGCACAGGCCGAGGGCGCGCAACTGGTGTGCGGCGGTCGGCAACTGAGCTTCGATGGCTCGAGCAACTTCATCGAGCCGACCATCTTCACGGGCGTGACCGCCGACATGACCCTGGCCCGCGAAGAAGTGTTCGGCCCGGTGCTGGCGGTCACGTTGTTCGACGACGAAGACCAGGCGGTGGCCCTGGCCAACGAGCACATCTATGGCCTGGCCGCGTCGCTGTGGACCGACGACCTGAACCGCGCGCACCGGGTGGCACGGCGGCTGAATGCCGGGACGGTGTCGGTGAATACCGTCGACGCGCTGGATGTGAGCGTGCCCTTTGGCGGCGGCAAGCAGTCGGGCTTTGGCCGCGACCTGTCGCTGCATTCGTTCGACAAGTACACCCAGCTGAAAACCACCTGGATTCAACTGCGGGGCTGAGGGCCCCGAGCGCAGCACCGATCTTCCAAAAAATAGAACAACAAGACGGAGCAACCGATGAACAGCAATGCAAGCGTGCAAACCGGCGCCCTGGCGCCGCCCGCGAGTCGCAAGAAACTCGGCCTTACCGCGCTGTTGGCGGTGGCCATCGGCCTGGTGGTCTCACAAGGCGTGATGGTGCTGATGCTGCAAGGCGTCGGCATCGCCGGCCTGGGCTTTATCGTGCCCCTGGGCCTGGCCTACCTGCTGGCCCTGAGCTACGCCTGTTCGTTCTCCGAGCTGGCGCTGATGATCCCCCGCGCCGGCAGCCTGAGCACCTACACCGAAGTCGCCATCGGCCAGTTCCCGGCGATCCTGGCGACCTTTTCCGGTTACGTGGTGGTGGCGATGTTCGCCCTGTCGGCCGAGCTGTTGCTGATGGAATTCATCATCGACAAGGTCTACCCGCACTCCATGCCGCCGCTTACCGTGGCCCTGGCGGTACTGGCGCTGTTCACCGTGCTCAACCTGTTCAACATCGACATCTTCGCCCGCCTGCAGACGGTGCTGGCGGTGGTGATGACCGTGGTGTTGCTGGTGATGGGCCTGAGCGCGATGAACAGCGACATAGTCGCGCCCAACCCGACGCTGTTCGACAGCGCCCACTGGAACCCCATGGGCCTGGGGGTGATCGCCCTGACGGCGATGGCGGTCTGGGGTTTCGTCGGCGCCGAGTTCGTCTGCCCGCTGGTGGAAGAAACCCGGCGCCCCGAGCGCAACATCCCGGGCTCGATGATGCTCGGCCTGACCATCATCTTCGTGATCATCAGCCTGTACGCCCTGGGCGCCTTGCTCACCGTGCCCCAGGCGGAACTGGCCAGCAACGGCCTGCCGCATTACCTGTTCGCCACCACGGTGTTCGGCGAGGCGGGCAAGGTGTTCCTGGTGACCGCCGCGATCACCGCCACTTGCAGCACCCTCAACAGTTCGCTGGCGGCGATCCCGCGCATGCTGTTCGGCATGGCCCGCAACGGCCAGGCCTTCGGCGTGTTCAAGCGCCAGGGCAAACGCACCGGCGCGCCCTGGGTGGCGGTGCTGTTCATTGCCGCGGTCACCGGCCTGCCGTTGCTGCTGATGCACGACCATGCCGACGCGATCAACCAACTGCTGCTCTCGGCGGCCCTGGCCTGGCTGCTGGCCTACATCATCACCCACGTCAACGTCATCGCCCTGCGCCGGCGCTACCCGCAGGTGGCGCGGCCGTTCCGCACGCCGTTCTACCCCTTGCCGCAGCTGTTCGGCATCGCCGGCATGCTGTTTGCGATCTGCAACGTGTCGCCCAGCCCGGAGATGACCTTTTCGATTTTTGCCTACGCAGGCCTGGTGCTGCTGATCGTCTCGATCATCGCCGTGCTGTGGATCAAGGGCGTGATGGGCAAGCCACTGTTCAAGCCGGAGCCGCTGGCCAGCGTGCTCGGCACCCTCGATAAAAACCCGCAAGGAGACTCGCAATGACCGTTCAAGTGAAACCCGTGCGCAGCACCGGCGACTACCAGGCCGCGGATGCCGCGCACCACATTCATGCGTTCCTCGACCAGAAGGCGCTGAACGCCGAAGGGCCGCGGGTGATCGTGCGCGGTGAGGGCCTGGCGCTCTGGGACAACGACGGCAAGCGCTACCTGGACGGCATGTCGGGCCTGTGGTGCACCAACCTCGGCTACGGCCGCAAGGACCTGGCCGCCGCTGCCAGCCAGCAACTCGAGCAACTGCCGTACTACAACATGTTCTTCCACACCACCCACCCGGCGGTGGTCGAGCTGTCGGAACTGCTGTTCAGCCTGCTGCCTGCGCACTACAGCCACGCGATCTACACCAACTCCGGCTCCGAGGCCAACGAGGTGCTGATCCGCACCGTGCGCCGCTACTGGCAGATCCTCGGCAAGCCGCAGAAGAAGATCATGATCGGCCGCTGGAACGGCTACCACGGCTCGACCCTCGGCGCCACGGCGCTGGGCGGGATGAAGTTCATGCACGACATGGGCGGGGTGATCCCGGACGTGGCGCACATCGACGAGCCGTACTGGTTCGCCCACGAAGGCGACCTGACCCCGGTCGAGTTCGGCCTGCGTGCCGCGCGGCAGCTGGAAGAGAAGATCCTCGAACTGGGCGCCGAGAATGTCGCGGCCTTCGTCGCCGAACCCTTCCAGGGCGCCGGCGGCATGATCTTCCCGCCAGAAAGCTACTGGCCGGAGATCCAGCGCATCTGCCGCCAGTACGATGTGCTGCTGTGCGCCGATGAAGTGATCGGCGGTTTCGGCCGCACCGGCGAGTGGTTCGCCCACCAGCACTTCGGTTTCGAGCCCGACACCCTGTCGATCGCCAAGGGCCTGACCAGCGGCTACATCCCCATGGGCGGGCTGATCCTCTCCAGGCGCATGGCCGAGGTGCTGGTGGAGCAGGGCGGGGTGTTCGCCCACGGCCTGACCTATTCCGGCCACCCGGTGGCGGCGGCGGTGGCCATCGCCAACCTCAAGGCCCTGCGCGACGAAGGCATTGTCAGCCGGGTCAAGCAGGACACCGGGCCTTACCTGCAGCGCTGCCTGCGCGAAGTCTTCGACAACCATCCGTTGATTGGCGAGGTGCAGGGCGCCGGGCTGGTGGCGGCCTTGCAGTTCGCCGAAGACAAGGCCAGCCGCAAGCGTTTCACCAACGAGAACGACATGGCCTGGCGTTGCCGCACCATCGGCTTCGAAGAGGGCCTGATCATCCGCTCGACCCTGGGCCGGATGATCATGGCCCCGGCCCTGGTGGCCAGCCACGCCGACATCGATGAACTGGTCGACAAGACCCGTACCGCCGTAGACAGGACCGCCCGCGAATACGGTCGTCTGTAGGCCCAAAAGCGGCCGGCGCGCGCGGGCGCGTCGGCCTGTTAGAGGAACCGCTACATGTCCAGATCCTTGCGTTGCTGTGTTCCCTTTGCCCTGGCCCTGTTGTGCGGCGCTGTTGCGGCCGCACCGCAGAGCCTCACCGTCATCTCCTTTGGCGGTGCCACCAAGCAGGCCCAGGACAAGGCCTACTTCCAACCTTTCACCGCCAGCGGCGCAGGACGCGTGGTCGCCGGCGAGTACAACGGGGAGCTGTCGAAAATCAAGGCCATGGTCGATGTCGGCCATACCAGTTGGGACGTGGTCGAAGTCGAAAGCCCGGAGCTGTTGCGTGGCTGTGACGAAGGCCTGTTCGAACGCCTCGACCCGGCGCGCTTCGGCGACCCGGCGCAGTTCGTGCCGGGGACCCTGAGCGAATGCGGGGTGGCCACCTATGTCTGGTCGATGGTCATGGCCTACGACCAGGACAAGCTGGCCAAGGCGCCGACCTCCTGGGCGGACTTCTGGAACGTCGCCGACTTCCCCGGCAAGCGCGGCTTGCGCAAGGGCGCCAAGTACACCCTGGAAATCGCCTTGCTCGCCGACGGGGTCAAGCCGGACCAGCTGTACAAGGTGCTGGGCACTCCCGAGGGCGTGACCCGGGCGTTCGCCAAGCTCGACCAGATCAAGGGCAATATCCAGTGGTGGGAGGCGGGCGCGCAGCCGCCGCAATGGCTGATCGCCGGCGATGTGGTGATGAGCGCGGCCTACAACGGCCGGATCGCCTCGGCGCAGAAGGAAGGCATGAAGCTGAGCATCGTCTGGCCGCAAAGCCTGTACGACCCGGAGTACTGGGCGGTGGTCAAGGGCACGCCGAACAAGGCATTGGCCGAAGACTTCATCGCCTTCGCCAGCCAGCCGCAGACCCAGAAGGTGTTCTCCGAGGAGATCCCCTACGGGCCGGTGCACCGTGATGCGCTGGGGCTGCTGCCGACGGCGGTGCAACAGCAACTGCCCACCGCTGCAGCCAACCTGGCCGGGGCGCGGGCCGTGGACGCGGAGTTCTGGGTGGACCATGGCGAGGAACTGGAGCAGCGCTTCAACGCCTGGGCGGCGCGCTGAGACAGCTGGCAGCCAGCTTCTTCGGAGGACGAGAACTCTGTAGGAGCTGGCTTGCCAGCGATCGAGCGCGAAGCGCTCGCCAGCCCATCAGTACCTGGTGGGCAATCCATGCGGGCCTCATCGCTGGCAAGCCAGCTCCTACGCTTGAGTGCAAGTCGGCCCCCATGTTTGAGCGCGGTGTCAGGCCAGCCAGGCCTTGAACTGTTCCTTGCAGTAATCGACGAACAACTGCGCAGGCTTGGTCAGCTGCGCCCGTTTCAGCCAGCCGGCCACCAGCGCCGAACCGGTGACATCCTCGGCAATTTCCACACAGACCACTTCCTGGCCGTCATAGGTGCTGTTGCCATGGGGCCTGGTCACCAGCAAGGCAAAGCCGAACCCCTGGCCGACCATGCCGCGCACCATCTCGATCGACGGCGAGCCGAAGACGATATTCGGCGTCAGTTGCAGCTCCTCGAAGATGCTCACGAAGTAGGTGCGGCTGGGCTGCACATCCAGCAGGATCATCGGCTCCAGCACCAGGTCGCGCAGTGACACCTGGGCCTGCCCGGCAAAACGGTGCCCGGCCGGCACCAGGGCATAAGGCCGTTGCGGCGCCATCAGCGCCTCGGTCTCGATGGTGCTGTCCAGGTCGTGCTCGTAGAAGATCGCCAGGTCGAAGCGCCCGCCGGTCAAACCCTGCACCAGTTCCTGCTGCTCGCCGTCCTGCAGGCGGATCTCCACCCCCGGAAAGCGCTCGCGAAAACCGGCGATCAGCCGTGGCAGGTAGAGCGGGGCGACGGTCTCGAAACACCCGATATCGATCTGCCCGCACACCACGTCGTTGTCGGCCAGGGCGTTCTGCTCGAACTCATGGGCCATGCGCAGCAGTTCCTGGGCCTTGCGGTAGAAACGCGCGCCGCCGGGCGTCAGGGACACGCCCTGGGCGTGATGACGGATCAGCAACTGCACGCCGAAGCTGTCTTCCAGGCCCTTGACCGCCGTGGAAATCGACGGCTGGGCGATATACAGCTTGCGCGACGCCTCGGCGACGCTGCCACAGTCGACGGTGGTGACGAAATACTTCAATTGACGCAAGGAATAGGACGCCACAGTGCACCTCTGGCTGATTGTTTGGCTCCCACGATACCCGCTCCGCGGGCTGGCACTGCAGCGGATTTTGCTCGGTAGTGGGCATATTTTCGCTGGGTAGGCGCGCAGTGCCGCAAAGGCTTGCGGGTAGAGGTACAGCTTCCAGGTGCCGCCTGGACATGTAGGACTTTTACCTCAAGTTGGGTAGGAGAAATCCGGGAGCACTGGTTATATATCCAGTATTTTCGGGCGATTCCTCTGCCAGCGTGATGCAGAACGAAAAATGGGCGCGTGGACAGAAATTCCAGCTCGGTTAATTTGCAGACCTCTCCTTTGGAAAGGGAGAGTTTCTTAAATCAATGGAGTAATAAACATGAACCAACCACAAACCCAATCACCGCTTCGCCATGGTCGCGTCACCTCCCCAGCCTCCCGTGGCGCAGTCGCCATCGACCTGGGCCTGCTGGGCGGCTGGCAGGTCAATGAGATGGAAGGCGGCAAGAACTTCCCGGCCCTGGTCGCCGGTCCGTTCCCTGCACCGTTCGACTCGGACAACCCAAGCGTCGCGCCGCCGGCCGATGGCTTCATCCTCAGCGGCGGCAAGGCCGATGCCCGGGACTGCGTCAACTTCACCGATGCGGAGATGAGCAAGAAGCTCAACCGCGCCTTCACCTGGCCGCTGCTCAACGTTGACCCCGGCCAGATCTTCAAGGTGACCTGGCAGTACACCGCGCCGCATACCACCCGTGGCTATCGCTGGCTGATCACCAAGGACGGCTGGGACCCGAAACAGCGCATCACCCGCGCCCAACTGGAGGCCCAACCTTTCGCCGAGGACTTCTATCCGCAGGTGCCTTACTACAGCCATGCCGGCGAATTGAAGGCCAAGGTCGATCACCAGGTGAAGCTGCCGGCCAACAAAAAGGGCCGTCACGTGATTGTCCTGATGTGGATCGTGGCCAATACCGGCAACGCCTTCTATCAGGCCTTCGACGTCGACTTCAAATAAGTCTGCGGATCATTCAAACGTTCTGAAGGATTAGAACATGTCACAGATTGACTTTACCCAACTGAAAACGACGCAGGACGATGCCGCGTCGCGGATGCCGAGCCTGGATGGCAAGAAAATCCTCATGGGCTACTGGCACAACTGGCCGGCCGGCCCCTCGGACGGCTACCAGCGCGGGCAGTTTGCCAATATGAACCTGGAGGATGTGCCCCGCGACTACAACGTGGTGGTCGTGGCGTTCATGAAAGGCAGCGGTATTCCGACGTTCAAGCCGTACAACCTGTCCGATGCCGAGTTTCGTCGCCAGGTGGGCGTGCTGAACAGCCAGGGCAGGGCGGTGCTGATGTCCCTGGGGGGCGCTGACGCCCATATAGCATTGAACCCGGGCCACGAACAGCCGCTGGCCAATGAAATCATCCGTCTGGTGGAAACCTACGGCTTTGACGGGCTGGACATCGATCTTGAACAGAGCGCGATTGACGCTGCCGGCAACAAGACCGTCCTGCCTGCCGCGCTGAAGCTGGTCAAGGATCACTATGCTGCCGAGGGCAAGCATTTCATCATCAGCATGGCGCCGGAGTTCCCCTACCTGACCGCTGCCGGTCGATACGTCGACTACCTCAAGGCGCTGGAGGGCTACTACGACTTCATCGCGCCGCAGTTCTACAACCAGGGCGGCGATGGCCTCTGGGTTCAGGAGGCCAACAACGGCAAGGGGGCCTGGATCGCCCAGAACAACGAGGCCATGAAAGAGGACTTCCTCTATTACCTGAGCGAAAGCCTGGTGAGTGGTACTCGCGGTTTCACCCGGATTGCGCCTGACAAATTCGTCATTGGCCTGCCCGCCAACGTCGATGCCGCTGCCACCGGGTACGTGGTCAACCCGACGGCCGTTTCCAATGCGTTCAAACGCCTCCATGCCAAAGGGCTGTCGATCAAGGGCCTGATGACCTGGTCGGTCAACTGGGACAACGGGTTCAACAAGGACCACGTGCCCTACAACCAGGAATTCAGCCGGCGCTACGGGCCGTTGATCAGCGGTGGCAAGCAGTCCCCGTCAACGCAGGATGAGCCCCTCCCGCAGACCGCCCGCTAGTACTCGATCAAGGAAACATCCGGCAGACGTGCCTGATGCTCCAACAGTCAAGCCTGTTGACTGATCGATGAGGGCAAGCAATGAAAATCCGATGCCTTCCGGCATCGGATTTTTTTGGCTTTCAAGATGGGGGCCGTCCACCAGGTCCTGGCAGAGGGCGGCAGCGTGGAGGCCCCGGCTATCGGGCCATTGCAGCTGCTGCGCATCAGTGCCGGCGACAGGCTTGCCTGGGCGCTCAACTGATGAAGATGATCTTCGACACCAGCTCTGCACTGTTCTTGGCCTGAAGCTTCTTCATCAGCCGGGCGCGGTGGACTTCCACGGTGCGGTGGGAAATGCCCAGCTTGCGCGCCACTTCCTTGCAGGTCAGGCCATTGACGATATGCAGCGAGATTTCCCGCTCGCGCGGGGTCAACTGGATCATCGGCGCGGGCTGGCGGTCCAGGCGCTCGAAATGCCAGACCATCAGCTTGAACGGATCCTCGGCCGTCAGGGAAAAGCCGTGGGCGCGGGCCCAGAACACCTCGCCGTTGCGATGCTGCATGAAGCGCTCGTCGGAGTAGAAGGCGCCGGGCCCGTTGCGCAGCCAGTGCTCGCTGCGTTCGCCGATGCTCTGGTAGTCGGCCTGGGAGGGGTACAACAGCAGGGTCAGGTGGCCCTGCAACTGTTCGCGTTCATAGCCGAACAGGCGAACGAAGGCCTGGTTGCAGTCGAGCATCCGGCGATGCCCGGTGATCATCTGCGGTGCGGGGGAAACCTGGAAGGCCAGGCGCTCGAGGTCCTGGAATTGCTGGGCGTATACGGTCATCAGGCATCCTGCCTCGGGTTTATCGGCGCGTCCCTTTTTTGGGGGGGATACGTACTACTTACTGCCGTACGTAGTTGCCCCAACTAGCGTGTGATTCGGGTGCTGAATCATTGTATGGAATACCCGCTTCAAGGACAGAAGAAAATCACCATGACTCACGATTCCGTATCCATCGTCGCTGCCGCCCATAGCCCTTTCGGGCGCCTGGACGGCTTGAACCTCGAAGACCTGATCGTCCAGGTTACCCGCGAGGCCCTGGCAGACGCTGAGATCGACGCTGGACAAATCGACGCGCTGTTTCTCGGGCACTTCAACTCCGGCCTGGTAGCGGACGGTTTCCCCGCCTCGCTGATGCTCCAGGCCGACCCGCAATTGCGCTTCAAGCCCGCCACTCGCTGCGAGAACGCCTGCGCCTCCGGTTCGGCGGCGATCCAGGCCGGGATCCACGCGATCCGCAGCGGCGCCGCCGAGCTGGTGCTGGTGGTCGGCGCGGAGAAAATGACCGGCAACAGCACCGTCGAAGTCACCCGCGCCCTGGCCGGCGCCGGCTACCAGAACGCCCTCCAGGAGGCCGGCCTGAGTTTCGCCCAGCTGTTTGGCCAGGTGGCGCAGCAGTACGCCGACCGCTACCACAGCCCAATGGCCTCGATGGCCATGATCGCGGTGAAGAACCACGCCAATGCCATGGCCAACCCCCTGGCGCAGATGCACCGCGTGATGGATTTTGAACACTGCAACAACGTTTCCCAGGGCAACCCGCTGATCGCACCGCCGCTGCGCCTGACCGACTGCTCGCTGATCAGTGACGGTGCGGCGGCGATCATCCTGGCCTCGCCGCAGCGCGCCCGTTCGATGCGACGCCAGGTGGCGATCCGCGCCATGACCCAGGTGAACGACTTCCTACCCTTGTCGCGCCGCGACGTGCTGGCCTTCGAGGGGCCGAAACGGGCGATCCACGGGGCCTTGCGCCAGGCTGGCGTGACCCTCGGCGACCTGAGTTTCGCCGAGGTACACGACTGCTTCACCATCGCCGAACTGCTGATCTACGAAGCCATGGGCCTGGCGCCCAGGGGCGAGGGGCACCGGGCCCTCGACGACGGCACCGTGCGCCAGGGCGGACGCCTGCCGGTGAACCTGTCCGGCGGGCTCAAGGCCAAGGGGCATCCGGTGGGCGCCACCGGGGTATCGATGCATGCCCTGGGCTTTGCCCAACTGATCGGCAAACCCATCGGCCTGGGGGTGCCCGGTGCCGAGTTCGGCTTGCTGTTCAACATGGGCGGCATGGCGGTGGCCAACTACGCCAGCGTCCTGCAAGCGGTCAAGGTCTGAGGATGAACATCGCCCATTGGCTGCGCGATGCGGCCGAGCGCTGGCCCCGGCGGCCGGCTCTGTTCGAGGGGCGCCGCCAGGTCGCCGACTACCAGGCGTTTGCCGCGCAGGCCCGGGCCCGCGCGCTGCAACTGCGCCACGCGCACGGCATTGTGCCTGGCGACCGGGTGGCGCTGCTGATGCAGAACAGCTGCGCTTATCTCGAACTGTTGTATGCCATCTGGTGGAGCGGGGCGGTGGCGGTTCCGATCAACAGCAAGCTGCACACCCAGGAAGCCGCCTGGATTGCCGGCAATGCCGGGGCCCGGCTGATCTACACCGATGAGGGCCGAAGCTTCGACGCTGCGACCCTGCCGGCCGGCTGCCGCGAACTGGCCGCGTCCGGGTTGGCCATGCAAGGCCTGGCGCCGAGCGATGAGCTGGTGGAGCCGCACTTGCGGGAGGACACCGACCTGGCCTGGCTGTTCTACACCTCCGGCACCACCGGGCGCCCCAAGGGTGTGATGCTGTCCCATGGCAATCTGATCGCCATGTCCTTGTGCTATCCGCTGGACGTGGATCCGGTGGCCGCTGATGACGCCGTGGTCTATGCCGCGCCGATGTCCCACGGCGCCGGCCTCTACAACTTCATCCATGTGCGCTGTGGCGCCCGGCACGTGGTGCCGGCGTCCCGAGGGTTCCAGGCGGCGGAGTTGTTCGAGCTGGCGCAGGTGCTGGGCCAGGTCAGCCTGTTTGCCGCGCCGACCATGGTCAAGCGCATGGTGGAGCAGGCCCGGCAGCAGGGCTATTGCGGCGAAGGCATCAAGACCATCGTCTACGGCGGCGGCCCGATGTACCTGGCGGACCTCGCCCAGGCCCTGGATACCTTCGGCCCGCGCCTGGTGCAGATCTACGGCCAGGGCGAATGCCCGATGACCATCAGCGCCCTGTCCCGGGAGGCCATCGCCGACCGCGGGCATGCCGACTGGCCGGCCATTGCCGCCTCGGTAGGGCGCGCCCATGCCTGCGTCGAGGTGCGGGTGGTGGATGCCGCGGGCCAACCCCTGGCCCCCGGCGAACCTGGGGTGATCGCTGTGCGCGGGGCTGTGGTGATGCAGGGTTACTGGGACAATCCGCAAGCCACCCAGGAGGCCCTGGTGGACGGCTGGCTGCTCACCGGCGATATCGGTTTCCTGAACGAGCGGGGTTACCTGACCCTGACCGATCGCAGCAAGGATGTGATCATCTCCGGCGGCAGCAACATCTACCCGCGGGAAGTCGAGGAAGTGCTGATCCAGCACCCCGAGGTGTTCGATGTGTGCGTGGTTGGGGAGGCCGACGCCCTGTGGGGCGAGTCGGTGGTGGCCTTCGTGGCCCTGCGCACGGCCGGCAGCCTCGATGCGCAGGCGCTCGAGCAGTGGTTCCTGGCGCGCATGGCCTCGTTCAAGAAACCGAAGAAGTACCTATTTTGCGCCGAGCTGCCGAAAAACAGCTATGGCAAGATTCTCAAGACCCGATTGCGCCAGTGGTTGCAGGACCCCACGGGGCCCTTGAACAACCTCTGAAACGCTGCATTTCATGGATAACACGACGACAGGAGTCCCCGACATGGATGTGTCACCTTCCAACTTCCAGCGCCAGCGGCGCCGAGCCTTCATCGGCGCCACTTCCGGCCACTTGATCGAGTGGTACGACTATGGCGTCTACGGTTTCCTGGCCCTGTATATAGGCAAAGCCTTCTTCGTCTCCAACGACCCCACCAGCAGCCTTCTGGCGAGCTTTGCGGCCTTTGCCCTGAGCTTCTTCATCCGGCCCCTGGGCGGCTTGTTCTTCGGCCCCCTGGCCGACAAGATCGGCCGACGCAAGACCCTGATCACGGTGCTGGTGATGATGGCCGGCTCCACCTGCCTGCTGGGCCTGTTGCCGACCTACGCCAGCATCGGCATCGCTGCGCCGGTAATCCTGGTGCTGATCCGCTGTGTGCAGGGTTTCTCCGCCGGGGGCGAGATCGGCACCATCACCAGCTTCATTTCCGAATACGCCGGCCCCGGGCGCCGGGGTTTCGCCACCTGCTGGCTGATGGTCACCGCCGTGCTCGGCCTGCTCCTGGGCGGCGCCGTGGCCAATGGCATGACCTGGGCCCTGGGCGCCGAGCTGATGCAGGAGTGGGGCTGGCGGATCCCGTTCCTGATCGCCGGTCCCCTGGGCTTCATCTCGCTGTATATTCGCCTGAAGCTGGAAGACAGCCCGGAGTTCCTCGCCCTGGTAGAGGCCGGGCAGACCTCCAAGGCGCCGCTGCGCGAGGTCTGGCAGTGGAAGCGCTCGATCGCCCTGGTGTTCTTCATCATTACCCTGCACAGCTCGATCTTCTACCTGGTGCTGACCTTCGCCTCGACCTACATGTCCAACACCCTCAAGTTCGACAGCGGCACCACCTTGCTCTATGTGTTCGTCGCCAGCCTCTCGGCGGCGGTGGTCATGCCCTTCGGTGGCGCCTTCACCGATCGCTACGGGCGCAAGCCGTTCCTGATGGTGATCGGTACCCTGGCGACCCTGGCCATGTACTGGTTCTTCAAGACAGCGCCCAACGCCACCCCGGCCACCCTGTTCTGGCCGCTGATGGCCGTGGCGATCCTGTTCGGGCTCTACGCGTCCTCGACCTACGCGCTGATGAGCGAGCTGCTGCCGACCCGCATCCGCTCCACCGGCATCGCCGTGGCCTACAACATCCCGGTGGCAGTGTTCGGCGGCAGCGCGCCGCTGATTTCCACCTGGCTGATCAAGCTCACTGGCGACATCACCGCGCCCTGGTACTTCTACGTGGCGACCGGAGTCGCGTCGCTGCTGGCCCTGGTAGTGCTGCGCAAGGAGGACTTCGTCGCCTGTACCCACGACGCCCGGCCCCAGGGCCGCGGGGCTGCGCAACTCCTGGTCAACCCGCAAGCTTGAGCCCACCTGTCGGCGCCGGCCCCGGCTGACTGACGCCACCCGGCCGCGCGTCGCGGCCTGGCGGCCAGGACGTCGGTATGGGGCAGTGGTGGGCAATGGCATCGGGCGGGTCGAACAAGCGCATAGCTGCAACGCTCGGTGTCAGCTCGGAAACAGGAAAGTCCCGCGAGCGGCCAGTCAGGACTGGCCCCTTTTGTCTATGGCAGGGGATCCGGTTTATGGATCAAAGGCTGTCTGGGTCGCCGAAAAACATTTTGACTGGGCTCTAGAACAGTAGTTTCAGATTGAAAAACTCGAATTATGCCCCCAGTTATGCCACCAATTGCTCCGAGTGTCCGAGCGATCTCGAATGGCGATTTCTGACGCGGACCTAGGTGGCCGTGGCTGGTATTCAGTGCGCCTCCGTATACTGGATGACCAACCCGAATCCGGCAAATCCTTGGTGGTTCGATGAGTCGATATGCGAACTACTTAGCCCGCCGAGATGAGACATATGGTGTGACGTCTCTGTCTTCTACCGCCTGAAGCTCGAAGTACTGCCCTTTGGCTTTCAGCGCATGGATGATGCGACATTGGGCATAAGCGGTGCCGTATGAGGTGCTCGGGCCTTGGATGTTGAGTACCAATTCCCCTCCGTAGCTTCGCTCGTACCTCAATTCTCTCAAGGCTCCCGCCGCTTCACCATTTGCCTCGGCGATCTCGATCACCAATTCCCTTAAGGCCGATTGGTCGGTGTCTGGTAGCTCAGCGGAAAACTTGACCTGGCGTTGGCTTTGAAAGCCTCCGCCACTGGCCGAGCCTATTCGGTTAAATGTGATGTGGGCGAGCAGGACTACTTCCATGGTTTGAACCTTCTATGTGAGTCTTACTTCTTTGTCGTAGGGGGCAGCGTCAAGGCCAAGTGCCCCCCTGGGTTCTTTCTAATTCGCACCCAGCAATGATTTACCGATTGCGTTGTAGCGGTGCGATGAGAAGGCCCCAAAGCGTCTCGGCACCGCCTTCTTGGGAAAGCTTCTGGTCTTGCCGAGTGTGGAACGCCATGCCGAAGGTCTTCAGGTACATGGATTGGTCGTCCGTATTTACGGTGAGCGCCTCGTTGTAAGAGCCGCCGCCAAACGAGTCTCCATGGCTGTAGTAGATACCGGCGCCCATCTGGCCGCCGGTGAACACTGCCGCTTTTGCAACGTCGTGGCCGTCCTTGTAGATATTCGCAGAAAAGCGATTTGCATCTACCCGACGGAACACCCCTTCATACCCTGAGTTGCGCGCTTGGAGCTCCAGCAACGAGTTCTCAAAATAGCGGGCGATGTACTCGAAACTGTCGAGCAAGAAGCGGTCTTTGTCCAGCTGGGTGAAGCTCTTAGTCATTCGAAGGTTACTCGACCTAGGGCCAGCCGGGGCGATAAGGGAGGGCGCTGAACCTCCATTGAAATCGTTGCGTTCGGCTCGCGGAGCAGTGTTCGGTTGGCCACGGCTGCGTCGCTCAGCGGCCTTCCGAACCTCCTTTGCAACCTGCAAGAATGCTTCGTCCCGATCAGGCCAAAGGGTCACTGGCTTACCATCTTGGGGCGTACCAAGCAGCTTGCCGAAGGGGGCATGATGCCAATCGCATGGGCGAAGAATCACAGGAATGACAGTCGCTTCTTTAGCGGCATGGCGCTCCATCGCGCGAGCCATCTCGATGTTGTAGCAATAGTCGGAAGCGATGAAATCCGGGCTTACCAGCAACAGGATAATTTCGTCGCTGTTGATGTGATCATCAATGGCAGCATCGATCTCTTGGCCTGCTCCGATTCTGCGGTCGTGCCAAGTCTCAATGACGCCTTGGCGCTTGAGCATCGAAAGCTGCTTTTCCAACTGGTCGCGCAGCGCCTCGTCAGCATGGCAATAAGAAAAGAACACGTTCGGCAAAAGGGTCACTCCTACTCGGATAGGTGCGATGTCGATCTTACGGGCAGCTTGGCTGCGAAGTACAGACGTGGTCTGGCTTGACTGCTGATTGGATGCCCTTCAGTTGAACCAGTCAGCCAAAAAACAACGGTGCTCGAGTCGTGACATGGTGGTAGATCATTTGGGCTCGCTCGTAATGAATGATGTGCTTGCCGTGAGGCGTTGGCCACACGAACTGACGGATCTCAAGTGGCGCAAATGTAAAGGAAGGTGGAAGGCCTAGGCGTCTCTTAACCGCGCCGTCAGCACTGTTGCATTGCTCGCAGATGATGACGGGAGCAAATGTGGTGATCCGATGAGGTTCTCCAAGAAGCGGTTTTCGTACGTAAAGGTCGGTTCCATGGTCATGGTGAGTATGGAGACCTACAGCCCAGCCTTCTCGCCTATGCGATTTGTTCGGGTAAAGCATCGTCCAACGTAGCAATTGGTATCGTGTCCGTTCGCAGCACGGGCATCGCCAATGATCATCAAGCTTCGCCCATAGCTGGTGGCAATGGGCGCCATCAAAGCTCAGATATTCCTCCCAGCTAGGAATGCGCCGGAGCAGATTGCTATTCAGCGTTTTCTCTCTGTTAGCATTCTTGATTTTGGTACCGTCGCAGGCCAAACAGTAGCCATTGGCCGAAAACTCGGGGTTGCAGGGACAGAGGCTTTTGGTCATCAGAGCTTCTCAGTCTGTCGTTGGGTTACTCCGATTAAGGATTCACTCGGCCGCAGCCTGGATAGATTTAATCAGCACCGACGTAGCCTCATCTTTCGGTTCGATCGATGTAGCAATTTCAGCCGCGGATTGTTTCTGTTTCTCATCGGCAAGGGGAACCGTCTGACTAAGGACCACTAGCAGGTTACGTTGGCCGTCTTCGCTTGATTCTGGAAACTGTTGAATGACCAAAGGAATAGCACGCGGATCCTTTAAGTTGATTAGGACATTGGTTGCGTAGGATCGTACGGTGCCGTCGTCACTTGCGGACGCTTTGGTCAGAGCCTTCAAATCGTCTTCTTCAACAACTGCTTTCAGTGCTCCGCTTTGGCCAGCATTTGATTGAGCAATTTCATTGAGGGAGACAAGCGCACCAAGCTTTGTTCGATAGGAACTGTCAGTGCTCTGTACTTTGGTTAACAGGGGTCTTGCAGCGGGCATTCCTTTTTTTCCGAGCTCAGAGCGGGCATCGCGCCTCACATAGGTACTGTCGGAGTTCAAATTATTGATTAACTCATCAACCGTTGGAGTTTCCTCATCCGCATAAGCCGTTTGCAATAGCGACCAAGACGAACCATCAATAGCGGGCATTACTTCAACGACAACGCCTGTACTGGTCCCACTGGGGCATGGGCCAACCTTGGCAATTAATTTATTGGTCTCGTCGTTTAGGCTTGCATCCTGGGAGTTGTAACGCCATTGAAGGGTATCTCCTGATCCTAGATATGGTCTTAATAAAGCAGCATCAATGCAGCTAAATATTTGTTCTCTATCACCAATGTTGACGATGAGAGCCAGTTTTTTGCGAATAATGTCCTTGTCGAAAACTACAAAGTCATAACTGGTTTTTAATCGGGACCCCAAAAAATCATTGTCGCCCTCGAAAACCATCGTAGCCTCTCTAGTGTCCCCCTCTATTTTTATACGTAGGTAACGTCCGTCCATGCGGTCCAAAATTATAAAGAATATGACGACTGCGAGTGCCGCACACCCGATGATCGTCATTGATTGGCCCGGTAGGGTGACGCTGGCCTTAGAACCAAAAGCACCAAGAATTATTCCTAGCCCCGTACAGAACATGAAAATTTTTAATGTAAAGTTCCCAATGTGCATTACTTCGAAAAAGGTGCCTATCCCAATCATAATCAACCCCATAACTAGGGCCGAGTAAAAAATAGGGCCTGTCTCAACTGATCGTTTATCGGACTCTAACTTGTCGTTCATGGCTGCTCCGGATTGCTGATTATAAGTGAGTCACCACTAGACTCAACAACCCAATGAGTGCATGTGCTTAAAGTGGTGGTTGGATCAACGCTAGTCGGCACCTAGACACTTGTCCAGCAATGGCGGAAGTGAGGGTGCTGTACCGAAGTTTTTCATTTGTATAACATTTGTCTAGCTAATTGGCCATGCTAGAAAAGTGCATTGTTAATGCTTTCTTCTTGAAAAGGGTGCAGGTTTTCAATTTTAATTTTTGCTGCCATCGAGAGGCTGTCCCTTACACAGTTGGGAGCACACAGCGTCTAGATGGGTACTTTTGGCTCGCGAAATTGTCATGGCTCAAAGTCCATCTAATATTCGACATTTTTCGTTACAAATGCAGAGGGTGGCGCTGGTAACGCGATGTCCAAATAATTGCATTTTGCTACTTCTGTGCTGTTCTAGGAGGACTGCACGCGCGGCTCAGCTTTGTCGTGCAAGGATCACCTTTGATCACAGAGCTGTTAGAGCCTCTGGTTGAGGTTTAGGAGCAAGGATGGCCCAGTCCAAAAAAATCAAGGTCATGCTTTCGAGTCGTTGCAACGACCGTTTCCCCATTGATAGCGATCACACCCTTAGCTCAATTCGAGAGCAGCTCAAGCGCGAGATTGAAGGTACAAAGCTGTTCGGCAGGCAGGTGTTTGAAGTCTGGATCAATGAAGACGCTCCCCCCGCCGATGCTATGGACGATAGCTGGGATACCTGTCTACAGGCTGTTCGTGATTGCGATGTGATGCTTGTGTTGTCCAATGGCAATGCAGGTTGGGCCAAGCGTGCTGGCGACATTGGCATTTGCCATGCTGAATACATGGAAGGCCTGGCCACCACCCGCGGCAAGGTGCGCCTGATTGCTATGCCGAATATTCCGGTGGGTGAAGGGCAGGACAAACTGTTCCAAGATTTTGTCTCGCTGCAGACACCTTTTCGAGGCGGTACTGTTTCCACTGTCGAGCAATTGCGCACCCGGGTGCATGAAGCGCTTCTTGACGCGTTGGTTGTGCTAACCCAGCGAGGTGTTACGGCAGCAGCCTCTACACGTTTTGACATGGGGCAGGCGCTCGACTGGACCCGTCTCGATTTCCGTCAGCGCAAACGAGCAATGGAAGCCGTTCTGTTGAGAGCGCTTACCGGGACAGATGCACCTTCTAGTGAGACTGCCGTCGTTGTTCCCATTGCCGGCGCGAAAGTCGCGGTTCTGGTCCACGCCATCCCGGCCGCATTCAGTGTTGCTGCTGCGCGCGAGCTTGTTGGCAAACCCTTTTTACGTGATCACCTTCATGCAGATGCTTTGAAAACTGCGGTTGGGCCATTGCATCTGATTGCCTGTCATCGAGGTGCAACAGAGACGCAGGCGACCGCGTTGCTAGGCTTCGCCGATGCCACGGTGGTCAGTGGTTCTTTCGGCATTTTCGTCGCGGACGATGTACAGAAAGTGCAGTTTGCATTCCTGGCAAATTGCCGTGATGAATCACAAACCCGCCATGCCCTACAACGATTCATGGAGTGGCTGGATCAAACCGGTGAGGCTGACATCTTGGCGAAAAGGGCCGCTTCGCGCGCCAAGATCGTCAGGGTGATCGCTGCTGAATATCAAGGGAGATAACAAGGATGGCCAAGTCGCTTTTCACCGTGGGGCCCGTGCTCTCGTTTCGAGGAACCAGTGCAGGGAAGTGGAGGGTCACTGCGTTGATTGGTATCACCACCGGTTCGCCTGTACCGAAGTTCTCTATCGAAGGAAAAGCGTGCCCAGTCCCTGTGGTTCTGTTGGCGGGACTTAAGGAAACCATCCTTCGTTATGACCTGAGCTGTGCCCTCCAGAAGGAGGAGCGAGTCGTAGAGTTTGGTTTGGTGGAGGAAAATTTTAGATGGAAGTTCTCTGTGCCCGGGAAAGACTATGCGCCCAGGATGGCGTATGTCTCCTGCAATGGCTTTTCCGATCCCGCTGCAATGCGCAAGTTGGCCAAACCTGAAAATGCTGTCTGGGCAGATCTAATCGAAAATCATGACAGTGAACTGCGTCCCAACAGTTTCGAGCTGGACAAGGAACAGCTTTGGCACGAGAGCCGAATTCATGACAAACACTTGAAGCGCTTCCACTTGCTGCTGATGGGTGGGGATCAGATTTACTTCGACTCGATTTGGGAGGATGTCAAACCCCTCAAGCATTGGGTCGGGTTGTCGCGTAAGGACCAGCTGAAATTCAAGGTGAATGCTGCGCTTGAGCAGGAGATCGAGTCGTATTATTTCGAGCTCTATGCCAAGCGCTGGTTACCGGACACGCGTCGCGACTGGGGCAAGGGTTTGCCGAACCTGGATGCGGCCGATGCGATGTCGCGTATACCAACGGTGATGATGTGGGATGACCACGACATCTTCGATGGCTGGGGCTCCTACAGTCCTGAGATGCAGCACTGCTCGGTGTTCCAAGTGTTGATGCGTTGTGCTCGCGAGGCGTTTTGGGTCTTTCAGCTTCAGCACGCGCTCGAGGATTTGCCACCCTTGCTGGCGCAGCAACAGCGGGTGAATATTTCAAAACAGGATCCGCAGTTTGAGCCGATCGAATGGAGTGTGAAGCTCGCGGGCGATCCATTGGCGCTGCCGTTTCTCGATCAGCAGTCGGGGTTCAGTTTTGCTCATCACATAGGACCTGTGTCCTTGTATGTGGGGGATTTACGTACGGAGCGCTCTCGCACTCAGGTGCTTGGTGAGAGAAGCTGGAAGGCGATGCAAGACTGGCTCGACACGCTTCGCGATGGCAAGCCGGCTCACCCAGGTAGCAAGTGTCAGCATTTGATTTTCATGTCATCTGTGCCTGTGGCACATCCTAAGTTGTCGTTGGCTGAGGGGTTGCTTGATACGTTTGGTCAGGATCACGTGCTCGACAGCAATGCCGATGATTTGAAGGATCATTGGTCTCACGGAGATCATGAAGGTGAACGCAAACGGCTTCTTGAAACGCTAACACGCGTTGCGGAGAAAAAGTTTCTACGCGTATCGATCGCCTCTGGGGATGTGCATGTCGCGGCCTGGGGCAGTTGTTATCGCAGGGATATTCCTCCGACCTCCAACTGGGCGCAGGTTCAACAGTTCACCTCTTCCGGTGTGGTTCATCCCTCGCTGATAGGGGTATCGGAATGGCTTTTCCTTCAGCTATTGAACCAGACCGCCAGTAAGGTTCAGTCGATTGATGTACAGCATTGCGTTGAGATGATGCTTTTTCCGGGATCTAACCGTTACATGATGCCCGCCAGGAACTGGCTGGCGTTCGAGTTGGATGTGGGGGAAGGGAAGGGGTGTAAGTTGTGGGCGACGTGGCGGTGTGAGACAGACTCGGGTTTCTCGAACCATTTGCAGGCGGTGCAGCCGTTTCAAGAGTGAAGGGAGCAACGGGCCTGATGGTTTGAAGTGGTCGGGGCATTCCGGATGTTCGTTGCAGTTTTCTAGATTGGCTATTTCAGTTTTCTAGTGCACGCCTTAATAGTTTTCGATTTGGGTTCCTAGCTGGTAGGACGCTGTCGTTGCGTGCGGATAACCGCAGGTTTCGGCTGTGGATTCAACCGGTCGATGCAACAGATTGGCTAAATCGTTCAGCGGGCGTTTCGTAGTTTAGTGTTTTCCGAGGACGACTGTTCAACTGCCTTGCCACTTCATTGAGCGTGGCTTGCGAGTGCTCCGCCAGGTCGGTCCCTTTCGGGAAGTACTGCCTTAACAACCCGTTGGTGTTCTCATTCGATCCCCGTTGCCAGGGACGATGGGGGTCGCAGAAGTAGACCTTGATGTCGGTCGCCACCGTAAAACGCTTATGGTCAGCCATCTCTTTGCCGCGATCCCACGTCAGCGATTGGTAGAGTTCCTCGGGGAGTTCGCGGGCGTTTTCGATCAGGGCGCTGATGACCGTCTCGGTATCCTTACCGGCCAACTTCACCAGCATCACGTAGCGGGTATTTCGCTCAACAAGAGTGGCGATCTGGCTGTTCCTGCTGCCGCACAGCAGGTCACCTTCCCAGTGACCAGGCACCGCCCGATCCTTAGCCGTGGCCGGGCGTTCGCGGATGGATACCGCGTCTGTGATTCGGCCGTGATTTTCTTTCTTCTGCGTGTGATGTCGCGAGCGACGCATGGCTCTCGTGCGCCGTAAATGCTCAAGCAACTCCTTCTTCAGGGCCCCGCGAGCCTGTATGAAGAGGGTGCGATAGATCGTCTCGTGTGACACCTGATAGCTCGTATCATCCGGGTAGGTGCGCTTCAGCCAGCCGGCAATTTGTTCCGGTGACCACTGCAATTGAAGCTTGTCTGCAACAATTTGCGCCACCGCTCGGTTCTCAACAAGCTTGCAGACCTTGGGTCGATGGGCGCGATCCCAGGCCGCCTGATCAGCTCGATTAGCCCGGTAGCCTCCTTGGCCACCGTTGCGTCTGATCTCACGACTGATCGTAGAGGCTGCTCGCCCTAGCAGCGCGGCTATGGAACGGATCGAGTTACCTGCCACCACTGCCCGCGAAATCTCTTCGCGTTCAGCCAACGTCAGGGCCAATCTGGACCTGCGCCGTACAGCGGGTCTAATACCCCCTGTTTCCGCCAGGATGCGCTGTACCGATGAGTGGTTTCGATCAAATAGTTGGGCGATCTGCTGGAGAGAGTCGCCTTTCTGCCAGTGATCCCACATCAGTTTCTTCTGGCTTTCGGTGTAATAGATCCGAGGTCTCTGCTTCATCTGCAACACTCCTTCTGCTTACACAGAATTTAGTTGTGTTGCATCGACCGGTTGAATCCACAGCCAGAAGTGGACATTGGTCAGAGGGCCTGTGCACCCAACTAAATTACCTGGCGTGTCTAGGAACGTGGAAGCGACTCATTCAGTGTTAAAAAACTATCTTCAGGGGTCTGAGTGATATGCATATTGAGACCGTTTGGGTACGTAATTTCCGTCGTCTGAAGGACACTCGCATTGATCTGGCGTCCGATATTTCAATATTTGTCGGGGCCAACAACAGCGGTAAAACATCTGCGGCGCACGCTTTGCAGCTTTTTACCTCAGCTTCGAAGGATCGATTTACCCTCCATGATTTCAGCTCAGAATGCTGGGATGCCATCAACGCTTTCGGAGAAGGGGCGGACGGAGTCGAACTGCCAACCATCTCCCTCGACATCTGGTTTCGCGTCACGCCAGCCGATCTGCATCGAGTTGTAGATCTGCTACCTAGCCTAGAGTGGCAAGGTGCCCGGGTTGGTATTCGAGTGGAACTCGCAGCAACAGATGCCGGCCTGCTGAGAAGCAGTTTCCAAGAAGCACGGGCCGGCGCGCGGCGTGCTCAGTTGCAGCCAGTAGGGGAAGGCGTGGCATCAGCCATTGCGCAAGACGGGTACAACCCGCGACCGCGTGACCTTTGTGACTTCATTGCAGACACCGTGGGTGACAGGCTAAGGCGTGATTTCGAATTGCGGTACTACATACTCGATAGCGCCGGATTTGACGCTGGTTTTAAACAGTTTGATGGTTACGTGCCTCTACGCCTGCTTCCTGATAAGGGTCGTAGCGGCAGGGATGTACTGGGTAGCTTGGTAAAGGTCGACTGTTTGCATGCCCAGCGTCACCTGTCCGACTCCAATGCTGGATCTCGATCCGAAGATCTCTCCCGTTGTTTGAGTCGTTTCTATGAACGGAACCTTGAGAAGCGCGGCGAGGACTATGACGCTCAGCGCGCACTATACCAGTCCGAGAGTCTGCTGAATGACCATCTGGAACGTGTCTTCGGTCCCACTTTGGAGCGTTTGGCCGATCTGGGATATCCCGGGGTCAATAATCCTCGGCTGCTGATCAAGACTGCATTGAACCCTGCGACCATTCTGAGTAGCCATGAAGGGGCACGTGTTCACTACGCGCTCGGCGCTCTCGGAGCAGCAGAGGTCACGGCAACCTTGCCTGATAGGTACAACGGCCTCGGTTTCAAGAACCTGATTTATATGGTTGTTGAACTGCTCGATGTTCATGGTCGATGGTTGGACATTGAGGAAAGCCGCCCACCGCTCCACCTGATCTTCATAGAAGAGCCGGAGGCGCATCTCCATGCTCAGTTGCAGCAGGTATTCATTCGGAAGGTGTTAGACATCCTTGCCGTGCCCGAGGAAGACGCCCCATATTGCACCAGCCAGCTTGTAGTCTCGACGCACTCGCCTCACGTCCTTTACGAACGAGGCTTTAAACCCATACGGTATTTTCGGCGAGTAGCGGATGCCGGCATACAGCAATCTCAAGTGCTCAGCATGACAGCTTTTTATGAGGCGGCCGTAGATCCTAGCGACCCAAATGACCGCACTAGGGATTTTCTTGAGCGATACCTTAGGCTAACGCACTGCGACCTGTTCTTCGCTGATGCGGCCATTTTGGTTGAAGGGAACGTCGAGCGGCTACTGATGCCGCAAATGATTGCTAAAGCTGCACCTCGACTTCAGTCGAATTATTTGAGCGTTTTAGAAGTGGGTGGCGCGTTCGGCCATCGATTCAAAGGCCTCATTGATTTCTTGGGGCTCACTTCTCTGATCGTGACCGACATTGACAGTGTTTCGCCGCCCGCAGCGGGCGCTTTGCACGCAAACGGCGAGGTGCCGGTTGATGAGGATCCAGCGGATGCAGAGCCTGACGACAATGAGGAAGCTGAGGAGGCTGAAGCGAGACGTACAGGGCGCAAGGCGTGCATGGTTCATGAAGCTGGAGCTCTTACTTCAAACCAGATGTTGATCAAGTGGCTGCCTGGGCACACCACGATTGACGATCTGCTGGCTGCGACTGCCGAACAGCGCACTCAACTCCGAAACGAAGAAGGCGGCGCCCTTGTGCGCGTTGCTTACCAGACACCAGTAGAGGTGGTGTGGGGCGGAGCGACTCAAGTGAGGACAGGTAGGACGTTGGAGGAAGCGTTCGCACTGCAAAATCTAACCTGGACGCAGCACCTGGACCGCAAGGATCTTGGCCTACGCATCAAGGGCTCCAACAATCTGGAAATCGAAGGTATTGCGGAGCGCCTCTACCGTAAGGTCAAAAGCTCAAGTTTTCGTAAAACTGATTTCGCTCTCGGGCTGCTGGCTCAAGAGCCGTCGGCATGGGTGGTGCCGAATTACATTTCGGACGGTCTTCGGTGGTTAGAAAGTCTGGTCGCCCCGCCACCGCCCGTAATAGCAGCGGCGGAGGAGCCTCACAACGGAGGTGAGGTATGACTGCGCGTATCGGTCAACCAGATACTCAAGCAGATATCGAACTGCGAATGTGCTTGGACCAGCGCCCCCAACGCAGCTTTGTCATGGTTGCCGGCGCGGGTTCTGGGAAGACGACGTCGCTGGTAAAAGCCCTTGCGCACCTCGGCCAGACGCGAAGACTAAAACTCAACGTGCGTGGTCAGAGAGTCGCTTGCATTACCTACACTGAAGTAGCGGTCAAGGAAATCTGGGGTGACGTAGGTAACGATCCGCTGTTCCACGTGTCGACGATTCATAGTTTTCTGTGGACGGTAATTAGGCCATTCCAAGTAAATTTGAAGGCTTGGGTCATCGCAAGGATCCACGAGAAAATCGCCGAGGCGCAACAACATCATGACAAGCCTAGGACTCGGGCAGCAACTCGTGAGCGGCTCGTGAAAGATATCGCGCGTTACCAACGTCACCTTGAGGCCGTAAGGCATTTGACTCATTTTAACTACGGCGCGGGAAGCGATTTCGGACGAGGTGTACTCGGGCACTTCGACGTTATTTCGGCGGCGGTCGAGCTAATCGAGCAGAGCCAGTTGCTTCGTGATGTCATCGCCAGCAGGTATCCAGTCCTCTTCATTGATGAAAGCCAAGATACGCGTCCGGAAGTAGTGGCTGCATTTAGAAGGATTGCCGAGACGACTCCTGTGGAGTTCTGCCTTGGATTTTTTGGCGATCCCATGCAAAAAATCTACCTTGACGGTGTTGGAGTCATCGAGACGGCCACAGGCTGGGAGCAAATCACCAAGCCCGAAAACTTCAGGTGTCCGCAACGAGTGCTCCAAGTAGTGAATGCTATCCGGGAGCCCGATGACGGTTTGTGTCAAACACGAGGCCGGATGAACTGGGTTGACGGCAATCCTGAACCTGTCATGGGATCTGCACGCTTCTTCCTACTGAGAGCGGATGACCATCGCTCAGTGAAGCTAGACAAAGTTCGTGAATGGATGCGGCGTGCGAACGAAGACGATCATTGGGTGAGTGATGACTCTGCCGCTGACTTCCGGGTGTTGGTGGTCGTGCATCGGATGGCAGCGGCGAGGCTCGGCTTTCCTAATCTTTACGCTGCTTTGAATGACAACGAAGCACCACCGTCCATCAAGGAGGGTCTCAAGGACGGCACCGCATGGCCACTGCGGCCGTTTCTGAGTTACTTGCTACCCTTGGCAATTGCGGTTTCAGAAAACCGAAAGCTTGACGTCATGACTTTCCTGCGTTCGGAATGTCCGTTACTACAGCCAACGGCTCTCGTCGGTGGCGATCCGGTAGCGGTGCTTCGGGCATTGCAAGTATCCACAACAGAGTTGGCCAGACTCATTTTTTCGAGCGATGCATTAATGCAGGACGTGCTCGTTCACTCCCAGGCAGCAGGTCTGCTGCAGCTGGACGAAGCGTGGGAAAAATACTTGGGCCCAGACCGCGCAGCCGACGATGATGATCCTGAGATCCCTGCAGTGTCGGCTTTCCTACGTTGCGGTGTCGGTGAATTGGCTGGCTATCGTCACTACCTCGAAGATCTTTCACCGTTTGCGACCCAGCAGGGAGTGAAAGGGGCGGAATTTGAACGAGTTTTGGTGCTCATAGATGACGAAGAAGGCAGGGGGCAAAGGCAGTTCTCCTACGAAAAGTACTTCGGCATTGTGGAGCCCTCAGATACTGATATGGAAAACTTTGCGCAGGGCAAGGATAGCGTGATGGATCGCACCAGAAGGCTTTTCTACGTGTGTTGTTCCCGAGCGACTAGGGATCTCGCTGTCGTCATGTTCGTGCAGGACATCGAAAATGCTCGAGAAAAAATCGCCGAGACCGGAATCTTCGAGTCTGGCGACATTGTGGATGAGTATGCTTTGGAAGCCGCTCTAACTTAGCTCTGGATTGTTTCCGCGTTCATTGCCTGTGCCTTTCATGACTGAACGGCATCGGTAGACTGCCGCTTACGGCGACTGACTCATGTCGACTGTGGATTCAACCGGTCGATGCAACAGATTGGCTAAATCGTTCAGCGGGCGTTTCGTAGTTTAGTGTTTTCCGAGGACGACTGTTCAACTGCCTTGCCACTTCATTGAGCGTGGCTTGCGAGTGCTCCGCCAGGTCGGTCCCTTTCGGGAAGTACTGCCTTAACAACCCGTTGGTGTTCTCATTCGATCCCCGTTGCCAGGGACGATGGGGGTCGCAGAAGTAGACCTTGATGTCGGTCGCCACCGTAAAACGCTTATGGTCAGCCATCTCTTTGCCGCGATCCCACGTCAGCGATTGGTAGAGTTCCTCGGGGAGTTCGCGGGCGTTTTCGATCAGGGCGCTGATGACCGTCTCGGTATCCTTACCGGCCAACTTCACCAGCATCACGTAGCGGGTATTTCGCTCAACAAGAGTGGCGATCTGGCTGTTCCTGCTGCCGCACAGCAGGTCACCTTCCCAGTGACCAGGCACCGCCCGATCCTTAGCCGTGGCCGGGCGTTCGCGGATGGATACCGCGTCTGTGATTCGGCCGTGATTTTCTTTCTTCTGCGTGTGATGTCGCGAGCGACGCATGGCTCTCGTGCGCCGTAAATGCTCAAGCAACTCCTTCTTCAGGGCCCCGCGAGCCTGTATGAAGAGGGTGCGATAGATCGTCTCGTGTGACACCTGATAGCTCGTATCATCCGGGTAGGTGCGCTTCAGCCAGCCGGCAATTTGTTCCGGTGACCACTGCAATTGAAGCTTGTCTGCAACAATTTGCGCCACCGCTCGGTTCTCAACAAGCTTGCAGACCTTGGGTCGATGGGCGCGATCCCAGGCCGCCTGATCAGCTCGATTAGCCCGGTAGCCTCCTTGGCCACCGTTGCGTCTGATCTCACGACTGATCGTAGAGGCTGCTCGCCCTAGCAGCGCGGCTATGGAACGGATCGAGTTACCTGCCACCACTGCCCGCGAAATCTCTTCGCGTTCAGCCAACGTCAGGGCCAATCTGGACCTGCGCCGTACAGCGGGTCTAATACCCCCTGTTTCCGCCAGGATGCGCTGTACCGATGAGTGGTTTCGATCAAATAGTTGGGCGATCTGCTGGAGAGAGTCGCCTTTCTGCCAGTGATCCCACATCAGTTTCTTCTGGCTTTCGGTGTAATAGATCCGAGGTCTCTGCTTCATCTGCAACACTCCTTCTGCTTACACAGAATTTAGTTGTGTTGCATCGACCGGTTGAATCCACAGCCAATAGCAGCCATTAACGACCGGCAGCAACAGTAGAAACCGGCCAAAAGCGCCCCATCGGATTACTAGAAAGTCAGAGACTCGTCAACCAATCGCGGATTCGTTCAAAATTTTGCA
Organism: Pseudomonas sp. RW409; assembly: GCF_003184125.1. NCBI lineage: Bacteria > Pseudomonadati > Pseudomonadota > Gammaproteobacteria > Pseudomonadales > Pseudomonadaceae > Pseudomonas > Pseudomonas sp. RW409. The sequence goes on along the minus strand of NZ_QHHP01000033.1, from coordinate 605,503 downwards.
TTGGGAGGGTGAGCAACTCAAACGAGCATTGCCTAGCTAAATCTATCTTAAGACCGGTATTGTGACTCGCAAATCGGGTACAGTCCGTTAGTGAGCATATCGAAATAGACAGTTAGTAAGAATAAATTATGGAAGGGTCATCTTGTCTATGGATCAGTCTTTTTCAATAAAAAATCTTAATGACTTGCTCAAAGGCGATAGGGAGAAAGGAGGGGATCTTGAAGAACGATATATTCCTGCTGCCTTCGATATAAGAGTCAAACTCTACGAACTGAACAAACTTAAATCATTTTCGAGGTACCGATTCCGCACTGGAAAAATTACGCCAGCGTTCTATGAGAAGCGTATGTCGCGCCTGACCATGGTTATAGACAAGCGCAAAATTCAGCACGGACGTTTAGTTGACTTTGAGCTTGAAAGAGTCTCTAAGATAATAAGTGGAAAAGAATTCAGAATAAATGTAGCTCTCCTACCTGCTCTGGTTGGAGGGAAAAAAGTTTACGGAGTCGGGAATAGTTTAGAGCAGGTTCTTGCAATTAGATTTGTTCAGAGAGCACTGAAGGTTCTGTACGAGCTCCGCATGCCGCCACGCGATATACTAGTTAGTCAAATAAAGTCATTGGCTTTAGATGGCGTACCCAAATATATAATAAGGTCTGATGTCGAGTCGTTTTATGAGTCTGTCAGACACAAGGAATTGCTTGATGGAATTCACCAGGCTCCAGAGCTATCGGTACTGATTAAAAGGATTTTAACGCGACTTATGAAAGATTACGTCGTCGTTTCTGGGGACGAAAACGGATTGCCGCGCGGCATAGGAATAAGTGCATATCTATCTGAGATATATCTGTCGAGTATTGACGCTGAAATTAGACGGCAAGATAATTTATTTTATTACGCCAGATATGTTGATGACATGGTGCTTATGTATGCCCCCCAGCGAAAGGAGCTTGCTGCGAAATATTTAGAAACTCTCAGCGAAATACTTCATGGAAAGGGGCTAAAATTCAACGATAAAACGAAACCCATTGACTTGCTAGAAGAGTTCAAAGGTAAATTTGATTACCTTGGATATACATTTGACGTATCTAGTAGCTCTTCCGGCGTGCAACTGAGCCAAAGAAAAATCAATAAATATAGATCGCGTATCGACAAAGCTTTCTCAGATTACAACTCAAAGTTCATATTCATTCCAAAGAAGTCTGAAGAGGAGTTGGTGCTTAGGTGCCTTTTCTTAACCGGAAATATGCGCTTGTTCAATAGGAAAAGCAACGCATTCATCGGTGTTTACTTCAGCAATAAGTATATAACTGATGCTAGTCAGCTTTCCGGGTTAGATCACTACTTTCGCAATAAAATCAAAGGCGTAGCTAGTCCATCATTGGCGAGAAAGCTCTCGAAGCTATCTTTTGAAAAAGGTTTCAAAGAAAAACTATTTAGAAATTTTGATTCCAGGCAGCTTTCAGAACTTTCGCGAGGTTGGAAGCATGTCTAGAAAAAAAGCATTATCTATAAACTTTCCTGTAGAGCGGGTAGTGTTGTCTGATGTGCTTCCATATGAAGTTCCGATAGTTTTTTCGAATAGATATTTTTATAGATTACTATGTGAGCACGATATAAAGTTTAACGGAAACAGAATTTCATGGCGCTACAGCGATGAAGTGCTAGACAACCTTGTAAAAATGGTTCTAGGTGTTCAGCCTACTACGGCTGTTCGACATGCTGCCGATAACGGCAGACCTGTATCCATAATAGAACTAGACAAATCAGACCTTGTCCATACTGTTCCTTTCATTTTCTCGACTACGCATAAGCAGGATCAGTTGCGCCAGTTGTCGCTAATGCATCCAAAGGGTCAGTTGCTGGTGGTAGATTTCTATGACCAATTTAAAGATCTGATGATTTATTACACTGGTCGAAGTGAATTCAGCCTGCGATCACCAAGGCGAGTTGCTGGGTGTACGTATATTGACTTTCGCTCGCAAATTGAGCGGCAGGATAAATCTGACACTTTGGTAGAAGTAGATGGCGAAAATTATGAGAACTTAAAATCTTTTTTTGTATATGAACGGTTCAGTAATGTTTTCAAATTTTACGAGTCGAGAGAGCACCTCCGTAGCGAGCGCGATTTCAGAACCCTTACGAAATTTGATGTTTCAGGGTGTTTTGATAGCATATATACTCACTCGCTCGCATGGGCGATATACGGAAAAGATTTTGCAAAGCAGAATCTTAAAGCTATATTAGGGTCATTTGCGGGTAAGTTTGACTCATTGATGCAAAAGTTGAACCATAACGAAACGAATGGAATACTAATCGGCCCGGAGGTTTCAAGAATTTTCGCTGAAATAATCCTCCAGGCAGTTGATATTGATATCGCAGGCAAGTTGCTTGAAAAGGGATATGTACATAACTCAGACTTTAAGATTTATCGCTACGTAGATGATTACTTCGTCTTCTACAATAGTGATGAAGTCTGTCACCAGATAAAAATGACACTTCAGGAAAGCTTAAAACTATATAAGCTATCATTAAATAAGGGGAAGGAGGAAACTCTAGGGCGCCCTATAATCACGCCGATATCTATCGCAAAAAAGCGTATCTCTGATCTTTTTGATCGTGCGCTAGCTTATGAGGTCGCTTCAGAAGTTAAGGAAGGTGAAACATTGCCAAGGGGTCAGATTTATATTGGCAGGTCTTCACTTATAACTGACTTTAAGTCCATTCTTGCAACCTCTGGAGTCAACTATGGCGAAATTCTTAATTACTCTCTTTCAGTAGTCGAACGAAAAATTGGCTCTTTGATTGAATCTTACAAAAAAATAGAGAAAGTTAGCGGTGTCGATAAAAGTTTTTCAAAATCAATGGAAGCCCTTCTAGATTTTGTATTTTTTATCTATGCGGTATCGCCAAAAGTCAACACAACGATTAAGCTTTGTCGAATATGTCAGCGCGTTCTTTCTTTTTATAAGCTTGAGACCATAGGGCTCAGCTATGAGGCATTAATCTCGCAAGTGATATACGAAAGATGCCGGAGCGTTATGGATCATAATTCAGATGGCAAAAGCGCGAAAATTGAGGTCATGTATCTTCTGGTTTTAATGCGCCAGCTTGGTAAAAACTATCGTATAGATGAAAAAGTGCTTGGCCATAGCTTCGGCTTTGAACTTTTAGACGGGCATTATCAAGCGAAATCCAGTTTGAACTATTTCTCCATAGTAACTCTTCTTTTTTATATAGAGAACAAAGCTCGTTATTCATTGCTAAGAAACGCTTTGGAAAAACATATACTGGAGAGATTTAGGCTGAAGCAGGACTCGTTGGTCGGTGACTCTGAAATGATTCATTTAGCGTTAGATCTTATCGCATGCCCCTTCGTGAGTAACGAGACCAAGATTAGAGTTTTACAGTTGTACGGCGTGCCTGCAAACAACCTGCTAAGAATTCAAAAGTATAGCGAATATTGGTTCACCAAATGGGGCGAATTCGACTTTTCTAAAGAGCTAGACGCTAAGGTCAGTCAGGAAGTATATTGAGCGGGATGCATCACGCACATAGAAGACCGTTTGCGGTCGCACACACCAGCATCATGGCCCGGTTGTTCTATGCACGAAAACCTTGCCTCGTTGAATCCTCGTGAGTTCTGCGGTCTTGACTCCTTCACTTTCCTCATAGCTTTAGGCCTACCAGGGGAGTGAAGGATGCTCGATTATCTCAGCAATCATCCCGGATGGCTGCATTTGGCCGAAAGCGCCCTCACGAATGACCGCTGTCGGCCAGACGCGCAGGATCGTCAAAGTCTTTGTTCGCCGCCCCCCACCGTGCGGCTCTCCCTAACCTTGCGCAAGTCATCATGGAACTCAAGATAGCCGCTTGCTAACCAGCGGTGCTGGTCAACCCGTCACAGAAAAAGGCTACGACGCCGGATTCTTGCGGCGTTGCTGCAATCGCTATTGCATTTAGCATGTCATGCCTTGTAGGGTCATGAAGCGAGAATTACAAGCCGGTTTGCTGCGATCACGATGACGAATACTTTTCGTAGAGTTTTATCATTCGGTGCAATTGCATTTTAGCAACGTTGATTATATCCAGTTCTATATTTATTCGAACCGGAAGATTTTGCGCTTGTATCATGCATTGCTTGAGAGTTTTGTGTAAGGTTTCTTTTTTGGGGGATTATTTTGATTTCAAATACTTCGTTATTGGAAGAGGTCGTCGAGAATCTCGGCGGGGATGATGAGTTTATTGAGAATACTGTCCCGCTATCGGCGGAGGACGAAATGCTCATAGGGCGATTCGTTCAACAGTATTGCTGGGCGGATTTAAATGCTCGGCGCGCCGTGAATTACCTAAGGCACATTAATAGAGGAGACGCACGTAATTTTTCAGGGGGCTTAAATGATACGCATGTACTTAACCATCTGGCTTCTGAAGCGGCGGCCTTGAAGATTCTGCCAGCTGTCAAAAGTGGTTTGAGTGCAACAGTGGAAACGCTAGAGATGCACCGCGACTTGCGCCATAAGTTCGCTCACTGGGCTGGCCGTCGAGCGAAACATCACAACGCCTTCGTTCTACTGACCACTAATGCGTCGAAGGCTCAGAGTAAAGGGATAGCTACTTTGGAAGTCGGCATGTTAGGTTTTGCCGTCCTATCTGTTCATGATCTTGAACGAGAGATAGTAAATCTTGTTTCTCATAATGAATATTTGGCGCGGGCTGTTAATTTTTTAGGTAACTACGTAAAAGATCCTGCATCAGTATTATGATGTGGAGTTAAGTGAGTTTGCGTTAGCGCCTTGGCTAATCCCTTTGCTGAATCGCCTCTAGTTCGATAGACGTCATTAGGTGGCTGCTTTTGCCTGAGTGAGCTGTCCAGATTAGCCCTTTGAGACAGGCAGCAATCGGTAAAAACATTCACCCTCGACTGACTGCTTTTGGCCGTCTGCTGCCTGTCGCCACGGCAGCTTTTGGCGGATTCCTACCTATTCTCGACGGAGGGGATGATCAACAACGTTCGAATTCGGGAGGTTTACCATTCCGTATGCGGCTCTGAATTACTTGCAGACCGACAACGTGCTGACATCTAAAAAATCCCGAGTTCGATTCCACCGAACGCCATAACTAGCTGATTTGTTTATAGTTACTAGTTGGGGTACGCCGAATTTTCCAGCGAACTCCAGATGCCCGAAAAACCTACTCTCGCCGAAACATACCGTTCGTCTGGTGCCGCACCATACAAGGTTCCAGAGAAGGCTTTCAAAATCTCTGGAACTCCCGAAAAACCCGCCTTCTGGCGGGTTTTTTCGTTTTGGGGTTCCATCGGTTTCCGTCAGAAACCGGGTGGATTGCGGCCGTTTTAGGGCTAAGGCCATTCGATACAAAGGGAGCCCCCTTATGTCGAGCTCCTCGCCGATTCGGCTTGCCGCTCAGCCAAGCCCACCAACTGCGCCTACAAGCTTTCGACGGCGACGACCTCTACCTTGGCAAAAGTTTTGCGCTAGTGTTCCCTGCGGGCTAAGACGGTTTTCACGTGCATTGCCTTTAAAAACAGGTGCGAACGCTTATGACGAATGCTACGCCGTCCATCAAACTCAGCACTCTTCGGCACATAGCCCCCTATCTGAGCATGCGAGGGGTGTCGCCGCTGGAGTTCTTTCGGCGTTACGGTATTTCCCCTCATGTTTTTCAAAACCCTGATGCCTGGGTACCGCGAGCGGCCTGCTTTCATATAGCCAACGAAATGGCAGCTATCGCACAAGACCCCTTCGGCGGCGCATGTGTGGGACACCTGATCGAAGTACGCTCTCTCGGTGCCTGGGGCGAGTTGATATTGGACTCAACCAACCTCGCTCAGGCTTGTGCAGTGGCGTCGATCTATACGGACTTACTGCATCAAGGAGGAGAAGTAAAAATCGTCACCGAAGGCCGTACGACGAAACTGATCCAGCAATTTACCGGACAGCATGGGGCTGATCCGAAGCAAGTCATTCTCGGCACTCTTGCGCTGCTTAGAAAAGTACCGCTCATGTCCGGTGAACCTGGCGCCATACGTGTGCATCTGCAAAACCCAAGGGAAAGAGGAGACGAGGCGCTCGAAGAATACCTGGGGCCGAATCTCGAAATGAACGCGCAGTACAACATGATCGAATTCGACCGTGAGCTGCTAGGCACTCCCCTGCAACCTGTTCGGGATGACGCCTGGAAAGTCACCGAAGCCTTGAGGTCGACCGCGGAAGCGGCAGGCGTGCTTATCGAGCAGATATCGGACCAGGATCAATCCAAACTTACCGCTATTTCCAGAAACATCGGACTGTCTTCTCGAACGCTGCAACGTCGTCTCAAATACTGCGGCATCGACTTCGAAGATTTACGCGACGAGACGCGTCGCAGCGAAGCCCTTCAGCTCATTGCCAGCGGTAAATACACTGCGACCGAGATTGCCTACATGGTGGGTTACAGCGATCAAGCGCACTTTACTCGAGCCTTCAAACGCTGGACTGGGAGTTCACCGTCGCGCTACCGCTCGGCCTTGAAACTTGATTATTAAAATTCAAGACAGCGTCTTCGCCTAACCACTTCCCCCCTCCCGCCGGACCATCTAATAGAGACCTGCGAAGCCTGCAACTACCGGGATATGGCTTGTCGTCCTGATCCCGGCAGCCATTTCTGTGCGAACTCCGCCAACAGGCGATGCGTAATGGCTTCGCCTTTTGGCACCAAATGGCAAGTTTCCATCAAGACGTTCTTATACAGTCTGAAAAGGTAATGCCAACACCAGCGAGCGGTGCAGCAAGCAATCCAGGCACAAGCAAAAGTCTGAAGCTGGTGAATAGAATCACTTCTTATAAGATCAAGAGGTTTAAATGCCCTACTCATTCACGGCCGGCATCGTCGCCCTGACGCTGGCAACTTTTGCGAGTGCAAACGCTCAGTCATCCTCTGATGGGGCGACGCTGGTGGGTGTCGATAATTTTATCCGTGCCGAGTCCGACCTCTACATGGGTAAAAGGGTGGCCAGTGGAGGTTTTGGTCGGTTTGTCCATAGCCGCGAACCGGTTCCCATCGACGCTCAGGATGTCATCCGAATGAATCGGGACACGCTTTACTCGTCAGCGGTGTTCGATCTCGATGCCGGTCCAGTCACGATCACATTGCCTGAGGCCGGCGAGCGGTTCATGTCGATGCAAGTGGTCAACGAAGATCACTACGTAACCGCCGTCGTTTACGGTGCCGGCCGCCATACGCTGACGAAAGAGGATATCGGCACACGCTATATTTTTGTCGCTGTCCGCATGTTCTTCGATCCCACAGATCGAGAAGACCTTGAGCAGGTGCATGGACTGCAGGACGCAATCAAGGTCAGCCAGGCCAAGCCGGGGGCATTCGCAGTACCGAAGTGGGATCAGGCGAGCCAGAAAAAGATGCGTGATGCCCTGGCGGTTCTTGGTTCGACGATTCCCAACTACAACCAGTCCTTTGGCCCTAAAGGTGGGGTCGATCCGATCCACCACCTGATCGGAACTGCGACGGGGTGGGGCGGAAACCCGAGCAAGGACGCAATCTACCTCGGCGGTGTGATACCGCAGAACGATGGGAAAACCGTTTACCGTCTCAAAGTTGGACATGTCCCGGTCAACAGTTTCTGGTCTGTAAGTGTTTACAACGCAGATGGATACTTTCAAAAAAACCCATATGACGCCTATTCGTTGAATAACCTCACGGCCAAAAAAAGTGATGATGGTTCGATTGTCATTCAGTTCGGTAGTTGCGACGGAAAGATAGCTAATTGCCTGCCTACCATGCCCGGATGGAACTATACGGTCAGACTTTATCAGCCAAGTAACGAAATACTGAATGGCCAATGGAGTTTTCCACAGCCGCAGCCCGTCGCTCTATAAGTTTAATTATTCGAATAGTGGCTGGTTCGTCAGATTAATGGGCTGACACCTCAGTAAAGTTAAACGCAAAGGTCACCAAGTTTGATATGGCTTATCAAGCCAGGGATGGCTCTGCACTACAGAGTTCACACCAAAGGAAATAAACAATGACGACCAAAGATAATCCAAATTCTTTCAGACATCCGGTGATGTTCATCATAGGTGCGACACTCGCATTGACGCTGGCATTGCCTGCACACGCAGCCCTCGACGATTCAAACGGCACGCCATCCGTGACGGTAGGCGGCGGAATTGCCGTTGGCCCTTTGTATGAAGGCTCTTCACATTACGCCGCGTTCCCGTCCCTGAAGCTGAAAGCGGTCTTGCCTACCGAAGACTGGGGCACCTTTACCGCAGCCTTCCCGGAGGGGCTGCGTTGGGACTTGCCGGGGCTGGCGCCTTTCGGGGTGGCCCTGCTGATCGGTTATGACCAGGGGCGCAAGGAAAGAATTCATACCCTGGACGGTCGTGATGACTACTTGAAGGGAATGGGCAACCTGGACAGCACTGCCCTGGTCGGGGCGGAAGTGTACTGGATCCTGCCGAACGGCCGCCTGTTCGTTCGCGGTCTGCAATCGAGCCAGAACCGTAACTACGGTGGCGAAAGCCTGGGGCGCACGGCGTACCTGGAGGCCGGGGTCGCCACTGCATACCCACTGTCTTCGACCTTGACCCTGGACTCGACGCTGTACGGCACCTGGAGCAACGAGAACGACATGATGGCCCGCTTCGGCGTCACGGCCCAGCAAGCCGCACGCACCCGGTTCGATGAGTACCACCCGGGTGGCGGAATGCGGGACGTGACCTTGAAGCTGGGCCTGACCTGGCAATGGCAGCCACAGCTGGCACTGGAAGGTGGCATCAAGACCTATGCCCTGGTCTCCGACGCCCGCGACAGCCCGCTGACGGGTGAGAAGGTCGGAGCCGGTGCCTACCTGAATGCCTTGTACCGGTTCTGATCAACCGCCGGGACCGTGTGCGACATAAAGAAGGAAGCAGTCGATGAAAAAAGTACATGAACCCTGGGGGGTGACGCTGTCCCTGGCCGGCTTGCTCTGGTCGGGGCTGGTACTTGCCGAGGATGCCACCACGACCGTCACGGACCCTCATTTCAAGCTGGCTCCAGGCTATCTCGCCCCGGCCGAATTGCCAGTGCGCCTGGCGTTGCTCGGCGCCCCACCCAAACCTGACTCTGCGGCGCTGGCACGGGACGAGGAAGCACGCCGTGCCGCGCTGGCGCTGCGTGGCTCGGTCCGGGAGAAACTTGCGGCAACGGACGCGGAACTGTCATTCCCGGGCCCGGCGCATACCTTCTCCTGCGCGCTGGGCACCCAGATCAGCGAAAAAGACACGCCTCATCTCTATACGTTGATGCAGCGCACCCTGACGGATGCAGGCGGCTCCACCTACGCCGGGAAGAATGCCTACAACCGTACCCGCCCCTTCGTGGTGCACAACGAAGGCACGTGCCGCAAGGACATGGAGCCACTGCTGCGCACGGATGGTTCCTGGCCGTCCGGCCACTCCGCTGCGGGCTGGGCCTGGGGCCTGGTCCTGGCCGAGATCAATCCTGCCCGCGCCACCGAATTGATGACCCGTGGCCTGGCATACGGCCAGAGCCGGGTGATCTGCGACGCACACTGGCAGAGCGACGTGGATGCCGGCCGCATCATGGGGGCCGCCACGGTGGCGAGCCTGCACAGCAATCCGGCGTTCCTGGCGGACCTGGCGGCGGCGAAGGAAGAGGTCAAGGCGGCTCAGAAGGCCGGTCTGAAGCCTACACAAGACTGTGGGGCCGAGGATGTGGCGCTCGCGCTGACCCAGCACTGATCGGAGAAACACCATGATGCACAGTGATCACCCCCGTTCATCGTCACGGCTCAGGCATGCCCGCCTGGCTCTGCTGGTCAGCGCCTTCACGGCCGCCGGCTCCAGCCTGCCGATCGTGGCCATGGCAGCAGACGATGACAGTTGGCAGTTCAACGGCGGGCCTTACCTGTGGGGCGCCGGGATCCGTGGACACGTGGGCCACCGTAGCACCGGGACGCAGTTTATAAAGTCCGATTTCTCGGACATCGCGCGCACTGTCGATATGTCGGTGATGCTGATGGGCGAGGCGCGGCGCGGCCCCTACAGCGTGCTCGCCGACTTGATGTACATCGACACCGATACCCGCAACCGTCTACCAGCGGGCGCTCCGGCGTCCAAGCTTGAGGTGGAAAGCAAGACGGCTTCCGGATTCCTGGGGGGCGGATATACCGTGTTGGGGGATGACAATCATCGGTTGGACGTCGCGGGCGGCGTGCGCGTCTGGTACAGCAGCACCGCCATCACCCTGCATGGTGGACCTGCTGGCGGCCTGTCCGGGTCCGACCAGGCTACCTGGGCGGACGCCATGGTGGGGCTGCGTGGGCACTATGCCGTGAACGACCGATTCTGGTTGTCATCCTGGGGCATGGTGGGTGCCGGGCAGTCCCGGGAAGACTGGGATCTGGCCGCACTGGCGGGCTGGGAGTTCTTGCCCGGCTTTTCCGCGGTGGCCGGTTACCGGGCCATGGGGGTGAATTATCGCCATGACGGTTTTGTCTACGACATTGTCCAGAAGGGGCCACTGTTGGGTATCAGTGGGCGATTCTGAGTCTTTCATAGAGCCTTGCCCGACATCCCTCCTCGCTTTCAAATTTCCTTCAGTACCACGCCGCTCTCCAAGCCCCTATCAAGGGGGCTATCAGTTATTTAATCCAAATATATTCCTTATATATTTCAATCAATTAAAAACGCACTCCTGCCGCAGAAAGTAAAAACATTCATGACCTGTTCATAAAAGAACAGTCGCCCCCATCAGTCATCGTTGTTTTACAACGATCAATTTTCTCGAACATCCCGTTCGATATTTTCTCATATTCACAGAAGCCAATTAGATCGATCATGCGCCACGACTCACGCAGATGCAGGGTGAAACGGTGGGATGGATAACTAATCTGATCGCCTATTTAACAGGCAGTCAGTCAGCTCAAAACACACCTCAAGAGGAAGTACGCATGGCTAAGGTATTGGTTCTTTATCATTCGATGTACGGTCATATCGAAACAATGGCCCAGAGCGTGTCGGAAGGTGCCCGGAGCGTTCCCGGGGTCGAGGTCACTCTCAAACGCGTACCCGAAACCATGGACCCGGAAGCCTTCAAGGCTGCCCATGGGAAAGTGGATCAGAGCGCTCCGGTGGCCACACCAGGCGAGCTGGGCGACTACGACGCAATCATCCTGGGTACCCCGACCCGCTTCGGCAATATGTCCGGCCAGATGCGCAACTTCCTCGACCAGACCGGCGGGCTGTGGGCCAAGGGTGGGCTGGTTGGCAAGCTCGCCAGTGTATTCACCTCGACGGGTACGGGTGGTGGCCAGGAGATGACCATTGCCTCCACGTGGACCACCCTGGCTCACCACGGCATGATCATTGTGCCCATCGGTTATAGCTCGCCAGCCTTGTTCGACACTTCCAGTGTCGGCGGTGGCACGCCTTATGGCGCATCCACCATTGCCGGTGGTGACGGCTCTCGCCAGCCTGATGCTCGTGAATTGGACATCGCTCGTCACCAGGGCCAGTACGTGGCACAACTGGCGGTCAAACTGAGCAAGTAACAAATCGCCAGGTGAGCGCTGAGGCAGACACTGCATAAGCAGTGTCTGGCTGCGACTCCCGGTGCGGCACCCTACAAAACAAAGCCCTCGCATCGTTGCGAGGGCTTTGTTGTTTCTGGGCTAATGTCCCTGCCTCCCGAGACAGCGGGCACCGACTGCTAATACCCACTTCACCAGGCCAATTCGAACAGAAGGACTCACCCCCCTCAGATTGCCCTATGTGCCCGCAGCCCCCGGCCGGCAAGGCGTTGCGGAGGGTGGTGCTATACTTTTTTAGCTAGCGACAAGCGTGCGGTGTTATCCAGGGCGGCAGGAAAACCGGTCTGGAATTTCAGATAACGACTGCAGAAAAAATGGGGGCCTCTGCGACGATGAAGTAGGAGGTGACTCATGAACCGGCACTTTTACATCAGCGATAATCTCGACGAGCTGGAAACCGTTGAAAGCGAACTGGAAGCCAGCGGCATCAGTACCGAGCAGATTCATGTGCTCAGCGACCGGGATGCGGATGTCGAGCAGCATCACCTGCATGATGTGAACTCACTCATGAAGCAGGATGTCGTTCACTCCGGTGAGATTGGCGCGGTCATTGGCATACCGCTCGCGGCATTGGTACTGCTCGGTGCCTATCTGGCAGGTTGGACCGAGTCCGCGGCCGGCTGGGTGCCGTTCATCTTCCTGGCGATCGTGATCCTGGGCTTCTGTATCTGGGAAGGCGGTTTCTTTGGTATCCAGGTACCCAATGCCCATTTCAGCAATTTGAAAAAGACGGTAAGGGACGGCGAGCACATCTTCTTCGTGGATGTGGAACCCGCTCAGGAAGCTGTCCTGGATCGGGTCATCAGCCATCACCCACAGCTGCAGGTCGCCGGAACCGGCGCAGCAGCCCCTCACTGGGTAGTGGCCTGGCTGCAGAAATGGCATCAGTTCAAGCGAACGATATAGAACGCCGTTGAACGCCGGAGGCGGAAGCAGGTCATTGCCCGAGGAAAATCCCCCGGGTGGAAAACACGTAATCCGCCTCGGCTGCCATCAGGCCCACCAGCACCAGCAGACACAAGGGCGGGACGAGTATGGCGTAGACCATCGCCAGGCGTTCCCACGCCATGTGCATGAAGATGGAAACGATCAGGCCCGCCTTCAACAGCATGAGGACCAGGATCAGCGACCACCTGAAATAGCCCTGGAAGTGAAAGTAGTCGACCAGGTAGGACAGGGTACTGAGTACGAACAACAGCCCCCAGATCTTCAGGTACAAGCTCACTGGATGCTGTTGACCTTGTGCATGTGCCATCGCCGGTACTCCTCTGCGGGCTCACCATAAGTAGAAGAAAGCGAAGATAAATACCCACACCAGGTCCACGAAGTGCCAGTACAGCCCGGCGATCTCGACGATCTGATAGTTGCCGGAGCGCTCGTAGTCACCGCGCAATACCTTGAAGGCGACGATGCACAGATAAATGACGCCGATCGATACATGCAGCCCGTGGAATCCGGTGATCATGAAAAAGCTGGCACCGAATTGCGCGGCGCCCATGGGGTTCGACCAGGGGCGTACGCCTTCGGCGATGAGCTTGCTCCACTCGAACGCCTGCATGCTGACAAAGGTCGCCCCGAAGGCCGCGGTAGCCAGCATCAGGGCCGCGCATTTGCCGCGTACACGGCGATAGGCGAAGTTCACGGCCATGGCCATGGTGCCGCTGCTGCTGATCAGCACGAAGGTCATGATGGCGATCAGGATCAACGGGATTTCAACGCCACCGATGGTCAGGGCGAACACTTCGCTGGGGTTCGGCCAGGGGGCGGTGGCACTCATGCGCACCGACATGTAGCCGGTCAGGAAGCAGGTGAAGATGAAGGTGTCGCTGAGCAGGAAGATCCACATCATCGCCTTGCCCCAGGGCACCCGCTTGAACACATCCTGATCCGAGGCCCAGTCGGTGGCGATGCTCTTCCACCCCGCTACCAGCGTATCGGGTGGGGGCGGGACGGGATCTTCCGGAGGGGTTGCTGAGGGCAATGCCATGGCTTCACCTCAGGCCGCAGAACGCGGCGATGGCTTGATAGGTTTCCGGCGTGCTGGTCAGCAGGAAGAAGAGGACGATCCAGAGCCCCAGCAGGTAATGCCAATAGATCGCGCAGAGCTCCACGCTGGAGGCCAGTTGCGACAGCGCAACCCGTCGCAGGAACCGGGCGCCGACGGTGCCCCAGGCCACCAGGCCTCCCAGTAGATGCAGCCCGTGCACGCCGGTCAGCAGATAGAAAAAGCTGTTGGCCGGATTAGCGGAGACGAAATAACCCCAGTCGACGAACTGCTTCCAGACCCAGAGTTGCCCCCCGATAAAGGCGATCGCAAAGACGCCGCCCAGGGTGAAGCCGAGGCGGGTCCCGCTCAACGCGCCCCGCCGGGCGGCCAGTCGCGCCCACTGCAGGCTGACACTGCCCAGCACCAGCAGGATCGTGTTCAGCCAGAGTTGCCGGGCACTGGCCAGCGGCGCCAACGGGTCGGTCAGGGGCTGCCAGTCGGCCATTTGCGAACGTGCGATGAAGGCCAGCAAGAACAACAGGAACAGCGAGGTCACCACCCCCAGGAACACGCGCAGGCCCACTTTTGCGGCTTTCGCCCTATCGAAGCCTTCCGGTACCCGAGAGGTGCCGGGGGGTTGGCTCCAACGGCCTCCGGAGCCGGCGCTTTCGGTGTTTTTCAATAGCGGCCCGTTCATGGTCTTTCGCTCGCGGCCCTGGCTTCTGCACAGCGCTGCCTCATCTGCTCCAGCTCCTGGGCAGAGACCGTCTGTGGCACGAAGTCCTGCTCTATCCCGGGCACGCTGTAGTCATAGGCCCAACGGTGCACCACCGGCAGCTCCGGCCCCCAGTTGCCATGGACGGGCGGGGTGTCCGGCGTCTGCCATTCCAGGCTCGCCGCCCCCCATGGGTTCGGGCCCGCCGGCTTGCCTTTGAAGGCACTCCAGGCCAGGTTGAAGAGGAACAGCAGCTGGCATACCCCGACCGTCAGTGCGACAACGGTGATGAACGCATTCAGTTGCTGCGCCGATTGCGGGATGAAGTCGTAGTTCTGCCAGGCGTAATAGCGCCGGGGCATGCCCAGTAGCCCCAGGTAGTGCATGGGGAAGTAGATGCAGTAGGTCCCCAGGAAGGTTATCCAGAAATGCAGCTTGCCCAGGGTGTCGTTCATCAGGCGCCCGGTGATCTTCGGAAACCAGTGATAGATGGCGCCAAATATCACCAGGATCGGCGCCACCCCCATCACCATATGGAAGTGGGCCACCACGAAATAGGTGTCCGACAGCGGGATATCCACAATCACGTTGCCGAGAAACAAGCCGGTGAGCCCACCGACCAGGAAGGTGACGATAAAGGCCAGGGCGAACAGCATCGGCACCGTCAGATGGATGTCGCCATGCCACAGGGTCAGCACCCAGTTGTAGACTTTCAGCGCGGTCGGCACGGCGATGATCAAGGTGGTGGCGGCGAAAAAGAAGCCGAAGTACGGGTTCATCCCGCTGACGTACATGTGGTGCGCCCAGACCACGAAGCTCAACACGCCGATGGCGACGATGGCCCACACCATCATGCGGTAACCGAAGATGTTCTTGCGCGCATGGGTGCTGATCAGGTCGGAGACCAGGCCGAACGCCGGGAGGGCGACGATGTAGACCTCCGGATGGCCGAAGAACCAGAACAGGTGCTGGAACAGTATCGGGCTGCCGCCCTGGTGCGCGAGCTGCTGCCCCATCGAGATCACCGCCGGCATGAAGAAGCTGGTGCCCAGCAGCTTGTCGAACAGCATCATCACGGCGCTGACGAACAAGGCGGGAAAGGCCAGCAGGGCCAGGATCGAGGCCATGAAGATGCCCCAGACGGAGAGCGGCATGCGAAACAGCGTCATGCCGCGAGTGCGTGCCTGCAGCACCGTGGTCACGTAGTTCAGCCCGCCCATGGTGGCGGCGACGATGAAGATCGCCAGCGACACCAGCATCAACACGATGCCCCATTCGGTTCCCGGGGTGCCCTGGGTGATCGATTGCGGCGGATAGAGTGTCCAGCCCGCCCCGGTGGGCCCGCCCGGGACGAAGAAGCTGGAAAGCAGCACCAGGACCGAGAGCAGGTAGAACCAGAAGCTCAGCATGTTGACGTAGGGGAAGACCATGTCCCGGGCGCCCACCATCAGCGGAATCAGATAGTTGCCGAAGCCGCCCAGGAACAGCGCCGTCAGCAGGTAGATGACCATGATCATGCCGTGCATGGTCATCGCCTGATAATAGGTGCTGGCATCCATGAACTCGAGGCTGCCGGGAAAGCCGATCTGCATGCGCATCAGGCCGGACAGCACCAGGGCGACGAGCCCCACGGATATCGCCGTCAAGGAATACTGGATAGCGATGACCTTGTGGTCCTGGCTCCAGATATAGCGCGTGAAGAAGCTCTTCGGTTCGTGCAGGACTTCTGTTTCTGCGTGCTCGACATAAGCCATCAGGTCATCCTCCGCTAAGTTTCGGAGCATTTCCGGCTATTTACGGCGACTTGCCCGATTCCACCTTGCCGGCATCCGCGTCGACAGCAGCTTTCGACTTGATGAAGGCGATCAGAGCGTCCAGTTCCTTGTCATTGGGGGTAAAGGTCGGCATCACTGCGGCATAACCCTTGACGATCGCAGCGCCAGGTTGGCGCACGGAATCCTTCAGGTAGCCCTCATCGACCTTGATCTGAGAACCATCGGCCAGGGTTTCCGTCTTGCCGTACAAACCCTGCCAGCTCGGGCCGATACCCTGGCTGCCATCGACACTGTGGCAGGCCAGGCAACCCAGCGATTCGGCCAGCCGCTGTCCCTGCACCGCCAGCTCATCCTGTGCGCCCGCTGGGCCTTGCCCGTTCTGCCCCGCGGCACTCAGCGACTTGATGAAGGCCACCACGGCGGCCAGGTCATCCTGGGTGAAAGTATAGGCCACCATGACCGGCGGGAATCCCTGGACCAGCCTGGCCTGCGGCTTAAGAATCGACTCCTTGAGGTAGGCCTCGTCGACCTGGACGCTGCTGCCATCGGCCAGCGGTTCCGAGCGGCCGTACAGGTCCTTCCAGCCCGGGCCCAGGCTGGTGCTGCCGTCCTGGCTATGGCAGGCGCGGCAGCCATGGCTTTCCACCAGTTGGCGACCTTTTTCCAGCAGGCTGTCCCGGCTTGGCGTGGCGACGCTCGTCAGCGTCTGGGCAAAGGTCGGCTGGCTGGCGAACCATTGGTCGAAAGCGCCCTGCTCCTCGACAATCAGATGGCCGCGCATATTGAAATGCCCCAGGCCACAGTACTCGGCGCACAGCACTTCAAACTTGCCGAGCCGGGTCGGGGTAAACCAGAAGTGGGACACCATGCCCGGCACCATATCCATCTTTGCGCGCATCTGCGGAACATAGAAATCGTGCAGAACATCCTTTGCCCGCAGCAGGACTTTTACCGGCCGATCGATGGGCAGGCGCACTTCATTGTTCATGACCAGCACATCGTCCTGCCCCGCAGGATCGTTGCGATCAAGACCGAAGGGGTTGCCGGGATCGATCCATTTAACATCCGCCTTGCCGAGTTTTCCGTCCTGTCCGGGAAAGCGAAAAGCCCACTGCCACTGCTGGGCAACCACTTCGAGCTGGGTAGCCTCTTGCGGCACCTGGACGAAATCGTTGTAGACCACAAGGCCGGGCGCCAGCATGCCGATGATGCCCAGCGAGGTGAGGATGACCAGCCACCCTTCCAGCTTCTTGCTTTCCGGCTGGTAGTGCGCCCGGACACCTTCCCGATGACGGAAGCGAATCACGGCGATGGCCATGAATACCGTGATGGCGATGAAAAAGATGCCGGTGATGACCAGGGTGATCAGCAGCGTGGTGTCTATCGACCCCCAGTTGGAGGCCGCCGGCGTCATCTGCCAGGGAGCAAGCAGGTGAAACAGCACTGAAGCGACAACGACTAGAACCAAGATGATTGCTATCGCCATTTTCTCGTCATCCCGTGCCGGTTGTTCTGTGGCCGTGCAAACGCAACGTCGCCCAACCGCAGCGCCACACCGATGCCTAACCCTCCTCCCAAGCCTGCTGGAACATTGCCTCTATCCCCGGGGCAAATCTTCTGAAAAGTATAGTGCGCCCCAACGGACGTGCGGCGCCGGGTCCCTACGCGACACCGGGCCAGGGAGCTGTGACACCACCACGTCCCTTTCCCCTGATGGCCATCCCCAACACCCGCCAACCATGCTCAAATAGCCCCCCCGCTTTTGCCACAAGCCACACCCGATCCGGAGCCGAACATGAAAAGAACCGCCGCCCTGACCTTGACCCTGATGCTCAGCCTGCTGTCGCTCCACGCCCAGGCAGAAGCAGTGGGCGATGCCGAGGCCGGTGGCAAGCTGTTCAAGCGCATTTGCGGCGGCTGCCACAATATCGGGCCTTCGGTGCGCAGCTCTTTCGGGCCGCAGCTCAATGGCATTTTCGGGCGCACGGCGGGGAGCGTGGCGGACTATCAGTACTCCGATGCGATGAAGTCGTCCGGCATCGTCTGGACCCGCGACAAGCTGGTGGCCTACCTGGAAGATCCGAAGGCGGTGGTGCCTGGTACGCGGATGATTTTCTGGGGGCTGAGCGATCAGGAGAAGATCGATAATCTGCTGGCTTATCTGCAGAGCTTTCAGGCGCAATAACCCGTCGATTGGTGATCAACTCGGACTGAGCAACAACCGCTCTCCGATCCGCGGGCGCTTCGCGCCCGATCGCAGCCTGGCGGCAGCGGCTACAGAGAGCCGCGGTGCTATTCAGGACGGGGTAATGCCCACAAAAAAGCCCCGAACCAGTCGGGGCTTTTTCTATTGTTGGCCTGGTATCAGGCCGCGATCAGGCATTCATCAGAACACGTTGATCGGGTAGTCGACGAACACACGCAGTTCGTTACCGCTGTCGTTGTAGCCGCTGGACTTCTGCGATACGCGCAGGATCGAACTACGAACCTTGACGCTCAGGTCCTTGGCCGGGCCGCTCTGGACCACGTACTTGAACTGGTTGAAAATTTCGCGCTCGGTGCCGCCAGTGGTGGTGTGGCCCTCGCTGTTGGTGGAGGTGATGTTGTCACCACGCACGTAAGCCAGGTTGTAGGTCAGGCCCGGTACGCCGAAGGCGCCGAAGTCCAGACCGTAGCCCAGCTGCCAGCTGCGCTCGTCTTCAGCGTTGAAGTCGGACCAGTAGGAGTTCGCCAGGTAGATGGTGTTGCCACCGTCGCCCACGCGGTGCTGCTCTTTCTGGTAGCCGCCGTAGGCGTAGCCCAGGTTGCTGTCGCCGGTGCTGCGCTGGTGCGCCAGGGTGAAGGAGTGCGGGCCGGTGGCGTAGGTGGCTGCCAGGCTCCAGATTTTGTTGTCCTGGCCGCCTGCTTCTTTGAACTCGGCGTAGGACTTGTCCAGCTTGGTGCGGTAGCCGTTGAAGTCGAAGGTCAGGGACTGATCGGTGGCCAGCGGGAACACGTAGTTCAGGTTCACGTACTGCTTCTTCAGCACGTCTTCGACGTCGGAAGCGTACAGCGAGCCCTTGAACTGTTCGGTGAACTGGTAGCTGCCGCCCAATACGTTGATCGACTTCAGGCCACCGCTGTCACGGCCTTCGGCGCTTTTACGCGATTCGGCGGTGAAACGACCGGCGTTCAGCTCCAGGCCCTTGATCTCTTTGGAGGTGATCAGGGTACCGGTGTAGCTTTCCGGCAGCAGACGGCCATTGTCGTAGCTCAGCACCGGCAGGGCCGGCATCTGGTCGCCGTAGGTCAGGACGGTGTTGGACAGGCGGAATTTGACCGCGGCGCCGGCCTTGGCCAGGTCGCCTGCCGGGCTCTTGTTGCCGCCTTCGCTTGGCTTGAAGAAGTCGATGCCCTGGCCGCCGCTGTGGCTGCCTTTATCCAGGCGCAGGCCGTACAGGCCGAAGGCGTCGACGCCCACGCCCACGGTGCCTTGGGTGAAGCCCGACGAGAAGGTACCAATGGCCGCTTGACCCCACTCGCGCTGGTCATCGTTACCGTTTTTCTTGTCGCGATTGATGTAGGCGTTGCGCAGCAGGATTTTCAGGCTGCTGTCCTCGACAAAACCCTTGGACTCAGCCTGGTCGTTAGCCATAACTTGAGTACTGCTCAGAATCCCCAGTGCGATCAGACCGATCCGCTTGTTCAACATTTTATTTTCCTTATTACGGGTTGATGACGCGCTGTGGTGCTCCTTGGAAACGGCGCTTAAGCGCTCTTTTTTCAGGCCAGAACAAAAAGACCCGCCCACGAAGAATCGCGGCGGGCCTTTTATTATTTGAATGTCATGGCCGTTGGCCACAGGCGTTGGCGCGAATCCTATCTGCGCCCCGAACAGTGTGTCAATTTCAAGAATCGTCTGAAAATAGGCGAAAATCGTCTAAGAACTTAACGATCCTTGATGGCCAGTTGCACGGTATGGCTGTCGACGAACTGTTCAAAGTGCGTGACCTTGCCATCCTTGAGGGTCCACAAATGGGCCACGCGGGCATTCAGCGGTTTGCCCGTGGCTTTATAGACGCCGCTGTAATTGCCGTAGGCGAACACCTTGTCGCCCTGGGCCACATAGTTCTCGACGGTGAAGGCAAAGCCTTCCCATTCGGTGGCCAGGCGCTTGAAGACATTCTCCACCACGGCATCGAAACCGATGTAGGTGCCGGCGTAGGGAAAGCCTGCCGCCTCGGTCCAGCGCGCATCGGCGGCCAGGGCGGCGGCGGTGTTTTTCGCGTTCTCCTGGGAGTTGGCGCCTTCGTAGGTGCTTTTGATCAGTGCCAGGTTATCCATGGGTGACTCCGTCAATAAGTGGGTGGTTCAAAGGGCGCAACCGTCCAGGCCACAGGCCTGCAGGCTCGGTGAAAGCTCGACCTCGGGCGTACCGAAGGCCTCGCTCAGCCACTCGGCGAACGCCTGCGGCTTGCCCAGCCAGGGGCTGATATCGATCAGCCTGAACTGACCGTCCTGTTCCAGCACCAGGGTCGGAAAACCCTGGCCACCGACCCGGGCCAACAAGGCGCGGCTGGCCTTGATGTGCTCGTCCAGGCTATTCGCCGCGGCGTATTCGAAGGCTTCCTCGAACTCGCCGCGCTCAAAGCCCAGGCCTTCGGCGAGCTCCAACAGTACGTCGACATCGGCGATGCGTCGCCCTTCGACGTAATGCGCCGTCTGCAAGCGTCCGAGCAATTCCAGGCCGCGCCCGGCGAGCGCCTGCGCCGCCAGGACCGCGGCGATCGGCGGGGCCGAATCGAAGACCGCCGAATGATCGCGCAGCAAACCTTCGAAGTAGGCCTCGCCGAACGGCTGCCCGGTGTATTCGGCAATGCGCCGGTCATGGGGCATGACGTAGTCGCGCAGTTGCGGCGAAACCTGCTGGCAGTTGCGCCCGGTCATCATGCCGCCGCCATGGGCCACCACCGGCAGCACCGCCTGGGCCGCCTGCACCAGCGGCTTGGCGCCGTAGCACCAGCCGCACAAAGGATCGTAGATGTAATGAAGGGTCGCTGCCGACATGCAAGGCTCCGGGACAAAGGCCGATAAATTCGATGGCGGCAGACTATGCCCGTGGCCCACAGGAAAAAACGCTGGAATGGCTTTTAGTCTGTTTCGGGAATCGGTCGAATCGGCCGTGTATCCACTTCATTTCAATCAAGACACAAATTGAAACAATCCGCCCAGGGAACTTTCCAAGAATAATTAACGAAAGTAAATAGCAAGCATTACCATTCGCGACCACTGTTTCCTTCACCCTTCTGGATGCGTTTTTCCATGCCTGCCCCCTTCCGCCTGACTCCCCTCACCCTTGGCTTTTGCGCCTCGCTGACGGCCGGTTTCACCTGCGCCGCCCCGACCACCCTGCCAGCCACCGCCATCAGCGCAGAAGTCGATGCCGACGATCCACGGGTCAAGGAAGTCAGCACCGCGACCCGCACCGCCACGCCGGTGCGCTATGTGCCGCAAGCCATCGACTCGGTGAAGACCAGCAACGTGCTGGACTACGGCATCAACGATCTGGGCACGGCCCTGAGCGGCATTCCCAACGTCAGCAGCGGCGCCGACACTCGCTTCGACAGCCTGCGCATTCGCGGCTTCGACGCCAGCAACGACTTCTACCTCGACGGCGTCCGTGACGACAGCCAGTACGTGCGCGACCTGCACAACATCGAGCGTATCGAGGTGCTCAAGGGCCCGGCGGCGGTGCTTTACGGCCGTGGCAGCCAGGGCGGGATCGTCAACCGGGTGAGCAAGCTGCCGCAGTTCGGCCGCCACTCCAGCGTCGAAGTCAAAGGCGGCAGCGAAGACCTGCGCAGCCTGTATGCCGACCTCAGCGCCGACCCCAGCGAGAACATCAGCCTGCGCCTGAACATGGGCAACCAGGACAACAACAGCTTCCGCGACGGCGTCAGTGGCAGTCGCCAGCTGTTCGCGCCGTCCATGAGCTGGCAGTTGACGCCGGACCTGAACTGGCTGGTGCAGTACGAATACAGCCGCTACAACCGCACGCCGGACCGCGGCATCCCGGGGATCGACGGGCGCCCGGCGGACGTGAGCCGCGACACCACTTACGGCGACAAGCGCGACTACATCGACGACAAGTCCCAGTCCCTGCGTTCCAAGCTCAGCTACGAGCTGAACGACAACTGGCAACTGCGCCATACCCTGAGCCTGTTCAAGCTCAACAGCGATTTCGACAACACCTACCAGACCGGCTACGACAGCCGCACCAAGCGGGTGAACCGCCAGCGCTGGCAGCAGGACCTGAACACCCGCAACATTTACAACAACCTCGAAGTCGAAGGCACCTTCGATACCTTCGGCCTCGAACACCGACTGCTGACGGGTGTCGAGCTGGGCAGCCAGCGACGCGATCCGAAGCTCTACACCGCAGCGGCGGTCAGCGCCAGTGGCCAGGCCGTGCCGTCCCTGGACCCGTTCAACCCGGATAAAAACCTGCGCCATACCGGGAAAATGGTGGCGTCCAGTTACAACCACAGCGAGGTGGAAAGCCGCGCCGTCTATGTCCAGGACCAGCTGCGCCTGAACGATCAGTGGCAAGTGCTCGCCGGCCTGCGCTACGACAACTTCAACGTCGAGACCCACAACAAGCTTCTGGATCGCAAGGACGACCGCGACAGTCACAGCACCAGCCCGCGCCTGGGTGTGGTCTGGACTCCGCTGGAGAACCATTCCTTCTACGCCTCCTGGAGCAAGAGCTTCTCCCCCGTCGGCGGAGGCCTGATCGGCATCACCCCGAACGCCAACGGCAACACCAACGACCTGAGCCCCGAACGCACTCGGCAGAAGGAAATCGGGGTCAAGAGCGACTGGCTTGACGACCGCTTCAGCACCACCCTGGCGGTCTATGAGCTGGAGCTCTACAACCGCCGCAGCCGCAGCGTGGAAGACCCAAACGTGATCCTGCTGACCGGCCTGCAGCGCTCACGCGGCGTGGAACTGACCGCGGCCGGCAAGATCGTCGGCAACTGGTCGATACGCGGTGGCATCGGCCTGCAGGACGCGACTGTGGTCAAGAGCAATAACGGTGACGAAGGTAACCGGGTGAACAACGTGGCCAAGCGCAACGGCAGCCTGTTCGTGACCTGGAAACCGGAAATGGGCTGGTACGCCGAGACCGGCCTGACCCTGGTGGGTGATCGTTATGCCGACAACGCCAATACCGTGATGCTTCCGGGCTATGGCCGCTGGGACGCCCTGGCCGGCTTCCGGCAGAAGGACTGGGACCTGCGGGCCGCGCTGAACAACATCAGCGACCGCACTTACTACTCCTCGGCTACCAGCGCCGGGCAGATCCAGTTCGGCGACCCGCGCAGCCTGGTGGTGACCGGTACCTACAGCTTCTAAAACGCAGCCATGGATACGGCCAGCCATCGCGTGAGCGTAGTGGCGGCCTGGCGCCGGCTGCGCCGTCGATCGCAGCCTGCGGCAGCGGCTACACCGATCGCATGCACCGAACTATCGGATTACACCCTGTAGCCGCTGCCGAGCACCGCGAGGCTGCGATCGACCGCGAAGCGGGCGCCGCTCTTGAGCTCGCTGGAGGTCCTTCGGACCTATCGCAGCCTGCGGCAGCGGCTACACCGATCGCGTGTACCGAACTATCGGGTTGCACCCTGTAGCCGCTGCCGAGCACCGCGAGGCTGCGATCGACCGCGAAGCGGGCGCTGCTCTTGAGCCCGCTGGAGGTCCTTCGGACCTATCGCAGCCTGCGGCAGCGGCTACACACGATCGCATGTACCGTACTATCGGATTGCACCCTGTAGCCGCTGCCGAGCACCGCGAGGCTGCGATCGACCGCGAAGCGGGCGCTGCTCTTGAGCCCGCTGGAGGTCCTTCGGACCTATCGCAGCCTTCGGCAGCGGCTACACACGATCGCGTGTACCGAACTATCGGGTTGCACCCTGTAGCCGCTGCCGAGCACCGCGAGGCTGCGATCGACCGCGAAGCGGGCGCTGCTCTTAAGCTCGCTGGAGGTCCTTCGGACCTATCGCAGCCTGCGGCAGCGGCTACACCGATCGCGTGTACCGAACTATCGGATGCACCCTGTAGCCGCTGCCGAGCACCGCGAGGCTGCGATCGACCGCGAAGCGGGCGCCGCTCTTGAGCTCGCTGGAGGTCCTTCGGACCTATCGCAGCCTGCGGCAGCGGCTACACACGATCGCGTGTACCGAAGTATCGGATTACACCCTGTAGCCGCTGCCGAGCACCGCGAGGCTGCGATCGACCGCGAAGCGGGCGCCGCTCTTGAGCCCGCTTGAGGTCCTTCGGACCTATCGCAGCCTGCGGCAGCGGCTACATTCGCGCAAAAAAAAACGCTGCCATCAGGGCAGCGCTTTTACCAATCCGTTGTTTGCTTATCCTTCCAACACATCCCACAACGCTTCGAGTTCCGCCTCGCTGAACAAACCAGCAGGGTAACGATCGAGGATCATCCGACGCGGGTCGGCTTCCCGGACCTGTCGCGTTCCATTGGACTTCAACCATTGCGCCAGAACCTGAAGCGATTCGTTATTCATTGCCAAGGGATGTGAAGTCCGCTCGCTGACCCTATTCATCTCCAGCGCTCTCTCCCGGTTTGTGAGCGGCTAACTTATCCAAGGTTTATGACAGAACATCGCAGTTCCACCGGCCTCAGAGTGACCTCGCGAGAGATACAAGAGCTATGCCAAGGTCCCGTGATTGCTGGCTTTCGGATACAAAAAAACCCGCAGTCCATCAGGGCTGCGGGCTTGCCGGGCGACGCCGGATTGGATCCATGTAACAACCCGTCAATCAGGCGTCACAGGCTGTTACAACAACACTCAAACCTTGTGCGGCGCCGGTTGCTGTTGGGTAAGGCAATGGATATTTCCGCCCCCCAGTAACAACTCGCGACCCGGCACCATCACCACTTCGTGCTGCGGGAACAGGTTCTGCAGAATCTCCTTGGCCTGGGCATCCAGAGGGTCGTCGAAACTCGGGGCGATGATGCCGCCGTTGACGATCAGGAAGTTCACATAGGAACCGGCCAGGCGCACCGACGGATTACGCTCCTGGGTGCCGTCCACCGGGTCGACGCCCGCGCACTCTTCTTCGGTCGCATACAACGGCCCCGGAATCGGCATCTTGTGCACGGTGAACGGGCGACCCTTGGCGTCGGTGCTGTCTTGCAGCACTTTCAGTGCTGCCTGGCAGCGTGGGTAGTTCGGGTCCTGCGGGTCGTCGGTCCAGGCCAGCAGCACTTCGCCCGGGCGCACGTAGCAGCAGAAGTTATCCACATGGCCGTCGGTTTCGTCGTTGTACAGGCCGTCCGGCAGCCAGATGACCTTATCCACCGCCAGGTTGGCGCTGAGCACCGCTTCGATCTCGGCACGGTTCAGGTGCGGGTTGCGATTGCGGTTGAGCAGGCACTCTTCGGTGGTGATCACCGTGCCTTCGCCGTCGACGTGAATCGAGCCGCCTTCGAGCACGAAGCCCTCGGTGCGGTAACGCGGGCTGCGCTCGATCTCGAGGATCTTGCCGCCCACCTGCGCGTCACGGTTCCACGGCGAATACAGGCCGCCGTCGAAACCGCCCCAGGCGTTGAAATCCCAGTTCACGCCACGGACTTCGCCCTTGTCGTTAATGACGAAGGTCGGGCCGGTATCCCGGACCCAGGCGTCGTCGCTGGACATCTCCACCAGGCGGATATTCGGCACGTCCAGGCGTGCCCGGGCGTTTTCATACTGGCCCGCGGAGACCGCCACGGTCACCGGTTCGAAGCGGGCGATGGCCTTGGCCACCGCTACGTGTGCGGCTTGCGCCGGCTTGCCGCCCAGGCGCCAGTTGTCCGGGCGCTCGGGCCAGATCATCCAGGTCTGGGTCTGCGTCGCCCACTCGGCTGGCATGTAGAAGCCGTCGGCGCGAGGGGTGCTGTGCAAAGTGGTCATGGGTTCAGGACTCCAGGGAACCGTCGAGGGTTTTGATCGCGCTGTACAGGTTCGGCCGACGGTCGCGGAACGAACCCCAGGCGCTGCGAATGTGTTCCAGCTCGTCGAGGTCGAAACTGTGGACAAGAATACCTTCTTCAGTCTCGTTCAGTTCTTCAACCTTCTCGCCGAACGGGTTGGCGATGAACGACGAGCCGTAGAAGGTGATGTCGTAGCCGTCCTGCTCTTCGTTGCCGATGCGGTTGCTGGCGATCAGCGGCATCAGGTTGGCGCCGGCGTGGCCTTGTTGCACGCGCTGCCAGTGGTCGCGGGACGAGATGCTCTTGTCGTGGGGTTCGCTGCCGATGGCGGTCGGGTAGAACAGAATCTGTGCGCCTTGCAGTGCCATGCTGCGGGCGCACTCGGGGAACCACTGGTCCCAGCAGATGCCCACGCCGATTTTCGCGTAACGGGTGTTCCACACCTTGAAGCCGGTGTCGCCCGGATTGAAGTAGTACTTTTCGTGATAGCCAGGGCCGTCCGGGATGTGGCTTTTACGATAAATCCCGAGGTTGCTGCCGTCGGCGTCGATGATCGCGATGCTGTTGAAACGCGCACGCCCGGCCAGCTCGAAGAAGCTGATCGGCAGCACCACTTGCAGCTCGCGGGCGACCTTCTGGAAGTGGGCGATGGCCGCGTTGCCTTCCACCGGGGTGGCCAGCTGCAGGTAGTCCGGGTTCGGCTTCTGGCAGAAGTACGGGGTCTCGAACAGTTCCTGGATCAGGATGATCTGCGCGCCTTTGGCGGCGGCCTCGCGGACCAGCTTTTCCGCGGTCTCGATATTGGCTTCGAGGTCCCAGGAACAGGCCATCTGGGTTGCGGCGACGGTAACGATACGGCTCATGAATCATCTCCTGGGCAGCAGCAAAGGACCGATGGTGGCATCGGCCGATGACAGAAAAGGGCAAGGCCGGACGCGGCTTGGCCGGGTCCCGACAGGGATGACTTTATATCCGATAAAAATCGACTTTAGAAGTCATAAAAATATAAATTCAAAAATAAAACCCGATAAATACCGATTCTTATCGGTATTTATCGGGTCGTTCTGGGGATGGGGTTGTCTGTTCTGGCGCTATCGCGAGCAAGCTCGCTCCTACAGGAACGCCGCCAACCTGTAGGAGCGAGCTTGCTCGCGATCCGGGTACGAGGAGATCGAGGGGCTTAGAGCCCCTCGTCCAGCACCTTCGCCAACATGTCGACAAAGAAGTCGACGCTCTGGCGCGTGGTGACCATCGGCGGCTTGATCTTGAGGATGTTCAGGTAGTCGCCGGTGGGCTGCATGAAGATCCCCAGCTCGCGCAGGCGATCGCACAGCAGTGCGGTCTCCTCCGTGGCCGGCTCCAGGGTCTGGCGATTGCGGATCAGCTCCAGTCCCAGGTAGAACCCCGAGCCATGCACCGCGCCCACCAGCGGATAACGCTCGATCAGGGCTTCCAGGCGCTGCTTGAAGTGGCCGCCGACCACCTGGGCGTTTTCCCAGAGTTTTTCTTCCTGCATCACGTCGAGCACCGCCATGCCGATCCGGCAACTCACCGGGCTGCCGCCGGCCGAGGAGAAGAAATAGCCTTCGGCCTCCAGCGCTTCGGCGATCTCCCGGCGGGTGATCACCGCCCCCAGCGGCTGGCCGTTGCCCATGCCTTTGGCCATGGTGATGATGTCCGGCACCACGCCCTGCTCTTCGAAGCCCCAGAAGAACTTGCCCATGCGCCCGTAGCCGACCTGCACCTCGTCGGCGATGCACACCCCGCCCTGGGCGCGGACCAGGGCGTAGACCTGCTTCAGGTAACCCGGCGGCAGGGCGATGCCACCGGCGTTGCCATACACCGGCTCGCAGATGAAACCGGCCAGCTGGCGCTTCTGCTCCGCCAGCTTGGCCAGGTTGTGTTCGACGCTGCGCACGTAGTCCGGAGTGCTGTTCTGGCCGCGGAACTCACCGCGATAGGTATTGGGCGCGGTTACCGGATGCACCCAGTCCGGGCGGCTGCTCAGGGCCTGGGGGTTGTCGGCGATCGAGGTGGACACCGCGTCCGCGCCCACCGTCCAGCCGTGGTAGGCCTCCAGCACGCTGAGCATGTCGCGCCCGCCGCTGTAGGCCCAGGCCAGGCGGATCGCCAGGTCGTTGGCCTCGCTGCCGCTGTTGACCAGGAACACTCGGTCCATGGAGTCCGGCGCCAGCGCCAGCAGACGCTCGGAGAACTCGGCAATCGCCGCGTAGTGGAAGCGCGAGTTGGTGTTGAGCAGCGACCACTGGCGCGCGGCCTCGGCGGCCATGCGTGGATGACCGTGACCGAGCACCGCGACGTTGTTGAGCATGTCCAGATAGGAACGGCCCTGCATGTCGATCAGGTGGTTGCGCCAGCCGCGCTCGATGCGTGGCGGGTCGACGTAATAGTGCTTCTGCGAACGGGCGAAACTGGCCTCGCGTCGCGCCAGCAAGGCTTGCGGATCGAGCTCCGGCTCGGCGTCGCAGGCCAGGCCCAGCAGCGCCGCCGGCGACGGGCACAGCGCCTGCCATGCTGCGGCTCGCGATGGCGTACAGAACAGCGGCGGATCGAGCTGCGCGCCACGGCACAGCTGGACCTTGAGCCCGCCGTCCACCGCCCCCAGCACCTGGCCTTTGACCAGCGCCGCGCCGGCATGCACCGAGGGCGTGACGCCCCATAGCCGTACACTCAATTGTGGGCCGTCGAGGCGCAACGCACCATCGGCAGCACGGTGCAGCACCCCGGCAAACGGCGCCTCGACCGCCGTGCCCGACGGCACCTGCAACTGCACATGCAACGGGAAGGTATCCGGTTCGACGGCACTGTCCGGGCAGGTCCGGGACAGGCGGTACTGCCCGTAGCGACTGGCCGCCAGCCCATGGGCCGCCGCGGCCTGCTGCAACAGCTGGGTATCGATCTCCGGCTGCTCCCAGTTGCCGGCCTCAAAGTGCGGGCTGAGCACGCCCAGGTCGATCAGGGCGAACTCGCGTCCCACCAGGCCCGGCAACAACGGCGCGAAACCTTCGCCGGCGATGGCCGGCAGCGTCTGGCCGACCGCCCCGAGGATCGCCGCTTCCATCAATTCGAACGGCACCGAGGTGGCGACGCGGAAGATCTCCCATTCGTGGTTCAGGTTGTCGCGGCTGTACTGATTGTTCGGGTCGATGCTCACCTGCTGTTCGCCACTGAGCACCAGCACCGCGGCGCGGGCCACGATCAGCGGCCACAGCGCCAGCAGCTCGGCCTGCTGCAACGGATTGACCGCGTGATAGGCGCGGACCGCCGGCAGGATGCAGAACGGATCGCCCTCGGCATGGTGCAGCAACGCCGCACAGGTCACCGACAGGTCGGTGATGCGCCAGGTGCGGATCAGGTCGCCGAAATCGATCACCCCCTGCACCTGCCAGTGGCGTTGGGCGTCACGCTGCCAGACCACGTTGTCGTCGGTGATGTCCAGGTGGATCGCCTGCACCGGCAACAGCTCGGCCAGGCGCTGCACGCGGCGCTCGGCCTGCTCGGCCACGTCGGCGATCAGGCTGCGCTGCTGCTCATCGGCGATCACCGGCAACAGGTGGTTGATCAGGCTATGGGCATGACGCGCGTCCCATTGCAGGGTGCGCGTAAGTCCTGGGTGCTGGAAGTCCGCCAGGGCCAGGTCCATCTGCCCGCACAGCCGACCAAAGCCGGCTGCCAGCTCGGGGCCCAGGTGCTTGAGGTGGGTCAGCGGCTGGCCTTCGATGTAGTCGAGCAGCCGCACATGCAGCGCCTGGCCATCGACGTCCAGGGACAGCAGGTCGGCGCCGTTCTTCGCCGGGATCACCCGGGGTACGTGCAGCTCGGGGTGGGCGCCAAGGTGTTTGAGCGCCGCATGCTGGGCCTGCAGTTCCAGGGCCGCGTAGTCGCCATGGCAGATCTTCAGGACAAACCGCCCCTGGGGGCTGTCGAGCCGGTAGTTGAGATCCTGCTGGCTGCCCAACGATTGCAGCGTGCCGCCAAGGCCGTAGTGCACTTCGAGCAGGTCCAGCGCCTGCTGTGGGGTGACCTGCGGACCGGGCAGGCTGGCGCGGTGAATCAACGTGGCGAGCAACATGGAACGACCCCTGGAATTATTGTCAGATGCGTATATCGCCACTGCGCCAGGCGTTACGCAACCCCCAGGCCCGGGCAGTCGACAAGGGCTGCACCGTCGCCGGGAAGCTAAACAGGATGCCAATAGCCGGGCCAGACGTCGGCGCCCCTTGCAGCGGCCGCTGGCTGCCGACAAGCTATGCTCCATTCGCGACTTCATGTCTTAGGGAAGAAGGCCTACACATATGCGCATTCTCGTTACCGGCGGTGCCGGTTTTATTGGATCGGCGCTGGTTCGCCACCTGATCCGCAACACCGAACACGAAGTGCTCAACCTCGACAAGCTGACCTACGCCGGCAACCTGGAGTCGCTGTCGAGTATCGCCAGCGACACCCGCTACGAGTTCGTCCAGGCCGACATCGTCGACCAGGCCACCGTCAGCGCCCTGCTCGAGCGCTTCCAGCCCCAGGCGATCATGCACCTGGCCGCCGAGTCCCATGTCGACCGCTCCATCGACGGCCCGTCGGACTTCATCCAGACCAACATCGTCGGCACCTACAGCCTGCTGGAAGCCACCCGCGCCTATTGGCAGGCCCTGCCGACGGCGGAGAAAAGCGCCTTCCGCTTCCACCATATTTCCACCGACGAGGTGTACGGCGACCTGCACGGCGTCGACGACCTGTTCACCGAAACCACGCCCTACGCCCCCAGCTCGCCCTACTCCGCCAGCAAGGCTGCGTCCGACCATCTGGTCCGCGCCTGGCAGCGCACCTACGGCCTGCCGGTACTGGTGACCAACTGCTCGAACAACTACGGGCCGTTCCACTTCCCGGAAAAACTCATCCCGCTGGTGATCCTCAACGCCCTGGCCGGAAAACCGCTGCCGGTGTATGGCAACGGCCTGCAAGTGCGCGACTGGCTGTTCGTCGAAGACCACGCCCGCGCCCTGCTCAAGGTGGTGACCGAAGGCGTGGTCGGCGAGACCTACAACATCGGCGGCCACAACGAACAGACAAACATCGACGTGGTGCGCGGCATCTGCCAACTGCTGGAAGAACTGGCGCCACGCAAGCCCGAAGGCGTGCAGCACTATGCCGACCTGATCACCTTCGTCCAGGACCGCCCCGGCCACGACCTGCGCTACGCCATCGACGCCGGCAAGATCGAGCGCGAACTGGGCTGGGTGCCGCAAGAAACCTTCGCCAGCGGCCTGCGCAAGACCGTGCAGTGGTACCTGGACAACCAGGAATGGTGCCAGCACGTGCAGGACGGCAGCTATCAAGGGCAACGCCTGGGTTTCAGCGACACCTGCGACCTGATTGCCTAAGCAGCTATTCGTATTGAACAATACCCGGCCACGGCCACAACAAATTCACTTTGCTGGAGAGACCCCATGAATGTAGTCACCACCGACCTGCCCGGTGTTCTGATCATTGAGCCCAAGGTATTTGGTGACGAGCGAGGCTTTTTCTATGAAAGCTTCAATGCCAAGGCTTTTGCAGAGGCAACCGGACTGAACACCCAGTTCGTTCAGGACAATCATTCCCGCTCCCAAAAAGGTGTACTGCGCGGCCTGCACTATCAGCTGGAAAATACCCAAGGCAAACTGGTGCGAGTCATCGCCGGTGAGGTGCTTGATGTGGCGGTGGATATCCGTCGCAGCTCGCCGCACTTCGGCAAGTGGGTGGCGGTACGCCTGTCGGCTGAAAACAACCGTCAACTCTGGGTGCCGGAAGGTTTCGCCCACGGCTTCGTGGTACTGAGCGAGTTCGCCGAATTCCTCTACAAGACCACCGACTACTACACCCCGTCGGCTGAGCGTAGCATTCGCTGGGACGATCCGACCCTGGCCATCGACTGGCAACTCGATGAAGCGCCAAAACTCTCGGCCAAAGACCAGGCGGGCAAACTGCTGACAGAAGCAGATGTGTTCTCCTAACCCCGTCACCACCACTCAAGTCCGCCGATGCACCTGACCTCTGCCATCGGTGGCAACCGCCAGCAATGCTTGTGTCTTGCCGGGCAGGGCTAGGCATAATGCGCCTGTACCCACAGGCGCATGTCCCTCATGACTCCACCCCTTCCCCAACGCCCCCGCTGGCGTAGCCTGGCTTTGCTGGCCCTGTGCCTGGCGCCGCTGCTGTGGCCGCTGGAGCATCTGGCCGAGCGTTATTACCGCAGCGAACTGGCGGGCCAGAACCGCCAGACCCTCGACCTCTACGTCGCCAACCTGCTGGGCACCCTGCACCGCTATGAAGTGCTGCCGCAGATTCTCGGCGAGCTGCCGGCGCTGCGCGCGGTCCTCGGGGCGCCGGACGACGGCGTGACCCAGGGCAACGCCAACCGCCTGCTGAAAAACATCAGCGCCCAGACCGGGGCCGAAGTGATGTACCTGATGGACACCTCCGGCAACACCCTGGCGGCGTCCAACTGGGACAAGCACGACAGTTTTGTCGGTCGTAACTTTTCCTTCCGCCCGTATTTCAGCGAGGCCATGGCCGGGCGCCTGGGGCGTTTCTTCGGCCTGGGCACCACCTCGGCCAAGCGCGGTTATTTCTTCGCCGCCGCCGTGCGCAAGGGCGAGAAAATCATCGGTGTGCTGGTGGTCAAGGTCGACCTGGACCACACCGAAAGCCTCTGGGGCAAGACCCCCGAGCAACTGGTGGTCACCGACCACAATGGCGTGGTGATTCTCACCTCGCGGGCGGAATGGCGTTTCCGCTCGACCCGCCCGCTGAGCGAAGACGAAAGCAAGGCCATAGTCGCCATCCAGCCCTACCCGACCCGCGATCCACGGCCGCTGAACCTCGACTCCAGCGCCTGGCTGACCCAGACCCGAGAGATCGACGAAACCGGCTGGAGCGTGAGCATCCTCGCCCCACGCACCCTGATCGACCGCCCGGTGCGCACGGTGGTGGCGGTGGGCGGCGCCACGCTGCTGGTGCTGATGCTGTTGCTCGGGCTGATGATGCAGCGCCGCCGCCACTACCTGGAGCGCATCGCCTTCGAAGCCAAGGCCCGGCGCGAGCTGGAAATGCGCGTGGCCGAACGTACCAGCGACCTGGAAGGCCTCAACCGCCGCCTCAGACAGGAAGTGCTGGAGCGCGAACACGCCCAGCAGGAACTGGTGCGCGCCCAGGACGACCTGGTGCAGGCCGGCAAGCTCTCGGCCCTGGGCACCATGTCGGCAAGCATCAGCCATGAACTCAACCAGCCGCTGGCGGCGATCCGCAGCTACGCGGAAAACGCCGAGGTGCTGCTGGACCACCAGCGCACCGAGGACGCCCGCGGCAACCTCAAGCTGATCAGCGAACTGACCGGGCGCATGGCCTCGATCATCGCCCACCTGCGCGCCTTTGCCCGCCGCGACCGCCACGCGCCGGAAAGCGTTGCCCTGCAACCGGCGCTAGACGATGCCCTGGCGCTGCTGGCCAAGCGTCGACGGGCGATGGAAGTGGAGCTGATCCGCGACCTGCCGGCGGCCACCCTGTGGGTCGAGGCCGGGGAGACGCGCCTGCGCCAGGTGCTCGGCAACCTGCTGGCCAACGCCCTGGATGCGCTGACCGAAAAAGGCCCGCCGCGCAAACTCTGGCTGAGTGCCGAATCCACCGCCACGGGCGTCAATCTGTACATTCGCGACAACGGTCCGGGCTTCTGCATGGAAGCCCTGGGCCGCGCCGGCGAGCCTTTCTACACCACCAAGACCCGTACCCAGGGCCTTGGCCTGGGCCTGGCGATCTGCGACACCCTGATGCGCGCCTTTGGCGGTGAATTGTCGTTCTCCAACCACCGCGAAGGCGGCGCCCTGATTACCCTGCGGCTGCGCGCCGGCGCGCCGGGAGTGAGCCTGCAACCGTCCGAGGACCGCAGCGTATGAGTACACCGATCACCAGTGACGTGCAGGTGGTGTTGATCGACGACGATCCGCACCTGCGCCAGGCCCTGAGCCAGACCCTGGACCTGGCGGGGCTGAAGATCCTGCCATTGGGCGAAGCCCAGGGCCTGGCCGCGCGCCTGGAGCGCGACTGGCCGGGGGTGGTGGTCAGCGACATCCGCATGCCCGGCATGGACGGCCTCGAACTGCTCAGCGAGCTGCACGGCCAGGACCCTGAACTGCCAGTGCTGCTGATCACCGGCCACGGCGATGTGCCGCTGGCGGTGCAGGCGATGCGCGCCGGGGCCTACGACTTCCTGGAAAAACCCTTCGCCAGCGATGCCCTGCTCGACAGCGTGCGTCGGGCCCTGGCGCTGCGCCGCCTGGTCCTGGACAACCGCAGCCTGCGCCTGGCCCTGAGCGACCGCCAGGAGCTCAGCGCACGGCTGGTCGGGCTGTCCGCGCCGATGCTGCGTCTGCGCGAGCAGATCGGCGCCCTGGCGGCGACCAAGGCCGACGTGCTGATCCTCGGCGAGACCGGCGCCGGCAAGGAAGTGGTGGCGCGGGCGCTGCACGACCTGTCGAGCCGGCGCAACGGTCCGTTCGTGGCGATCAATGCCGGCGCCCTGGCCGAGTCGGTGGTCGAAAGCGAACTGTTCGGCCACGAGCCGGGGGCCTTTACCGGCGCGCAGAAACGCCGCATCGGCAAGTTCGAATTCGCCAACGGCGGCACGCTGTTCCTCGATGAAATCGAAAGCATGAGCCTGGATGTACAGGTCAAGCTGCTGCGCATGCTGCAGGAGCGAGTGGTGGAGCGCCTGGGCGGCAATCAACTGATCCCGCTGGACATACGCATCATCGCCGCGACCAAGGAAGACCTGCGCCAGGCGGCCGACCAGGGACGCTTCCGCGCCGACCTCTACTACCGCCTGAATGTCGCGCCGCTGCGTATTCCACCGTTGCGCGAGCGCGGTGAAGACGCCTTGCTGCTGTTCCAGCATTTCGCCGACGAGGCCAGCGCCCGCCACGGCCTGCCGCCCCACGAACTGCAACCGGGGCAGCGCGCCCTGCTGCTGCGCCACAACTGGCCGGGCAATGTGCGCGAACTGCAGAACGCCGCCGAACGTTTCGCCCTCGGCCTGGAGCTGGCTCTGGACAACAGCGCGGCGGATGGCGGCTCCTCGCAGCCGGCGCCGACGCTGGTCGAGGGCGGCCTGAGCGAACAGGTGGAAAACTTCGAAAAGAGCCTGATCGCCGCCGAGCTGGCCCGCTCCCACAACTCGCTGCGCAGCCTCGCCGAAGCCCTGGGTATTCCACGCAAGACCCTGCATGACAAACTGCGCAAACACGGCCTGAGCTTCGGCGACAGCAGCGCCAGTTCTAGTAGCGACGACATCGATTGAACGATGCCGACTAACCTTGTTAAAGCACCCCTTTCACCATCGAGGCCTTGCATGAACCGCGACAGTCGTCACCTGGAATCCATCCTCCATCACGACATTCCCCTGACGCGGGACATGGGCCTGAAAGTGCTCGACTGGCACGCACACGAGCTGCGCCTGCAGCTGCCGCTGGAAGCCAACGTCAACCACAAAAGCACCATGTTCGGCGGCAGCCTGTATTGCGGCGCGGTGCTGGCCGGCTGGGGCTGGCTGCACCTGCGGTTGAAAGAAGCGGGGATCGACGACGGGCACATCGTGATTCAGGAAGGACAGATCAACTACCCGCTGCCGGTGACCAGCGACGCCACGGCCATCTGCGCCGCGCCGAGCGAAGAGGTGTGGCACAGGTTCGTGACTATGTATGAGCGCTACGGTCGCGCGCGGCTGATCCTGCACACCCGGGTGGTGAATGCCGGCAGCGATGAGGATGCGGTGCGCTTTACCGGGCAATACGTGTTGCACCGGTAACCCTGTAGCCGCTGGCGCGGCCTGCGATTGGGCTAGGCGGCACTCCGACGAAGCGGCCGTGGATCGACTGACGATATTCTGTCTGACACACCGCGCGGACCGGTTTACGACTGCTGCGCAGCCGATCGCAGGCTGCGCCAACGGCTACAAAGATCAGCCCCGCGCCAGCTCCAGCAAGCGCCCACGCCATGCGGCCTTGGCCGGCAGCGCCAGGAAGAAATCATTGAGCAGCGACTCCCGCGCCGGGTAGCAAAACGGCTCGCCACTCAGATCCAGCACCTCGCCTCCAGCGCCTTCCAGCACGCCTTGGGCCGCCGCGGTGTCCCACTGCGAAGTCGGTGCCAGTCGCGGATAACAATCCGCCGCGCCTTCGGCCAACAGGCAGAACTTCAACGAGCTGCCGATGTTCGCCAGCTGCAACTCGCCCAGGGTCGCACTCAGGCCAGCCAGCAGACGTTCCTGCTCGGGACTGGTATGCCGACGGCTGGCGACCACGGTGAAGGCTTCGCCCGCCGTCAGGCTGTCACGCACGTGGATCGCCACCGGCGCCTCGCCCTTGTCCGCGCGCCAGGCCCCGAGGCCGGCGCCGCCGAAATAGCAGCGACCGCTGGTCGGCATCGACACCACGCCGAACACCACCCGCCCCTGTTCGATCAGGGCGATATTGACGGTGAACTCTTCACTGCCGGAGATGAATTCCTTGGTGCCGTCCAGCGGGTCCACCAGCCACCAGCGCTGCCAACCGGCACGCACGTCCCGAGGGATATCGGCGTCTTCTTCGGAAAGCACCGGGATGCTCGGATCCAGCGCGGTCAGGCCTTGCACGATCAGGTGGTGCGCCGCCAGGTCGGCCGCGGTCACCGGCGACTCGTCGGCCTTGCTGGTGACGGCGACGTTGGCGCGCCAGAACGGCAGGATCGCCTCGCCGGCCTTCAAGGCCAGGTCGATCACCGGCGCCAGCAATGGGTGGGGAAAATTCATCGGTTGTTCGCTCATGCTTGAAAGGCGCCGCGCTGGGTCAGCAGGTCGCGGGCCAGGTACAGCGCGGCCAGGGCGCGGCCCTCGGTGAATTGCGGGTTCTGCGCCAGGCTCGACAGCTCGCGCAGGTTGATCTTGTCCACGCGCATCGGCTCGGGCTCATCGCCCTCCAGCCGTTCTTCGTAGAGGTCGGTGGCCAGCACCACCTGGATCTTCTGGCTCATGTAACCGGGGGACAACGACAGCTCGGTCAGATGCTCCAACTGCCGCGCGCCAAAACCGGCCTCCTCCTTGAGCTCACGTTCGGCGGCCGCCAGCACATCCTCGCCGGGCTCGATCAGGCCCTTGGGCAGGGACAGCTCATAGGCGTCGGTGCCGCCGCAATATTCCTCGACCAGCACCGCATGATCGGCATCGAGCATCGCCACGATCATCACCGCGCCGTAGCCCGCGCCCTTGCCCACCAGACGCTCGTAGGTGCGCTCCACACCGTTGGAAAAGCGCAACTGTACCGCTTCGACGCAAAACAGACGGCTGGTGGCGACGATCTCGCGGGCGAGTACGGTGGGTTTCTGGCGCATACAAAGGCTCCTTGGCGTGAACGCGCTACTATAACGCGGCTTTCCCGATTGTTTGTGTCGGATATCTTTCTACCGTTCGAGACGTTCTCCATGCCTTCACTGCCCTGGCGCGACATCGATACCGTTCTGCTGGATATGGACGGTACCCTGCTGGACCTGCACTACGACAACCACTTCTGGATGGAGCACCTGCCCCAGCGCTATGCCGAGCTGCATGGCGTCAGCCGCGCCATGGCGGAAATGGAACTGCAGCCGCTGTTCGAGCGTAACGCCGGACAATTGCAGTGGTATTGCCTGGACTTCTGGAGCGCCGAACTGAAGTTGCCGGTGCGCGAACTGAAGCTGGAGACCGCCCACCTGATCTCCCTGCGCCCGGACGCCGATACCTTTCTCGCGGCGATCAAGCAGGCCGGCAAACGCGTGGTACTGATCACCAATGCGCACCGCGACTCGTTGTCATTGAAGTTGGAAAAAGTCGAGCTGGCGCCCTACTTCGAACGTTTGATCAGTTCCCACGATTACGGTTTCGCCAAGGAGAACCCGCAGTTCTGGGACGCGCTGCAAGCGGATATCGACTTCGATCCGGCACGCAGCCTGTTTATCGACGACACCCTGCCGATCCTGCGCAGCGCGCGGGATTTCGGTGTGGCCCATCTGTTGGCGGTGAGTGAACCGGACAGCCGCAAGGGGCCGAAAGACACGGCGGAGTTTGCCGCGCTGGGGGATTATCGAGAATTGATCGAGGGGCTGTAGAGCAATCCTGTAGCCGCTGCCGCAGGCTGCGATCGACCGTGGAACGGTCGCAGCGATGTTGATCGCTGAAGGTCCTTCGGACCTTATCGCAGCCTTCGGCAGCGGCTACAGGCCGAGCATTACTCGGGAATGCGCAGTACCTGGCCCGGATAGATCTTGTCCGGGTGCGACAGCAGCGGCTTGTTGGCCTCGAAGATTTTGTTGTACTTGTTGGCGTCGCCGTACACGGCCTTGGAAATGGCGCTGAGGGTGTCGCCTTTTTTCACGGTGACAAAACGCGCGGCAGCCGCCACAGGACCGGTGACGGTGATCTGGTCGTCGACGCTGCCGACGCCTTCGATGTTGCCCACGGCCAGCAGAATCTTTTCCTTCTCTTCCTGACTGGCCACTTCGCCGGTCACGATGACCTTGTCGCCTTCCACGGTAGCCTGGACGTTGGGGTTACCCAGGCCGACCTTGGCGATGTGCTCCTTCAACTGTTCGCTCGCATTGGCGTTACCCGGCGTCAACAAATCGATAAGCTTTTCGCCCGCTTCTTTCACAAAGCTAAAAATACTCATGGTGCACACTCCTTGGGTTTAATAGGTCCAGACGCGAAAGACTAGACCAGCCTTCAGAGACGAGGTTCAAAATCGACCAATGACTCTGTGCACGGCAAGCACGCTAGAATCGCCTCCCCCCGCGCCCAGGAAGCGAAGATGGACATCAAACAGCTGAAATTCCTCATCGCTCTCGACGAAACCCGCCACTTCGGCCAGGCCGCCGCGCGCTGCCACATCACCCAGCCGACCCTGTCCATGCGCTTGCGCAACCTCGAGGAAGAACTCGAGCTGCCGCTGGTCAACCGCGGCCAGCGTTTCGAGGGCTTCACCGCCCCCGGGGAACGGGTGCTGGCCTGGGCCCGCAGCGTGCTGGCCGCCTACGACGGGCTGCAGGCCGAGGCGGCCGCCTGTCGCGGCAATCTGGTCGGTACCCTGCGCCTGGGGGTGGTACCGCTGTCGAGCTTCGACCCGCTGCCACTGATGCAGCGCCTGCACCAGGCGCACCCGAACGTGCGCTTCGAGTTGTCGGCGCTGAGTTCCGAGCAGATCCTCGAACAGCTGGCGAGCAATCGCCTGGATATCGGCGTTTCCTACCTGGAGCGCCTGGACAGCGAACGCTTCGAATCCCTGGCCCTCGGCGAAACCCGCATGGGCCTGCTCTACGACCAACGTTTCTTCAGCTTCGGCGAGCAGCCCCTGAGCTGGGAGGCCGTGATCGAACTGCCGCTGGGCATGCTGACCAGCGGCATGCATTTTCGCCAGTCCATCGACCATAACTTCCACAGTCGCGGCCTCACCCCACAACCGCTATTGCAGACCGATGCCGTGCATCAACTGCTGCAAGCCGTACATGGCGGCCTGTGCTGCGCGATCATGCCGCTGGACGGCGGCCTGGAAGCCCTCACCGAACACCTGCGCCTGCAGCCCATAGCAGACGCCAACACCCTGGCGCACCTGGGCCTGATCATGCGCCGCAGTGCACCGCGCTCGGCCCTCGCCGAGGCGTGCTTTGCCCTGCAGCAGAAATCACCGAGCGAGCCTTGATCGACGGCATCTATCGGCACATCAGTACTAGCAATTAGACGCGACACTTTGACGCGCTTAGTCTTAGGGCTGGATATTCCGCCGGTGATGCCCCATGAAACCCCAGCGCCCGGCTTGCGCGACGCCCACTGTGAAAACGCCCGCGCCCGCCGCCAGTCAGAACTACTGCTACAGCAACCTCGACCACACGGAATCGGCCAGCACCGCGCTCGCCGAGGAAGTCGCGCTGGCGATCGCCTATAACGGCATCAGCCAGGCCGTGATGCTGGTCACTCCCAGCGACCTGGAAGACTTCATCGTCGGCTTCAGCCTCGGCAGCGGCATCATCGGCGACGCGTCGGACATCTATGACCTGCAACTGAGCGGCAGCGGTTCGGCCCAGTACGCCCAGGTACAGATCTCCAGCCGCGCCTTCTGGAACCTCAAGCAGCAACGCCGGCAACTGGCCGGTACCAGCGGTTGCGGCTTGTGCGGCGTGGAAGCCGTGGAGCAGGCCCTGCCGGACCTCAAGGTGCTGCCCGGCGCGCCGTTGCCGCCGGCCCAATGGCTCGATGGCCTGCGCCAGCGCATCAGCGCCTTCCAGCCCCTGGGCCAGCATTCCGGCGCGGTGCATGCGGCGGTGTTCATGAACGCCCAGGGCGAGCTGCTGCTGGGCCGTGAAGATATCGGCCGGCACAACGCCCTGGACAAACTGATCGGTGCGTTGATCCGCCAGAACATACCTACTGCCGGCGGCGTGGCCATCGTCACCAGCCGCTGCAGCCTGGAACTGATCCAGAAAGTCCTGCGTGCCGGCATCCAGACCCTGGTCAGCCTGTCGGCGCCCACCGGCCTGGCCCTGCAATGGGCACGCCGGCACAACCTCAACCTCATTCACCTGCCGCAAAAAAGTGCGCCACGGGTCTATAGCCCTGCGATGGAGAAACAAGCGTGACCACTCATCATCAAGCCGACCAGACACCTACCCCGCGCTACAAGCCCTACAAGGGCCCGGCCGGCGGCTGGGGCGCGCTCATCAGCGTCGCCCAGGCCTGGCTGACGAGTGACAACGCACTGAAGAACATCCGCATGATGCTCAAGACCAACCAGAACGGCGGTTTCGACTGCCCGGGCTGCGCCTGGGGCGACTCGCCGGAAAGCGGCATGGTCAAGTTCTGCGAGAACGGCGCCAAGGCGGTGAACTGGGAAGCCACCAAACGCCGCGTGGATGGCAAGTTCTTCGCCAGGCACAGTGTCAGCTCGCTGCTCGAGCAGAGCGACTACTGGCTCGAATACCAGGGCCGCCTGACCGAGCCCCTGAGCTACGACGCCGAGACCGATCGCTATAAGCCCATCAGCTGGGAAGCGGCCTTTGCCCTGATCGGCAAGCACCTGCGAGCGCTGCCCAGCCCGGACATGGCCGAGTTCTACACCTCGGGCCGGGCCAGCAACGAAGCGGCGTACCTGTACCAGCTGTTCGTGCGCGCCTACGGCACCAACAATTTCCCCGACTGCTCGAACATGTGCCATGAGGCCAGCGGCGTGGCCCTGGCGCAGAGCGTCGGCGTCGGCAAAGGCACCGTGACCTTCGACGACTTCGAGCATGCCGATGCGATTTTCGTCTGGGGCCAGAACCCCGGCACCAACCATCCACGGATGCTCGAGCCGCTGCGCGAAGCAGTGAAACGCGGAGCCCAGGTGGTCTGCATCAACCCGCTGAAAGAGCGCGGCCTGGAACGCTTCCAGCATCCGCAGCACCCGATCGAAATGCTCACCAACGGCAACAAGCCGACCAATACCGCCTACTTCCGCCCAGCCCTGGGCGGCGACATGGCGGTGGTGCGCGGCATGGCCAAGTTCCTCCTGCAATGGGAACGCGACGCCCAGAAGACTGGCGCGCCGGCGGTGTTCGATCACGACTTCCTCAATGAACACACCGCCGCCGTGCTGGATTACCTGAGCGTCATCGACGACACCCCATGGGACGAGATCGTCGAGCAGTCCGGCCTGACCCTGGTGGAGATCGAGCGCGCGGCGCGCATGTACGCCAAGGGCAAGAACGTAATCATGTGCTGGGCCATGGGCATCACCCAGCATCGCCATTCGGTGCCGACCATCCAGGAAATCGCCAACCTGATGCTGCTGCGCGGCAACATCGGCCGTCCGGGCGCCGGCCTGTGCCCGGTGCGTGGCCACAGCAATGTGCAGGGCGACCGCACCATGGGCATCAACGAACAGCCGCCGGTGGCCTTCCTCGACGCCCTGGAGCGACGCTTCCAGTTCAAGGTGCCGCGCGAGAACGGCCATAACGTGGTCGAGGCGATCCACGCCATGCTCGAAGGCCGTTCGAAAGTCTTCATCGGCCTGGGCGGCAACTTCGCCCAGGCCACCCCGGACAGCCCGCGGACCTTCCAGGCCCTGCGCAACTGCGACCTGACCGTGCAGATCAGCACCAAGCTCAACCGCAGCCACCTGGCCCACGGCAAGGAAGCACTGATCCTGCCGTGCCTGGGCCGCACCGACATCGACCTGCAGAGCGAAGGCGCGCAAGCAGTGACCGTGGAAGACTCCTTCAGCATGGTCCACGCCTCCAACGGCCAGTTGCAGCCACTGTCACCGCAGATGCGTTCAGAGCCGTCGATCCTCGCCGGCATCGCCGCCGCTACCCTGGGCAGCCACCCGGTGGACTGGAACTGGCTGGTGGCCGATTACAGCCGCATCCGCGACCTGATCGCCGACACCATTCCCGGCTTCAAGGACTTCAACGAGCGGGTGAAAAACCCTGGCGGCTTCTACCTCGGCAACTCGGCCGGCGCGCGGCGCTGGAACACCCCGTCTGGCCGCGCCAATTTCCGCCCGAACCTGCTGCCCAAGGATCTGGTGCATGAGCGCACCCGCGCCACCGGGCAGTTGCCGGACCTGATCATGCAGTCGATGCGTTCCCACGATCAGTACAACACCACCATCTACGGCCTGGACGACCGCTATCGTGGCGTGAAGGGCCAGCGCGACGTGCTGTTCGTCAACGAAGCCGACATCATCCGCCTGGGCTTCAAGCCGGGGCAGAAAGCCGACATCGTTTCGTTGTGGGATGACGGCCGCGAACGCCGGGTCAAGAGTTTCACCCTGCTGGCCTTCGACATTCCGGCGGGACAGGCCGCGGCCTATTACCCAGAGGTGAACCCGCTGGTGCCGCTGGAAAGCATCGGGGACGGCAGCTACACCCCGACCTCGAAGTTCGTCGCGATCCGCCTGGAGGCGGCCAGCGACAGCGGCTTGATCATGGCCCGGTCGGCCTGATCGGCGAACTCATTGGCCCTGTAGCCGCTGCCGCAGGCTGAGGAGGCGTTGTTCTTGAGGGCGCTGGAAGGCGCTATGCGCCTTATCGCAGCCTGCGGCAGCGGCTACGATCCGCGAGATGTTCCAGCGCCAACCAAATCGCAGGCACAAAAAAGGCCGTTTCCATCCAGAAGCGGCCTTTTCCAAGTAGCTACAGACTCGCAAAAACGGGATAAGTTCCCTACTAAAAACAATAAGTTACGAGATTGTGTACAACTCGTGCTATTCGTCGGATTTTGATTGTAAGCGCCTCAATACAGCCTCAGGATCGCGCCGTCATCCCTTTGAGGCTCCTCTATGAAGTTCTCCTCGATTCTCTTGTTGTCCCTTGGCCTGGTCAGCGGCATCGCCTCTGCCGGCGGCACCACAGAAGCAGGTGTGGGCGGCGCATTGGGCGGGGTTCTAGGCTCGGTCGTCGGTCAGTCGATTGGTGGTAGCACCGGTTCGACCATCGGTGCGGCCCTGGGCGGCGCGGGCGGTAGTGCCGTGGGTGCCGACAGACGC
This sequence comes from Pseudomonas sp. RW409, assembly GCF_003184125.1. Taxonomy (NCBI): domain Bacteria; kingdom Pseudomonadati; phylum Pseudomonadota; class Gammaproteobacteria; order Pseudomonadales; family Pseudomonadaceae; genus Pseudomonas; species Pseudomonas sp. RW409. The sequence continues at coordinate 561,854 of NZ_QHHP01000033.1, read as the reverse complement.
AGCCGTGGCGAAGCCGCTATCGGTGGTGCGCTGGGCGCAGCCGGCGGTAACGTGGTCGGTCGCAGCATGGGGGGCACCACTGGCAGCCTGATCGGCGCAGCGGCGGGCGGTGGCGTCGGCGGCGCGCTGGGTAACCACCTGGGCAACTCCAGCGATCGTGACGATCGCCGCTACCGTGATCGCGACTACGACGATCGTCGCTACTACCGCGACGGCCACCCGGGTCGTGGCCATGCCTACGGGCATCGCAAGCACAAGCGTCACTGGCGCGACTAAGACCTGAAACGGTCGCAGCCCGCTGACACAAAGACCGCAGCCTGACGGCAGCTCCTGCCAGACAGGGTTCATCACCCCCGGGATGAACCCCCAGGAGCCGCCTGAAGCTGCGGTTTTTTTTGTGCCTTACATCAGCAAGCGTTCCAGCGCTGCACGCAGCCCGGCGGGAATCCCCACCGGCTGGTTCGATGCCCGATCGACGAACACATGCACGAAGCGCCCCGCCGCGCAGGCATCGCTTTCCCCCGCCTTGAACACCGCCAGCTCATACTGCACCGAACTGTTGCCCAGCTTGCCGACACGCAGGCCGATCTCGATGCGCTCGGGAAAAGCGATCGAGGCAAAGTAATCGCAGGCCGAACTCACCACGAAACCCACCACCTCGCCGTCATGGATATCCAGGCCGCCCTCTTCGATCAGGTAGGTGTTCACTGCCGTGTCGAAGAAGCTGTAGTAGGTGACGTTATTCACATGACCGTACACATCGTTGTCGTGCCAGCGCGTGATGATGGGCTGGAAGTGGCGGTAGTCGGTGCGTTGCGGCATGCGGTCGGTCATTGGCGGGTTCTCGGAGGTGAGGTGTCTGGAAGGCGACCCTGCTGTGGTCGGTCAGGCGATCGACTATTTCAACCGATGGCCCGGTGATCGGCAAACCCTTTGCCAGCCTGCACCAGCTCGTCAATCAACCGCGCCGGCTTCCAATGCGCGCCCAACTCGGCTTGCAGCCGCAGCAAGTCTTTCTGGATTGCCACCAGCCCCTGCCGGTCCGCCCAACTCATCGGCCCGCCCTTGTCCGCCGGGAAGCCATAACCGTTGAGGTACACCAGGTCGATATCCTGTGCCGAGCCGGCGATGCCTTCCTCGAGGATCTTCGCGCCTTCGTTGACCAGCGCCAGCAGGCAGCGTTCGAGGATTTCCTCGAGGCCAACATCGCGACGACGGTAGCCCAGGCCTTCGCTGACCTCCTGAACCAGAGCATCGACCTGCACATCGTGCTCGGCCTGGCGACTGCCGGGCTCATAGTGGTAATAGCCGTTGCCACTCTTCTGGCCGAACCGGCCCGCCTCGCACAGGCGATTATCCACCTGCACTTCGTGCGCCTCCTGGCCCTTGCCGGCCAGTTGCCGGGCGCGCCACTCCAGGTCGATGCCAACCACGTCATACATGCGGAACGGGCCCATGGCAAAACCGAAGCCCTGCAATGCGGCATCCACCTGATAAGGGAAAGCGCCTTCCAGCAGCATCTTGCGCGCCTCCAGCACATAGGTGCGCAACATGCGATTGCCGATGAATCCAGGGCAGTTGCCAGACACCACACTGACCTTGCCCATGCGTTCGCCCAGCGCCAGCGAGGCCTCGAGCACATGCTGTGCGGTCGAGGCGCCGCGCACGATTTCCAGCAGCTTCATGATGTGCGCCGGGCTGAAGAAATGCAGGCCCAGCACCTGCCGCGGTCGCCGGGTGACCGCGGCGATGGCGTCGATATCCAGCGCCGAAGTATTGCTGGCGAGGATCGCCCGCGGCTGGAGCAGGCCATCGAGTTCGCGGAAGATTTTCTGCTTCAGCTCGAGGTTTTCGTAGACCGCCTCGATCACCAGGTCCACATCGCGGATCGCCAGGTAATCCGCTGCCGCGCTTACCCGGGCCCGGCGCGCGTCGGCCTCTGCCTGATCGATCCGGCCCTGACGCACGTTGTGTGCATAAGTCTCGCTCACCGCTGTCAGCGCCTGTTCGAGTATCTGCGGATTGTTGTCCACCCACTGCACCGCGACCCCGGCATTGGCCAGGCACATCACAATCCCGCGGCCCATGGTCCCGGCACCGATCACTGCGGCGCGCTGAATGTCGATCTGGCTCATAGTGGCTCCCTTGTAGGTGGCTCGAAGACGCAAACCACCATAATCAGGCCCTGGGTATTTTTGAAATTTATTCGTGTGATGAGCGGCATTCAGCGGATGGATCGGGCAGGCATCAACCTTGAAGGTGATGTTCAGCCCAATCGCGCACTTCGGCGTAGGGGTAATCCTCGAGTACCGCAAACCCCTGGATCGACCGCGCCTTGAGCTTGGTGAACAGCGGCACGCTGATCCCACAGAGGAAACGCGTCAACCGTTCCGCCCCTGGAACCGTGCCGCTGTGCTGTTGGTGCCTGTGGATAAATTCACCGCACAGCGCTTCGAAGTTTTTATCCACAAGCGCGGACAAGGCTGGCGGCTCCGGCAAGCGAGCCACCTGACCGTGACACACCGAGCAATGCCCGCACCGCTGCGGTGCCTGGTCATCGCCGAAATACTGCGCCAGGCGATACCCCAGGCACTGCTCGGTGGCGAACAGCGCGAGCATCGCGTGGATCCGCGCGATCTCGCTGCTTTCGTGCTGCTTGAAATAGGCGTGCAACTGCTGGCTCAGGATCGCGGCATCGAAGCTCGTCTCCAGCAGGTTGTAGACCTCGGTCATCTGCTTGCTTTCCAGCTCGACCCAGCCCTTTTCCTGGAAGTAGTCCAGGGCCTTCACCACCCGGTTACGCTCGGCCTGATGTTGCTGATACAGCGCGTCGAAATTCACCGTGGCCCAGGTCCGGGCACGGCTGGAGGTCTCGATGATCGCCGCCACGAACTCTCGGCGCTCACCCTCGAAACGCGCCAGCAGCACCTGCGGTTCCTCGAGGAACTTGAAGCGGTATTCGGCGAAGTAGGCGTAACGCGGCGCGATCAGCCCACGCAGCTCCAACTGCACCAGCAAGGTCTTGAGCGGCAGCTGACGAATGTTGCTCTGGTCCGCCAGCGGCCCCAACAGGAACTCCCATTGCCCGTCGGGCGCCGCGCCCTGCAACTCGTCCAGCACACAACGAATACCTTCCAGCTCCGGCGTGTCGCCGTAGACGAAGTTTTCCAGCACGTTGAGGCTGTCGCGGTTGGCCAGCACCAGGCAGTCGGAAGGTTGTCCATCACGCCCGGCGCGGCCGATTTCCTGGCTGTAGTTCTCGATGGATTTGGGCAGGTCGAAATGCACCACGTTACGGATGTCGCTCTTGTCGATGCCCATGCCGAAAGCGATGGTGGCGACGATGCAATTGGACTGGCCAGCCATGAACTGACGCTGGATGGCCTCGCGCTGCTCATGGGGCAGACCGGCGTGATAGGCCTGGGCCTGGATGCCGTGGCGACTCAGATGCTCGGCGATGTGCTCGGCGGTTTTCTGCAAGGTGACATAGACGATGCTCGGCTGCCCGGGACGCTCGCTCAGCCACTGCACCAGGCGCCGGCGCTTGTCCTGGCCACGCACCGGTTCCACCAGCAGGTTGAGGTTGGGCCGGTAGAAACCGGTGGTCACCACATCCTGCCCGGCGATGGCGAATTTCGCCTGCATGTCGGCGATCACCTTGGGCGTGGCGGTAGCGGTCAGCAGCAGTGCCTGGGGAATGTTGAACTGGCGCTGATAGTCCGGCAGCTTGAGGTAGTCGGGGCGAAAGTTATGGCCCCATTCGGAGATGCAGTGCGCTTCGTCCACCACCAGCAGGGAGATCCGCACCTGCTGCAGGAAGTTGCGAAAGCGCTCGTTCTTCAGGCGCTCCACCGAGATCATCAGGATCTTCAGCTCACCGGAGCGCGCCCGCGCCATGACCTCGTTGGCGTCGTCGCGGCTCTGCGCCGAATCGATGCTCGCCGCGGCGATGCCGTGGCGCTGGAGGAACGCCAGCTGGTCCTGCATCAGCGCCAGCAACGGCGAGACCACCAGGGTCAGGTGCGGCAGCAGCAAGGCCGGCAACTGGTAGCACAGGGACTTGCCGGAGCCCGTGGGAAAGATCGCCGCCGCCGAGCGCCCGGCCAGTACCGCGCTGACCGCCGCCTCCTGGCCGGGACGAAACTGTGGATAACCGAAGACCTGTTCGAGGGTGTCGTGCATGAGCTGTCACTCCTTTGACCGCTGACGTGCCTTGCAGACTGGCACAGGGTCGGGAAAAGGTCGGGGAAGAAAGGATACGGGATGATACAGGGAGGCGCAGAATGCTGTCCGACTGGGGTTATGCGGAGTTTTTCAGGGTGTATCGCGAACCACCAGGCAGCCGATGGCTCGCGATAAAAGTCGTGTTCTTACCACGTCGCGCGGCAATCCACCCACTTCACGCCATTGCTCTTGTTGGCGGCGATCAGCGTCGGCACTGCAGCAGGCGCCTTGTTGTGAATGTCGTGGAACAAAATGATCCCCCGGCGCCACAGCAGCATCAGGGTCTGCACCCGCTGGCTCGCCGCGCTGGCGCTGAGGCTCTTGCTCCAGTCCTGGGAGTCGATGCCCCAGAGCATCACCTTGATGCCCTGTGCCTTGAAGAACGCCGCACTGTCACTCGAACGCTGACCATAAGGCGGACGGAACAGCGGCTGGTAATCATCCGGCAACGTGCCGCGCACCAGGGTCGCGGAACGGGTGATGGACTGCTGCCATTCGCTCCAGGCGCTGTGGGACTTGTGCGCCCAACCATGCAAGGCAACGCACTGGCCGCTGTACAACTCACGCATTTGCGCCGGCGAGGACTTGCGCAGACGCGCCTGGAACGGCTCGCCCAGCACGAAGAACAGGCCATGCAGATCGTTGGCCCGCAGCACATTGGCCAGCGTATCGGTATGGCCGCCCGCGGCCGTCGGGCCGTCGTCGAAGGTCAGCAGAAACTGCCGGTCCGCCAACTCGTCGCCCATCAGCTCGGCGCTGTCGAAACGTTCGATCTCACTGCTGATCTTCGGGAACAAGGCCGCCAGGCGCAGCTGTTCGTTCAGGTACTGCTCATGAAACTGGCGGCTCGCCTGGGCCCACGCGTCATAGGCCGGGCTGACCGTTCCGGTGAAGCCCTGGGCCAGTTGCCGCAAGTCATCCAGGTTACGCACCAGCGGACAGAAGGCGGCGCCTTCACAGTCCTGGCTGGCGCTGTGATAACTGCTGAGCAGGCGTATCCAGAAACGCTCGCGCACTTGCTCGACCGAATGATGGTCCAGCGCCTTGACGCCCAGGCGCTGCTTGAGACTGACATCGTCCAGCGCCTCGCTGGCCAGCAGGGCCTTGCCGAACATCAGGATTTCCGCGCGCGAGGCGGTATCGAAGCCCGCTTGCGTGGCCAACGAACCCGGCCAGCTACTGCGATCGATGGTGGCGAACACCATCGGGCCGGCAGCCTGGGCAACGGCCGTCCACAGGGACAACATCAACGCAACAACCAGAACCCGCATAACAACCTCCATAAATGCATAACGCGCCGTGGGACGGCGCGTTATGGGGGTCAGATCAACACCCGTGAATCAACGGTTTTGCACACGCTCGATGGCTTTGTCGTACACCGGGTTGGCCTTCTGCTGCTTGGCCAACTGATAGTGACGCAGGGCATCGGCGAACTGGCCGGCCGCTTCGTAGATACGCGCGATGTTGTAGTAGGAACTGGCGCGCACGGTGGCCGCCGAGCTGCCGCTGGCCAGGGCGATGGCCTTGCGGTTGGCCCAGATCGATTCGGCGGTATTGCCGGCTTTCTGATAGGCCAGGCCGAGGTTGCTGTAGGCCTGACCGTAGCCGTTGTTCAGCTCGATGGCCTGACGGTAGAAGTCGATGGCTTGCTGCAGGTTACCGGCGTGGTAAGCCTCTTCGCCCTTGCGGTTCAGGGTTTTCGCATCGGCTTGTGCGCTGCTGCTGACGGCAACGGCGGCAACTTCCACTTTGTCGTCGAGCAACGGCGACACTTCGTTCAACACGTCCTGCGCGTCGACGGTCACGCCGCTGAGGGTGTTGATGTCCTGGAAGTCGCCATTGCCGGTCATGCGGAACACGGTCCACAGGTTACCGCTGCGGTCCTGCGGCACGTAGTAGGTGCGCACCAGCGACTGGCCCATGTACACGAACACCTTGGCCTGGCTGGCGGCAAGCTGACGGGACTCCGGGCGGGTCTGGTTGCTGTAGTCATGCACCGCGTACACATAGCTTTCGCCGTAGTGTTTCTTTTCCAGGGTGATGGTTTCCGGGCCGTAGCCGTCGATATCGTCGACGTCCAGGTGGGCATCTTCACCTTGCTGGTTGCGGAAGTAGATGTTGTTGCCCGGGAAGATCATGTGCGAATCGAGATCGCTGGGGGTCGCGCCCCAGGTCAGCACCACGCGCAGACCGTCGAGGTTCTGCATCACCGGGCTGATGGCGTAGGTCATGCCGCTGCACGGGCACTTGACCACCAGGTTGGAGTAGCCGGGTTTCTTGATGATCAGCAGGTTGCTGGGGTCATCCGCAAAGTCGGTGGTCAGGGTCACCTGGCCTTGAGCATTGGTACGACCGACAACGCTCTGTGCCCCATTGCGCTGCACCAGCACTTCGGCATCGGCGATCTTCTGGTCCTTGACCACCGCACTCAGCACCTCGACCGGCAACTGCTGCGCCGTCACCGAAAACGCCAATGCCCACAACGAAAAAATCGAAGTCACGCGAAACAAGCGCATACCTAATTCCCTTTAAGTGTATGAAGTCGGCACCCAAAGGTACCCGGCAGATTTCGCGCGCACCATACACAGTTTTCGACGCGAGTGCTGGATATTCGACGCCTCGAAGAGCCAGCCTACGGGATTCCCTGTCCCCTTCTAGGGGCCTCGCCGCCAGACTAATCCTGCGTCAGGGGCCAAGCCCTGGCAGACCCGGTGCGGATAGCGACGGACGGCAAGCCGTTTGGCTGGAGTGGCGGTACGGATTCACGGTGCTGGAAGAGATCGTTCGGAGCAAACTGCAACCGCTACACAATCCGAACAACGATTGAAAGCCTGATTTTACTTGGGGCGTATAACAACCCATTTTTTAAAAGAAGGATCTACTGGCTGATCTGCTTCAATCGCTGCTGGAGTCTGACTAATTTCCATGCCATTACCGCAGAACGCAGTAAAAATATCCCCATTGAAACGATAGAGATCAACACTACTCACTGTCTCACAGGCATCGCTTGCAACTACCTTTAACGCCAGTTTGACGCGCAATGATTGATAGGTTTCGTACCAATCCTTGTAATAATCACGGGCTCGGACGGCGGATGCTCCTGGTTTCAGGACAGCGCTTGCCACTCTTGTGTCGAGGGGGCTCGATTCAAAATCTGCGTAGGGTTTGATCTCCTCAGGGGCAACAGAATAGATACGCGCATCCCCAAATTTCAGGTTGATTCGGACGACCTTAAGCTGCGCCTCTTCTGGATAAACCTTATAGACGACAGCCAGTGTTCCTAGCGAAGGGCTTGGCTTCACTTCACCTGTGTAAATGAATTTTTCGTCCATCTTCAGATTGAAGCGCCTTGCTATCGAGTCGATTCGATCCAGCCGCTTCTTTTCCTCAACACCGCTCTGTTCAACTGCAACAGGCTTCAGATTTTTCAGATCTTCAGGCAATGGAAAGACCTGGACTTGAATATCCGCTTGAGCTGCACCGATGGCGGTCGCCAAGGCCAATAAAATAGCCACTTTCAACATTACATCCTGCTCCTTGGAGAGAGGTTTTTTCCGTGTTGTGCTGTGAACGATGCATAGATCGTTACGCCGCCACCTCAATTAAAAAGCAAAGCTCTCACGGAAACGGTTGGTGGATTGCCGCACCTATATGCCTTCGGGTGAATCATCAGCACCGTCCTCGGGGTAAAAATCAGATCACCCCTGCCGAGTGCTCACTCACCTTTTCGAAATGGCACACAAACCCATCCACTTTTGGGGTGCGTCATAGGTGAACGCCCAACAGCTCTCAAGAACCATTACTTCCATCTGATGACGCTAGATAGAGATCCATCCCTTCAGGAAAACTCACTGAACACAATTGCTCAATTTCAACAATCTGAGCAGCCGTTAATCGAAAGTCGGCACCAATACAGTCACTGGCTCCTGTCCACCCCATGACTGGAGCCAGTTCGTCGACAGACACATTAATAGATACTTCAAATGTCAGTTCATCCTTTCCAGGCTCAAAGCCCATTACCGAGAACATCATGGTTCTACTCTCCTTCCCTTATCTGCATCTTTTGTTTGCTTACCTGTAACGTAATCAAACTCGCCTTGATGCCTTCCGCGCTTGTTGTATTTCTCAAGAGTGCCATGCTGACGATCCCACTCATAAATATTACCCGCCCTATCAACCCAACGCGGACGTAGTCCACCACCCCCAGTTACGGGCGTCTTAGACCGGACCCGCACAGCATCAGGGAAAGCCGGGAGCAAACCTTGAGGAGTGGGGTGATATTTATGGTCAGAAACACTCAAAACTACATACAGCGGCTGTACACCCGACCCCACCGGAAACACCAGAATAAAATCCCGATACTCCGGCGGATAAATCGGACTCACGATGATCCGCTCCGCCGCCTCAGTCGGCGGAAAAATCCAGATCGGAGGTGTCTGTGGCGCCGCTTCCAGCGGTGGTATCCCTATGGTGCTCGAAGGGTCCACAGCTGGGGTCCAGATAAGGGTGATGCCATCCCCCAGATCGGCCACTTGCTGCTCATCACGAACCTCAAACTCAGCCACCGGAATCATTTCCCACTCGCGGCGCCCCTGGGTGTTGAAACCGTAGCCCTTGAGACTGCCATCGGCCTGCTGTTCAACTCGCAGGCGTAGCCGGGTGCGAGCTTGCTTGAGATTGCGTAGCTGCTCTTCTCTGTACAGCGCGCCATCACCCAGGCTCGATGGAGCGAGCAAAGCCACCAGCCCCAGCAACGCACCGGCCGCCACGCCCGAGGAGATCAGCCCCAGGCCACTGCCGGTGGTACCAGCCGCCGCGGAGACACCACCCAGGGTCAAGGTACCGAGATTGGCCGGCAGCGCGCCGCTGATGCGCTTGAGGGCCACGCACCCACCCGCCTCGACCTCACGACCGCCCAGCAGCGTCAACGCGCCGTAATTCGCCACCGAATCAGTGGGTATGAAGCCCGTCGGGGTGACGTAGTCGATGATTGCGTTCGGCAGCTTGCAAGACTTGGCAAATACGCAACCGACGGGCGTTGGTTGCGATTCCACCTGTGTAGCCGCCAGCCGCTCTTCATAGGCCTGCTGGCGAGCGAGCATCTGCTCGTAACCCTGCTGCGCATCGTCACGCTCGGCCAATTCACTCGCCGTCATATCGCGCAGGCGACGATAACCACCGCCGTCAGCGTCGTGGTGCTGCCATACCTGGGGCACATCCTTGTTGCGGGCCATAGTCCTTTGCTCGGTCGCCTGGGAAACCCCGGTCTTCAACCGGGGGATCTCACGTTAACCAGTGCGAGGGGACCTTGGCTGTCAGGCAAATCCGAGCTGGTCGAGCGACTTTTCTTTTTCGCTCAGGCCAGGCGATTGGCCCTGAACTGTCTGCACAGGACACCAGGATTTACCTTACACGTCGCGTCGAATCAGGCTTATTGAGCCGCTCGAACAAGCCGCCTGGAATTTGAACGGGACTGAATGACGCCCACAAAAAAGCCGCCCCAAAGGGCGGCTTCTTGAACCACTTACCCGATGCTTACAGCTTCGGACCAGCAGCCTTGATGGCGTCGCTCACGTCGAACTTCTTGAAGTTCTCGATGAACAGGCCGGCCAGGGCCTTGGCGGCTTCGTCGTAGGCGGCTTTGTCAGCCCAGGTGTTGCGTGGGTTGAGCAGGCCGGTTTCGACGCCTGGAACGGCCAGTGGCACGTCCAGGTTGATGGTGTCCAGGTGCTCGGTCTCGGCACCGACCAGAGCGCCGCTCTGGATGGCCGCGATCACGCCACGGGTGGTCGGGATGTTGAAGCGCTTGCCAACACCGTAGCCACCGCCGGTCCAGCCGGTGTTGACCAGGTAGACCTTGGAGCCGAAGCCGCGGATGCGCTTGATCAGCAGCTCTGCGTATTCGCCTGCCGGACGCGGGAAGAAGGGTGCGCCAAAGCAGGTGGAGAAGGTCGACTTGATGCCAGCGCCCGAACCCATTTCGGTCGAACCCACCAGAGCGGTGTAGCCGGACAGGAAGTGGTAGGCAGCTTGTTCTTCGCTGAGGATCGACACGGGCGGCAGTACGCCGGTCAGGTCGCAGGTCAGGAAGATCACGGCGTTCGGCTCGCCACCGAGGTTTTTCTCGGAACGCTTCTCGACGTGCTCCAGCGGGTAGGCGGCGCGGCTGTTCTGGGTCAGGCTGCCGTCGGCGTAGTCGGCCTTCTTGGCGTCGTCCAGCACAACGTTTTCCAGCACTGCGCCGTGCTTGATGGCTTTCCAGATGACCGGCTCGTTCTTCTCGGACAGGTCGATGCACTTGGCATAGCAACCGCCTTCGATGTTGAACACCACGCCCTCGCCCCAGCCGTGCTCGTCGTCACCGATCAGGTAACGGCTTTCATCGGCGGACAGGGTGGTCTTGCCGGTACCGGACAGACCGAAGAACAGGGTCACATCGCCCTCTTCGCCGATGTTGGCGGCGCAGTGCATCGGCAGCACGTCGGCGGCCGGCAGCAGGAAGTTCTGCACCGAGAACATGGCTTTTTTCATTTCACCGGCGTAGCGCATGCCAGCGATCAGCACTTTCTTCTGGGCGAAGTTGAGGATCACGCAACCGTCGGAGTTGGTGCCGTCACGCTCTGGAACGCATTCGAAGTTGGCAACGTTGAGCACCTGCCACTCATCACGGCCAGCCGGGTTGTACTGGGCCGGGTTGATGAACAGGCAACGACCGAACAGGTTCTGCCAGGCAGTCTGGGTGGTCATCTTCACGGCCAGGTAGTGCTCGTCGGAAGCACCTACATGCACATGGGAAACAAAATGCTCTTGCGCGTTGTTGAATGCCTCGACGCGAGCCCACAGGGCATCGAACTTGTCGGCCGGGAACTTGCGGTTGATCGGGCCCCAGGCGATAGCGTCCTGGGTGCTCGGCTCTTCAACGATGAAACGATCGACTGGCGAACGGCCGGTACGGTGACCGGTACGAACAACCAGCGCGCCGGTATCGGCAAGCTCGCCTTCACCGCGGTTCAGGGCTTCTTTGACCAGATCATCAACACTCAGATCGGTGTACACGGCGTTATTGGCTTGCGTCATGAGGTTCCCCGTCGGCCAGTGGCCGAGTGCTCCAAACGTTTTGTAGTAGAAAGTCGTGCACTACTACCGCGAAAAAAGTGCGCCGGATTATGCCAGAAAAGCCCAAAAAGAGTAGGGCCCTCCCGTCAGAACGGCGTTAATCCGGCGCTTGACAGGTGATTTACCTGCGCTGAAACGTTTTAGTGACGAGTATCTGACGGCGACTCGACACCCGCTCCGGCGAACAATTGGCTGATATCGGCCGCATCGAACAGGTAGCGCTCGTTGCAGAACTGGCAATCGATCTCGATGCTGCCGCCGTGTTCGACCACCAGCTTCTGCGCATCTTCCAGACCCAGACTGACCAGCGCATTGCCCGAGCGTTCCCGCGAGCAGCTGCAACGGAAGCGCAACGGCTGCACATCGAACAGGCGCACGGCTTCTTCGTGGTAGAGGCGATGGAGCACGGTTTCGTTGTCCAGGCTCAGCAGTTCGTCGGCGGTCAGGGTGCTGCCCAGCGCGGTGATGTGCTGCCAGCTGGCGGCGCGTTCTTCTTCATCCTTGAGGCGGTCGGCCGGCAGTTGCTGCAGCAGCAGGCCACGGGCGCGACGACCGTCGGCGTGCAGCCAGAAACGGGTACCGACCTGCTGGGACATGACGAAGTAGCTGGTGAAGCATTCCGACAGGGTCGCGCCGTCCAGGTCGACGATGCCCTGGTAACGCTGGCCGTGGGTCGGGTCGACGGTCAGGGCCAGCACGCCATTGGGCATCAGGTCGGCCAGGGTCGCGTCCGGGGCGATCTGCTCCGCGTCATAGCGGGCCAGACCACGGATCTCGCGCTCGCTGGAGCACTCGATCATCAGCAAAGGCACCGGGCCTTCGGAACGGGCCTGGAGGATCAGCAAGCCATCGAACTTCAGCGTGCCGACCAGCAGCGCGGCCGCCGCCATCAGCTCGCCGAGCAGTTGCGCGACCGGCTCCGGGTAAGCGTGTTTGGCGAGGACTTCGGCATAGCTGCGCTCCAACGCCACCAGCTCGCCGCGGGCGTCGCTGTCATCGAAGATGAAGCGTTGGGTGAAGTCGGTATCCGGCAAATGAGTCATAGGTTTGGGTATCTGAAGTGATGACAAAATGGTTACAAGATATGAAAATTGCGTTTTTTGCACTGTTACGGTGCGCGATTTTCTGCCATTGGAGGCATTTTATGAACAATCCGGGTTTGTTCCAAGCAAGGTGGAACCTCGGCAAGCTAGTGTTGTGCAATTTGCTCCCTCTGGCGCTGCTGGGTTTCTGGTTATGGCCAAGCGGGCAGATGCTTTGTGTAATGTTCGACGAATGGCTGTTCCGCCTGCTGAATGCTCCCCTTGCGAGCAACTCCACCTGGCTGCATATCTGGGCCGTGGCCAGCCTCAGGCCTTTTGACGCGATAGTCGGGCTGATCCTGCTGACCCTGTTGATCCGCGGTGACTGGGTGTTCAAGGCCGTGGACGTGCGCCGGGCGTTTTTCGGCTTCCTGTCGATCCTGGTCCTGATGCTGATTATCCGCCTGTTGTTCTCCAGGCTCGCCGACGCCATGGGCTGGCAACACGACAGCCCGTCGATGATGCTCCAGGATGCCGTGCACATGAGCGACTATTTCCCGCACTGGGAAAAAACCTGGGAACTCAAGGACCGTTCCAGCCAGAGCTTCCCCGGTGACCACGCTTCGGTGCTGCTGATCTGGGCACTGTTCATGAGCGTGTTCAGCCGCGGCGTCGGCCAGTTCTTGGTGATCTGGGGCCTGACCCTGCTGTTTATGATGCCGCGCCTGGTGGCGGGCGCGCACTGGGGCCAGGACGACTATATCGGCGGCGTGCTGCTGGCGGTCTGGGCGCTCGGCTGGGGCTACTACACCCCGTATGCGGCCAAGGCTTCGAACTTCCTGTTGCAGGTGACCAATCCGCTGTTCAACCTGCTGGGCAAGCTGCCGTTGCTGTCGCGCCTGAGCGTGGTGCGGGCTACGGCCTGAGCAGGCGCCGGCTTGCCGGTGATTGAATGCAGACGATGCGCCCTCCAGGGAATAGTGAGAGGGCTGCAACCGCTGCTTTGCAACTGATCGCAGGCAGCCTCGCTCCTACAGGGGCTTATTCGTGGCTGTGGAACTTGAACAGGTCGCGCCGCTGTTTCTTGGTCGGCTTGCCATCGGTGCTCACACCCAGGGCGCCGGCCTTGCGTAGCGCGGCGGCGTTTTCCCGCTTGGCGATGCTGGCTTCGGTTTCCGTATAGAGAGCCTGCGCCTCCGGCGCCCCACGGCGCACGATCGACAGGGCCTGGACCACCACGGTGCGCTCGTCGAAACCGGTGCGTATCTCATACTCGTCGCCGATCCTCGGCTCCTTGCCCGGTTTGCAGCGCTCGCCCCGGTGATGCACCTTGCCGCTTTCGATGGCGGCCTTGGCCAGGGCGCGAGTCTTGTAGAAGCGCGCCGCCCACAGCCATTTGTCCAGACGGACCTTGTCGTCGTCTTCGGCTTTTTGTGCCATGGCATTTCCTCATTCTGAAATATTTTCGAACTGTACTACCGTTTCTCTCGTGCCATGAATTGCGATGGCTCGGTTTACAATGCGAGGCTCTGCGGCAGCCCGTCCGGGAGCTGTGGAGCCGGGCCTAGATATCTGTCGCCTTTTACCCATTATTCTGCGTGAATACCGCGAATTCGGCCGCTTGACGGTACGAGCGGGTTCCTCAGCGGTTGAGCACATTTGAAGACATTTGACCATTTGACCGTCGTGGGTCTGCGCGAGTGGGTGGCGCTTCCGGATTTGGGAGTCGCCGGCCTGCGCGCCAAGATCGATACCGGCGCCAGCACCTCCAGCCTGCATGCCACCGAGATCGAGCCGTTCGAGCGCGACGGTGAGCAGTGGGTGCGCTTCAACGCGCACCTGGGCAGCGTGGTGCAGTTGCGTCACCGGCGTTGCGAAGCGCCGCTGGTGGCGATGAAAACCATCAAGAGTTCCAACGGCCAGGCGCAGGTGCGCTACGTGATCAGTACCACCCTGGCGCTCGGCGATCGGGTCTGGCGGGTGGAGTTCACCCTCGCCTGCCGCAAGGCCATGCGCTATCGCCTGCTGCTCGGTTCCAAAGCCCTGATCGATGGCCAGTTGGTGGTCAATCCAGGGATCAAATACGTTCAAGACAAACCGGTGTTCCCGGTGTCCACTACCTCTGCCACAGGTGTTGCATGAAGATCGCTGTGCTTTCGCGTAACCCGCGTCTGTATTCCACTCGTCGCCTGGTCGAAGCCGGCACCGAGCGTGGCCATGAAATGGTGGTGGTCGACACCCTGCGCGCCTATATGAACATTGCCAGTCACAAACCGCAGATCCACTACCGCGGCAAGCCGCTGGAAGGTTTCGACGCGGTGATTCCACGGATCGGCGCCTCGGTGACCTTCTATGGCTGCGCGGTGCTGCGCCAGTTTGAAATGATGGGTGTGTTCCCGCTCAACGAGTCGGTGGCCATCGCCCGCTCGCGGGACAAGCTGCGCTCGTTGCAACTGCTGTCCCGACGCGGCATCGGCCTGCCGGTGACCGGCTTCGCCCACTCGCCGGACGACATTCCCGACCTGATCGAGATGGTCAACGGCGCGCCGCTGGTGATCAAGGTGCTGGAAGGCACCCAGGGCATAGGCGTGGTGCTGTGCGAAACCGCCACGGCGGCCGAGTCGGTGATCGAGGCCTTCATGGGCCTGAAGCAGAACATCATGGTCCAGGAGTACATCAAGGAAGCCGGCGGCGCCGACATCCGCTGCTTCGTGGTCGGCGACAAGGTGATTGCCGCGATGAAACGCCAGGCCAAGCCCGGCGAGTTCCGCTCCAACCTGCACCGTGGCGGCAGCGCCAGCCTGATCAAGATCACTCCGGAAGAACGCATGACCGCCCTGCGCGCGGCCAAGGTCATGGGCCTGAGCGTCGCGGGTGTGGATATCCTGCGTTCGAACCACGGGCCGCTGGTGATGGAAGTGAATTCCTCGCCTGGCCTGGAAGGTATCGAGACCACCACCGGCAAGAACGTGGCGGGGATCATCATCGAGCACATCGAGAAAAACGGTGGCCCGAACATGACCCGGACCAAGGGCAAGGGTTAAGGGCAGCGGCAAGCTTTTAGCGGCAAGAGAAAAGCGACTCCTCACTTGCAGCTTTTAGCTTGCCGCTTGTAGCTGCCTTCAAACCGCATCCCTGGGCAACAACAACCCCAACGGCAACCGCACCCGCGCCTCCAGGCCGCCATCGGCGCGGTTGCGCAGTTCGACATTGCCGCCGTGCATCGAGGCGATCCGCTTGACGATGGCCAGGCCCAGGCCGGTACCCTTGCCGCCCCGGGCACGGTCGCCGCGGGTGAAGGGGTTGAAGATCGCCTCCAGCTCCGACGGGTCGATGCCCGCGCCACGGTCCATCACGCTCAGCACCACATAAGGCGCGCTGGTGTCGCCCGACACATAGGCCGCCACTTCGACTTCCGTCCCCGCGTGGTTCAGCGCGTTGCCGATCAGGTTGTTCAGCAGGCGTTTCATCGATACCCGGCGCAACGGGAATGGCGGGATCGGCTCCAGGCGCAGGCGCACCTTCTCGTCGTTCTGGTTGTAGGGTGCCGCCACTTCACGCACCAGGTCACTGAGATCGACCTCCTCCACCGACTCGTCGCGGCCGTCGCGGATAAAGGCCAGGAACTGGTCGAGAATCGCGTCCATGTCTTCGATGTCGCGGACCATGTCGTCGGTCAGGTCGTTGTGGCTGCCCATCAACTCCAGCGACAGGCGCAGGCGAGTCAACGGCGTGCGCAGGTCGTGGGACACCCCTGCCAGCATCAGCTCGCGTTCGCGTCCGGCCTGCTCCACATCCTCGGCCATCTGGTTGAAGGCGCGGTACACCTCGGTCATCTCGCTCGGCGTATCGCTGATCGGCAGGCGCACGCTGCGCCCCTGCCCCAGTTGCCGGGCGGCATAGACCAGGCGCTTGAGGGGCTGGTTGAGCTGGCTGACAAAGATCCACGCCGAGGCCGTGGACAACAGGCCGATCGCCAGGAACCAGCCGAGCACACTCCAGATCTTCTGCCCCCGCAACGGATGCGGATACAGCGGCACTTTCAGCCAGCCATCGCCCAAGCTCGGTGCGCGCACCCAGAGCGCCGGCGGGGCGTGCATGCGCAGGCGCACTTCAGTGTCGGCGCCCAATTCGGCCTGCATCTGCCGCTGATAAATCTCGCTATAGGGCCAATGCTGCTCGCCCGCCGGCACACCGCTGCCGACTACCTTGATCAGCCCGGCGGCCTCGGCGATCTGGTCGCGGTTGGATTCGTCGGCGGCCCAATAGGCGCGCAGGGTCAGGGCCACGCCGTGGCTGTACTGGCGGTCTACCAGCACGTCCTCGTTCATCAGCAGATAAACCAGGGTCAGCGCCTTGGAGAACAGCACCACGATCAGCACCAGCCAGAGGGTGCGGGAGAAGAAGCTTTGCGGGAACCACAGCGGGGTTTTCATAAACAGCCATTACACGCTTTGCAGGAGCGAGTCGCGCTCGCAGAGTTGCGGAATGCGAGCGCCCGGGTCGTTTGCCGGCCCGGGCGCTCGCTCCTACAAATCATCGGTCACTTGGTGGTGGTGCCATCCGGCACGAACACATAACCCACGCCCCAGACCGTCTGGATATAACGCGGCTTGGACGGATCGGGCTCGATCATCCGGCGCAGGCGGGAGATCTGCACGTCGATGGAACGCTCCAGGGCATCCCACTCGCGGCCACGGGCCAGGTTCATCAGCTTGTCGCGGGTCAGCGGCTGGCGAGCGTTCATCACCAGGGCCTTGAGCACCGCGAACTCGCCGGTGGTGAGCATGTGCACTTCGGCGCCGCGCTTGAGTTCGCGGGTGGCCAGGGACAACTCGTAGTCGCCGAAGGTGACGTTTTCGTCTTCGCTGCCCGGCGCGCCCGGCACCGGAGCCGACTGACGACGCAGCACGGCCTTGACCCGCGCCATCAGTTCGTCGGGGTTGAACGGCTTGGCCAGGTAATCGTCGGCGCCCAGTTCCAGGCCCTTGATGCGGCTCAGCTCGTCGCCCTTGGCAGTAAGCATGATGATCGGGATCTGGTTGTTCGCACTGCGCAGGCGGCGGCACGCGGTCAGGCCGTCTTCGCCAGGCAGCATCAGGTCGAGGACAACCAGGTTGAAGACTTCGCGACCCAGCAGACGGTCCATCTGCTCGGTGTTGGGAACCGCGCGGGCACGGTAGCCCTTGCTGACGAAGAAGCGCTCCAGCAGGCTGCTCAGCCCCGGGTCGTCGTCAACGATAAGAATTTTTTCGCCTTCGGCAGTTTGTGCAGTGCTGCTCATCAGATGCTCCTTTTATCTCGGTGCGCATTATGGCGTAGCTGCCGTTATACGCACCGTGTGCATTGTTAGCAGATTTTTCCTCGACCGCCAGAAAACCCGCCGTCGGCCGCCACCGGGCCGATACCCCCGAAGACTGGAACGCTGGTTATAATGCGCCGCCTTTTGTGTCAGGCAACGTCTGATCGTTATCGCCCGTGGCCATTTTTTATTTTTCCCGGCCAGGCAGTAATTGTTCGATTTCACGGGTCAACAGGCAGCCTTTTGATCCAGGCAGCGGCGCACGCCAGGCCGCTCAACCAGACTCGCCGAGCCCAATTTTCCGTGCCGGCGAGCCTGCTTTCACAATTTGTCAGGTGGTTTTATGGACAGCATCAACAGCCGCATTGCCGAGGAACTCGGTGTACGCCCACAACAGGTCGAAGCGGCCGTCGCTCTATTGGATGAAGGCTCCACCGTGCCCTTCATCGCCCGCTACCGTAAGGAAGTGACCGGCAGCCTCGATGACACCCAACTGCGTCATCTGGAAGAGCGCCTGCGCTACCTGCGAGAACTCGACGAACGGCGCATCAGCATCCTCGCCAGCATCGAGGAGCAAGGCAAGCTGACCCCGGAATTGGCCCGTGACATCAAGCTCGCCGACACCAAGACCCGCCTCGAAGACCTCTACCTGCCGTACAAGCAAAAGCGCCGCACCAAGGGCCAGATCGCCCTGGAAGCCGGCCTTGGCGAACTGGCGGACGGCCTGTTCAACGACCCGAGCCTGACCCCGGAAAGCGAAGCCGCACGCTTCGTCGACGCGGAAAAAGGCGTGGCCGATGTGAAGGCCGCCCTCGAAGGCGCCAAGTACATCCTCATGGAGCGCTTCGCCGAAGACGCCAGCCTGCTGGACAAACTGCGTAATTTCCTCAAGCAGGAAGCCACCCTCAGTGCCCGCGTGATCGCCGGCAAGGAAGAGGAAGGCGCCAAGTTCCGCGATTACTTCGAACATGACGAACCACTGAAGAGCATGCCGTCGCACCGCGCCCTGGCGATTTTCCGTGGCCGCAACGAAGGCATCCTCAGTTCCGCGCTGAAAGTCGGCGACGAACTGCCGGGCACCATGCACCCGTGCGAAGGCATGATCGGCCAGCACGTCGGCATCCAGAACCAGAACCGCCCGGCGGACAAATGGCTCGGCGAAGTGGTGCGCTGGACCTGGAAGGTCAAGCTCTACACCCACCTGGAAACCGACCTGCTGGGCGAGCTGCGCGACAACGCCGAAACCGAGGCGATCAACGTCTTCGCCCACAACCTGCACGACCTGCTGCTGGCCGCTCCGGCCGGCCCGCGCGCGACCCTGGGCCTCGACCCGGGCCTGCGTACCGGCTGCAAGGTCGCGGTGGTGGATGCCACCGGCAAGCTGCTGGACCACGCCACCGTTTACCCGCACGTCCCGCACAACAAGTGGGACCAGACCATCGCCGTGCTGGCCGCGCTGTGCGCCAAGCACTCGGTGGACCTGATTGCCATCGGCAACGGCACCGCCAGCCGTGAAACCGACAAGCTGGCCGCCGAACTGATCAAGAAATACCCGGCCATGCGCATGACCAAGGTCATGGTCTCCGAGGCCGGTGCTTCGGTGTACTCGGCGTCGGAACTGGCGGCCAAGGAATTCCCCGACCTCGACGTATCGATCCGTGGCGCGGTGTCCATCGCCCGCCGCCTGCAGGACCCGCTGGCCGAGCTGGTGAAGATCGATCCGAAATCCATCGGCGTCGGCCAGTACCAGCACGACGTGTCGCAGCTGAAGCTGGCCCGTGGCCTGGATGCGGTGGTCGAGGACTGCGTGAACGCCGTCGGCGTGGACGTCAACACCGCTTCGGTGGCCCTGCTGGCACGGATCTCCGGCCTCAACACCACCCTGGCGCAGAACATCGTCAGCCACCGCGATGAAAACGGTGCGTTCAAGACCCGCGCCGCGCTGAAGAAGGTCGCCCGCCTGGGTGAAAAGACCTTCGAACAGGCCGCCGGCTTCCTGCGCGTGATGAACGGCGACAACCCGCTGGATGCGTCCGCGGTGCACCCGGAAGCCTACCCGCTGGTGCAGCGCATCGCCGCCGAGACCGACCGCGACATCCGTTCGCTGATCGGCGACAGCGGCTTCCTCAAGCGCCTGGATCCGAAGAAGTTCACCGACGAGACCTTCGGCCTGCCGACCGTCACCGACATCCTCCAGGAACTGGACAAGCCCGGCCGCGACCCGCGCCCCGAGTTCAAGACCGCCGAGTTCCAGGAAGGCGTCGAAGACCTCAAGGACCTGCAACTGGGGATGATCCTCGAAGGCGTGGTGACCAACGTCACCAACTTCGGTGCCTTCGTCGACATCGGCGTGCACCAGGACGGCCTGGTGCACATCTCGGCACTGTCGGAGAAGTTCATCAAGGACCCGCGTGAAGCGGTGAAGGCCGGCGATGTGGTCAAGGTCAAGGTCATGGAAGTCGACATCCCGCGCAAACGCGTCGGCCTGTCGATGCGCATGAGCGACACCCCGGGCGAGAAGATCGACGGCGCTCGTGGTTCGCGTCCAGGCTCGGCACCGCGCTCGTCGGGCAACAGCGCCCCGCGCAAGGAAAGCGTGGCCGCGGCCCCGACCAACAACGCCATGGCGTCGCTGTTCGCCAACGCCAAGCAGTTGAAGAAACGCTGATGGAGATCCCGGCCGGCTTGACCGAAAGCGCGTTCAGCCAACTGCTCGGCTGCCGTCTGCAGCGCCTGGAGGTCGGTGAAGCCGACGTCGCCCTGACGCTGACGCCGCAGTTGCGCAATCGTGGCCAGAAGCTGCACGGCGGGGCGATCTTCAGCCTGGTCGATATCGCCATGGGGCTGGCCTGTTCCAGTTCCCACGGCTTCGACCAGCAGAGCGCGACCATCGAGTGCAAGATCAACTACATCCGCGCCGTCGCCGAGGGCGACGTGATCTGCCACGCCCGGGTGCTCCACCCGGGCCGCCGCACCCTGGTGGTCGAGGCCGATGTGATGCAAGGCGACAAACTGGTCGCCAAGGCACAAGGCACCTTCGCGGTCCTCTGAGGAACCCTTTGGTGACAGCCGCGACGCCAATTCGTCCGCTAGCGACGCGGCCCGCCTTCGAACATCGACAGACCTAGCTCCCCGTCATCGATTTGAGTTAATTTCGGCGCTGCGAAAGCGGCGTCGGAGTTTTCTGCCTGCGCTAAAGCCAGATTCAGGGATGAAGTGTGGTGCTTGCAAAATCGGGCCATGCCGGCTCAACGACCAGGCGAAAACGCCAGTTTCAACTTCACCCTTGTAGACCGTCCTGCCCACCCCCATATTGGGGCGACTGACGCGTGAAGGAATCCAACTTGAGCGAACTTCTCAACCGCCGCCTGGCTCTGCTCGGCGAGCGCGCTAACCTCTCTCTGCTCGAGCAGTGCCTGCACGGTATCGAGCGCGAATGCCTGCGCGTGACCGGCGAAGCGCGCCTGGCCCAGACTCCGCACCCGGAAGAACTGGGTTCCGCGCTGACCAACGAACAGATCACCACCGACTATTCCGAGTCGCTGCTGGAGTTCATCACCCCAGCCCTGCCCGATCCGGCGGACACCCTGGCCAGCCTCGACAAGATTCACCGTTTCGCCTACAGCAAGCTCGGCAACGAGTACCTGTGGAGTCCATCGATGCCGTGCCCGTTGCCGGCCGAGGAAGACATCCCGATCGCCTATTACGGCACCTCCAACATCGGCCAGCTCAAGTATGTGTACCGCAAGGGCCTGGCCCTGCGTTACGGCAAGACCATGCAGTGCATCGCCGGGATCCACTACAACTTTTCCCTGCCGGAGCAGCTCTGGCCGCTGCTCAAGCAGGCCGAAGGCTTCGTCGGCAGCGACCGCGACTATCAGTCGTCGGCGTACATCGCGCTGATCCGCAACTTCCGCCGCTACAGCTGGCTGCTGATGTACCTGTTCGGCGCCTCGCCGGCGCTGGACGCAGGCTTCTTGCGCGGTCGCGCGCACCAGCTGGAACAGCTGGACGCCGAGACCCTGTACCTGCCGTACGCCACCAGCCTGCGCATGAGCGACCTGGGCTACCAGAGCAACGCCCAGGCCGGCCTGACCCCTTGCTACAACGACCTGAACAGCTACACCGACAGCCTGCGCAAGGCCGTCGCCACGCCGTACGCGCCTTATGTGGAGATCGGCACCCACCAGGACGGTGAGTGGGTCCAGCTCAACACCAACATCCTGCAGATCGAAAACGAGTACTACTCCAACATCCGCCCGAAACGCGTGACCTACACCGGCGAGCGGCCGATCCAGGCGCTGATGGCTCGCGGCATCCAGTACGTCGAAGTCCGTTGCCTGGACATCAACCCGTTCCTGCCGATGGGCATCGACGTACAGGAAGCCCGTTTCCTCGACGCCTTCCTGCTGTATTGCGCGCTCAACGAAAGCCCGCTGCTGGAGAACAACGAGTGCGGCAACGCCACCTCGAACTTCCTCAAGGTGGTCAAGGAAGGTCGTCGCCCGGGCCTGCACCTGCTGCGCCAGGGACAGTTGGTGGACCTCAAGGAATGGGCCGGCGAACTGCTGGAAAAGATCGCGCCGCTGGCCGCCCTGCTCGACCGCAGCCACGGCAGCGACGCCCACAGCAAGGCGCTGGACGCCCAGCTGGCCAAGGTCAAGGATTCGTCCCTGACGCCTTCGGCCCAGGTCCTGGCCGCCATGCAGGAACACAAGGAAAGCTTCAGCCAGTTCTCCCTGCGCCAGAGCCTGGCCCATGCCGAGTTCTTCCGCAGCGAGTCCCTGAGCAAGGAAGACCAGGCGCGTTTCGAAGAAGCGGCGCGCAACTCCCTGCTGCAACAGGCCGAGCTGGAACAGAACGAAGTCGGCGATTTCGACGTATTTGTCGGCTCGTATCAGGCGAGTATCTTGGCGATCAGCAACTAAGCGTCTGCGGCGCTTATCGCGGGCAAGCCTCGCTCCTACACAAGATCAATGCGTAGGAGCGAGCTTGCTCGCGATGGAGCGCAAAGCGCTCCCCTTCAAAAAGTGCTTTCTTTAGAAGATTCCTCTTTTAAGCTAATTCTAAAAAGTTATTTATTTTTAGATTCTTAGATCATTTAGTCTCCTACCACGTCCACACTTGGCCGCCTGTTGAGGAGCTTCATGATGAAACTGCACCTTCCCCTCCGCCTCCTGGCGGCCGTGTCCCTGGCCACCGCGAGCTTCTTCGCCCAGGCAGCCGACGTCACCGTCGCCTACCAGACCACCGTCGATCCAGCGAAAGTCGCCCAGGCCGACGGCACCTATGAAAAGGTCACCCAGGCCAAGATCGACTGGCGCAAGTTCGACAACGGCGCCGACATCATCGCCGCCATCGCTTCGGGTGACGTGCAGATCGGCTACCTCGGCTCCAGCCCGCTGACCGCTGCGATCACCCGCAAGGTGCCGGTGGAAACCTTCCTTATCGCCACCCAGATCGGCGCCGCCGAGGCCCTGGTGGCCCGCGACGGATCCGGGATCAAGACGCCCCAGGACCTGGTCGGCAAGAAAGTCGCCGTGCCCTTCGTTTCCACCGGCCACTACAGCCTCTTGGCCGCGCTCAAGCACTGGAAAATCGACCCGGCGAAAGTACAGATTCTCAACCTGGCGCCACCGGCGATCATCGCCGCCTGGAAACGCGGCGACATCGACGCCACCTACGTCTGGGACCCGGCGCTGGGCGTGGCCAAGGAAAACGGCAAGGTGCTGATCACCTCCGGCGAACTGGCCCAGTTCGGCGCGCCGACCTTCGACGCCTGGATCGTGCGCAAGGACTTCGCCGAGAAGCACCCGCAAATCGTCACCGCCTTCGCCAAGGTGACCCTCGACGCCTACGCCGACTACCGCAAGGACCCAAAAGCCTGGCTGGCCGAGCAGAGCAACGTCGACAAGCTGGTGAAACTCTCCGGCGCCAAGGCCAGCGACATTCCGCTGCTGTTGCGGGGCAACGTCTACCCACTGGCGGCCGACCAGGTCATCAGCCTTGGCGCGCCGACCACCAAGGCCATCACCGACACCGCGGCGTTCCTCAAGGAACAAGGCAAGGTCGAGGCGGTACTGCCGGACTACGCGCCGTACGTCAGCGCCAAATACATCACCCACTGAAGGTTCGCCGCAGAGGTCGCCGGGCCCAGGCCCGGCGCCTCTCGTACAGCGTCTCACCTCGACAAAGGCTGCATTTGAACAAGGAGCGCGCCGTCATGGCTTTGCTACAACTGGAGCGCATCAGCGCACAGTACCCCGGCGCCGCCGAACCGGTGCTGGCGGATATTTCCCTGACGCTCGGGCCACAGCAGTTGCTGGTCGCCCTCGGCCCATCCGGCAGTGGCAAGACTTCACTGTTGAACCTGATCGCCGGCTTCGTCGAACCCAGCGCCGGGCGCATCACCCTGGACGGCGTGCCGGTTGCCGGCCCGAGCGCCGAACGCGGCGTGGTGTTCCAGGATGATGCCCTGCTGCCCTGGCAGGACGTACTGGCCAACGTCAGCTTCGGCCTCGAACTGGCCGGCACCGCCCGCGACCAACGTGAAGCCCGCGCCCGGGAAATGTTGGCGCTGGTGGACCTGGCCGGCTTCGACAAGCGGCGCATCTGGCAGCTCTCCGGCGGACAACGCCAGCGCGTGGGCCTGGCCCGCGCCCTGGCCGCTGACCCGCGGGTGCTGCTGATGGACGAGCCCTTCGGCGCCCTCGATGCCTTCACCCGCGAACAGATGCAGGAGCTGTTGCTGCAAGTCTGGCAACGCACCGCCAAGCCGGTGTTCCTGATTACCCACGACATCGAGGAAGCGGTGTTCCTCGCCACCGACCTGATCCTGCTGGCGCCCAACCCGGGGCAGATCGTCGAGCGCCTGAGCCTGGACTTCGGCCAGCGTTACGCGGCCGGCGAATCGGCCCGGGCAATCAAGTCCGACCCGCGCTTTATCGAAACCCGCGAACACGTGCTGGCCCGGGTGTTCTCCCAACGCAGTGCCGTCTTGCGGCAGGAGCGCGCATGAACAGCTACGACCTTCCGGCCACCACGACCAAAGCCGCGACCCCGCACACTGCCGCGCCCCTGCGCCGCAGCCTGAGCACCCGCTGGATCAGCGTGCTGACCCTGGTGGTGCTGCTCGCCCTGTGGTGGGCGGTGACGGCCAGCGGCCTGATCGAGCCGCTGTTCCTGCCGCCACCTTCCGCCGTGCTGCAAAAGGGCTGGTTGCTGGTGACCAGCGGCTACATGGATTCCACCCTGTGGCAGCACCTGGGCGCGAGTCTCGGACGCATCGGCCTGGCCCTGGGTTTTGCCGTACTGACCGCGATCCCGGTGGGCATCGCCATCGGCCATAACCGCATCGCCCGTGGCGTGCTGGACCCGCTGATCGAGTTCTACCGGCCGATTCCACCCCTGGCCTACCTGCCGCTGATCGTCATCTGGTGCGGCATCGGCGAGCTGTCCAAGGTGCTGCTGATCTACCTGGCAATTTTCGCCCCGATCGCTATCGCCACCGCCACCGGCGTGCGCACCGTGGACCCGACCCGGCTGCGCGCCGCGCAGTCCCTGGGTGCGACCCGGGCCCAGCTGATTCGCCATGTGATCCTGCCCAGCGCCCTGCCGGACATCCTCACCGGCGTGCGCATCGGCCTTGGGGTGGGCTGGTCGACCCTGGTCGCCGCCGAACTGATCGCCGCCACCAGTGGCCTGGGGTTCATGGTGCAGTCCGCGGCGCAGTTCCTGGTCACCGATGTGGTGGTGCTGGGGATCCTGGTCATCGCCCTGATCGCCTTCGCCATGGAAATGGGCCTGCGCGCCCTGCAGCGCAAGCTGGTGCCCTGGCATGGCCAGGCCCATTGAAACCCCGCTACCCCTGTAGCCGCTGCCGAGCCCCGGCGAGGCTGCGCAGCAGGCGCAACCCGCCTGACGCGTTGTATCTGGAATACCGCGGCGCCAGGTTTTGCGAGCGCTTTGCGCTCGATCGCAGCCTCGCCAAAGCTCGGCAGCGGCTACAGAGGTAGCGGGCAAGATTTCTTACAGACAAAACTGACCACGCCGGCAATTCGGCGCTCCATTCGAGAACGACATGAGCCTGACCATCACCCCTTTAAGCTCCGCCCTGGGCGCCCAGATCGGTGGCGTCGACATCAGCCAGCCACTGGCCAGCGAACAGCGCGATGCCATCGAGCAGGCACTGCTGCAGCATCAGGTGCTGTTCTTCCGTGACCAGCCGATCGACCCGCAGCAGCAGGCGCGCTTCGCGGCGAACTTTGGCGACCTGCACATCCATCCGATCTACCCCAACGTGCCGGAACAGCCGGAAGTGCTGATCCTCGACACCGCGCAAATCGACGTGCGCGACAACGCCATCTGGCACACCGACGTGACCTTCCTGCCGACCCCGGCCCTGGGCGCGGTGCTCAGCGCCAAGCTGTTGCCGGCCTACGGCGGCGACACCCTGTGGGCCAGCGGCATCGCGGCCTATGAGGCGCTCTCGGAGCCGATGAAGAACCTGCTGCAGGGCCTGACCGCGACTCACGAGTTCATCAAGTCATTCCCCCTGGAGCGCTTCGGCAATACCCCGGAGGACCTGGCGCGCTGGGAAGAAGCCAAGCGGAAAAACCCGCCGCTGTCGCACCCGGTGATCCGCACCCACCCGGTCAGCGGACGCAAGTCGCTGTTCGTCAACGAAGGTTTCACGACCAGGATCAACGAGCTGTCGGACAGCGAAAGCGAAGTCATCCTGAAACTGCTGTTCGCCCACGCCACCCGCCCGGAATTCACCATCCGCTGGCGCTGGCAGACCCACGACGTGGCCTTCTGGGACAACCGCGTGACCCAGCACTACGCCGTCGACGACTACCGCCCGCAACGCCGCGTGATGCACCGCGCGACGATTCTTGGGGATGTGCCGTTTTTTCGATAAACCATGATCATCAGCAAGCTCACGGCTTCAGTGGTGCTTGCCAGTGATCGAGGCGAACCCAAACGACCAGCGGTTGCCCTCCTCCAATGACTCGCCGTTATGCTATCAATGATTTCATTGATTTCATTCGGAGGAGCCCATGGCCAGCCTTACGATCCGTAATCTGGACGACCACATCAAAGAACGCCTGCGCATCGAGGCCGCTCACAATGGTCATTCCATGGAAGAAGAAGCTCGATTGATTTTGCGCCGAGCCCTGAGTAGGACAGCCGACAGTCAGGGCCTGGGTAGCCGTATCCGGGCACGCTTTGCCGAGGCCGGTGGAGTGGAACTGGAACTTCCCGAGCGCACCGAGCCCCCGCGCGTAGCGGACCTGAATGAATGATAGTGCTCGATACCAATGTGCTGTCGGAGCTGATGCGTCCTCAGCCGGACGCCTCGGTGTTGTTGTGGATCGAAGCGCAACCCGTCGAGGACCTCTACATCAGCGCCATGACCATGGCCGAGATTCTCCACGGTATCGCGCGCCTGCCCCACGGCAAGCGCAAACAGACGCTGCATGCATCGGCGCTGGCTATGTTCGAGGAAGACTTCATCGACCGCATCGTGCCCTTCGGAACCCAAGCGGCTCTTTACTACGCGCATCTGGTCTCGCATCGCGAAAGATCAGGCCAGCCGATCAATCTGGTGGATGCGCAAATTGCAGCGATATGCCGGGTCCACGACGCCGCGATCGCCACTCGTAACACCAAGGATTTCACCGACACCGGGCTGATCGTTATCAACCCCTGGCTGCCGCTCGAGGTCTGAACCGCCGCAGGCCTGTAGGAGCGAAGCTTGCTCGCGATAGCGGTATGCCTGACACCACTCACCGCCTCGATCGCCGGCAAGCCTGACTCCTACAGAAGCCGCGACAGCCTCACAACATGACGGCTGGCTCTATTCGGCGGTTGAAGGCTTCTCCCACAGATTGATCCCGCCTTCCCGGGCGAAACGATCGATCTCCGCCAGTTCTTCCGCACTGAAGCTCAGGTTCTGCAATGCACCGACATTCTCGACGATCTGCTCCGGCCGGCTGGCGCCGATCAGGGCCGAGGTCACCCGTGGGTCGCGCAGGGTCCAGGCCAGAGCCAGTTGCGCCAGGCTCTGGCCGCGACGCTTGGCGATTTCGTTGAGGGCGCGCACATGAGCAAGGTTGGCTTCGGACAGGTGCGCGGCTTGCAGCGAACCACCGCCCGGGCGATTGACCCGTGCGTCCTCGGGAATGCCATTGAGGTATTTGTCGGTCAGCAGGCCCTGGGCCAATGGCGTGAAGGCGATCACCCCGGCGCCGAGTTCGTCGGTGGTGTCCAGCAGGTCTTTTTCCACCCAGCGGTTGAGCAGGTTATAGGCCGGCTGGTGGATCAGCAGCGGCACTTTCCATTCCTTGAGCAGGGCCGCGATCTCGCGGGTTTTCACCCCGGAATAGGACGAGATGCCGATGTACAGCGCCTTGCCCTGCTGCACCGCGGTGGCCAGGGCGCTGGCGGTTTCTTCCAGCGGGGTGTCCGGGTCGAAGCGGTGGGAATAGAAGATATCCACATAGTCGAGGCCCAGGCGCTGCAGGCTCTGGTCGAGGCTGGCCAGCACGTACTTGCGCGAGCCGCCGCCCTGGCCGTAGGGACCGGGCCACATGTCCCAGCCGGCCTTGCTGGAGATGATCAGCTCGTCGCGATACGGCTTGAAGTCTTCCCGTAGCAGGCGGCCGAAATTGATCTCGGCACTGCCATAGGGCGGGCCGTAGTTGTTGGCCAGGTCGAAGTGGTTGATGCCCAGGTCGAAGGCGGTGCGCAGCAACGAACGCTGGGTGTCGATCGGCGTGCTGTCGCCGAAGTTGTGCCACAGGCCCAGGGACAGCGCCGGCAGCACCAGGCCACTGCGTCCGACGCGGCGGTAGGGGATGGAGTCGTAGCGGTTTTCGGCAGCAAGGTAAGTCATCGAACCCTCTCTATTGATCCTGAACACCCAGGTTTAAGCACATGCACATTGGTGCAGGGCAAGTTGCCCTCGCAACATCTGAATCAGCGGAACGCCTGAAAGTTGCCCAGCATACGCCCAGGCGAGATCGCGGCCACTTCAGATCGGTGAATGACTGAAACGATCCGGCGCCTGCTGACGGACAGAACCTGCTGCCGAGGAGGAATGACCAGAAAAAACCGAATGAAAAATATGACGACTAGAATATTTTATTACGTACCACGTAGCACAGTACGAAATCGTCGCTCAGAGGCAGTCTCAATCGAAACAAATTCCCGGTTAATGGCAACGCTGGCTGAAGGTGGGAATGCGGGGGAAACCCTGTAAACACAGGGCCCTGTCGCTGCCGGTGCTGCCTGGAAAAACCAGGAGTACGGCCTCGAACAAGGCGCTGCATCAGTTGTTTATAGACGGTAAAACACCGCTCTGCCGGGCCGAACCGAAGGCTCCCAAGCCTGGGCGGTACAGGAAAACTGCCGAGGGGCAGAGGCCAGGCATGCCCCCATGAGGACCATGGGGACGGGTAATGCCTAGGCGGAGAGTTCGCGCAATGCCGCTGCCGCGAGAAAGCCCGAGCGCGAACGGTAGCGCTGGTCGCGCTTCACCGTCTGGTCGATGCGCTCCAACAGTTGCTCCGGCAACGTCGCATTGAAACGCACCGCCTTGCCGAAGTAAGGCGTGATGTCGAACTCGATCACCCCCCACACGCCACCGGCGTAATCGGGATTGTCGATATGCACGTCGACCTCATGCACCTGGGGCAGCGGCTCACCATCGGCGACCAGGCCTTCATAATGCAGCGACAGGGCCTCTTTCACATTCTCGAAGGCTTGCGCAGCGGTATGACCGGCGGAAAAACAGCCCGGCACATCGGGGACGATCACTCCATATCCGGAGTCGGCATCCTTGTGCAGCACGACCGGGAATTTCATCTCGTTGACCTCTTCGTTCAAGGCCGGCCTCATTTCAGGCCCGCCTGTTTCAAGATGCTGTGGATCGTGCCCCTGGGCAGATCCGCATCCGGGTGAGGGATAGTGACCCGTCCCGGCTTGTGCAGATGCTTGTATTGGTGATGACTGCCTTTGACCGCGATCAGATACCCCCGTCCTCCTCGATCATCCTGATCAGTTCCCGACTGCGCATTGCCGTGTCCTTTCGATACGTCCCGAAAAACCACAATACCCAGCCGAAGGCGAACAATACACACTATACACATTCAGACAATCAATACAGAAAGCGGCGATGACCGGCGTCGCCCTGGCACTGCTCAAACTGCCCTGGCGAAAACCTCCGCCAGCCAGTCGACGAACACCCGCACCCGTGGCGACATCTGGCGGTTGTGCGGGTACAGCACGGAAACCGGCATGGGCGGTGGCGGCGTGTCGGTGAGGATTTCCTGCACCAGCCCCTGGAAAATCTGCTGCACCATGCGATAGCGCGGGCACTGGATGATGCCCAGCCCGGCCACGGCCGAGGCGGCGTAGATCTCGGCGCCGAACACCGACAGCGCGCCCTCGATGGCGACTTCCCGCAGTTCGCCATCGACCATGAATTCGAAAGGAAACTGCTTGGCGGTGGTGCGCGAGACATAGTTCACCGCCCGGTGCCGCGACAGCTCGTCGAGGCTCTTCGGCTCACCGTATTTGCGCAGGTACGCCGGACTGGCACAGGTGATCTGCTGCAGGCTGGCCACGCGCCGGCCGATCAGCGACGAGTCCCCCAAAGTGCCGGCGCGCAGCACGCAGTCCACGCCTTCGGCGATGAGGTCGACAAAACGATCGGCCTCGCTGACGGACAGCTCGATCTCCGGATAGCGCGCCATGAATTCGGGCAAGGCCGGAATCACGAAGTACTTGGCCAACGTGCCATGCAGGTCGACCCGCAAGCGCCCTTTCGGCGCCACCGTGCGAAACGCCAGCTCGGCCTCTTCCAGTTCCGCCAGCAACTGTATGCAGCGCAGGTAATAGGCCTCGCCGTCGAGGGTCGGGCGCACGCGGCGGGTGCTGCGCTCCAGCAGGCGGGTGCCGAGCCAGGCTTCGAACTGATTGAGGGTATGGGTCAGGGTGGCGCGCGGCAGGTTCAGGTCATCGGCGGCCAGGGTGAAACTGCTGCGTTCGTAGATCCGCACGAACACTTTCATCGCTTTGACTTGATCCATGACTGGCTCCCAGGGCGGCTGATTGTTGGCGATTATTGAACAGTCAAGCCAACTCTGGCGCATTTATCACTCTGGACAACCATGTGAACCTGCTTTCACACCCAACTGTTCCCAGAAGGAAATTCGCCATGACTACCCAGACTTCGAAAGTTGCCATCGTGACCGGCGCCTCCCGCGGCATCGGCGCGGTCATCGCCAAGCAACTGGCCAGCGAAGGTTTTGCTGTCGCCATCAACTACGCCAGCAGCGCCACCGAAGCCTCGGCCCTGGTGGTGGAACTGCGCCAGGCCGGCCACCGGGCCATAGCGGTCAAGGCCAACGTGGCCAATGCCGATGATGTGCGCCGCTTGTTCGACGAGACCGAAATCCAACTGGGCAAGGTCGACGTGCTGATCAACAACGCTGGCATCCTCAAGGTCCTGCCACTGGCGCAACACAGCGACGAGCTGTTCGAACAGACCTTCGCCATCAACACCCGCGGCACCTTCAACACCCTGCGCGAAGCCGCCAGCCGCCTGAACGCCGGCGGACGCATCGTCAACTTCTCCAGCAGCACCGTCGGCCTCAACCTGCCGGGCTACGCGGTGTACATCGCCAGCAAGGCGGCGGTGGAGTCCCTGACCCAGGTGTTCGCCAAGGAACTGCGCGGTCGCGACATCACCGTCAACGCGGTCGCCCCCGGCCCGGTGGCCACCGAACTGTTCCTGCACGGCAAGAGCGAAGAGCAGATCCAGAACTTCGCCAAGATGCCGCCCCTGGAGCGCCTCGGCCAGCCGGAAGACATCGCCAACGTCATCGCCTTCCTGGTCAGCCCGGCAGCCGCCTGGGTCAACGGGCAGATCCTGCGCGCCAACGGCGGGCTCGTCTGAGCCGCCTCACCCACGGGCTATCGATGCTTTCCAATGACCTACCCGCGGAGAATCCCATGCGCCCGACCACTGACTCGCCAGCCCCACGCAACACCCTGCTGATCCCGGCCCTCGCCCCGCTGTACCGCATTGGCGAGCCCCTGGCCTATGCACTGCTGCGGGTCTGTTATGGCGTGATCATGATCAGCCACGGCCTGCCGAAATTGCTGGGCCAGGCCCATGGCTCGATGGCCGACCCGATGGCGGCCTCGATCAACCTGATCCAGAACGTCCTGCATTTGCCGGCGCCGGCGTTGATCGCGCTGTTCGTGGCGCTCCTGGAAGGCGTCGGCGGGTTGCTCCTGGCCCTCGGCCTGGGGACGCGCCTGCTCGCCGCCATGATGGGCGTGCAGATGCTGACCATCGCCGGCCTGCTCGGCCCCACCTGGCCATGGATCGACCGAGGCATGGAATACCCGGTGCTGCTGGCGTTTTTGTCGTTCTACATTCTGTTTCGCGGAGCAGGACGCCACGCCCTCGACCACACTCTAGGTCGGGAGCTTTGAATCGCCATAGCCCTTTAGGCCAACCCCGAATCCCGCCCGCGAGGACTTCATCATGCACACCGCGATCATCACCTCCTTCGGCCTGGTCCTCCTGGCGCTGATGCTGTTTATCGGCGAAAAGATCGGCCTCGGCCGCCAGACCCTGGCCTACAGCTTCGTCGTGCTGTGGCTGGCGCTGACGGTGATCAACGGTGCGGTGGGGATGGTCCACGCCGGCCAGTCGCTGAGTACGGAGCTGGCGGTCGGCAGTGTGGTATTCGGCGTGCCGGTGGCGGCGCTGGTGCTGTTCACGGTATTGAGCCCGGCCTGAGGGCCCCGATCGCGGGCAAGGACTGGGCGTCCCCCTGCTCCTACAGAAAATCTTCTTCTGTAGGAGCAGGGGGACGCCCAGTCCTTGCCCGCGATGGCGGTGGCACAAACGCCACCGCCACCGATCAACGCACCAGATGCAGGAACTGCATATGCCGTTCGTACTGGTCGAGGATGTCGTTGATGATCTGCTCCTTGGTGTAGCCCATCAGGTCATAGTCCTGGCTACCCTCGGCCAGGTGCACCTCGGCCCGGTAGTAACGCCGGTTGCGCATCTCCTTGGGCCCCATGCCGCCACGGGCGAAGGACGGGGTGAAGTAGCCGCGCATCTGCACCTGATAGATGAACGGATGCTGGTCGCCATGGCCGATTTCCAGGCTGACGTTGTCGTTGGCCGGGTCCGGCTGGGTGATCACGTTCAGGCCTTTCTCGACGAACACCGCGGTCACTTCTTCGATGGCCGGGCGCACCGTCTGGTCGAGGAAGCGATACACCTCGTCGCGTGACGGGAAATGCACCGCCTGGCTCAGGCGCTGGCGCCAGCCGCCCTTGCCGCGACGCGAGGTTGACGACACCGGCGCCAGCGAATGCAGCTGGGCGATCTGCTTCTGCGATTCGAGGTAGAAGGCCTTGTGCAGCCCCCACATCATCAGCAGCAGGATCATCGAGAACGGCAGCGAGGTCAGCACCACCGCCGACTTCAGCGAGTCGATGCTGCCGGCGAACAGCAGCGCGCTGGTGACCAGCGCGGTCATCGCGCCCCAGAACACCCGCAGCCATTTCGGCCCGTCTTCGTCGGCGTTACCGCCCTTGGCCGACAGGGTCGAGAGCACCACGGTGCCGGAGTCGGCCGAGGTGACGAAGAACACGAAGCTGATGAACACCGTCACGGCGATGACGGTCTTGCTCCAGGGGTAGGTTTCCAGCAGCAGATAAAGCGTCATCGACGGGTTCTCGATGGCCGACAGGCCCAACGCGCTCATGCCGTGGTTGAGCACCTGGTCGATGGCGCTGTTACCGAAGATCGACATCCAGGCCAGGGTGAAGCCCAGGGGGATCAGCAGCACGCCGAACACGAATTCGCGGATGGTCCGGCCACGGGAAATCCGTGCGATGAACAGGCCCACGAACGGCGACCATGCGATCCACCAGGCCCAGTAGAAGACCGTCCAGCCGCCCAGCCAGTCGCTGGGTTCGTCATAGGCGTAGAGATCAAAACTCTTGGTCGGCAGGGCACCGAGGTAATCGCCGAGGTTCTGGATCAGAGTGTTGAGCAGGTGCTGGGTGGGGCCGGCGAACAACACGAACAACAGCAGCGCACAGGCCAGCAGCATGTTGATGTCGGACATCACCCGCACGCCCTTGTCGACGCCGGACACCGCGACGATGATCGCCGCGCCCATCATCAGGGTGATCAGGCCCACCTGGACCCACTGGGTGTGGGCGATGCCGAACAAGTAGTCCAGGCCGGAGTTGAGGTGCAGCACGCCAAAGCCCATGTCGGCGCCGAGGCCGAACACCGTGGCGATGATGCCGAAGCCATCCACCGCGTAACCGATGGGGCCGTTGATGCGCTTGCCGATCAGCGGGTACAGCGCCGAACGCAGGGCCAGCGGCAGGTTATGCCGGTAGGCGAAATACGCCAGGGCCATGCCGACGAAGGCGAACACGCCCCAGCCGTGCAGGCCCCAGTGCAGGAAGAGAATCTGCATCGCCTGGCGCGCCGCGTCCGCGGTCCCGGCCTCGCCCTGGGGCGGTTGCAGCATGTGGGTCAAAGGTTCCGAGACGCAGAAGAAAAACAGCGTGATGCTGATCCCGGCGGCGAACAGCATGCCGGCCCAGGACAGGTAACTGAACTCGGGTTCGTCGTGGTCGGCACCCAGCTTGATCTTGCCGTAGCCGGACAAGGCGGTGACCACCACGAAGATCAGGTACAGGGTCATGGCCAGCATGTAGTACCAGCCGACCGTATTGGCCGCCCAGTTTTGCGCGGCCAGCAACCAGGCGCCGGCTTGTTCCGGCAGGGCAATGACCACCAGGCCGAAGGCCAGGATAAAGCTCGCGGCGAAGTAGAACACCGGCGGATTCATGCGGATCAGGCCGCTGGCGGGAATGGACGATGCACTCATGAAACGTGCACCTCGAGGGGGTAAAACGCGGCTGAAAAGATCGGACTCAGCAAAGGTAAGCCTCCTGTTGTGAGCGGGCAGCGAGCTGCCGGTTTAACTTGAACAAGCGTTCAAGTTAAACACGGATAGGCGCGCAAGGACTAATCGCCGGGCTCGGCGGTCGCCTGATTTCGCAGGTTTTAGGAAAGGTCTGATGTGTCGCGGAGGGAATCGTTCAGCGCTAAATAAGCGAATGGCCATCAGCCATGTGAGCCACTGAAAAGCATCGCGGGCAATCGAGCGTCGACCGGCCGCTCCTACAGATGAACACATTCCTCTTCTGTAGGAGCGAGGCTTGCCCGCGAAAAATCCAACAGGCGCAGAAGACTCTTACTTCTGCGACCCATCGTCATGCTGCAGGTTGGCCTGGGTCAGATTGCACCCGGCCGGCACGCTGCGGGTCAGCCAGACATTGCCGCCGATGGTCGAGCCCTTGCCGATGGTGATGCGCCCGAGGATGGTCGCGCCGGCGTAGATCACCACGTCGTCCTCGACGATCGGGTGGCGCGGATGGCCCTTCTGCAACTGGCCGTCCTCGTCCGCCGGGAAGCGTTTGGCGCCCAGGGTCACGGCCTGGTAGATGCGCACGCGCTCGCCGATGATCGCGGTTTCGCCGATCACCACACCGGTGCCGTGGTCGATGAAGAAACTGCGGCCGATCTGCGCGCCGGGGTGAATGTCGATGCCGGTGGCCGAGTGGGCGATTTCCGCGCTGATCCGCGCCAGCAGCGGCAAACCGGCGCGATACAGATGGTGGGCCAGGCGATGGTGGATCACCGCCAGGATGCCCGGGTAGCACAACAGCACTTCATCGACGCTGCGCGCCGCCGGGTCGCCGTGGTAGGCGGCCAGCACATCGGTATCGAGCAGCACCCGCAGGCCCGGCAGGGCCAGGGCGAAGTCCTGGATGATACGGATGGCCCTGGCGTTGACGTCGTCGTCCGACTCGCCGCTCTGGCGCGCGGCGTAACGCAGCTCCAGGCGAGCCTGGGCGAGCAACGAATTGAGGGCCGCGTCCAGGGTATGGCCGACGTAGAAATCTTCGCTTTCCTCGCGCAGGTCCACCGGGCCCAGGCGCATCGGGAACAGGGCGCCGCACAGTGCTTCGAGAATCTCGGCCATGGCCGCGCGCGACGGCAGTTCCCGACCGCCCTGCTCACCGCTGACCCGCCCGTTGCGGGTACGCCACTGGTCGCGGGCATCACGCAGTTGACCGACTATGGTCTGCAATTGCCAATGGCTGGAACGCTCGCTCACGATAGGACTCCTCACTCAGGCGGCCGGACTGTCTGGCCGCGTAAACGACGCCACTTTACGGTATGCGCCCCAGGCCAAATTAAGAACTAATTGTGCTGGCCTAATCACCTTTTGGCATAAGCGATTGACGGTTGCCCCGGCAAATATCGCTGCCTATAGTCCCTGACACCTCTGACAACCCGTGCGGCCTCATGATCAAACAACAGCTCGACCGTTTTAACCGTCTCGACCTGCTGGGCGGTGCCACCACCCTGGAAAAACTCGAACGCCTGTCCACCTGGCTCGGCCGCGATGTCTACGTCAAGCGCGACGACACCACGCCACTGGCCATGGGCGGCAACAAGCTGCGCAAACTCGAATACCTGGCCGCCGATGCGCTGGCCCAGGGCGCGGACACGCTGATTACCGCCGGCGCCATCCAGTCCAACCACGTGCGCCAGACCGCGGCCCTGGCTGCCAAGCTGGGCCTGGGTTGCGTCGCCCTGCTGGAAAACCCCATCGGCACCGACGACGGCAATTACCTGGGCAACGGCAACCGCCTGCTGCTCGACCTGTTCGACGCCAAGGTCGAACTGGTGGACAACCTGGACAACGCCGACGAGCAGTTGCAGGCCCTGGCCGAGCGCCTGCGCAGCAGCGGCAAGCAGCCGTACCTGGTGCCGATTGGTGGCTCCAATGCCCTCGGCGCGCTGGGTTACGTGCGTGCCGGCCTGGAGCTGGCGGAGCAGATCAACAACACCGGGCTCGACTTCGCCGCCGTGGTCCTGGCCTCGGGCAGCGCTGGCACCCACAGCGGCCTGGCCCTGGCCTTGAGCGAAGTGTTGCCGCAGTTGCCGGTGATCGGCGTCACCGTGTCGCGCACCGACGAAGCGCAGCGACCGAAGGTCCAGGGCCTGGCCGAACGCACCGCCGAATTGCTCGGGGTGGCGCTGCCGGAGAGCTTCAAGGTGGAGTTGTGGGACGAATATTTCGCCCCGCGTTATGGCGAACCGAATGCCGGCACCCTGGCCGCGGTGAAGCTGCTGGCGAGCCAGGAAGGCCTGCTGCTGGACCCGGTCTACACCGGCAAGGCCATGGCTGGCCTGCTCGACGGCATCGGCCGCCAGCGCTTCGACGACGGCCCGATCATCTTCCTGCACACCGGCGGCGCGCCGGCGCTGTTCGCTTATGCCGGATCGTTTGCCTGATAAATGCCTGTAGCCGCTGGCACAGCCTGCGCTCGGCGGCGCAGCCGTCGTAAACCTGTATATGCGGCGTATCGGAAGAGACGCGTTCGCCGGATTTGCGCCTGCTACGCAGCCGATCGCAGCCTGCGGCAGCGGCTACAGGGACCGAGCACTTTATATTTATAAAAAGAATAACAATGTGAATTTATATTATTTTTACATCTATAAGCAGCCACTTATAGTCGCGCCGCAGGCGAATTTGCCGCGAGACGCATACGCTGCATTTAGTGCAGGATAAGGCGCTCGTTCCCGCTCACCGATTGACCTGCATTTCCTAACCGCATCTTCATAAGAAAACACAGGGGCTTGTCATGATTTTTTCCGCACTACGTCGAAATATCCTCGTTGGCTCGCTGGGTCTGGCACTGAGTGCCGGGGTGCTGGGGCAAGCGGTTGCCGGTGAGCAACTGCAGAAAATCAAGGACGCCGGCACCATCAATGTCGGCCTGGAAGGCACTTACCCACCGTTCAGCTACGTCGACGAAAGCGGCAAGCTGGCCGGCTTCGAAGTGGAGTTTTCCGAAGCCCTGGCGCAGAAGCTGGGCGTGAAGGTCAAACTGCAGCCGACCAAATGGGATGGCATCCTCGCCGCCCTGGAGTCCAAGCGCCTGGACGCGGTGATCAACCAGGTGACCATCTCGGATGAGCGCAAGAAAAAATACGACTTCTCCACCCCCTACACCGTTTCCGGCATCCAGGCCCTGACCCAGAAGAAGAACGAAGGCAAGTTCAAGACCGCCGCCGACCTGGCCGGGCACAAGGTCGGTGTCGGCCTGGGCACCAACTACGAACAATGGCTCAAGGACAACGTGCCCAAAGCCATCATCAAGACCTACGACGATGATCCGACCAAGTACCAGGACCTGCGTGTAGGCCGTATCGACGCGATCCTGGTGGACCGCCTGGCCGCCTTCGAACTGATCAAGAAGACCAACGACACCCTGGTCGTTTCCGGCGAACCCTTCTCCCGCCAGGAAGCCGGCGTGGCCCTGCGCAAAGGCGAACCCGAACTGCTGGCCGCGGTGAACAAGGCAATCGAGGAACTGCGCGCCGACGGCACGCTGAAAAAGCTCTCGGAAAAATACTTCAACGCTGACGTCACTCAATAATGGAAGCAGGTTTTCAGTTCGAACTGTATTTCCCGCAGTTGAGCCAGCAAATCGCCGAAACCACCCAGCTGTTGCTGAACTCCGCGCCCTTCCTGCTCAAGGGCGCGTATTTCACGATCATCCTCAGCCTCGGTGGCATGTTCTTCGGATTGGCGCTGGGGTTCGCCCTGGCGCTGATGCGCCTGTCGCGCTTCAAGCTGCTGAGCTGGATCGCCCGCGTCTATGTGTCGTTCTTTCGCGGCACGCCGTTGCTGGTGCAACTGTTCGTGATCTATTACGGCTTGCCGCAGCTGGGTATCGAGCTTGACCCGCTGCCGGCGGCGCTGATCGGCTTCTCGTTGAACATGGCGGCCTATGCCTGCGAGATCCTGCGCGCGGCCATCGGCTCCATCGAGCGCGGGCAGTGGGAAGCGGCGGCCAGCATCGGCATGACCCGGGCCCAGACCCTGCGCCGGGCGATCCTGCCGCAAGCCATGCGCACGGCCCTGCCGCCCCTGGGCAACAGCTTTATCTCGCTGGTCAAGGACACCGCCCTGGCCGCCACCATCCAGGTCCCGGAACTGTTCCGCCAGGCGCAGCTGATCACCGCCCGGACCTTCGAAGTCTTCACCATGTATCTTGCCGCCGCGCTGATCTACTGGGTTCTGGCCAGCGTGCTGGCGCACCTGCAGAACCGACTGGAAGAGCGGGTCAATCGGCACGACCAGGAGTCCTGAACCCATGATTGTGGTTGAAAAACTGACGAAGCAGTTCAAGGGTCAGACCGTCCTCAATGGCATCGACCTGACGGTGGCGGAAGGCGAGGTGGTCGCCATCATCGGCCCCAGCGGCTCGGGCAAGACCACCTTTTTGCGCTGCCTGAATTTTCTCGAAGAACCTACCAGCGGACGGATCAAGGTCGGCAACATCGAAATCGATGGCAGCCGGCCGCTGACCCAGCAGCAGGGCCTGGTGCGGCAACTGCGCCAGCAGGTGGGTTTCGTGTTCCAGAGCTTCAACCTGTTCCCCCATCGCACCGCGCTGGAAAACGTCATCGAAGGGCCGCTGGTGGTGAAGAAGACGCCCCGCGAACAGGCGCTGGCCCTGGGTCGCGGGCTGCTGGCCAAGGTCGGGCTGGCGGGCAAGGAAGACGCCTACCCGCGGCGCCTCTCCGGTGGCCAGCAACAGCGCGTGGCGATTGCCCGGGCGCTGGCGATGGAGCCGGAAGTGATCCTGTTCGACGAACCGACCTCGGCCCTCGACCCGGAGCTGGTGGGCGAAGTGCTGGCGACCATCCGCGGCCTGGCCGAGGAGAAGCGCACCATGGTCATCGTCACCCACGAAATGGGCTTCGCCCGCGACGTGGCCAACCGGGTGATCTTCTTCGACAAGGGCGTGATCGTCGAACAGGGCGAAGCCAAGGCGCTGTTCGCCAACCCCAGGGAAGAACGCACCCGGCAATTCCTCAGCAAGTTCCTCACCGCGGGCCATCCCCAGGCCTGACCTGTGCCTCGCTGCCGAGCCCGCCAAGGGCTGGGCAGCGGGCGCAACCCCATCACCGCGTTCCGCCCGACAAATCCCATGCCCCGGTTTTACGACGGCTGCGCCGCCGATCGCAGGCTACGCCAGCGGCTACAGGAACCCTGGATCCATCCCCCGTTACTCCTCGCAGCCCTTGCCTGCCGTATACGTAAACCCCTTCTATACATATTCCTAAAAGTTAGTTTATTTAATTTTTATACGCGCATAGGGTATATGAACCGGACCACCGGACAT
Source organism: Pseudomonas sp. RW409 (assembly GCF_003184125.1). NCBI lineage: Bacteria > Pseudomonadati > Pseudomonadota > Gammaproteobacteria > Pseudomonadales > Pseudomonadaceae > Pseudomonas > Pseudomonas sp. RW409. The sequence goes on along the minus strand of NZ_QHHP01000033.1, from coordinate 521,858 downwards.
TCTTGAACCCGATTTCGCCGCCACGGCGCGGCACTTCCAAAGATGTGAGGTAGGTATGGTCCGGAACACAATCACCCCAGTGCAAATCGCCAGGGCATTGCGTGCAGCCAAGGAGTGGCACTGATGTCCAATCTGGCCGATGCAAATGTCCAGAGCGATCTGGATGTCGCCCCCCTGTTGTTGCCCGCACGGGTTCTGCTGAACGACGCAGAAGCCCTTCAAGCCGCCCATGAACTGGCCACCGTCGCCCGCCAGCAGGCGGCCCGGCGCGACCAGCAGCGCAAGCTGCCGTGGGCGGAAATCGAACACTTCACCCGCAGTGGCCTGGGCAGTATTGCCATCCCCCGTGAATACGGCGGCCCGCAGGTTTCCTTCGTCACCCTGGCGGAAGTCTTCGCGATCATTTCCGCGGCCGACCCGGCCCTGGGACAGATCCCGCAGAACCAGTTCGGCATTCTCAACCTGATCCTCGGCAGCGCCACCGAACGGCAGAAAAAGCAGCTGTTCCAGAGCGTGCTGGAAGGCTGGCGCATCGGTAACGCCGGCCCGGAACGCGGGACCAAAAACACCCTGGAACTCAAGGCGCGGATCACCGCCGACGGCGACGGTTATCTGCTCAATGGCCAGAAGTTCTATTCCACCGGCGCCCTGTTCGCCCACTGGGTGGCGGTCAAGGCGCTGAACGACGACGGCAAGCAGGTGTTGGCCTTCGTCCGGCGCGGCACGCCGGGGCTGCGCATCGTCGACGACTGGTCGGGCTTCGGCCAGCGCACCACCGCCAGCGGCACCATTTTGCTCAACAACGTGCGGGTCGATGCCGACCTGGTGGTGGACAACTGGCGGATCAACGAATCGCCGAACATCCAGGGCGCCGTGTCGCAGCTGATCCAGGCAGCGATCGACGCCGGCATCGCCCGCGCGGCCATCGACGACGCCATCAGCTTCGTGCGGGAACGCTCGCGGCCGTGGGTCGACGCCAACGTCGAACGGGCCAGCGACGACCTGTATGTAATCGCCGACATCGGCAAGCTGAAAATCGAACTGCACGCCGCCGAAGCCCTGCTGCGCAAGGCCGGCCAGGTGCTGGACCAGGTCAATGCCGCGCCGATCAGCGTCGAGTCCGCCGCCCGCGCCTCGATCGCCGTGGCCGAAGCCAAGGTGCTGACCACCGAGATCTCGCTGCTGGCCAGCGAAAAGCTCTTCGAGCTGGCCGGCAGCCGCGCCACCCTCGCCGAATTCAACCTCGACCGGCACTGGCGCAACGCCCGGGTCCACACCCTGCACGACCCGGTGCGCTGGAAATACCACGCCGTCGGCACCTACCACCTGAACGGCACCCTGCCGGCTCGCCATTCCTGGATTTAAGCGACCAGATCTCTGGAGAAGTACATGACTCTTTCTCAACACGTCGCGGTCATAACCAGCGATGAGCAAGCCCTGATCGTCGCCAGCGACCTGGCCGAAGATTTCAAGCGCGACAGCGCCCTGCGCGACCGCGAACGCCGCCTGCCCCACCCCGAACTCGAAGCCTTTTCCCGCTCCGGCCTGTGGGGCATCAGCGTGCCCAGGGAATACGGCGGCGCCGGCGTGTCCAACGTCACCCTGGCCAAGGTCATCGCCCTGATCGCCCAGGCCGACGGCTCCCTGGGGCAGATCCCGCAGAACCATTTCTACGCCCTCGAAGTGCTGCGGGTGAACGGCAGCGAGGCGCAGAAAAAACGCCTGTACGCCGAGGTCCTGGCCGGCCAGCGCTTCGGTAATGCCCTGGCCGAGCTGGGCACCAAGACCGCCCACGACCGCACCACTCGCCTGACCCGTGACGTGCAGCAAGGACGCGACGGCTATCGCATCAACGGCCGCAAGTTCTACTCCACCGGCGCCATCTACGCCCAGCGCATCCCCACCTCGGTGGTGGATGAAAATGGCGTGCAGCAACTGGCCTTCGTCCCGGCGGACAGCCAGGGCCTGAACGTGATCGACGACTGGAGCGGCTTCGGCCAGCGCACCACCGGCAGCGGCTCGGTGGTGTTCGAGAATGTGTTCGTCGCCGCCGAGGACGTGATTCCCTTTCAAAACGCCTTCGAACGCCCGACCACCGTCGGCCCGCTGGCGCAGATTCTCCATGCCGCCATCGACACCGGTATCGCCCGCGCCGCCTATGAAGACGCCCTGCATTTCGTGCGCACCAAGACCCGGCCGTGGATCGATTCCGGCAACGACAAGGCCACCGAAGACCCGCTGACGATCAAGAGCTTCGGCCACCTGAGCATTCGCCTGCATGCCACCGAGGCGCTGCTGGAGCGCTCCGGGGAGTTCCTCGACGCCGCCCAGGCCGAGCCCAACGCCGAGACCGTGGCTGCCGCCTCCATAGCGGTCGCCGAGGCTCGCGCCATCAGCACCGAAATCTCCCTGGCCGCCGGCAGCACCCTGTTCGAACTGGCCGGCAGCCAGGCGACCCTGGCCGAACATGGCCTGGACCGTCACTGGCGCAACGCCCGGGTGCACACCCTGCACGACCCGGTGCGCTGGAAATACCACGCGGTGGGCAACTACTACCTCAACCAGACGAACCCGCCACTGCGGGGGACCATCTGATGGGCGCGAAAAAAAAGATCCTGCTCAATGCCTTCAACATGAACTGCATCGGGCACATCAACCATGGCCTGTGGACCCACCCGCGGGACACCTCGACCCAATACAAAACCCTCGAATACTGGACCGAACTGGCGCAACTGCTGGAGCGCGGGCTGTTCGACGGGCTGTTCATCGCCGACATCGTCGGGGTCTACGACGTCTACCAGAACTCGGTGGACGTGACGCTCAAGGAGTCGATCCAGCTGCCTGTCAACGACCCGCTGCTGCTGGTCTCGGCCATGGCCGCGGTGACCCGCAACCTCGGTTTCGGCCTCACAGCCAACCTCACCTACGAGCCGCCGTATCTGTTCGCCCGGCGCATGTCCACGCTGGACCACCTGAGCCGTGGCCGGGTCGGCTGGAACATCGTCACCGGCTACCTCGACAGCGCCGCCAAGGCCATGGGCCTGAGCGAACAGGTCGAGCATGACCGGCGCTACGACCAGGCCGACGAGTACCTGCAAGTGCTCTACAAGCTCTGGGAAGGCAGCTGGGAAAACGACGCGGTGATCAACGACCGCGAACAGCGGATCTACGCCCGGCCGGAAAAGGTGCACAAGGTCGAGCACAAGGGCGAGTTCTATCAGGTCGAGGGCTATCACCTGTGCGAGCCGTCGCCACAGCGCACGCCGGTGCTATTCCAGGCCGGCAGTTCCGATCGCGGCCTGCTGTTCGCCGGGCGCCACGCCGAGTGCGTGTTCATCAGCGGGCAGAACAAGCCCTCGACCAAGGCCCAGGTGGACAAGGTCCGCGCCAGCGCCGTGGCGGCCGGGCGCAACCCCGAGGACATCAAGGTGTTCATGGGGCTCAACGTGATAGTCGCCGAGACCGAGGAACTGGCCTGGAAGAAGCACGCCGAGTACCGCAGCCATGCCAGCGCGGAGGCCGGGGTGGCGCATTTCTCGGCGTCCACCGCCATCGACTTTTCCCAGTACGAGATCGACGAACCTATCCAGTACGTGAAGAGCAACGCCATCCAGTCGGCCACCCGGAACCTGCAGAACAACGACTGGACCCGGCGCAAGCTGCTCGACCAGCACGCCCTGGGCGGGCGCTACATCACGGTGGTCGGCTCGCCGCAGCAGGTGGCCGACGACCTCGAATCCTGGATCGCCGAAACCGGCCTCGACGGCTTCAACCTGACCCGCATCGTCACCCCGGAAAGTTATGTCGACTTCATCGACCTGGTGATCCCCGAGCTGCAACGCCGCGGCTCGTACAAGACCGCCTACGACAACGGCACCCTGCGCGAAAAGCTGTTCCAGCAGGACGCACAGTTACCCGAGCAACACGCCGGAGCGGGCTATCGCCCTATCGCGAGCAAGCTCGCTCCTACAGGTTGAGCGCATTCCCTGTAGGAGCGAGCTTGCTCGCGATGAAGCCCACCCAAACACCGCCTCTTTATGCACTGACTGGAAACCTGACCATGAAAACCAAGCTCTTAAGCCACCCAGTCAAAGCACTGGCCCTCGCCCTCGGACTGTTCGGCAGCGCGGTATTCGCCGCCGACGCGCCGCTGAAAGTCGGCACCACCGCCGCCTTCGCCATTCCCCTGGAGGCCGCCGTCGAAGAGGCCGGCAAACAGGGCCTGAAAGTCGAACTGGTGGAATTCAGCGACTGGATCGCGCCGAACGTCAGCCTGGCCGCCGGCGATATCGACGTGAACTACTTCCAGCACATCCCGTTCCTGGAAAACGCCAAGGCCGCCGCCGGTTTCGACCTGGTGCCGTTCGCCCCGGGGATCATCAACAACGTCGGCCTGTACTCGAAGAAATACAAAAGCTTCGACGAGCTGCCCGAAGGCGCCACAGTGGCCATCGCCAACGACCCGATCAACAGCGGTCGCGGCTTGCAGCTGCTGGCCAAGGCCGGCCTGATCAGCCTCAAGCCGGGCGTCGGCTACAAGGCCACCGAGGACGACATAGTCGCCAACCCGAAGAAACTGAAGATCCTCCAGGTCGAGGCCGTGCAACTGGTACGCGCCTATGACGACGCCGACCTGGTGCAGGGCTACCCGGCCTATATCCGCCTGGCCAAGACCTTCGACGCCGGTTCGGCGCTGCTGTTCGACGGCCTCGACCACAAGGAATACGTGATCCAGTTCGTGATCCAGCCCAAGAGCAAGACCGACCCGCGGCTGATCAAGTTCGTCGACATCTACCAGCATTCGCCGGCTGTGCGTGCCGCCCTGGATAAAGCCCATGGCAAGCTCTACCAAGCCGGCTGGGAAGGTTGAGATGAGCGTCGCCTATCTCCCGCACAAGGCCTCCAGGCAGCCGCCCGAACAGCCGCAAAACGCGCAGCAGACCGAGTTGTATCCGGAGCTGAATCACGCCCATGTGCGCTTCATCGGCCTGACCAAGACCTACCAGGGCCAGCAAGGCCCGGTGCAGGCCCTGCACGGTATTGACCTGGCGATCCAGCGCGGCGAAGTGTTCGGCATCATCGGCCGCAGCGGCGCCGGCAAGTCGTCGCTGATCCGTACCATCAACCGCCTGGAACAGCCTTCGGGCGGCCGGGTGCTGATCGATCAGGTGGACATCGGCGACTTCGACGAGGACCGCCTGGTGGAGCTGCGCCGGCGCATCGGCATGATCTTCCAGCACTTCAACCTGATGTCGGCCAAGACCGTGTGGCAGAACGTCGAGCTGCCGCTGAAGGTGGCCGGCGTGCCCAAGGAACAGCGCGAGCACAAGGTGCGCGAACTGCTGGAACTGGTGGGCCTGAAGGACAAGCACAAGGCCTACCCGGCGCAACTCTCGGGCGGGCAGAAACAGCGGGTGGGCATCGCCCGGGCGCTGGTCCACGACCCGGCGATCCTGCTGTGCGACGAGGCCACCTCGGCGCTGGACCCGGAGACCACCCAGTCGATCCTCGGCCTGCTCAAACAGATCAACCAGCGCCTGGGCCTGACCATCATCCTGATCACCCACGAGATGGCGGTGATCCGCGATATCTGCGACCGCGTGGTGGTGCTCGAGCACGGGCATATCGTCGAGCTGGGGCCGGTCTGGGAAGTGTTCGGCAACCCGCAGCACGAGGTCAGCAAGACCCTGCTGGCGCCCTTGCAGCACGGTTTGCCGGATGAGCTGCAAAACCGCCTGCAAGCCCAGCCGAAGTCTTCGGACGCGGCGGTAGTATTGCGCGTGCGGTTCACCGGCAGGACCAGCGACGAGCCGGACCTGGCCGCGCTGTTCAGCACCCTGGGCGGGCGCGTGCGGCTGCTGCACGGCGGCGTGGAGCGGATTCAGGGGCATGCCCTGGGGCAACTGCTGCTGGCGGTCAGCGGCTCGTCCCTGGGCGCCGAGGAACAACGCCTGCGCGCGCAGCACTTTTTGCACAAGCAATGGACACAACAGGTAGAGGTGCTGGGTTATGTGGTTTGATCGCTTGCTCCAGGGCGTTATCGATACCTTCCTGATGGTCGGCATGTCGTCGCTGATCGCCTTGCTGGCGGGGATTCCGCTGGCGGTGATCCTGGTTACCAGCGGCAAGGGCGGGATCTACGAAGCACCCAGGCTGAACAGCGTGCTGGGGGCCTTCGTCAACCTGTTCCGCTCGATTCCGTTCCTGATCCTGATGGTGGCGCTGATCCCCTTCACCCGGCTGATCGTCGGCACCACCTACGGCGTCTGGGCAGCGGTGGTGCCACTGACCATCGCCGCCACGCCGTTCTTCGCGCGGATCGCCGAGGTCAGCCTGCGCGAGGTCGACCACGGCCTGATCGAAGCCGCCCAGGCCATGGGCTGCCGACGCTGGCACATCGTCTGGCATGTGCTGTTGCCGGAGGCGCTGCCGGGCATCGTCGGCGGTTTCACCATCACCCTGGTGACCATGATCAACTCCTCGGCCATGGCCGGGGCCATCGGCGCCGGCGGCCTGGGGGACATTGCCTATCGCTATGGCTACCAGCGTTTCGACAGCCAGATCATGCTCACGGTGATCGTGCTGCTGGTGATCCTCGTCGCGGCGATCCAGCTCGGCGGCGACCGCCTGGCGCGGGTGCTCAACAAGCGTTGAGAAACGCCACCTTCGTGGTGACGAATAACCTGTAGCCGCTGCCGCAGGCTGCGATAAGGTCCGAAGGACCTTCGGCGCTCTCAAGAGCACGGCCGCTTCGCAGCCGATCGCAGCCTTCGGCAGCGGCTACAGGGAACCAGTGCGCCAGACATGGGGTATATTCGGACCACTCCCCCTTTCTCTGCGCAGCCCGCCATGAAACTCGCCCCCACCGACCTCGACCAGATCACCTCCACCACCCTGGGTCACTACAACCAGGTGGCCGAAGACTTCCGCGAAGGCACCCGCGACCACGATGTCAGCCAGAACATCGACGCCCTGCTGCGGCATATCCAGGGCACGGCGCCCTTCACCCTGCTGGACTTCGGCTGCGGCCCCGGGCGCGACCTGCGGACCTTCACCCGCCTCGGTCATATCGCCATCGGCCTCGACGGCTCCGAGCGTTTTGCCCAGATGGCCCGCGACGACAGCGGCTGCGAGGTCTGGCAGCAGGACTTCCTCAAGCTCGACCTGCCCGCCGAACGCTTCGACGGCATCTTCGCCAACGCCGTGCTGTTCCACATTCCCTCGCAGGAACTGCCACGGGTGCTGCGCCAGCTGCACGCCACGCTGAAACCCGGCGGCGTGCTGTTCAGCTCCAACCCGCGCGGCGACAACCAGGAAGGCTGGAACGGCGCGCGTTATGGCGCCTACCACGACCTGGCGGCGTGGCAGCACTTGCTGACGGCGGCGGGGTTTGTCGAGCTGGAGCATTACTACCGGCCCGCCGGGCTGCCGCGGGAACAGCAGCCGTGGCTGGCGAGTGTTTGGCGCAAGGTTTGAGCTTGCGTCGTTGATCGGCCTTTTTCGCGAGCAAGCTCGCTCCTACAGTTTTTTATGATCGGCGTTGCGCCGCCTCTTGTAGGAGCGAGCTTGCTCGCGATGGCGTTCTGTCGGACGGAGCACGATCTCAGGCCGTGGTGTTCTTCGGCTCCTTGATCTTGTACCAGGCCACATACAGCGCCGGCAGGAACAGCAGTGTCAGCAGGGTGGCGACGATGATGCCGCCGATCATAGCGTAGGCCATCGGCCCCCAGAACACTTCCCGGGCGATGGGGATCATGCCCAGGCTGGCCGCCGCGGCGGTCAGCAGGATCGGCCGGCGACGGTGCTCGGTGGCCTGCACCACCGCATCCCAGGATGAATGACCGGCGCGCTCGAACTCGTCGATCTGGGTCACCAGGATCACCGAGTTGCGGATGATGATGCCGATCAGCGCGAGAATCCCGAGGATCGCCACAAAGCCCATGGGCGTGCCCGTCGGCACCAGCGCCAGGACCACGCCGATCAGCCCCAGGGGCGCGACGCTGGCCACCAGGAACAGCTTCTGCACGCTGTGCAGCTGGATCATCAGGAAGGTCGCCATGAGGAACAGCATCAACGGCACCACCTTGGCGATCGGCCCCTGGGCCTTGCCGCTCTCCTCCACCGTACCGCCGGTGGCCACCGAGTAACCGGCCGGCAGGCTGGCGGCGAACTTGTCGATATCCGGCTTGAGCAGCCTGACCAGGTCGGTCGGCTGGATTTCGTCACGCACCGAGGCCTTGATGGTGATGGTCGGCTTGCGGTCGCGCCGCCAGACCAGCGGCTGCTCCAGTTCGTAACGCACGGTGGCGAAGGCCAGCAGCGGAATCGAGGTGCCGTTGGGGTTGACGATCTGCAGGTTCTGCAGGGTTTCCGGGGAGCCGCGCTCGCTGTCGTCGGCCCGGCCGACCACGTTGATCAGGTAGATGTCGTCATGCACCTGGGTCACGGTGGAGCCGCTGACGATGCTGTTCATCAGCTGCGCCACGTCCTCCGAAGACAACCCCAGCTGGCGGGCCTTGTCCTGGGCGATGTCGATGCGCAGCACTTTGCCCGGCTCGTTCCAGTCGTAGATGATCTCGCCGATGTGCGAGTTCTTGTCCAGTTCGGTGGCCAGCTCGATGGCGTGCTTGCGCACCTGGTCGATGTCCTTGCCGCTGACCCGGTACTGGATCGGCCGCCCCACCGGCGGGCCCATTTCCAGGGCCTGGACGTAGCTGCCGATGCCGACGAAGTCGTCGCGCAGGCGTTTTTTCAGGCGCTCGGTCAACGCCGTGCGCGACTCCAGGCCCTTGCTGACAATCACCAACTGCGCGTAGTAGGGGTTCTGCAGTTGCTGGTCCAGCGGCAGGTAGAAACGGATCGCACCTTCGCCGATATAGGTGCTCCAGCGCAGGATGTCCGGGTCGTCCTTGAGGGTCGCCTCCAGGCGATCCACCGCCAGGCGGGTCTCGGCGATCGAGGCGTTCTGCGGCAGGTTGAGGTCGACGAGAATCTCCGGCCGGTCCGAGGACGGGAAGAACTGGTTCTGCACGAAGCGCATGCCGACCACCGACAGCACGAACACCAGGACGGTGATGCCGATGGCCCACCAGCGGTTGCGCATGGCCCACAGCAGGCCGCCGTTGAAGGCGCGGCCGATGCGCCCCGGCTCCTCGGAGTGGGGCTTCACGTTGGTGCTGAGGATATGCACGCCGATCACCGGGGCGAACAGCACGGCGACTATCCACGACACCAGCATGGCCACGGCGATCACCGCGAACAGGGTGAAGGTGTACTCGCCGGCGGAGCTGGCGTTGAGGCCGATGGGCACGAAGCCGGCGACCGTCACCAGGGTCCCGGTGAGCATCGGGAAGGCCGTGGAGGTGTAGGCGAAGGTCGCCGCCTGCTCCTTGGTCTCGCCCATCTCCAGGCGCGTGACCATCATCTCCACGGTGATCATCGCGTCGTCCACCAACAGGCCCAGGGCGATGATCAATGCACCGAGGGAAATCCGCTGCATGGTGATGCCGCTGTATTCCATGAAGACGAAGACCATCGCCAGCACCAGCGGGATCGAGCACGCCACCACCAGCCCGGCGCGCACGCCCAGGCTGACGAAACTCACCACCAGCACGATCACCACCGCCTCGAACAGCGCGCTGGTAAAGCCGCCGACGGCTTTTTCCACCACCTCGGCCTGGTCCGACACCGTGTGTACGCCTACGCCCACCGGCAGCTCGGCGGTGAGCTGGTTCATCTTGGCGTGCAGGGCCTTGCCGAAGTCCTGGATGTTGCCGCCCTTCTTCATGGCGATCGCCAGGCCGATGGCCGGCTGGCCGTTGTAGCGAAACTGCGGCGTCGAAGGGTCGACGTAGCCGCGGCTGATCTCGGCGATATCCGCCAGGCGATAGAAGCGCTCGTTGAGCCGCAGGTTGACCGTGGCCAGGTCTTTCTCCGAGGCGAACTGCCCCGAGGTGCGCACGGAAATCCGCTCCGGCCCGGCTTCGATCACCCCGGCTGGAGTCACCGCATTCTGCGCTTGCAGGCTCTGCAGGACCTGGCGCTGGTCGATGCCCAGCGCCGCCAGCTTGCGCGTGGAGAAGTTCAGGTAGATGACTTCGTCCTGCTCGCCGACCATTTCCACTTTGCCCAGGTTCGGCACTTCACGGATCTCGGCGCGCACCTGCTCCACGTAGTCGCGCAGCTGGCGCATGCTCAGGCCGTCGGCGGTAAAGGCGTAGACCGAACCGAACACATCGCCGAACTCGTCGTTGAACCCCGGCCCTTGCAGGCCCTGGGGGAAGTCGCCGCGAATGTCGTTGATCTTCTTGCGCACCTGGTACCAGATCTCGGGAATGTCCTTGCCGCTGGTGGTGTCGCGCAGGTTGACGAAGACCGTCGATTCGCCGGGGCGGGTGTAGCTTTTCACGTAGTCGAGGGAGTCCAGTTCTTCGAGTTTTTTCTCGATGCGGTCGGTGACCTGCTTGAGGGTTTCCTCCTGGGTCGCGCCCGGCCAGCGGGTCTGGATGACCATGGTCTTGATGGTGAAGGACGGGTCTTCCTCGCGCCCCAGGTTCATGTAGGAGAACACGCCCATCAGCAGCGCGACGAACATCAGGTACCAGACGAACGACTGATGCTTGATGGCCCACTCGGATAAATTGAAGCTCCCTTTGGTGGCCGGCGTCATCGTGGGCTGTCCTCGTCGATTTTGACTTTCTGCCCCGGTTTGAGGCTGTTCACACCGGCGCTCACCACCCGCTCGCCGATCTTGATCCCGCTGCCGATCAACGCCGAATCATGGTCGCGGCCGAGCACCGTGACCTCCCGCGGCGCCACGGTGCGTGCCTGCGGGTCGACGATCCAGACCCGCGTCTGGCCGTCCACCTCCTGCAGGGCCGACAGCGGCACCTCGGTGCGCGGGACGATGGCGGAGCTGAGGGTCACGCTGATGGCCGTGCCGAGGCGGAAGGTGGGCGGGGTTTGCGCCAGGGTCAGGCGCGAACGCCGGGTCCGGGTGGCGCTCTGCGCCTGGGGCTCGATCTCGCGCACCACAGCGGTGGTGTTGACGCTCGGGTCCAGCTGCAAGGCGACCTTGAACACCACGTCGGCCGGCAACTGGTCCACCAGGCTCGCCGGCAGGTCGATCACCGCCTCCTTGATATCCGGGCGAGCCAGGGTCACCACCTGCTGGCCGGCGCTGACCACCTGGCCGGCCTCGGCCATCCAGGCGGTGACCACGCCGCCGTGATCGGTGCGCAGCTCGCTGTAGGCGAGCTGGTCGCGGGCCTGGCTGACCGCGGCCCTGGCCTGATCCAGGGAGGCGCGGGTGGTCTTCAGGTCGGTCTGGGCGATGTCCAGCTGCGCCTGGGCGCCAACGCCGCGGTCGAACAATTGCTGCTGGCGCCGGGCGTTGGCCTGGGCATTGATCCATTGCGCCTCGACCCGGGCCAGGTCGCCCTGGGCGGAACGCAACTGGTTCTGCTGATCGGTGGGGTCGAGGGTGGCGAGCAAGGCGCCCTTGCCCACCTCGGCACCGACATCGACGTTGCGATTGGCGATGCGCCCCGGCACCCGGAAGCCGAGGTTGGTTTCATAGCGGGCCTGGATGCTGCCGGCGAACCGCCCGAGGCTTTCCTCGGACTCGGCGCGCACCTCGAACGACAGCACCGGGCGCACCGGCTCGGGCGCCGGTTCTTCCTTGGAACAGGCGCCCAGCACCAGGCCGGCGCACAACAGCAGGGACAGGCGCTTCATGGCTGGGCTCCTTGGGCACCGGTCTCGGGAACGATCTCGACGAGCATCCCCGGGTGCAACAACTGGCCACCGGCGATCACCACTTTTTCGCCGCCCTCGAGGCCGTCGCTGATGATCACCTTGCCGGTCTGGTAGCGCCCCACCGTGACGGTGTGCAGGGTGGTCTTGCCGTCCTCGCCCACCAGCCACACGGCCGGTTCGTTGAGGTTCTTGGTCAGCGCCGCCCACGGCAACTCGACACTGGCCTTGCCGGGCACATGGGCACTGGCGCCGACCACCGAGCCCAGGTCCATGCCCGCCGGCAAGCCGTCGAGGGCCACCTTGACCTGCACCGTGCCGCTTTGCGCCGACACCACCGGGGTGACTTCCCGCACCCTGCCAGTGGTCTTGATATTCGGGTTGTCCAGCAGGCTGACGTTGATCACGCCATCCTCTGGCGGGGCCACCAGCAACGCCTCGTAGACGTTGAACACGGCGTCGCGCTCGCCGTCGCGGGCCAGGCTGTAAATCGGCACCGTGGCCTGCACCACCTGGCCGACCTCGGCCTGACGCGCGGTGATCACCCCCGGCGCGTCGGCGATCAGCGCGGTATAGCTCAGTTGCTCACGGGCGTTGGCCAACTGCGCCTGGGCCGCGCTCAGGGCGCTCTGGCTGCTGCGCAGCGCTGCCTGGGCGGCATCGTATTCGCTCTGGCTGGTGTAGCCCTTGGGCAGAAGCTTCTGCTGGCGGACGAAGGCCGCGCTGGTCTGCTTGACCCGCGCCTGCTCGGCGAACACCGAGGCGGCGGCGGAATCGACATTGGTCTGCAGGTCTTTCGGGTCGAGCCGGGCCAGTACCTGCCTGGCCGTGACCCGATCGCCGACATCCACCAGGCGCTGGATGATCTTGCCGCCGACGCGGAATGACAACTCGGTCTGCACCCGCGCCTGCACATCGCCGGTCAGGGTCACTTGCGCGGCGAAATCGCGGGTCTGCACCTGCTGCACGCGCACCCGCGGCCGCTCCTTTTCGGTCGGTTTCTCCGCACCACAACCGCTCAGTAGTGCCGCCAGCGTCAAACCCACTATCCACTTCGATTCGAGACCAGCCATGCAGGCTCCTTCACGCGATGCAATCGTACAGGTGACGATACGACTGTGAGCTTAGAACAGGGTTCAACCGCTGCACGCCACGGTGCTCACAAACCCTGTAGCCGCTGCCGCAGGCTGCGATCGGCCGCAACGCGGGCGCTGTTCCAGCGAACGCAGGAAGCCCTGGGGAGCTGTCGCGGCGGCTACAAAATCGGCACCGATCAGGCACACTGCGCCTTCATGCACAAGGAGCCCCGGGATGCTCAAGACCCTGGCAGTGGCCAATTACCGCTCGATCAACAAACTGGTGATTCCGCTGGAGCGGCTGAACCTGATCACCGGCCCCAACGGCAGCGGCAAGTCCAACCTGTACAAGGCCCTGCGCCTGCTGGCGGAAACCGCCCAGGGCGGGGTGGTCAATGCGCTGGCCAGCGAAGGCGGCCTGGAGTCGACTTTCTGGGCCGGGCCGGAACAGATCAGCCGGCGCATGAGCCGTGGCGAGGTGGCGATCCAGGGCGGACCACGGAAAACCGTCAAGCGCCTGCAACTGGGCTTTGCCGGCGAGGACTTCGGTTACTCGATCGGCCTGGGGCTGCCGGACTCCAGCGGTCATTTCATGCTGCCCGGGCACAGCACGCCGATTCCGTCGCGCTTCACCCTCGACCCGCGGATCAAGCGCGAGAGCATCTGGAGCGGGCCGGTGTATCGCCCGGCCAGTGTGCTGGTGGATCGCCAGGGGCCGATGGTGCGGGCCCGCGAGGGGCGGCAATGGGAGGTGCTGGCGCAGCACACCTCCAGCGGCGACAGCCTGTTCGACCAGGTCGGTAACCTGCGTTCGTCGCCCGAAGTCCTGCATCTGCGCGAGCAGATCCGTGGCTGGCGTTTCTACGATCACTTTCGCACCGACAGCCAGGCCCCCGCGCGCCGGCCGCAGCTGGGCACCCGCACGCCAGTGCTGCACCACGACGGCCGTGACCTGGCGGCGGCGTTGCAGACCATCATCGAGGTCGGCGATCAGCAGGCGCTGCACGAGACCATCAGCGATGCCTTTCCCGGGTCGCGGCTGGAGATCGATGCGGTGCCGGGCGGGCTGTTCGGCGTGCAGTTTCATCAGGACGGTTTGCTGCGGCCGCTGTCGGCGGCGGAGCTGTCGGACGGTACCCTGCGTTACCTGCTGCTGGTCGCCGCCCTGCTGACGCCACGGCCACCGACGCTGATGGTGCTCAACGAACCGGAAACCAGCCTGCACCCGGACCTGCTGCCGGCCTTGGCGCGCCTGATCATCCGGGCTTCGCAGCAGTGCCAGGTGTGGGTGGTGTCCCATGCCAGCCGGCTGATCGCGGCGTTGCAGCAGGACCCGCAATGCAACGCCATCGTGCTGGAGAAGAATTTCGGCCAGACCGAAATCGTCGGCCAGGGCATGCTCGATGAACCGGCGTGGTATTGGCCGGATTGAGCGGCCTCAAAAGCATCGCGGGCAAGCCTCGCTCCTACAGAAGAAGATTGCACATGCTTCTGTAGGAGCGGAGCTTGCCCGCGATGGCGTACTTAAGAACACCTCGATCGTTCAGACCGAATCACCCCTGCCACTTGCCCCCTTCGACAATCACGCTTTCCGGCTGGGTGTCGTCGCTCAGTTCCTTGCGCACGTACTGGTCGTAGAGCTTGAGCAGGTACTTGTCCTCGCCCAGCTTGGCCAGCTCGGCGTTGACCCAGTCACGCAGTTCGATATTGCCCTTCTTCACCGCCGGCGCGATTGGTGCCTGTTCCCCCAGGGTCTGCGGCAGTACGCGGTAGCCCGGGTTCTGCTTGGACCAGCTGAACAGGATCAGGTTGTCCTGGGCATAGGCATCGCCGCGGCCGTTGGCCAGGGCTTGCAGGGACTCGGAGTTCTTCTCGAACTTCAGCAGTTTCCAGTCCGGGTGGTTCTTGGTCAGCCAGATATCGGCGGTGGTGCCGGTGGTGACGATGGTGGTGCGGCTCGCCAGGTCATCCAGGTTCTTCACTTCGCTGCCGTCAGGCACCAAAGCCTGCACCGCAACCTTGAGGTTGGGGTTGGTGAACTCCACCGCTTCCTTGCGCTCCGGGGTGACGGTCATGTTGGCCAGGATCAGGTCGACCTTGTCGCTCTGCAGGAACGGAATGCGGCTGGCCGGCTCCACCGCGACGAACTCCACCTTGTTCTCGTCGCCCAGCAGGTCCTTGGCGAATTGTCGCCCGATATCGGTATCGAAGCCCACGTAACGGCCAGTCTCATCGACGAAACCGAACGGCGGCTTGTCGGTGAATACGCCGACGATCAGCTTGTCGCGGGCCTTGATCTTGTCCAGATAACCGGCCGCCGGGGCCGCGCTGGCGCTGGCGCTGGCGCTGGCCGCAGACTTGGGCGCCTCGGCGGTTTTATCGCAGCCGGCCAGCAGCGCGAGGCCGAACAGCGGGAGTAGCAGTAGCGAAGACTTGGCAGTTTTCATAAGAGCTCCAGTTCCTTTGTAGGTGCTTTTTTGGGCAATGCTTCAACGAAGGAGAATTTCTCCAGGAACTGCTGCGCTCGTGCGGTCCGCGGGTTCGTAAAGAAGGTCTCGGGAGGGTGTTGTTCGAGGATGCGCCCGGCATCCATGAACACGATGCGGTCGGCCACCGCGCGGGCGAAGGCCATTTCGTGGGTGACGATCAGCAGGGTCATGCCGTCCCGGGCCAGGCCCTGGATCACTTGCAGCACTTCCTTGACCATCTCCGGGTCCAGCGCCGCGGTGACCTCGTCGAACAGCATCACCTGCGGGTTCATGCACAACGAACGGACGATGGCGATGCGTTGCTGCTGGCCGCCGGAGAGCTGGCGCGGGAAGGCATCGCGCTTGTCCAGAAGGCCCACCCGCTCCAGCAGCGCCTCGGCCTGGGCGCGGGCTTCGCGACGGTCGCGCTTCTGCACCTTGAGCGGGCCGAGCAGGATGTTGTCGAGCACGCTCATGTGCGGGAACAGGTGGTAACTCTGGAACACCATGCCGATGTCCTGGCGCACCTGGCGCCAGTCGGTGGCCTGGTCCAGCAGCTCGCGGCCGGCGAATCTCAGGTGGCCGCTGTGGGCTTTTTCCAGGCCGTTGAGGCAGCGCAGCAAGGTGGACTTGCCGCAGCCGCTGGGGCCGAGAATCACCACCACTTCGCCCTGGGCGACCTTGAGGTCGACGTCCTTGAGCACCTGCTGCTCGCCGAAAAACTTGTTGAAACCCTGGAACTCGATCAGTGCGCTCATGCTTGCGTCCAGCGCCGCTCCAGCACGCGCGAGGCGGCCGACAGCGGGTAGCAGATAAAGAAGAAAAACAGGAACAGGGCGCCGTAGATCAGCACCGACTCGTAGGTGCGCTCGATGATCTGCTGGCCGACCTTGATCACGTCCACCACGCCGATCAGCACCGCCAGCGAACTGGTCTTGATGATCCGCGTGTAGACGTTGATGGTCGGCGGCGTCATGCGTTTCAGCGCCTGGGGCAGCAGCACGTAGCCGTACAGTTGCGGGTCGGACAGGCCGATCGACAGCCCCGCCTCGCGCTGGCCACGGGGCAGCGAATGCAGGGCGCCACGCACCACCTCGCCGACTTCGCTGGCGCCCCACAGCGACAGCACCAGCACCGCGCAGGTGAAGCTGGGGATGCTGATGCCGAAGAAGATCGGGAAACCGAAGAACAGCAGGTACAACCAGACCAGCACCGGGATCGCCCGGAACAGCTCCAGGTAGATGCGCAGCACCGCATTCAGCCATTTGCTGTCCAGGGTTCGCAGCACGCCGTAGAGCACGCCGCCGAGGGTGCTGAAGGCGATGCTCAGCAGGGAAATCGACAAGGTCTGCGCGGCGCCCTTGCCCAGTTGCGGCAAGGACACCCAGAGCAGTTCAAGACCCGAACTGGCCATGCTGCAACCTCCTTTCCAGACGGCTGAGCAACAGCGACAGCGGCAAGAACAGCAGCACGCAGATCAGCGTGAGCACGGCGAGCATTTCGTAGGTCTTGTAGTAGAGGGCGATGTAGCTCTTGGTGGTGTAGAGAATCTCCGGCACCGCCACCGCCGAGACCACAGTGGTCTCCTTGAGCAGGAAGATGAAGTTGGCGAACAGCGACGGCAGGCTGAGGATCCCGGCTTGCGGCAGGATCACATGGCGCAACAG
This sequence comes from Pseudomonas sp. RW409, assembly GCF_003184125.1. Lineage (NCBI taxonomy): Bacteria > Pseudomonadati > Pseudomonadota > Gammaproteobacteria > Pseudomonadales > Pseudomonadaceae > Pseudomonas > Pseudomonas sp. RW409. The sequence continues at coordinate 504,893 of NZ_QHHP01000033.1, read as the reverse complement.
CTGCCAGTGCGACAGGCCGATGGAGCGGCCCGACTCCAGCTGGGCCGTCGGCACCGCTTCGACGCCGGCGCGCAGCACCTCGGTGAGGTAGGCGCCGCCGAGAAAGGTCATGGTGATGATCGCCGCGGCGAACCCGGAAATCTTCAGCCCCAGCGCCGGCAGGGCGAAGTAGACGAAGAACAGCTGGATCAGCAGCGGGGTGTTGCGCGCCAGCTCCACGTACAGCCCGATCAGGCGCTGCAGGTAGGGGGTGCGGAACACCAGGATCGTGGCGTTGATCAGGGCCACCAGCAGGGAGGTGGCGATGGCGATCAGGCCGACCTGCAAGGTCACGCCCACGGCCTTGAGGAAGGCCGGCAGCGTACTGAGGATAAAGGCGTAGTCGAGGGTCATGGCAATCCTGGACGCCACTGGGGTACAGCGGCGGTGGTGCAGTCCATTGGGCGGTGGGTAAACCACCCGGCAGGCGTCGACTTTAAAGCTATAAAAACAATAATTTAAATACCGTTAAAGCATATTGATATCACCCAAAAAACTAACCTGCGGGGTTTGCCATGCGCGTCTGGGCCGGCTACTTTTCTGACGCCGTCAGGGATCTTTCTGATCCTCCTCCATGGAACGGACAACCGGCACCCGACCTCAACGGGCCAGACACACAAGGACGATAAGAACAATGACCGACCTCGATACCCCGCAACCCCTCGATCCGCAGGACATCGTCAAATGGCTGAAGGCCCTGTGCCGGGCCATGAAGCCTTCCTGAGCAAAATCCCTTCATCGTTGATTGCCCGCGATTGCGTCCTTACTGATACACCGCAGCGCCTGGATCGCGAGCAAGCTTCGCTCCTACAGAAGCACGGTGAAGTCGCTCTTGCGGGCAATAAAAAACGCCGACGCTGTAGAAGCCATCGGCGTTTAAACCTTGAAGGGGTTTGTACGACTTAAGCGTAGTTCATCAGAACGCCGGCAGTACTGCGCCGCTGTATTTCTTCTCGATGAATTCCTTCACTTGCGGGCTGGTCAGGGCCTTGGCCAGTTTCTGGATGGCGGCGCTGTCCTTGTTGTCCGGGCGGGACACCAGGAAGTTCACGTACGGCGAATCGGCACCCTCGATCACCAGCGCATCCTTGGCCGGGTTCAGGCCGGCTTCCAGGGCGTAGTTGGTGTTGATCATGTCCAGGTCGACCTGGTCCAGCACGCGCGGCAGCAGGGCCGATTCCAGTTCCTTGAACTTGAAGTTGTGCGGGTTCTTGGCGATGTCTTTCGGGGTCGCCAGGGCGTTCTTCGGGTCCTTGAGTTCGATCAGGCCGGCCTTCTGCAGCAGGATCAGGGCGCGGCCGCTGTTGCTGCCTTCGTTCGGAATGGCGATGGTCGCGCCGTCTTTCAGCTCGGCCAGGGTTTTGACTTTCTTCGAGTAGCCGCCGAAAGGTTCGACGTGCACGCCGATCACGGTCACCAGGTTAGTGCCTTTGCCTTCGTTGAAGCTCTTCAGGTACGGCAGGGTCTGGAAGTAGTTGGCGTCCAGACGCTTCTGATCGACCTGCACGTTCGGCTGCACATAATCGGTGAAGATTTTGATTTCCAGGTCCACACCTTCCTTGGCCAGGGTCGGCTTGATCAGCTCGAGGATCTCGGCGTGCGGCACAGGGGTGGCCGCCACTACCAGTTTCTCGCCAGCCTGGGCCAGACCGGCAGTCAGGGCAGCCGCCAGTGCGGTGAACAACAGAACCTTTTTCATGCAGTGTCCTTATGAGTCGTCAGTGACGACGGCTTTTGTAATGAGGGTGCCAGCGAAGTGCTATCTCTGGCGTGGAGCGGACAATACCGGGATTTTTTATGCCTTAACAATATCTTTTATTCACGTTGATATTCCATTTTGCTCATACAGAATCGGACCGCTCTAGCTCGCATCTGAGGCGCTGTGCATGCCCTTGTAGCCGCTGCCGCAGGCTGCGAACGACCGGAACGGGCGCGGCGATTTGGTTGACGCAGGAGGGCCTTCGGCCCTATCGCAGCCTGCGGCAGCGGCTACAGGGGCGGGAGCGTGATCAGATCACGCCATGTTGCTTGAGCAGGTGCTTCAGCGCCTGCAACTCGGCGGCGGAACCGTCCGCGATCAGGCCCTTCAATTGCTGGTCCACCAACTCCAGCCGCGACAGCTGCGGCGGCAGGTTCAGGTGCTCCGGCAGGATCTCCTCGCCACTACTGACCAACAGGGCAAAGTGAATGACGTTCTCCAGCTCGCGGGTGTTGCCCGGCCAGCTGTGCTGCTCCAGCACCTGCTGGGCGGCTTCGCTGATCAGCGGCACCGGCAGGTCGAGGCGCTGGCTGTAGATGCCGAGGAAATACTCGGCCAACGACAGGATGTCGCCGACCCGCTCGCGCAGCGCCGGCAATTCCAGGTGGCCCTCGCCCAGGTAGTGATACAGCCGCTCATGGAACTTGCCCGCAGCCACTGCCTGGGCCAGGTCGATGCTGGTGGCCGCCACCAGGCGCACATCCACCGGGCTCGGCTGATGGGCGCCGACCCGGGTCACCTCATGATTTTCCAGGGCCGAGAGCAGCTTGATCTGGATCGGCAACGGCAAGTCGCCGATCTCGTCCAGGTACAGGGTGCCGCCGTTGGCCGAGCCGAACCAGCCGGCACGGCTGCTGGCCGAACCGCTGAAGGCGCCGCCGGCATAACCGAACAGTTCGGCGTCGGCGTAGGTCGGGCTGATAGCCCCGCAGTTGACCGACACGAACAGGCCGCTGCGGTCGCTGGCGCGGTGGATATGCCGGGCCAGCAGCTCCTTGCCGCTGCCGGTTTCACCGCGGATCAACACCGAGATCGCCCGCGGCGCCAGCTGTTCCAGCTCCTGGCGCAACTGCCGCGAGCGGGGATCGACGAACACCAGCGCCTTGGCGCGGATGCTCAACGGACTTTTTTCAGCATCGGGAAAGGTCAGCAGTGGCTGACCGAAAGACTCATGCAGACTCATGGCAGACTCCCGCCCAAATCCGCTGGCAGGCGGGGGCGTTTAACAAAAAGAAAAAATCAGGCGCGGCGCAGGGAATGCTGTTCCATGCGGTTTTGCAGGCGGTAGAGATACGCGAAACCCTGCTCCCAGCGCTGGTGCCCGGACTTGACGTTGATATGCCCGGCACCGGACAGGATCCCCGCCTCGGCGCCCCAGTGGCGGGCCAGTTCCAGGGCACGCGGCGCGCTGATGGCGCTGTCGTTATCGGAGCTGACAATCTGGCTCGGGAACGGCAACAGGTCGCTGGGGATCGGCGCGAAATTGCGCAGCGCCGGCGCGCAGGCCGGACGCTCGACATCCGCCGGCGCCACCAGCAACGCACCGCGCACCTGGCGCAAGGCACTGACCGGCGCATGGGCGGCCCAGTGCGCGACGGTGATGCAGCCCAGGCTGTGGGCAATCAGGATCACCGGCGTGCTGTCGGCGGCAATCGCCTCGGCCAGCGCCGCGACCCAGTCTTCGCGCCGGGGTGTCAGCCAGTCGGCCTGCTCCACCCGCGCACTGTTCGGCAGGCTGTTCTGCCAGTGGCTTTGCCAATGATCTTCTGGCGATCCTTGCCAGCCCGGCACAATCAGGTAGCGAATTGATTCGTTGCGCATGGGGGAGCTCTCCTGCGTGTCTGTTCCCGATCGAGTATAGGGACGAGAGTTATATTCGTTAAGGAATAAGAAGCTATTTATTAAGACTTATAAAGAATATCAAGAGTCACCTGTACCCAGGCTGTACGAGCCCTAGGCGCCTGGCAGGCAGACCGCGGGGCCTGCATCGCGGGCAATCGAGCGTCGACCGGCTGCTCCTACAAAAGCCGGCGGGCGCAACGAACCTGTAGGAGCGCAGCTTGCTCGCGATGGCGTCCGTCCAGGCAACCTTGCCTGGCCAAATCGCAGGCAAAAAAAAGGCCGCACCCTGCCAAGGAGACGGCCTGAAAAGTCGTGGCTTACAACACTGGGTCAGCGCGCGGTGATCACCGACAGCTTGGTGATACCGGCACGCTCGATGGAGGCCATGGCACGGGCCACTTCGCCGTAGTTGACGCCGTCGTCCGCCTGCAACTGCACGCGCACTTCCGGGTCCTTGGCCTTGGCCGCCTGAAGATTGGTTTCCAAAAGATCCGGCTGGATCTCGTCCTTGTTGATAAAGAGTTTGCCGGCGCCGTCGATGCTCACCACCAGCGGGTCCTTCTGCTCCACCGGGGCCACGGCCTCGGTCTTGGGCAGGTTGATCGGAATCGCGTTGGTCAGCAGCGGCGCGGTGACGATGAACACCACCAGCAGTACCAGCATCACGTCCACCAGCGGCGTGACGTTGATCTCGCTCAGCACCTCATCGCTGTCCTGGGTCGAGAAGGCCATGTCAGGACGCCTCCTTCACTTTCTGTGCGCTGCCCTGGGCCGCGGCCTTGTGCGCGGTCGGGTGGATCAGCACGCGGAACGAACTCTTCTGCGCCAGGCTGTAGAAGTCATGGGCGAAGTCATCCAGGTCGGCGGCGGTCAGCTTCAGGCGCCGCAGGAAGTAGTTGTAAACCAGCACCGCCGGTACCGCGACGGCGATCCCCACGCCAGTGGCGACCAGTGCCGCACCGATTGGCCCGGCCACGGTTTCCAGGCTCGCCGAGCCCGCCGCGCTGATGCCTTTCAAGGCTTCCATGATCCCCCACACGGTGCCGAACAGGCCGATGAAGGGCGAGGTGCTGCCGATACTCGCGACCACCGCCAAGCCGGTTTCCAGCGAACGCCGCTCACGGACGATCTGCTGGCGCAGGGCGCGCTCCAGGCGGTCCTGATGATTGATCGCCTGGCTCAGGTCCGCCGCGTGCGCGGTGTCGCCGACCTGGATCGCCGCATAACCGGCCTGGGCCACGCGAGCGGCGGCGCCGGGCTGGGTTTCGCTGAGTTCGGCCGCCGAGTCGAGGCTGGAGGCGGCCCAGAACTGTTTGTGGAACTTGCGATCCTGGGCCTTGAGACGGGCGAACTGCGCGCCCTTGAGCAGGGCCAGGCCCCAGGTGGCCACGGAAAACACCACCAGCAGCCAGATCACCGCGCTTTCGATGGATTCGAGTGGAGATGCCAATAAACTCATGATGTGTCCCTCTGTATAACCCTTGTAAGAGCGAGCGTGCTCGCGATAGCGCCTGGCGCAGGCTCAATGAATCTTGAAATCGATGGGCACGCTGACCCAGCCGTCCTGGGCGACATCACCCTGCTTGGCCGGCACGAAGCTCCAGCGCTTGACTGCCGATAACGCCGCGTCGTCGAGTTGCTGGCGACCGCTGCTTTTCTGGATCTGGATCTCGCCGGGCTTGCCGCTGGCCAGTACATGTACCCGCAGCAATACCGTGCCTTCCCAACCGCGACGCTGGGCCAGCGACGGATATTCCGGCGCCGGGTTCTTCAGGTACGCGGCGTTCGCCGAAGCCGGGGTCACGGGCGCCGGGGCCGGTGGCGCGGGCGGTGCCGGAGCGGCGACAGGCGCGGCCGGTTGTGGCGGCGCGGGCTGTTGCTGGACCGGCTTAGGCGCCGGCTTGGGCTCAGGCTTGGGCACCGGTTTCGGCTTGGGCTGCAGTTTGGGTTTGGAAATCGGCTTGGGCGGTGGCGGCTTGACCGCCAGTTCGTCCTCCACCGGCGGTGGTGGCTCCACCACCGGTTGTACCGTCTGCGGTGGCGGCGGCTCGACCACCGGCGGCGCCGGCCGGGAAAACTCGATGGTCATCGGTGGAATTTCCGGCGGCACGATCGGCAATACCGGGGTCGGCTTCTGACTGATCCAGTAGATCACCGCACCGTGCAAGACCAGGGCGATCACCCCGAGCGCAATCGCCTCGCGCCGCCGCAGCCCGGCCTTGGGTGCCTTCTGCAGACGCAACTGGCCCAACGGCAAGCGGTGCGGCCGGCCGAGGTCGACCAAATCGCCGCTCGGCGCCTGGCGCCACAGCACCTCGTGTGCACTGGCGGCGGTCTGGACATTGCCCATTGATTAACTCCCTACAGTCTTTTGCGAATAGCCCGACCCACACCTGCGAACTCCCCCGGAGCAGCGTCGAGGGCTGAATGATTGGCGCCAGACACTTATCTCCGAAAGTAATCTTTAAAGTTATGGATAGATCAAAATCGCATATTTAAAGCCGTCATCTCGCGCCAGGCCGCGCGGATCAAGGGCTGCAGGGAAGGAGTCAAAAAGCCATGCTTTTCGAGCATTGAAAATATTCGCCAAGGGCATTGCATCGCCACGGCAAAACCGGGGTGAAGCGACAGCAGTGGCGAAATAAAAGGGACCGACCGAACGTCGATCAAGGGATCAGGCGCCCCCGGTAAAGCGAATCAAGAGGCGCCTGCTCAAGCGAACCCTGGACAGGGTTGTTCATACCTTCAGCGCCTGGCTCTCGCACAACGCCAGCAACTGGCTCTCCAAGGCCTTGCCAGCGCGGCTCAAGCCGCTGCGGCCGTACAGCGCCAGGCACACGCCCTGGATGTCCGGCAAGCCGCTGGCTGCATCGAGCACGCGGTGCCCGGCGGCCACCACCCGCACCGGCAGCAGACTGATGCCCAGCCCCGCTGCCACCGCCGAGCAGACGCTGGCCAGGCTGGCGCTGGAGTAACCGATGCGCCAGCGCCAGCCGCCGACTTCGAGGTGATGAAGCATTTCATGGCGATACAGCCCACCCACCGGGAAGGCCACCAGCGGCAACGGATCGCGGCCGAAGGCCGGGGTGGCGCGGCTGTCGACCCAGCACAGGGGTTCCGGCCAGGACCCCAGGCAGTCGTCGCTGGCGCCCATCTGCTTGACCAGCAACAGGTCGAATTCGCCGCGTCGATAGAGCCGGGTCAATTCCGGCCCCAGCCCGCTGGTGACCTCCAGGCGCACGCCGGGATGGTCCTGGCCGAAGCGCGACAACAACGGCATCAACCGCTCGGCGGCGAAGTCTTCCGGCACCCCGAGGCGCAACACGCCTTCGCTCTGCTGGTGCAGCAAGACATCGCTGGCCTCTTCGTTGAGGGCCAGGATGCGCCGCGCATAGCCCAGCAGACGCTCGCCCTCGGCGGTGGCCACCACCCGGCGCTGGTCGCGATCGAGCAACTGGCAGTCCAGGCTCTCCTCCAGCCGCCGCACCTGCTGGCTGACGGTGGACTGGGTGAGGTGCAGGCGCTCGGCGGCGCGGGTGAAGTTGGCGCAGTCGACGACAGCGACAAAGCTGCGCAGCAGCACAGGATCGAACATGGCAGCACCATTCTCAATGCCACTGATTGGCATGGTTATATTTAATTTCAGAATACATCAGGGCCTGACCATACTCGGCGTTCATTGACTGCACAGGGAGCCTGACGCCATGCGTTACCTGTCTTGCAAACACGCTGTCCTGGCAATCTGTCTGTTCGTGGTGGGGGTGGTGATGGCAAAGGATAACCAGCTGCTCGAGGCAGTCCGCGACGGGCAGTTGCCCAAGGTCCAGGCGCTGCTTCGGCAAGGCGCGGACGTCAATGTGCGCGGCCTGGATGGCAGCAGCCCGTTGCTGCTGGCCACCGCCGCCAACCAGGTCGAGATCGCCCGGGCGCTGATCGAGGCCGGCGCCGACGTCAACCAGAAGAACCTGATCCACGACAGCCCTTACCTGCTGGCCGGCGCCAGCGGACACAATGCGATCCTGCAACTGACCCTGGCCCACGGCGCCGACCTGAAAAGCACCAACCGCTACGGCGGCACCGCGCTGATCCCAGCCTGCGAGCGTGGGCATGTCGACACCGTGCGCCTGCTGATCGAGGCCGGCGTCGACCTCGACCACGTCAATCGCCTGGGCTGGACCTGCCTGATGGAAGCCATAGTGCTGGCCGATGGCGGCCCGGCGCACCAGCAGATTGTCGCCCAGCTGATCGCCGCCGGCGCCGACCTGAACCTGCCGGACAACGCTGGCCTGAGCCCTCTGCAACAGGCGGAGAAACGCGGCCAGACCGCCATCGCCAAACTGCTGCGGGACGCCGGCGCGTCCTGATTTGTGCCTTAAGGAGCCCCCATGAAAGACGATCAGGATTACCTGCAACGCGCCGTCGAACTGGCCCGGCAAAACGTCGCGGCCGGCGGCCGGCCGTTTGGCGCGGTGCTGGTGCGCGACGGCCAGGTGCTGGCCGAGACGGTCAATCAGATCCACCTGAGCCAGGACCCCACCGCCCACGCCGAACTGTTGGCCATCCGGGTCGCCAGCCAGCGGCTCGGCCCGCGCCTGGACGGCTGCGTGATCTATGCCAGCGGCCAGCCCTGCCCCATGTGTTTGAGCGCCATGTACCTGTGCGGTGTGGCGCGCGCGGTGTTCGCCGCGGACAACGCCAGCGCCGCGCCCTTCGGCCTGTCCACGGCGGCGATCTATGAACAACTGGCCCAGCCCCTGGCGGCCCAACGCTTGCCGGTGCGACACCTGCCGCAAGCGGCGATGAACGCGATCTACCGCGACTGGCAGGCCCGCCATGCCGTTCGCTGAGTCGCGCCTGCGCCGCCTCGGCGGCTGGGCCCTGTTGATCGCCCTGGGGCTCAACCTGCGGCCGATCATCAGCTCCATCAGCCCGCTGCTGATGGAGATTCGTGGCGCCACCGGCATGAGTTTCCAGAGCAGTGCCTGGCTCACCAGCCTGCCGGTGGTCTGCATGGGCCTGGTGGCATTGCTCGGGGTGCGCCTGGAAGCCCGCCTGGGAGAACGGCGCGGCGTCGCCCTCGGCCTGTTGATGATCCTCTGCGCCTGCCTGGCGCGCTTGCTCTGCGACCAGGCCGGCGCGCTGCTCGCCACCGCCCTGCTCGGCGGTGCCGGCGTGGCCTTGATCCAGGCGCTGGTGCCGGCGCTGATCAAGCGCCAGTTCCAGCAGCGGGTGGCCTTGGCCATGGGCATCTATTCGGCTTCGCTGATGGGCGGTGGCGGCCTCGCGGCGCTGCTCAGCCCGCATGTCGCCACGCACTTCGCCCATTGGCAGGCCGGGCTCGGCGTGTGGTTGCTACCGGCGCTGGCGGCCCTGCTGCTGTGGTGGCTGCTGCCTTTCGCCGGGCCGGGGCAGCGCCTCAACGCCCCCTCCATCAGCCTGTGGCGCAATCGTCGGGCCTGGTTGCTGGCGCTGTATTTCGGCCTGATCAACTGCGGCTACATGAGCATGGTCGCCTGGCTGCCGGCCTATTACCTGCAACTGGGCTGGAGCGCGACCCAGAGCGGCTCGCTGCTGGCGTTCATGACCATCTTCCAGGTCATTGCCGCGCTGTTGATGCCCGCCCTGGCGCAGCGCCAGAGCGACCGCCGGCCATTGCTCGCCATCAGCTTGAGCGCCCAGGCCCTGGGTTTCGGCGGCCTGGTGTTGTGGCCGCTGCAGGCCCCGCAGCTGTGGGTGGCGCTGATCGGCTTCGGTCTCGGCGCCTGCTTCGCCCTGAGCCTGATCCTCACCCTCGACCACCGTCGCGACCCACGGGAAGCCGGGCAACTGGCGGCTTTCGTGCAAGGGGTGGGGTTCCTGATCAACGCCGTGTCGCCGTGGCTGACCGGCTGGCTGCGGGAACTCACCGGCAGCTTCATCAGCGCCTGGTGGGTACTGATCCTGACCGTGCTGGCCATGCTGGTGCTGACCCGGGTATTCAGCCCCTCCAGCTACCGCGAGTCGCCGTCGACAAGCGTGACGCCACAAGCGATACCCACGGGAAGCACCTCGACCTCCGCCTGACAAGGCCCTTGGCCATCATGCGCAACTTCTTGCGCACCTGGCTGTGGATAACTCTGTGAGCAGATGCTCAAGGGCTTTATAAACCGTGCCATACAGCCGAGTGCGCAACTTCTTGCACAGCACTGCGCAAGAAGTTGCGCACTTTCAGCGGCTTTCGCCCAGGAAATACTTTCACCGATCTCCAAAATCACCTGAAGCCCTTGATCCATAAGGCGCTTCCCGCTCCTGGCACGCTCCTTGATATCTACCTCGGCACCCAACCGGGCGATCCGTCCCACCGGGCACCTTTATTTTTTAGCAAGGAGAGCATCCATGGCTACACCAGCGTATATGTCCATCACT
>NZ_QHHP01000033.1:489159-494838 GCF_003184125.1 Pseudomonas sp. RW409 | reverse complement strand
TATCGTCGGGTTGGTGGGGGATCGCTATCCTACAGATGCAGGATGAAGGGGGGCGTTGGCGGGGGAAATTGGCTTCTGTAGGAGCGAAGCTTGCTCGCGATAAATCTGCAACGATAACGCGCGTTGGCGGGTGTATCGCGCGCTGCGCGGCTATCGCGGGCAAGCCTCGCTCCTACAGAAAAGCAACTGATCAGCAGGTCAGGCCGCCTGGACGGCCCGCTGCAAACGGTGGAAACCACGGCTGAAATACACCAGCGAGTCGCCGTGTTCGCCTACGCAGATCTCATCCAGTTGCACCAGCATCACCGAGTGGGTGCCGATTTCCTGCACCTCGGTGATCCGTCCCTGCAGGCTGGCCAGGGCACCGTCGAGCACCGGCAGGGCGTCCTGGCCGTCGCGCCAGGGGTGCAGGCTGAAGCGCTGTTCCATCTCCACTCCGGTCATGCCGGCGAAGTGCCGGGCGACTTCTTCGTGTTCGCCGCAGAGCACGTTGATGCAGAGCTGGCCGTTGCGCTTGAACACCGGGTTCAGGGCGCTGTTGCGGTTGACGCAGACCATCAGGCTGGGCGGGCTGTCGGTGACCGAGCAGACCGCGGTGGCGGTGATGCCGCAGCGTCCGGCCGGGCCGTTGCTGGTGATGACGTTGACCGCCGCGGTCATGTGCGCCATGGCGTTGCGAAAGGCTTGTTGCTTGGGATCAAGTTGAGTCATGAGAGATTCCTTTCCTCGGGATTGAACCACGGTATTTGCAGGAGCCGTCGCTCGACGCTCGGTTGCTCGCGAAAAACCTCAAGCCAACGTGGAGTCGCAGATGCCGCGCGTCATCGTTCACGTCTTATCGCGAGCAAGCTTCGCTCCTACAGAAGCGAGGCAGTGGTTACTGGCGGATGCGGTCGAGCATGTTGATGTCGTCCGGATTGGTCAGGTGTGGCACCGTCCAGCCGTCGAGATTGTAGTCGCCCAGGCATTTGTCCACCAATTCGGTCATGGTTTTCATCGAGCCGCTGGCCTGGGCATGTCGCAGGCACTGCATGCGGATTTCGTCCTGGCTGCCGGCGTAGTTGATTTCGTACAGCTCGTGGCGGCCGCCGAACTCGGTGCCGATCGCATCCCACAGCAGCTTGAGGATTTTGATCCGCTCCTCGTGGCCCATGCCCGCCGAGCCCCGGCAATAGGTGCTCAGGTACTGGTTGAGCATCGGGTCCTTGAGGTCGCGGGAGCCGGACGGTAGGTAGATCAGGCCGCTGGCCACCACCTGCTCGATGATCTTCTTGATGTCGGTGTAGGCCTGGGGCGCCAGTACCCGGTAGGCCTGCAAGGCCTGGGCGCTGGGCAGGAAGGCGCCGTTGAGCCATTCGCTGGCGTTGCCGTGCATGGCGTCGGTCAGCGACCAGAACAGGTTGCGCCAGGCCACCACTTCGCCGACCTGCGCCTGCACCCCGCGAAACTCCAGCGAGCCGGTGCACTGCAAGGCCTTGACCAGCAGCCCGGTGATGAAGTCGAGCTTGACCGCCAGGCGGGTGCAGCCCTGCATCGGGAACAGCCGGCCGAAGCCGCCTTGCGGGAACCACTGCCGGCAGCGCTCGAAGTCGCGGTAGATCAGCACGTTTTCCCAGGGGATGAACACTTTGTCCATGATCAGGATCGCGTCGTTCTCGTCGAAGCGGCTGGACAGCGGGTAGTCGAACGGCGAACCGGTCATGCCCGCCTGCAGTTCGTAGGACGGGCGGCAGATCAGCTTCATGCCGCGGGTGTTCATCGGCGCGATGAACATCAGGGCGAAGTCGGTGTTGTCGCCCAAAAGCTGCGCCGAGCCCTGGCCGACGAAGTTGTAGTGGGTCAGGGCCGAGTTGGTGGCCACCACCTTGGCGCCGCTGACGATGATCCCGCCCTCGACTTCCTCGTCCACCGAGATGAACACGTCCTTGACCTGGTCCACCGGTTTGTCGCGGTCGATCGGCGGGTTGACGATGGCGTGGTTGAGGTACAGGCAGGCTTCCTGGATGCGCTTGTACCAGGTGCGGGCGTTGCCTTCGAACTGGCCATAGAACTCCGGGTTGGCGCCCAGGGCGCTGCCGAAGGCGGCCTTGTAGTCCGGGCTGCGGCCCATCCAGCCGTAGGTCAGGCGCGACCACTCGGCGATGGCATCGCGCTGCTGGCGCAGGTCGTCGGCGCTTTTCGCCGAACGGAAAAACTTGTGGGTGTAGCCGCCGTTGCCGGTGTCGGTGTCCCAGCACAGCTTGTCCTTGGTTTCGGGGTCGTGCAGGGCGTCATAGAGGCGCGCCATGGAGGCGGCGGAATTGCGGAACGCCGGGTGGCTGGTCACGTCCTTGACCCGGTCGCCATAAATGTAGATTTCGCGATCATCGCGCAGGCTGGCCAGGTATTCGGCGCCGGTCAGCGGGCGGTTGGTCTCGGCACGGAAGTCTTCGGGTTTCATCATCCACTCCAGTCTTTGTTGTTATGCGTTGTCTTTACGAGCTGGGGCCCATGATGGGCAGGACGGGGCGGCGACTGAATGGCTTTTCCGGCGAATGAATTGCACTTTTCATGGGGGGTGGTCATGAGGGGCATGGAGGCCGGTCATGGAGGCTGGCAGCGAGCTTGCCAGGCGATCTGTCTCAGCGGTGAAACACTCCCGGGCGACGAAAAATATTTTCACCGGGGCCTGCAAAAAACCTAAAGCGCTGCCGATATCGCTATTAGGCCCACAGACCAACTACAACAGTGGCGCCCACCTGTCAGGCCGCCAGCCGCCGCTGGTGACGGGGTTCAGTGCATGGATGCTCGCAGTCCTCAATTCCCGAGAGTCATCCTATGTCCCTACGTAATATGAATATCGCGCCTCGAGCTTTCCTCGGTTTTGCGTTCATCGCGTTGCTGGTCATCGCGCTGGGTGTGTTCGCCGTCAACCGCATGTCGATCATCCGACAGGCTTCCCTGGAAATGGAAAGCAACCAACTGCCCAGCGTAGGGTTCCTCGGCAACGTCACCGAAAACGTCCTGCGCCTGCGGATTCTCTCGTTCCGGGTACTGGTCAACCGCGAGCCGGCCGGCCTGCAGGAAGCGCAGACGCGCATCGGCGTGCTGGTGGACAAGCTCAAGCAGGCCCAGGCCAGCTACGCCGCCTTGCCGGCGGGGGACGAGGAAGTGGCCCTGTACAAGACCTTCGCCGCCACCCTGGACAAGTACCTGCAGGCGCAGAACGACATGCTGGAGCTGTCGCGACAGAACAAGCTCGAGGAGCTGCGCAGCCTGATCAATACGCGGATCAAGGACGGCACCGACCAGATGGGCGAACAGCTGAACAAACTGGTAGCGATCAACAAGGCCGGGGCCACCCATGCCTCGGATATGGCCGGTGAGCATTACCGCAGCGCCATCACCGGCATCATCGCCGTGGCGGTGATCGCGGCCCTGCTCACAGTGGTACTGGCCTGGCTGCTGACCCGCAGCATCGTCACGCCGTTGAACCGCGCGGTGCTGGCCGCGCAGACCATCGCCGCGGGCAATCTGACCCAGGCCATCGAGGTCGACGGCAAGGACGAGCCGGCCCGCCTGCTCGCGGCGCTGAGCGACATGCAGGGCAACCTGCGCAAGACCATCGAGCAGATCTCCGGTTCGGCCACCCAGCTGGCCTCGGCCTCGGAAGAACTCAGCGCGGTCACCGAGGAAGCCTCCCGTGGCTTGCAACAGCAGAACAACGAAATCGAACAGGCGGCCACCGCCGTCAACGAGATGACCGCTGCCGTGGAAGAGGTGGCGCGCAACGCCGTGTCGACCTCCGAAGCCTCGCACCAGTCGACCCAGGCCGCCCGCGAAGGCCGCGACCGGGTGGTGGAAACCGTCGACGCGATCCAGACCATGACCCACGACGTGCAAAGCACTTCGGTGATGATCGAAGGCCTGGCCACCCAGGGCCGCGACATTGGCAAGGTATTGGACGTGATCCGCGCCATCGCCGAGCAGACCAACCTGCTGGCCCTCAACGCAGCGATCGAGGCGGCCCGCGCCGGTGAGGCCGGGCGTGGTTTCGCGGTAGTGGCCGACGAAGTGCGGGCCCTGGCCCATCGCACCGCGCAATCGACCCAGGAAATCGAAAAGATGGTCGCCGGCATCCAGAACGGCACCGGCGAGGCGGTGCAGTCGATGCAGCAGAGCAACCAGCGCACCCAGAACACCCTGGAAATGGCCCGCGCCGCCGGTGTGGCCCTGGAGCAGATCGCCGAATCGATCAACCTGATCAACGAGCGCAACCTGGTGATCGCCAGTGCTTCGGAAGAGCAGGCCCAGGTATCCCGCGAGGTCGATCGCAACCTGGTGAACATCCGCGACCTGGCCACCCAGTCGGCCGCCGGGGCCAACCAGACCAGCGCCGCCAGCCACGAGCTGTCGCGCCTGGCGGTGGATTTGAATGCGATGGTGGCGCGCTTTGTGATTTGAGTTAGGGTTGTTGGAATGCGTGCCCAAGGAGAGCGAGATGCGCTATTCAGCCCTGACCCAACGGATCGCCGGCGAAGGTGCCGCGGCCTGGCAGATTCACTACCGCGCCCTGGAGCTGCGCGAGGAGGGCGTCGATGTGCTGCTGCTGACCATCGGCGACCCGGATTTCGACACCCCGCGGCCGATCGTCCAGGCCGCCATCGATAGCCTGCTGGCGGGCGACACCCACTATTCGGAGGTGCGCGGCAACCGTTCGCTGCGCACCCGCATTGCCCACCGGCATGCCACCCGCAGCGGCCAGGCGGTGGACGCCGAGCACGTGGTGGTGCTGCCGGGGGCGCAATGCGCGGTGTTTTCCGTGGCCCAGTGCCTGCTCGACCCCGGCGACGAGGTGCTGGTCGCCGAACCCATGTACGTCACCTACGAAGGGGTGTTCGGTGCCTGCGGGGCCAAGGTGCTGCCGATTCCGGTGCGCCCGGAGAACGGCTTTCGCGTCGAGCCGGCGGCGGTCGCCGCGCGCATCACGCCCAAGACCCGCGCGCTGATGCTCAACAGCCCGAACAACCCCTCCGGCGCCAGCCTGTCCCGGGAAACCTGGCAGGCCCTGGCGCGCCTGTGCGTCGAGCACGACCTGTGGCTGATCTCCGATGAGGTCTACAGCGACCTGCTGTTCGACGGCGAACACATCAGCCCCGGCAGCCTGCCGGGCATGGCCGAACGCACGGCGACCATCAACAGCCTGTCCAAGTCCCATGCCATGACCGGCTGGCGGGTCGGCTGGGTGGTGGCGCCCCAGGCCCTGGCCGGGCATTTGAGCCATCTGGCGCTGTGCATGCTGTACGGGCTGCCGGATTTCGTGCAGAACGCCGCGGTGGTGGCGCTGGATGCCGACCTGCCGGAGCTGGAGCAGATGCGCGAGGAATATCGCCAGCGTCGCGACCTGGTGTGTGCGCAGCTGAGCCAATGCCCGGGGCTGAAACCGGTCAAGCCCGATGGCGGCATGTTCGTCATGGTCGATGTGCGGGAAACCGGCCTGGGCGCCCAGCAGTTCGCCGAGCTGCTGCTGGAAGGGCACGGCGTCTCGGTGCTCGCCGGCGAGGCCTTCGGCCCCAGCGCGGCGGGGCATATCCGTATCGGTCTGGTGGTGGATCAACAGCGCCTGGCGGACGCCTGCCAACGGATTGTGCGTTGTACCCAGGATCTGCTCGAAGGCCGATCTTCAAAACGCCGCTGACG
>NZ_QHHP01000033.1:466391-489149 GCF_003184125.1 Pseudomonas sp. RW409 | reverse complement strand
TCTCGCCGCGGTCGCTCTTCCCCCCACCCATTCCGCCCTTCATGGCATTCCCGCCAATCTCCCGACTTTGCCCACCCGCGACCCGATTCCCCGTGGCCCGGCGTCAAGAAAGCCCTGGTCATGTCGATAGTTGAAAAGGCGAACTTGGCTATTTGCCACTATCGTTGCTGACTGAACCGCCCGCCGAAGGCGGTCACCTCGTTTTGCCCTCTGCCGTTTTTCTTCCCGTCACGTACATGGAGTAAGAGTGCATGGCTTTCCCCCCGCGTTTTCTCGAGCATTACCGCAAAGCCGACCGCATCATGATGGGCCTGATCTGGCTGATGTTCGCCTATGCGCTGGGCCTGGCGTTCTGGCACGACACCTTCACCCAGGCGCTGCTGGTGGGCGGTGGCACCACCCTGGTGCTGAGCCTGCTGTACCGCGCCATCAGCGGCACGCGCCTGATGCGCTGCTGCATCGCCATCGGCTTCATGCTTATGGCGGCGCTGCATATCAACCAGGCCAAGGGCTTGATCGAAGCGCACTTCGGCATTTTCGTGCTGCTGGCGGTGCTGACCTTCTATCGCGACTGGCTGCCGATTCTGCTGGCGGCGGTGACCATCGCCCTGCATCACGTGGTGTTTCATGTGCTGCAGCACCAGGGCTTTCCGGTCTATGTCATGGCCCATCACGGCGGTTTCGGCATGGTGGCGGTGCACGCCTTCTACGTGGTGGTGGAGACGGTGATCCTGCTGTACCTGGCGGTGCACAGCCATGCCGACGCGGTGGAGAGCCAGGACATGCTGGACAAGATGCTCGCCGCCACGTCCCAGCTGACCGTCGAGGTTCATCAGGGCGAAAGCGGCAAGGTGCATGTGTCGCTGGCCCAGCGTTTCGACCACTTCATGCAGCAGATCACCGCGCTGGTGGATGGCGTGGTGCGTGACACCCATGGCCTGCGCGAACTGGGCCAGGACCTGGCGAAAACCAGCCAGACCCTGGAGCAGGGCGCCCAGCACCAGTTGACGGAAATCACCCAGATGACCGGCTCCATGCAGCGCATGGGCGATGCCATGGGCGACATCGCCGTGCACGTCGAGCAGGCGGTCGAGCGCGCCGGCCAGGCCAGCGCGCAAATCAGCCGCGGCCAGCAAAGCGTCGATCGCGCCCAGGCGGAAATCACCCAGTTGGCGTCACGCATCAACGGCACCAACGAAACCGTGCAACGCCTGGCGGGGCAAGCGCAGCAGATCGGCAACGTGCTGGACGTGATCGGCAGCATCGCCGCCCAGACCAACCTGCTGGCCCTCAACGCCGCCATCGAGGCCGCCCGCGCCGGCGAGCAGGGCCGCGGTTTCGCCGTGGTCGCCGATGAGGTGCGCAATCTGGCCCAGCGCACCGCGCTGTCCACCCAGGAAATCAAGACCATCATCGAAGCCCTGCAACAGGGCAGCCGCCAGGCCGCCGAAGCCATGCACGACAGCCACGAAGGCGCCCAGCGCTGCGTCGAAGACAGCCGCCAGGCCTCCGCGATGTTCCAGGCCGTCGGCGCCGACATCTCGCATATCGACCAACTCAACGGCCGCATCGTCAGCACCACCCGCGAACAATCCAGCGCCAGCCTTGACATCGTCGGCCGCCTGCACTCGGTCCAGGCCATCGCCCAGAACACCGCCGACGACATGGGCAACCTGGCCCTGAGCAGCCAACGCCTGCCACCGATCGCGATCCGGCTTGAGGCGTTGGGGCAGACGTTTCATAAGTAACGGGGGAGGGGCGCCTGCTTGCCGATAGGCAGCGAGCGCCATTACTGCTGCTGGTCCGCAGGCCCTGACCGGAATCCGGACTACAGGTCATTCAGACCGGTCAGCGTCAATCTCAGAGTTCTCCAAGTTTCCAGGAACCACCCGATTCGCCAAGTTAGGAGGCCTCGCACCCGGCATAGCCAGGGCGAGGTTTTCTGGGGGAATGGGGAGCAACATGGATGAGTGGCTACGTCGCCAATAACCCGAAGGGCTATCGCAACAAGGGTATCGAACCGGTCGATCTGGGGGCCCAGCGTTGGGCTGAGTACAAGGATCTTCCAGCGAAAGCAGAAACCAAACTGGCTAACGCTGGATGCACCTTTACCAAACCCTGCAAGCTGGCTGACGGGGTTATCAACTACGCCAGCTCTTTCATCCCCACTGAGGCCGTCAAGGAGTACGGCGAGTTTGCGTTGTTGGGTGGGCGTGAAACCGATGCGGCGGGAAACCTCAGGCTCGGAAGGATCAGTGGAAGTGTGCCTCCCGCGTTAGGTGGGCTCATGCTCGGCGCCAATGCACTGGTGCCTGTTGGTGCGTCGTGCGGTGGTCTTTGCGGCACGGCCGCCAGCGGTGCCTTCACTTCTGGTGTGGTTGCGGGAGGCCTGCTCGGTGTTATCGCCATGCTCGTGCCGTCGAGCCTGGGCGATAGCGCTTTGTATACGGAGGAACAGCTCAAGTCGCTCAAAGAAGGCCGGACCCGGGTTCGACTGCATATCGAAGAGCAAGCCGATGGCACGCTCAAGGGTTATGGCTACAACACCGAGAAGCGCCGCGATTGGGAAATGATCCCCGTGGTCCGGTTTCAGGCCCGGGATCAGCAGCAGGTGGCCGACTTCGGCGATGGCGTCACCCTGATCTGGACGCCAGCGGTCGACCCCTCCAGCACCTCGGGTATCCCGCCGTTAGAGGCCGCACCGCAAGCGCCCCCCATCTGGATTTATCCGCCCACCGAACAGGCGGATACCATCATCGTCAATCCGCTCTATCCACCGGAATACCAGGACTTCATTCTGGTGTTCCCGCCTGGTTCGGGAGTACAGCCGCTCTATATTGTGATGAATGTCCGAAAGACTCCCGGAACCGCTTCCGGTGAGGGTGAGGACATACAGGGTGTTTGGTTGGCCGGTGCGAATTCGGGGGTAGGGGTGCCGATTCCAAAAGAGGTTGCCGATGCCTTGAGAGGGCGTGACTTCAAGAGCTT
Organism: Pseudomonas sp. RW409; assembly: GCF_003184125.1. Classification (NCBI taxonomy): domain Bacteria; kingdom Pseudomonadati; phylum Pseudomonadota; class Gammaproteobacteria; order Pseudomonadales; family Pseudomonadaceae; genus Pseudomonas; species Pseudomonas sp. RW409. Next base: position 486,161 of record NZ_QHHP01000033.1, on the reverse strand, counting down.
TAATGCATTCAGGGCCGCTTTTTGGAAGGCTGTTGCACGTGGGGGAGTGGCTGACCAGTTTGTCGAATATAGCGCCAGGCGTATGCGGGCGGGTAAAGCACCACGGGTGCGAAAGGACCATCGGGTTGGGGGAAGAATCTCGTATGAACTACATCATCTAGAAAAAATATCAGAAGGCGGTGGTGTATATGACGTCGATAACCTGAGAGTTAATACGCCACGAAACCATATCGATATTCATAGAAATGAAAAGGCCGGCCATGACTGACAGCATTATAAAAAACAGTTTCTCTGATTACACCGAGTCGGAATTCATCCAGCTTTTGGAAGAGTTGCTAAAAGAGGACGAAGCTGAAACAGATGAACGTGCCGACGAACTTTTGCTGCACTTTGAAAAGGTCAGCCAGCACCCGGCAGGCTCCGACCTTATCTACTACCCCGAAGAGGGTGCAGATAACTCGCCCGAAGGTGTTACGCAAATCGTGAAAGCGTGGCGAGCAGTGAATGGTTTGCCGGGCTTCAAAGCGTGATGCCCCACCTTGTTGAGCACCAGACAGAACCGATAAAAAGCCCCGCTTATGCGGGGCTTTTTCATGGCCGGGAGTAGGTCAGCCGGGAGGCAGGCTGGTGCGTATGTGGCTGACGCGTTGTTTCACGTCTTTCCAGGGCGCCTGGCCTGCCAGGTCCTGGCGCAGGAAGGTCAGCAGGTCGGCGATCTGCTGGTCGTCGAGGCTGTGGCGGAACGCGGGCATGTAGCCCAGTTCCGGGTTGGCCGGTTGGGCGATGCCTTCGAGGATCACGCGGATGGCGTTGTCAGGGCTGTCGGCGTAGAGGTTGCTGTTGAGGGCCAGGGAGGGGCGCACGCCGGTCAGGGTCGGGCCTTTTTCCTGGGCGTGGCAGGCCATGCAGGCCCCCGAGAACAGGCGGGCGCCGGGGGAGCCGAGGGGCTCGGTGCGTTGCTCGGCCTGGTGGTTCAGGGTGTCGGCGCTGGCTTGCGTGGCGCTGGTCGGTTGCAGGCTGGACAGGTAATGGGCGATGGCTTGCAGGTCGGCCTCCGGCAGTTGCGCCAGGCCTTCGTGGATCACCGGCGCCATCGGGCCGGCGGCGACGCCGTGGCGCGGGCTGTAGCCGTGGCGCAGGAAGTCCAGCAGGTCCTGTTCGGTCCAGGCCAGCGGCGCCTTGCCGCCGGCCAGGGCATGGGCGCTCCAGTCTTCGGCAACGCCGCCGCTCAGGTGGCGCCGACCGCCGCGTTCGCCAAACAGCGGGTCGCGGGGCGAGTGGCAGGCGCTGCAGTGCCCCAGGCCCTCGCTCAGGTAGGCGCCCCGGTTCCACTGGGCGCTGCGCCCGGGATCGTCGACCATGGCGCCGGGCCTGAGGTAGAGCCAGTTCCAGGCGAGGATGCCCGGGCGGATATTGAAGGGGAAATGCAGGTCGGTCTGCGGTGGCTGGTGGCGGACCGGCGGCTGGCTCATCAGGTAGGCGTAGAGCGCCTTGAGGTCCTCGTCGCGGGTCTTGGTGAAGGCGGTGTAGGGAAACGCCGGGTACAGGTAACGCCCGCTGCGGTCGATGCCGTGGCGCATGGCGCGCTCGAAGGCCGGATAGGACCAGCTGCCGATCCCGGTCTCCGGATCGGGGGTGATGTTAGTGCTGTACAGGGTGCCGAACGGGATGCGCATGGCCAGGCCGCCAGCGTTGCGCGCCCCGCCCGGCGCGGTATGGCAGACCGCGCAATCGCCCAGGGCCGCGAGTTGCTCGCCCTTGGCGACTTGCGCATGGCTGAAGTACTGGGTGTCGTGATTGTCCAGCGGCGCGATCGCCGGCTGCCAACTGATGAACACGCCCGCGGTGACGGCCAGGCTCAAGGCGGCCAGGCTCCAGCCGACGAGGGTCTTGAGTTTGCTCATGGGTGGGCCTCCTGGCCAGGGTGGTCAGCGTCGGGGGCTTGCTGCAAGGCTTGCAACAGCCTTTCCGGGGTAAAGGGCACTTGCCGCAGGCGCACGCCGACCGCGTCGAAAATCGCGTTGGCAATGGCCGCGGCGCTGGGTACCGAGGCCGACTCGCCGGCGCCCATGGACGGTTCTTCCGGGCGGTCGAGCAGTTGCACATCCACTTCGGGCAACTCGTCGAAACGCAGGATCGGATAGCCGCCCCATTCCAGGGAAGTGCTGCCGCAAGGGTCGAAGCTGACGTATTCCTTGAGCACCCGGCTGCACGACTGGACGATGTTGCCGTGCACCTGGTGACGGACGCCGGCCGGGTTGACCATGCGCCCGCAGTCATGGCTGACGAAGATCTTGTCCAGGCGGATCTGCCCGGTGCGCCGGTTGACGCTCAGGTCGCAGACCCACGCGGCCCAGGCGGCACCGAAGCCGGGGAACTTGCTGTGGAAATACCGGGCATAGGCAAACCCCCGGCCCTTGACCCATTCCTGCGACGGCGGCGCAGGGTGGCGGTGGGCGCTACCGTCCTGCCAGTCGGCCTGTTTTTTCAGCGCCTCGATCAGCGCCAGGGCGCGGGGGTCGTCCAGGTAGCGCAGGCGGAAGGCAATCGGGTCCTGCTGGGCGATGTAGGCCAGTTCGTCGATCCAGGATTCGTGGGCGAAGACATTGGGTAGCGCGGAAACCCCGCGCATCCACGAGGCGCGGACGATCGGCGCGGCGTCCTGGCAGACGATGCGCATCTGCGGGAAGCGGTATTGCGGGATCGCCGTGCGGTCGCCCATCTGCTGGATGTCGGGGCGGTTGGCGACGGTGCCGGTGAGCAGCAGCGCCAGGGTCCGGGCGTTGTTCGAGGGGTAGCAGGTTTTCAATTCGTAGGCGGCCACTTCGCGTTTGCCGTCCAGGCCACCGCGGACTTGCATCAGCTGCGCGGAGCCCTTGGGTTCCCAACCGGCCTCCTGCTCGCGCATCAGTTGCACCCGCACCGGCCGCCCGACCGCCTGGGAGAGCAGGGCGGCGTCGGCGGCCACATCGTCGGCGCAGTTGCGTCCGTAACAGCCCGAGGCTTCCATGCGATTGATCTGCACCTGTTGCGGTGTGCGCCCCAGCAGCAGGGCGATGTCCTTGCGCAGGTCATGAGGATTCTGGCTGCCGGTCCAGACCTCGGCGCGCTCGGCGTCGATCATCGCCACCGCGCAGGACGGGCCGATAGAGGCATGCAGGTGGTAGGGCCAGACATAGTCGACATTGAGCGGGCTGTTGAGCGTGCCCAGGCTGCTGTCGATGTCGGGATCGTCGCGCAGCACGCGGTCCTGCTTGGGATGGGCCAGGAGCGTCTTGTGCAGCGCATCTTGCCGCAGGTCGGGCAGCGCATCCCAGGTTTTCCACTGGACCTTGAGCTGGCGCATGGCGTCGATGGCCTGCTCCTCGCGCTCGGCGACGATGCCGACAAAGTCACCGATCACCACCAGTTTGACGATGCCCGGCAAATGCGCGATGGACGCCACATCCACCGCGATCAGCGCATGGCCCAAGGGCGCGCTGGCATCGGCGCCGGGGTAGGGCGGGCGTACCACGCGACCGTGGAGCATGCGGTCCAGGCGCAGGTCGTGGACATAGGTCAACTGGCCGCTGACCTTGGCCGGGATGTCCACGCGCGGGGTGGACTGGCCGACATAACGACCGGCACCGACGGCCTTGAGTTTGACGTGTGGGTCCAGGGGCAGGTGCAGGTCCTGTCCGCGGGCCAGTTCGGCGTAGCTCAGGCGTCGTTTGGGGCTCGCGCTGGCGTAGATCTGCCCTCGTTCAACCCGCAACCCGGCAATCGGCTGGTCGAGGATTTCCGCCGCGCCTTCCAGCAGCCACTGGCGCAGCTGGGCGGCGGCCTGGCGCAGGGGCAGGGCGCTGACCTGCAGGGTCGCGCTGGCGATGGTCGGGCCCTGGTCCGGGGTGCTGGCGGTGTCGCCGAGAATCATCCGCACCTGCTCGAAGTCGACATCCAGCTCGTCGGCGACGATCTGCGCCAGCGCCGTGCGCACCCCGGTGCCGAGGTCGACATGACCGCAGAACGCGGTCACGTGGCCGTCGGCGCCCAGGGCGATAAAGCTGTCGACATGGTCCGGCGTCGGGTCCGTTGGCAACGGGGTCGTAGTACGGGTTTCGGCCATGGCCAGTAGCGGTTTGGGCAGCAGGGTGCTGATCATGATCAGGCCGCCGGCCTGGAGCAGGCGGCGACGGGTCAACGGCAGGTCGTTCATGCTCGACCCCGCTCTGCCAGCAGCTGACGGGCCCTGGCCGCGGCTTGCAGGATCTCGAAGTGCGCGCCGCAGCGGCAGAGGTTGTAGGCCAGCTCGTTCTTGATCCGTTGCTCGTCGGCCTCGGGCTCGCGCTCGAACAGCGCCACCAGGGTCATGATCATGCCGTTGCTGCAATAGCCGCATTGCGCGGCCTGCTCATCGATGAACGCCTGTTGCACCGGGTGCAGGCGCTCTTCCTGCGCCAGGCCCTCCAGGGTGGTGACCTGTTTGTCCTGCACGCTGGACAGCGGCAGGGTGCAGGAGCGGGCGGCTACACCGTCCACCAGCACTGTGCAGGCGCCGCATTGCCCCAGGCCGCAGCCGTACTTGGGGCCATTGAGGCCCAAGTCGTTGCGCAGGGCATACAGCAGAGGTGTGTCTGGCGGCAGCTGATCCAGTAAAAGGTGGCGGCCGTTGAGGATAAAAGTCATGGCAGCTTGGGTCCTGTGAGTGAGTGGCGTGGCGCGTTGAGCACGCGACAGCGGTCAGGGCAGGTATGAGCCGGCAACGTGTCCCGGTCAGGGACTGGACAACAAGGTTGCGCTCAGGTGCTGGGCAGATTTGCGGGGGCGAAGCATGCGGGGTTTGAGGTGGTCGATAAATAAGACGATTCTGGTTTTTTGTAGGCCGAAGCCAGGGGGTGATTCGGCTTTATCTGATCCGATGCCTGAGAAAATGATGGCTAGTAGCCATAATTGTCGCTTGTGACAGCCTTGGTCACGGCGTAGGATGCGCGCCCTGATCAGCCTGGCTGAACCGTTTTACCCGAATGTGACATGGATTGTTATGACCCACTCCCCCCGTTTTTTCTCGCCATTGCTCATCCTGGCACTGGTGACGATCCCGGCTTTCGCCGATCCAGGTGCCCAGCGCGCCGAGCTGCTGCAGGTTTACCGCCAGGCCGTCGAGCATGACGCCCAGCTGTCCGCGGCGCGCCACGAGTACCAGGCCCAGCGTGAAAGCATCCCCCAGGCCCGGGCCGGGTTACTGCCCACGCTCAATGCCGGCAGCACCGTGGAATCGGTGCGTCTGGAACGGGACGAGCCGGGCCTGACCCGCACCCGCAGCACCACGGTGTTCCAGGCCAATCTCAACCAGCCGCTGTTCCGTGCCGATCGCTGGTTTCAATTGGAAGCCGCCCACGCCAGCACCGCCCAGGCCGAACTTGAATTGGGCGCGAAGGAGCAGGGGCTGGTGCTGACCACGGCCCAGGCCTATTTCGAAACCTTGCGTGCCCTGGACCTGCTCGCCGCCTCCAAGGCTGAGGAAGCGGCGCTCAAGCGTCAGCAGCAACAGGCCCAGGCCCGCCTGGAGAATGGCGCCTCGAGCATCACCGATGTGCTCGACGCCCAGGCCGCCCATGACAACGCCGGCGCCAATCGCAAACTCGCCGAGCGCAAGGTCGACGATGCCTTCGAGGCCTTGTCCCGCTTGACCCGCCAGGACTATTCGACGATCGAGGGTATTCAGCATCAACTGCCGGTGGAACTGCCGGTGCCCAACGATGCCAACGAATGGGTCAGCCGCGCGGTGCGCCAGAACCTGGCGTTGCAGGCCAGCAGCTACGCGGTGATTGCCGCGGAACAGACCAACCGCCAGCGCAAGGCCGGTTATGCGCCGACCGTCGATGCGGTGGCGTCCTGGCGCAAAGGTGAAAACGACAGCTTCGGCTACAGCAACCCCACCGACTTCGGGCGGGATGGCTATCGAGGCAATGTCACGCAAAGCAGCATCGGCCTGGAGTTGAATATTCCGCTGTACTCCGGCGGCATGACCCGTTCCCAGGTGCGCGAAGCGACCGAGCGGCTGGCCCAGAGTGAAGACGAGCGCGAGGACCGCCGCCGCGAAGTGGTGCAGAACACGCGTAATTTCTACCGCGCGGTGAATTCCGATATCGAGCAGGTCATTGCCCGCCGGCAGACGATTCGTTCCGGCCAGGCTTCGGTCAAGGCCAACCAGGTCGGGCGCGACCTGGGCTCGCGCAACACCGCGGATGTGCTCAATGCCCAGCGCCAGCTGTACAGCGCGGTGCGTGAGTACAACAACGCGCGCTACGACTACATCATCGACACCCTCAAGCTCAAGCAGGCGGCGGGAACCCTGAGCCCGAAAGACCTGAGCGACCTGGCGATGTACCTGACGAAAGACTACGACGCCGATCGGGATTTCCTGCCACCGCAGGAGCGCAAGGCGCTCTGACGGGAGATTCATACAGTCGAGTGAAATAAATCTCAATCGATGATGTCGTATTGATACTAATTATTTCATGTTTGATGTAACATCTTGAAATATTAGGACTTTACGGCCGCAACGCGGCATGCATGGAAGCTTATGAGCGAACAAGGAAGGGGCGCCGAGTCGCCCACGCCAGACACTGGCCTGGTCTGTCTGGTGATGCTGGCCCGGTTTCATTCGGTGGCGGCATCCGCCGAGCAATTGGCCCACGAATTCGCTCCAGAGAACCAGCCGTTCACCCAGCGCGAACTGCTGCTCGCCGCCCGCAAGCTGGGGCTCAAGGCCAAGTCGGTCAGCACTTCAATCGCTCGCCTGGAGCGCACGCCATTGCCGGCGATCGCGGCCGATGGCGACGGCACATTCTTTATCATTGCCAAGCTCGACCAAGGCCAGGCGCTGATCCAGGACCCGCGTTCGGACCGGCCGGAGGTCATCTCCTTCGAGGCCCTGGCCGCGCGCTGGACCGGCGAGCTGGTGCTGCTGCGCTCCGAGGCCGGGTTGCCGGGGGAAACCTCGCGGTTCGACTTCACCTGGTTCATTCCCGCCATCGTCAAATACCGCAAGCTACTCGGCGAAGTGCTGCTGGTGTCCTTTGCCCTGCAGCTGTTTGCCCTGGTGACGCCGTTGTTTTTCCAGGTGGTGATGGACAAGGTGCTGGTGCACCACGGGCTGACCACCCTGGATGTCATCGCCGCAGGGTTGCTGGGCATCATGCTGTTCGAATCGGCCTTGAGCGGTTTGCGCAGCTACGTGTTCGCCCATACCGCCAGCCGGATCGACGTGGAGCTGGGTTCGCGCTTGTTCCGTCATCTGATCAATTTGCCGCTGGCGTATTTCCAGGCACGCCGGGTCGGCGATTCGGTGGCCAGGGTGCGCGAGCTGGAGAACATCCGCAGCTTCCTGACCGGCAACGCCATTACCTTGTTGCTGGACGTGCTGTTCTCGCTGGTGTTCATCCTGGTGATGTTCTACTACAGCGGCTGGCTGACCCTGGTGGTGCTGTTGTCGCTGCCGCTGTACGTGCTGGTCTCGCTGTTTGTCACCCCGCTGCTGCGCGCCCGCTTGCAGGACAGTTTCACCCGCGGCGCGGAAAACCAGGCGTTCCTGGTGGAGACGGTGAACGGCATCGACACGGTGAAATCCATGGCCGTCGAGCCCCAGGCGATTCGCAAGTGGGACAACCAGATGGCCGCTTATGTGGCGGCCGGGTTCAAGACCCAGACCTTGTCCACCATCGCCAACGAGAGCGTGTCACTGATCGGCAAGCTGGTTACTGTGGCGACCCTCTGGCTGGGCGCGCGGCTGGTGATCGACGGGCAGCTTTCGGTGGGCGAACTGATCGCCTTCAACATGCTGGCCGGCCGGGTCAGTGGCCCGATCATGCGCCTGGCGCAGTTGTGGACCAGCTTCCAGCAGACCGGCGTTTCCGTGCAGCGCCTGGGCGATATCCTCAACACCCGCACCGAGCTGTCCCAGGCCACCCGCAGCGCCTTGCCGCCCCTCAGGGGGCAGATCGAATTCGACCAGGTGCATTTCCGTTATCGCGCCGACGGCTCGGAGATCCTGCGTGGGATCAACCTACAGATCGTCGCCGGCGAAGTGATCGGCGTGGTGGGGCGTTCCGGCTCGGGTAAAAGCACGCTGACCCGCCTGCTCCAGCGCCTGTACGTGCCCGAGCGTGGACGGGTGCTGGTGGACGGCATGGACCTGGCGCTGGCTGACGTTTCCTCCCTGCGCCGGCAGATCGGCGTGGTGTTGCAGGACAACATGCTGTTCAACCGCAGCATCCGGGAAAACATCGCCCTGAGCGATCCGGGCGCGCCGCTGGAAACGGTGATGCATGCCGCCAGCATGGCCGGGGCCCACGAGTTCATCCTGGAACTGCCCGAAGGCTACGACACCATGGTCGGGGAGCATGGCACCTCGCTGTCCGGCGGCCAGCGGCAACGCATCGCCATCGCCCGGGCCCTGATCGGCAACCCGCGGATTCTGATTTTCGACGAGGCCACCAGTGCGCTGGACTACGAGTCCGAACGGATCATCCAGCAGAACATGCAAAGCATCTGCGCCGGGCGCACGGTGATCATCATCGCTCACCGGTTGTCGGCGGTACGCGATGCCAATCGCATCCTGGTGGTCGACCGCGGGCAGATCGTCGAGCAGGGCAACCATGCCGAACTGCTGGCGCACCAGGCCGGCCACTATTCGCGCCTGCACCGTATGCAGCAGGGCTGAGCGCCGCCCGATTTCACAGGTTATTTGTTCGGCCGCCGCCCCCGCCGCAGGGGGCGAGGCTGGACGCCATCCGGATTCAAGGACCGATTGCCCATGAGCGCCACTCCTTCGTTATTGCAGCGCTACCGCGACGCCTGGCAACACGCCTGGCGCCAGCGCAAAAGCATGGACAGCTTGCAGCGCCTGCCCCATGAGGCGCAGTTCCTGCCCGCCGCCCTGGAGTTGCAGGACACCCCCGTGCACCCGGCGCCGCGGATCTTTGTCTGGAGCATCCTCGGTTTTGCCGTGCTGGCCTTGCTGTGGGCCTGTCTCGGCAAGATCGAAGTGGTGGCGGTGGCGCCGGGCAAGATCGTGCCCAATGGCAAGACCAAGCTGATTCAATCCAGCGAGACGGCGGTGGTCAGGGCGATCCATGTCAGTGACGGCCAGGCGGTGAAAGTCGGCGAGCTGCTGGTGGAACTCGACCCGACGGCGGCGGATGCCGACGTCAGGCGGATTCAGAACGAGCTGCTGGCGGCGCGGGTCGACAGCGCTCGGGGCGCGGCGATGCTCGATGCGATCAACCAGCAACAGCCGCCGGCGTCATTGATCGGCGCGATTGCCAATGCCAACCCGGAGCAGGTGCTCAGCGCCCAGCGCTGGTTACAGGGGCAGTATCAGGAGTACCGCAGCAACCTGGAGCTGGTGGACGCGGAAATCCTCCAGCGCAGCGCCGAAATCCAGTCGGCCCAGGCCCAGGTGGCCAGCCTGCGGCAAACCGTGCCGATCGCCACGCAATTGGCCGAGGACTACCGGCGGCTGCTGGAGCAACAGTACGTGGCGCGCCATGAGTACCTGGAAAAGGAACAGGCGCGCCTCGACCTGCTGCGCCAGTTGAGCGTGCAGCAGGCCAGTGTCTTGCAGTCCACCGCGGCCCAGGCTGAGGCGCGGCGCCGACGCGAAGGCGTGGTCGCGCAGAACCGCCGGGCCATGCTCGACCTGCAACAGGAAGCCAATCAGAAAGCCGCGAGCCTGGTCCAGGAACTGGCCAAGGCCCGTTACCAGGAAACCCTGACCAGCCTCAAGGCCCCGGTGGACGGCACCGTCCAGCAACTGGCGATCCACACCGTCGGCGGCGTGGTCACCCCGGCCCAGCCGCTGATGGTCATAGTGCCCGCCGACCAACCGGTCGAAGTGGAAGCGATGCTGGAAAACAAGGACGTGGGCTTCGTCCGCGCCGGCCAGCCGGTCACGGTCAAAGTGGAAACCTTCACCTTCACCAAATACGGCACCGTCGACGGCGAAGTGCTCAGCGTCTCGAACGACGCCATCGAAGATGAAAAACGCGGGCTGATCTACAGCAGCCGCATTCGCCTGAAGTCCGACCACCTGATGGTCAACGGCCAACGCGTGGCGCTGTCGCCGGGCATGTCGATCACCGCGGAAGTGAAGACCGACCAGCGCCGGGTGATCGACTACTTCCTGAGCCCGTTGCAACAGCATGTGGATGAGAGTTTGCGAGAGCGTTGAGTGTTGCCGGAAAGGGGGAGCATGCGAGTGATACGTTGGTTGAAGTTTGTACTGGCAGCGATCGGTTTGTTCACTGTACTGAAGCATGGCGTGATCCTGTTGATCGGCATGATCGATGATCCCGATGATCTGTATACCCAGGTCTATCCCTCACCGAGTGGACGTTACAGCGCCGCCCTTGTTTCTCGCTCGGGAGGCGGGGCGATAGCGCCGTTCTGTTCTGATGAGGTGCTTGTATTCAACAGCCTGCTGGATGTGGAAGAGGCGATTAACAGTAATAACTACCAGGTTTATTTGGGTGAGTGCGACAGTTTTCTTGATCATGCCCCCTCACCGAAAGTGCAGTGGGTTTCCGACTCCGAGTTGCGCGTTGGTTTTGCGTTGGGGGGAGCGCGGATGTTTAGTCGTAACGTGAACTTGCGCGGGACGGATGCGTCGGGAAATGTGCAGGTCAGGTTTGCGGGTTATCGTTGAGAAGTTGGCTTTATATAAAGTTGGCCACAAAGAATAAGTTGGTAAGTTTTCGGGTTTGGCTTTGGTTAATAACGATATCGCTCAAATGTGATTTTGTTTTCTGATGGATGAGAAGGATGGGGTGAGTCATGCACGGACTGATAAGCGTCTTGCGTAACGGGATTCTAGGGGTTGTATGTTTTTTGCTGGCCGCCTGTTCCGCACCGGTATGGGTGGTCAAACCCATTGATATTTCACAGGCCGAACAAAGAGTCACAGCAGACTTTGTAGTCAGCAAGTCGGCTGACTATAGATTCGCTTTGCTGTTTGTTCAGGGAAACACCCTGGCTGAAATGAACAGCCGGGAAGAAATCTGGGGCACCAGCCACAAGGAAGGTGTCGCGATTCCTGTGCATCTGCGGGTCTTGAAAGATGGAACACCGGTGTTTGACGGGAACATAGTGACCACGGGTATCAACTGGGGTCAGACGTTTGATTACCAGGGGCGGCGAATCAACACGGCGGTGCGTTTGATCAAGACATTGGAATTGTCGCCTGGGAAATATTCGGTCGAAGTCGGCACTCTTGGGGAAGTACAGGAATTTCGCAGTATCGAGAGCTATGTAGAGTTTAGTTATTACAATCCCAAGCATTGAAGCGTTTTTGTAAGCTGGTAAAGGAAGCAACGTATGGAAAGGAAGTACAGTGTAACTTACAAGGTTGCACGGGCTGGTGCGGAATATGTCTATCAGCAGGACAAGGGCGATCATAAGACCGGTGATTCCCACTCTTCCACCGGTGGGCATATGTGGTATGCCCTGAACGATGGAACAGGCCCCGGAGAGAGTTATGGGTTCGAGTCAAAGTTTGATCAGATGCATGGTGAAGGGCAAGTCTCGAGGAACGATAATCTCGGTTATAAAGAGACGGCGTACGAAGTCAGCTTTAATCTGACAGAGGACCAATACAATAAGCTCAAGGCGTTTTCCAAAGATCCCGCGTCAGGCGGATTCGATGCTACGCGTTATAGACTGCTGACCAATAGCTGTGTGGACTTTGTATATGCTTCCTTGCAAGCCATCGGTTATAATGACAAGAAGTTTGAAGGCGCTCTTTTTCCGGCGGATAACATCGAACCGGTCAAGAGTCTTCTGCATACTTATGGTGCACAAATCATTCGTGACGACTTGACGCGTCACGGCGAATATTATGAAGCAAAAGATGGTCAGCAATGTTTATGGCTTGGCGTGGGTGATGTCTCTACTGCCCCTCAGACACCCGGCCTGATCAACATCGACATCAACCCATCCCCGCAACCCCAACAACACATCCAGGGCGAAAGCAAAGCCCAGCAGGACGTCGCCAACGGCTTCATTCAGAACTCGGCGACCAACAGCATTTTTGCCGTCGGCGGCATTCTCAGCAAAACCGATTTCACCTCCACCCAGATGTCCAGCCTGGCCTCGGGTGGCATTCGCCCGGGCGAAATGCAGCTCGACCCCAATGCGCGTCCCAACACCTACCTGACCCAGTTCTACCAGCCGTCCAGCCCGAACAAGCCGGACTTCAGCCTGCGTAATGCGGTAACGCTGAACGGCCTGTCGGCCATGACCACCTTCAACACCTACGTTGACCCGTTGCTGCTGGACCTGACCGGCAACGGCGTGCACATGACCGACATCCGTGACGGCGTGCTGTTCGACACCGACCACAGTGGCACGCTCAAGCGCAGCGGCTGGGCCGATCGCAGCACCGGCATGCTGGTGATCGACGATGGCAGCGGCCAGATCAAGGACGTCAGCCAGATGTTCTCCGAGTACTACGGCGGCAAGGCCGGGGTGAACGGCGCGGCGGGCGAGACGAAATTCAAGGACGGTTTCGCGGCACTGGCCAGCGAGGACGCGAACAAGGATGGCGTGATCGATCAACGCGATCCGATCTGGAGCAAGCTGCGGGTCTGGGTCGACGGCACCCATGACGCGAAAGTCGATGCCGGCGAACTCAAGACCCTGGCCGAGCTGGGCATCACCCAGATCAACGTGCGGGCGGCGGCGTCCACTCAAACCGAAGTGCGTGACGGTAACCGGGTGCTCGCCACCGGTTCGTTCACCATCAATGGCAAGAACCAGGAAGCGCTGGCGGTGGATTTCCTCGGTGACCCGGTCAGCAACACCCTGACTGCCCTGGGCGCGGGTACCAAGGTGACCTCGACCACCAATGGCATCACCACCACCGCCTATGCCAGCCAGAGCACCACCGGCGAAACCCTGGACGCGGCGCAGCTGGGCGTGGGCAACTTGTATGGCGGCAGCGGCAACGACACGCTGATTGCCGCGCCGGCCGGTGGCTGGCTGGTGGGTGGCGGCGGCAGCAACACCTATGTCGGTGGCAAGGGCGACGACGTCTTTGTGATCAGCGCCTCGGACGATCCGAAAAATATCCACGGCAATGGCGGCCACGACACGGCGATCATCGTTGGCGACAAAGGCGTGGTGCTGAACATGGCCCAGGCCGGCCTGACCATTGCCCAGGGCGGCAGCGGCGACGACACGATCATGAGCGGCGGCACCGGCAGTGCCTTCATCAAGGGCGGCTCCGGCAATTCGACCCTGGTGGGCGGGGCGGGCAGCGACGTGCTGGTCGGTGGCAGCGGCCACAACACCATCATCGGCGGCAGCGGCAAGGCGGTGATCTACGCCGGGCCCCAAGGCGACGTGATCTACGCCGCCGAAGGCGGCAGCATCATTCACGCCGGTGGCGGCGCCGACCGGATTTTCGGCGGCGCCGGCAATGACGTGATCGAAGTCGGCCATGGCAACGCGACCATCGACGGTGACGGCGGGATCAACCTGGTGACGCTGCATGGCAACCATGGCGATTACCGCATCACCCGCACCGCCAGCGGCTATGAAGTGGCCGACAAGGTGGCTGGGCGCGACGGCACGGTGACCCTGAAAAACATCCAGAAGCTGAATTTCTCGGATATCTCGGCGGTCGATCTGCAGACCCCCAACGCCATGCCCGTGGCCGACGTGCTGACCCTCGACAAGGACGGCAAGGCCTTCAACCGGACCCAGGCTCACCTGATTTCCGCGCAGAGCCTGCTGGCCAACGATCAACACCTCAACAGCCAGGGCGCGCTGCGCATCGCCAATGTTGGCGACGCGGTCGGCGGCACCGTCAGCCTCACGGCCCAGGGCGACGTGCTCTTCACTCCGGATGCGCGCTACACCGGCCTGCTCAGCTTCAAGTACGGCGTGGTCGATGCCGCCGGCAACCTGTCGGCCTCGGTGGTCGACCTGAGCAGCGGACAGACCGCGCCGATGCGCGCCGGGGTGACTTTGCTGACCCCGGAAGTGCCGCTGGACCCATTGGCGGCCCAGGAGTGGTACCTGAGCGACACCAACGTGCTGCCGGTCTGGCAGGACTACACCGGCAAGGGCGTACGCATCGGCCAGTTCGAGCCGGGCGGCCAGTTCGCCACCGCGCCCGAGATCTTCGATATCGCCCACCCGGATCTTGCCGCCAATGTCGACAAGGCCTGGCTGCAGACCCAGCAGAGCAACGGCAGCCTGCCGGGCCTGGTGTCCAACCACGCCACCATGGTGGCGGGCGTGATGGTCGCCGCCAAGAATGGCGCGGGTGGGGTAGGGGTGGCCTATGGCGCGACGCTGGGCGGCTACTACCTGGCCAACAGCGGCGCCGACCTCGCCGGGCTGGGGCACATGGTCAGCTTTGACATCGCCAACAACAGCTGGGGTTTCACCAACGATTTCGCCCTCAGCAGCTTCCAGGACGGTTTCGTCAACACCGCCACGGCGCTGAGCATGAATGCCCAGTACGCCGCGAGTAACGGTCGCGGTGGCCTGGGGACGATCATTGTCGCGGCCGGCGGCAACAGCCGCGCAACCGGCGGCAATGCCCAGGGCTCCTTGACCAACAACAACCGCTTCTCGGTGGAAGTCGGCGCGATCAATGCCCAGGGCGACTTGTCGACCCTGCAGATCGGCTCCTCGCCGTTCTCCAACCCGGGCGCCAGCCTGCTGGTGTCGGCGCCGGGCAGCAACGTGGTGTCCACCAGCCATATGCTGGAAACCGACCGTGGCTCGACCTTCGGCAACGACTACACCAGCATGCAGGGCACCAGCTTCGCCGCGCCGATTGTCTCCGGCATCGTCGCGCTGATGCTCGAGGCCAACCCGAACCTGGGTTATCGCGACGTGCAGCAGATCCTCGCGTTGTCGGCGCGCCAGATCAACGACCCATCCACCCAGTGGAGCGACAACGCCGCCCACGGCTGGAACGGTGGCGGCATGCACACCAGCAACGACTACGGTTTCGGCGAAGTCGACGCGCGGGCCGCGGTACGCCTGGCCGAAGCCTGGATGACCCAGAGCACCGGGGCCAACGAGTATGTCTACAGCGCCTCCAGCGGCGCACTCGGCAAGAACCTGGCGGCGGGGGGCACGCTGACTTCGTCCATTGCGATGAATGCCGGCCTCAATGTCGAACACGTCGAGATCGATTTCGACGCCCAGGTGGGCCGCCTTGGCGACCTGACGCTCAAGCTGATCTCGCCCGACGGCACCCAGAGCGTCCTGCTCAACCGCCAGGGCAAGGTGCCGGACGGCATGCCCGGCGCGAGTGCCAGCGATGTCGGCAGCACGCAGTCGGGGTCGTTCAAATACAGCTTCATGACCACCCATGACTTTGGCGAGCGCTCGGCGGGCAACTGGACCTTGCAGGTGAGCGATGCGGCTTCCGGCCAGCCGGTCACGCTCAATGCCTGGTCGCTGCGTTTGTACGGCAGCAAGAGCACCCCGGACGACACCTATTTCTACACCGACGAATACCTCAAGTCGGTGGTCGGGCATGCCAACCGCGCAGTCCTGGACGATGCGGTCAATGGTGTCGCGGGCGGGCGCAATACCCTCAACGCGGCGGCCGTTTCCGGGGATAGCTCGGTCAACCTGTTGACCGGTGTCGCCAGCATCGGTGGCGCGGCGCTGACGGTGAAAAATCCGGGCAGCATCCAGAACATCGTCACCGGCGACGGCAACGATGTGCTGGTGGCTGGCAAGGCCGATGCCTTGCTCGACGGCGGGCGTGGCAACAACAGCCTGACGGGCGGGGCGGGCAAGGACTTCTTCGTGGTCCATCGCCGGGAGGGTGGCAGCGATGTCATCAGCAACTTCGAGGCCGCCCGGGGCGAGATCATCGACCTGGTGGGCTTTGCCGGGAAGAAGTTCAGCGACCTGGTGCTCAGCCAGCAAGGCGCGGACGTCAAGATCGACCTGGCCAAGGGCCAGAGCATCGTCCTGAAGAACCAGCTGCTGGCCGGGATCGGCGCGGCGAACTTCAAGTTCCAGGACACCTTTGTCGCCCCGACGGCCTACGTCAACAGCGACGCCTCGGCGGTCCAGCCGCAGGAAGGCCTGGGCACCGTGCTGCTCAACGGCGGCGCTAAGGGCGTGATGTACAGCAGCGATGCCCAGGGCAAGATGGTGGCTTCGTTGAGCGGCACTATCTACAGCCATGACAGCGCGACCTCGGATGTGTTCGTGGTGGCGGCCCAGTCGGGCGTCAAGGACTACAACAACGCCCTGCGCGGCTTCCGCCACGGGATCGACAAGATCGACCTGCGCCAGACCGGAGTGACCGATTTCAGCCAGCTGACCATCGAGCACAAGAACCGCGCCACCCTCAACGGCCTGACGCAGATTCATGGGGTGTACGTGACACGTAACGGCGCCCAGGGCGCTGCCTCGAACGTCAACCTGGTGTACCTGGATGCGCTGGATGTGGCGCAGGTCAGCGCCTCGGACTTCATCTTCGCCGAGCATGCGCCGCAGGTGGTGCCGACCGTTGGCCCGGTGCCTGCGGTGACCGAGCAGCCGACGGTGACTGTGCCGGGTACGCTGACGCCGATTGTCGAGCGCCCTGGCGTGGACCAGCCTACGGTGGTATCGCCGCTGCCGCCGGTTGATCTGCACCCGACCATCAGCGTTCCGGTGGTCGACCCGGTGTTGCGACCTACGGTCACGATCCCGGACATCACCGTGCCGGAACACAAGACGATCGATCAGATCCTTGCCGAACGCGGTATCGACCTGAACCCTAAGGTGCCGGAACACAAGACCGTCGACCAGATCCTGGCCGAGCGTGGCGGCAATCAGGGGCCGACGGTTCCCGAGCACAAGACCCTCGAGCAGATTCTCGCCGAGCGCGGCATCGGTTCGCTGGAGCCTTCGAAGGTGCCGGATATCGGGCCGGTCGGGCGTGAAGTGGGACGTACCCCGGTGGACGTACCGAGCCCAAGGCCGATCGTGATTCCCGATATCCCGGTGGTCGATATCGCGCACCGCGACCTGGATATCCCGAGTCGTCCGCGGGTCACTGTGCCGGATCTCCCGGTAGCGTCGGATCCACGGCTGAAGTTCGACGATCCGCTGCCAGCGGTGACCGACACCGATGATTTCTCGTTCGCGTCGATCCGCGACAGAATCCGTACGCGCCCGACACCGACCACCGTGGAGCCGGTAACGAGCTCGTCGCGCGACCCGCTCACGCTGAGCCCGTTGCCGACAGTCGATCCCGCGCCCGTGGCCAGCGATCCCAACACCATGACGGTCAAGGGCTTCTTCGCCAATGTCAGCCTGGGCGACGAGAGCAAGACCATCAACGTCGAGGCCACAGGCGCCAAGCTGCTGGCCGGCAACGGTGACAACAAGGTCAACGTGACGGGCCGCCGGGCCGAGATCACCCTGGGCAATGGCAACAACGTGATTGCCGGCGACATCAACAAGCTCACGGTCGGCCATGGCAACAACAGCATCACCGACAGCGGCTCCTTCGCCACGGTGAAGCTGGGCGATGGCAACAACAAGGTGGTGGTCAGCGGCAGTATGCCGACCGTGGAAGTCGGGCACGGGGTCAACGACCTCGAGTTCAGCGGCAGCATGGGCCAGCTGGTGTTCGGCCAGGACATCAGCCCCGAGCGCCTGTGGTTCCAGCATGAAGGGCCGGACCTGCAGATCTCGGTGATCGGCAGCCAGCAGGAGGTCACGCTGCATAACTGGTACGCCGCAACCCCCGAGCGTCCACGGGACATCATGACCGGCGACCGTCATCGGTTGCTGGGCAACGATGTGGAGAACCTGGTCCAGGCCATGGCGGCGTTCGCGCCGGCAGCACCGGCGACCATGACCTTCGGCGCGGCTGAGCAACAGGCCTTGCAGCCTGTGCTGGCGGCCAACTGGACATGACCGCGCAAGCTTGATCCGGTAACAGGGCCCGCGATGCTTGTCGCGGGCTTGTGCCGCTCTCGTTCGGGAGCGGCATTTTTTTATCCCCCCTGATCCCCCCATTTCCCCATCGGACTTCGTCGGGCTTCCCGATAACCCCGTTGCTCAGCCGACGCGGGTGGCAGGACCTGTCCGAACATTTCATGTCAGGCACAGCTGAATACAGCTCTGTTGACGTCAGAGATAGTGGCCATTTAGTATCGCGGCACCTGAGTGATGTCAAAGCGCTATCGCAAGGAAGCTGAGAATTGTCTGTACTTAAAGTCGGGCTGTTGTTGCTCGCTATCCTCCCTGCTATTTCGCTTGCCGCTCCGACGCCGGGCGAACAGGACCTGATCCGCGAACGCCAGGACCGCCTGCTCGAAGAGCAGCGCCGGCGCCTGGAAGAACTCAAGGACCTGCCCGGCAAAGAGGCGGCCCCCACCGCGCCAACCGCACCTGCCGACACCCGCTGCTTCCCGATCCAGGACATCGAACTCAAGGGCGCCGACAGCCTATCCGCCGCCGAGCAGGCGCGCCTGCTCAAGCCCTATATCGGCCAATGCCTGGGCGTCAGCCAGCTCAACGAGTTGCTCAAGGTCATCACCGACTACTACCTCGAGAAGGGCCTGGTGACCAGCCGCGCCTACCTGCCGCAGCAGGACCTGTCCGGCGGCCACTTGAAGGTGCTGGTGGTCGAGGGCCGGCTCGAAGGCTTGAAAGGCGCGGCCGACAGCCAGCTGTCCGAGCGGGAGCTGGCCATGGCCTTTCCCGGCCAGGTCGGCGCGCTGGTCAACCTGCGGGAAATCGAACAACTGGTGGACCAGCTCAACCGCCTGCCGTCGAACCAGGCACAAATGGAGCTGGCCCCCGGCAAGGAGGTCGGTGGCAGCCAAGTGCTGGTCAAGAACACCGCGCAAAAGCCCTGGCGGGCCGGGCTGTCGCGCAGCAACGACGGCCAGCGCAGCACCGGCGAGCAGCAGTGGGGCACCACCTTCGACTGGGACAGCCCGCTGGGGCTGGCCGACCAGCTGATGTTGCGCGGTGGCCACGATGCCATGAGCGACCACCAGCACACTTCCAACAACGCCATGCTCTCTTACAACCTGCCCTGGGGCTGGTGG
The DNA here is from genome assembly GCF_003184125.1 of Pseudomonas sp. RW409. Taxonomy (NCBI): domain Bacteria; kingdom Pseudomonadati; phylum Pseudomonadota; class Gammaproteobacteria; order Pseudomonadales; family Pseudomonadaceae; genus Pseudomonas; species Pseudomonas sp. RW409. Next base: position 467,088 of record NZ_QHHP01000033.1, on the reverse strand, counting down.
AACTTCAGTTACACCTACAGCCAGAGCGAGTACCGCTCCCAGGCCCAGGCCAATGGTTTCAGCTTCAAGCAGACCGGTGACAGCCAGAACCACCAGCTGCGCGCCGAGCGGGTGATCCTGCGTGACGCGGTGAGCAAGACCTCGCTGAATGCCGGCCTGGCCTACCTGCGCACCAACAACTTCATCGAAGACAGCAAGCTGGCCCTGAGCAGCAATCGCCTCAGCGAAGCCCAGTTCGGCATCAACCACGGCCGGCGCATCGGCGGCGCCTTCGTCAACCTCGACCTGGGCATGCAAAACGGCATCGGTGCCTTCGACGCCCAGGACAATGGCCACCCAGGGCCGGGCGAGCCGAATGCGCGCTACCGCAAATACACCGCCACCCTCAGTTACCTGCAGCCGTTCAAGCTGTGGGGCGAGTCGTTCAGCTTCAGCAGCCTGATGACCGGCCAGCGCAGCGAAGACGTGCTGTTCAGCCCGCAGCGCACCAGCCTCGGCGGGCAGTCGTCGATTCGCGGGTACAAGGATCAGTCACTGTCCGGCGACAGCGGCGGTTACTGGCGCAACGACCTGCGCTGGAGCCGTCCGGTGACCCTCGGCTGGCTGCGTCCGGTGTTCGCCGAGTACGGCAGCAGCCTGGGCTACGACCAAGGCGTGATCCGTGGCGACCGTTACAACGGTGAGCAGCACGGGCGTA
>NZ_QHHP01000033.1:431066-466381 GCF_003184125.1 Pseudomonas sp. RW409 | reverse complement strand
GTCTTCGGGGCGGACGGTGTGGACCTTTGAGGGGGCCAGCACCCGGGCGGCGGTCAGGGTATGGGGCAGGCAGTCGAGGGCCTTGAAGCCCTTGTGCACCGCCACTTCCAGGATGGCGGTCGAGGCGTCCAGGCTGGCGTACACCACTTGCAGCCCCTTGGGGTTCCAGCGGCCGCCGCTGCCTTCGGCGCCGATGCCGCTGTTCCAGGTCGAGGCATGCCGGGCCTGGTCGAGGCGCCAGAAATGCAGGGACGGGGCCAGGGGGTCGGTGAGCATCAGTAGACCCCGAACTCGAGCCGGTGCAGAAAGTCCGTCACCAGTTCATAGCCCACCGGGTTGGCCAGCAGGTCGATGGGGACTTCGCCATCCAGGCCCAGGGCCGGCTGGGTCATCCAGTCTTCGGCCAGCGCCCGCGAGCCCAGTACCGCCTCGGCCTTTTCCAGCACTTGCGCGTAGTGCAAGGCGCGGGCGCTCTGTTCGGGGGTCAGGGCCTGCTCCTGGTTCTTCAGCCGCCGCGCCAGGGTGCGCTCGGAAAAGCCGACGATCTTCGACAGCACGTTGTAGCGCTTGAAGGCCTCGACCGACTCCACCAGCTCGATCACCGCGCCGAGGGAGAACCCCAGCTGGGTGGCCCTGAAGACCGCCATGGGGTCATCGGCGTTGGTGCCCGGCAGCAGCCCCCGCACCATGGGCGAAGGCAGCGCATAGACAGCCGCCTCTTCGCGCAGCAGGTTGGCCTTGGCCTTGGGGCTGCGGCTTGCGGAGGGCTTGCGTGGTTCGACCTTGGCGATGGCCTTGGGCGCAACGCCCTTGACCTTCTCGGCCTTGGCTGAAGGTTTCACGGTAGCGGTATTCTTGGCGGCGGCGGTCATGCTCATCTCCCTGCCTGATGACAGATGGCATTAATACTAATGCCATTTGGCAAAAGAAAGAACCGCCAGCTTACCAACGGTCGCCAGGGCCCGGTGACGCTTCGCCGGCATGCGCCACGGCGCCGCTCAGCCCTGCGCCCGCTCCAGCGCCCGTTCGATATCCTCGGCGGCAACCGCAGTGCCCTCCAGCCATAGGCTGTTGTCGGCCAGGCGAATGCTCAGGCAGATCGCTTCACGATCTCCGGGGTATTTGCGCAACAGCAGTTCCACCGCCGCCGTCGATGGCGAGCTGGATACCAGGTCCCAGGGTCCGCCGCTCAGGTCCAGCAGCACCCGGCCATCGCGGCCATCCACCACCTTCGGTGCATACACCCAATGGCTCATGCGCATTTCATGGGGCTCGGCCCTGATTGTCATGTGTTCATAACGTTTGGGGTCCATGACTGCTCCTTGGTAACCGCTGGTACGCCCGTCGAGCGTGCGGGACGGTTACCGCTCAAGGGACTACTGGCTGCTGCAGGTAGTCGGTCAAGAAATACTGGGTGCCCTGGTCGGAGAGGTCCTGGTCATAGTCCAGGGGCATTTCCTGACCCTCACCCGGCAGGTACAGCTCGCCGCTGTTGCCACGCACGATCAGCGCGACGAAGGGCTTGCCATCCACTTCGGTGAAATAGCGCGTGCCCTTGCTGGTCTTCTCGACGTGCATTTTCTGGATGCGCTTCTGCCATCCATGGTCTATGCCATCGACCTACACCAGCGCCTGCTGCGCTCGCCATAACGCAGGGTCCAGACCTTCACTCCCTGCTCACCGCTGCAAGCCAGCACCCGATCACCCACCGGCGGGAGTTCGCCCTCCGTGGCCGCCAAGGACAAAGTCGTCAGGCAAACACCGAAAATTAGGGCCAACCAGCTCCTTGGTGCTGACATCATTTATTCTCCTGCATTTTGATAAAAAGACCGATGCACCGAGCAACCGCAACAGCCGTTCAGGGCTGTGAGAGCGAGGAGATTACAAGACTTAACATGGGATAAACTGTGCAATCACAAGATATCCAATCAAAACCCTAAGACTCACTACCACAGCGGATGTTGTTGCCTCCCCCCTAAAAGAGAAACTACAATCTTGCGCCACGGTCATTAAAATCACCACTAGCGCAAAGCATACCTTGTAAAAACACCTGCTTTCTTTAAAAACAACAATAGATAATCATCCATCCTTGTAGTAACTTAACAACAGTACACGGCTAGGCCATCAGATCATTTGCCACAGCAAAAAAAACCTCAGACAAAGTCAAAGAATTCAGAGCATGATTGAGACATACAACCAATTATCCAAGGACTCTATAATTTCGATAGTCTCTGCAGCGGCAGCCATACTTTCCCTACTAATTTCTTATTACAGCTCAAATATTGCAAGACGCGCATTAAAAATCGCAGAAGAAGACCACAAAGAGAAGCATTCTACACTATCCACATACTTAATTAATGGCACAATGTGGGATACCAATGATAAAATTAGATTTGTCGCCTTCTCTTTCTCCATCTCAAATTCAGCGAACGCACCAAAAACAATAACCCAAACCGACCTTCACTTACACGTTTACGACAGAGCAGGCCGCACCCACGAAATAACACTTAAGCCAACAAACAAACATCCTACACACATAGACAGCTCAAAAATAATAGAGCCCCCAATCAATCTTAACGCAAGGACAACTATATCCGGCTGGCTAATCTTTGAAATTCCACGCAGAATAACTGAAACTTTATCTATCGACAAATACGAGCTCGCCTTTACAACATCAAGTGGCGAAAGAAGTTCGTTAGAAAGTTTTTTACTGATGAGATTTACCAATGAACATAAGACAAGTCAAACCTAAAGACACCGTATTTGTTGTAGCTGATGGGGGAATCGCACACCCTGACATAGCAGAGGGCCGCATGATCCCTGCACTTATACTAAACTGCGAAAAACATCAAAACTTTTGCGACCTAGTATTAATTCACGAAACAACTCCTCCTGGGGATGTAATAGTGAAATGGGGGCGAAGCATTCTAGATAAAAAACACGCCTTTTTAACTCTCGAGTTTCAACAACCTGTAAAATGTACTCTATCAATTCGCTTCACACTAGAAAAGCAGGCAGGTCTAATTGATGGCATCATAAAATCTCGAGGAGCATATCTTATTCCTTTTCAGTTTTGCGAACGGGTAAGCGAAGCACTTGAAAAACCAAAAATTCTAATTGAGGTTCCTTCGTCCGCCACTTTCCCTGGATGGGAAAAGCTTCATCGAGAAGTCGTACTAAAACGATATAAGAAAAATGGGATTTCTGGCAAAAATGCAAAAGCCCTGGCCAATGAACATCTTTCTAGAGTTCATGAACTGTGGACTTTAAGACGCAGATAATAAAACAGGATATTAATATGCACTTCCTATAGGGATTGATCCGTCTATACTACCTTATCTTCCTAATCAGACGATCTATAGTCACTGACTCGTATTCCTTCGAATCTCTATCTAAAATCCTCTTTCAACTCGCCCCTATCTTACTTGGAGCCTCAATGCCCAACCCCAAGGACATCGCCAGCGATAGCGGCGCCCCGATGATTCCCGAGCAGCGTCGCGAGCTGATTTTGCGCCAGTTGCGCAAGCATCAGGTGTTGAGCGTGCATCAGTTGATGGAGATGTTCGACTGCTCGCACATGACCGTGCGCCGCGATATCGCGCTGCTGGAGCAGGAAGGCCGGGCCTATTCGGTGACCGGTGGGGTGCGTATCGCCAGCCAGTTGCACAGCGAGCCGAGCCACCAGAGCAAGGCGGTGGTCGAGCTGCCGCAGAAACAGGCCATGGCCCGGCTGGCGGCGCGCCTGCTGCACGCGGACATGACGGTGTACCTAGACGCCGGCACCAGCACCCTGGAGATCGTGCCGTACATCAAGGCGCTGTCGGGCATGACCGTGGTGACCAACGACTTCGGTATCGTCCAGGCGCTGATGGAGGCGCCGCAGGTGACGGTGATCCACACCGGCGGCCAGCTCGACCACGACAACCATTCCTGCGTCGGCGGGCTGGCGGTGGCGACCCTGCGTCAGGTGGTGACCGATATCGCCTTTATGTCCACCAGTTCCTGGGACCTGCGCCGCGGCATCACCACGCCGTCGGCGTTGAAGGTCGAGGTCAAGCAGGTGGCGATGCAGTCGGCGTCCCAGGTGGTGCTGGTGGCCAGCAGTTCGAAGTACGGCACCTTCAGCATGTACCGCATCGCCGGGCTGGAGCAGTTCGACGTGATCATCAGCGACGACGACCTGGCCCAGGCCGCGGCGGACGGGATTCGCAAGCAAGGGGTGGAATTGCTGCTGCCGTCCGACCCGGAAGTCAAGGCAGCCAAGGACTGACAGCTGGCCGAGCGCGTCTCAGCGGTGCTGTTTTCTGAACCACAGCACGCAGGCGATATCCCGCAGATCTTCGCTCAAGCCGTCGAGGGCGACCCGGGTGGTGCGGCGAATGCGCCGCAACCACTCCACCACCGCGCACAGGCTGGCGAAAAAGAACAGCAGCACGAACAGTTGCCGCAGGCCGAAGCCCTGGTCCAGCCCCTGGGCGCGGAAGTGGTTCCACAGCCAGAGGCCGCAGGCGGCGCTCAGCACCACCAGCAGCACGCTGGCGATATTGATCCACTGGCCAAGCATGGTGGTGCGCCGGGCGCGGCGGTATTCGCGCTCGATGCGCTCCAGGGTCACGGTGGGGATCTGTTCCCAATGCAGATCGCGCGGGCGGCAAGGCGTGTCGTCCAGGCCCGACTGATCGACGAATATCGACTTTTCCATGTTCCCCGCTCCCATTGATGGCACCAGTGATGGCCCTGGCGACAGGGAGCCAATGTACCCGCAGGTGGGAGGCGAAGGCCGACACCTTCAGAAATGTTCAGATTCGCGCAGAATCACGCTTCGCGGGCGGCACGCACTGACCAGTGCAGCCGCCCTGCCCGCCCCTCAGAAAGCTTTCCAGTCCCGCAGCCATTGCAGGCCGGCCGAGGTGTCGCCCCGCGGCCGGTACTCGCAACCGACCCAGCCGTCGTAGCCCAGCTGGTCCATAAGCCCGAACAGGTACGGGTAGTGCAGTTCGCCCAGGTCCGGCTCGTGGCGGTCCGGCACACCGGCGATCTGGATATGGCCGATGCCGGCGAAGTCGCGGCGCAGCTTGGTCGCCAGGTCGCCCTCGACGATCTGGCAGTGGTAGCAGTCGAACTGCACCTTGAGGTTGCTTGCGCCGACCTCCTTGCAGATCGCCTGGGCCTGGTCCTGGCGGTTGAGGAAGAAGCCCGGCATGTCGCGGGTGTTGATCGGCTCCAGCAGCACCGTGACGCCGACCTTGGCCGCCTGGGCGGTGGCGTAGGCCAGGTTCTCCAGGTACACCGCGTGATGGCGTTCGCGCAGGCTTTCCGAGGGCAGCAGGCCGGCCATCACATGGATCCGCGAGTTGCCCAGCACCGCGGCGTACTCCAGGGCGCGGTCGAAGCCGGTGCGGAATTCCGCCTCGCGCCCCGGCAGGGTCACGGTGCCCCGCTCGCCCGCCGCCCAGTCGCCGGGCGGCGCGTTGAACAGCGCCTGGACCAGGCCGTTGTCGCTCAGGCGCTGCTTGAGTTCCTCGGCGCTGTAGTCGTAGGGGAACAGGTATTCCACCGCTTCGAAACCGTCGGCCGCCGCAGCGGCGAAACGGTCGAGAAACCCGTGTTGCGGGTAGAGCATGCTTAGGTTGGCAGCAAAACGAGGCATGTTGGCTCCTAAAAACGGCTCAGACAAAAGGCCAGATCAGCAAGGTAATACAGAAACCCAGGGTACCGAGCAAGGTAGTGATGACGGTCCAGGTGCGCAGGCCGTCGGCCACGTTGAGCCCGGCGAGCTTGGTGAAGATCCAGTAGCCGGCGTCGTTGATATGCGACATCGCCAGCCCGCCACCGCCCATGGCCAGGCACAGCAGCGCCATGTGGTTGGGGGTCAGGGCGAGGGTGGCGATCAGCGGGCTGATGATCCCGGCAGTGGTCACCAGGGCCACGGTGGTCGAACCCTGCACCGCGCGCAGCAGCATGGTCAGCAAGAAACCCAGGGCCAGCACCGGCAGGCCGGTGGTGCGCAGCAGGTCGGAGACCACCGCGCCGATCCCGGTGTCCACCAGCACCTTGCCGAACACCCCGCCGGCCCCGGCGATCAGGATCACCATGGCCACGCCCGGCAAGGCCGAGCCGATCACGTCCGACACCTGGCTGCGGCTCCAGCCACGGCGCGAACCCAGCAGCCAGGCGCACAGCAAGGTATCGATCAGCAGCGCCACCAGCGGCGCGCCGAGTACGGTCATGACACCGCGCAAGGTCGATTCGGCCGGCAGCAGCGAAGTGGCCAGGGTGCCCAGCAGGATCAGCACGATCGGCAACAGGATCAGGCTGACGATCAGGGCGAAACCGGGCGCGGGCGCCGGTGGCAGCTTGGCGACTATGGCGCTGGTGGATTCTTCCAGGCCCATGTGGGACACCGCCACCGCGGCCTGTTGCGGGTCCTTGGCGTTGCCATTGGTCCAGGCCAGCAGGTCCTCGTTGGTCACGTGGGGGCCATAGACTTCGGCGCGGATGTCGTCGGTCATCGGGTAGAAGCGCCGGGTCATGCGCCCGGCCACGCGGTAGCCTACGTAACACAGGAAGGCGGTGATCGGCAGGCCGAACATCAGCACCCGGCCCAGGTCGGCGCCCAGCTGGCTGGCCGCGGCCACGGCGCCCGGATGGGGCGGCAGGAACGCATGCACAGTGAGCAGCGCCGCGCACATCGGCAACGCGAACACCAGCAGCGGCTTGTGCGCCCGCCGGGCCACGCCATAGGCCAGCGGCATGAGGATGATCACCCCCACCTCGAAGAACACCGGCACGCCGATGATGAACCCGGCGATGGTCAGCGCCAGCGGCGTGCGGCGGTTGCCGAAACGCTCGATCAGGGTCTTGGCCAGGGCCTCGGCGCCGCCGGACAGTTCGATGATCCGCCCGATCATCGCGCCCAAGGCAATGATGATCGCGATATGGCCGAGGGTCTTGCCCATGCCGCCTTCGATGGTCGCCACCAGGTCGGCCGGTTTCACCCCGGCCACCAGCGCCACCAGGATGCTCACCAGCATCAGCGCAACAAAGGGCTGGAACTTGTACTTGAGCACCAGGAACAGCAGCAGCGCGATGCCCGCACCGGCCGTCAACATCAGGATAAGCGGGCTCATTGCGCGGCACCTCCCTCATAAGAGAAAGAAGCGCTGGTGAAACCAAAACAGCTGCAGTCAGGGAACGTCATGCGGGGATGTCCTGTTGTTATTGTTTTTTCAGGCAAGCCGGGGCCCTCGAGAGCCTGACGACGACTCCCGGGCGGTGCTTGCAATGTCGGTTTACAGTTTCGAGTTGCAGCGGCGCGCTACCTACCAGTGCGCGCCGAAGGTCTCGCGCAGCTCATCCAGGGCTGCCTGATCCAGCGGCGCGGGCTTGGGGTTGCTCATCAGCCAGAGTCGCGCGGTTTCTTCCAGTTCTTCCAGGGCGTAGCTGGCCTTGGCCACCGAGCTTTCCCAGACCACCGGCCCCAGGCGTTCGAGCATCACCCCGCGCACGCTGTTGGCCAGTTGCGCCACCTGCTCGGCGACCTTGGGCGAACCCGGGCGCTGGTAGCCGATCAGCGGAATGTGCCCGACCTTCATCACCTGGTACGGCGTCAGCGGCGGCAGGATGTCGTCCGGCCGCCATACGCCGGCCAGGGTCAGCGCCACCAGGTGGGTGGAATGGGTGTGCACCACGCCACCGACGCTCGGGTTGCGGTCATAGACCTGGCGATGCAGGGCCAGGGTCTTGGATGGCTTGTTGCCGGACACCCACTCCCCCGCCAGGTTGACCTTGGCGATGGCCGCCGGATCGAGGCGGCCGAGACAGACATCGGTCGGGGTGATCAGCCAGCCATCGTCGAGGCGCGCGCTGATATTGCCGGCGCTGCCCACGGTGTAGCCGCGCTGGTAGAGGCTGCGACCGACGTCGCAGATCTCTTCGCGCAGGGCCTGTTCCTGGTTCGCCGCGGCGCTCATTGGCCACCTCCGGCCAGTTGCCTGAGGGCCTTGGCGAAGAAGTCGCGGCTGCCGAAGTTGCCGGACTTCAGGGCCAGCGCCAGGGGCTCGACGGCGTTGCTGAGGGTGGCCGGCACGCCCGGGTCGATCTGCGCGCCGATCTGCAACAGGTTGACCCCAAGCGCCTTGACCACCGCGCCGGAGGTTTCGCCACCGGCAATCACGAAGCGGCGCACACCGTTCTGGCGCAGGCCCGCGGCAATCTCGCCCAGGGCGTTCTCCACCAGCGTGCCGGCGCGTTCGACGCCGAGTTGCTGTTGCACCGCCTTGACCTCGGCCGGGGTGCTGGTGGCGTAGATCAGTACGGTTTCGTCACTGTCGCGAGCAAAGGCCAGGGCCTGCTCCACCACCGGTTCGCCGGCGGCCAGGGCCATGGGGTCGATGCGCAGGGCCGGACGGTCGGCCTCCAGCCAGGCCGCGACCTGGCCGATGGTGGCCACCGAGGCGCTGCCGGCCAGTACCACTTCGCCGCCTTCGACGGTCGGCAGCGACGCCGCATCGAAGTCGCGCAGTTTGCCGGCACGGCGAAAGTTGCCCGGCAGGCCCAGGGCCAGGCCCGAGCCGCCAGTCAGCAGCGGCAGGTCGGCGCAGGCGCTGCCGAGGGTGTAGAGGTCCTGGTCGGACAGCACATCGGCGATGGCCATGCCGATCCCCTGCTGGCGCAGTTCGGCGATCTTCGCCCGCACCGCCTCGACGCCCCCAGCGATGCTGTCGTAGCGCAGCAGGCCGACTTTCAGCTGGGTCTGGGCTTGCAGCACGCGCACCAGGTTGGCGTCGGTCATCGGCGTCAGCGGGTGATGCTGCATGCCCGACTCGCTGAGCAACTGGTCCTGGACGAACAGGTGGCCACGAAAGATGGTCCGGCCGTTTTCCGGGAACGCCGGGCAAGCCAGGGTGAAATCACTGTTCAGGGCCTTGAGCAGGGCCTCGCTGACCTGGCCGATATTGCCGGCAGCGGTGGAATCGAAGGTCGAGCAGTACTTGAAGAAGATCTGCTCGCAGCCCTGCTCGCGCAGCCAGTCCAGGGCCGCGAGGGACTCCTCGACTGCCTCGGCAGCCGGCGTGGTGCGCGACTTGAGGGCGATGACGATAGCGTCGGCATCCAGCCCGGCCGCCACTTCGCGGCTCGGGATGCCGATGCTTTGCACCGTGCGCATGCCGCCACGCACCAGCATGTTGGCGAGGTCGGTGGCGCCGGTGAAATCGTCGGCGATGCAGCCCAGCAGCGGGCGTGCGGTGGAATCGGTCATGAAAGCTTCCTCAGACAGGCTCGGGCTTGGCGGTCGGCAGGTCGATGCCCGGGAAAATCTTGATCACCGCCGAGTCGTCCTCGCGGCCGAAACCGGCGCTGGAGGCCTGCATGAACATCTGATGCGCGGTGGCCGACAGCGGCAGGGGGAATTTGCTGGCGCGGGCGGTATCCAGCACCAGGCCCAGGTCCTTGACGAAGATGTCCACCGCCGACAGCGGTGTGTAGTCGGCCTTGAGGATGTGCGGCACACGGTTCTCGAACATCCAGGAGTTGCCGGCGCTGTGGGTGATCACTTCGTACAGGGCGTCGGCGTCCACCCCTTCGCGCAGGCCCAGGGCCATGGCTTCGGCGGACGCGGCGATGTGCACCCCGGCCAGCAGCTGGTTGATGATCTTGACCTTGGAACCCAGGCCGTGGGCGTCGCCCAGGCGATAGACCTTACCCGCCATGCCGGCGAGGATCGCTTCGGCCTTGGTGTAGGCGGCCGCCGGGCCGGAGGTCATCATGGTCATCTCGCCGGCGGCGGCCTTGGCCGCGCCGCCGGAGATCGGCGCGTCGAGGTACAGCAGGCCCTGCTCGGCCAGGCGCTCGCCCAGCTCCACGGCGTAGGTCGGCGCCACGGTGGCGCAACCGATCACCAGGCTGCCGGCACCCAAGGCCGACACCGCGCCCTCTCCACCGAACAGCACGGTTTCGGTCTGCTCGGCGTTGACTACCACGGTGATGATCACATCGCAGGCTTCGGCCATTCGCGCCGGCGACGCACAGGCCACCCCGCCTTCGCTGGCGAACTGTTGGGTGACCGCTTCACGCACGTCACAGGCATGCACATTGAAACCCGCGCGCAGCAGCGAGCGGGCAATGCCCAGGCCCATCGCGCCCAGGCCGACAACACCGACATTCTTGTTATTCATGGGGTACTCCAGGGAAGGCAGCAGCCTGGTCCACGCCGGCAAGGCGCGAGCGGCGGGCCGCGGGATAAATGGGAGCACGGGCGGCGGGGGCGACAGGGTCGCTTGGCAGGTGAATCGAGACCTTGTCGGACATCGAAGGGCCGTCCTGTGATTTGTTGTTATCAGGTTGTGGCCGATCATCCACCAATGAACAGATTATGTGAAGTATTTTTTCAATCTAACATTTATTAACATTGCCGAACACGGACGCCAGGCACCCCGCGACAGCCTTGCAGCCCGCGCAGAATCAAACAGACGAGCGGTAGCCCATTGCGACCAGCGCACTGATCTGCGTCAACCAGGCGTCTACACTCGAGACCGATGCTGTTAGGCGCAACATCAACGATCAGCGGTACCGCCCTTCATCGTCCACCCATTGACGGTGGGCGCCGGACAGCGCTGTATGGTCAATTCCGCAATGCTTGAACAAGGATATTCAACATGGCAAAGATCAATGTATTGGCTGGTGATTTTCTACAAGGGAATGGTGAGTACCGTCAGGGAGTCTTCAGGTTGGCCACAGCCACCAACCCCTCGCCGGGGGTCGAGGTCAAAGCCTCCGCATTCAAACATCTGGAAATCGCGACACAGGACAGCATCACCAACAGGGACGCCATTGGCTACGGCATTGCCGGGGCCATGCTGCTGGGTCCGGTGGGTGCTCTGGCGGGCTACCTGATAGCCGGCAAGGAAACCGAGGTGACCTTCATCGCCACCTTCAAGGATGGCCGCAAACTGCTGGCGGCCACAGACAGCGAAACCTACCGGGATATTGAAAAACGACTGACGGCCTGACGCCTGTCGTTTGCCCATGCCCGCAGCTTCGGGCATGGGCTACTCCCCTGCCCTACGCCGATTCCGCTTCGCCCGGCCCAGCCCGGCGCTTCTGCCGTTCGCCTTCCAGCCAGACCACCAGCCCCAGCAGGCTGCCGCCGGCGATCAGCAGGCTGACGAACCAGCCCAGGGTTTCCGCCAGCTGGGTGAAGAACAGCGTGTACAGCTGGATGATGAAGAAGGTCGCGCCATAACCCACCAGCATGGAAAAGCGCAGGCGAATGCCCAGTGCCAACAGGCCCAGGCTGAACGCCGCCCACAGCCCGTTGAACAACACCAGCTCGCCGGATTCGGCCAGGTGCCAGGGGCCGTCGATCAGGTCGTAGCTGCCGAACAGCGACAACAGCCACAACGACATCTGCGCCATGAACAGCCCGGCGGAAATCCACACCTTGGCAAAGCCGCGATAACGGGCAAGCGTTGACGCCTCGCCCCACAGATGAACAAAACCGAACAGCGCCATGGCCAGGGCCGCGCCGAGGAAACGCAGCGGATAGTTCATGCCGAACCAGTAGGCGCCCCAGCCCGACTCGTAACCGCTGCGCCCGCCGAACCAGACGAAGAACAGCACGCTGCACAGGGTCAGCAGCAAGGCGTTGTTCAGCACGTAGCTGAGCGCCAGCAACAGCAGCAAGTCCACCAACAACAGCGCCGGCCAGTTGCCCGAGCCGTCGGAGTAGATCATGCCCAGCACCAGGCTCAGGCCGATCAGGGCAAAGCCGCCGAGCAACTCCAGGGTCGCGCCGAGCAGCTTCAACTGCTTGCCCAGCAGCCAGCGCCCGGCGGCAAACAGCCCGACCATCAATACGCCCAGGCCACCGGCCAGTTTCGGCAAGGTGAACGTCAGGTGTTCATGCAGCAGGATCAGCAGCCCAGCCGCCAGGCTGATGGCGCCGAAGGTCAGGAACCAGCGCCCCAGGGAACGCCAGTCCCAGCGGGTCAGCGGGTACAGCTCGGCGATCCGCGCGTGGGCCTGGGTGTCGATCAGGCCGTCGCGCAGCCATTGGTCCAGGGCGTTGTGCACCTGGCGATTACGGCGATCCGGGTTCATTGGCCAGCCTCCCCGGCGCGCAGCGCGGTGCGTTCGAACAACCAGCCCAGGAGCATGCCCACTGCGCCGGCCACGGCAAAAAACACCGCGGCGCTCAGCTGTTCCCAGGCGTACTCATAAAAGCGCGTGTACAGGTCGATGCCGAGGAACACCACGCCGAAACCGGTGAAGCTGGGGTGCTTGAAGCGCGCACCGAGTACTAGCTGGACGATGGCGCCGAGGGTGAACAACAGGGTCCAGGTCAGGGGCTGGCGGTAAGCTTCCTCCAGGCTGAGGAACCACAGCGAGCAGTTGAAGTACAGCAGCCCGAAGATCACATACAGCCGCCCGAAGCCACTGAAACGGCGCAGGGCGTGATCCTCGGCGTGCTGGTGCCACAGCCCCAGGAGCGCGGTCAGCGCGGCGATCACGGCCATGGAGCGCGGGTCCTGGATGCCGAAATAGTACGTGCCGGAACCGCCATACCACTCCCACGAACCCAGGCCGTGGAAGACGCAGAGCAGGCCCAGCAGCAGCGGCCAGCGCAGGCGATAGCCATAGGCGGTGGCGATGCTCAGGGCGGCGGTGACCAGCAGCGCCAGCGGCAGGTTGCCGAACTCGCCGGTCTCGCTGTCGGAGCTGCCGAGCAACAGGCTGGCGCCCATCAGGATCAGGCCGATGGTCAGGATCGCCACCCCGGTGACCGGCATGCGCCGCGCCGGGTCGCGGGCCAGGCGCGCGCCGATCAGCCACAGCCCGACACCGGCGGCGAAAAACAGCACCGCCCCCACCAGCACCGACTCGGCCAGCAGGCCAATGCCGCCCAGCACCGCCATGCCGATCAGCAGCACCGCGCCGATACCCAGCCATTGCAAGACCGTGGACAGGCGGTGTTCGGGACGTTCATACAAGGCGCCGAGCCGCTGCTGCGCCTCGGCATCGATCAGGCCACGGTGGCGCCAGTCGGCGATTTCGTGGAGCAACAGCTGCTGGGTGGTTTTTCTCATGGCGCTCTTGGTTCAAGGTGTGGACATCGGCCGCCAACCGGCCGTCGACTGTGCAGCATAGCCGAGCCTGTGCCTGGCAAGACGCCTCGCAACGCTAACGCGGCACGCCGCGCCGATGAACAAGGCCGCCCCGAGGGCGGCCTGGTTTTCCTGCCAGCGGCATCACCTCGCCCTGGGGCAAGGGTATGCCGAGCCAGGCGCGCGCCTGTCACCGCAAGGCACTACTCCGCTGTCGTCGGATCGATGATCGAGGTCACCCGCGATACCCGGTCCGCCGGAAAACCGCCTTGCCGGGCATGCTCCCGGATGAGCTCCTCGCCTGGCGCGATATAGACGCAGTAGATTTTGTCGCCGGTGACGTAGCTGTGCAGCCACTGCACCTGCGGCCCCAGTTCATCGAGCACCTTGCAGGACTTTTGCGCGATCCCTTGCAGATCCTGCGCCGACAGCGCTCCAGCGCCCGGGAAATCGCGTTCAATCACAAATTTAGGCATGACAACCTCCAGTTCTGTCCCGCTCTTGCCGAAGCAACAGCTTCAGGCCGATCGCCAACGGCTATTGCTTGCCGATCACCGCCGCCAGCAACGGCGCGGCCTGTTCATCGGTCAGCGCCGGGTGCACGTCCATCCTGAGCAGGTCGCTCCACTCCAGCACCCATTTCTGCATCAGCGTGAGATCGTCGGTCTGTGCGATACCAAACCCCGTCATGCCACCGACGGCATGCCAGCGCCCCAGCATGCTCACCCCTGCGGGTGGCGCCCCACCGGTCTTGAGAAATCGCTCGATCGCACTGTTACGACGTTCGGGGCTGATTGACCAACTGACAATGAATAACATCTGCCACCTCCTGCGAAACGGGCGCCCGTTGTTCATTGCGTGCGCCAGGCAGGCACCGTGACCACGGCCACGCATCGGCATCGCCCCGCCTCTCGGCCGGCCCGAAACCATTGCCCCCTAGGGAAGGCATAGCAGCCTTGCGCGGTCGGCGCATGACCGCCGATCCTGTTTCCAGGACGCTCCCGCCCCAAGCGCGAACGAGCGAAGCCGCGGCCAATGAATGGCTATGCTTGATCTGTTGCTGGAAGCAATCCCGTCGCCCCGATAACGGCTGCGACGGGCCCACCCTTTCCGCCAACGCCCCCTAGCGCCGCGCGACACCGGCAAGGAGCGGTTCGAGATGCAACTGATCAGCGTGAACATCGACAAGCCGGAAGCCACCAACTTCATTTTCGGCCAGACCCACTTCATCAAGTCCGTCGAGGACATCCACGAAGCCCTGGTCGGTGCCGTGCCGAACATCGCCTTTGGCCTGGCCTTTTGCGAAGCCTCCGGCCAATGCCTGGTGCGCTGGTCCGGCAGCGATCCGACGATGATCGCGCTGGCGCAAAAAAACGCCCAGGCGATCGCCGCCGGCCATAGTTTCATCGTGTTTCTCGGCGACGGTTTTTATCCGTTGAACGTGCTCAACACCCTGAAGATGGTGCCTGAGGTGTGCCGCATCTTCTGCGCGACCGCCAACCCGACCCAGGTGATTCTCGCGGAAACGGCGCAGGGCCGGGCGGTGCTGGGGGTGGTGGATGGCTTCTGCGCCAAGGGCCTGGAAGGCGACGACGACATCCTGTGGCGCAAGAACCTGCTGCGGCAGATCGGCTACAAGCAGTAAGCGCTGCGCCGACAGGCTACTCGGACGGCGTGGTCCGGCAACTCTTGCGCTGACGGATCTCCTGCTCCGAAGGACGCTCCTTGACGAACTCGAAGCGCGGCTCGCCCTCGCTGTAGGTGACCAGCCAGCCCCACTCCAGCTCGGACTCATCCTGGCCCGGTTTCGGCGGCGCGGCCCACCAGGGCTCTTTGCTGACGATCTGGCGCATGTGCCCCTCCCGTTGATTCGGCCCCTTCAACTATAACGTGCAGGCCTTGAGGCATCCGGATTTCGGCCGGTCGGCGAACCTGACGAGATGGCGCCCCCAATCACCGCGCCAGCGCCCACTCAGCCAGCGGCCGATAACGGCCTTTATGCGACTCGAACAGGGCGAAGTGCCGGGCACTCAGGTGAAAGTCCGCAGGGGTCTGGGACTCGGGCACCGGCGCCCGATAGTCGCGCATCAAGGTCAAGTGCGGACGAAACTCCCGCGGCGAATCGACCAGCCCCAGTGGCAGCAGCGCTTCCTGCAAGGCATACACCAGCTGGCGCAACTCCAGCGGCGCCTGTGTCGGCGCCAGCAACAAGACCCCGGCCCGGCGCCAGACCTCCAGGCGGTCGAGCGGGACGTCCAGCGGCTCGCCACAGGTGCGCACGCTCGCCGCCGCGGCGCAGATCCGCGGAATCTGCGCCACCGCGACCGAGCCCAGGAACATCAGGGTCAAATGAAAGTTTTCCGCCGCCACCGGCCGGCCGCTCCTGAGGCCCAGCGCGCCGCGCCACTGGGCGATGGCCAGGCGTTGGGCGACGGTGCAGGGCAAGGCGAAGAACAGCCGCTTGAACGGCTCGCCCTGCTCGCGGGACTCATCATTCATGCCCTGTCCTCCGGTTCGGTTCGGACGAAGTGCTGTCTGTCAGGCCGTTCCCCCACCGGCCCTCTGCGACTCGCCCACCGGGAATCTCAGGCCGGTTTAGCCCTTTCTTGAGTTCAGCATAAAGAAGGGAACAAGACGCCGCGTCTGTCGGTATTCGGTCATTTTTATCGGTTGTAATGCTCATTGACGTCCGCCCCTTTTCACAGGAAGAGCACGATGAGACTCGCGTCCTACAACGTTGAAAACCTGTTCAACCGCGCCAAGGCCATGAACCTGGAAGGCTGGGCCGAGGGCAAGCCGGTGCTGGAGCGTTTCGCCCGGCTCAACCAGCTGCTGGGCGAGCCCATCTACACGGACCAGGACAAGGCGCAGATGGTCAAGCTGCTGACCGAGCTGGGACTGAGCAAGTCGGACCAGGGGCCCTTCGTGATCCTACGGCAGAACCGCGGCAGCCTGGTCAAGCGGCCCAAGGCCGGCGGCCTGGAGATTGTCGCCAATGGGCGCACCGAGTGGGTCGGCTCGCTGGAGCTGATCGAGGCCCCGGTGGACCTGGAAGCCATGCGCAATACCGCGCGGGTGATGATCGACCTGCAAGCCGATGTGCTGGCGGTGGTCGAGGCGGAAAGCCGCCCGGCCCTGCGCGACTTCAATACGGAGATCATCGGTGCCCTGGGCGGCCCGTTGTTCCGGCATGTGATGCTGATCGACGGCAACGATACGCGGGGCATCGACGTCGGCCTGATGACCGCCGAGGGCTACCCCATCGGCCAGCTGCGCAGCCATGTCGACGACACCGCGGCCAACGGCGAGCTGATCTTTTCCCGCGATTGCGCGCAGTTCCAGATCCCGCTATCTGACGGCAAGCAGCTGATCGTGCTGGTCAATCACCTCAAGAGCAAAGGCTTCGGCAGCCTCGCGGCTTCGGCGAAAAAGCGCCTGGCCCAGGCCGAGCGGATCAAGCTTATCTACCAGGCGCTGGTGGCCCAGGGCGAGATCTATATCGCGGTGGTCGGCGACTTCAACGACACCCCGGACAGCGCGCCGCTGGAGCCCTTGCTCAAGGGCACCGACCTCAAGGATGCCTTTGTCCATCCGGCCTTCGACGACGGCGGTTACCCCGGCACCTTCGACACCTGCAAGGCGGCGAACAAGATCGACTACCTGCTGCTGTCTCCCGCGCTGTTCGCCACCGTCACCGCCGGCGGCGTATGGCGCAAGGGCATGTGGCCGGGCAGCAAGCCCAAGCGCTGGGACGTCTACCCGCAGCTGGACAAGAAGGAAAACGCCGGTTCGGATCACGCGGCGGTATGGGTCGACCTGGACCTGTGAGCCGAACCGGCCCCGCTCCTGAGCGGGGCCTGAAGCACGGCCTTGTCAGCCCTGGACGCTGGCGCTGGCGGCCTCGTGGATAAAGGCCGCGACCTCCGCCGCCCGCGAGGCCAGCGAGGCATGGGAGCTGGCCAGGGTCAGGGTCTTTTGGGGGTTGAGCCGGGCGGCCATCAGTTGCTGGTTGCGCGGATGGATCATGCAGTCGTCACTGGAGATCTGGTACCAGGACGGCTTGTTCTTCCAGGCCGGCGCGCTGATGGTGTCGCCGAAGGTGCTGGCCAGCGGCGCCTTCTGGGTCACCGCCATGACCAGCGCTTCGTCGGCGCCCAGGTCCTGGCAGAAGCTCTCATGGAAGGCCTGCGGCTTGAGCCACAGGTAGCCATCGCTGTCGGGCTCGAGGTTGGCCGCCGCCGCGGGCAGGTGCTGCTGGGTGATCGAGCCCGGGCTTTCCCCGGCATCCGGGGCGAAGGCGGCGATATACACCAGCCCGACCACGTTGGGCTGGTCGCCCACCTCGGTAATCACCGCGCCGCCGTAGGAATGCCCCACCAGCAACACCGGGCCATCGACCTGGGCAATCATCTTGCGGGTGCGCTCGACGTCATCGGCCAGCGACGTCAAGGGCATTTCCACCGCGCGGATCGCGCTGTAGCCCTTGCGCGAAAGCTCGATGATCACCTTGCTCCAATGGGCCGCATCGCCCCAAAAACCATGCACCAACACAATCGTAGGCTGACCACTCATGACCTTGAATCCTCTGTCTGGATAAAGACCGCTCGCCGCTGGCGGCGGTACTACCGGGCCCTGGGCATTGCGGGGCAGGTCGCTCGTCAAGTGACAGGCAGGAGACGCCCTCCCCCGTGCTGGCTTATGCTCGGGCACGCTCATTATCGAAGGGGACGGTGCCGACCGACCATGACCGAAAAGCCGAAGACTGTGCAGAGACACCTGACCCCGGCCGCCTCGCCATCCGACCTCAGGCACCCGGCCGCCGATGTGTTTTTCGAAGTGTTCAGCCTGGCGCGGATGCGTGGCGAGCTGCTGGGCGAGACACTGCTGCACCCCGGCCAGCTGTTGCAGCAAGCGGCGGGCGGCGCCTGTTTCCATGTGATCCAGGACGCCGGCTGCCAGCTCAGGCTCGACGGCAATCACGAAACCACCCGCCTGGTGCCCGGGGACATCCTGTTCGTGCCCCACGGCCAGGCTCATCAACTGCACAGCGCTGCGGATGCCAGCCCGGACCTGCCGGCACGCATCACCAGCGGCGTCTTCCGGTTCGAGGGCGGGTGTGGCCAGGCCTTGATCCAGGGCTTGCCCGGGGTGCTGCAAGTCAGTTGCCAGGGCGAGGACCCGAGCGACCTGATCGGCTCCCGTGAATGGCTGTCGCTGACCGTGGCGGCGATGCAGAAGGAAGTGCGCAACCCTTCGAT
Source organism: Pseudomonas sp. RW409 (assembly GCF_003184125.1). Classification (NCBI taxonomy): domain Bacteria; kingdom Pseudomonadati; phylum Pseudomonadota; class Gammaproteobacteria; order Pseudomonadales; family Pseudomonadaceae; genus Pseudomonas; species Pseudomonas sp. RW409. Next base: position 448,017 of record NZ_QHHP01000033.1, on the reverse strand, counting down.
CGGCAGCACCATCATGCTGTCGCGGATCATCGACCTGATGTTTATCTGGGCCGTGCGCCATTGGCTGGCCCATGCCCCGCAAGGCATCAGCGGCTGGATCGCTGCGCTGCGCGACCCACTGGTCGGCCAGGCACTGGCGCTGTTGCACGCCGAGCCGGGCGCGGCGTGGAGCGTCGAGCGCCTGGCCGGCCTGGTCAACCAGTCGCGCTCCAACCTGGCGCAACGTTTCACCCACCTGGTGGGCCAATCGCCGATGCGCTACCTGATGCACTGGCGCATGCAACTGGCCGGTCAGCGCCTGCAGACCTCCAGCCTGCGCATTTCACAGATCGCCGAACAGCTGGGTTATGAATCCGAGGCGGCCTTCAGCCGGGCCTTTCGCCGCGAGTTCGGGGTCGCTCCCAGCGAATACCGCTCACAGGCTTGAGCGGATTTGCTGCCATCTGCGGGATGCGGGGTTCAGCCCCGCCCTTGCAACGCCTCGAACAACGCCGCCGAGGCGTTGTACAGCGGCACCCGGCCCTTGAGCAGGATCTGCGCGCTGCGCCGGTAGGCGGCCGCATCGATGCGCATCGAACCGCCCTCCTCGCGCGCGGTGATCAAGGTGTCCAGCACCCCCGCCGGGTTTTCGATCGACACCGGGTATTCCGCCGTGGTGGCGCTCAGCGACTTGGGCGTCTTGAGCAGTTCATGGGCCACGGTGCCTGGCGCCAGGCAGGCGGCGGCCAGGCAGCAGCCACCGGAGACGGCCAATGAAGGATGGGCATTCTGCGGGGTGAAATAACGGGTATTGATATCGCCCGCGCCCTGGGCCGGGCTGACGATGCAGATCTTCGGCAGGGTTTCGCTGCGTTGCAGCTCCTCGGCGCTCATCAGGGCGCCGCTGCGGTTGCGCAATTGCATGCGCAGGCCGCCCTGCACCATCAGGCTGATCAGCCGCGCCTTGAACTCGGCATCGGCGTCCAGTTGCGCCGGGGTTTCCAGGCCGGTGTTGCCCAGGTCCGCGGCCTGGACGATGACCATCGGCACCGCCACATCGAGGCAGGTGGCGCGCACGCCGTCGAGCAGATCGATGCGTTGCCCGGTGGGAAACAGCTGGCCGGTCTTGGCCCCCACCGGGTCGCTGAGAAACAGGTCGACCCCGGGGAATACGCCATTGACCCCAGGAATCCGCGTATCGCTCAGCAGGCGACCGTCGCGGAACGCCAGGCGCGCGAGCATGGTGGTCTGGGTATTGCTGTTGAAGATCTCGATCTGCGCGCTGTCCTCGTCCGGGCTCAGCCAGCCACGCTCCAGGGCGTACAAGGGCAAGGCCGCCGACATGTTGCCGCAATTGACGCTCCAGTCGATCGCGCTTTTACCCGCCGCCAGCTGCGCCAGGGTGCTGACCAGACGCGACTCGCCGGGCCGTCGCTCAGCGATGAACACCTTGTTGCTGGTGGGCCCGCCACGGCCCAGGCCGGTGATCTGGTTATTGCCCGGCAGGTCGCCGCTCAGCGGCACGCCCATCAGGTGGCGCAGCAGTTCCTCGACCAGCGCCGGGTCCTCGGGCAGGGTTTCGCGAGCCAGGATCAGCCCGGTGGACGTACCACCGCGCGCATGCCAGACCGGAAATTCAAGGATGCCGGCGCGGATTTCGGGAAGGTCCAGTTCAAAAGGCATGATCGGACTCGCAGTGATGGACGACAGGCAAGGATCATAAACCGCTGCCCGCGCGAGCGCAGCTTTCCAGGTTCAGGGCTGCGCGCGCGCCCTGGAAGGCAGCCCGGCAGATGAACGAACTTGAACTAGTATGGATTGCAAGGCCCGCGCCATCGAGCTGTCCCATGGCCGAGGCTGACCAAGGTGCTTCATAAGCGGTTGCGTGCGGGCTGAAGGCTTCCGGGAGGCGAATCATGCTCGATCAGATTGCGCTGGGCATGCTTATCTTCGCCGGAATAGTCCTGTTCTACGGAATCATCGTCCTGCACGACATTCCCTACGAAATTGCCGTCCATCGGAACCACCCCCACCAGGACGCCATTCACGCGGCAGGCTGGGTCAGCCTGTTCACGCTCCATGCCCTGTGGCCGTTCCTGTGGATCTGGGCCATGTTGTACCGCGAGGATCGGGGCTGGGGCTTTGCCAACGACAAAGCGCGGATGCAGGGCGAAAAGGCTCTGGCGCAAGAGCTGGCCGAGCTGCGGCAGCGGGTCGAGCGACTGGAAGGACAAGCCCAGGCCGGGTCCCGCCCGGAAGGGAAAATGTGACCCATGGACCTGTTACTGATCCTGACCTACACCGCCATCTGCGTGGCCATCTTCAAGATCTTCCGTATCCCGCTGAACAAGTGGACGGTGCCCACCGCCGTGCTGGGCGGCGTGGTGTTGATCGGCGCGCTGATTTTCCTGATGAACTACAACCACCCCTATTCGGAAGTGGCGCGCTCCTACTTCGTCTCGGTGCCGGTGATTCCGGTCGTCACCGGCCGGGTGATCGAGGTGCCGGTCCAGGGCAACACGCCGCTGGAGCCAGGCGATGTGCTGTTTCGCATCGACCCCGAACCTTTCGAGAACCGGCTCAAGTCGCTCAAGGCCCAGCAACTGGCGGCGCGGGGCGACCTGTACCGGATCAACGAGTTGATCAAGCGCAACTTCGGCACCCGCCGCGAGCAGGAAGCCGCGATTGCCCGGGTCGACGACCTGCAGGCTCAGATCGACAACGCCCAGTTCGAGCTGGACAGCACCGTGGTCCGCGCCCCGAGCCGAGGCTTCGTCACCCATGTGTCGCTGCGCCCGGGGATGATGGCGAGCAAGCTGCCGCTGCGCCCGTCGATGGTGTTCATTCCCGACGAGGGCCATTATTTTTCCGCCTGGATGCGCCAGAACAGCCTGCTGCGCCTGGTCCCGGGGGACGAGGCGGAAGTGGCGTTCGACGGTATCCCCGGCAGGGTGTTCAAGGGCCGGGTCAAGAACGTCATCACGGTGATCGGCGAAGGACAGGTACAACCGTCCGGCACCCTGCTGAGCTACACCGGCTCCCCACCGCCGGGACGGGTGCCGGTGGTCATTGAAATCACCGACCCGGACTACCTGCCCTACGCCAAACTCATGCCCGGTGGCGCCTATGGCCAGGCGGCGCTCTATAGCCAGCACTTCCACCATGTGGCGATCATGCGCAAGATCCTCCTGCGCATGTCGGCCTGGATGAACTACATCTTTCCATTCCATTGATGAGCTGGGGTCAGGCCTGATATTCGGTGCGTGGCAAGCCCGGCTTGATTTCAGCGGCTTTCGCCTGTTGGCCTCGACAGAAAAAGCGAGTGGGCCGCTTGTTTCCATTCTCTCTATACTCGCTGCCCAGGATGACAGTCAGAGCGCAGATGATGCCCGCCACACCCGATAAAAAATCCCAGGTCATTTTGGTCCCGGCTCGACAAAGCGACTTGGACAATCTTGTAGCCATTCGAATCGAGGCCATGCGCGAAAGCCTGGAGCGGGTTGGGCGATTTGATCCGGTACGCGCGCGCGAACGCTTTCTTAGCGGCTTTGAAGCCCGCAATACACGCTACATCGAGGTATCTGGAGAGAGGGTTGGTTTTGTCGTGGTCAAGCACCGGCACACTGAACTCTTGCTCGACCACTTGTATGTGAGGCCAAGCGCGCAGGGATCAGGGATAGGCTCTGCAGTTCTCACTCAAATTTTCAAAGAGGCGGATGTGGCTGGGCTCCCGATTAGAGTGGGTGCTCTCAAAGAAAGCGCTTCGAATCGTTTTTATACTCGCCATGGTTTCCAATTCATCGAAAGCGGTGAGTTCGACAATTACTATGTTCGCCAGTGTGTTCCGGTGGTTGGCCCAGCTTGCTAGCCGGAATTCATGCACTTCGACGTAGGTTTTTACACACTCTGGACTCAACGCAGGCATCCACAACGGCGTGCCTTGGGAAGCAAGCGACCGTACTGTCTTCCCTGCTCACCCAATGCGAACATGCCGTTCGATATACCAAGACAACAGGGAGGCTTCACCCATGAGCGCTACTTCTTCGCTCTGGTTTTTTGTCGTGCCATTCGCGATTGCGGCAGCAATCCCCGGCCCCGCTCAGGGAGCCCTGCTAGGGCAAGTGGTGTCACGTGGCGCGAGGGCTACGCTGCCCTTCATCGCAGGCATGGTGCTGGGCAATGCTGTCTGGCTGGTGGTCGCCACCCTCGGTCTTGCGGCACTGGCGCTGCAGTTCGAGCAGGTGTTCATTGCCGTGAAGTGGCTGGGTGTCGCCTTTATCCTGTTCATCGCCTGGAACTTGTGGTCGAAGAACACCGAGCACCTTCAAGCCCCTCCACAGCGCTCGGCAGGCCGGGGTCTGCTTGCAGGCGCTGTGCTGACGCTGAGCAATCCAAAGGCCGTGGTATTTTTCGGTGCGGTGTTGCCTCACGCATTCGATCTGACGGCACTGTCCTGGCCGGAAGTCATCCTGATTACCGCGCTCGGCATCGGGATCGATCTCACCGTTCAATTGGCGTACCTCGTTACGGCATCACGCATCAAGAACGCCATACAGTCTCCGAAGGCAATGAAGCGTCTGAACAGAACCTCAGCTGGGGTAATGACGGGTTGTGCGGGCTGGATGGCCGTTTCGCGCTGATGGCCTCCTGTAAGGCTTTGCAAACCTGCAAAGCCTTCACTCTTCGCCGTTGACCGGCTACGCCAACCATCTGCCCTTCAATGAGCGGGTTACCTGGCATCGGCTAATGACTTCACATGAGTCGCAAAATCATCCTGTATCGGTTGGAACCCGCAGCGAAGGTAAAATGCAGCGCCCTCCGGAGTATCCGTGGATAGTCGCACGACACGAAATCGCTGAGCCGCATAGGCCAAAAGCTGCTGCACCAGAGCCTTACCCACACTCTGCCCCCTTGCTGCTCGCGCGACGTATACCCTCCGCAGCCTGCCGATGCCCGGCCCGGTATATGGATCATAGGAAAGACCGCCGATGGCAATCAGTTGCCCGTCGCGGAAAGCGCCCAAAAGACACTCACCGGGTTGATCGAATCGATTGGCCCCGCTTTTCCAATCCGCAACCAGGCGCGTGAGAAACCTGAAACCTTCTGCAACGGCCTCCGCTTCCAGTTCCAGGATTTCCGGAGCAAGCACTGAGATCTGACGTATCGCCAGTTCGCCTGTTGACGTAACCACTCGATATCCCATGTTTGCTTTGGCACCCTGCCTGACTCATCTGTGCGGACAGCACGTCCGGTCTTCAAGATTAACTCTCAGGTGTTTCTTACAAGCTCTGGCCCCAAAGGGGCATCCACGAAAGACAGTAATCAGCCAATGACTGCCGGTTGTATCAGGCAACAGTCGACCCAAAGCGGAAGTAGCTGTATCCCGATAGCAGACGTTGAGAAAGCCTGTCGACTCGGCGGTGGCTAACGTGTCCGTGCTGGTGCCGGATCCTCTGTTTTCGCTAGACATTGAACTCAGTGATTCCGCCTCTTTCAGACAAGCCGCCTAGAGGGGCCAGTGTGCTCGTAGCCTGGCTAGTTCTCGCTCTAATGCACACAACTCTTTGTTGAACGCGGCCAACTCCGCAAGGTTGTATTCAACGCATCGCTGCGCACCGGAGGGAAGTCCAATGACATTGACGATCTTGTGACGGTGCGCCTCGACGCCCCATCGACCGTGTACCATCTCATTGCGCCGCAACCGAGCGGCATGCACACGCTTAATCCAGCGTTCATAGGCCGCACGGTGTTTGGAGCCAGCCGGTAACCTCTCTGCGACTCGGGTCGAAAGCGCTTCGAGCTTCGTATGGATGTTCTGCCCTTCGATCGATTTCGATAAGGTTTCCAAATTTGTGCCGTTGTCCAACCACGCCAAGCAGAGCCCTAAATTCACATCGACGGACGAGAACGCGAAGAGCATCTGTCCGAGTAACGATGCAGCCTCAGCTTGCATCGCCTCTCGACGAGCCATCAGTTGTCCCGCCGTTTCGTCCGGGTCAGGCGTTGAATTAGGTTCCATGGCTTTCTCGCATTTGTAGCCTGGGTGGTACAGAGTTCAGCACATTATTCCGTAGGTCTGCTCCTAGCCGAAAGCAGCCTGTCAGAAAGGCAGCTTTTAACTGTGGATTCAACCCTTTACGGTCGTTCACTGCTGAGGGCTACCTGCCATCGCCCATGAACGACTGGCCCGTTACGCGAACTACGGAGTGGCTAGGTCGAGCAAGTCCAACACCGGCCAGATATACGAATGCAATCGCCCTGACGGCATTACTCACCACTTGTGGGGAGAGTCCATATACGATTTGTTAGCCGCTTTAGAGCCCCCCGAAACCGATAAACCAAGGAAGCATAGCCCCGCCTCTATGCCCTTCATACTCCGATTTCCTTCTAAGCTGCTTTCGGCAATAGAACAAACTGATCGTTGCTGGGATAAATAACAAGTTAAACAACCATTGAAATGCATCTGTTGACTTCAAGATAATCGCGACAAGTAAATTAATTAAAACCAAGCCAGTTATTAAAAAGTTATATCTAATATGTCGGCGTTTGATTAAAGCAAAGCTTTCCCAATCATAAATCAGCCAATCGTGGGAAAATTCGTCGCATTTAGGACACTTATGACTTGGCGGAAGGTTGTCTGCGATATAACCACAGCTAGGGCACCGAAATTTCATGGCGCTATCCACTATTAGGTGACATGCCATGTCGCGATCTTGTCGAGGTAAACGCCAGATCTATAGAGGGAAACGCGACTGGGGTGGCAGCAAGACTGACTACGGTAAAGAGGCTAGCAGGACACCACCTATTTTCCACTAGTCTGCCCACCGACTGCTTCTGGCCGCAAAACAGCCCTTGACTACCGAGTGTCCATAATCTTGGCGCAACCTACCAACCGACTCACACCCGCCGCGCCAACAGCAACACCGAAGCCGCCCCCGACAACAACACCGCGCAGCAACGGTTGAAGAGTTTCTTGCCCCGTGGCTCGGCGAACCAGCGGCGCATGTGCAGGCCCATGTAGGCGTAGGCGCTGATGGCGATCCATTCCAGGATCAGGAACAGCGCGCCCAGCACCAGGAACTGGGTGGACACCGGTGCTTGAGGGTCGACGAACTGCGGCAGGAAGGCGGTGAAGATGAGGATGGCTTTCGGATTGCCAATGGCCACCAAAAACTCCTGCCGGGCCAAGGCCAGCAGGCCCAGTGGTGCGGTCTTGTTCTCGGCCTCGACCTGGGTATCCGCGGTCCACAGCTGGTACGCCAGGTACAGCAGGTAGCCCGCCCCCAGAATCTTGATCCCGTGGAACAGCAGTTCCGAGGCTTGCAGCACCACCGCCAGCCCGGCCGCGGCCAGGGCAATCATCACCGCGAAGGCGGCCAGCCGCCCTGCTCCCGCCAGGCAGGAGGCGCGAAAGCCATAGGTGGTGGCATTGCGGATCGACAACAGATTGTTCGGCCCTGGCGCCATGTTCAGGGCGAAACAGGCCGGGAGGAAGAGCATCAGGGTGGCAAGGTTCATGGAGGCGTCCGTCGGCTGATGGCTTGAGTTCCACAGCAGCCGACCGGGCTGCTGCGGCCCCACAAGCCTGCCCAATCCAGCGCAGGCCGTCGAGATTTTTGTCGATGCGGCCGCGCCTAGCCCTCCATGGCGGCCAGTCCGGGCAGCAGTTTGTCCAGCGTCAATGGAAACTCGCGCACGCGAATGCCGGTAGCGTTGTAGACAGCATTGGCCAGGGCCGCCCCGGCCCCGCACACGCCCAGCTCGCCCAGGCCCTTGACGCCCAGGGGGTTGGCCCTGGTATCGGGTTCTTCGAGAAACAGCACATCCATCGCCGCGATATCGGCATTGACCGGCACCAGGTACTCGGCCAGGTCATGGTTGACGAAGTGCCCGTGGCGGGTGTCGAGCAGGGTCTGTTCCATCAGCGCCGCGCCGACGCCCCAGGTCATGCCGCCGAGGATCTGCGAGCGTGCGGTCTTGGGATTGAGGATGCGCCCGGCGCCGATCACCGCGAGCATGCGCCGCAGGCGGACTTCGCCGGTGTCGATGTCCACCGCGACTTCGGCGAAATGCGCGCCATTGGAAATCTGGGAAAACCGCTTGTAGTCCTCCCCCATCGGCCCGACGCTGCCTTCGGCCTGCAACCCCGCGGGAGCCACCCGCAGCAGCAGGTCGCTGAGGCGTTCCGAGCGCTCGCCGATGCTGATACGGCCGTCGGCGAAGCGTACCGGCGCCTGGTTGTAAGGCGCGCCGGCGGCCTGGATGATCCGCTGCTTCAAGGCCTGGCAGGCGGCCTCCACTGCCGAGCTGGAACTGGCCGCCCCCCAGGAACCGCCGGAGCCCGAGGTCTGCGCAAAGCGGCTGTCGCCCAGCTGCACCTGCACCGCCGCCATCGGCACCCCCAGGCTGTGGGCGGCGACCTGGGTCAGGATGGTGTAGGTGCCGGTGCCGATATCGGTCATGTCCAGGCGCACCAGCACCCGCCCGGTCGGGCCCAGGCTCACCAGGGCCCTGGACAGCCCCAGGTAGTTGGGCCGGATCGCCGCGGCCATGCCCATGCCGATCAGCTTGCGGCCCTCGCGCACGCTGCCGGGCTTGGGCTGGCGGCGGCTCCAGCCGAAGCGCTCGGCGCCGGTGCGCATGCAGGCCAGCAGATTGCGCGAGGCGAAGGGCACACCCAACTCGGGGTCCAGTTCCGGTTCATTGCGCACCCGCAATTCGATGGGATCCAGGCCCAGGCGTTCGGCCAGCTCGTCCATGGCGCTTTCGAAGGCGAGCATGCCCGGCGCCTCGCCCGGCGAGCGCATCCACTCGCCGCGATTGAGGTCGACCGGCACCAGCCGATGGCGGGTCAGGCGGTTCGGCGCGGCATACAGCGAGCGGGCAAACACCGCGGTCTGCTCGCAGTACTCTTCGAAGCGCGAGGTGCTCGACCAGACGTCATGCCCCAGGGCCGTCAGCTTGCCGCTGCGCTCCGCCGCCAGCCGCACCCGATGCTGCATCGCCGGGCGATAACCGGCGTTGGCGAACATCTGCTGGCGAGTCAGGGCTACCTTCACCGGGCGCTTGAGCACCCGGGCGGCGAGCGCCGCCAGCACCGCGTCGGGATGAATGATCAGCTTGGAGCCGAAACCGCCGCCGATATAAGGGCTGACGATGCGCACCCGCGCCGGCTCGATGCCCAGGGTACTGGCCAGGCCGGCGCGGAAGTTCGCCAGGGTTTGCGCCGAGGTATAGAGGGTCAGGTCGTCCCCGGACCAGACCGCGATGGAGGCATGGGGCTCCATCGCCACGTGGCTCTGGTACGGGGTGCTGTAGGTGCTGTCGAGCTTGACCGGCGCATTGGCGAACCCCGACTCGAAATCGCCGACGGTACTGTCGGTCTGGAGACCGGCGTTGGTCCGCGGCGGGATGTAGGCCTGGGCCAGGCGTGAAGCGAGCTCGAAGTCGCCCTGCTCGGGGGTGTAGCTCACGCGAATCAGGCGCGCCGCCGCTCGCGCGGCCTCGAAGGATGCAGCGACCACCAGCGCCACCGGTTCATCGTAGTAACGCACAGCATCGGTCGCCAACACCGGACGCGATCGGCTGAACACCTCGGCCGTGGTCGGCGTCACTGCGGGGCCGAATGCCACCTGGGCGGGGGCGTTGCGATGGGTCATGACATAGAGCACGCCCGGCGTCCGTTCGGCCTCGCGGGTGTCGATCGCACTGATGCGGCCCCGGGCGATGGTCGCCCCGAGGATGTAGCCATAGGCGGTGTCGCCCATTTCCCGCTGCTCGTAGGCGTAGGTCGCGCGGCCGGTGACTTTCAGCCGGCCATCGACCCGGTCCAGCGGTTGGCCGATGGGGCTGTTGGCGACGGATGCGGTGGGTCCTGATGTGCTCATGCCGATGCTCGCTCTTGGGTGGCGCTGGCCAGCAGCTGGCGCAGGGTGCGTTTGGCCAGGGGGATCTTGAAATCGTTGCCGCCCTGCCCGCGCGCGTCGGCCAGGGCGATGTCGGCGGCGTGCTGGTAAACCGCCATAGCGGACGGCTGGCCGAGCAACGCCTGCTCCGCCGCCGTGGCCCGCCAGGGTTTGGCAGCGACGCCGCCGAGGGCGATGCGGGCCGTGCGGATCTGCCCCGCGCGAACCTCGACCACCAGCGCCACGGCGACCAGGGCGAAAGCATAGGAAGAGCGATCGCGCACCTTGCGATACAGCTGCCGCCCCGGTGGTGGCGGCGGCAATGTAATAGCCACGATCATCTCGCCATGGGCCAGTTGGGTTTCGACCTCGGGCGTCGCCCCGGGCAGGCGGTACAGCTGATCCAGGGCCAGGGAGCGGCGCTGGCCGCCGGGCAGGACCGTCTCCACCCGCGCCTCCAGGGCGACCATGGCCACTGCCATGTCCGAGGGATGCACCGCGATGCAGGCTTCGCTGGCGCCGAGAATCGCGTGCATGCGGTTGTGCCCCTGCTGGGCCGAGCAGCCGCTGCCGGGTTCGCGCTTGTTGCAGGCCATGCCCGGGTCGTAGAAGTACGGGCAGCGCGTGCGTTGCAGCAGGTTGCCCGCGGCCGAGGCCTTGTTGCGGATCTGCCCCGAGGCACCGGCCAACAGCGCCTGGGACAGCAACGGGTAGCGCTCGCGGACACGGCTGTCGGCGGCCAGGTCGCTGTTGCGCACCTGGGCGCCGATGCGCAGGCCGCCGTCGGCGCTGTCCTCGATCGTGGCCAGGGGCAAGCGGCTGATATCGATCAGGTGCGTGGGCCGCTCGATGCCCAGCTTCATCAAGTCGATCAGGTTGGTGCCGCCGGCGATAAAACGCGCCTGGGGCTGCGCGGCCATCAGGCTGACGGCCTGCTGTACGTCGCTCGCGCGCGCATAGCTGAAAGGCAGCATGGGTTCAGGCCTCCTCGGCGGCGTCGCGGATGGCGGCGACGATGTTCGGATAGGCGGCGCAGCGGCACAGGTTGCCGCTCATGCGTTCACGGATCTCCCCGTCGCTCAGGGCGACGGGCTGGCTCGTCAGGTCATCGGTGACATGGCTGGGCCAGCCGGCGCGCACCTCCTGCAGCATGCCGACCGCCGAGCAGATCTGCCCCGGCGTGCAATAGCCGCACTGGAAGGCATCACGGGCGATAAAGGCCGCCTGCAGGGGGTGCAGCAGGTCGCCATTGGCCAGCCCCTCGATGGTGGTGATCTCGTCGCCGTCATGCATGACCGCCAGGCTCAGGCAGGCGTTGATCCGGCGGCCATTCACCAGCACCGTGCAGGCGCCGCACTGGCCGTGGTCGCAGCCCTTCTTCGAACCGGTCATGCCCAGTTGATGGCGCAGTGCGTCGAGCAACGTGGTGCGTGGGTCGAGGTCCAGCAACTGGTCGCTGGCGTTGATGCGCAGGGTGATCGCCTGGGACGGCAATGGGCGAACGGGTTCAGATAGCCCCGGGGCGGACTGGGGCTGGGCCCTGCCAACGCCTACCCACAACAGGCTGGCGGCGGCCCCGGCTTGCAGCAGCGCGCGGCGCGACGGACGCGGTGAGTCCAGGTCTTGCATGGTGCTCTCCTGAAATGAACGGCTGGACCCGAGTATCGCCAAGGGCGTGGCGCCGTTCTTTCAGGTATCAGGACGAGCTTGTCAGGATTCGGGAAGCCTGCTGGCGGTAGCTGCTCGGGGTGGTCCCGGTGATGCGCCTGAAGGTCGAGGTGAAGTGGCTCTGGCTGGAGAACCCCAGCTCCAGCGCCATGGCGCTGATCGGCATGCTGCCGGCCCGCAGCAGGCTTTCGGCGCGACGCACCCGGCGCTCGATCACATAGGCATAGGGCGCCATGCCGGTCTCGGCCTTGAAGTGACGGGCGAAGGTGTCGACAGGCATGCCAGCGATCCGCGCCAGTTCGGTCAGCGAGAGGCTGCCGTCGATGCGCGCATCGATGTAGTCGCGCAAGCGCTTGAGCAACTGCGGCCCCAGGCGCCCGTGGCCAGCCCTGGCGGTATCGCCCCGTCCCAGGCGCAGCCCCACCAGCGCCACCAGGTGTTCTATGTAGCTGGCTTCCAGGACCTGCCCGCTGACCATCTCGGCGCTGAGGGCGGCGAGCAGCGAGTGGATCACCCCATCGCCGCTGTTGATGCGCATCGGCAGCTCGGCCAATGGCGGGCAGCCTGGGAAATCCAGGGTCGTGTCGATCCACAGGGCGGTATAGATCAGGTCGGCCTCGCGAAAATAGCCCTGGCGCTCGACGCCGGCCGGCACGAAGCTGATCGACCCGGGGCGGTCGCAGCCCTGGTAATTGAGCGTGGAACTGCTGCGGATATGGGTCTTGGCCGTGGCCCCGCGCTCGGTGAGGATCACCACGTGCTGCGGCGCCGTCCAGCTGAGCTCGGCCTCGCGGCAGGCCCAGCGGCGGTGATCGATGGTCACCAGGCCATCGAACAGCGATGCCGATTGCAGCACCGCGCCCTCGGCGCCCCGCGCCCGGATGCAGCCCGCGCCGACCCGGGGCTCCAGCGACAGGTTTGCGGATTCCCTTGATACGCTCATAAACCAGGCACCTCCCCGTGGGATACAGCGAGCGGCCAGCGTACCCCAGGATCACTGGCAACTTCCAAGCGAAAAAGAAGCGACCTGGGGCAATCCCCGGCCAAACCGAACTGATTTACAATGCCGTCCCTTTGCCTGAGGCTGGCGTTTCGTGGATGCTCTGTCGCTTGTCTATAAGCACCTGATCGACTGGGTGATCGCCCCTGTTACCCAACAGTTTCTCGGCATTTTCAATCTGAACGGCCGGCTCGGGCTGTTGTTCCTGTGCGTGTCCTACGGCGTCGCCTATGGCCTGTTCCGCTTCAGGAAGCGCCGCGGCCTGAGCGACGCCCACTCGTTCTGGCACTTCATCGGCGGCAGCCGGGTGCACCTGCACCGCTCGGCGCTGCTGGATTATCGCTACTACTTCGTGCGCGCCATCCTCAAGGTCGCGCTGGTGCTGCCCATCGTCCACTTGGTCGACCCTTACATCCTGCGCTCCGGGGATTACCTGGCCTTTTTCAGCAACCTCTGGGGCGAGCGCCCGCGCCTGGGGCAGAACCTCGGGCTGTCGTTGCTCTACGGGCTGGGGCTGTTCCTGCTCAAGGACTTCATCCATTACTGGGCGCACCGGGCCTTTCACTCGCGCTGGCTGTGGGAATTCCACAAGGTCCATCATTCGGCGCCGGTGCTGGTCCCGGCGACGGCGAGCCGGGTGCACTTCGTGGAAAAGATCGTCGAGAAACTGAGCATCGGCCTGTGCCTGGGCCTCTACGCCGGTGGCTTCTGGTACGCCTGCGGCGGCGAGATCAGCCGCTATACCCTGTTCGGCGTGACCTACCTGGTGTTCATCTTCAACAGCCTGGCGGCCAACCTGCGGCACAGCCATGTCTGGCTGTCGTTCGGCCCGCGGCTCGAGCATGTGCTGAACAGCCCGGCCCAGCACCAGATCCATCACAGTGACGCGCCCCGCCACTTCAACCGCAACTTCGGCACCAACCTGTCCCTGTGGGACTGGATGTTCGGCACGCTCTACGTCACCTGCTCGACACCCGAGCCACTGCGCTTCGGCACCGGGGAGCAGGACTCGCAACGTTACCTGACGGTCTACAGCCTGATCGTCACGCCCTTCATCGAGACCGCCCGCAAGCTCCTGGCCAAACGCCCGCGCGGGGTGGCGCCGCAAACGCCCTATTCATAAGCCGGGGCGCCCGCTATTCCTCGAAACGACTCGTCGCATCACGATCACGCTCGTAGCGCCTGGCGAGTGGAAACGCCGGTAACCAGGACTCGCGCCGAACAGTCCAGCTTTCGTAAGTGGGCTTGAGTTGGTCGGGGGCGTCCAGGGAACCCAGGTTCACTTCGACTTCATCGGCCGTGCGGGCAAACACCGACGAGCCGCAGTGCGGGCAGAAAAACCGCCCGGCGTAATCGCGGATTTCGCCCTCGATGGTCACCGCGTCCTCGGGGAAGATCGCCGAGGCATGGAACAGCGCGCCATGGTGCTTGCGGCAATCGAGGCAGTGGCACAGGCCGACCCGGTACGGGCGCCCCGCCGCCACGATCCGCACCTTGCCGCACAGGCAACCGCCGGTGAATCGTTCCATGCTGCACCTCCTCTTGGGTCAAGCATTGCGGGTGGCTGGCCAAGGCCGCGTTCAGTCATGGGACGGCTGTTGCGCGGCGCCGGCCCGGCCTGGTTCTTTCGGCGCCTCACGCTGCAGCTGATTGCGCCAGACTCGATAAGCACGAATACCGGCGCGTACCGAGGAAAACAACAATTTCTGCTCCAGCTCGCGCGCCAGGCCCGAACGCACCAGCATCCGCAGGAATGTCCCGTGCGGCCGGGCAATGCCCAGGACGATACCGCGGGCCAGCAGGGTGTCGCGCACCTCCCTGAGGGCCACGATGCCGCTGACGTCGATCGAGGTCACCGCCTCGGCGACGAACAGCACGGCACGGGGATCGGGCTCGCGCTCGACCGCCTCCAGCAGGCGCGCCTTGAAGTAGTCGGCGTTGAAAAACAGGATCGCGTCATCGAAGCGGTACACCACCAGCCCCGCCAGCGTGCGCGCCTGCGGGTATTGGCTGATATCGACCTGGCCTTCGATCCCGCGTACCCAGCCCAGCACCGCATCGGTGGGCTGGTAGATACTTTTGAGCAGCCGCAGGATCGCCAGCAGCACCGCGACGATGATGCCCGGCAGCACCCCCACGCCAATCACCCCCAGGGTGGTCAGCACACACAGCCAGAACTCGAAACGGCTGAGCTTGCGGATAACCCGCATCGCCTGGATGTCGATCAGCCCCCAGCCCGCCATCAACAGCACCGCCCCCAGCGCCGCCTGGGGGATCCAGGCCATGGGCGCGGTGAAGAACAGCAGGATCAGGGCAATCACCAGGGCGGCGATAATCCCCACCAACTGGCTCTTGCCCCCCACCATGCTGTTGACCGCGGTGCGCGAATCGGCGCCGCTGATGGCGAAGCCACTGGAGACCCCGGCGGCGATATTGGACACGCCCAGCGCCAGGAACTCATGGTTGGCATTGACCGTGTAGCCGTTCCTGGCGGCGAAGCTGCGGGCCGTCAGCATCGCACTGCAAAAACTCACCGTGGCGATACCCAGCGCATCGCGCAGCAGGCTTTTCAGTTCGGCCTGGTTGGTCTGCGGCCAGCTCAACTGCGGCATGCCCGAAGGGATCGGGCCCAGTACGGAGACGCCGTAGCTGTCCAGGCGCAGAAAGCCGACGCACAGGGTGGCGATGGCCACCGTCACCAGCGCCGCCGGCAACCTCGCAAAGCGCCGCGGCAGCCAGATCAGCAGCGCCAGGGCGCCCACGCCGATGGCCAGGGTCGGCCAATGGGTTTCGCCAAGCCGCTGCAGCATGTTCAGCAGGCTGAGAATGAAACCCTCGCCTTCGATTTTGTAGCCCAGCACCTTGCCCAGTTGCCCGGCCAGCAGGCTCAAGCCGATGCCGTTCAGATAGCCGATCAGGATGGGCCGCGAGAAAAAACTGGCAATGAACCCCGCCCGGGCGATGCCGGCGCCGATCAGCATCAGGCCGACCAGCACCGTGACAATCACGGCCAGCTGCGCCAGGCGCTCGGGATCGCCCAGCGCCAGGGGCGCGATCGCCCCGGCGACCATGGCGCAGGTGGCCGCATCCGGCCCGACCATCAACTGCCGCGAACTGCCCACCAGGGCATAGACCATCATCGGCAACACGCAGGCATACAAGCCGTACTGCGGCGGCAGCCCGACAATCTGGGCGTAGGCGATGGCAATCGGGATCTGCACGGCCGCCACCGACAACCCGGCCTGCAGGTCGAACCTGAACCATTCGCGGCGGTATTGCAGGAGATTGGCCAAGCCTGGCAGCCAACGGGCGAGCAGCATGGAGGTACCTTTGATCAGGGGCTTTGACGAGGGGTATGGCGGGCGCGAAAGCTCGTGCCCTGGATGAGAGATAAGCAGAGTCGGTTTTTCTTTGCAGGCTTTTCAACAAAATATCGGCGGATCGAGCGTCCTCTGATTCGGCAGACGCCGTGACAGACCGCGGCCGGTCCTCCGTCGCCAGCCCTCCCCCCAAACGACAGCACGGCTGGCAACCAATGTCCTCCCGCGGTATTGGCCCGGTAGTCGCCAGCCAATTCAGCCAATGCTCACCCTGGCCGGGTGCAAACCCGGTTCCCCTTTTCCAGGTGACCACCGCGTTAACGAGGTCAGGCCCGATGGATGCACCGCCAGGCTCTGCTCGCTACTGCTTGCTGCTCCTGGGGTCGTCCGCCGGGTTGAGGTAGGTGATCCCCCAGGGCCCCGTGCCGTGGAGCTGGAGCACGGTTTCCTGTTTTTGAGTGGCGGCGTACATCGGTGTACCGACGGGAATGATCAGGGTGTCGCCCGGGTGATAGGCCTTGGCCTTGGCCGCGTCGAAGGTGTCGCCGGTGGCGAAGTAGAAGGTGCCCGAGATCACGGTGACACGTTCGGTCACAGGGTGGGTATGCACCCCGACTTTCGTGTTGGCCGGCAGCATCAGGCGCATGGTGAAGGGCTCTGGTTTTTTCAGGTCGCCTTCGATCACCGAAATCATCACCCCGGGCCCTACCGAGGGCGCGGGTGTCCATTTCAGTTCGGCGGGGGTGGCGGCAATCAACCCTGTGCCCTCGGCCAGAGCGGCAGAGGCCAGGAAGGCCGCGCCGAGCAGGGCCAGTGAAACAGCGACAGCTTTGTGGGCGCTCATCGTGATGTCCTCGCGTTTGAGAGCGGTGGGTGAATCGCAGCGGCCAACAGAGCATCAACGCAAAAGCACAGCGGCTGCGCGATCGAGTCATATAGGGTGACGATAGCCGAACGCCGATGCGCGGATATATCCATTGCGAACAGCCTTGATAGCGCACGGGTATTGCCGCACAGGCAACCGCCGGCCAATCGGCCGAGGTCCGTCGACCTGGCAAAGAAGCCAAATTGCCATGTGT
>NZ_QHHP01000033.1:144848-431056 GCF_003184125.1 Pseudomonas sp. RW409 | reverse complement strand
GTGAAGCCCTCCCCGCTCCCGCCTGATTCCCCGCCTCTCCCGCCACCTATCAAAAGGCCAGCCCTTTTGACTCACAACAATTTCCATACAGAAAAAAGCAGAAACCGCCAATAGGTACTTGCTATTCATTGAATAAGAATTATTCTCATTGAAACCCATCAAGGAGATGAGACTCATGACTTATTTGATCGACGCATGGCTGGACCGCCCACACCCTTACCTGCGAATCCTGCATCGGGAAACCGGGGAAGTCTGTGCGGTACTGGAAGAAGAAGCCTTGAACGAGCTGCAGGACCAGGGCGACCTGGATCTCAATGGCCTGAGTTCCAGCGAGCCGGTGGTGCTCAAGGAGCTGGTGCGCAACCTGTTTCTGTTCTGCTATGCACGGGCCTTGCGCCCTGCCGGAACAGCCGAAGGGCAAGGCCTGAGCGCAAAAATACGTCTATGACCCCACCTAAACCCTCTGCCAAGGCGAACCTGCGCGCGATCCGTACACCGCACACACGGCGTATGGATCGCGAGCACGCTCAGCCCGGCAGCTGAGGCTTACAGAACGTCGAGCAGCTCGACGTCAAACACCAGAACGCTGTGCGGCGGGATGCTGCCAACGCCTTGCGCGCCGTAAGCCAGCTCGCTCGGCACGTACAGACGCCATTTGCTACCGGCATTCATCAGTTGCAGCGCCTCGGTCCAGCCAGCGATCACGCCGCCGACCGGGAATTCCGCAGGCTGGCCGCGCTCGTAGGAGCTGTCGAACACAGTGCCGTCGATCAGGGTGCCGTGGTAGTGGGTACGCACGCTGTCTTCACGGGATGGCTTGGCGCCTTCGCCCTGGGTCAGCACTTCGAACTGCAGGCCGGAGGCCAGAGTGGTGATGCCTTCGCGCTTGGCGTTTTCAGCCAGGAAAGCCAGGCCCGCGCCAGCAGCGGCTTCAGCCTTGGCAGCGGCTTCGGCCTGCATGATTTCGCGGATCACCTTGAAGCTGGCGGACATTTCTTCCTGGCCTACACGGCTAGGCTTGCCGGCGAACGCGTCGGTCAGGCCCGCCAGGATGGCGTCCAGGCTCACGCCCGGTGGCGGGTTGTCACGCAGCTGGTCGCCCAGCTGACGGCCGATACCGTAGCTGACGCGGGTTTCGTCGGTGGACAGATTTACTTCGGACATGACACTGCTCCGCTGTGCGGACGGCTCGGAAATCCGCCGTGCGTACACAGCGCATCCCGGGACGCCCGGAACCAAAAGGGCGAGCAGACTAGCACAGATGCCACGGTGATGAACGTGCGTCCCCGCCTGTCAGGCCGAGCGGACGGCGAGGGGCACCCGCAGGCTGTCATCGGTATTGGCCGAGAGGCCGCACATCTCGTCATGCACTGAAGCGTGGATCAGGTTGAAGGGCAGCTTGGGAAAGGCATGCAGCACTTCCCGGGCATGTTCCACCGAACGCAGATGCAACATCTGCCCGTGGGCGTCGCTCAATGGATAGGCCGTCCCGTGCATCCGCGCCTCGAGCAGATAGATACCGCCTTCGAGGGAGATCAGGTTCAGCTCGTCGATTTTTCCGGCGACGGCATAAGCATTCAACTCGTGCAGGTTCATGGGTGCACCTCGCGCAGTTCAAGCCCGTGACCCCTACAGGGATATGCCTCGGCCGGTAAAAGCACAAGCCACAAACGACGCCGCCCGTCCGTTTCACAACGGCCGGGCGGCGCGGCTACAGCGGTGGTCAGGCGATCAGTGCTTGGTCAGCTTGTCCAGATAGCCCATGGCGAAAGCCGAAATCACGAAGGTCATGTGGATGATCACGTACCACATCAGGTACTGCGGCTCGATGTTCTTCGCGTCCATGAATACCCGCAGCAGATGGATCGAGGAGATCGCCACGATGGACGCGGCCACCTTCATCTTCAGCGAGGAGGAGTCCATCTTGCCCAGCCAGTTGAGCTTTTCCTTGTCCTCGTCGATGTCCAGCTGAGACACGAAGTTCTCGTAGCCGGAGATCATCACCATCACCAGCAGGCCGCCGACCAGTGCCATGTCGATCAACGACAGCAGCACCAGGATCAGATCCGACTCGGCCATGGAGAACACGTTGGGGATGACGTGAAAGACTTCCTGGAAGAACTTCAAAGCCAGGGCGAGCAGCCCCAATGACAGGCCAAAGTAGATCGGCGCCAGCAGCCAGCGCGAGGCGTACATTGCATTCTCGATAAAACGTTCCATTGAATCTCACACAGGTCTGAAAACGGCGGCGAGTATATCAGCCAGCCAAAAGCCCATAAACCGCAACGAAATCCATTGCCTGCGCGTCTGCCAAAGCGTTTTTCTGCTAGTGTCGCAAGCACTTGAACAGCTCAATGACATCGGACAGGAAGCCTGGAGAATGGATTTGCGATTGCCTTTGGCGGGTACCGGCCTGTGTATCGCGGTACTGCTCAGCAGCGGCTGCTCGCCCAGCGACGAGAAGCAGCAAGTCAGCCTGGAACAGAAAACCGCACAGTTCGAACAATCCCTGGACGCCATCCAGGATCCCAAGCTCAAGGACGCCATCGCTGACCTGGGCGGTTCGCTGTTACTGCTCGAGCGAGCGCAACTGCGGCTCAAGAGCAAGCCCATCGAGACCGAATACGGCGATGACGCCCTGGCCCTGCTCAAGCACTACCCCAGCCCGCAGGCCCTGGTCGACACCTACCTCAATGGCCTGTTCGTACTGCGCAAGACCTCCAACTCCGACTACCTGACCGATCTGCAGCCGGTGTTCCCCTTCAGCTTCAACATGCCGGCGCAATTCCCCTTCCCCCACGGCCTGGAATGGCAATCCGTAACCCTGAGCAACGGCAAGGTCATCGCCTTCCAGCCCGAATGGTCGGAAACCGATCCCGGCATCCAGTTGAGCCCCTCCAGTTCCAACCTGACCAATCCGGATGACCTGACGGTGACCTACCCGTTCATCGAAGGCGTGGAAGTCGAAAACAAGAACCAGCCCCAACCCGTGACGTTGCAAGGCAAGGCCGAAGTGATCGCGCCACACCAGGTGCTCACCTTCGAACTGGACAAGGCCGATGTCGGCAAGCAACGCAGCGACAAGAATGTCAGCGTGAAACTGCTGTCCCTGGACAAGAACAGCGCCGAAATCGAGTTGACCAACAGCGCCCCACTGCCGCCCGGGCTCAGCGAGACGCCGCTCAACCCGTTGCTGGTGCAGGCACGCGATAATACCGGCCAGATCCTTTCGCGCTCCGGTTCGATCAACGAGAACAGCCAACAGATCGCCTTCTACGCCAAGCAGCTCGCCGAAATGCAGAAACAGAAGGCCTGGAGCCAGGCGTTCGAACAGCAGCTTGAAGAAGAGCGCAAAACCTTCGAGCGTGAGCAGCACAGCCATTACACCAAGGTGTATTTCAACGGTCTGATCGACAAGCTCGAAGTCAACGTGCTGGATTTCTCTGGAGCCACCGTCACCCGTAAAGAGTTCAACCTGCCGGTGCGGCGCTTCGACCCTCTGACCACCGACAGCAAGATCCAGCCCCTGCCCATGCCGGTAGTGGTGTATGACGACCAGGCACCGAACTACCTCAAGGGCGCCAACCTCGACGAAGACACCCTGAAAAAAAGCGTGGTCGTGCATCAATCCACCGAGGACGCCAGCGCGGCGCGGATCGAGTTCGACCACCCGAAAACCTTCAATGACGAATTGCTGGGCACCTCCTTCTCTACCAGCGACAGCCCGGTGACCTTCTTCACCCAGAACGAAAACGGCAAACGCGGCGAGCCCATCGAACTGCCCTCGGAGGCGGTCGAGGTCGATCCACTGCGTAGCTCGATCACTTACGACCTGACCCTGTTCCCGGAAACCCCGGCTTACGCCGTCGGTGCGATCCCACTGTTTCTGGCCAGCATCGAGAAGAAGGCCCTGCCCGTCAGCCAGTTGCCCAAAGGGCTTGAACTGCGAGGCAATGCGCTGATCGTCGACCAGCGCCTGTTCCCGACCGAGGCCTGGCGCTTCTACGCCAAGGACAGCAGCGGTCAGTACCTGAAGGAGATTCTTGCGGTCAGCCATGAGGCGCCAGCAAAAGGTTCGGCCTCGTTCGACGTGCATTACTTCTATGGGCAGCCCACCGAGCTGGAAACCTACCAGCGCAGCGAACTCAATACCGTCGAATATGGCTTTGAGGTCAAGCTCGACAAGCTGGAGAATCCACCACCCGCCGAGTAGGACTCAGCGGTAGGGATTAAAGGGAGATCGCGTCAATGGCGGCAGCGTTCGCCATTGATCTGCCGTAGTTGCGCCTGAAGGTGCAGGCACCAGATCTGCGGATCGTCGGCCAGCTCATAGCCGTGGGTGGTCAGGCTTTCGACGATGGAATCAAGGATGGATTCGGCCACGCTGGGACCGCAGAAAGGTCCCTGGGCCTTGATGGCCGAAGGTTGTTCACCGGCCATTCCGGCCGCGAACAGTAGGGTCCACATTCCGTTATCTCCCGCCAGCGGGCGGATACTGCACTCGATACGGGTGACCAGGCCAAGACACTGGCGGGTAAGGCAGAGGTTGCGCGACATGGCGGCGACCCTCGGTAGATCCGGTATTCAGCCCTCATGTGAAGACTGTTTCGATCCAGTGACGACTGTCGTTCTCCTGCCCTGAGAATAGGAAGAAAAGACTGAGAAGCAAAGTTGACCGGCTGAACAGGCGCCGAATGGTCTATTCGAGAAAATTGACGCCAGCGGACCGGCGCCGCGACGAAGGCCGAGCCCTCGCCGCGGCATAGCTCATGCCGGCTTGGTTTGCGCCAATGCTTCTTGTGCCTGCTCTTTTTCCGCTTCCTTGAGATCGTCCTCGCTGATCATTTCCGCGATAACCCGCAGACGCTCCACCACCCGCGCGTTGACACTGCCTTCCGGGAACTGGCCATCCGCATCCGGCTCGCCCGCGGGCTCGCCGACCAGCAGGCTCAGCGCCTCGTCAGCCTGGCGCACGGCATACACGTGGAATTTCCCGGCGCGGACCGCTGCCAGTACCTTCTCGTCGAGCATCAGGGTGGCGACATTGGCGTGAGGAATGATCGCGCCCTGCTCGCCCGTCAGGCCCCGCGCTTCGCAGAGGCGGAAGAAGCCTTCGATCTTCTCGTTGACCCCGCCAACCGCCTGCACTTCGCCGAACTGGTTGATCGACCCGGTAATGGCAAAACATTGCTTGAGCGGGGTTTTCGACAAGGCCGAGATCAGCGTGCACGCCTCGCCCAGCGACGCACTGTCGCCATCGACGTAACCGTAGGATTGCTCCAGGGCGATGCTCGCCGAGATCGCCAGGGGGAATTCCTGCGCGTAACGGCTGCCCAGGTAGCCGGTGAGAATCATCACGCCCTTGGAGTGAATCGGCTGGCCGAGATTGACCTCGCGCTCGATGTCGACGATACCGCTGCCCCCCGGATACACCGTGGCGGAAATCCGCGCCGGAATACCAAAGGCCGAGTCGCCCACTTCCAGTACGGTCAGGCCGTTGCACTTGCCCACGGCCGCGCCATCGGTGTCGATCAGAATGATCCCCGCCAGCATGTCGTCGAGAATCCGCGCCGAGACCCGCCCGGTACGGGTGGCCTTGGCCTTGAGCGCCCGTTCGATATGCCCGGCATCGGTCATCTCGTCCGAGGCCAGGTGACGGATGAAGTCCGCCTCGCTGACCAGCTGGAACAGATCGCCAATACGCGCCGACAAGCGCCCCTGGTGTTCCGCCAGCCGGGCGCTATAGGTCGCCAGGCGTGCCACCGCGTCCGCGGTCAGCGGCGCCATGCCTTCTTCGGAGGTGCGGGTTTTCAGCAGCTGGGCGAACTGTTCGAGACTTTCGTCCACCATCGGGATGTCTTCGTCGAAGTCCACCAGCACGCGGAACATTTCCTGGAAGTCCGGATCCAGGTCCTGCAGCGTGTAGTACAGCTGGCGAGCACCGATGATCACGACCTTGACCTGCAGCGGGATGTGTTGCGGGGTCAGGGTCACGGTGGCCAGGCGCCCCAGTTCGCCCAGCGGCGATTCCATCTTCAGCTTGCGCGATTGCAGGGCCCGCTTGAGGGCATCCCAGACAAAGGGTTCGCTGAGCATCTTCTCGGCTTCGAGAATCAGGAAACCGCCGTTGGCCCGATGCAGGGCACCCGGACGCAACTGCCGGTAAGTGGTGTAGAGCGCGCCCTGGTCGGTGCTGTATTCGATGCGGCCAAACAGGTTGTCGTAGGTCGGGTGCGGCTCGAACACCACTGGCGCGCCGCCACTGGCCGGATGGCCGACCACCAGGCTAGGACCATACTGTTCTTCCAGCAGCTTGCGGGCCACGGCGTCGGTCTTGCTGTCGTCCACCAGTTGCTCGACCACGGTCTTGAGCAGGTACACCTGCATGGCTTGCAGGTAGCCACACACGCCGGCATTTTCCGCGTACTTCTCGGACAGCGGCGCCAGCAACGGCTGCAAGGCCAGGGTGATGGTTTCTTCGTTGAGGTGACGCAGCTGGTTGCTCGACTCGCGCTTCCACTGCGGCAGGCTCGCCAGTTCTTCGTTGAGGCGCTCCTCCAGGGCGGAAATGTCCTCGTGGAAACGCTCGCGATCGGCCTCGGGCAATTGCGCGAACTCAGCCTCGTCCAGCGCCTTGCCGTCGAGCATCGGGGTGAAGGCGATATTGCTGCTGTCGCGGTACAGCGCGACGTCCTTCTCCAGCGCCAGGCGCTCGATCACATCGAGGGCACGGTCGTAGCGCTGGTTGAACGCGCGGTCGATGGCGCTTTTCTTCTGTTGATAGGAGGGATGCTCGAAGACCGCCGGAAAGGTCGCCAGCAGGTTGTCGATCAGGCCGTTGATGTCACTGATGAACGCCCCCGCGGCCCCCGAAGGCAGCTCCAGCGCGCGCGGCTCGCGCGGCTCATCGAAATTGTTGACGTAGACCCAGTCGGACGGGGTCTGCAGGCGTTTGCCCTCAGCCTTCAGGTAGCGTTTGACGAAAGAGAAGCGACCAGTGCCGGGCTCGCCCATGACAAAGACGTTGTAACCGGGGCGTGGCATGGCCACGCCGAACTGCAAGGCTTCGACCGCACGTTCCTGGCCAAGCACACCGCGAAAGGGCTCCAAATCATTGGTGGTCGAGAAGCTGAACTGTTCAGCGGAAAACGGACGGGTCAGCGCTTCGGGCGCTAGACGCAAGCTGGCAGCAACAGGATCAGGCATCGGGCTTCCTTACATCAGGCGGGGCAGATGGGGCATTCTGGCGCCGGGTACAGCGGCTGGCAAGGCGCGAGGCAGCGAAAGCGCAGACAGATCCCAGGCGCCACGCGGACAGCATAAAAACCGTCTATTTCAAGGAATGTCATGCAAAAAAACACGGAACCCTTGGAATCTGCCTAAACTCCAAGCTGCGCGGCTGGACTAATAACCGGCCCACTGGCGCCGACATGGGCCAGAACCCTTGTCCATTGGTTTGCACACAAAGAGAACAAAGCTATGAAACGGATTCTTCTCGGTACTCTCTTCACCGCTGTTTCCATCAATGCAATGGCCCAAGCGCCAGGCGGTCCGGATTGTGGGTGGGGCAACCTGCTGTTCGAAGGACAGCGCGGCACTCCGGCTCACTTCCTGGCCTCCACCACCAACGGCACCTCCGGTAACGCGACCTTCGGTATGACTTCCGGCACCAACGGCTGCTCGACCAACAGCGCGCTGACTTACGGCGGCAAATCCTGGTTTGCCATGAATGGCATGATGAATGAGCTCTCCGAAGACATGGCCAAAGGTGAAGGCGAAGCGCTGACCACCTACGCCGTGGTTCTGGGCGTCGCTCCCGAAGACCGCGCGCACTTCGCCGCCGTCACCCACGAGCACTTCCAGCAGATCTTCAGCAAAGCCGACGTGACCGCGGAAGATGTGCACACCAACACCCTGGCCGTGCTGAAAAGCGATGCACGCCTGGCCAAATACGCCACCCCGGCTTAATCTCGACCCGCCCGCTCTTTTCGGGGAGCGGGCTTTTGTTTTTCGGACATGACCCCTCCCGGGTCTTTGTTTTTCCGACTCAAGTTGCCCACCATGCTCAAACGCCTTGCCTCCCTGGCGCTCTGTGTCTGCGCCCCGCTGTCCGCCGCGCCACAAATCGACCACTCACGTTTGCAGCAACTGGCCAACGATCCGTTCTGGATTTCCCTTGGCCACTATGAAACCGCCAAGCTCGGAGGCTGGCGCAGTTATGTCAGCGACCCGAAGTTTTTCCTCGCCAGCGACGGCGCCGAACACCCCGACGCCGAACTCAAGGCCACGCTGAACGCGCTCTACGCCCCCGCCAGCAGCGGCAACCAGCATGCTCAATGCGTGTACCCCGCTCGCACCCGCTGGCTCAAGGCCCAGCTGAACCTGAGCGATCTGCCGACAGTGGACTGCAATGAGTTCAACCAGTGGTTCAAGGACGTCGCGCCCCACAGCACGGTGATGATTTTCCCGGCGGCCTACCTGAACAGCCCGTCGTCGATGTTCGGCCATACCCTGCTGCGCATCGACCAGGCCGATGTGCAAAGCAACCACACCGCCCTGCTCAGCTACGCGATCAACTTCGGCGCCTATATCGAAGGCTCGGACAACAGCATTCTCTACGCCTGGAAAGGCCTGATGGGCGGCTACCCCGGGCTGTTCGCCCTCGTGCCCTACCAGGAGAAGCTCTCGGAATACCGCAGCCTGGAAAACCGCGACCTGTGGGAATACCGGCTGAACCTGACCCAGGCCGAAACCGAACGCATGGTCGAGCACGTCTGGGAACTGAAGCAGATCAAGTTCGACTACTTCTTCTTCGACGAGAACTGCTCTTACCGTTTGCTCGAGCTGCTGCAAGTGGCGCGCCCCAGCCTGCGCCTGACCGGACAATTCCCGTTGACGGCGATTCCCACCGACACCGTCAAGGCGGTGAAGGAAGCCGGCCTGGTGGAGAAAATCGAGTACCGCCCGTCCCGCGAACGTGAGCTGCTGGAGCGCGCCAAGCCGCTGAGCAACGACGAGCAACAATGGGTGCTGAAGGTCAGCGCCGACCAGCAACAGCTGCAGGAGCCGGCCTTCAAGGCCCTGCCACGGGACCGCCAGGCACTGATCATCGATGCGGCCTATCGCCTCGAGCGCTACCGGGCCAACGGTCAGGAGCGCGATCCGCAACGGGCGCAGCGCAGTTTCGAACTGTTGCGGGCGATCAACCGCAACCCGCCGCCCGAACTGTCCATCGAACGCCCAGGCCTGCCGGAAGACGGCCATGAATCGCGCACCTGGCAGGTCGGCGTGGGCACCCGCGGCGACCAGGCTTTTGGCGAATACGGGCTGCGCATGGCCTATCACGACCTCAACGACAACGCCGAAGGTTTCCCCCTGGGCGCACAGATCGAAATCCTGCAGATGAAGCTGCGCCAGTACGAAGGCAACAATTGGCAGTTGCAGCAACTGGACCTGGCGACCATTCGCTCACTGACGCCGCGCAACGAACTGCTGCAACCCTGGTCCTGGCAGGTCACCGGCGGCCTGGAGCGAGTGCCGGGCAAACACGACGATGAAACCCTGGTCAGCCATGTCAACGGTGGCGGTGGCGGCACCTGGCAGCTCAGCGAGAACATGCTCGGCTTCGCCCTGGGCACCGTGCGCGTCGAGCACAACGCCGATTTCGCCGGTTTCATCACTCCGGCGGCCGGCTTCAACACCGGCCTGCTGTGGAAAAACCCGCTGGGCAATTTCAGCATCGAAGCCAAGGGCGACTACTTCACCAACGGTGAGGTACGCCGCAGCTTGAGCCTCAACCAGCAATGGGAGCTATCACGCAACCTGGGCCTGCGCCTGAGCGCCCAGCGCGAGTTCAGCCACCTGGCCACGGCGGAAAACGAGGTGATGCTGGAGCTGAAGTGGTACCACTACTGACCCCCGGTCGCATTCTCACCGCGCTTTCACAAACCACTGACGAATCCCCTTCTAGACTTTCTCTATGAGCCGTTGAGCGGCGTGGGAGTCAGAGATGTGGCGGTATGCGGTGGTGGCATGGCTGGCGTTGCTGAGCGGTTGTGAGACGACCCACGAACAGTTGCTCAAGCAGGGTTATCCACCGGCCTTCGCCGACGGCTTCGATGACGGCTGCGCCAGCGGTCGCCAGGCCGCCGGGGCGATCAACGGCGAATTTCGCAAGAACGTGCCGCGCTACCTCAAGGACCCGCAATACGCCGAGGGCTGGAGCGACGGTTTTCGCCAGTGCCAGGCCATGCTGGAAAACCAGGATCGCAATGACTATCGGCAGCGTCACTGGGACGAACGCGAACGCGCCTGGCGAGAGGAAAAAGACCGCGACGCCGCGCGAGCCTATCGCTCGCAGTAAGTCGCTTTCAGACATGGCCCGAAACCAAAAGGCTGCGACCATGGCCCAAACCTTCATTACGGGAAAACTCCCATGAGCCGAGCCTTCGTCAATGAGGAACTGACTGCCGCCCAGGCCGACCAGCCCGTGGAGCGGCAGATCAGCGCGCAGCCCAACTACGTCACCCCACAGGGCCTGAGCGAACTGCAAGCCAAGGTCGCGTTCCTGCAAACCCGGCACAACCAACAGTCGGCACTGGGCGACCAGGCGGACCCACAGCAACTGGCCGATATCGAACGCGACCTGCGCTACTTCAACCAGCGCCTGCAAAGCGCCCAGGTGGTTCCCCAGGCGACATCGCGGTCGAAAGTGCAGATCGGCAGCCGGGTCATCTTCGCCGACGAGCACGGTACCGAGCAGTGTGTGCAACTGGTGGGAGAGGATCAGGCCGATGTCGCCAAGGGCCTGATCAATTGGGGCTCGCCGCTGGGCCGCGCGCTGCTGGGCACCCAGCTTGGCGATGAAGTACTGTGGCAGCGCCCGGCGGGCGATCAGTTGATCGAGGTGATCCGCATCGACCCGGCTTAAACCACGCCTTGGGCCAGCATGGCATCGGCGACCTTGACGAAGCCGGCGATGTTCGCCCCCTTGACGTAGTTGATCCGGCCGTTTTCTTCTCCGTAATGCACGCAGGCGTGGTGGATCGACTGCATGATGCCGTGCAGCTTGCTGTCCACCTCGCCGGCGCTCCACAGCAGGCGCATAGCGTTCTGCGACATCTCCAGCCCGCTGACCGCCACGCCCCCGGCGTTCGAGGCCTTGCCCGGAGCGAACAGAATGCCGGCCTCGATAAAGATATCCACAGCCTCCAGGGTGGTCGGCATGTTCGCCCCTTCAGCCACGCACATGCAGCCATTGCGCAGCAGCGCGCGCGCCGACTCGGCGTCCAGTTCGTTCTGGGTGGCGCACGGCAGCGCGATATCGCAAGGCAGCGCCCAAGGGTGCTGGCCGACGAGGAATTCGAGATTGAACTGCGTCGCCAGCTCGCTGATGCGCCCGCGCTTGACGTTCTTCAGCTCCAGCACAGCCTGCCATTGCTCCTCGGTCAGCCCGGCCTCGCAGTACAGCGTGCCTTCGGAGTCCGACAGGGAGATCACCTTGCCGCCCAGGTCCATGACCTTGCGCGCCGCGTATTGCGCCACGTTACCGGAACCGGAAATCGCTACGCGCTTGCCTTCCACCCGATCGTCACGGCGCTTGAGCATTTCTTCGGCGAAGTACACGCAACCGAAGCCGGTAGCCTCCGGGCGGATCAGGCTGCCGCCGTAACTCATGCCCTTGCCGGTCAGCACCGAGGTGAACTGGTTGCTCAGGCGCTTGTACTGGCCAAACAGGAAGCCGATTTCCCGGGCGCCCACGCCAATATCCCCCGCCGGTACGTCCACATCCGAACCGATATGGCGATACAGCTCGCTCATGAAGGCCTGGCAGAAGCGCATCACCTCGGCGTCGCTCTTGCCCTTCGGATCGAAGTCCGAGCCACCCTTGCCGCCGCCCATGGGCAGCGAGGTCAGGGAGTTCTTGAAGGTCTGCTCGAAGGCGAGGAATTTCAGCACCCCCAGATTGACCGAAGGGTGGAAACGCAAACCGCCCTTGTACGGGCCGATGGCGCTGTTCATCTGGATGCGGAACCCGCGATTGACCTGGACCTTGCCCTGATCGTCGACCCACGACACACGGAACACCACCGCCCGCTCCGGCTCGCAGATACGCTCGAGAATGCCCGAGGTCAGGTAATGCGGATTGGCCTCCAGGAATGGCCACAGGCTGCGCAGCACCTCTTCCACCGCCTGGTGGAATTCAGGCTGGTCCGGGTCGCGCTTTTTCAGGCGGGCGAGGAAGTCTTCGACGGATTCGATCATGGGAAAGTCTCGGCAAATTTATTGTCGTTAACGGAGATTTGCCCGGGACTTTAGCAACTCGAACAGCACCATGACAGAGCAAAATGTCGCAGTTATGAATTTAAATGGTGCAATAGATATAAATATTTGGCTGTTTTCGGCCTTTTACGCACCATTCAAGGGATCGAAACCACAGGCCTCGCCCCACGATGGGCAGCTCGAAAATTGGCGGTGCCAGTCAGGGCGCATCGCGAGCAAGCTCGCTCCTACAAGAACGACACAGCCCCTGTAGGAGCGAGCTTGCTCGCGATAAGAGCCGCAGGCTCCACCTGGAAACACGCGCAAAAAAAACGGAGCCCGAAGGCTCCGTTTCTTTCAAGCAACCGACCCGGGTCAGGCCAGTTTCTTGTAACGCACGCGGTGCGGTTGGGCTGCAGCGTCGCCGAGGCGCTTCTTGCGATCGGCTTCGTACTCGGTGTAGTTACCTTCGAAGAACACCGCTTGCGAGTCGTCTTCGTACGCCAGGATGTGGGTCGCGACACGGTCAAGGAACCACCGGTCGTGGGAGATCACAATGGCGGCGCCCGGGAAGTCCAGCAGGGCTTCTTCCAGGGAACGCAGGGTTTCGACGTCGAGGTCGTTGGACGGTTCGTCGAGCAGCAGGACGTTGCCGCCCTCCTTCAGGGTCAGGGCCAGGTGCAGACGACCACGCTCACCACCGGACAGGTCCTTGACGAACTTCTGCTGGTCGCCGCCCTTGAAGTTGAAACGACCGACGTAGGTACGCGACGGGATCTCGTAGCTGCCGATGCGGATCTGGTCGGAGCCGTCGGAGATCTGCTGGAACACGGTCTTGCTGCCGTCCAGGTCCTCGCGGCTCTGGTCGACGCAAGCCAGTTGCACGGTTTCGCCGACTTCGATGCTGCCCGAGTCCGGCGTTTCCTTGCCCATCAGCATGCGGAACAGGGTGGATTTACCCGCACCGTTACCGCCGATCACGCCGACGATGGCGCCTTTGGGCATGGAGAACGACAGGTTGTCGATCAGCACGCGATCGCCGTAGCCCTTGGTGACGTTCTTGAACTCAATGACCTTGTCGCCCAGGCGCGGACCGGCCGGGATGTAGATCTCGTTGGTTTCGCTGCGCTTCTGGAATTCCTGCGATTGCATTTCTTCGAAGCGGGCCAGACGGGCCTTGGATTTCGACTGGCGAGCCTTGGCGCCTTTGCGCACCCACTCCAGTTCTTCCTTCATAGCCTTTTCATGGGCCGACTGCTGCTTGGACTCCTGGGCCAGACGATCGGACTTGGCTTCCAGCCAGCCCGAATAGTTGCCCTCGTAAGGAATGCCGGCGCCGCGGTCGAGCTCGAGGATCCAGCCGGCGACGTTGTCCAGGAAGTAACGGTCGTGCGTGATCGCAACCACGGTGCCCGGGAAGTCGTGGAGGAAGTGCTCCAGCCAGGCCACGGAATCGGCGTCCAGGTGGTTGGTCGGTTCGTCGAGCAGCAGCATGTCCGGGGCGGACAGCAGCAGGCGGCACAGGGCCACGCGACGTTTTTCACCACCGGACAGGTGTTCGACCTTGGCGTCCCAGGCCGGCAGGCGCAGCGCATCGGCGGCGACTTCCAGCTGGCGCTCCAGGTTGTGGCCATCACTGGCCTGCAGGATCGCTTCGAGCTTGGCCTGCTCGGCGGCCAGCTTGTCGAAGTCGGCATCCGGATCGGCGTAGGCCGCGTAGACCTCGTCCAGGCGTGCCTGGGCGTCCTTGATCACGCTGACCGCTTCCTCGACCACTTCACGCACGGTCTTGGCCGGGTCCAGCTGAGGCTCCTGGGGCAGGTAGCCGATGTTCAGCTCGGGCATTGGACGGGCTTCGCCCTCGAACTCGGTGTCGACGCCCGCCATGATTTTCAGCAGGGTGGACTTACCCGAACCGTTGAGGCCCAGCACGCCGATCTTGGCGCCCGGGAAGAACGACAGAGAAATGTTTTTCAGGATTTCCCGCTTCGGCGGAACAACTTTTCCCAGCCGATGCATGGTGAAGACGTATTGAGCCATGATGAACCTAGCGTCAGTGACTGATGAATGAAGAGCGGGCGAAGCCCGGGCCAGGCCATGCGCGGCGCCGGCATTTGATCGCGATCAATGCCTGCGTACGGAAAAAGCCTGATTGTCTGGAGCTGGAGCGCTCCCGCGTAACCGGCAAAGCTACCTCAATGGCCGGGCAAGGTCCAGCCAGCCAGGGCTGGCACTTTGCCACAACTCAAGGCATGCTAGCCGCCCTTCGGGCGTCCGGCTTATAGTGCACGTCGCGCCAGTCCAGCCAAACCGCAGGATCACAGTTTGTCCAATGCCACTCCGCCCTCTTCCCTGCGCGCAACTGCGCCTGCGTCCGGCTCGCCCCTGCGCGGTACCCTGAAAGGCGTGCTGGCGACCCTGGTCCTGTTGCTGCTCGCCCTGCTGTTCTGGCAACTGCTCGACCAACTGCAACAGACCCGCAAAGACCAGCGTCAACACGCAATCGACTACAACGCCGACCTGGCCGAACACATCAGCCTCAACCTGGCGCTCAATGCGCAGATCGCCCTTAACCTGCTGCCGATCGTCGAGCCACCCCAGAATGCCGAACAGCAGCAACTGCTGCTGAAGAAGCTGCAACTGTCCCTGCCCGACCTGCAAAGCATCGCGCTGCTGGATGCCAAGGGCCAGCTCATCAGTGACAGCGACGCCGACGGCCAGGACGCCGCCTGGCTCGCCGAGCTGACCAGCCGCAGCCGGGGCCAGCGCTACTACTACAGCAATGCCAGCCACGGCGCGCTGGTCCAACTGCTGCTGCACCAGCCCAGCGGTGCACTCAAGAGTTACTGGGTGCTGCGCCTGGCTCCCTCCTTCGCCCAGTCCCTGAGCCCCAGCCCCGACCAGGGTTTCCAACCGACCTGGGTCATTGAAAACCGCCTGAACCAGAAAGCCCTCAGTCGCGACGACGGCAGCAGCACCCCGGTGACCACCGACGACATAGCCAACAGCGTGCTGGTCGCGCCGCTGGGCAACAGCGACTGGCAATTGCGCGGCCTGTTCGACGATCGCGCGGTGATCGAGCAACTGTTGCCGGCGTTTATCGCCAAGTGCCTGCTGGGGCTGGCGTTCTCCCTGCTGCCGGTGATTGCGCTGCTGAACATGCGCCGCCGCCAGCGTCAGCTGCACGAAGGGCGCCGGCGCTACCAGGACATTTTCGAAGGCACCGGGGTCGCCCTCTGCGTCCTGGATATCTCCGAGCTGCCGGCATTTCTCGACAAGGCGCAACTGCACGACAGCGAACAACTCAAGGCCTGGCTGGAGCACAACCCACAGCAGCGCCAGCTGCTGCTGGAAGAACTGCGCGTCACCGAGGTCAATCAGGTGGCCTTGCGGCTGCTCAACGTCGACTCCTGCGAGCAGGCCTGGAAACTGCTGATCGAAGGCAGCCCGCTCCACAGCAGCGCCATCGGCAACCAGCTGCTGGAAACCGTGATCAACCAGCACAAACAGCTGGAGCTGGAAATCCGCCTCAGCGACGCCCAGGGCCATGACCAGCACTTGTGGCTGGTGCTGCGCCTGCCGGAAGACCCGGCCGACTACCGGGCGGTGATCCTCAGCATCAGCGACATCACCAGCCGCAAGCTCATCGAGCTGTCGCTGCTGGAGCGCGAGGGCTTCTGGTCGGACGTGGTGCGCACCGTGCCGGACCATCTTTATGTGCAGGACGTCATCAGCCAGCGGATGATCTTCAGCAACCACCACCTGGGCCAGACCCTCGGCTACAACAAGACCGAACTGCACCAGATGGGTGAGTACTTCTGGGAAATCCTCCTGCACCCGGAAGACGCCGACCTCTATCACCGCCTGCGCCAGGAACAGCGGCATGCCGGCTACCTGCAATTGCTGCAGTGCCATTTGCGCTTTCGCCACCGCAGCGGCCAATGGCGCTGTTTCGACATCCGCGAACAGGCCCTGGCGCGGGACAAGTACGACCAGGTCACGCGCATCATCGGCGTGGCCAAGGACATCACCGACCAGATCGAGGCCAGCGAATCCCTGCGCGACAGCGAACGGCGCTATCGCATGCTCGCCGAAAGCATCAGCGACGTGATTTTCTCCACCGACAGCCAGATGGCCCTCAACTATGTCAGCCCCTCGGTGCAGTCGGTACTGGGCTATGACGCCGAGTGGATCTTCCAGAACGGCTGGCAATCGACCATCGCCAACCCGCAACAGCTGACCGGCATCTATGCCCTGATGGAGCGGGTCAGCAAGGCCCTGGACAAACCCGAGCAACTGGCGCGATTGCGCAACCAGGTGCAGACCCAGTTGTTCCTGTTCGACTGCCTGCGGGCCGACGGGCGCAAGATTCCGATCGAGCTGCGCCTGGTGCTGGTGTGGGACGAACACGGTGCCTTCGAAGGCGTGCTCGGGGTCGGCCGCGATATCAGCCAGCAGCGCCGCGCGGAAAAAGACCTGCGCATGGCAGCCACGGTATTCGAGCACTCGACCTCGGCGATCCTGATCACCGATCCGGCGGGCTACATCGTCCAGGCCAACGAGGCGTTCAGCCGGGTCAGCGGCTACGCGGTGTCCCAGGTGCTCGACCAGTTGCCGAACATGCTCACCGTCGACGAACAGCAGGAAGCCCACCTGCGCTATGTGCTCAAGCAGCTGCACCAGCACAGCACCTGGGAAGGCGAGGTCTGGCTCAAGCGCCGCAACGGTGAGCACTATCCGGCCTGGGTCGGCATCACCGCGGTGCTCGATGACGAAGGCGATCTGGCCAGCTATGTGTGCTTCTTCACCGACATCAGCGAACGCAAGGCCAGCGAGCAGCGCATTCACCGCCTGGCCTACTACGACGCCCTGACCCACCTGCCCAACCGCACGCTGTTCCAGGACCGCCTGCACACCGCCCTGCAGTCGGCGGAGCGGCAAAAGTCCTGGGTGGTGCTGATGTTCCTCGACCTGGACCGCTTCAAGCCGATCAACGACTCCCTGGGCCACGCCGCGGGCGACCGCATGCTCAAGGAAATGGCCACCCGCCTGCTCGATTGCGTCGACGATGACGACACCGTGGCGCGCATGGGCGGCGATGAGTTCACCTTGCTCCTGCAACCGCGGACCAGCCGCGAGATCGCCCTGAACCGGGCGATCCACGTCGCCGAACAGATTCTCGCCAGCCTGGTGAAGCCGTTCGTGCTCGAAGGCCGTGAGTTCTTCGTCACCGCCAGTATCGGCATCGCCCTCAGCCCGCAGGACGGCAACGAGCTGAGCCAGCTGATGAAAAACGCCGACACCGCGATGTACCACGCCAAGGAACGCGGCAAGAACAACTTCCAGTTCTACCAGGCCGACATGAACGCCAGCGCCCTGGAGCGCCTGGAGCTGGAAAGCGACCTGCGCCACGCCCTGGAACAGCAGGAATTCATCCTGTACTACCAGCCGCAGTTCAGCGGCGACGGCAAGCGCCTGACCGGTGCCGAGGCCCTGCTGCGCTGGCGCCATCCGCGGCGCGGGCTGGTACCGCCGGGGGACTTCATTCCGGTGCTCGAAGAACTGGGGCTGGTGGTGGATGTCGGCGACTGGGTGATCAGCGAAGCCTGTCGCCAGCTCAAGGCCTGGCACCAGGCCAAGGTCCGGGTGCCGAAGGTCTCGGTGAACATCTCGGCCCGCCAGTTCTCCGACGGCCAGCTGGGCATGCGGATCGCCACCATCCTCAAGGACACCGGTCTGCCGCCGGCCTGCCTGGAGCTGGAACTGACCGAAAGTATCCTGATGCGCGAAGTCAGCGAGGCGATGCAGATCCTCGACGGCCTGAAAAACCTTGGCCTGAGCATCGCGGTCGACGACTTCGGCACCGGCTATTCATCGCTGAACTACCTCAAGCAGTTCCCCATCGACGTGTTGAAGATCGACCGCACCTTCGTCGACGGCCTGCCGTCCGGCGAACAGGATGCGCAGATCGCCCGCGCCATCATCGCCATGGCCCACAGCCTGAACCTGGCGGTGATCGCCGAGGGCGTGGAAACCCATGAGCAGCTGGACTTCCTGCGTGAGCACGGCTGTGACGAAGTCCAGGGCTACCTGTTCGGCCGGCCGATGCCGGCCAACAGCTTCGAAGGGCAGTTCAGCAACGACGCGCTGTTCATGTTCGACTAAAAAGCAGCGGCAAGCTTCAAGCGACGAGCGGCAAGATAGAAGCCGTTCGCCTGCAGGCTTCTAGCTTGCGGCTTGCAGCTTTCCACTTGAAGCTGATTTGCGTGCGACATGATGTCCTTTCATATGCCATCTAAAACCCGTTGGGTTAGAATGCCCCCCTTTTCTGCCCCGATCCTTGAGGACCGCCATGTTCAGCCGTGATTTGACTATTGCCAAGTACGACGCCGATCTCTTTGCCGCCATGGAGCAAGAAGCCCAGCGCCAGGAAGAGCACATTGAGCTGATCGCTTCGGAAAACTACACCAGCCCTGCGGTGATGGAAGCTCAAGGCTCGGTACTGACCAACAAGTACGCCGAAGGTTACCCAGGCAAGCGTTACTACGGCGGCTGCGAATACGTCGACGTGGTTGAGCAACTGGCCATCGACCGCGCCAAGGAACTGTTCGGCGCCGACTACGCCAACGTCCAGCCGCACGCTGGCTCGCAAGCCAACGCCGCCGTTTACCTGGCGCTGCTGTCGGCTGGCGACACCATCCTGGGCATGAGCCTGGCCCACGGCGGTCACCTGACCCACGGCGCCAGCGTTTCCTCCTCCGGCAAGCTGTACAACGCCATCCAGTACGGCATCGATGCCAACGGCCTGATCGACTACGACGAAGTCGAGCGCCTGGCGGTCGAGCACAAGCCGAAAATGATCGTGGCCGGTTTCTCTGCCTACTCGCAGGTCCTGGACTTCCCACGCTTCCGCGAAATCGCCGACAAGGTCGGTGCTTACCTGTTCGTCGACATGGCTCACGTAGCCGGTCTGGTCGCCGCTGGCGTCTACCCGAACCCGGTGCCTTTCGCCGACGTGGTCACCACCACCACCCACAAGACCCTGCGCGGTCCACGTGGCGGCCTGATCCTGGCTCGCGCCAACGCCGACATCGAGAAGAAGCTGAACTCCGCGGTATTCCCGGGCGCCCAGGGCGGCCCGCTGGAGCACGTGATCGCGGCCAAGGCGATCTGCTTCAAGGAAGCGCTGCAGCCTGAGTTCAAGGCCTACCAGCAACAAGTGGTGAAGAACGCCCAGGCCATGGCCGGCGTGTTTATCGAGCGCGGTTTCGACGTGGTTTCCGGCGGTACTCAGAACCACCTGTTCCTGCTGTCGCTGATCAAGCAGGAAATCTCCGGTAAAGACGCCGATGCCGCTCTGGGCAAGGCCTTCATCACCGTGAACAAGAACTCCGTACCAAACGACCCACGCTCCCCGTTCGTCACCTCCGGCCTGCGCTTCGGTACTCCGGCCGTGACCACTCGCGGCTTCAAGGAAGCCGAGTGCAAGGAACTGGCTGGCTGGATCTGCGACATCCTGGCCGACCTGAACAACGAAGCGGTGATCGACGCCGTTCGTGAGAAAGTCAAAGCCATCTGCAAGAAGCTGCCGGTATACGGCGCCTGATTCGCAGAGCGTTGCATGAAAAGCCCGGCCTTCGCGCCGGGCTTTTTTTCGTCCGCGATTTGTCTGGCCCGGGACCTGTAGCCGCTGCCGCAGGCTGCGATAAGGCCGAAGGCCTTCCTGCGATCTTCAGAGTGTCGCGGCCGTACCGGCAGATCGCAGCCTGCGGCAGCGGCTACAGGACCAGCACCACTGGTCAGACCGGTCATGCCAATTTTCGGATCTGCCCTTGTATTCGCGGGAAAATCGGGCATAGACTGCGCCTGCACTGGACATACCGGTAAGACCACAATAATTAAGTCCCGAATCTGATGCGCTCCGCGCACGGCAGCCGGGACACCGACCAGGATTCCCCTCATGCTCAGATGGTGCTCGCGTTCGATTTTCCTCCAGGTAGTCCTCGGACTGATGCTCGGCATCGTGTGCGGACTGACACTTCCCGAATACTCCTCGCAACTCAAGCCACTGGGCGATGCCTTTATCAAGCTGATCAAGATGCTGATCGGCCTGATCGTCTTCTGTGTGGTGGTCAGCGGCATCTCCGGCGCCGGCGACCTGAAAAAGGTCGGACGCATCGGGCTCAAATCCGTCATCTACTTCGAAGTCCTGACCACCATCGCCCTGGTGATCGGTCTGGTCTTCGCCTTCACCACCGGCATCGGCAGCGGCGCCAATATCCACCTGGAGCAGCTGTCCGCCGCCGACATGGGCGACATCGCCCAACGCAGCCAGCACATGCACGGCACCTCTGAGTTCCTGATGGGCCTGATCCCCAACTCGGTGCTGGGCGCCTTCGCCGAAAACAATATCCTGCAAGTGCTGCTGTTCTCGGTGCTGTTCGGCAGCGCGCTGAACCTGGTGGGCGAAGCCGCTTCCGGCATCTCGCGGCTGATCAACGAACTCAGCCACATCATCTTCCGCATCATGGGCATGATCGTGCGCCTGGCGCCGATCGGCGTGTTCGGCGCCATCGCCTTCACCACCAGCAAGTACGGCCTGGACTCGCTACAGCACCTGGGCAGCCTGGTGGGCCTGTTCTACCTGACCTGCTTCGCGTTCGTGGCCGTCATTCTAGGCGTGGTCATGCGCTGTTCCGGCCTGCGCATGCTGCCCTTCCTCAAATACCTGCGCGAAGAGCTGCTGATTGTCCTCGGCACCGCCTCCTCCGACGCCGTACTGCCACAGATCATGCGCAAACTGGAGCACCTGGGCATCGGCAGCTCCACGGTCGGCCTGGTCATCCCGACGGGTTATTCGTTCAACCTCGACGGTTTCTCGATCTACCTGACCCTGGCCATCGTCTTCATCGCCAATGCCACCGGCACGCCGTTGTCGATGTCCGATTTGCTGACCATCCTGCTGGTGTCGCTGATCACCTCCAAAGGCGCCCACGGGATTCCCGGTTCGGCGCTGGTGATCCTGGCCGCCACCCTGACGGCGATTCCGGCCATCCCAGTGGTGGGCCTGGTGCTGGTGCTGGCAGTGGACTGGTTCATGGGCATCGGCCGGGCGCTGACCAACCTGATCGGCAACTGCGTCGCCACCGTGGCCATTGCCCGCTGGGAAAGAGACATCGATATCCAACGCGCCAACAAAGTCCTGAGCGGCCAGCAGGGCTATGGTTTCCAACCGCGAAAACCGCTGCCCGGCGCGCAGCAGCAGGAGTTCTGAGGCATGCCTTGTGCCTGTCGCCGGCAGGCACAACAATCAGCGCCTGCCATGGGCCTCATCCGCCATATACCAGGGAGTGAACAGTGATCACCTCGTCAACGGTTGTAAATTCAGTGGTAGAAAAGCTGCGCGCGGCCTTGGCCCGTGGCCAATGGCGCTCCGGCGACATGCTGCCGGGGCAACGTGAATTGGCCGAGCAGCTGGGCATCAGCCGCCCGAGCCTGCGCGAGGCGGTGACTGTTCTGGAAACCCTGGGCCTGGTGCGTTCCATGCCCGGCAAAGGCGTGGTGGTCCTGGAGGCCAGCCTCAACGAACAACCGGCCAGCGACAGCGGCGTGGCGGGTGCCAGCCTCGAGGACGTGCTGCAACTGCGCTACACCCTCGAACCCTTCATCGTCGGCCTGGTGGCGCAATCCATCAGCAGCAAGGAAGTGGGCCAGCTGCGCCTGACCCTGATGGACATGCGCGAAGCCCTGGAGGCCAACGACAGCGAAGCCGGGATGAACGCCTACATCGCCTTCCATGAAGAACTGTTCACCCTGACCTCCAACCCGATCTTCCAGAACGTGGTGCAGCAAACCAGCAATGCCCTGAAGCAGAGCGCGGAAATCCTGCGCAACTCGCCGGAGCACCTGGCCGAACGCCTGGAAGAAAACGAAGCGGTGGTCCGGGCGATCCGCAACAAGAACAGCGCATTGGCCAGTGCCGAAATGCGCCGGCACATCCTCAGGGAAGGCCAGCGCATGGGCATCGAGCTGAACATCCCGGACGACCATCTGGGCAACTAAGCCGCACTCACACTTTCGTATCGGTAACCGGACTGGAGACAGGCCATGGCCAGCTACGCCTTGAACAAACTTGCATTCCCCCTCCCCGGTGCCCTGCCACGGCGCCGCACCGGCGAGAAAAAACTGCTGGTCGACGATGTCTATCCGCAGATTTTCGATGCCATTCTCGAACAACGCATCGCCCCCGCCAGCCGTTTCACCGAGGACAGCCTCGGCGAAGTGTTCGGGGTCAGTCGCAGCATCATTCGCCAGGTCCTGGCGCGTTTGTCCCACCAGCAGGTGATTATCCTGCGGCCCAACCACCGTCCCCAGGTGGCGGCACCGGACCATGAACAGACGCGGCAGATCCTGCACGCCCGCCGCCTGACGGAAATCACCCTGGTCAGGCTCACCTGCCAGCAACCGGCGCCGCGCAACCTCAAACGCCTGCGGGAATTGATCGCCGCTGAGCGCGACTGCATCGACCGCGGCTTGCGTGGCCCGGCGATCCGCCTGTCCGGCGAGTTCCACCTGCAATTGGCCGAGGTGGCCGGCAACGCGCCGCTGGCGCATTTCCTCGGCAGCCTGGTGCCGCTGACGTCACTGGCGATTGCCCACCATGAAACCCGCGCCTGCAGCCATTGCGCCTGGCAGGAACATGCGGCGATTGTCGACGCCATCGAAGACGGTGACGTCAAGGCCGCAGTCGCCTTGATGACCGGGCACCTGGATCACCTGGAGGACAGGTTGCTCAAGGCCAGCGCGGGTTCGAAATAACACGCTGAGTCTGAGATCGTTTCGCGAGCAAGCTCGCTCCTACAGGTAGGAGCGAGCTTGCTCGCGATGATGTCGTTGAAATCTGTAACTATTGCGCCGCCATCCGGGCGAACCCGGCACGGATCTTCTCTTCCGGCAGATCGTCGGCAATGAACACAATCACGCTCTCCCGCGTCTCGCCTTCGGCCCATTCGGTATCCCAGTCGAAACCGTACAGCTTGAGCACGCCCTGGAACACCAGGCGCCGTGGCTCACCGGCAATGTTCAGCACGCCCTTGTAGCGCAGCAGTTGCTTGCCGTGTTCTTCCAGCAGCTCGTTCATGAACTCGCTGAGCCGGTCGATATCCAGCGGCGCATCGGTGCGCAGCACCAGGCTGGAAATACGGTCGATGGAGGGCGCCTTGCTCACCGGACGCAAGCTGACACCGCCACCCAGGTCGGCATTCAGGTTGAAGCCACGCACATCCAACAGCTCGGCCAGGTCGATGCGGCCATGCTCGACCACACGGATCGGCGCACGACGGTTGATCCGGGTCAGGCGCTCGCTCAGCGCATTGAAGGTCTGCTCGTCTACCAGGTCGCGCTTGCTCACCAGCAGGCGGTCGGCGAAGCCGATCTGGGCCTGGGCGATGGTCTGGGTCAGGTGGTGCTCGGCGTGCTTGGCGTCCACCAGGGTGATGATGCCGTCGAGGATGTAACGCTCGCGCAGTTCTTCGTCGATGAAGAAGGTCTGGGCCACGGGCGCCGGGTCAGCCAGCCCGGTGCATTCGATCAC
The DNA here is from genome assembly GCF_003184125.1 of Pseudomonas sp. RW409. Lineage (NCBI taxonomy): Bacteria > Pseudomonadati > Pseudomonadota > Gammaproteobacteria > Pseudomonadales > Pseudomonadaceae > Pseudomonas > Pseudomonas sp. RW409. Next base: position 407,202 of record NZ_QHHP01000033.1, on the reverse strand, counting down.
CAGCCGGTCGAAGGCGATCTCGCCGCTGTCCACCCGCTCGAGCAGCAAGAACAGCGCCTTGGTCAGGTCGGTATGGATGGTGCAGCAGACGCAGCCGTTGGACAGCGTCATCACTTGCACCGGCTCGTCGCCCAGCAACTGGGTGTCGATGCCGGCATCGCTGAATTCGTTTTCGATCACGGCGATTTTCAGGCCGTGCTCGGCCTTGAGCAGATGGCGCAGCAAGGTGGTCTTGCCGGCGCCGAGGAAACCGCTGAGAACGGTGACGGGGATTGGAGAGGACAAAAGCGGTTCTCCTGAAAAAAATGGGAACGCAAAAACAACTGTAGGAGCGAGCTTGCTCGCGAAGAACTCAAGGACACCACATGCGTTCAGAATGAACTCGGCGTCTTTAGGTTTTTCGCGAGCAAGCTCGCTCCTACAGAGACACTAACGAATCAACAGCATTTCGGCCCGGCTTTGCCGCCGTACCGCGCTTCCTGGCGTTCCCGGAAGAACGCCTCGTACGACATCACCGGTTTGTCCGGGTGCTTGGTCTGCATATGCTCGACGTAGTTGTCGTAGTCGGGCATGCCGACCATCAGGCGCGCGGCCTGACCGAGGTATTTACCGAGGCGACTCAGGTCATTGAACACGATTGCAATCCTCGATTACGCATCCGGCAGTGCATGGAATGGCGATTCTTTATCCGTGCGTTCTTTTTTACCCCAGGCGGAGATACCCACCTTGAGGGCGTAGAACAGGATGCTGAATACCACCAGCAGGAACAGCACCGTCAGCGTGGCGTTGGTGTAGGCGTTGAAGATCACGTGCTGCATCTGCGTGATGTCCTTGGCCGGAGCGAGGATCTGACCATTGGCCAGGGCATCGCTGTACTTCTTGGCCAGGGCCAGGAAACCGACTGCCGGGTTGGCGTCGAACAGCTTGATGAGGCCCGCGGTGGTGGTGCAGATCAGCAGCCAGGCAGCTGGCAGCAAGGTCACCCAGATGTAGCGTTGACGCTTCATCTTGATCAGCACCACGGTGCCGAGCATCAGCGCGATACCCGCCAGCATCTGGTTGGAGATGCCGAACAGCGGCCACAGGGTGTTGATGCCACCCAGCGGATCGATCACACCCTGGTACAGCAAGTAACCCCAAAGGGCCACGCAGCCGGCGGTGGCGATCAGGTTGGCGGTCCAGGACTCGGTGCGTTTCAGGGCTGGCACGAAGGAACCCAGCAGGTCCTGCAGCATGAAACGCCCGGCACGGGTACCGGCGTCCACCGCGGTCAGGATGAACAGCGCTTCGAACAAGATCGCGAAGTGGTACCAGAACGCCATGGTGTTCTCGCCCGGCAGCACCGTGTGCAGGATCTGCGCGATACCGACCGCCAGGGTCGGCGCACCACCGGCACGGGCCAGGATGGTGGTTTCACCGATGTCCTTGGCCACTGCTTGCAGGGCGTCCGGAGTAATGGCGAAGCCCCAGCTGCTGACCGTCTGCGCCACGGTTACCACGTCACCGCCGACGATGGCCGCCGGGCTGTTCATGGCGAAGTACACGCCTGGCTCGATCACCGAAGCGGCGACCATCGCCATGATGGCCACGAAGGACTCCATCAGCATGCCGCCGTAACCGATGTAACGGGCGTTGGTTTCGTTATCCAGCAGCTTCGGCGTGGTCCCGGAAGAGATCAGCGCGTGGAAGCCGGACACCGCGCCACAGGCGATGGTGATGAACAGGAACGGGAACAGGCCGCCTTTCCAGACCGGGCCGGTGCCGTCGGTGAACTGGGTCAGCGCCGGCATTTTCAGCTCGGGCATGGTGATCAGGATGCCGATCGCCAGGGCGATGATGGTACCGATCTTGAGGAAGGTCGACAGGTAGTCGCGCGGCGCCAGGATCAGCCATACCGGCAGCACCGCGGCGACGAAACCGTAGCCGATGAGCATCCAGGTGATCTGTACGCCGGTGAAGGTGAAGGCCTTGGACCACACAGGATCCGCGGCGATCTGGCCCCCCAGCCAGATCGAGCCCAGCAGCAGGAGCACGCCGATGACGGAGATTTCACCGATGCGGCCCGGGCGGATGTAGCGCATGTAGACGCCCATGAACATCGCGATCGGGATGGTCGCCATCACCGTGAAGATGCCCCACGGGCTTTCGGCCAGGGCCTTGACCACGATCAGCGCCAGCACCGCGAGGATGATGATCATGATCAGGAAGCAGCCGAACAGCGCGATGGTTCCCGGGATCCGGCCCATTTCCTCACGGACCATGTCGCCCAGGGAACGGCCGTTGCGCCGGGTGGACATGAACAGGACCATGAAGTCCTGTACCGCCCCCGCCAGCACCACCCCGGCAATCAGCCAGAGCGTGCCGGGCAGATAGCCCATCTGCGCCGCCAGTACCGGCCCCACCAGCGGGCCCGCGCCGGCGATGGCCGCGAAGTGGTGACCGAAGAGAATGTGCTTGTTGGTCGGAACATAGTCCAGACCGTCGTTGTTGAGCACGGCGGGGGTGGCCCGGCGCGCATCGAGCTGCATCACGTTGTTAGCGATGAACAGGCTGTAGTAACGGTATGCGACCAGATAGATGGCCACGGCAGCGACCACGATCCACAAGGCGTTGATCGCCTCGCCGCGGCGCAATGCCACTACGCCGAGGGCGCACGCTCCTACGATTGCCAGCACCAGCCAGGGTAAGTGGCGTAGCGGGCTATTATTATTTTTCATTTTATTATTCCAGCCAGGGTGGACAAGAAAGACAGCCATCCGGAGTTTAGCGCTACTGGCCCCAAAGGCCACCCCCCACGTTGGTCTAGAGCGCCCTTTTGAGTTTTTTCTTAGGTTTTGCACCGCCTCGGTGCAACCGCTTCTGGAAGCACTGAACCACCCGGGCGAAAAAGCGGTCGCACCTTTAACGACTCGCTGTCTGGAGTGCCCATGCCCGCTCCGCCCGATGGACCGCCGCTGTCACCGCCGCTGCTGTATCTGCTGTTCCTGATAGCAGCGCTGTTGCTTGCCGACGCTGTGCCCTTGCCGGTCCCGGTCAACGGCTGGCTGCGCACCCTGGCCCTGCTGCTGATCATCGGCGGCCAGGGCCTGTCGTTCTGGGCGATGTGGCGTCTCAGGCAACGGCACACCACCACCAGCAATCGCGGCGAACCCCGGCGCCTGCTGTGCGACGGCCCGTTCGCGATCTCGCGCAACCCCATCAATCTCGGCGACACCCTGGGTTACTGCGCCATTGCCCTGCTGCTCGGCAGCCTGTGGCCGTGGCTGCTGTTGCCGCTGCTGATTTACCTGATGAACCTGACGGTGATCCGGCCGGACGAGAACCATCTGCTGGAGTTGTTCGGCGACCGCTACCGTGACTATTGCCGCAAGGTGCGCCGCTGGCTGTAGCGGTGGGAGCGCCCCCGGGTCTGGTCTATAGTCATTTCACCACGCAGAGGGGCTGCTCATGAGCGAACACCATGCCGATCGTCGCCGTTTCAAACGCATCGCCTTCGATGCCCGCACCGAACTGAGCCAGGGCCCTTATCGCTGGTCCGTGCAGTTGGTCGATCTCTCGCTCAGGGGCATGCTGATCCAGCGTCCCGATCCCTGGCTGGGGGACGAAAGCCAGCCGTTCGAAGCCGATATCCATTTGAGCGATGACGCCGAAGTGCGCATGGACGTGCAACTGGCGCACGACGATCACGGCCAGCTGGGCTTTGTTTGCCTGCATATAGACCTGGAATCGATCGAGCACCTGCGCCGGCTGATCGAACTGAACCTCGCCGATCCGCAGGAGCTGGAGCGTGAACTGGGGGCGCTGCTGGAGGTTTGAGCGCCCGCCTCTTCCCGTCAGACGCTCAAGGAAATGCCGAGGGCGCGGGGAATTCGCTTTCCATATCCCAATAACCGGGCTGTTGCCGACTGGCGGCGGTCCACTGCCCGTCCACCCAGCGATAAGTCCGGTACGTGGTCACAAAATCGTCACCCTCGCTGGCAGGCGCCGAAGACACCTGGGCAATCGCCTCGGTAGCGCCCGCTGCCGCTGGAAGGATCTGCCAGGCCGCCTTGCCGGTCTGGGCCAACCCCAGCGGGCGCTGCTCCCCGCTTTCGTCCCGATACTGAACCGGCTCCAGCCGGCTTTGTGTCGGCGCCAGGAGCTGCGTGGCCGGACCGCTGTAGCTGCCCATCGGCGCCGTCTGATCGACGGTGAGGAAAAACGCCGGGTATGGCAGGCCGCTGAGCGGCGCCTTTTCCACCTTCGCCAGCGGGTAGCCCAGGGACTGCTCGGCAAGCACCTCGCCGACCTCCGACACCAGGCGCACCCGGGCCTCCAGCTGTGGCTGGTGCTCGCTGTCCGTCGACTCGTCGAAGGTTTCCTCGTCCAGGCCGCTGCCCCAGCTCTGCGCGTGCAGTTGCGCGGTGATACGCCGGTCTTCCAGCACCTCGAGCACCGTGCCGTCGCCGACCAGCAATTCCTGGGCGATCCGATAGCCGCGCGGCGCATCCTCCTGGCTGGCTACAGCCAGGCCGCTACCCCACAACAACGCAAAACCGAGGGCACCCAGGCCCGCTGCTGTCATCCGCATGAACTGCTTCCTTTCAGTGGCACAAGGGGTCATTCGAACAGCGCATCCAGCGCCTGCTCCAGACGGGTTACCGCAATGATCCGCAAGCCCTGTGGCGGCTCTTTCGGGGCATTGCCCTTGGGCACGATGGCCCGTTTGAAACCGTGCTTGGCCGCCTCCTTGAGGCGCTCCTGGCCGCTCGGCACCGGGCGTACTTCGCCGGACAGGCCGACTTCGCCGAACACCAGCAGATCGTGGGGCAAGGGCCGGTTGCGCAGGCTGGACATCACCGCCGCCATCAACGCCAGGTCGGACGCGGTTTCCAGCACCTTGACCCCGCCGACCACGTTGAGGAACACGTCCTGATCGTGGGTCGGAATGCCGCCGTGACGGTGCAGCACCGCCAGCAGCATCGCCAGGCGGTTCTGGTCCAGGCCCAGGGTGACCCGCCGCGGATTGGCCAGGTGGCTGTCATCCACCAGCGCCTGGACTTCCACCAGCATCGGCCGGGTGCCTTCCCAGGTGGCCATGACCACGCTGCCCGGGACTTCTTCCTGGGCACGGGTGAGAAAGATCGCCGAAGGGTTGGAAACCTCTTTCAAGCCGCGATCGGTCATGCCGAACACGCCCAGCTCGTTGACCGCGCCGAAGCGGTTCTTCACCGCCCGCAGCAAGCGCAGGCGGCCGTCGGACTCACCTTCGAAATACAGCACGGTGTCGACCATGTGCTCGAGGACCCGCGGCCCGGCCAGCGCGCCCTCCTTGGTCACGTGGCCCACCAGGAAGATCGCCGTGCCGCTCTGCTTGGCATAGCGCACCAGCAGCGCCGCGCTTTCGCGCACCTGGGAAACCCCGCCGGGGGCCGATTGCAGTTGCTCGGTGAAGATGGTCTGGATCGAGTCGATCACCATGACCTTGGGCTTCTCCTGCCGGGCCGTGGCGATGATGGTTTCGATACAGGTTTCGGTCATCACCCGTAGCTGGTCCTGGGGCAGGCCCAGGCGCCGGGCACGCATCGCCACCTGTTGCTGCGATTCTTCGCCTGTGACGTAGAGCGCCGGCATGCGGGTGGCGATGTTGCACAAGGTCTGTAACAGAATGGTCGACTTGCCGATCCCCGGGTCGCCGCCAATCAGCACCACCGAACCGTCGACCAGACCGCCGCCGAGCACCCGGTCCAGTTCGCCGGAAGCCGTGGAAAAGCGTGGAATCTCTTCGACGCTGACCTCGGCCAGGGTCTTGATCTGCGCCTGCTGCCCGGCCCAGCCGGTGCGACCGCTGGGGGCCGCGGCGCCACCGCTTTCCACCATGGTTTCGGTCAGGGTGTTCCAGGCTCCGCATTCGCCGCACTGGCCGGCCCATTTGGGAAAGGTTGCGCCGCACTCGGTGCAGCCGTACATGCGCTTGGCCTTGGCCATCTGATCCCCCGGCAAAAACCGCGATGATAGCTCAGCTGGAGCGGATCAGCGCGGCGCGGCCGTGTGGATTTCACCGTCGGCCAGACGCGCGGCGCTGTTGCCCAGCGGATCTTCGGCATTCAGGTCGGCGCCCTTGGTCGCCAGGGCATCGAGCAGCTCCACCCGCTTGAACAGCCCGGCGTACATGGCTGCGGTCTGGCCAGCGCCGTTGCGCTGGTCAGGGTTGCAGTCGGTGGCCAGCAGGCGCCGGGCGATCTTCACTTCGCCCTTGAAAATGGCGCCCATCAGCGCCGTGCTGCCTCTTTTATCCTGGGCGCAGGCATCGGCACCGGCGGCCAGCAAACGCTCCACCGCCGGTCCCTGGCCGTGATACGCCGCAAGGATCAGGGCGGTGTAGCCCTTCTCGTCCTGGGTATCGAGGGAATAACCGGCCTCGATAAAGGTATTGAGCATCTCGACGTCGCCACGACGGGCCGCATCGAAGTAGTAATTCTGTAACTGGGCCTTGACCGCCGCCGGGTCCGTGGGCACCGGTTGCTGCGCATAAGCGCCCAGCGAGCAGGCGGCCAGCAGCAGCGAAATGAACAAGCGCATGGTGCGACTCCCTTGCCTTGCAAAAACCTGTAGGAGCGAGGCTTGCCCGCGATGACTTCGGCCCGGGTAAATACGTTCGTCAGGGAGAACGCAGTCACCGGTATTGGGGCCGCTGCGCGGCCCATCGCGGGCAAGCCTCGCTCCTACAAAAAGGAAGCGTCACGCCGGGGCGTGACGCTGGTTGAGGTTAATCCGACAGCTTGGCGGCCAGGGCCTTGACCCGGGCCAGGTCGCCCTTGGCCACCTTGGTCACGCCGGTGCCGTACTCGGGATCGGCCTTGTAGAGGAACGACAGCATGATGTGCTTGCTCTCGTCATCGGTGGTCGCCAGGGAACCGCCGAAGTTCTCGATCAGGTCCTGGCGCTCTTTCTGGCTCAACGAGCGATACAGATCGCCGGCCTGCTTGAAGTTCTGCTCGCGCTGGATCTTCGCCTGCTGGGTGCTGCCACTCAGCGCCAACTGGCTGTAACGCGCGCTTTGCGGCTCTTCGCGCGGCATCAGGCGGCTCGGCTGGTAATTCACACCGGTGCTGGTGCTGCCACTGTTCATCGCGCCATCCTGGTTGCCGTTGTTCACCGCGACTTTCGGCGCGTTGATCGGCAATTGCAGGGCGTTGGCGCCCAGGCGGTACAGCTGGGTATCGGCATAGGAGAACACCCGGCCTTGCAGCAGGCGGTCTTCCGACGGCTCGATGCCCGGCACCAGGTTGGCCGGGGCCATGGCCACCTGTTCGGTTTCCTGGAACACGTTGGCCGGGTTGCGGTTGAGCACCATCTGCCCGACCTTGCGCTCAGGCACGCCCGGCCAGATCTTGGTGGCATCCAGCGGGTCGAAATCGAACTTGGCCAGGTCTTCCGGCTTCAGGACCTGGACATACAGGTCCCATTTCGGGAAATCGCCCTTGTTGATATGCGTGACCAGGTCATTGGTCATATGGCTGTAATCACGCCCCTGCACCTCGACCACTTGTTTGGGATCGAGGTTGTTGATGCCCTGCAAACTCTTCCAGTGAAACTTCACGTAATGCACTTCGCCCTTGGCATTGATCAACTTGTAGGCGTGCACGCCATTACCGTCCATTTCCCGGTAACTGGCCGGAGTACCGGAATTGGAATACAGCTCGGTCAGGGTCCGGGTGGCTTCCGGAACATGGGAGAAGAAATCGAAGCGCCGGGAATCGTCATCCAGGTTGGTCCGTGGATCAGGTTTGAACGCATGAACCATGTCCGGGAATTTGATCGCATCGCGAATAAAGAAAGTCGGGAAGTTGTTGCCGACCAGATCCCAGTTACCGTCGGCGGTATAGAACTTGGTGGCAAAACCGCGCGGGTCACGCAGGGTTTCCGGCGAATGATTGCCGTGCACTACCGCGGAAAAACGCACGAATACCGGCGTGACCTGTCCGGCAGCGAATACCTTGGCCTTGGTCAGGTCGCTCAGGCTGTCGGTCACGGTGAAGGAACCATGGGCACCGGTGCCACGGGCATGCACCACCCGCTCTGGAATGCGCTCGCGATCGAAGCGCTGGAGCTTCTGGATCAACTGCACATCCTGCAGCAATACCGGCCCGGTAGCGCCCGCAGTCTGCGAGTTCTGGTTATCGCCCACCGCGGCCCCGTTATCCCGGGTCAAAGTAGCGGCCTGTACGGAAAGAGAAAGCATACTGGCGGCGAGTACGCCCACTATGCGTCGTTGGGAAAAACTCCCAAGGCCAATGATCATGGTCATGTTTTATTCCTCTGGTTTTAATCAAACGCATCCAGGTGCGCCTGTCAGAGGCTAGTGACCAAAGAGTCGAAATCTAAATAGAAAGGTCGCAACAGTCTGATTGAAAAAATATTCTGGTATGAAAGAGCAAGCGCGGGTATTTCGCGCGCGATTGATGGCACTTTGTAAACTATTTGCCGTTAACCCGGTCGATAACTCCGAACGCTGTAAGCAGTTGTTGCAAGCAAGATGCCTTTTGCTGAATTACACTGCGTTCACCAACCTCATCTGTAACAAGGAATAACCTATGGGCGTGCTAAGTGAGTTCAAGGCCTTCGCGGTCAAAGGTAATGTGGTCGACATGGCCGTCGGTATTATCATCGGCGCCGCATTCGGCAAGATCGTCTCGTCGTTTGTTGGCGATGTGGTGATGCCGCCAATCGGCTTGCTGATCGGTGGGGTGGACTTCAGTGATCTGGCGATCACGCTCAAGGACGCCGTCGGCGAGACACCGGCCGTGGTGCTGGCCTACGGCAAGTTCATCCAGAGCCTGATCGACTTCATCATCGTTGCCTTCGCCATCTTCATGGGCGTGAAAGTGATCAACCGCCTGAAGCGTGAAGAAGCCGTGGCACCGGCCGCTCCTACCAAGGAAGAAACGCTGCTGGGCGAGATCCGCGACCTGCTCAAGGCGCAGAACAACAAGCCCTGAGGCTTGTGCCGCAACAAAACGGCGCCCCTGCAAGTCAGGCGGCGCCATTTTTTTACCAGTAGTTTTCCACCGCCACCTGCCCGGGCCGCCGGGTCAGGCTCAGGTGCATGTCGCGCTGTTTGAGCAGGGCGCGGGTGTCGTCGATCATCTGCGGGTTGCCGCAGAGCATCACTCGCGAGTGCTCGGCGCTCAGCGGCACACCGGCGACGCGCTCCAGCTCACCGTTTTCGATCAAATGGGTGATCCGCCCATTGAGGCTGCCAGGATGCAACTCACGGGTCACCGTGGTGATGACTTGCAGCTTATGGGCAACTTCCGCCAGATAATCGCGCTGCTTCAGCTCGGCCAGCAATTGCTGATAAGCCAGCTCCTTGGCCTCGCGCACGCTGTAGACCAGGATGATCCGCTCGAATTTCTCCCAGACTTCGAAGTCCTGGAGGATCGAAACAAAAGGCGCGATTCCGGTGCCGGTGGACAGCAGCCAGAGGTCGCGGCCATCGACGAAACGGTCGAGGGTCAGATAACCGAACGCCTGCCGGTCCACCATCAGGGTATCGCCCTCCCCCAGCCGGCTCAGCTCACTGGTGAACTCGCCGTCGGGCACGACGATGGAGAAGAACTCGAGAAACTCATCAAAAGGCGAAGACACCATGGAGTACGCCCGCCACACCGTGCTGCCGTCGGCCTTGGTCACCCCCAGGCGGGCGAACTGCCCGGCGCGAAAGCGAAAGCCTGCGTCCCGCGTGGTGCGCAGGGTAAACAGGCTGGGAGTCAGGGGCTGGACGTCGAGCAAGGTCTGGCGCGTGTATTTTTCTGCACTGGCAGTCATGGCAGGCTCCAATAAGCGAATGCCCTTAGTGTCCCGCAAAGCGCGCGACAGAAACACCGGCGGTTTGTAATGGCATAGAGCGCGGGCAATCGAGCGCAAAAAAACGTACCATTGGCCCCCTCTTCGGGCACCTGCCACGTGGCCTGCACGCCACCTGCCCGAACGGTCCAGCCCGCATCGCGCTCCTCCCGCCGGCAGGACATTCACCGATTACCAAGAGTCCGCCCCATGCCCCTGCTCGAAAGCCCCTTCGCCCAGCTCGACCTGATCCGCCAGCCCGAACAACAGAACGAGCCCCTGCAAGCTTTCGACGCAGCGGACGAGTACCTGCTCAATCACCTGGCCGAACAGCAACCGACGGCGGACACCCGGGTGCTGGTCCTCAACGACAGCTTCGGCGCGCTGGCGGCCAGCCTGGTCGGGCGCGTTCAGGTGCGCAGCAGCGGCGACTCGTTTCTCGGCGCGCTGGCGCTGGAGAAAAACCTGGTGCGCAATGGCCTGCCATTCGACGCCGTCACGGTGGTGCCAGCCAGCGAGCCGTTGACCGGGCCATTCGACCGCGTTCTGATCCGCGTGCCCAAGACCCTGGCCCTGCTGGAAGAACAGCTGATTCGCCTGCAAGGCCAACTGGCGCCGGGCGCCCAGGTGGTGGCGGCAGCGATGGTCAAGCATCTGCCACGGGCCGCCGGCGATCTGCTGGAGCGCTATATCGGCCCGGTACAGGCCTCGCTGGCGGTGAAAAAAGCCCGCTTGCTGATCGCCACGCCGGAGGCGAAAACCCCGGCGGTTTCGCCCTACCCGACCCGCTACAAGCTCGACGAGCCCGCCATCGAGCTGCTCAACCACGCCAATGTGTTCTGCCGCGAAGGCCTGGATATCGGCACCCGCGCCTTCCTCCCGCACCTGCCGAAAAACCTCGGCAAGGCCCGGGTCGCGGACCTGGGTTGCGGCAACGGTGTGCTGGCCATCGCCAGCGCCCTGCACAACCCCGATGCCCACTACACCCTGGTGGACGAGTCCTTCATGGCCGTGCAATCGGCCCTGGAGAACTGGCGCGCAACCCTGGGCGAGCGCGAAGTGACCGTGCGCGCCGGCGACGGCCTGGCCGGACAGGAGCCGCAGTCGCTGGACGTGGTGCTGTGCAACCCGCCCTTCCACCAGCAGCAGGTGGTCGGCGACTTCCTCGCCTGGCGCATGTTCCAGCAGGCCCGCGAAGCCTTGGTGGTGGGCGGCGCGCTGTACATCGTCGGCAACCGTCACCTGGGCTATCACAGCAAGCTGGCGCGGCTGTTCCGCGGCGTCGAGCAAGTGGCCGCCACGCCCAAGTTCGTGATCCTCAAGGCGCGCAAATAATCCCCCCGGCAGCCGACCCATTCGCGGTCGACTGCACGGCCATCGCCAGCCCCCCTTTCTCATAAAACCCCAGGCCAAAAAAAACCCTCCAGAGGAGGGTTATAAAACCGTGCCGCAAGGCAACGGGATGGGATGAGCGGTGGTGAAAATCAGTGCGTGGTCAGGCCCGCGGCGTTCATGAACATGCGCATCAGGCTGGCGACGATAAACAGCGCCAGCACGCTGCCGACCCAGATCCCGGCGAGCCAGCCCAGGCGCTGCCAGAGCGGTTTCTTCTCGGCTTCTTCGATTTCCTGCAACGTGGGTTTGCCAGCCATCATCGAATACTCCTCTCGGAATGGGGACTATGGCGTCGCTCGGGCGCCATCGCGAGCACGTCCGCTCCCGCACAGGGAGCGGCGCATTGACTAGTGGTAGCCGTCTTCGTGGGTGACCTTGCCGCGGAACACGTAGTAGCTCCAGAAGGTGTAACCCAGGATGAACGGGATGATGAACAGCGTGCCCACCAGCATGAAGCCCTGGCTTTGCGGCGGCGCGGCGGCGTCCCAGATCGAGATCGACGGCGGCACGATGTTCGGCCACAGGCTGATGCCCAGGCCACTGTAGCCGAGGAAGATCAGCACCAGGGTCAGCAGGAACGGCGTGTAGTGAGCATTGCGGGCCACGGCGCGCAGCAGGCCGTACATGGTCACCAGCACCAGGATCGGCACCGGCAGGAACCAGAACAGGTTCGGCAGGGTGAACCAGCGCGAAGCGATTTCCGGGTGGGCCAGCGGCGTCCAGATACTGACGACACCGATCACCGCCAGCAGCACGAAGGCCAGCGGCCGCGCCAGGTCATGCATCTGCTCCTGCAGCTTGCCTTCGGTCTTCATGATCAGCCAGGTGCAGCCGAGCAAGGCATAGGCCACCACCAGCGCGACGCCGCAGAACAGGGTGAACGGCGTGAACCAGTCCAGCGAACCGCCGGCGTACTGGCGGTCGACCACCGGCAGGCCATCGATGAAGGCACCCAGCGCCAGGCCCTGGAAGAAAGTCGCCGCCAGCGAACCGCCGATGAATGCCTTGTCCCAGATGTGGCGCTTGGCTTCCTTGGCCTTGAAGCGGAACTCGAAGGCCACGCCGCGGAAGATCAGGCCGATGAGCATCAGGATCAGCGGCATGTACAGCGCCGAGAGCACCACCGAATAGGCCAGCGGGAAGGCGCCGAACAACGCGGCACCGCCCAGGACCAGCCAGGTTTCGTTACCGTCCCAGACCGGGGCGACGGTGTTCATCATCACGTCACGGTCGCGGGAGTCCTTGACGAACGGGAAGAGAATCCCGATGCCCAGGTCGAACCCGTCCATGACCACGTACATCATGATGCCGAAGATGATGATCACGGCCCAGATCAGCGGAAGATCAATACCCATGACTCAATTCCCCTTGTTCAGGCTGGTGCCGTTGTCTTCGGCATCGTCGTCGGCAGCCGACAGCGGACGGGCCGGCGTGCGTTTCTGGCCAGGACCACCGTGGCTGACTTCCGCGCCTTCGTTGGTCTTCGGCCCTTTGCGCACCAGGCGCATCATGTAGCCGATACCGACACCGAACAGCGAGAAATACACCACGACAAACAGCGCCAGGGTGATGCTCATCTGCATCAGGCTATGCCCGGACGAAGCGTCCGCGGTGCGCATCAGCCCGTAGACCACCCACGGCTGACGGCCGATCTCGGTGGTGAACCAGCCGGCGAGGATCGCGATCAGCCCGGACGGGCCCATCCACAACGCCAGGTACAGGAACGCGCGGTTCTGGTAGATGCGGTCACGCTTGCGCAGCCACAGGCTCCACAGGCCGGTGAGGATCATCAGCATGCCCAGGCCGACCATGATCCGGAACGACCAGAACACAATGGTCGAATTCGGCCGGTCTTCCGGCGGGAATTCCTTGAGCGCCGGCACCTGCTTGTCCAGCGAGTGAGTGAGGATGATGCTGCCCAGATACGGGATCTCGACGGCGAACTTGGTCTTTTCTTCCTTCATGTCCGGCCAGCCGAACAGGATCAGCGGGGTCGGCTCGTTACCGACGTTTTCCCAGTGCCCTTCGATCGCAGCGATTTTCGCCGGCTGGTGCTTGAGGGTGTTGAGGCCGTGGAAGTCGCCGATCACGGCCTGGATCGGCGCGACGATCAGGGCCATCCACATCGCCATCGACAGCATGCGGCGGATTGCCGGGTTATCGCGGCCACGCAGCAGGTGCCAGGCGGCGGACGAACCGACGAAAAACGCAGTGGCGACAAAAGCGGCCGTGGCCATGTGCGCCAGGCGGTACGGGAACGACGGGTTGAACACCACCGCCAGCCAGTCCACCGGAATCACTCGGCCGTCGATGATTTCGTAGCCTTGCGGGGTCTGCATCCAGCTGTTGGACGAGAGAATCCAGAAGGTCGAGATCAGCGTACCGATGGCCACCATCACGGTGGCGAAGAAGTGCAGCTTGCGCCCGACCCGGTTCCAGCCGAACAGCATCACGCCGAGGAAGCCGGCTTCGAGGAAGAAGGCCGTGAGCACTTCATAGGTCAGCAGCGGCCCGGTAACGGAACCGGCAAAGTCGGAGAAGCGGCTCCAGTTGGTGCCGAACTGGTAGGCCATGACCAGGCCCGAGACCACCCCCATGCCGAAGTTGACGGCGAAGATCTTCGACCAGAAGTGGTACAGGTCACGGTAGGTATCGTCGCGGGTCTTGAGCCACAAACCTTCGAGCACCGCCAGGTAGCTCGCCAGACCAATGGTGATGGCGGGGAACAGGATGTGGAACGAGATGGTGAACGCGAACTGAATTCGGGCGAGATCTAGTGCCTCCAAACCGAACATAAGCTTTCCTCTGTCAGGTAATACCGGCTGCCGGCTGGAGGCCTGCACCCACTGCCCCCACGGATCTGGAGTGTGGCGAATTCGAATTCGTTCTTTTTAAACCCATCGCAACGCAGGGAGTCTGGCCATCTGGCCGCCAGACCTAACCTTGGAAAAGGTTTTGATCTGGATCAATCAACGCTGAAAGAGTAGTCCTATTTTCGCCATCGGTTTGTGTGGTCTTTTGTCGCGTGACAGGTTGCCTCACCACGTCAAGAACGGGCTTTCTCCGAAGTTTTGCTCTCCCTGTAGCCGCTGCCGAAGACTGCGATCGGTCGAGACGGTCATGGCGATTTCTGCGCCGTAGAAGGTCCTTCGGCCCTTATCGCAGCCTGCGGCAGCGGCTACAGGGATTGGGCTATTTCGAATAAACGGGATAGATGCGGGGCTAACGATTCTGCAACTATTGGTTACATCTTGGTGATAACCTCGCCCTACTCCACGCTCAGACCTGCCTTTCAGATGCCCAGCCAAGACCCTCTGCTGCTTCGCCATCACCGTCCGTTCATTGCCTTCTGGCTGGCGCGGATCTTCACCGCCAGCGGCTTCCAGATGCTCACCGTGGCCATTGGCTGGAACCTCTACCAACTGACCGGCAACGTGCTCGACCTGGGCCTGGTCGGGCTGGTGGAGTTCGCGCCGCGGGTGCTGTTCATGCTGCACACCGGACATGTGGCCGACCGCTATGACCGGCGCAAGGTGGCGGCCATCTGCCAGTCGCTACAGGCGCTGATCGCCCTGTCCCTGGCCATCGGCAGCGCCACCCACCATGTCACCCGCGAGATGATCTTCATCCTCGCCTTCCTGCTGGGCGCCGCCCGTTCCTTCGAGATGCCGACCACCCAGGCGCTGCTGCCGAGCATCGTGCCCAGCGCGCTGTTCCCCCGCGCCGTGGCCGCCGCCCAGTCCGCCCAGCAATCGGCGACCATCGTCGCGCCGGCCCTCGGCGGGCTGCTCTACGCCTTTGGCAGCGTGTGGGTCTATGGCCCGACCGTGCTGCTGTATGTGATCGCCTGCTGCCTGATGCTCAACCTGCCCGCGCGGCAGACGCCGCTGAACAAGGGCAAGGCCACCCTGGACTCGCTGCTCGCCGGGGTGCGCTTCATTCGCAGCCGCCCGGATATCCTCGGGGCGATTTCCCTGGACCTGTTCGCCGTGTTGCTGGGCGGCGCCACCGCGCTGCTGCCGGTGTTCGCCAAGGACATCCTGCTCACCGGCGCCTGGGGCCTGGGCCTGCTGCGCTCGGCGCCGGCGGTGGGGGCCTTGCTGATGTCGCTGTGGCTGGCGCGCTTTGCCGTCGACCGCCATGTCGGGCGAGTGATGTTCACCGCGGTCGGTGTGTTCGGCGTTGCCACCATCGCCTTCGGCCTGTCGACCTCGTTCTGGTTCTCGCTTGCGGTGCTGGTGGTGCTGGGCGCGGCGGACATGATCAGCATGGTGATCCGCGCCTCCTTCGTACAGCTGGAAACCCCGGACGAAATGCGTGGCCGGGTCAGCGCCGTGAACGGCCTGTTCATCGGCGCCTCCAACCAGCTCGGCGAGTTCGAGTCCGGGCTCACCGCCCACTGGTTCGGCACCGTGCCGGCGGTGGTCCTCGGCGGAGTCGGCACCCTGCTGGTGACCGGGGTGTGGATAAAACTGTTCCCGACCCTGGCCCATCGCGATCGCATGCATGCGCCGGTGGAAGAAGAAGCCAAGGCCTGATTCGAGACAGGCAGGAAGCTCACAGGACGTCGCCGTTGATCGTCCGATTCACGCGCTGCAATACATATCCGATGGGAAGAGTGTAAGGTATCGCCTTACACTCGCCGCATGATCAAGTCCTTTCAGCACAAAGGCCTCAAGGCCTTCTATGAAACGGGATCGACTCGAGGGATCCGAGCCGATCATGCGAGGCGCCTGGCGCGCATGCTGCCTTTCATGGATCACGCGACAGAGCCTGACGACCTCGACCTCCCGGGATGGCGGTTGCATCCGCTCAAGGGCGAGCGTCGCGAATACTGGTCACTGACCGTATCGGGCAATTGGCGAGTGATTTTTCGTTTTACGGGTTCGGATATCGAGCTGGTCGACTATCTGGATTACCACTGAACAGGAGGCAGGATCATGCCCATGCACAACCCGCCACATCCCGGTGAAACACTGCGTGTGGACGTATTGCCCGAGTTGGGAATCAGCGTGACGGAACTGGCCAGGCATCTTGGCTATGCCCGCCCCCATCTCTCCAAGGTGCTGAACGGCCACGCGCCGATCCGGCCGGAACTGGCGGTAAGGCTGGAACGCGCCGGAATAGGTAAAGCCAAGGTCTGGCTGGCGGTACAGGCGGACTACGATATCTGGCAGACCGAACAAGCCTTGTTACCGCGCATCGAGCCCATTGCCGCTCATGTCTGCTGATCGCTAAACCAGCAACTCCCCCTCCACCACCGTCCGCCGGCCCCTGCCGCACAGTTGCTCCACCAGGGTCAGGGCGAAACTCAGGGCCGCCCCCGAGCCTTGCGCGGTGATGCAGTTGCCATCCACCACCACCGGCTGGTCGACGAAGTTGCAGCCCGACAGCTGATGGCTGGCGCTGGGCAGGCAGGTCATGCGCCGCTGGCGCAGCACCCCGTAACTCTGCAAGGCCAGGGCCGGTGCTTCGGCGATGCCGGCGAACAAGCGCCCGGCGGCGGCCTGGTCCTTGACCAATTGCATCAGCGGTTGATGGGCCGCCAGGTGCTGCGCGCCAACCGCGCCACCGGGCAGCACGATCAGGTCGAAGTTCTGGGCCAGCACATCCACCAGCATGCCGTCGGCGGTCATCCGGGTGCCGCGGGCGCAGGTGAGCATGCGCCGCCCTTCGATACTGGCCACCAGCACTTCGACTTGAGCGCGGCGCAGCACATCGATCAGGGTCACGCTTTGCAGGTCGTCGACACCCTCGGCGAGGGGAATCAGGGCTCTAAAGGTCATGGGCTGTGTCCGCGGTAGGGTCTTTAAAGCTTAGTCAGCTTTAAAGCCCTCCGCGTTCGGACGCTGCCGTTACTTGATGTAGATCTGCGCGCTCATGCTGTTGCCCGGCGCATTCAGCGAGGTGTTGCTGAAGGTGAAGGTGCCTTCCTGCTTGCCGGCCAGGTCGAAGGTATAGATGTAGCCGACGGTGATCCCGGAGTTGCCACACGGCACCAGGCTCGAGCCTTCTTCGCAGACCGCCGCGCGCGTGCCGTTGACCTCGAAGCCATCCAGCGCCACGCGGGGCTGGCGGCCGTAGCCGATTTCCAGCACGTACACCTTGATGTTCGGCCCCTGGTGATCGCAGGCGGTCTTGTCGCGCCCGTCCGACACATCCTCCAGGCCGCAGGACGACGACTCGACCTTGAGGATTTCCACCTGGCTCAAGGGCGGTGCGGAACGGGCCATGGCCGGCGCCGTCCCCAACCACAGGCTGCTGGCCACTACCGCCAAGGTCATCGCTTTTATCGTGCTGTGCATAAGTCCCCCCAAAACGTCGGCGCAGTATGCCCCAGTCGCCACTCGGGCAAAACATCGCCGACGATCGCAGCCATAGCCTTACGCTGCTGGTATGATGCGCGGCTTTTTCCGACCCGCACAAAATCCCCGGACGCTTTTTTATGGTCTGTGCTTTGCTGTCTGGGTCGATACATTCACGGCGCCCAGCGCGCCACGGGGAGCAGACATGCTGGAAAGGCTGTTTCAACTCAAGGCACACAACACCAACGTGCGGACCGAGATTCTTGCGGGCGTTACGACCTTCCTGGCCATGGCCTACATTCTCTTCGTCAACCCGAGCATCCTCGGCGAGACCGGCATGGACAAGGGTGCGGTGTTCGTCGCCACCTGCCTGGCCGCCGCCATCGGCTCGACCGTGATGGGCCTGATCGCCAACTACCCGATCGCCCTGGCTCCGGGCATGGGCCTGAACGCCTTCTTCACCTACACCGTGGTCCTGCACATGGGCCATACCTGGCAAGTGGCGCTGGGCGCGGTGTTCATTTCGGCGGTGCTGTTCTTCCTGCTGTCGATCTTCAAGATCCGCGAATGGATCATCAACAGCATCCCGTTGCCGCTGCGCTCGGCGATCGCCGCCGGTATCGGCCTGTTCCTGGCGCTGATCGCCCTGCACAACGCCGGCATCGTGGTCGGCAACCCGGCGACCATGGTCGGCCTCGGTGATCTGAAGCAACCGGCACCGATCCTCGCGACCCTGGGCTTCGCCCTGATCGTCGCCCTGGAAGCCCTGAAGGTCCGCGGCGCGGTACTGATCGGCATCCTGTCGGTGACCATCGTCTCCATCGCCCTGGGCTTCACCCCGTTTGGCGGCGTGACCTCGATGCCGCCTTCGCTGGCCCCGACCTTCCTGCAACTGGACATCAAGGGCGCGCTGGACATCGGCCTGGTCAGCGTGATCTTCGCCTTCCTGTTCGTCGACCTGTTCGACAACTCCGGCACCCTGATCGGCGTCGCCAAGCGCGCCGGCCTGATGGGCAAGGACGGCCACATGCCGAAAATGGGCCGGGCCCTGATCGCCGACAGCACCGCGGCCATGGCCGGTTCCCTGCTGGGCACCTCGACCACCACCAGCTACATCGAGTCCGCAGCCGGCGTCAGCGCCGGTGGCCGCACCGGCCTGACCGCCATCGTCGTAGCGATCCTGTTCCTCCTGGCACTGTTCTTCTCGCCACTGGCGGCCAGCGTCCCGGCCTTCGCCACCGCGCCTGCGCTGCTGTTCGTCGCGGTGCTGATGACTTCGGGCCTGGCGGAAATAGACTGGGACGACATCACCGTCGCCGCGCCGGTGGTGGTCACCGCCTTGGCCATGCCATTCACCTACTCCATCGCCAACGGCATCGCCTTCGGCTTCATTGCCTGGACCGCGATCAAACTGCTGTCGGGCCGCGCCCGTGAGCTGAACGCGCCGCTGGTGATCCTGTCGGTACTGTTTGTGATCAAGTTGGGTTGGTTCAACGCATGACTTTCGATTCCCAGGCTTACGCCACCCAGCTCGCCGACAAGGTCGCGCGCCTGCGTGAACTGCTGGCGCCGTTCGATGCCCCCGAGCCCCAGGTCTTCGACTCGCCGCTGCAGAACTTTCGCCTGCGCGCGGAGTTTCGCCTGTGGCGCGAAGCCGGCGAGCGTCATTACGCGATGTTTTCCCAGGAAGACAAACGCACGCCGATCCTGATCGAGGAATTCCCGATCGCCAGCCAGCGCATCAATCAGCTGATGCCGCAACTCAAGGCCGCCTGGCAAGCCAGCAGCGCCTTGAGCCACAAGCTGTTCCAGGTCGAGTTCCTCACCACCCTGGCCGGCGACGCGATGATCACCCTGTGTTATCACCGCCCGCTGGACGAACACTGGCACGCCGCGGCGAACAAGCTGGCGACCGAGCTGAACGTCAGCGTCATCGGCCGCTCCAAGGGCAAGCGCGAAGTGATCGGCCACGATTACGTGGTGGAAAAACTCGAAGTCGGCGGGCGCACCTTCAGTTACCGCCAACCGGAAGGCGCCTTCACCCAGCCCAACGGCACGGTCAACCAGAAGATGCTCAACTGGGCCTACGACGCCCTGGGCGATCGCCCGGACGACCTGCTGGAGCTGTACTGCGGCAACGGCAACTTCACCCTGCCCCTGGCCACCCGGGTGCGCAAGGTGCTGGCCACCGAGATCAGCAAGACCTCGGTCAACGCGGCCCTGAGCAACCTCGGCGAAAACGCGGTGGAGAACGTCACCCTGGTGCGCCTGTCCGCCGAAGAGCTGACCGAGGCGCTGAACGAAGTGCGTCCGTTCCGCCGCCTGCAAGGCGTGGACCTGAAGAGCTACGAATTCGGCAGCGTGTTCGTCGACCCGCCGCGCGCCGGCATGGACCCGGACACCTGCGAGCTGACCCGGCGCTTCGACAACATCCTGTACATCTCGTGCAACCCGGAGACGCTGGCGGCCAACATCGCCCAGTTGCACGACACCCACCGCATCACCCGCTGCGCGATGTTCGACCAGTTCCCGTGGACCCACCACATGGAATCCGGGGTCTTGCTGACCCGGCGTTGATAGCCTGTCGCGGACCACAAAAAAGCCGTCCCTGCGACGGCTTTTTTGTGGCCACTGCCTAGCATGCCAACGCCTGCGCCTTTCTTATTGATGAACCGTCGCCTGGGGTGATTGAGATCGGTTCCGCAAGCTCCGGCACCCCTGGCCAGGTGGCAAGCCCTTCTTGCAGTACCGGCTTTTATTGCTGGCAGTGGCATGAAAATGTTCGATCAGCGAACACTTAATGACAGGACCCGCCGTCCCCCATCCAGCCGCAATTGACCAAATTAACTAGTTAGTACAATTTAGCGACAGCCGCTGGCCGCTCAAGCCGCGCCCACAATAACAACGGAGAATTCCCCTCATGCGCCCTATCGTTCTGGTGCTCAACGGCCCGAACCTGAACCTGCTTGGCACCCGCGAACCCGCTACTTACGGTCACGAGACCCTGGCCGACATTTCCGCCCTGTGCGGGCGTGCCGCCGAGGAGTTCGGCCTGACCGTGGAGTTTCGCCAGACCAACCACGAAGGCGAACTGCTGGACTGGATTCACGGCGCCCGTGGCCGTTGCGCCGGGATCGTGATCAACCCGGCGGCCTGGACCCACACCTCGGTGGCGATCCGCGACGCCCTGGTGGCCAGTGAGCTGCCGGTGATCGAAGTGCACCTGTCGAACGTCCACGCCCGCGAACCGTTTCGCCATCACTCCTTTGTCTCGGGCATCGCCCTGGCGGTAATGTGCGGCTTCGGCAGCCATGGCTATCGCCTGGCACTGGCGCATTTCAGCCAGCGTTTTCAAGGAGCCCAGGCATGACCCAACAGAACACAGTACTGGCCGGACTGATCGGCGCCGGCATCCAGGCCTCGCG
This sequence comes from Pseudomonas sp. RW409, assembly GCF_003184125.1. Classification (NCBI taxonomy): domain Bacteria; kingdom Pseudomonadati; phylum Pseudomonadota; class Gammaproteobacteria; order Pseudomonadales; family Pseudomonadaceae; genus Pseudomonas; species Pseudomonas sp. RW409. The sequence continues at coordinate 386,249 of NZ_QHHP01000033.1, read as the reverse complement.
CACCCCGGCACTGCATGAACACGAAGGCGACGCCCAGGGCGTGCGCTACCTGTACCGACTGATCGACCTGGACCAGCTGCAACTCGACAGCAACGCCCTGCCCGACCTGCTGCTGGCCGCCGAGCGCATGAACTTCACCGGGTTGAACATCACCTTTCCCTGCAAGCAGAGCATCATCCCGCTGCTCGATGAGCTGTCGCCGGAAGCCCGCGGCATCGGCGCGGTGAACACCGTGGTGCTCAAGGACGGCAAGCGCGTCGGCCACAACACCGATTGCCTGGGTTTTGCCGAAGGTTTCCGCCGCGGCTTGCAGGGCGTGGCCCTGGAGCGTGTGGTGCAGATGGGCGCCGGCGGCGCCGGTGCGGCGGTGGCCCATGCGCTGCTCAGCGAAGGCGTGCAGCAACTGAGCATCTTCGATGTGGAAAGCGCCCGCGCCCAGAGCCTGGCGGACAACCTCAACCAGCATTTCGGCCCCGGCCGGGCCAAGGCCGGCGTCGACCTGCCCACCACCCTGGCCGCCGCCGACGGCCTGGTGAACACCACGCCGATGGGCATGGCCAAGCTGCCGGGCATGCCGGTGCCGGTCGAGTTGCTGCGCCCTGGGTTGTGGGTCGCGGAGATCGTCTACTTTCCCCTGGAAACCGAACTGCTGCGCAACGCCCGCGCCCTCGGTTGCCGCACCCTGGACGGCGGCAACATGGCGGTGTTTCAGGCGGTGAAGGCGTTCGAGCTGTTCAGCGGCATAACGCCAAATGCCCAGCGCATGCTCGCGCATTTCCAGAGCATGAATGGCTGACAATGCATGAGCGGCTCAGGGCGGGGCTGTGGTCGGCTCCGCTCTCGACCGATGCCTGCCGCACGGTCAGGCACCTCGTTGCACTCCTCCCCTTGCGACTACGCACGTTCCTGACGACCGGCTGGCCGCAGCCGGCCGTGCATCACGCCGTGCGCCAGCAACCCCGCCAGCAAGCCCCAGAACGCGCCGCCCAAACCGAACAAGGTGATATTGGCAGCGGTCGCCAGGAAGGTGATCAAGGCGGTTTCCCGGCCACTCGGCTCGACCAGCGCGGTGGCGAGGCTGCCGCCGATCGCACCCAACAGGGCCAGGCCCGCCAGGGTGGTGATAAAGGTCGCCGGCAGGACCACGAACAGCGCCGCCAGGGTGCTGCCGAAAATCCCCACCAGCAGATAGAACACCCCACAAGCGAGCCCGGCCAGATAACGCTTGGCGGGCTCCTCATGCGCCTCCTTGCCCGTACAGATGGCGGCGGTAATCGCAGCGACATTGAATGCATGGGAACCGAACGGCGCCATCAACAAGGAGCCCAGCCCCGTCGTCGTGAGAATCGGATTGGCGCTGGTCTTGAACCCATCGTTGCGCAGCACCAGCATGCCGGGCATGTACTGGCCGGTCAGGGTGATCAGGAACAACGGCAGGGCCACGCTCAGCAGCGCATTCAGCGAGAACACCGGCAAGGTCAGCACCGGCAGGGCCGGCTTGAGTTCAAGGCTGGCGAAACTGACCTGCCCCAACCCGAGCAACAGCACGATGCCGATCAGCAATACCCCGACAATCGCATAACGCGCGGTAAAGCGGCGTAGCAGCACATAGCTGAGCAGCAGCGCGCCCACCAGCAGCGGATCGACCCCGGCCCCGTCGAAAGCGCCGATCCCGAAGCGCAGCAAAATGCCCGCCAGCAGACCCGCTGCGATTCCCGGCGGGATCAGCTTCACCACCCGCTCGAAATAGCCCGATATCCCCAGCACGACGAAGCCGACAGCCGACAACATGAAGGCGCCGATCATTTCCGGGTAAGGCGTGCTCGGCAGTACCGCGATCAGGAAGGCCGCGCCCGGTGTCGACCAGGCGGTAATGATCGGCTCGCGGTAGCGATAGCTCAGCCAGGCGCCGGTCAGGCCGACGCCGATCGAAATCGACCAGATCCACGAAGCGGTCTGCTCGGGGCTCAGCCCCGCTGCCTTGGCTCCCTGGAAAACCAGAATGAAGGTGCCCCCGTAATTGACGATGACCGAAATCAACGCGGCAACGCTCGGATGCAGCAGGTCAGCGATTCTGATGCTGGCGGTTTTCATCGGAGGAACCCTCTGGATGTGTTGGCGAGGCGAGGGAGTATCGGCAGGTAATGGTCTATATAAAATATCCACTTTCCATCAATATCCCAGACCACTTTTCCAGCTTGTCGCGCAGTCCGACGACCCACAGGCCCCCGATGAAAACCCGTAAAACCGCCTATCCCATCTGGAACCGTCTGCAACTGGCCAAGGACGGCCACTTGTCCTTGCGCGAGCAATTGCTGCTGTTCCTGCGCAAAGGCATCGCCGATGGCAGCGTCAAGGCCGGCATCCGCCTGCCAGCCTCACGTGTGTTGGCGGCCCAGCTGGGGCTGTCCCGCATGACCGTGACCGAGGCCTATGGGCAGTTGATCGCCGAGGGGTTCCTCGAGGCCCGGACAGGTTCGGGCACCTTTGTCATGGCCCGCATCGCCGAACCAACGGCCTCGCCGCCCGCCCGGACAGAGGCCGTCATCGGCTCCACCCGGGCCCGGGCGTTGACGGGGAACGACTCGATGTCCATGGTCCCCGCCGCCTGGCCGCTGACTCCGGGCCTGCCGGCGCTGGACGCCTTTCCCTATGCCCTGTGGGGGCGCCTGGAAGGTCGGTTCTGGCGACGCCGGCCACTTCCCGACCTGTCCTACGGCGACCCACAGGGTTTCCTGCCATTACGCGAAGCCCTGGCGGCTTACCTGGGCGCGGCACGCGGGGTGGTCTGCCAGGCCCCTCACATCGTGATTACCCCCGGCGCCCAAGCGGCGGTGTCGATTGCGACACTGGCGCTCACCGACCAGGGGGATCGCGTCTGGGTCGAGAACCCCGGCTACGATGCAGCCTACCGCAGCGTGTTGCTGGCTGGCGTGCAGGCGGTGGGCGTTCCCGTGGATAAAGAAGGGCTGGATGTGCAGGCCGGCCGCCGGCTCGCGCCAGACGCCAGGCTGGCGCTGGTATCGCCTTCGCACCAGTATCCCCTGGGGGTCGGCATGAGCCTGGCGCGACGCCTGGCCTTACTGCAATGGGCCCACGACGCCAATGCCTTCATCCTCGAAGACGATTACGACAGCGAGTTTCGCTACGGCAGCGCGCCAACACCGGCGCTCAAGGCCCTGGACGGCAATCAGGGGCGGGTGATCTATGTGGGGACCTTGAGCAAGTTGCTGGCGCCGGGTCTGCGCCTGGGGTTCCTGGTCGCCCCCGAGGCAGTGGTGGACCTGTTGCGCGACGTGCGCAATGGCAGCGGCCACCGCGTGCCTTTGTCGCTCCAGGCGACGGCGGCGGAGTTCATCGGCAATGGCCACCTCGGTAGCCATATCCGGCGTAGCCAGGCGGTTTATGCACAACGTCGCGCAGCCTTGCTGGCGGCCATTCACGACGCCGGCAGCGAGCGTATGACGGTAGCCAGCAGCGCTACCGGGTTGCATCTGCTCGCCGAACTGCCCGATGGGCTCGACGACCAGGCTATCGCTGCCGCCGCCCATGCCCGAAAAATCGGCGTCGCGCCGCTGTCAGGTTTTTTCGTTGGCGCCCAGGGTCAGCCACGTCCTGGCTTGTTGATGGGCTTTGGCAATACCCGGGCGGAGTCGATGCAGGATGCGGTTGCAACCCTGTGCCGTCTGATCGACCGGCAACGGGGTTCAACCCTCTAGGCGATCAGGCCTGCAAGTAACGCAGCACCGACTCGCAGATCATCTCGCGGTGACGCTGCTTGATCGCCTCGTCGGGCAGGTCGATCTGGAAGATCTCGCCGAAGGTGTGGCGGTTGGAGACGCGGTAGAAGCAGAACGAACTGATCAGCAAGTGCACATCCAGAGCGTCCAGGCCGGCGCGGAACACGCCCTCGTCGACCCCGCGCTGCAGGATCTCGCCCAGGGCATGGAGGATGGTGTTGTTCATCGCCTTGATCGCCTCGGAACGCTTCACGTACTCGGCGTTGTGGATGTTCTCGATGCTGACGATGCGCACGAAATCGACGTTGCGATCATGGTGATCGAAGGTGAACTCCACCAGCCGGCGAATCGCATCGCGCGGCGCCAGCTCCGCCAGGTGCAGGCGGCTCTCGGTGCTGCGGATATCGCCGTAGAGCTTCTCCAGCACCTCGACGTACAGCTGCTCCTTGCTGCCGAAGTAGTAATAGATCATGCGCTTGGAGGTGTGGATGCGCTCGGCGATGGCATCCACCCGAGCGCCGGACAGGCCCTGCTGCACAAACTCCACAATGGCTTCTTGCAGAATGTTCTCGCGGGTCTTTTCCGGGTTGTTCTTGCGACTCTTGCGCGGCTCGTTCACGGACTGCTCGGGCGCTACGGAGAGTTCTGTGGTCATTGTCATTCTGGGGCTCACGGCCATCGCTGCACACGCGGGCGATTATGGGCCGCGTCGCGCAGCGAAGGAAAGCAGGACGGCGGCCCTTTGCCGCCGCCGTTACGAAACTCCTACAACTTGGCCTGTCGCACCCCGCCACTGCGCGACTTGGCCATGGCCGCCAGGCGCACCGCGACGTTCGCCGCGCCATAACCGACGTAGCCATTCTTGCGCTGGATGATCTCGAAGAAGAAGCGCCCCTCGAACGGTTCGGTGTAGACGTGGAACAGCTCGCCGCCCTGGGCATCGCGGTCATAGAGCACGTTGTAGTAGGCCAGCTCGCTGAGGAACTCGTCGTCGAAATCGAAGCGCGCCGCCAGGTCGTCGTAGTAGTTCAGCGGGATGTCCAGCAGCGGCACGCCCGCCTCCTTGGCCCGGCTGACTTCGGCAAAGATGTCGTCGCAATCGAAGGCGATGTGATGCACGCCCGAGCCGCCATAACTGGACAGCGCATGGGAGATCGCGGTCTTGCGGTTCTCGGAAATGTTCAGCGGCAGACGGATGGTGCTGCAACGGCTGCGCAGCGCCCGGCTCTTCACCAGCCCGTAGGGATCGGGCAGCACCACTTCGTCGTCGGCGGTGAAATCCAGCAGGCTCTTGTAGAACAGCACCCAGCTGTCGAGGTTGTCGGCCGGCAGCGCCATGGCCATGTGGTCGATGCGCTTGAGGCCGCCCTTGGCCACGACCCCGGGGAGCATATTGAAATCGGTGTCGTACAGGTTCCCGCCCTGCTCCTGATCCACCAGGTAGATCAGGCTGCCATCCAGCTCGCGCACCGCGGCCAGTTCCAGTTCGTTGGGGCCCACCAGCCCGCGGTACGGCTGGCCCTTGTAGGCCACCGCGCGCTCCAGCGCCTTGGCGCTGTCCTTGACCCGGATCGCCGTGGCGCACACCGAGGGGCCGTGGGCTTCGAAGAAGCTGTGGGCAAAGGAATAAGGTTCGGAGTTGAGGATCAGATTGATATCGCCCTGGCGCATCAGGCTGACGTTCTTCGAGCGATGCTGGCCGGCCTTGGCAAACCCCAGGCGTTCCAGCCAGCCGCCGAGCTTGGCGCCCAGCGCTTCGTCCACGGCGAACTCGAGAAACTCGGTGCCGCCGTATTCACTGGCCGGCGGCGGCGCGAACAGCGTATCAATATTGGCCACCGGCGTGGCTTCCTGCGCCAGGCGCTGGCGGGTCTTCTCCTCGAGGTACAGCAGCGAACGCAGGCCGTCCGCGGCGTTGGCCCGAGGTGGCGCGGCGCGGAAACCGTCGTTGAAGATCTCCAGGGACAAAGGCCCGGTGTAGCCGCTCTTGATGATCGGCGCGAGGAACCCCGGCAGGTCGAAATCGCCCTGCCCCGGGAAGCAGCGAAAATGCCGGCTCCACTCCAGCACGTCCATGGCCAGGATCGGCGCGTCGGCCATCTGCACGAAGAAGATCTTGTCCCCCGGGATCTCGGCGATCGCCGCCGGGTCGCCCTTGAGCGACAGGGTGTGGAAGCTGTCGAGCAGCACACCGAGGCTTGGATGGTCGGCCTCGCGAACGATGTCCCAGACCTGTTGATAAGTATTGACGTGCCGGCCCCAGGCCAGGGCTTCGTAGCCGATCCGCAGGCCACGGCTGCCGGCGCGCTCGGCCAGCAGGCGCAGGTCGTCCACCAGGATCTGCCGGTCGCCGACACTGTCGGCGGCGGCATTGCTGCACACCAGCACCAGGTCGGTGCCCAGTTCCTGCATCAGGTCGAACTTGCGCTCGGCACGTTCCAGGTTGCGTTGCAGGCGGTCGCGGCGGCAGCCTTCGAAGTCGCGAAAGGGTTGGAACAGGGTGATGGCGATGCCCAGGTCCGCGCACATCTGGCGGATTTCCCGGGGGCTGCCGTCGTAGTAGAGCAGGTCGTTCTCGAAAATCTCCACGCCGTCGAAACCGGCGGCGGCAATGGCTTCGAGCTTTTCCGGCAGGGTACCGCTCAAGGAGACGGTGGCAATGGAACGCTGCATGTTTCAACTCCCGGTAATGACCACAGATCGGGCGCCGTGCCTGTAGCCGCTGCCGCAGGTCCTCCAGCGCACTGAAGATCCCGTGCCCGCTTCGCGGACGATCGCAGCCTGCGGCAGCGGCTACAGGTGCACGTTTGTTATTGGATGGGGCGGATTATTGAGCCGGGCATTACAGACAGCAATTCAAAGTGTACGAACCAGTTAGTTTTTCGTGCGATTATCGAACAAAATGGCCGTTGGCGAATTGACGACTTTTCGTCCACTGCGCACCATCGACAGCACATTGAGCCGGCACCGAACCGCCGGCTTCAATCGCCAAAGACCCAGAACACACCATAAAAATTTCAAAAATCGGGTACACCCTCATGCTTGCACTCAACGCCACACCTCTCTGCCCGGTCCTCCGGCTTTCACCTGGCCAGACTTCCAACAGCCGCCTTCAGACGGACACACTACGGCCCCTGGGCTGAACCGTGCTTGCACGCTGACCCGACCGCTTTCAATCGTCGCGCCCGGTGCGCGTCGAGCAAAGCACTCAGCCGATCGATCATCGAGTTCACCCGCGGCCCGGCCGCCCAGCCGACGATCGATCACGCGCCCTTGAGTCCCGACGAGTTGTCCCTCGTCAGTCATTGAACGGATGGCATACATGATTCCTTCTCAAAGCTCCCGCATGGCCCCGAGCCTCGGCACCGCCTCCGGCGGCATCGGCGACAAGATCCGCGGCGCCATGGCGGTCGGCAAGACCCGCTGGGGCATGCTCGCCCTGGTGTTCTTCGCCACCACCCTGAACTACATCGACCGCGCCGCCCTGGGTGTGATGCAGCCGATCCTGGCCAAGGAAATGAGCTGGACGGCGATGGACTACGCCAACATCAACTTCTGGTTCCAGGTCGGCTACGCCGTCGGTTTCGTCCTGCAAGGACGGTTGATCGACCGGGTCGGCGTCAAGCGCGTGTTCTTCTTCGCCGTGCTGCTCTGGAGCCTGGCCACCGGCGCCCACGGCCTGGCCACCTCGGCCGCAGGCTTCATGGTCTGCCGCTTCATCCTCGGATTGACCGAGGCCGCCAACTACCCGGCCTGCGTGAAGACCACGCGCCTGTGGTTCCCGGCCGGCGAACGCGCGGTGGCCACCGGCATCTTCAACGCCGGGACCAACGTCGGCGCCATGTTCACCCCGATGCTGCTGCCGTTGATCCTGCACGCCTGGGGCTGGCAGGCGGCGTTCCTGTGCATGGCCGCGCTGGGCGGTATCTGGCTGCTGTTCTGGGGCCTGAAGTACTTCAACCCGGAAGATCACCCGAGCGTCAAACAGTCCGAGCTTGAGTACATCCAGAAAGAAGTCGAACCGGAACAGACCCGCGTGCCTTTCTCGCGCATCCTGCGCATGCGCGGCACCTGGGCCTTCGCCCTGGCCTACTCGATCACCGCGCCGGTGTTCTGGTTCTACCTGTACTGGCTGCCGCCGTTCCTCAACCAGCAGTACAACCTGGGTATCAACGTGACCCAGATGGGTATCCCGCTGATCATCATCTACCTGACCGCCGACTTCGGCAGCGTCGGCGGTGGCATCCTCTCGTCGTTCCTGATCGGCCGCGGCGTCAACCCGATCAAGGCGCGCCTGATGTCCATGCTGCTGTTCGCCTGCTGCATCGTCGGTGTGATCATGGCCGCGGGCGCCAGCAATCTGTGGCTGGCGGTGTTCGCCATCTCCCTGGCCATCGGCGCGCACCAGGCCTGGACCGCCAACATCTGGAGCCTGGTGATGGACTACACGCCCAAGCACATGATGAGCACGGTGTTCGGGTTCGGCGGCATGTGCGCGGCCATCGGCGGCATGTTCATGACCCAGCTGGTGGGCCATATCCTGACCGTCACCAACAACAACTACACCGTGTTGTTCACCCTGATCCCGGCGATGTACTTCATCGCCCTGACCTGGATGTACTTCATGGCCCCCCGCAAGATTCCGAAAGTGGAAGACTGACACTTTCCTCTCGCAGGCCCGGTTCCGGGCCTGCTTTTTTTCTCCGCCGCCCTCTTCTCTCGGTCGATGCCGCCCAACGCCGGCAACTGACGCCCCGTTACGAATGCCGCTCAGCGCTGGCGTTGTTGCCAGGCAGCCGCCAGGCCGCTGAGGCAGATCACCGCGATGCCCAGCTGGGTGATCGGCTGCGGCGTATGGCTGAACAACAACCAACCCAGCAGCCCGGCGAAGACGATCTGGCAATAGCCGAAGGGCGCCAGCAGCGCCGGTGCCGCGTGGCGGAATGCCTGGGTCAGGAACAGGTGGGCGGTCATGCCGCAGGCCCCCAGCGCCAGCATCAGCACGCCATGGATAACGCTCGGCACCTGCCAGAAGAACGGCACCAGCGCACTCATCACCAGGGTGTTGCACAGGCCGGCGAAGAAGTTGCTGGTGGTCGGGCTGTCGTGCTCGGCGAGCTTGCGGGTCAGCAGTTGGTAAAAGCAGAAAAACAGCGCCGAGCAGAAAGGCAGCAGCACCGCCGGGGTGAACAGGTCGCCACCCGGGTGAACGATGATCAGCACCCCGATAAAACCGCAGATCACCGCCAGCCACTGGCCCTTCGTGACCCGCTCGCCCAGCAGCGGCACCGACAATGCGGTGACCAGCACCGGCGCCAGGAAGTTGACCGCGGTGGCTTCGGCCAGCGGGATAAACAGCAGCGCCGAGGTGAACAGCAGGCTGGTGCTGAGCAGGCACAAGGCCCGCGCCAGCTGCAGCAACGGCCGCTTGGTGCGTAACACCCGCAGGCCCGATTGCGGCAGGAAGATCCCGGCCATCAGCAGGGTATGAACCAGGTAGCGGGCCCAGACCACCATCACGATCGGATAGAACCCCGAAAGGTATTTCGACAGGGCGTCGTGACTGGCGAACAGGAAGGTCGCCACGACGACCAGCAGGATGCCCTTGAAGGGCTGGTTGACACCGGAAAGGGGTGTGCTGAGGGTCATCCGCGGGCTCTCTCAAGATAGGGTTTGTTTGTAGAAACAGCTTCGCGGGCAAGCCTCGCTCCTACGGTCAACACCGTCTGTAGGAGCAGGGGGGACGCCCAGTTCTTGCCCGCGATAGGGCCATCAGGGCGATCAACTAAAGCCGGGCCAACAACGCCCGGGTCTTGTCCAACGCCATCTGCGCCCGCTCCAGGGCGCCGACGCCCTGCTCGAGCAATTTCACCGTGGGAATCTCCAGGCTCAACGGCAGGTTGGCCGGCAGGCAATGCAAGAGCCCCGCCAGGTCGCAATCGCCATCCCCGGGGAAACGCCGCTCGTTGCGGGCCTGACGCAGGATCTCCTGCATATCGTCCGGGCGCGGGCCGGCCACGTCGCACAGCTGGGCATAACGCAGCCGTGACGGTGCGACCTTTGCCAGATCCTCCAGGCGCGAGGCCGAGCGATCGAAGTGGAATGCGTCCACCAGCACCGCGGCGTTGTCGCGACCGGCGTTCTCCACCACCCGCACCGCCTGTTGCAGATCGCGCGCATCGGTCCAGGGCATGAACTCCAGGTGCGGGTGCAAGCCGTAGATCGACGCCAGGTCGCAAAGTTCGGCGAAGCGCTCGGTCATGCGCGCCTCGTCGGGGTCGTTGCCGGCCACCAGCAGCTCGCTGGCACCGAACTCGGCGCCGACCGCCAGTACCGCTTCGAAATCCGCGACCCGGGTTTGCGGTTTGAGCCGCAGGATCTCCACATCCAGCACGCAAATGCCGGTGTCGCGCAGGCGGCTGAGGGTCTGCCGGCGCAGCTCGGCATCGGCCACCAGGGCAAAGTGATGCTCCTGCGGCGTCGCCGGCACCAGGCGCAAACCGACGTGGCTGTAACCGGCGCGGGCCGCCACCTCGACCATCTGCGGCGGCGAGATCTCCAGCACCGTGAGGCTGGCCAGGGAAAGAATGCGTTCGCTCATGTTCATCCCTCGATCAGCGCCGGGGCGCAGGCGCGACCGGTCGCCGCCGCTTCGCGGATCGCCTCGATCAGCGCCAGGGTCCGCGCCGCATCGGCCACGCTGACCAGCGGCTCGACCTCGCGCCGCGCCACTTTGACGAAATGCTGCAACTGCAGGCGCAGGGCTTCGGCGGCGGTGAAAGGTTCCTCGACCGCCAGCAACGGCTGATGCCAGCCGGCACCGGCCTCGGCGTAATGCCAGCGCTTGAGTTGCGGAATGCTCAGGGCGCCAGCGGTGCCGGCCAGCAGGTAGCACGGCTGGTCGGCCTGGCGCGGGTACACCGGGTTCTCGCCGGAATCCAGCTCCCAGCTCCAGGGCGCCGCCACTGCGTCGGAACCGATCAGGCTGCCCAGGGCGCCGTTGGCGAATTGCAGCAGGACGGCGGCGCAATCCTCGTTGGCGAAACCACGCACCGCATTGCTGGTGACGGCCTGCACCTGATGCACCTCACCGCACAGGTGGCGCAGCAGGTCGAGGTCGTGAATCAGATTGGTCAGTAGCATCCCGGCACCGGGCTCACGGCGCCAGGGAATCTCGAAATAGCTGTCGGGCTTCTGCAATTGCCAGAGCGCGGTGACCGTGGTCAGCCGGCCCAATGCCCCGCCCTGCACCAGCGCATGGGCGCGGACGATCAGCGGGTTGTGGCGCCGGTGATGGCCCACCAGCACCGACACGCCGCTGTTTTTCACGGCGGCCACCAGTTCACGCGCTTCATCCAGGTGCACGCCGACCGGTTTCTCCAGCAACACCGGCACCCCGGCCGCCAGGCAATCCAGGGCGGTGCTGACATGCAGGTTGTTCGGGTTGGCGACTATCACCGCGTCGGGGCAGGCCTGGTCGAGCATCTGTCGATAGTCGGGGTAATGCGCCACCTGCCACTGCGCGGCGATCCCGGCGGCTTGCGGGCCGGGATCGGCCACGGCGCAGAGTGTGGCTTCGGTCAGGGTCTTGAGGTGCTGGTAATGCTGCTGGCCCATGTTGCCGGCGCCGATCAGGGCAATGCGCAAAGGCGAGTCCAAGGCGGGATCCTCTTGTGATTGTTATCGGAACGCGAGATTTCAAATATTTAGAACTCGGTTCCACTTTCACACAAGAGCAAAACAAAATAGTGTCCGATCAGCGAACAGCTTTAAGACTTGAGATCGTGAAGGCCCTGCGTATCGCTGCCTACGCCAGCGGCTACAGGAAAACGCACAGCCCCTGTAGCCGCTGCCGAGCAGCGCGAGGCTGCGAACGGCTCCGCAGGAGACGCAAAGCCTGCCATCGCAGTGTGCCTGGCTAGACTCGGCAGGTAGTTTCACGGCCGCTGCGCGGCCGATCGCAGCCTTCGGCAGCGGCTACAGGAAATTCTGCAGATTCAGCTGAAAAGCTCGGAAGCCTGGCTGGCAGCCGAAAGCTCATCGGCAAACTTCAACAGCAGCGGCGCCAGTTCATGCAGGCGCGCCAGCGGCATGCGCGCGCTCGGGCCGGCGATGCTCAGCACCCCGACCACCCGGCCATCGACCGGATGACGCACCACCGCGGCCACCGCCGAGGTGCCCACCGCCGAACTTTCCTCGACCCAGGCATAACCCTGTTCCCGGGCCAGGCGCAGGCGTTCGAGCAGTTCGATGTTCGAGCGCGGCGCGTTCGGGCCCAGGCCCGCGGGAATCTCGGCGGCCTGGCGCTCCACCAGCGACAAGGCCTCGGCATCGCTCAGGCAGGCCAGCCAGGCGTGCCCGGAAGCGGTGTAGAACAGCGGCGCCTCGCGCCCCATGTCGGGGTCGTAGCGCAACCCGGAACGGGCGCCCTGGGACTTGGCGATCCAGGTCTGGCGCTCGTCCTCGATCACCCCGAGGCGCACCAGTTCGCCGGTTTCCTGGGCCAGACGGTCGAGCACCGGCTGGACGATATCCGCGCCGCTGCTGGACAGGTAGCGAAAGCCCATCGCCACCAGCTTGGTCGACAGGTGATAACGCAGGCTGTCCGGGTTCTGGCGCACGTAGCCCAGGCGGATCAGCTCCGCCAGCAGCCGGTGGGTGGCGCTTTTGGGGATGTCCAGTTGCTCGGCCAGGGTCTGCATCGGCAGGCCGCGGGGGTCGCTGGTAAGACTTTCCAGAACGCTGAAGACGCGCTCGATTTGACTGCCGGCCATGGTCGGGTCCAGACGAAATTTGGCCGATTCTAGTGACAACCGGCGCAATGGGAAACACACCGCGGCATCGTTCGATAACCGCCCATAAAAACCTCGGCACGGCGCAGATGATCCTGCCCTCGCCTTGCTGCCGACTATTCGACTCCGTATATTTTTTGGAATCAAGTTCCAAAAATAATAACTGTTCGTTTAACGGAGTTGCTTCTTCCATGCCTGCCACCGCCTCCCTGCACCACCCCGATATCGATTGCGACGTGCTGGTCGTCGGCTCCGGCGCCGCCGGCCTTTCGGCGGCCGTGACCGCGGCCTGGCATGGCCTGAAGGTCATAGTGGTGGAGAAAGACCCGGTGTTTGGCGGCGCCACCGCCTGGTCCGGCGGCTGGGCCTGGGTGCCGTGCAACCCGCTGGCGCGACGGGCCGGCATAGTCGAGGACGTGGAACTGCCACGCACCTACCTGAAACACGAACTGGGCGAACGCTACCAGCCAGCAATGATCGACGCCTTCCTCGAAGCCGGCCCGCGCATGGTGTCGTTCTTCGAGCGCCATACCGCCCTGCAATTCGCCGACGGCAACGCCATCGCCGATATCCACGGCGATACGCCAGGCGCTGGCACCGGCGGACGCTCGGTGATCGCCGCGCCCTACGATGGGCGCGAGGTCGGCACGCTGCTCAAGCGCCTGCGCAAGACCCTGCGCGAAACCTCGTTCATGGGCATGCCGATCATGGCCGGCGCCGACCTTGCGGCCTTCCTCAACCTGAGCCGTTCGCTGCCGGCGGCCTGGCACGTGAGCAAGCGCTTCGGCCGCCACCTGCGCGACCTCGTCACTCACCGCCGCGCCCTGCAACTGGTCAATGGCGTGGCGCTGGTGGCGCGCCTGGCCAAGTCGGCGCAGGACCTGGGCGTGCTGCTCTGGGAATCGGCACCGGTCACCGAGCTGCTGCGCGACGGCGACGCGGTAACCGGGGCGATTGTCAGCAGCGCCACCCGGGGGGCCATTCGTATCCGCGCCCGCAAGGCGGTGGTGCTGGCGGCCGGCGGTTTCCCCAACGACATCGAACGGCGCAAGGCGCTGTTCCCGCGCACGCCCACCGGCCACGAGCATCTGGCCCTGCCGCCATTGGCAGTCTCGGGCGACGGCTTGCGCCTGGGGGAAAGCGTCGGTGCCCGGGTCGATACCGACATGGCATCCCCCGTGGCCTGGGCCCCGGTCTCCGCGGTGCCCTACAAGGACGGCAGCCGCGGGCACTTCCCGCACATCATCGAGCGCGGCAAACCGGGGATCATCGGCGTCCTGCGCAACGGCCAGCGCTTCGTCAACGAAGCCGACGGTTACTACGACTATGTGCGGGCGATGGTCGCGGCGGCGCCCGAGGGTGAAGAAGTGGCGTCGTGGCTGATCTGCAGCCACGGCTTCCAGCGCCGCTATGGCCTGGGCATCTCCCGGCCCTTCCCGGTGCCGCTGGCGCCCTTTATCCGCAGCGGCTACCTGAAACGCGGCAAGAGCATCAAGGAGCTGGCCCAGGCCTGCGGCATCGATGCGGACGGCCTGCGCGCCACCCTGGCGGAATACAACCGGCATGCCCGACAAGGCCAGGACCCGCAGTTCGGTCGGGGTTCGACGCCCTACAACCGCAAGCAGGGCGACCCGCGCCAGCAACCCAACCCGTGCGTGGCGCCCATCGAACAGGGGCCGTTCTACGCGGTGAAGGTCCAACCGGGATGCTTCGGCACCTTCGCCGGGCTCAAGGTCAACCCCCACGCCCAGGTGCTCAACGCCCAGGGCCAGGCCATCGCCGGTCTGTACGCCGCCGGCAGCGACATGGCCAGCATCATGGGCGGCCACTACCCCGCCGGCGGTATCAATCTCGGCCCGGCGCTGACCTTCGGCTACATCGCCGGTCGGCAAATCGCCGGGGCCAGCGCTTACGAATAAGGCTGCAATCAAGCTTGAAAAGGGCGTGGTTCCTGAGATCGCAGGAAGGTCCTGCGGACCTTATCGCAGGCTGCGCCAGCGGCTACAGGAAGCGTGGAATCCCTGTAGCCGCTGCCGAGCCCCGCGAGGCTGCGATCGGCTGCGCAGGAGACGCAAACCGGCCGATGCGGCAGACCAGACCGCCCCGGGAGAGCGGTCGAGGATGGCCGATCAGAAATCGAAAAACACCGTCTCCCCTTCCCCCTGGATGCGGATATCGAAGCGATACGCCCGCTGCCCGTCCACTTCGCAGGGGTGCGCCAGCAGGGTGTCGCGCCGTTGCGGCTGCTCGATCAGGTTCAGCACCGGGCAGGCGGCGTTGGCTTCCGGCTCGTCGGCGAAATACAGGCGGGTGTGCAGGTGGATGTTGACCCCCCGGGCGAACAGCGCCACGTTGATGTGCGGCGCCATCGGCACCCCGGCGGCATTCTTCACCACGCCCGGCTTGATGGTGTGCAGCGTCCACTCACCGGCATCGAAGGTGGTGGCCGTGCGCCCGAAGCTGTTGAAGGCTTTCTCCGAATCGAACAGCGGGTCGTAGACACCCTCATGGTTGGCTTGCCAGAACTCGAGGAACGAGTCGCGCACCAGGTGGCCGTTGCCGTCATACACATGGCCGATCAGCAGGATCTTTTCCCCCTGGGCGTCGGGCCCGGCCATCCGGTTCCAGATCTCGTCGCTGCGGGTCGGGTTGCCCGCGGCGGCCAGCGCCAGGCCGATGTGCACATAAGGGCCGGCCGTTTGCGAGGGGGTTTCAGGCAGCAATTGGATAGGCATGGCAGGCTCCTCAGCAATTTTCGAAGTGGGTCTTGCGCTGGCCGCGCAACACAATGTCGAAGCGATAGGCCAGGCAGTCCATCGGGTTGGCGCTGCTCATGTCCAGGCGCGCGATCAGGCTCTGCACCGCTTCCGGGTTGGCGATCGACTTGACGATCGGGCACAGCGGGATCAGCGGATCGCCCTCGAAATACAGCTGGGTGATCAACCGCGTGGCGATCGACGGCCCGCTGATGGAGAAGTGGATATGCGCCGGGCGCCAGTCGTTCGGGCCGTTGCGCCACGGGTAAGGGCCGGGCTTGATGGTGCGGAAACTGTAGTAGCCGTCACGGTCGGTCAAGGCCCGGCCGACGCCGCCGAAGTTCGGGTCCAGGGGCGCCAGGTAGCGGTCGTTCTTGTGCCGGTAGCGGCCACCGGCGTTGGCCTGCCACATCTCCACCAGGGTGTGGGGAATCGGCTGGCCGTACTGATCGCAAACCCGGCCGGCGACGATGATTCGCTCGCCCACCGGCAAGCCGCCGTTATTGAAGTTGAGCAGCAGGTCGTTATCGAAACGTCCGGTCTTCAGATGGGAGAAATCGGGGCCGCTGGTTTCGCTCAGCGATTGCGGGATGCTCACCAGCGCCTGGCGCGGCGAACGGGCCACGGAGGTCTTGTAGTCGGGAGTCAGGGCCTTGGGATGCCAATTACGGTCACGGATAACGAAACGACTGCTGTCTGCATCAGACATGTCGGTCTCCTGTTGTTTGATTTATGGAGCGCAGCCCGCGCAGTTTCAAACAACGGCAACCCGACGACTATTGAAAAGGCCCTTCAAGAACATAACCAAAAGGTTATGGATAACGCCCCTCGCGATAGGCCTGCCCGACTTCCCGCAGCACCTCGACGCACCACTGCGCCGCCAGCGACAGCGGCAGGCTGGCATTGCTGGAGATGCCCACCGAGCCGCCCGGCTCGCGCTGCCCCAGGTCGATCTCGCGCAGCTCGCCGTTGGCCAGGTCCAGGCGCACCGCGTCCAGCGGGGCGATCCACAGCGCATCGCTGGACAGCGCATAGCGCCGGCTCAAGGCCACCGAGAGGGTTTCCAGGCGCTGCCGCGACTGGCTGATGCCGCACTGCACGAACAGGCTGTCGGCGAACTTGCGGATGGTGGTGCCGGCCAGCGGCAACACCAGCGGGTACTGCTCCAGCGCATGCCGATCCAGCGGTCCGTGCAGCAACGGATGATCGGGGCGCGCC
Organism: Pseudomonas sp. RW409; assembly: GCF_003184125.1. Lineage (NCBI taxonomy): Bacteria > Pseudomonadati > Pseudomonadota > Gammaproteobacteria > Pseudomonadales > Pseudomonadaceae > Pseudomonas > Pseudomonas sp. RW409. The sequence continues at coordinate 369,743 of NZ_QHHP01000033.1, read as the reverse complement.
ACCAGGGTCATGGACTCGCTGTACAGATGCTCGAAGCTCAGGCCCTGGATCTGCGGGCTGTCCGTCATGCGCCCGACCACCAGGTCGACATCGCCGACCCGCAACTGCGACAGCAGGTAGGCGCTGGGGCCGGTGACCACGCTCACCACCAGCGCCGAATGCCGTTCGTGCAGGCGCCGCACCACTTCCGGCAGCAGCAGGCTTTCGGCGGTCGAGAGCACACCCAGGCGCACCACCCCGGCGGCATATTCACCGCCGCGCAAAGTGTTGACCCCCTCGCGCAGGGCCTGCACCGAGGGCCCGGCGTAACGCAGAAAAGCCATGCCGGCCTCCGTCAGGCTGAGCCCCGCCTTGCTTCGGGCGAACAGCCGGGTGTCGAGCAGTTCCTCCAGTTCCTTGAGGGTTTTCGACATCGCCGGCTGGCTCACCGCGAGCACATCCGCCGCCCGCGCCAGGCTGCCCTGGCGAGACATTTCAAGAAAACATACGAGGTGACGGAATTTGATGCGGGTATCGATGTTCAAAGGAGGCCCCGGCTGTGTCGCGACAGAATCGATGCGGCTGCGGGCAATGGTAGCGTGCATGCAAAAGGCTGACGATCGGACTGGCGTCGGCCCTGCTCACCAGCAACACTGATCAGCACATTAAAACGAGGATTCACCCATGCTTTGGAAGAAAGGACGGCGCAGCGACAACGTGGTGGATGCTCGCGATGACAGTGGCGGCGGTGGCGGCGGCGGTCTGCGCTTTGGCGGCGGCAAGGGCCTGAGCCTGACCGCCATCATCCTGATCGTCGGCATCGGCTGGGTCACCGGCCAGGACCCGTTGCAGATCCTCGGACAACTCGTCGGGCAGATGGATCAGTCCTCGGCGCCCGCCACCACCCAGCAGACCCGCCAGGCGCCGCCAGCCAATGACGAGCAGGCGGAATTCGTCCGTTCCATCCTCGGCGACACCGAAGACACCTGGGGCCAGATCTTCCAGCAGGCCGGACGCGCCTACCAGCAACCCAAGCTCATCCTGTTTCGCGGCCGGGTGAATTCCGCCTGCGGCTCGGCGACTTCCGCCACCGGCCCGTTCTATTGCCCGGCCGACCAGCAGGTGTACCTGGACATGGACTTCTTCCGCGAGATGGACCAGCGCTTCTCGGCCGCCGGCGACTTCGCCCAGGCCTACGTGATCGCCCACGAAATCGGCCACCACGTACAGACCCTGCTCGGCGTCTCGGCGAAGATCCAGGCGGCCCGCCAACAGGGCCGGCAGATGGAAGGCGACGGCGGCCTGCTGGTGCGCCAGGAATTGCAAGCCGACTGCCTGGCGGGCGTCTGGGCCAACCATGCGCAGAAGCGCCTGAACTGGCTGGAGCCGGGGGATATCGAAGAAGCCCTGAACGCCGCCAACGCCATCGGCGACGACCGCCTGCAACAGCAAGGCCAGGGCCGCGTGGTACCGGACTCCTTCACCCACGGCAGCTCGGCGCAACGGGTACGCTGGTTCAAGGCCGGTTTCACTCAGGGCCAGATCGGCCAATGCGACACCTTCGCGGCGAAGAGTCTGTAATGCGCCGGGGACTGGTGCTGCTCACGTTATGGATGATCTGCGCCGGCGCGCAGGCAGCGGAAAGTGGCGTCAAGACGATCAGCCCCGCGCGGTTGAACCTGGAAGGCGGCGAACTGGCCGTCGGCCTGAGCCAGGACTGGCAACAGCCGCTGCCTGAGATCCAGCGGGCACTGATCATCGTCCATGGGCGCCTGCGCAACGCCCAGACCTACCTGCACAGCGCCGAACAGGCCACCAGCCAGGCCGGGCAAAGCGCGACCACCCTGGTGATCGCGCCGCAGTTTCTCAATCAGAGCGATATCGAGCGTCACCAGCTGCCCGGTTCGCTGCTGCGCTGGCAGGGCAATGACTGGATGGCCGGCGAGCCATCCAGCGGGCCCAAGCCACAAAGCTCTTATGCGGTGCTGGACGCGATCATCACGCGGCTGAGCGATCGCCAGCGGTTTCCGTCCCTGACCGAGATCGTCATCGCCGGCCACTCCGGTGGCGCCCAAGTGGTGCAGCGTTTTGCCCTGCTCGGCCAGTATCATCCGGGCCTGGTGGATGACGGCATCAAGCTGCGTTACGTCATCGCCAACCCGTCGTCCTATGCCTACTTCGACGAGCAGCGCCCGGTGAAGGTCGACGCCAATGCGTGCCCCGGTTTCAACCACTGGAAGTACGGCCTGCTCAAGCTGCCGGCCTACGCCGCCGGCCAGACCGCACAGCAACTGGAACAGCGCTACGTCAAACGCGATATCACCTACCTGCTGGGCAAACAGGACACCGACCCGCACCACCCCGCGCTGGACACCAGTTGCGCCGCCGAGGCCCAGGGCGCCTACCGCTTGATTCGCGGGCACAACTATTTCGACTACCTGAAACAGCGCCATCCGCAGGGATTGCAACAGCAGTTGCTCGAAGTGCCCGGGGTCGGGCATGACGGCGACAAGATGTTCACCTCGCCCGAGGGGCAGAAGGCTTTGTTCGGCCAGTAGATGTAGTGGTGTCAGGAAGGACGCTATCGCGGGCAAGCCTCGCTCCTACAGGTTCGTTGTCGTACCCGGCAGAGGGCTACACCGCAGATCCGTAGGAGCGAGGCTTGCCCGCGATGCTTTTTAAGCCAACACCATCCGCCGTAGAACGCTGCAATCCTCGGCATGCCAGTCGGCCAGCTCCGGCCACGGGTTATCCGACAGGTTCACCAGCACCGTGTGGGTGCCCGCCGCGCGACCGCAGTCGAGATCGAAGCGGTAGTCGCCGACCATCACCATCTCGGCCGGCGCCACCTCCCAGGCCGCGGCCAGTTTCAGCAAGCCGCCGGGGTGAGGTTTGGGCGGTGCTTCGTCGCGCCCCAGCACATCCTCGACGGCAAAGCAGTCGGCCAGGCCGATAGCCTCCAGGGTGACATGGGCCAGCTCCCGCGCATTGCGGGTCAGGATGCCCAGGCGATAGCCCCGCGCCGCCAGTTCCCGCACCAGCTCCACCGCCCCCGGCGCCGGGCGCGAACCCAGGGCCAGGTCGCGCTCGTGTTCCAGCAGCCAGGCGTGTTTCGCCGCGGCTTCGGCGGCGGGCAAGGCCGCGAGATGGGTCAGGATGTCGTGCTCCGGCGGGATCCCCAGCGCTTCGCGGATGGCCGCGAAATCATGCACGGCCACCGTCAGGGTGCCATCCATGTCGAACACCCAATGACGCACCCCGGCCAGGCTCATGCCCAGTCCTTGCGGTGGCGGATCAGGCCTTCCTGGGTCACCGACGCCACCAGCTGGCCGGCGCGGTTGAACACGCTGCCGCGGGAAAAACCACGGGAATTGCCGGCCCATGGGCTGTCCATGGCATACAGCAGCCAGTCGTCGGCACGCAGGTCGGCATGGAACCACAGCGCGTGGTCGAGGCTGGCGACCTGCATATCCTTCTGCCACACCGACTTGCCGTGGGGCAGCATTGAGGTGGTCAGCAGGCCGAAGTCCGAGGCGTAGGCCAGCAGGTATTTATGCAGCGCGGGAATGTCCGGCAGCTCGCCGTCGGCACGGAACCAGACGTATTTGATCGGATCCGCCGGCTGCGGGTTGTAGGGGTCTTTTTCGGTCACCGGGCGCACTTCGATGGGTTTGGGGCACAGCAGTTTTTCGCGCATGTGCTCAGGGATCAGGTGTGCGCGCTGCTGGGTGATCTCCAGCTCCGACGGCAGGTTTTCCGGGCCGACCACCTGGGGCATCGTGTCCTGGTGCTCGAAGCCTTCCTCGTCGTACTGGAACGAGGCGCTGCAGGTGAAGATCGGGTTGCCCTTCTGGATCGCCGTCACCCGGCGGGTGCTGAAGCTGCCACCATCGCGCACCCGATCGACCTGGTACACCACCGGCAACGCCGCATCGCCAGGACGCAGGAAATAACCGTGCAGCGAATGCACATGGCGGGCCTCTTCGACAGTCTGGCTGGCCGCGGACAGGGACTGACCCAACACCTGGCCGCCGAACAACTGGCGGAAGCCCAGGTCCTGGCTACGACCGCGAAACAGGTTTTCCTCGATCGGTTCCAGGGTCAACAGTTCGACCAGATCATCCAACACGTGGCTCATTCAGACTCTCCTCACACAGAGCAATGCCGCGCAGTCTTGGCTGTCGCGGTCGATTCAATCGGGTTCACACACATGGGCACACTCCAGATGCCCCCGACCTGCTATCCATGCAAGGTTTCCAACCATTGTTCGCGGTTGATGCGATACAGCACATGATGACGCAGCGGATGCTCGCTGCCGAGCTTTGGGTGATCGAAATCGTCGTGCGCAGCGTGTTGCATGCCGATGGCCTGCATGACTTTCTGCGACGGCAGGTTGCTGGTGGTGGTGAAGGCAACGATCTCCTTCAGGGCCAGGCGATCGAAGCCACAGCGCAGCGCGGTCCAGGCCGCTTCGCTGGCATAGCCCAGGCCCCAGTGCTCGCGCGCCAGGCGCCAGCCGATTTCCACCGCCGGGGTGAATGGCGCTTCGAAGCCCACCACGCCCAGCCCGGTAAACCCGATAAAGGCCCCGGTATCCTTGCGCTCCAGCGCCCAGGTGCCAAAACCGTGCTCGGCGAAATGCCCACGGATCCGCCCGATCAACGCGGCGCTTTCAAGGCGGCTCAAGGGGGCCGGAAAGTAACGCATCACTTGCGGGTCGGCACACATCGCCGCAAACGCCGGCAAATCCTCGTCGCGCCACTGGCGCAACAGCAGTCGAGCACTTTCGAGTTGCAGTATCGGCTCCATCGTCCCCTCCATTTCCATGCGTGCCAGTCTACATCGCTGGTAGGATCCTTTTCGGATTCCTACATGAAATTGCCATGCCACTGCCGCTGATCTATCACGACGACTACAGCCCCGAGTTCCCGGCGGAGCACCGCTTCCCCATGGACAAGTTTCGCCTGCTGCGCGACCACCTGGTGGACAGCGGCCTGACCCGCGATGCCGACCTGCTGCGCCCGGAACTGTGCCCGAAGGAGATTCTCGCCCTGGCCCACGACCCTGGGTATATCGAACGTTATATGGCCGGCGAGTTGTCGCGGGAAGACCAGCGGCGCCTTGGCCTGCCCTGGAACGAAGCCCTGGCCCGGCGCACCGTGCGTGCTGTCGGCGGCTCGCTGCTGGCCGCCGAACAGGCCCTGGAGCATGGCCTGGCCTGTCACCTGGCCGGCGGCACCCATCACGCCCACTACGACCACCCGGCGGGCTTCTGCATCTTCAACGACCTGGCGGTGATCAGCCATTACCTGCTCGAAGCCGGTCGGGTCGGCCGGGTGCTGATCTTCGACTGTGACGTGCATCAGGGCGACGGCACCGCGCGGATTCTCGAACATACCCCGGACGCCGTGACCGTCTCGCTGCACTGCGAAAAAAACTTTCCGGCGCGCAAGGCCACCAGCGACTGGGACATCCCCCTGCCGATGGGCATGGGCGACGCCGATTACCTGAAAGTGGTCGACGATGCCCTCAATTACCTGCTGCCGCTGTACCAGCCGGACCTGGTGCTGTACGACGCCGGGGTGGATGTGCACAAGGACGATGCCCTGGGTTACCTGAAGCTGACCGACCAGGGCGTCGCCGCCCGCGACGAACAGGTGATGCGCCATTGCCTGGGCCGCGACATCCCGGTACTCGGGGTGATCGGCGGTGGCTACAGCAAGGACCGCCAGGCCCTGGCCCGCCGCCACGGCATCCTCCACCACAGTGCGCAACGGGTGTGGACGTCATCAGGTTGTCACTGAACGCTGGGCGCCTTACCCACAATGACTGTGGAGCCGCTTGTGGATAACCTGAGTGCAAGCGTCTACAGACCATGCTGGCTGTGCCTTACAGACAGGTGATCATTTTCTGATCAGGCCCGATAAGCACCGCTGACTACTGCGAAGCGGGAGCGTTGATAGTGATGCCGCTGGAGGTCCTGCGGACCTTTCGCAGCCTGCGGCAGCGGCTACAAAAGCTTCATCAGGTGGTCATGAAAGTGTGGATGCCTTACCCCCAATCTCTGTGGAACCGCTTGTGGATAACCTGAGTGCAAGCGGCTGCAGACCATGTTGGCTGTGCTCTACAGACAGGTGATCGTTTTTTGATCAGACTCGATAAGCACGGCTGAGCGCGGCGAAACGGGAGCACCAATAGTGATGCCACTGGAGGTCCTGCGGACCTTTCGCAGCCTGCGGCAGCGGCTACAAAAGCTTCATCAGGCGGTCATGAAAGTGTGGGCGCCTTACCCCCAATCTCTGTGGAGCTGCTTGTGGATAACCTGAGTGCAAGCGGCTGCAGTCCATGTTGGCTGTGCTCTACAGACAGGCGATCATTTTTTGATCAGACTCGATAAGCACCACTGAGCGCGGCAAAACGGGAGCATAAATAGTAATGCCGCTGGAGGTCCTGCGGACCTTTCGCAGCCTGCGGCAGCGGCTACAAAAGCTTCATCAGGTGGTCATGAAAGTGTGGGTGCCTTACCCCCAATCTCTGTGGAGCCGCTTGTGGATAACCTGAGTGCAAGGGGCTGCAGGTCAGGCTGGCCGTGCCCTACAGACAGGCGATCATTTTTTGATCAGGTCTGGTAAGCACCGCTGAATACTGCGAAGCGGGAGCATAAATAGTGATGCCGCTGGAGGTCCTGCGGACCTTTCGCAGCCTGCGGCAGCGGCTACAAAAGCTTCATCAGGTGGTCATGAAAGTGTGGATGCCTTACCCCCAATCTCTGTGGAGCCGCTTGTGGATAACCTGAGTGCAAGGGGCTGCAGGCCATGCCGTACAAGCCCTGCAGAGCACTGAACATTTTTTGATCACCCCTTGTATAAGCCACTGCGGGGCGCATGGAGCATTGGCGGCGGGCCTGCCTCGGGTAGAATGCCTGGCTTATTCCGCCACGCCGCCGCCCGCCATGACTTTATCCAGCACCACCCTGCCCCATCACGTCGCCATTATCGGTGGCGGCCCCGCCGGCTTGATGGCGGCCGAGGTGCTGAGCCTGGCAGGCATCCGCGTCGATCTCTATGACGGCATGCCGTCAGTGGGCCGCAAGTTTTTGCTGGCCGGGGTCGGCGGCATGAACATCACGCATTCCGAGGCCTACCCGGTCTTTCTCTCGCGTTATGCCGAACGGGCTCCGCAGATGGCCCCGCTGTTGCGCGAGTTCGGCAACGAGGCGCTGTGCCAATGGATTCACGGCCTGGGCATCGAGACTTTTGTCGGCAGCTCGGGTCGGGTGTTCCCCACCGATATGAAAGCCGCGCCGCTGCTGCGCGCCTGGCTCAAGCGCCTGCGCGATGCCGGCGTGGTTATCCACACCCGCCATCGCTGGCTCGGCTGGAATGTCGATGGCAGCCTGCGCATCCACAGTCCGGAAGGTGAAAAGTCGGTCCAGGCCGACGCCCTGCTGCTGGCGCTGGGCGGCGGTAGCTGGGCACGCCTGGGTTCGGATGGGGCCTGGATGCTGCCGCTGGAACAGCACGGCGTGCAACTGGCGCCCCTGCAACCGAGCAACTGCGGGTTCGAAGTGCAGGACTGGAGCGATCTGCTGCGCAGCAAGTTCGCCGGCGCCCCGCTGAAGAATGTGGCCATTGGCCTGAACGACGATATCCCCCGCCTCGGCGAATGCGTGATCACCACCACCGGGGTCGAGGGCAGCCTGATCTATGCGCTGTCGGCGCCGATTCGGGACGCGATCAACCGCCACGGCTCGGCCACCGTGCATATCGACCTGCTGCCGGGCAAACCCCATGACCGGATCCAGGCCGCGCTGAGCAAGCCACGGGGCTCGCGCTCCATGGCCAAGCACCTGCACAGCCAGCTGGGCATCGACGGGGTAAAGGCCGCACTCTTGCGCGAACTGACCACTGCCGATTGCTTCGCCGACCCGGCGCTGCTGGCCAAGGCGATCAAGGCCCTGCCGTTGACCCTGGTGAGGACCCGGCCGCTGGACGAAGCCATCAGCAGCGCCGGCGGCGTGACGTTCGAGGCCATGGACCAGCGCTTGATGCTCAAGCAATTGCCCGGCGTGTTCTGCGCCGGGGAGATGCTCGACTGGGAGGCGCCCACCGGCGGCTACCTGCTCACCGCGTGTTTCGCCAGCGGGCGGGCAGCGGGATTGGGGATGATCGAGTGGTTGCGGGAAAAGGCCTGAGGCCTTTCGTGTAGCCGTTGGCGCAGCCTGCGATCGGTCTGGGTGGCATTGCGACGTAACGGCGTAAAACCAAACGCCCCGGTTTTCCAGGAAAACCGGGGCGTTCGTTTTTGCGAGGACTTCGTCCTCGATCGCAGGCTACGCCAGCGGCTACAGAAGCGAGCGGTGTTGAACGCTCGCCAGGCTTACGGCTTGCGCTTGCGCGGCCCGGTGTTGAACGCCGGCACCTTGCGCACCGGTTTCACCGCCGGGGCTTCGGCCACTTCGCCGCTGTCCACCCACTTGCCCAGGTTGCGCTTGCCGCCACCGCCGGAAGCCTTGGGCTTCTTCGGCTTTTTCGGCTTCTTGATCACCTGGCCGCTGGCGTCGGTTTCCGGCACCCGGTGATCCGGAATGAAGTCCGGCTCGTCATGGCGCTTGAGGGTCTGGCGGGTCAGCATCTCGATGGCCGACAGCAGGTTCACTTCATCGGCGCACACCAGCGAGATCGCCTCACCGGTGGAGCCGGCGCGGCCGGTACGGCCGATGCGGTGGATGTAATCCTCGGCGACGATCGGCAGGTCGAAGTTGACCACCAGCGGCAGGTCCTCGATGTCCAGGCCACGGGCCGCCACATCGGTGGCCACCAGGATCTGGATCTCGCTGGCCTTGAAGCGGTCCAGCGCACGCTGGCGGGTGGCCTGGGGTTTGTCGCCATGGATGCCGTCGGCATTCACGCCCTGGCCCTGCAGCCTTTCCACCAGCGCGTCCACGCCGTTGCGGGTCTTGGCGAATACCAGCACCTGCTTCCAGCGGTTCTTGCGCAGCAGGTGGCTGAACAGCTCCGGCTTGCGCTTCTTGTCCACCGTCACCACCCATTGCTTGACGGTGTTGGCGGCAACGTTGCGCGGGCTGACTTCAATGCTCAGCGGATCGTTGAGCATCTGCCCGGCCAACAGGCGGATGGCGTCGGAGAAGGTCGCGGAGAACAGCAGGGTCTGGCGCTTTTTCGGCAATGCCGCGTAGATGTCCTTCAGCTCTTCGGAGAAACCCAGGTCGAGCATGCGGTCGGCTTCGTCCAGCACCAGGGTCTGCAACTGGCTGAACTTCACCGCGTTCTGCCGGTACAGGTCGAGCAGGCGCCCCGGGGTCGCCACCAGCAGGTCGATGCCTTTGCGCAGCTTCATCATCTGCGGGTTGATGCTGACGCCGCCGTACACCGCGTAGGTGCTCAGCGGCAGGTGCTCGGCGTACTGGCGCACGCTCTCGTGCACCTGTTCGGCCAGCTCGCGGGTCGGCACCAGGATCAGCGCGCGCACCGAGTTGCTGGCCACTTTCGGCCCTTCAAGGGTCAGCGATTGCAGGAGCGGCAAGGCGAAGCCGGCGGTCTTGCCGGTGCCGGTCTGGGCCGCGGCCATCAGGTCGCGACCGCCCAGCACCGCCGGAATGGCTTGCGCCTGCACCGGTGTCGGGGTCTGGTAGCCAAGCGTTTCGAGGGCGCGCAGCAAGGGTTCGATCAGGCCAAGAGTGGCGAATGTCATGGGGATACCGTAGGGAAAAGTCAGCGCAGGTGTGCAATGGGCGGCAGTTTACCCTAATTCAGGCGGGTTTCTTTCGGGCTGACGAGTTGCCCTGCCTCCCGCCGTTACGGGGCCCCGGGCGGTGAGCAGCAATAATCTTTGTAGACGCGCCTGGAGCTGCCGGGAGAGGATTCAGTTCTTTTATCCCCATCGCCCCGTCGAAGATCCAGGAGCCTGACCCGTATGGACACCCCCAACCCCTTCCAGACACCGGCCGCCGAGTTGCAGACCCCGGCTGCATCGACCGCGCCATTGCGCCTGTACAGCATCAACGCCGTCGGCCTTGCCACCTTCCTCGGCACTTCCCTGGCGGGGTCCTACATCATCGCCGCCAACCTCAAGGCGCTCGGCCGCGAAAGCGAAGTGAAGAAGGCCTGGTATGTCGGTATCGGCCTGCTCGTCCTGATGATGGTGTTGAGCGCGGTGTTGCCGGAAAGCGTTCCAGCCGTGGCCTTCGTACTGCCACCGCTTTTTGCGATGAACACCTACGCGCGCCAGCTCTTCGGTCCGGTCGTCATCGAACACAAACTCAGCAAGGGGCCTTTCTTCTCCTTGTGGCGCGTCGCCGGGATCAGCCTGCTGTTCATGCTGGCCTTCGTCGTGGCGCTGATACCGCTGGTGATGCTGTTCAACCCGGCCTGAGTACGACAGGCTGGAACAAAAACGCCGGGCAATGCCCGGCGTTTTCGATCGTGCGCCAACCGGCCACTTCAAGCGGTGGCTTCTTCCTGTATCGCGGCGGCTTTTGGCTTGCGCCACTGCGGCAGGCCGATCAACACCACGGCACTGATGATCACCACCATCGCCAGCGCCTCCTCCAGGCCGATGGTCTCGCCGACAAACACGATCCCCAGCAGCACCGCCACCGCCGGGTTGACGTAGGCATAGCTGGTGGCCGCCGCCGGGCGCACGTGCTTGAGCAGGTACATGTAGGCGTTGAAGGCGATGATCGAGCCGAAGCCGGTCAGGTACGCCAGGGCCGCCCAGCCTTCGATTGGCGGAACGGCGGCCAGTTGTTCGCCGCTCAACCAGCTGCCGATCAACAGCACCGCGCCACCCACCAGCATCTCGACGGCACTGGCCATCGCCCCTTGCGGCAACGGCAGGTGCTTGCTCCACACCGAACCGAAGGCCCAGGCCGCCGCCGCGAACACCAGCAAGGCCGCGCCGGTCGGGCTCGACTGCAGGTTGGAACCGAGGTTGAGCATGGCGATGCCGATCAGCCCGAGGACGATCCCGGCCCATTCCAGGCGGGTGTTGCGCGCGCCCCAGAAGTAACCGCACAGCAGGGTGAACAGCGGCACCGTGGCCACCGCCAGGGCTGCCACTCCGGACGCCACGCCCATGTGTTCGGCGACGGTGACCGCGCCATTGCCGCAGCTCAGCAGCAGGATGCCGATCACCCCTGCCGCCCGCCATTGCGCCCAGGTCGGCGCCGGTGCCCCGCGCCAGCGCAGGAAGCCGTACATCAGGCTGCCGGCGATGACGAAACGGATGCCCGCGAGCATCAGCGGCGGCCAGTATTCGACACCGATACGGATCACCAGGTAGGTCGACCCCCAGATCACGTACAGCGCAAAAAAAGCGGCAATCAAAGGCAAGGGAAAACGGCGTAGACCAGGCATGGGAAGCTCGAAGACAGGCAAGGGAGAGGGCTTATTCTAGAAAGCCGGCCGGCGGAACTTAAGTTACAAAACCTGTTTAAAGCGCCAGTACACTTTTCAAAACACGGAGATTGTGGCTATAACCCATGCTTTCGAAAGTCGCTGTATTTGGAAGCCTTATCATGGACAAATATGACCGCATGCTCCTCGCCGCCCTGCTGGAAAATGGCCGGGCGAGCTACGCCGAGCTGGCGCGCAAGGTGAACCTCTCCGCTCCGGCCGTGGCCGAGCGGGTGGCCAAACTCGAAGCCAGCGGAGTGATCACCGGCTACCAGGCCAAGGTCGACCTGGCCAAGCTCGGGCTGCCGATCCAGTGCGTGATCGAACTGCGCATGGCCCAGCACGGCAATCAGAAGGCCTACGACGAACTGAGCCGGATCCCGCAACTCACCGAATGCCAGCGGGTCACGGGCGATCCGTGCGTGATCATGCGCGCCGCCGTCGGCTCGATGCCGGAGCTGGAAGAGCTGATCAACCGCGTTGCCCAGTTCGGTTTCAGCAAGACCTCGATCGTGCTCTCCAGCGCCATCGAACAGCGCGTGCCGCTGGGGCATCTGGAAAGCAACGGCAAATAAGCCAATCCACGCCGCCTGTAGCCGCCTGTAGCCGCTGCCGAGCCCCAGCGAGGCTGCGATCGGCTCCGCAGGAGACGCGCTCTTGAGGGCCTTGGAAGGCTCTTCGAGCCTTATCGCAGCCTCGCCAAGGCTCGGCAGCGGCTACAGGCGCTACAGGGGTTGCGGATCAGGCGCCGCGATGACGCTTGAGGTGTTCGCCGATCTTGGCGGCCGGCACTTTCTGCAATTTGCACAGGAAGTCGTGGGACAGCTCGCGCAGCCCGTGTTTCTGCCGCAGCTCCAGCGCCAGGTGGGCGGTGAGGTTGGCGGCCATTTCCGCGTCGGCCATGGCCCGGTGAGCCTGGCCGGTATGGGGCAGGCAGGCGAACGTGGTGAGGGTGCCGAGCTTGTGGTTGGGCGCCGCTGGCATCAGGCGCCGGGCCAGCAACAGGGAACAGGCAAAGTTCTGCAAGCGGGTGCGCTTGATCCGGCCCAGCTCGTAGTCCCAGAACTTCTGGTCGAACGCGGCGTTGTGCGCCAGCAGCGGCGTGGTGCCGACGAACTCGTTGACCTCGTTCATCACCTGCTCGGCCGGCGGCGCGCTGCGCAGCATGGCGTTGCTGATGCCGGTCAGCTGTTCGATGAAGGCCGGCACCCGCACGCCGGCATTCATCAGGCTCTGGTAACGCTCGACGATGCGCCCCTGCTCAAGGATCACCACGGCGATTTCCGTGGCCCGGCAACTGCTGCTCGGGGAGATCCCGGTGGTTTCAAAGTCGATGACTGCGATGCGTTCCAAACCTGTCCAGCTCCATCCAAAAAATAGTCAGCTCAGCTTTTGAGCAGTAGCGCGCCTTCGATCGGCACGTAGCGCGTGGCCGCGCGAATCAGCGAATTGGCGGTGAGTCCCGGTACGCCATAGGCAACCGCTTCGACGCCGTGCTTGCTGATGATGCGCTCCAGCAACAGGTCGAAATCGCCATCACCGGAGGCCAGCACCACTTCGTCGACATGGGCGGCGGCGTCCATGATGTCGATGGTGATGCCCACGTCCCAGTCGCCCTTGGCCGAGCCGTCGCTGCGCTGGATATAGGGTTTGAGTTTTACCGTGAAGCCCAGGTTGCGCAGGATCTGCTGGAATTGCTGCTGCTTGCTGTCGCCCCGGTCGATCGCATAGGCATAGGCCTCGACTATCTGCCCGCGTTGGCTGATGTCGGCCCACAGGGCGGCATAGTTGAAGTGGCAGCCATAGGCTTGGCGCACGGTGTAATAGAGATTCTGGACATCGGCGAACACAGCGATTTTTTTCACCGCTTATCCTCATGGCGCTCACGCGCGCGAACTGGGCCGGGACTCAAACCCTGAAAAGTCGCCCAGTATGCCAGCCAGAAGGAAGGTTCCGCGAATAATCGGTCCGGGACGCAGTGGCGTTCCGGACCGATGGCGGATCAGACGAAGGAATCGTCGTCGGAAAAGAACGAGCTGTCGTCGTTGCCGTAGTCGGCATCGCTGAAGCCGCCCTGGTCGTTGTTGCCCCAGGAGTCGTTGTTGGCCATGCGCTGCTCGTCATTGCCCCAGCCACCCGCGTTGTCGCTGGCGGGTGCCGGTTCTTCCTTGATCACTTCGACGATTTCCTGTGGCTGCTGGTTGCCATGGAACAGACTGCTGAGACCTTGCGCCAGCATCACACCACCCGCCACGCCGGCGGCGGTCTTCAGCGCGCCACCGAGGAAGCTGCTGCCAGCCGCGGCCGGAGCCTGCTGGGGGGGCGCTGCATAGTTTTGCTGGGGATAGCTCTGTTGCGGGTAGTTCTGCTGCGGCGCGCCGAAGTTCTGTTGCGGCTGCGGGTTGAACGCCGGCCGCGCCGGCTCGCGCCAGCCACCGCCGGACGAGGCCGGAGCGCTTGGCGTCGGCGCCGGCTGCGGATCGCGGGAACCACCACCGAAGATGCTCGAAAGGAACCCGCCACCGCTGCTGGGCGCCGGTGCCGCGGCCTGGGACCTGGCCTGTTGCAGCTCGGCCTGCAGTTGCTGGACCTGCTGGGTGAGTTGCTTGTTCTGCTCGTCGAGGCTCTTGATTGCCGCCTCTTGCACCAGAATCGCCTGGGTCATGAAATACCCGGCGGCAGGCTGCCGGGCCAGATGCTCCTTGATCCGCGTCTCGGCCTGGGCGTCGCGCGGGGCTGAATCCTTCTCGGCTTGCTGCAACCGGGAAAACAGTCCATCGATCAGGGTTTGCTCTTCGCTGTTCATGGCGACCTCTTTAGATTGCCGGTAAAAAACTGGGCCTTGCCTGTCATGCACAAGGTGCAACCAGTAATGGGGCTGCCCAGCGGGCTTTCAATAGCCTTTACCTAAGGTTTACGTTTGCTCGCCTGGGGGTTGCATCGGTTAAAGTGTCCAACCGCTTTTTGTGATCTGCGATAACCACTGATGAATCCGTTAACCGTTCTGCGCGACTCCCTGTACTTCTGCCAGCGCAACCTGGGGCGCATCGTCCAGCTGTGCCTGCCGCTGGTGGTCCTCGAAGCGCTGCTGCAACAGGCGGTGGACAGCTCGCTGGGCCCCGAGGCCTTTCCCGGCTATAGCGTGGTCGTCGGCCTGCTGATCTACCCGCTGTACACCGGGGTGCTGATCCTGTTCCTCGATGCCCGCAGCCGTGGCGAATCGCCACTGGCCCGCGACCTGCTCGCCGCGACTGTCAGCCTGTGGCCGCGTTTTGCCCTGCTGACCGCCATCAACACCCTGCTGATCCTGCTGGGCCTGTCACTGTATTTCCTGCCCGGGCTGTGGCTGATGGTGACCCTGGCCTTCGCCGAATACCTGCTGGTGCTCAAGGGCCTGCAACCACTGGCCGCGATCAAGGAAAGCTTCCGCCTGACCCGCGGGCACTTCCTGCGGATCCTGGTCTGCATCCTGGCCGTGATGGCCCCGCTGTGGGTGCTCAAGGGGGCCAGCCTGGCGGCGTATCCCGAGCCGGGTCCGATGCTGTCGCTGCTGATCGAAAGCGCCCACAGCTTCCTGCAATTGTTCACCAGCGTGGTGGTGTTCCGGCTGTTCATGCTGATCGGTGACTCGCCCGAACAGGCGTGACGCCAAGGTCCGGCCGCTCTACCCCTTGGGCCGCGGCCCCGCTCTCGGTTATGCTCGGGCTCAATCTTGCAACGCCATAAGCCGAGCCGATGCCCCGTCCACTTCGCCTCATCCTCCTGGGCCTGCTGATCAGCGCAGGCCTGTTGTCAGCCCTGGTCTACAGCCTGACCTGGCGCCCCGACGCCAAGGAGCCGCTGCCAGTCGCCTGCACGGGCAAGGTGCCCAGCCTGGTGCCGGGCCAGGCGCTGAAGGTGATGACCTGGAACGTGCAGTACCTGGCGGGCAAGCGCTATGTGTTCTGGAACGACCAGGCCCGGGGGCCGGACGAGCGCCCGACCCCGGAGGACATGGCCTTCAGCCTGGACGAGGTGGCCCGGGTGATTCGCGACGAGCAGCCGGACATCGTGCTGGTGCAGGAACTGGACGACGGCGCCAAGGCCAGCGACTACCAGGACCAGCTCAAGCTGCTGCAGGAACGCCTGACCGACCTGTATCCCTGCAGTACCCGGGCCTTCGACTGGAAGGCCGATTTCGTACCCTCCCCGCACATCTTCGGCAGCGTCGGCCGGCAACTGGCGACCTTGAGCCGCTACAACATCGAACACGCCGAACGCCTGCAATTGCCGGTGCCCGAGGCCAATTTCATCAGCCGCCAGTTCCAGCCAAAAAATGCCGTGCTGGTCAGCTACCTGCCGTTAAGCGACGGCGGACAGATGGCGGTGCTCAACACCCACCTGGACCGCGCGACGAAGCCCGACGACACCCTGCAAGCCCAGGTGAACGCGGTAACCAGGATCCTCGACCGCTTCGAAGCCCGCGGCACGCCCTGGCTGATCGGCGGCGACTTCAATCTGCTGCCCCTGGGCCAGTACCAGCGGCTCGCCCCCGAGCAACGCACGCCCTACTCCGCCGACAGCGCGTTGCACAGCCTCTGGGACAAGTACCCGATGATCCCCACCAACAACGAAGCCAGCGGCATCGACCGCGCCCTGTGGCTGACCCACTACCCCAACGACCCAGCCCTGAGCGGCCCGGATCGCACCGTCGACTACCTGTTCCACAGCCCACGGATCAAACGGGTCGAGGCCCAGGTACGGCAGGACGACACCCTGCGCATCTCCGACCACCTGCCGCTGATCGCCCGCTTCCTGCTGCCCGCCGCGCAGTAACCTGTAGCCGCTGCCGTAGGCTGCGATCGACCTGGGCGGCATTCCGACAACGCGGGTGCAGGATCTTGAGACCGCTGAAGGCCTTCGGCCTTATCGCAGCCTGCGGCAGCGGCTACACGGTAGGTTACTTACGCGGTTTGGCGCGGGCCGTGGCCTCGGCCACCAGCGGGTCATCCGGCCAGTAGTGTTTCGGGTAGCGGCCCTTGAGGTCCTTCTTCACCTCGGCGTAGGTGCTGCGCCAGAAGTTCGCCAGGTCCTGGGTGACCTGCACCGGCCGCCGCGCCGGGGACAGCAGGTGCAGCTTGACCACCTGCCGGCCACCGGCGATCCGTGGTGTTTCCGCCAGGCCGAACAGCTCCTGCAAACGCACCGCGAGAATCGGTGGCTGCTCGCTGTAGTCGAGGCGGATCGACGAGCCGGACGGCACCGTCAGGTGGTGCGGCGCCAGCTCGTCCAGGCGCTGTGGCAATGGCCATGGCAGCAGGTTGTGGACAATGCTGGCCAGCTCCAGGTTGGCGAAGTGGCTGAGGCGCGAAACCTTGCCCAGGTACGGCAACAGCCAGCTCTCCAGGCTCTTGAGCAAGGCCGCGTCGCTGACGTCCGGCCACTGGCTTTCGCCCTTGGCCTCTAGATCGAGCTGGCGCAACAAGGCCACCCGCGCCTGCCACTGGCGCAGCTCCGGGGTCCAGGGCAACAGTTCCAGGCCCTTGCGCCGCACCAGATTGACCAGGGCCTGGCACCGCGCCGCCTCGTCCAGCCCGGTCAGCGGCTCACGGCTGAGCACCAGTTCGCCGACCTTGCGCTGGCGCTCGGCACGCAACACGCCTTCGCGCTCGTCCCAATCAAGCTGGTCGACGCTGCGCACCTGCTCGGCCAGGACCGAGTCGAACAGCGTCGGATCGAAATCCGCCGCCAGGTAGATGCGCTCTTCCCGCTGCCCCTGGCGACTGCCCAGGTCGGCGATCACCAGCCAGGGTTGCTTCATCAGGCTGTCGGTTTCGCTGAACAATGCCGCGCGGCCGTTGGCCAGCCGGTACTCGGCACCGCCAGGACGGCGTTGCTGGGCGACCCGATCCGGATAGGCCAGCGCCAGCAAGGCGCCCAGCCAGCGCGGATGGTCCGGGTCCGCCACCGCCTGGCTCGGCTGCCCACGCAGATAACCGCGGTACTGCCGGGCCAGTTGCCGAGCCCGCTGTACGCCGCCCTGGGCGCCGCGGGCCGCGCGCTCTTCGCCGGACAGCAGCACCAGACGGCTATGCAGGTCGGCACCGCCGCCGCGCAGGATGTCGCGCTCGCCGAGCAAGGCGGCGACGTCGCAGGCCATGTTCGCCAGCCCCAGGGCCTGGCCGCGCAACAGCAGATGGGCAATACGCGGATGGGCCGGCAACTCGGCCATCGCCTGGCCATGGGCTGTCAGCTTCCAGTCCTCGCCGGCTTTGGCGGTCAGGGCGCCGAGGCGCTCGAGCAGATCCTGGGCCTGGGCATAAGCCGCGCCGGGCGGCACATCCAGCCACACCAGTTGCGCTGGCGTCACCCCCCAGCGCGCCAATTGCAGGGCCAGGCCCGCCAGGTCCGCCTGGAGGATTTCCGCACTGCCATAGGCCGCCAGCTGTTCGTGCTGGTCCTGGGACCACAGGCGATAACACACGCCCGGTTCCAGACGCCCGGCCCGACCGGCGCGCTGGGTGGCGCTGGCCCGGGAAATACGCTGGGTGTCGAGACGGGTCATGCCACTGCCCGGGTCGAAACGCGGCACCCGCGCCAGCCCGGCATCGACCACCACGCGCACGCCGTCGATGGTCAGGCTGGTCTCGGCGATATTGGTCGCCAGCACCACTTTGCGCTTGCCGGGCGGAGCCGGTTCGATGGCCGCGCGCTGCGCCGCCAGGTCCAGCTCGCCGTGCAGCGGACAGAGCAGGATCTCCGGGCGCTCGCCCACGGCATCGGCCAACTGCTGATGCACCCGGCGGATCTCGGCCTGCCCCGGCAGGAACACCAGGACGCTGCCGCTTTCATCGTTCAACGCTTCAAGGATGGTCTGCACCAGCCGCGGCTCGATGAACTCGCCCGGCTGGAAAGGCCGCCCCCAGCGCACATCGACCGGGAACATGCGGCCTTCGCTGCGCAGGATCGGCGCGTCGTCCAGCAGCCCGGCCAGGCGCTCGCCTTCCAGGGTCGCCGACATCAGGAGGATTTTCAGCGGCTGCTCGTCACGGAACAGATCACGGCCATTGAGGCTCAAGGCCAGGGCCAGGTCGGCGTCGAGGCTGCGCTCGTGGAATTCGTCGAAGATCAGCAGGCCGACGCCTTCCAGCGCCGGATCGTCCTGCAGGCGGCGAGTCAGGATCCCCTCGGTGACCACCTCGATGCGGGTGTTCGGACCGACCTTGCTGTCGAGGCGAATGCGGTAGCCCACGGTTTCACCGACCTTTTCCCCCAGTTCGCTGGCCAGCCGTTCGGCCGCCGCCCGCGCCGCCAGGCGCCGTGGTTCGAGCATGAGAATGCGTTGTCCGGCCAGCCAGGGTTCGTTCAACAGGGCCAAAGGCACGCGGGTGGTCTTACCGGCGCCGGGCGGTGCTTCGAGCACGGCCTCGTGGCGTGTCGCCAGGGCTTCACGCAGGGCAGGTAAAACTTCATCAATTGGCAAAGAATTCATACTGGCTCCCAAACAGAGGCGCGAGTATAACGGCGAACTGCCTGGCGTTAATCACGGTCTGAATTCATACCGGCAACGCTTCAGCCTTGCTCTTTCGTGTCTGTTCAGGAGATTTACATGCGTATTCCTTTCCGCATCATCGGCGGCGTCCTGGTTGCCACCCTGCTGACTCAGCTCACCGCCTGCGGCTCGATCTTCTTCCCCGACCGGCGCGGCCAGATCGACGGCAAGATCGACCCGCTGGTAGCCGTGCTCGACGCCGTGGGCCTACTGTTTTATGTGATCCCGGGGCTGATCGCCTTTGGCGTCGACTTCGCCACCGGCGCCATCTACCTGGAACCGGGCAAGACCGCGCAGATCGACCCGCACAAGCTGCAGCAAGCCATAGGCGCCGACGGCCAGGTCGATAACCACAAGTTGCAGGCTATCCTCGAAAGCGAGCTGGGCCGCAGCTTCCCGCTGGACGATCCACGCCTGATCCAGCACAAGGGCAGCGCGCAGCAGCTGGCCCTGTACGGTCTGCAACCGGCAGCCTGACCCTCGCGTTTCTTGAAGGAACAAGCCTTGTATGAGCAGTAACCCGGAACACGCGCGCCTGTTGCGCCTGGCGACCCGCGCCTCGCTGGCGGTGGCCAGTATCCTGATCGTGGCCAAGGCCATCGCCTGGTGGCTGAGCGGCTCGGTCAGCCTGCTGGCAGGCCTCACCGACTCGCTGCTCGATGGCGCCGCGTCGTTCCTCAACCTGCTGGCCGTGCATTACGCCCTGCGCCCGGCCGACGCCGATCACCGCTACGGCCATGGCAAGGCCGAGTCCTTGTCGGGCATGGCCCAGGCGCTGTTCATCGCGGTGAGCGCGGTGCTGATCGGGGTACAGGCCGTCGAGCGCCTGCAGAACCCGGAACCGCTGGGCGCTCCGTGGGTCGGTATCGGCGTGATGCTGCTGTCCCTGGCGCTGACCGTTGCATTGCTGATGGTGCAACACCGGGTGATCCGCGAAACCGGCTCCACGGCGGTGCGTGCCGATTCGCTGCACTATCGCTCCGACCTGCTGCTCAACGGCAGCATCCTGCTGGCGCTGGTGCTGGCCAGTTTCGGCTGGCAGCAACTGGACGCCTGGTTCGGCCTGGCGATTGCCGTCTACATCCTGTGGAGCGCGATCCAGATCGCCCGCGAAAGCGTAGCGGTGCTGATGGACGAGGAGCTGCCGCCCGAGGTCAGCCAGCACATGCTGGAACTGGTGTGCGCGGTGCCCGGGGTACTCGGCGTCCATGATCTGCGCACGCGGATTTCCGGCAACCACTGGTTCGTGCAACTACACCTGGAATTACCCGGGGAGCTGACCCTGTCGGTGGCCCACGGCATCAGCGATCAGGCCGCCGAGGCGATCCATGCGGCCTATCCGCGGGCCGAGGTGCTGGTGCACGCCGACCCGCAGGAAGTGGTGCAGGCCGCCCGGGCTCAGTAAGTCACCTGATAGCCGCGCGAGCTCAGGCAACCACCCTGGGCCTGGCGGTAGGTCTGGACCACTTCCGGCGCCGGAGGATAGGTCATCGCCGCCGGATCGAAGCCACTCTGCTGCACCGCCCAGCGATAACAGTCGTAGCGATCCTGATTGATCTGCTGCGGGCTCTGCCCCCTGACCGGGTAGGCCAGCACGTTGTAATCATTGCCGGCCTGCGGTGGCGGGCTGGCCGCAGGCGGCTCGACCACCACGTACTGCTGGGTACTGGCCTCGTAGCTGTAGTAGGCACCCGCGGCCAGGAAGAACAGCGCGCTGCCGATCCACACTTCCCGCGCGTAGTCCGGCAGGTAGGCCACACGGATCCCGTAGGGTGGGTGCACCACCACATACCGTGGGCCTTGCGGGCGGTACCAATAGCCACCGGAGAAGTAATAGTCCCGGCCGCGATAAGGAACGCGGTAATGCCGGTCCGGGAAGCGATCGATCACATAACCCGGCCGATATTGCGGACCTGGCCCCCAGCCATTGCCACGCCCCTCCGGACGGCCCGGCCAGCGATAGTCGTAAGGACGCGAGCCCGGTCCGCCGGTCTGCCAATGCGGGTTGTAGTCGTTACGGCGCGGGATGTCCTGGTAATAACCCTGGCGCGGTTCCTGGGTCTGGCGGACGGTATCGGGGCGGCCCTGGATCGGCAGGTTGGCGGATGGCTGTGCCAGTCGTCCCCGCCCTTGATCATTCGGCCCGTGGTTCTGCCAGCGCCCGTTCTCGACGTTGCGCTCGAACTGCTGGCTGTTGTCGCCGCGAATGATTTCAGTCTGCTGGCGCGACTGATGGCTTTCGCCTCGCCCCTGGCCGTTGCCCGGATAGCCGTCGTTGCTGCGCTGGCCGCCATTGGACCAGCCACGGCCGTCATTGCGGTCATCGGCAAGCCCCTGCGCACTGACGCCCACACAGAGCAAACCAACACCTGCCAAACGCCAGATGCGCGATTTCATGCTATTCCTCACTACGGATAGGGGCCTGTAGATAAGACTGGAAAAGCCCAGGCCGGTTCTGCCACAGGTTATCAGTCGCAACACTTATTTATTGAGGGCGCCACGGGATATTTCCTGGCGCGCAGGCAATAAAAAAGAGGGACCCGTCGGCCCCCCTTTGAGAATTTCGTCCGTGCTCGGCGCTTATGACGCCGGCTCACCTCACGCCGTCTTCTGGACAGTGTGTAGCCCGGGGGCCGGCTCAACCCTGTGGGATTGGCGGCCGCGGCAGGCCTGATTCGGCGGGCCGCAGTGGACTCTATGTCCGGGCAGTGATTCTGGTGATAAGAATAGGCCTGGCGCGCCGGCAGAGGATTGCGAAGATTGCTCTAATAAACATGACTTGCGCAATTTTTAACTCAGGATAGATAATATTGCGCAATAGTTATGACAAAGGCCTGATCCATGAGCAAACTCGACCGATACGACCTCAGCATTTTGGCGGAATTGCAGCGCGACGCCCGCATCTCCAATCAGGAACTGGCCGAACGTATCGGCCTGTCGCCTTCGCCGTGTTCGCGTCGGGTCAAGCAACTGGAAGACGACGGCTACATTTCCCGCCAGGTCGCCCTGCTGGACCGCAAGATGCTCGGCCTGAGCCTGACCGCCTACGTGCTGATCGGCATGGACCGCCACACCCCCGAGCGTTTCGAGAACTTCGAGGCGGCGATCCGCAGCCTGCCGCAGGTCCTCGAGTGCAGCCTGGTGACCGGGATGGACGCTGACTACCAGCTCAAGGTGGTGGTGCCGGACATGGACCACTACCAGAAACTGCTGCTGGGCCATCTGACCCGCATCGAAGGCGTGACCAGCGTGCGCTCCAGCTTCGTGCTCAACCAGGTGCTCAACAGCACCGAATTGCCGCTGACCCACCTGCGCAACTGATCTGTATCTGTAGGAGCAAGGGGGATGCCCAGTTCTTGCTCGCGATAAATGTTCCTGGCTACACATCACCTGAACCCAGAGATCGCTATCGCGAGCAAGCTTCGCTCCTACAAAAGCCCCCACGGTGTGACGACGAAGCGCACCTGGATCAATGCCCGGCCGCGGCCCCTTGGCGTATACTCGCCCGCGCCTTTTAGCCTTGCCTGTGCTGGAGATATTCGATGGATCCTGCAGTATTCGAAGAATGGATGATGACCGGCCTGGTAACCATCCTGATCATTTTCATGGCCTTCATCGTCTGGGATCTGGCGAAGAAGTCCAAGGCCGGACGCTTCGGCTCGTTCATCCTGTTCTTCGTCCTGGGCCTGGGCGTGGCCGCGTTCATCATCAAGAGCGTGGTGATCGGCCTGATCGAATCCGGCGCCTTATAAACGCGCCGGAACCTCCTTCCACTGGCCCTGATCGAGCCCCTCGATCGTCCAGTCGCCGATCCTGACCCGCACCAGGCGCAATGTCGGCAAACCCACGGCAGCCGTCATGCGCCGCACTTGGCGATTGCGCCCTTCACGAATGATCAACTCCAGCCAGCTGGTGGGCACGCTCTTGCGAAAGCGTACCGGCGGGTTGCGCGGCCACAGCTGCGGTTCCTCCAGCTGCCGGGCTTCGGCCGGCAGGGTCATGCCGTCATTCAATTCCACGCCATCGCGCAGACGCTGCAATTGCTCGGCCGTGGGCTCGCCTTCCACCTGCACCCAATAGGTCTTGGCCAGCTTGTGCTTGGGATCGGCGATGCGCGCCTGCAACTGGCCGTCGTTGGTCAGCAGCAGCAAGCCTTCGCTGTCGCGGTCCAGGCGGCCGGCCGGGTAGATGCCGGGTATCGCGATGAAGTCCTTGAGGGTCGCCCGCCCTTCGCCGTCGCTGAACTGGGTCAGCACATCGAAGGGTTTGTTGAACAGGATCAGCTTCGGCTCGGCCGGTGGCGCTTTGGCAACACGGCGTGGCGCGGAGGAAGACGAAGGACTCTTCACGCCAGGGCGGCGGGAAGCGGGACGCGGAGGACGAGACATGGCGGACAGAACATCTAACGGTCAGGGCCGACCATGCTAGTGGCCCGACCGTTAAATGACCATCCCGCGATCAGCGGAACGGCGGCTCGTCGAAGCTGCGCAGCTTGCGCGAGTGCAGCGAATTGAGCTCGGTACGCAGCAGGTCCACCGCGGCGATACCGATCTTCAGGTGCTGGCTGACCGCGCGCTCATAAAAGGCGTTGGCCGAACCCGGCAGCTTGATTTCGCTGTGCAGCGGCTTGTCCGAGACGCAGAGCAACGTGCCGTACGGCACCCGCAGGCGATAACCCTGGGCGGCGATGGTGCCGCTTTCCATGTCCACCGCCACGGCGCGGGACAGGTTGATCAGCGGACGCTCCTGGGCCCAGCGCAACTCCCAGTTGCGGTCGTCGTAGGTCAGCACGGTACCGGTACGCAGGCGTTTTTTCAGGTCGTCGCCCTTCTCGCCGGTGACGTTGGCGGCGGCCTGCTGCAAGGCCAGCTGCACTTCGGCCAGGGCCGGAATCGGGATATTCGGCGGCACCACGCGATCGAGAATGCCGTCGCGACGCATGTAGGCGTGGGCCAGCACGTAGTCGCCGATGGTCTGCGACTGCCGCAGGCCGCCGCAGTGGCCGATCATCAGCCAGCAATGCGGACGCAATACCGCCAGGTGGTCGGTGATGTTCTTGGCATTGGACGGGCCGACGCCGATGTTCACCAGGGTCACGCCGTGGCCGTCGCTGGCCAGCAGGTGATAAGCCGGCATCTGGTAGCGGTGCCAGACCACCCCGGCGGCGATCGATGAGGCCTCGCCGTGGTCCATGCCCTTCTCGATGATCACATTGCCCGGCAGGACCATGCGCACGAACCGCGGATCGCTGCGCAGCTGTTCAAGACCGTGGGTGATGAACTGGTCGACATAACGGTGGTAGTTGGTCAGCAGGATCCATGGCTGCACATGGCGCCAGTCGCTGCCGGTGTAGTGCACCAGGCGGCGCAGGGAGAAATCCACCCGTGCGGCATCGAACAGCGCCAGGGGCAGCGGATTGGTGTTTTCCCAATCGTACAGCCCGTCGGCGATGCCATCGGTGGCGGCGGACAGGTCGGTGCTGGGGAACACCCGCGCCAGCACCGCGGCAGTAACGCCGGAACCAGCCAGTTCATCGCCCTGCTCGACCACGTACGGATACGGGATGTTCTGCTCGCTGACGCCCACTTCCACGGTCACGGTGAAGTCGTGCATCAGTGGCACCAACTGCTCCAGCAGGTACTTACGGAAGGCGGCGGGATGGGTGACCGTGACGCTGTAGGTGCCCGGCAACTGGACCTTGGCGTAGGCCCGGGTGGTCTGCGGGACTTCGCCCTGGCAGTGATAGGTCAGGCGCAATTGCGGGTAACGAAACAGGGCGCGCTGTTCGGCGTCGGGTTCGACGCGGTCCTTGAGGTAACGCTTGAGCGCCTGGCTCAGCGACGTGGTGGCCCGCTCATGCAAAGCGGCAAGCCGGTCCACGGCTTGCTCGGCGGTTTGAACGACAATAAAAGCTTCGGTCACGGTAAGCATCCTGTGTTCTGATCTTGCAGGCCTTCATCTTGCCTGCAACGCCGTCTCACGGGAACAGTGGAATCGCCCGGGCCGTCAGGTTCTTGCTCGCGACCCTCGGCGCGAACAAGAACCGGGGGCGCCCTCTCGCCTACAGATCGATTAGAGGCCTGTCGGGGTCGAGCGCGCGACTATCGCCTCGACATCCAGCCCCCGCGGCAAGGTGCCGTAGACCCTTCCTCCCGAACCCAGGCGACTGGCAATAAAGGCATCGCTGACCACCGCGTTGCCGGCTTCCAGCAACAGCTTGGCCTGCAGGCCCAGGGCGATGTCCTCGGTCAGTTGGCGGGCGCGGTACTGAATGTCGTCGGTGTCCTGGAAGGCGCCTTTCAGGTTGGCGATATGCGCGGCCAGGCGCCTGTCGCCATGGCCGTCGCCCAGCTCGGCGAACAAGGCATCGAGCACACCCGGCTCCTTGGACAAGGCGCGCAGCACGTCCAGGCACTGCACGTTGCCGGAGCCTTCCCAGGTCGAGTTGACCGGCGCTTCGCGGTACAGCCGCGGCAGGATGCTCTCCTCGACATAACCGGCGCCGCCCATGCACTCGGCGGCCTCGTTGATCATTGCCGGGGCCCGCTTGCAGATCCAGTATTTGCCCACCGCGGTCACCAGTCGCGAGAACATTGCTTCTTGCGGGTCATCCAGATTGTCCAGCGCGCGACCCATACGCAGGCTCAAGGCCAACGCCGCCTCGCTTTCCAGCGCCAGGTCGGCCAGCACGTTCTGCATCAAGGGCTGCTCGCTGAGCACCCGCCCGCCCACCAGCCGATGGGCGCAGTGATGGCTGGCCTGGGTCAGGGCCTGGCGCATCAGCGAGCTGGAACCGACCATGCAATCGAAGCGAGTCATGGCCACCATCTCGATGATGGTCGGCACACCGCGCCCCTCTTCCCCGACCATCCACGCCAGAGCCCCGCGGAA
This sequence comes from Pseudomonas sp. RW409, assembly GCF_003184125.1. Lineage (NCBI taxonomy): Bacteria > Pseudomonadati > Pseudomonadota > Gammaproteobacteria > Pseudomonadales > Pseudomonadaceae > Pseudomonas > Pseudomonas sp. RW409. The sequence goes on along the minus strand of NZ_QHHP01000033.1, from coordinate 343,925 downwards.
CTCCACTTCGCTGGAGGCATTGGAGCAGTTGCCGAGCTTGTTTTTCAGGCGCTGGATATAGAACTGGTTGCGGCTGTCGTCCGGACGGTGGCGAGGCAACAGGAAGCAGGTCAGGCCTTTTTCGGTCTGGGCCAGGGTCAGGAAGGCGTCGCACATCGGCGCCGAGCAGAACCACTTGTGGCCCACCAGTTCATAGGCCTGCCCCGGCCCCGTAGCGCCCACCGGATATGCCTTGGTGGTGTTGGCGCGCACATCGGTGCCGCCCTGTTTCTCGGTCATCGCCATGCCGATGGTGACGCCGGCCTTGTGGGCCATGCCGATATTGCGCGGGTCATATTCGGTGGCGAGCACTTTCGGCAGCCATTGCTCGGCGAGGTCCGGCTGCAGCTTCAGCGCCGGCACACAGGCGAAGGTCATGGTCAGCGGACAACCGCTGCCGGCTTCGGCCTGACTGTGCAGATAGGACATGGCGGCGCGGGCGACATGCGCCCCAGACTGCGGATGAGTCCAGGGCAAGGACGTCAGGCCGTGCTCGATGGCGGTACGCATCAGCTCGTGATACGCCGGGTGAAACTCCACCAGGTCGAGGCGATGCCCATACCGGTCATGGCTGGTGAACACCGGTTTGTTCTGGTTGGCCAGGAACCCCGCTTCCATCAGCGGCCCACCGGCCAGGGCACCATAGGCGTCAATCCGCGATTCGGCCCAGCCGGCGCCAAAACGCCGTGCCCACTCCTGCAACGGCAGATCGATTCGATAGAGGTTGGTACCGTCCAGGGAAGGTGGCTGGTTGGTGACTTCGTGGGTCTCGGCGAACTGGTGCAGGTTCATCTCGGGGGCTCCTTGAGGGGTGTGCCAGAACCTCAGTTAAGCACCCCCTCCCCGACGAACAAAGTGGCATACCCGCCTAAATACCGGCGCTTTCGCCCTGTTCCGGAGCCAGCACACGACGCGCCAGAACGCTTTGCAACTCTTCGAATTTCACCGGCCAGGAGAGGTAATCGAGCAGGCAGCGCTCAGCCTCCAGGCCATGTGCCGAGGCCGACACCAGCAGCACCGGCAACCCGGCGCAACCCGGCATGCCATGCACCTGGTCGCACAGTTTGAGCGCCTCGGCCTGCTCGATCTGGCAATCGAGCAGCACCGCATCCACCGACTCTCGGCGCAGCAACGCCAACGCCCCGCGAGCATTCTCCGCCGTGCGCACCTGATACCCCAGCTTGAGCAGCATGCCGCGGATCACCAGCTGATTGATGCTGTTGTCGTCCACCAGCAGCACGCTGCAATCCTGCGGCAGGCGCCGGACGGAGCGGACCCGCAAGGCCGGCTGGGACGCCATCGGCTGTTCGCCGTCCAGATCAAAGGTCACCTCCAGGCGGAAACAGCTGCCGCGCCCCGGCTCCGATTCATGGGTCAGATGGCCACCCAACAGATCCACCAGTTGCCGACAGATCGCCAGCCCCACGCCCAGCCCGCCATATTCGCGGGTCATCGAACCATCGAGCTGGAAGAAACGCTGATACAGCGAAGCCTCATCGAGATTGACGAAACCGATGCCGGTGTCGATCACCGCGAAGGTCATCGCCAGCCGTCCCGGCGCCGTCGGCTTGCCGGTCACTCGCAGGACCAGGCCGCCCACCCGGGTGAACTTGATGGCATTGTCCAACAGGCACTCCAGGCACTGGCTCAACTTGCCGCGATCGCCTAAAAGCCGGTCAGGCAGCCCGGCGGCCAGGTCGACATCGAAGCCCAATCCCTTGGCCGAGGCATTGGCGCAAAACTGGCCCCGCAAGGCATCGAGCAGCGAACGCAGGCTGAAGGTCTCACGCTGGGCGCTGAGCTTGCCGGCCTGCAGCTCGGTCAGGGTCAGGATGCCGTTGACCATGCGCATCATGTCCCGGGCCGAACCGGCGGCGGTCTGCTGGTACTGCTCCAGCTCCGGGTCGAGATCGACGGTCTGCATCAGCTCCAGGGAACCGATCACGCCATTCATCGGCGTGCGCAGTTCGTGGGTCAGGGTGGCGAGGAATTCATCCTTGAGCCGGTTGCTGTGGGCCAGCTGCTGGTTGAGCACTTCGAGCTTCTGCCCGGCATCGAACAGGGTCTGGGCCTGCTGTTCGCGCATCGAATTGATGCGGTCGGCCAGGGCCAGTGACAACAGCGCCACTTCGATGGCCGAACCGATCTGGCTGGAATACATGGTCAGGAACATATTCGGCAGATAGCCCAGCACCATCAGAGTATTGATGATCCCGCCCACCAGGAACGCCGACCAGGCGATGATGAAGTAGCGCGCCACGCGCATGCCGCGGCACCAGGCGACGATGCCGGAGACGAAGATCACCACGGTAAAGATCAGCGCCAGGGCCGTGGCCAGGCGCAACGCCAGGGCGTAGCTGGTCATCAGCGACAGGGCAACCACCACGGCGCTGCACAGGATCAGCACCAGCAGCAGGCGATCGACCCAGCGGCTGTGGCGGGCGGTCTGCAGGAAGCTGCGGGCGAACAGGCTACCGAACAGGGCCGCCGCGCCAATGAAGAATGGCGTCGCCGCGTTGGCCCACCACGGGTTGTCCGGCCAGAAGTACTCCACCGCGGCGCCGTTCACCGACACCTGGTACAGCCCGAACGAGGCGATGTAGAGGATGTAATAGAGGTAACTGGTGTCGCGCACGCTCAGGTAAATGAACAGGTTGTAGACCAGCATCCCCAGCAGCACGCCGTAGATCAGGCCGAGCACATACAGGCGCACCGGCTGCGCTTCCAGGTACGCCGTGCTGGACCAGAGCGTCACCGGCGCCTGGACCGAGCCCTGGCTCTGCAGGCGCAGGAACAGGATCTTTTGCTCGTAGGGCGCAAAACTCAGGTCGAACAGGTAATTGTTCTGGCGGATCTGCCGGCTGTCGAACGGCAAGGCATCGCCGGTACGCTGGGCCAGGCGGTAGCCACCGGCCTCATCGGGCAGATACAGCTCCAGATGATCGAGCGGCGGATAGGCCAGTTCCAGCAGCCAGGTGTGTCGTATGGAGGGGTTGGCGGGACGGTAGCCGAGGTCGATTTTCAGCCAGAATGCCGAGCGGGAGTAACCGGCGTTGAGGGTGGGCTTGTCATGGGCTTTGAAACTGCCGGCCATGGCCGGTGAACTGACATCCGCGATCGTTGCCTGACCACTCGCGTCTTCAAACACTTGCATCACCCGACCCAAGGGCAGGCTCTGGGTGAACTCGTCGAACTCGACCGCGCCAGCCAGCATCGGCAAGCTCAACAGCAACATCAGCAAATAGCGCATAAAGCCCCAGCGTGGCCTGTCCGGTGGTGTCAGGAAGCCCCCCATTTCCCTTTGAGTAGACGTGAAACCGGCATGACCTGTTATTGGTTTGGATCCACTCTAGCATAGCCGTTGGTGGCCAAAGAACACCATGAAAAATTTTAGTTTAAAGGCTCTAGAACGGGCGTTTCAGCGCTATCCGTTGATCTAGAGCTGTTGCCTCGGTCAACTTGTCGGCAAGGTGGAAAATCCAGCCCCGGCCGACACGCGAGGAGCCGTGCAAAAAAGACGTTTGGTGGTAAGCTCGCGCACCATGAATATCTACAGCTCTCGTCCCGTTGTCCTCTGTCTCTCCGGCCACGACCCCAGTGGTGGCGCCGGCCTGCAGGCAGATATCGAAGCCCTGCTCGCCCAGGGTTGCCATGCAGCTCCCGCTGTGACCGCGCTGACCGTGCAGGATACGGTCAACGTCAGCGACTTCCGTGTACTGGATCGCGAGTGGGTGTTAGCCCAGGCCAACGCCGTGCTCAACGACTCCGTGGTCGCCGCGGTCAAGTTGGGCATGCTTGGCTCACTGGAAATGGTCGACACCGTGGTCGAGCTGTTGCAGGCGCACCCGCATCTGCCGATGGTCTGCGACCCGGTGTTGCGCGCTGGCGGCGGTGGTCGCCTGGGCAAGGACGAGGTCGGCTACGCCATGCGTGAACGCCTGCTGCCACTGGCGACCATCGCCACCCCGAATCTTCCGGAAGCGCGAATCCTCGCCGAGTTGCCCGAAGGCAGCGCGGATCAGTGCGCGGAAAAGCTCCTGCCGTTCGTCAAGCACCTGCTGATCACCGGCGGTCATGGTGACGAGCATGAAGTGCATAATCGCCTGTACAGCCGCGATGGCAGTCGTCACACCTACACCTGCCAGCGGCTGCCGGGCAGCTATCACGGTTCCGGTTGCACCCTGGCCAGCGCCCTGGCCGGACGCTTGGCCCAGGGCGAAAGCCTGGCCAGCGCCGTGAAGTCGGCCCTCGATTACACCTGGCGCACCCTGCGCGACGCCGAGCAACTGGGCCAAGGCCAGTTCGTACCGCGCCGCCTGCCGCTGGACTTCTGTTCGTAAGCCATGAGGCCCGCTCGATGAAACTACGTGGTCTGTATGCCATTACCGACAGCCAATTGTTGGCCGGCAAATTCCTGCAGTACGTGGAGGCGGCGCTCGACGGTGGCGTGACCCTCCTGCAATACCGCGACAAGAGCAGCGACGAAGCCCGCCGCCTGCGCGAAGCCGAAGCCCTGCACAGCTTGTGCGAGCGCTACAAGACCCAACTGATCATCAACGACGATGCCGAACTGGCTGCGCGCATCGGCGTCGGCGTGCACCTGGGCCAGACCGATGGCCCGCTGACTCCGGCCCGCGCCCTGCTCGGCCGCCAGGCGATCATCGGCTCGACCTGCCACGCCCAACTGGAACTGGCCGAGCAAGCCGCCAAAGAAGGCGCCAGCTATGTCGCTTTCGGTCGCTTCTTCAATTCCAACACCAAGCCCGGCGCACCGGCGGCCAACCTGGAGCTGCTGGACCAGGCCCGCCCCCGGCTGCACCTGCCGATCTGCGCGATCGGCGGCGTCACCCTGGAGAACGCCGCGCCGCTGGTCGCCCATGGTGTCGACCTGCTGGCCGTGGTCCATGGCCTGTTCGGCGCCGATAGCGCCCAGGAAGTGACCCGCCGTGCCCGCGCCTTCAACGCCCTCTTCTAACCGCTGATTTCCGAGAGCCCGATCATGTCTCGTTCCGAAACCCTGTTTGCCAATGCCCAGAAACACATCCCCGGTGGCGTGAACTCGCCCGTGCGTGCGTTCAAGAGCGTGGGTGGCACGCCGTTGTTCTTCAAGCACGCCGAAGGCGCCTACGTCACCGACGAAGACGACAAGCGCTATGTGGACTACGTCGGTTCCTGGGGCCCGATGATCCTCGGCCACAGCCATCCGGACGTGCTGGACGCGGTGCGCAAACAGCTGGAACACGGTCTGTCCTACGGCGCCCCGACCGCCATGGAAACCGAAATGGCCGATCTAGTCTGCTCCATCGTGCCGTCCATGGAAATGGTGCGCATGGTCAGCTCCGGCACCGAAGCGACCATGAGCGCGATCCGCCTGGCCCGTGGTTTCACCGGCCGCGACAGCATCATCAAGTTCGAAGGCTGCTACCACGGCCACTCCGACAGCCTGCTGGTCAAGGCCGGCTCCGGCGCGCTGACCCAGGGCGTGCCTAGCTCGGCCGGCGTACCGGCGGCCTTCGCCAAACACACCTTGACCTTGCCGTTCAACGACATCGACGCGGTCGAGAAGATGCTCGCCGAAGTCGGCCAGGAAGTAGCCTGCATCATCGTCGAGCCCGTGGCCGGCAACATGAACTGCGTGCCACCGGCGCCGGGTTTCCTCGAAGGCCTGCGCAGCCTGTGCGACAAGCACGGCGTGGTGCTGATCTTCGACGAAGTGATGACCGGTTTCCGCGTCGCCCTCGGCGGCGCCCAGGCGCACTACGGCGTTACCCCGGACCTGTCGACCTTCGGCAAGATCATCGGCGGCGGCATGCCAGTGGGCTGCTTCGGCGGCAAGCGCAAGATCATGGAACACATTGCGCCGCTGGGCCCGGTCTACCAGGCCGGCACCCTGTCGGGCAACCCGCTGGCCATGGCCGCCGGCCTGACCACCCTGCGTCTGATCAGCCGCCCGGGCTTCCATGCCGAGCTGAGCGACTACACCAGCCGCCTGCTCGACGGCCTGCAGCAACGCGCTGACGCCGCCGGTATCCCGTTCGTGACCACCCAGGCGGGCGGCATGTTCGGCCTGTACTTCAGCGGCGCCGACGACATCGTCACTTTCGACGACGTGATGGCCAGCGATGCCAACCTGTTCAAACGCTTTTTCCACCTGATGCTCGAAGGCGGTGTCTACCTGGCCCCGAGTGCCTTCGAAGCCGGCTTCACCTCGATCGCCCACGGCGACGCCGAGCTGAAACTGACCCTGGATGCGGCCGAACGCGCTTTCGCCGCCCTGAAGTAACCCTCCCCGTAAAACCGGCTCCAGCACTTCCTGGCGCCGGTTTTACGCGGCATTCGCGCCCCAACTCCCGAAACAGCCCCGAAAGCGGCGGATATCGCGCCCGCGCAGCAGAAAAACGAGTAAAGACTTTGTAAGGTTGGCCCTGCTTATTTCATAATGCGCGCTTATTGGATCCCTCGATGGGTCCGCGCGCCCTTCAGAGGTAAGTCGATTCCCATGAACCGCACCGGCCGCGCCCTTGCACTGGGCTGCCTGTTGCTCCTTCAGCCCCTGCTCGCGCACGCACAAGCAGGCGGCAACTCGTTGTTGATCCCAGCGATGGGTCGCTGCACCCTCAATACTCAGTCACAGGATCTGTCCGAGGCCCTGGCGGTCTGCCAGAAGGCGGCTGACGAAGGGGATGCGCAAGCGCAATACGAGTTGGGCGAGTTCTACTACGAAGGTAAAAATACCCCGCGCGATCTCAATCAGGCCCTGAGCTACTTTGAAAAGGCCTCGCTGCAAGGCCACGCCCAGGCGCAATTCAAGCTCGGCACCATGTTCTTCCGTGGCGAAGGCGTACCGGCCAACAACGTTCAGGCTTATATCGTGCTGAAGATGGCGGCGGTCAATGGCGCCGAAGAGGCACTGGACACGGCCGACGAAGTGGCCGAGCACATGCAGCGCGATGAGCTGGAAGTCGCCACCCAGGTGCTGGGGCAGATTTTCCGCAAATACCTGATGGAACTGCAGAGCGCCGACGGGCGTTCGCCCTTCTCCCCCCTGCCTTGATGACATCGCGAGCAAGCTTGCTCGCGATAACACACTCGATACAGCCCTTACTTCTCAGGCATCGGCATCGGAAACGGCATGACGTTGCTCACGCCACGCGCCTCGCTGATCTTCGGCGTGCCCAGGCGCTCGACCTCGTCGATACGCACGATCGAATGCATCGGCACAAAGCTGCGCACCACACCTTCGAACTGGGCCTTGAGCTTCTCTTCGCTCGGATCGACGACCACTTGCGTGCGCTCGCCAAAGACGAACTCTTCCACCTCCAGGAAACCCCACAGATCACTTTGATAGATCTGCTTGGCGTACATTTCGAACACCTGTCCCTGGTTGAGGAAAATCACCTTGTAGATTGGAGCTTCACGTTTGGTCATGGTGGGCGGGTAACACATCGGGGATATAAAAGAGGGCGCGAACTATAGCATAGCCACCGGACGCGCAGCGGTAGGAACCTAAGGCCATGTTCCCTATAATGCGCGGTTCTTTGAATCACGTGATGACCCCTTCCATGGCCAAGAAGCTTTACATAGAAACCCACGGTTGCCAGATGAACGAGTACGACAGCTCGCGCATGGTCGATCTGCTGGGTGAACACCAGGCCCTGGAAGTCACCGCCCGCGCCGAAGACGCGGACGTCATCCTGCTCAACACCTGCTCGATCCGCGAGCGGGCCCAGGACCGGGTGTATTCCCAACTGGGTCGCTGGCGCGAGCTGAAGCTGGCCAACCCGGACATGGTCATCGCCGTCGGCGGTTGCGTGGCCAGCCAGGAAGGCGCGGCGATCCGTGACCGGGCACCGTACGTCGACGTGGTCTTCGGCCCGCAGACCCTGCACCGCTTGCCGGAAATGATCGATGCAGCCCGCAGCAGCAAGCTGCCGCAGGTCGACGTCTCGTTCCCGGAAATCGAAAAATTCGACCACCTGCCAGAGCCGCGCATCGACGGCCCGAGTGCCTATGTCTCGGTGATGGAAGGCTGCAGCAAGTACTGCACCTTCTGCGTGGTGCCCTACACCCGTGGCGAGGAAGTCAGCCGGCCGTTCGACGACGTGATCTCCGAAATCATCCACCTGGCGGAAAACGGCGTGCGCGAAGTCACCCTGCTGGGGCAGAACGTCAACGGCTACAGGGGCCAGACCCATGACGGCCGCCTGGCCGACCTCGCCGAACTGATCCGCGTGGTCGCGGCGGTCGATGGCATCGAGCGCATCCGCTACACCACCTCCCATCCGCTGGAGTTCTCCGACAGCCTGATCCAGGCCCACGCCGAGGTTCCGGAACTGGTGAAACACCTGCACTTGCCGGTGCAGTCGGGCTCCGACCGGATTCTCGCAGCCATGAAGCGCAACCATACGGCGCTGGAATACAAGTCCAAGCTGCGCAAACTGCGCGCCGCCGTGCCGGGTATCTGCATCAGCTCGGACTTCATCGTCGGTTTCCCCGGTGAGACCGAAAAAGACTTCGAACAAACCATGAAGCTGATCGAAGACGTCGGCTTCGACTTCTCCTACTCGTTCGTCTACAGCCAGCGCCCGGGCACCCCGGCGGCAGATCTGGCGGACGACACCCCGGAAGAGTTGAAAAAGGAACGCCTGAACGCGCTGCAACACCGGCTGAACCAGCAAGGATTCGAAATCAGCCGACAGATGGTCGGCTCGATCCAGCGCATCCTGGTTACCGATTACTCGAAGAAAGATCCGGGCGAACTGCAGGGGCGGACCGAGAACAACCGTATCGTCAACTTCCGCTGCGACAATCCAACCCTGATCGGCCAGTTTGCCGACGTGCATATCGACTCCGCCCAGCCTCACTCGCTGCGCGGATCGCTGCTGCAATAACCTCCTGCCGATGCTGGCTGACCAGCGGTAGCGGCCTCGGGCACGTCATCGCCGGGAAGCCGGCCTCCAAGGAAAATGTGGCGAAAGACATTGCTTCGTATAAGAGCTTTCGCACCCAGGCCTCTGGCGTTATCCTTGATTTCATCCTTTATTGCCGTTGGGCGGCTAAAAAACGACCTTGAACGCACCCATAGAACCACATCGTTTTATCCTCGAGCCCTTTGAGGCTCGCCGCTTCGCCAATCTGTGCGGGCAATTCGACGAGCATTTGCGCTTGATCGAGCAGCGCCTGACCATCGAGATCCGCAACCGCGGCAATCAGTTCGAATTGATCGGCGAACCCAAGCACACCACCTCCGCGGAAAACCTCCTGCGCCGTCTGTACCGGGAAACCAAGGGTACCGAGCTGTCGCCGGACATGGTGCACCTGTTCCTCCAGGAATCCGCCGTCGAAGAGCTGAACAATCACCCTGTCGCCGAAGCGGCCGTGGCCCTGCGCACCAAAAAAGGCATGATTCGCCCACGCGGCTTGAATCAGCAGCGCTACGTCAAGGAAATCCTCGGCAACGACATCAACTTCGGCATCGGCCCGGCCGGTACCGGCAAGACCTACCTGGCCGTGGCCTGTGCGGTAGACGCACTGGAGCGCGAGCAGGTACGGCGCATCCTGCTGGTGCGCCCGGCGGTCGAGGCCGGCGAGAAACTCGGCTTCCTGCCTGGCGACCTGGCCCAGAAGATCGACCCGTACCTGCGCCCGTTGTATGACGCCCTGTATGAAATGCTCGGCTTCGAACATGTCGCCAAGCTGATCGAGCGCCAGGTCATCGAGATTGCGCCGCTGGCCTACATGCGCGGCCGTACGCTGAACAACAGCTTCATCATCCTCGACGAAAGCCAGAACACCACCGTCGAGCAGATGAAGATGTTCCTGACCCGGATCGGCTTCGGTTCCACCGCGGTGATCACGGGCGACATCACCCAGGTCGACCTGCCCAAGGGCACCAAGTCCGGCCTGGCCCATGTGATCAACGTCCTCAAGGATGTGCCGGGCATCAGCTTCACTCACTTCATGCCCAAGGACGTGGTGCGCCATCCGCTGGTGCAACGCATCGTCGAAGCCTACGAGCGCTTCGAGCAGCGCGTGGCCGACGAGTCCGCCCAGCCCGCCGCGGAAAAAGGCAATCGCCACGATGCTTGAGCTTGATCTGCAACTGGCAAGCGACAAGCCTGCTCCCAGCGAAGCCCTGTTCCGCCAATGGTGTGAGCTGGCCCTGCGCCAGCGCACCGCCGACTCGGAACTGACCATCCGTCTGGTGGACGAGCCTGAAGGCCGCGAACTGAACCGCACCTGGCGGCAGAAGGACTATGCCACCAACGTCCTGTCGTTCCCCGCCGATGTGCCGGACGAGCTGCTGGACATTCCATTGCTCGGCGACCTGGTGATCTGCGTCGAAGTGGTCGAGCGCGAAGCCGCCGAACAAGGCAAGGACCTCCAGGCCCACTGGGCCCATCTGGTGATTCACGGCTGCTTGCATCTATTGGGTTACGACCACATAGATGACGACGAAGCCGAAGAAATGGAAGCACTGGAACGAACGTTGCTTGCAGAACTGGGTCATCCCGACCCTTATGCGGACGACGAAACCGAAGAACATCCATCTGTAACAACCAAGGATTTAGAGTAATCGCTATGAGCGAAGACCGATCGAGCAGCGGGCAAAAGTCGTGGCTGGGAAAACTGACCCAGGCTTTTGCCCATGAGCCGAAAAACCGCCAGGAGCTGCTGGAGCTGCTGCGCGAAGCCCATCAGAACAAGTTGCTGGACAGCGAAGCGCTGGCCATCGTCGAAGGCGCCATCCAGGTCGCTGACCTGCAGGTACGGGACATCATGGTTCCGCGCTCGCAGATGATCAGCATCAAGGCAACCCAGACTCCCCGCGAATTCCTGCCGTCCGTCCTCGATTCCGCGCACTCGCGGTATCCGGTGATCGGCGAAAGCCATGACGACGTCATGGGCGTTCTGCTGGCCAAGGACCTGCTGCCGCTGATCCTCAAGGAGAACGGCGACAGCTTCAACATCAAGGACCTGCTGCGTCCAGCGACCTTCGTGCCCGAGTCCAAGCGCCTGAACGTGCTGCTGCGCGAGTTCCGCGCCAACCACAACCACATGGCCATCGTCATCGACGAATACGGCGGCGTGGCGGGGCTGGTGACCATCGAGGACGTGCTGGAACAGATCGTCGGCGACATCGAAGACGAGCACGACGTCGAGGAAGACAGCTACATCAAGCCCCTGCCGAGCGGCGATTTCCTGATCAAGGCGCTGACGCCGATCGAGAACTTCAACGAGTTCTTCGACAGCGAGTTCTCCGACGACGAGTTCGACACCGTCGGCGGCTTGGTGATGAGCGCGTTCGGGCACCTGCCTAAACGCAACGAAATCACCGAAATCGGTGCCTATCGCTTCCGTATCCTGAATGCCGACAGCCGTCGGATTCATCTGCTGCGACTAACGCCTATCCCCCGTTAAGGATCGACATGCTGCGCTTAACCCGCCCCGGCTGGCCCGGTAACCTGCTGGCCATGGCGGCTGGCGCAATCACCACCCTGGCCCTGGCGCCATACGACATCTGGCCGCTGGCACTGCTGGCGGTCGGCTTCTTTTATGCCGGCCTGCGCGAGCTGAGCCCGCGTCAGGCGCTGTGGCGCGGCTGGTGTTTCGGCTTCGGCCTGTTTGCCGCCGGCACGAGCTGGATCTACGTCAGCATCCATACCTACGGTGGTGCCTCGGTGCTGCTGGCCAGTTTGCTGATGCTGGCCTTCATTGCCGCCATCGCCTTCTTTTTCGCCCTGCCGGCCTGGATCTGGGCGCGCTGGCTGCGGCGCAATGAGGCCCCCCTCGCCGACGCCCTGGCCTTCGCCGCCCTCTGGGTGGGCCAGGAAGCCTTCCGCGGCTGGTTCCTGACGGGCTTCCCCTGGCTCTACTCCGGCTACAGCCAGCTCGACGGCCCTCTGGCCGGCCTGGCCCCGCTGGGTGGCATGTGGCTGATCTCCTTTACCCTGGCGCTGACCGCCGCCCTGCTCTACAACCTGCCGGGCCTGATCCGCGCCGGACGCAAGGGGTTTATCGCCGCCGGCCTAGTGCTGCTGGTCGCCCCCTGGGTGATCGGCATCGCGCTCAAGGGACACGCCTGGACCAGCCCGTCGGGCGAGCCGCTGACCGTGGCGGCGATCCAGGGCAATATCGAACAGAGCCTGAAGTGGGACCCCGCACAGCTCAACTCCCAACTGGCGCTGTACCGCGACATGAGCTTCGGCTCCAAGCGCGTGGATCTGCTGGTGTGGCCGGAAACCGCGGTGCCGGTGCTCAAGGAGTCGGCCGAAGGTTATCTGAACATGATGGGCAACTTCGCCGCCGACCGGCATTCGGCGCTGATCACCGGCGTACCGATCCGCCAGGAAGTGCACCACCAGAAACGCTACTTCAACGGCATTACCGTGGTCGGCGAAGGCGATGGCGAATACCTCAAGCAGAAGCTCGTGCCCTTCGGTGAGTATGTGCCCCTGCAAGACCTGCTGCGCGGCCTGATCGCGTTCTTCGACCTGCCCATGTCGGACTTCGCCCGCGGCCCTGCCGACCAGCCTTTGCTGCAAGCCAAGGGCTACCAGATCGCGCCGTTCATCTGCTATGAGGTGGTGTATCCGGAATTCGCCGCCGGCCTGTCAGCCCGCAGCGACCTGCTGCTGACCATCAGCAACGACACCTGGTTCGGCACTTCGATCGGCCCACTGCAACACTTGCAGATGGCCCAGATGCGCGCCCTGGAAGCCGGCCGCTGGATGATCCGTGCTACCAACAACGGGGTGACCGGCCTGATCGATCCGTTCGGCAAGATCACCGTGCAGATTCCGCAGTTCGAACGCGGGATCCTGTACGGCGAAGTGGTGCCGATGCACAACCTGACGCCTTACCTGCAGTGGCGCTCCTGGCCACTGATCATCCTGAGCGTCCTGCTATTCGGCTGGGCCCTGCTGGCCAGCCGGATCGCCAAGACCGTCTGACCTCATCGCGAGCCTGCTCGCTCCTGCCGGGGATTTGCGATTCCCGTGGGGGCGGACTGGCTCGAGATGAACCTAGTCCTCTCCACGATAAAACAGCTTGTAGCCCACCAGCCCCACCGCCTCGTTCAGTAACTGGCCGCTCTGCCAGATCGACTTGAACTCCGGCATCCAGCCGCCCAGCGGCCTGGCGTTATCCACCCCAAGGAATCCCACGGGGGCCGGCACCACGGTGAATCCTGCCTGCTCGAAACTCCAGACAGCCCGCTGCATATGCCAGGCCTGGGTGACCAGCACTATGCGTTTGACACCTTGCGGCTCCAGCACTTGTGCGGTGAATTGGGCGTTTTCCCAGGTCGTGCGGCTACGCCCTTCCTGCCAGCGCACCTTCACGTCGAAATCGTTCAGCAACGACTCGGCCATCAGCGCCGCTTCCGTAGGCGGCGTGCCGTAGTGCAGGCCTCCGCTGGTCAGGATCGGCAACCCGGAAGCCTTGGCCAGGCGCGCCGCGTAACGCTGACGCTCGAGCCCGACCCCGGTCGGCTGGTCGGATCCCCAGGCCGGATCGCCACGCTCCCGCCCCGAGCCCAGCACCACGATCGCATCGGCCTGTTCGGCCAGGGTCGACCACTGGCTTTGCGTCAGTGCTGGCTCACTCTCCAGGACACCCGCGCCCCACTCCACCATCACAGGCAGACTCATCAACCAGAACCCGCCCAGGCCGAGGGCAAAACACGCACCGGCCAATCGCGGCCTCGAGCGGCGAAACCACCAGGCGAACAGAAGCAACAGCAACAGAAGGCCGGGCGGCAGGAGTAGTTGTTTGACGAAATAACGAAAAGGCATCGAGCATCTCCAAAGATGCTCGAAGCCTAAGTGGGTAAAAGCAAAGCAACAACAGATACGAAACAGATTTTGCGCACAAGGTACGCGGCGTTGACGCTGCGCAGATGCCCGAATGGGCTGCGCAGACTCACTTGAAGTGCAGGGATCGGACCTTTACCGCATCCCGGGCGGGCATCTTGTCTTTCAACCAGATGACCTTGGCCGAATGTGGAGTCACTTCGTGCCTCAGGCATTCGAGCACGCTCAATTGCGTCTCACGCTCGCTACGATCCAGATAGGCTTTGATCACCTCGAGCTCGGCATGACTCAGGCCACGCAACTCCAACTCCACAGGACGCTCATTACGCAAGCTTCCTGCTGTTCTCGCTGTATCCAGGGCCAAAGCCAGACGATCTATCAATCGTTCGTACAACTCGGGTTTTGTAACTTTCCGCTGCGACTCAACCATCCACTCACCTCATGAAAGTAAGACTCACTCCCCTTTTTGAGCTTAGCCGCACTGCCGAAACCGGCCGGGTGCCGCGACCAACGGCCCACGGCGCGTAATCAGGGTTTCCCTCGGTAGAGCGCGGTCATGTATGCTACGGCGCTTCCTGTAACTCCACTTCCAGCTCGACTGGGTAGCGAAAACGCCACATTTGGCGTCATCACCGCCCAACGTTGCATTGAAGAGGATTAGGCCACCCCTATTCAGTTCAAAAGTAGCCATGCACGAACACTATCAGCCCCGTGAAATCGAAGCCGCCGCCCAGTCGTTCTGGGATGAGCAAAAGTCCTTTGAAGTCAGTGAACAGCCAGGCAAGGAGACTTACTACTGCCTGTCGATGTTCCCTTACCCCAGCGGCAAGCTACACATGGGGCATGTGCGTAACTACACCATCGGCGACGTGATCTCCCGCTACCAGCGCATGCAAGGCAAGAACGTGCTGCAACCCATGGGTTGGGACGCCTTCGGCATGCCGGCGGAAAACGCCGCGATGAAGAACAACGTCGCACCGGCCAAGTGGACCTACGAAAACATCGCCTACATGAAGTCCCAGCTGCGCAGCCTGGGCCTGGCGGTGGACTGGTCCCGCGAAGTCACTACCTGCAAGCCGGACTACTACCGCTGGGAACAGTGGTTGTTCACCCGCCTGTTCGAAAAAGGCGTGATCTACCGCAAGAACGGCACTGTGAACTGGGACCCGATCGACCAGACCGTCCTGGCCAACGAACAGGTGATCGACGGTCGCGGCTGGCGCTCCGGCGCGCTGATCGAAAAACGCGAAATCCCGATGTACTACTTCAAGATCACCGCCTACGCGGATGAGCTGCTGGAGAGTCTCGACGAGCTGCCGGGCTGGCCCGAGCAGGTCAAGACCATGCAACGCAACTGGATCGGCAAATCCCGTGGCATGGAAGTGCAATTCCCCTACGACCAGGCCTCCATCGGCGAAGCGGGCGCACTGAAAGTCTTCACCACCCGCCCTGACACCCTGATGGGCGCGACCTACGTTGCCGTGGCCGCCGAGCACCCGCTGGCCACCCTGGCGGCGCAGAACGATCCGGCGCTGCAAGCCTTTATCGCCGAGTGCAAGGGCGGCAGCGTCGCCGAAGCCGATATCGCCACTCAAGAGAAGAAAGGCCTGCCGACTTCGCTGTTCGTCGAACACCCGCTGACCGGTGAAAAACTCCCGGTATGGGTCGCCAACTACGTACTGATGCATTACGGCGATGGCGCGGTGATGGCTGTTCCGGCGCACGATGAGCGCGACTACGAATTCGCCACCAAGTACAACCTGCCGATCAAGAACGTGGTGCGCACCAGCGCTGGCGACGAAACGCCTGCGCCTTGGCAGGACGCCTACGGCGAGCACGGCGAACTGATCAATTCCGGCGAGTTCAACGGCCTGGATTTTGCCGGTGCCTTCGACGCCATCGAAGTGGCCCTGCTGAAGAAAAACCTTGGCCAATCCCGTACCCAGTTCCGCCTGCGCGACTGGGGCATCAGCCGTCAGCGCTACTGGGGCTGCCCGATCCCGATCATCCACTGCGCCAGCTGTGGCGATGTACCGGTACCGGAAGACCAGCTGCCGGTAGTACTGCCGGAAGACGTGGTGCCGGACGGCGCCGGTTCGCCACTGGCGCGCATGCCCGAGTTCTACGAGTGCAGCTGCCCGAAATGCGGCAAGCCTGCCAAGCGTGAAACCGACACCATGGACACCTTCGTCGAGTCCTCGTGGTACTACGCCCGCTACGCCTCGCCAAAATACGAGGGTGGCCTGGTCGACCCGGCCGCGGCCAACCACTGGCTGCCGGTGGACCAGTACATCGGAGGTATCGAACACGCGATCCTGCACCTGCTCTACGCCCGCTTCTTCCACAAGCTGATGCGCGACGAGGGCCTGGTCAGCTCCAACGAGCCGTTCAAGAACCTGCTGACCCAAGGCATGGTGGTCGCCGAGACCTACTATCGCCGCGAAGCCAACGGTGCCTACACCTGGTACAACCCGGCCGATGTCGAGCTGGAGCGTGACAGCAAGGCCAAGATCGTCGGCGCCAAACTGATCAGCGACGGCCTGCCGGTGGAAATCGGCGGTACCGAGAAAATGGCCAAGTCGAAGAACAACGGCGTCGACCCTCAGTCGATGATCGAGCAGTACGGCGCGGACACCTGCCGCCTGTTCATGATGTTCGCTTCGCCACCTGACATGAGCCTGGAATGGTCCGACTCCGGCGTCGAGGGTGCCCATCGCTTCCTCAAGCGCGTCTGGCGCCTGGCCCAGTCTCACGTAGCCCAGGGCCTGCCGGGCGCACTGGAACTGGGTGCGCTGAACGACGAACAGAAAGTCATTCGTCGCGCCATCCACCTGGCGATCAAGCAAGCCAGCCAGGACGTCGGCCAGAACCACAAATTCAACACCGCCATCGCTCAGGTCATGACGCTGATGAACGTGCTGGAAAAAGCACCGCAAGCCACCCCGCAGGACCGTGCCCTGTTGCAGGAAGGCCTGGAAACCGTGGCCCTGCTGCTGGCGCCGATCACCCCGCACATCAGCCACGAGCTGTGGAGCCAGCTGGGTCGCAGCGGCGCCATCATCGACGCCGGCTGGCCGGTGCTGGATGAGAACGCGCTGGTTCAGGACAGCCTGCAACTGGTCATTCAAGTGAATGGCAAACTGCGTGGCCAGATCGAAATGCCAGCCAGCGCCAGCCGTGAAGAGATCGAAGCCGCCGCTCGGAGCAACGAGAACGTGCTGCGCTTCACCGAAGGCCTGACGATTCGTAAAGTGATCGTCGTGCCTGGCAAGCTGGTCAATATCGTCGCTAGCTAATTGGATCAGGCGTCAGCCCAAGGCTGACGCCGAATAAAACCTCCAGGGCCGCCCTGTCGGCCCACATGGTTTCAAGGGGAGCAACAAGATGATCAAACGCAACCTCCTGGTGATCGGCCTGGCCGTACTGCTGAGCGCCTGCGGCTTTCAGCTGCGCGGTACCGGCACCACCGAACTGGCGATCAAGGAACTCGACCTGAGCGCCCGCAACGCTTACGGCGAAACCGTGACCCAACTGCGCCAGGTCCTGCAGAGCAGTGGCGTCAAGGTCTATGCCGGCGCGCCTTACAAGCTGGTGCTGACCCGCGAACAGGAATCCCAGCGCAGCCTCAGCTACGCCGGTGCCGGTCGTTCGGCCGAGTATGAAATGACCACCGTGCTGAACTACGAAATCCAGGGCCAGAACAACCTGTCCCTGCTCAGCGACAAACTGCAAGTGCAGAAGGTCTACATCCACGACGGCAACAACCTGGTGGGTTCCGACCAGGAGTCGCTGGAAGTGCGCAAGGAAATGCGTCGCGACCTGGTGCAGAACATGATGCTGCGCCTGCAACTGCTGACCCCGACCCAGCTGGATCAACTGCAGCAGACCGCGGATGCTCGTGCCAAGGCCGAGGCCGAGGCGCTGGAAGCCGCGCAGAAGGCTGAGGCGGAAACCCCGCAACAGTCGCCCATGCAGTTGCCGAACCAGTAAGTCTCGTGGGGCGCGCAAGCGCCCCGCTTGCCCTTCCTTATGAAACTCGCCCCCGCTCAACTCGGCAAACACCTGCAAGGCACGCTCGCACCGGTCTACGTCATCAGTGGCGATGATCCGTTGCTGTGCCAGGAAGCCGCCGATGCCATTCGCAGCGCCGCCCGCCAGCAGGGCTTCGATGAACGCCAGGTATTCAGCGCCGACGCCAATTTCGATTGGGGCACCCTGCTGCAAGCCGGTGCGAGCATGTCGCTGTTCGCCGAAAAACGCCTGCTGGAACTGCGCCTGCCTTCGGGCAAGCCCGGCGACAAAGGCGCAGCGGCCTTCATCGAATACTGTTCACGGCCGGCCGAAGACACCCTGCTGCTGATCAGCCTGCCCAAGCTCGATGGCAGCGCGCAAAAGACCAAGTGGGGCAAGGCCCTGATCGATGGCGAGCAGACCCAGTTCATCCAGATCTGGCCGGTGGATGCCAGCCAGTTGCCGCAGTGGATTCGCCAACGCCTGTCCCAGGCCGGGCTTTCCGCCAGCCAGGACGCCGTGGAACTCATCGCGGCCAGGGTAGAAGGCAACCTGCTGGCCGCGGCCCAGGAAATCGAAAAGCTCAAGCTGATGGCCGAGGGTGGCCAGATCACGGTGGAAACCGTGCAAGCGGCAGTCGCCGACAGTGCGCGCTTCGACGTTTTCGGGCTGGTGGACGCGATCCTCAACGGTGAGGCCGCGCATGCCCTGCGCATGCTCGAAGGCCTGCGCGGCGAAGGTGTCGAGCCTCCGGTGATTCTCTGGGCACTGTCCCGGGAACTGCGGTCGCTGGCCAATATGTCGCTGCAGTACAGCCAGGGCACTCCGCTGGATAAAGTGTTCAGCCAGGCCCGCCCGCCCGTCTGGGACAAACGCAAGCCGCTGATGAGCAAGGCCCTGCAGCGCTATTCCGCGCCACGCTGGGCGCAATTGCTGCTCGATGCCCAGCGCATCGATGCGCAGATCAAGGGGCAGGCTGCTGGCTCGCCCTGGAGCAGCCTGAGCCGCCTGTCGCTGCTGATGGCCGGACAACGCTTGCCTCTCCCCGCCGAATAACCTGACACTTTGTAGGAGCGAGCTTGCTCGCGATCAGCGCCAGCCGGTACCGCGGTTTCCTGGCCGATCGCTATCACGAGCAGGCTCGCTCCTACAGGTTCGGGAGATCCAACGAAAGACACTGAAAAGTCCTACACATCACAGGGCTGGACAGCGGGGTAAAGCTGGCCGATCATCTGCCGCGCAAACCCACCTCAAGCGAGAACCCAAAATGAGCAAGCCATCCAAGCATGGCCCCAACAAGGCCAAATCCATCATCGCCCAGCCCCTGTTCCGCAGTCGTCAGGAACGACCCGCCAAGGGCAAAGGCAGCTACCGCCGCGAAGCCTTCCAGTCTAAAAGCTGGGAGGCTTCTTACTTTCTGGCTGCATAAAGCAGAGAACCCCGCCGGCGTGATAAGGTCTGTATCTGATTCGTATTCTCTGGACCTGTGCATGCCCTTCTGTCTTTCCCGTCGTTGGCACCTGCGCCAACTGATCGCTGCCTCCAGCCTTGCCCTGCTCGTCGCCTGCGCGGAAAAACCCACCGCCGCCGATGCCCAGCCACTCCAAAGCATTCAAGCCGCCCCTCTCGCCGCGCCTGCAACCGTCGCTCCGCTGGCCGTCGACAACCTGGACATCCAGCCAACCCAGACCTTTGCCCAATGGCAGGCAGGTTTCCGTGTCGAAGCCCTGAACGCGGGGATCCGCGCCGATCTTTTCGACCGGGCGTTCGCCGGTATCACCCCGGACATGGGCGTGATCAAGGCCGACCGCAGCCAGCCGGAATTCACCCGGCCGGTGTGGGAGTACCTCGACGGCGCCCTGTCGCCGCTGCGTGTGCGTAAAGGCCAGGCGCTGATCAATCAGTACGCCGACATCCTGCAGCAGATCGAACAGCGTTATGGCGTCGATCGCCAGGCGCTGGTAGCGGTCTGGGGCATGGAAAGCAATTTCGGTGAGTTCCAGGGCAACAAATCAGTCATCCGCTCCCTCGCGACCCTGGCCTACGAAGGCCGTCGCCCGGCCTTTGCCAACAGCCAACTGCTGGCCGCCCTGCAGATTCTCCAGCACGGCGATATTCAACCCGAGAAGATGCTCGGCTCCTGGGCCGGCGCAATGGGGCAGACCCAGTTCATCCCAACCACCTACAACACCCACGCCGTGGACTTCGACGGCGATGGCCGCCGCGACATCTGGAACAGCCCGGCCGACGCCCTGGCCTCGACTGCGCACTATCTGCAAAGCTCCGGCTGGCAGAAAGGCCAGCCATGGGGTTTCGAAGTGGAGTTGGCGAGCGGCTTCGACTATGCGCTGGCGGACGGTGCGATCCGTAAACCGGTATCCGAGTGGCTGCGCCTGGGCATGAAGCTGCCCAACGGCGCCAGCGTTCCGCCAGGCTCCGAGCAGCTTTCGGCGGCCTTGCTGCTGCCGGCGGGTTATCGCGGACCGGCGTTCCTGATCCTCGACAACTTCCGCGCCGTTCTGAAGTACAACAACTCTTCGTCCTATGCCCTGGCGGTGAACCTGCTGTCGCAACGCTTCAACGGTTCGGGCTTGATCAACGGCGTCTGGCCGAAAGACGACATGCCCCTCAGCCGCTCCGAGCGCATCGAGTTGCAGAGCCTGCTCAGCGCCAACAATTACGATGCTGGCAACCCGGACGGCATTATCGGCGCCAATACCCGCAAGGCGATTCGCAGCGCGCAGCAATCGCTGGGCTGGCCTGCCGATGGCTATCCGACCCACAAGCTGCTGGAGAGCCTGCGCTCGCGTTGAGCCGGCCTGCGCGCCAATCACCAGGGTCATCGTCTTGGACACGCTCGCTCCCACAAGGGGAGCGGGCACGGGCTGATCAGCCGAACACCACGTCCTGTTCCAGGATCAACTGCTTCTCCCCCGCATCCAGCCTGACCATCGCTCCCAACGGCAGGGTCAGGTTCGGATCGCAGTGGCCACTGCGCCATCCAGCCAGCACAGGAATGCGTAGGGGTTCGAAGGTCTGCTTGAGCAGCCCGGCAAGCGCCTGGGGCTCCACGCCCGCCACATCTCCCACCAGCACACCACGAAGCCTGTCGAGCGTGCCGGCCAGGCGCAGGTGCGTCAGCAGACGGTCGATCCGGTACAGCGGCTCGTTGATGTCTTCGATAAACAGAATGATGCCGTCAGCATTGATCTCATACGGCGTGCCCATGGTCGCGGCGATCAACGACAGATTGCCCCCCAGCAACTGGCCGCAGGCGATGCCAGGTTCGATGGTGGTCAAGGGATAAGCCGCCGGATGCGCCAGCAGGCTGCCAGCCTTCAGTTGCCCCCTGAGCAGGCTGAACAGCGAGGACTCGGTCGGTGGCTGCTTGTCGCCCAGCAGGTCGGCATTGAGCATCGGCCCGTGAAAGGTCACGAAACCGGCATGACGATTGATGGCCAGGTGCAGCGCAGTGATGTCGCTGTAGCCGACAAACGGCTTGGCGTGGCGGCGCAACAGGTCGTAATCAATCCGGTCGAGCAAGCGTGGGCTGCCGTAGCCCCCCCGCAGGCACAGGATCGCATCGACATCGTCATCGGCGAAAGCGGCGTGCAGGTCGTTCAGGCGGACCTCGTCGCTACCGGCCAGATAGCCGTCCTTCTGCTGGACTCCGGGGTAGATCCGCAGCGAATAACCTCGAGCGCGCATCCAGCGGGCGGCTTGCTCGGTATCCAGGGCCGCGGGCCCGGCAGGTGCAATCAAGCCGATCAGCCCTTGCGAAGGCAGCGTCGGCACCGGCCGTTGCGCACAAAGGACGTCAGTCGGTTGGAGGGTCATCCAATGGTTCTCCCTGTGTGGATTCTCTAGTGCACAGTAGCCATGAAAGCGGGCAAACAGAAGTGCCGAAACGCCACGGCGCTTGCAGGAAAAGTCTATGAAGGGAGGGAGACGCGGGCGTAACGGAAGATGACGCCCGCAAGGAAAGACCTTGCGGGCGCATTACATCAGGAGACCAGGCCTTCTTTGGCCAGCTTCGCCTGCTCGTCGGCGTGGTAGGAGGAGCGTACCAGCGGGCCCGAGGCGACGTTCTTGAAGCCCATCTTGTAACCTTCCTCGGCGAACCAGGCGAAAGTGTCCGGGTGCACGAAACGCTGCACCGGCAAGTGGCTGCGGGACGGTTGCAGGTACTGGCCGAGGGTCAGCATGTCGATGTCGTGCTCGCGCATGCGCTTCATGACTTCGATGACTTCGTCGTCGGTCTCGCCCAGGCCCAGCATCAGGCCGGATTTGGTCGGTACGTGCGGCACCAGCTGCTTGAACTTCTGCAGCAGGGTCAGCGACCACTGATAGTCCGAACCCGGACGCGCGGCCTTGTACAGGCGCGGCACGGTTTCCAGGTTGTGGTTGAACACATCCGGCGGCTCGGCGGCGGTGATTTCCAACGCGACGTCCATGCGGCCACGGTAGTCCGGGACCAGGGTTTCCAGCTGCACGTTCGGCGACAGCTTGCGGATTTCGCGGATGCAGTCGGCAAAGTGCTGGGCACCGCCGTCGCGCAGGTCGTCGCGGTCGACCGAAGTAATCACCACGTACTTCAGGCGCAGGTCGGCGATAGCCACCGCCAGGTTCATCGGCTCATCGACGTCCAGAGGCTTCGGACGGCCGTGACCGACGTCGCAGAATGGGCAGCGACGGGTGCAGATGTCGCCCATGATCATGAAGGTGGCGGTACCGCCGGAGAAGCATTCGCCCAGGTTCGGGCAGGATGCTTCTTCGCAGACGCTGTGCAATTTGTGCTTGCGCAGCAATTGCTTGATCCGATCGACTTCCGGGGACACCGGAATTCGCACGCGAATCCAGTCCGGTTTCTTCGGCAGTTCGGTGGTCGGGATGATCTTCACCGGGATACGTGCGACTTTCTCGGCACCGCGCAATTTAACGCCGGTTTCAACTTTCGCACGGGCCGGGCGCTCGGAAACATCCAGCGTCGGGATCAGGGTTTGCACAGCGTCTTGCGCAGTAGTCATATCAGTCGATTCCGCCCGTTAGGGTCGTCTGCTCAGCATAGTCGAGGTGTTTGACGAGCTGCGCACGCAGCCGGGCACTTACCTCGGCAAATTCAATCGGTCCTGTGTGGTCGCTCAGCTGGGTCATTGCCAGCCCGGCATAGCCACAGGGGTTAATCCGTCGAAACGGCTGCAGATCCATGTCCACGTTCAAGGCCAGGCCATGAAAGGAACAACCATGGCGGATCCGCAGGCCCAGGGAGGCGATTTTCGCGCCATCGACGTAAACGCCGGGGGCATCCGGCTTGGCCGCCGCGGTCACGCCGTAGCTGGCCAGCAGCTCGATCAGGCACTGCTCCATACGGCTGACCAGGTCGCGCACGCCAAAACCCAAACGGCGCACGTCCAGCAGCAGATAAGCCACCAGTTGGCCAGGACCGTGATAGGTCACCTGGCCACCCCGGTCGACCTGCACCACCGGGATATCCCCGGGGAGCAACAGGTGTTCGGCCTTGCCCGCCTGGCCCTGGGTAAAGACCGGCGGATGCTGCACCAGCCAGATTTCATCGGGAGCGTCGGTGCCGCGTTCGTTGGTAAAGCGTTGCATGGCCTGCCAGACCGGCTCGTAGGCCATCTGGCCGAGCTCGCGAAAGCCCAGCGTTTGTGGCATCACAGCACCATGTGCACGAAACCGGTGGCCCGCAACTCGCTGTTGATGTCGTACAGCTGTTCTTGACCGGTGGCGATGATGTGCAGCTGGATGGTCGTGTACTTGCCGTTGGTGCTCTGACGCTCGGCCAGGGTCTTGTGGTCAACGGTCGCGTGTTTTTCAAGGATCGCGATGATCTTGTCCTTGAAACCCACGCCGGTGTCGCCGATCACCTTAATCGGGTAATCCGCGCAGGGGAATTCGATCTTTGGCGCCTTTACTTCGGTGTCTGTCATGGCGTAACGGCCTCGTAAGCCGTGGCGACGGACGCGGCCCCCGCTCTACTTCAGAGCGAGGGCCACGCGGGTCGACAATATCAGTTGAACAAGCCGTAGAAGAATAGGCGGATGCTATCCCACATGCGGCGGAAGATACCACCTTCGTCGACCGCGTCCAGAGCGATCAGGTCGGCACTGTGCACCACCTTGTCGTCCAGTTTCACTTCGACTTTACCAATCACGTCGCCCTTGGCGATAGGCGCGATCAATTGTGGATTCATGGTCATGCTGGCCGCGAGCTTCTTCAGCTGGCCTTTTGGCATGGTCATGCTCAGGTCCTGGGCCAGACCGGCCTTGACCTGGGAGGCAGTGCCTTTCCAGACAGGCGCCTGAGCCAGCTCGGTGCCCTTCTGGTAGAAGGTCTGGGTTTCGAAGAAGCGGAAACCATAGGTCAGCAGCTTCTGGGTTTCGGCTGCACGAGCCTGCTCGCTGTTGGTACCGAACACCACGGCGATCAGGCGCATGCCGTCACGCACGGCCGAGGACACCATGCAGTAGCCGGCTTCGTCGGTGTGGCCGGTTTTCAGGCCATCGACGGTCTTGTCACGCCACAGCAGCAGGTTGCGGTTAGGTTGCTTGATGCCGTTCCAGAAGAACTCTTTCTGCGAGTAGATCGCGTAGTGAGCCGGGTCTTCGTGAATGATGGCGCGAGCCAGGACCGCCATGTCGTGCGCCGAGGAGTAGTGCTCGGGGTTCGGCAGGCCGGTCGGGTTCATGAAGTGGCTATTGGTCATGCCCAGGTCGCCGGCGGTCTTGTTCATCATGTCGGCAAAGGCGTCTTCGCTGCCGGCGATGTGCTCGGCAACCGCGACGCTGGCGTCGTTACCCGACTGAATGATGATACCGTGCAGCAGGTCGCTGACAGTGACCTGCGAACCGACCTTGATGAACATCCGCGAACCGCCGGTACGCCAGGCGTTCTCGCTGACGGTCACCGGGTCGTTCTCACCGATCTGGCCGCGACGGATTTCCAGGGTCGCGATGTAGGCCGTCATCAGCTTGGTCAGGCTGGCTGGCGGCAGACGCTGGTCACCGTTGTTCTCCACCAGCACGTTACCGCTGCTGGCCTCCATGAGCACATAGGACTTGGCGGCCAGCTGCGGTGGCGACGGCATCACTTCTACCGCCCAGGCGGCAGGCGTGATGATCAGCGGGACAAGCAGACACAGGCGTTTGGCAAAGGTGGTGATGTTCATCCGTCTCTCGAAATTGCTAATGGAAACTTGTCCTCGCGGACAAAACTATTCAGACAGCCTTCTAAAGGGCTGTCGCGTGTTCAGTTGTTCACTCACGACCCTTGCCGGGCTTTTGTTGTACGACGAGCCAACAACCTGGGTTCACCCCCCAAATACCGCGGGTGAACCATGAATCAGAATCCGATTACTCGGCGGTTACCAGGCTCGGCTGCCCCAGATTGGCCAGCCGGACACTGTTCTGCACTTGCTGGATCTCACCCTGCGAGCCGATCGGCCCCAGGCGTACCCGGTGCAGGGTCTGTTGATTGCGCACGATCGAGCTGATGAACACCGGAGCGCTCACCATCCCGCTCAGCTTCGAGCGCAGGAGCTCGGCAGCGTCCGGGTTGGCGAAGGCGCCCACCTGCAGATACTGGCCAGAGGCTTGCACAGAAGCGTTTTTTTTTGCATCCAGCTGCACCGGCACGACGGCCGCGGCGTGCTGCTGCGCAGGTGGAGTCCATTGCTCGACGGTCCCCGTGGACGCCGTCATCACTGGCGCGGCTTTCGGCTCGTTGAGCATCAAGGGCGCCGGCCGGCCGCGCTGGGCCCACCATTCCTGCGGGTCGATGCCCTCGACCTTGACCCGGGCAGTGCCGATCTCGGCATAACCGAGCTTCTTGGCCGCGGCATAGGACAAATCGATGATCCGGTCCGAATAGAACGGCCCACGGTCGTTGACCCGCAGGATCACGCTCTTGTGGTTGTCCAGGTTGGTCACTCGGACATAACTCGGCAAGGGCAGGGTCTTGTGCGCGGCACTCATGCCGTACAGGTCATACACCTCGCCATTGGCGGTGTTCTGCCCGTGGAACTTGGTGCCGTACCAGGAAGCCGTGCCCGAAGCGACATAACGCTTGGATTCGGCCATCGGGAAATAGGTCTTGCCCAGCACCGTATAAGGGTTGGCCTTGTACGGGCCGGTGTGCAGGGTCGGCGTGGCGTCAGGGATACGCGATACATCGACGTCCCACCAGGGCGCGCCGTCTTTGTGGGCGCGGTTGATGTCCAGGACCGGTTTCGAACGTGCGGCCGTCGCCGGGCCTTTCTGTTTCGGCGCCTGGGTTGACGAACAACTGACCACCAGCAAGGACAACGCGGCAAGAGCCACCAGCTTCAGGGGTTTGCGGATTGGCGATGCCAGCATTACTTGACGCCCCGTGCTTGGACCAGCTGTTCAGAGAGCTGATGTACGGCCATGGCGTACATCACGCTGCGGTTATAACGCGTGATCGCGTAGAAATTCTTCAGGCCCATCCAGTATTCGGGGCCATTGTCACCTTCCAGGCGAAAAGCCGTGACCGGCATATCATCGCGCAGCGCATCATGACTCGACCAGCCCAGCGCCCGCAACTCCCCAACGGTTTTCGTCGGTTCGATACCGGTGGTCAGGCCCTCGTCGACCTGATCGCCACGCACTTCGGCCCGACTGACCACCGGCTGCCCGGCCTCCCAGCCGTGACGCTTGAAATAGCTGGCAACACTGCCGATGGCATCGTCCGGATTGGTCCAGATATTGATGTGGCCGTCGCCGTCGAAGTCCACAGCATAGGCGCGAAAACTGCTCGGCATGAACTGCGGCAAGCCCATGGCGCCGGCGTAAGAGCCTTTGAGGGTCAGTGGATCGACCTGTTCCTCGCGCGCCAGCAGCAGGAATTCGCGCAATTCCTTGCGGAAGAACTCGGCACGTGGCGGGTAATCGAAGCCCAGGGTCGACAGCGCATCGATCACCCGATAGTTACCGGTGTTGCGCCCGAAGAAGGTTTCGACACCGATGATCGACACGATCACCTGGGCCGGCACCCCGTATTCCTGCTCGGCACGGGCCAATACCGCCTCGTGCTGGCGCCAGAAGTCCACACCGCGGGCGATACGCGCGTCGGTAATGAACATCGGCCGGTATTCTTTCCACTGTTTGACCCGCTCGGCGGGCCGGGAAATGGCGTCGAGGATCGACTGCTTGCGCTCGGCCTCGCGAAACACCCCCATCAGCTGTTCGCCCGCGAAGCCATAGTCGCGAGTCATTTCGCCCACGAACTCGGCCACTTGGGGCGAACCTTCGTATTCGCCGCCGGCCAGCGCTTCCTGCGCTGCACCAAGGATGCCTACCAGACCGACCCACGGCGCATACCGAGCGGTCCAGCCACGCATTGCTTGCATTGAATTCTTCACCTTATTCAAACCTGCGCGATCCACTTGCGATGGGTATGGATCGACATCAAAACCCCAAACGCTGACAGCAGCGTCACCAGCGAAGTTCCTCCGTAGCTAATGAACGGCAACGGCACCCCCACGACCGGCAACAGGCCACTGACCATACCGATGTTGACGAAAACGTAAACAAAAAACGTCATGGTCAGGGCGCCAGCAAGCAATTTGCCGAACAGCGTCTGCGCCTGGGCGGTGATCACCAGCCCACGACCGATCAGCAGCAGATAGATCAGCAGCAGGGCGCAAATGCCCACCAGGCCGAACTCTTCGCCCATGACCGCGATAATAAAGTCGGTGTGGCTCTCGGGCAAAAAGTCCAGGTGGGACTGAGTGCCCAGCAACCAGCCCTTGCCGAAGACGCCACCGGAACCGATGGCCGCCTTGGACTGAATGATGTTCCAGCCGGTGCCCAGCGGATCGCTTTCCGGATCGAGGAAGGTCAGGATCCGCTGCTTCTGGTAGTCGTGCATGATGAAGAACCACATGGCGATCGCCACCGGCACCGCGGCAGCCAGCACGCTGAGGATCCAGCGCCAGCGCAGGCCGCCCATGAACAGCACGAAGGCGCCACCGGCAAGGATCAGCAGCGAGGTGCCGAGGTCCGGCTGGCGCACGATCAGAATGAACGGGATTCCGATCAGGATCAGGCTGATGCCCACATGCTTGAGCTGCGGCGGCAAGCTGCGCTTGGCCAGGTACCAGGCGATGGTCGCCGGCATGATGATCTTCATGAACTCCGAGGGCTGGAAGCGGATCACCCCGGGGATATTGATCCAGCGGGTGGCGCCCATGGCGTTGTGTCCCATGACATCCACCACCACCAGCAGCACCACGCCGAATACATAGGCCAGTGGCACCCAACGCGCCATGAACCGGGGCTCGAGCTGGGCGATGATGATCATCGACACCAGGCCGATGCCGAATGACGTCGCCTGCTTGCCCAGCAGGTCCCAGCTCTTGCCGCTCGCTGAATACAGGACGAACAGGCTGCCGGCCGCCAGGGTCAGCAGCAGGATCAGCAATGGGCCGTCGATGTGCATGCGCTGCAACAGCGTCGCACGGCGACGCATCACATCCTCGCTGGACAGGATGCGATCGAAATTACTCTTCACGGGCCGTAGCCTCCGCACTGATAGGGCCGGCAAACTCAGGCTTGAGCAGGCCATCCGGGCCGAGGAGCCAGGCGTCCATCACCTGGCGCACCACCGGGGCCGCCACGCCGGAGCCGGACTCGCCGTTCTCGACCATGACCGAGACCACGATTTTCGGGTTTTCCGCCGGCGCGAAGCCGACGAACAGGGCGTGGTCGCGATGGCGCTCCTGGACCTTGGAGCGGTCGTACTTCTCGCCCTGCTTGATCGCGACCACCTGGGCCGTACCACTCTTGCCGGCGATCCGGTATTGCGAGCCGATGGCCGCCTTGCGCGCCGTACCACGGGCACCGTGCATCACCTGCTGCATGCCGTGGTTGACCTTCGTCCAGTCCGACGGATCGCGCAGGACAATGTCCGGCATCGGGTTTTCATCCACCGGCTTTTCGCCCTCGATGGTCTTGGCCAGGTGCGGACGGTTCCATTTGCCCTTGTTCGCCACCAGCGCCGTGGCCTGGGCCAACTGCAACGGGGTGGACTGCATGTAACCCTGGCCGATCCCGAGAATCAGCGTCTCACCCGGGAACCAGGCCTGGCGGCGGGTGGCGCGCTTCCATTCCCGCGACGGCATCAGGCCCGGCGATTCCTCGAACATGTCCAGCGAGACCTTCTGGCCGATCCCGAACTTGTTCATGTAGGCCGACAACCGATCGATCCCCAGCTTGTGGGCCAGGTCATAGAAGTAGGTGTCGTTGGATCGCATGATCGCGGTGTCGAGGTCGACGTAACCGTCACCGCTGCGGTTCCAGTTACGGTACTTGTGGTCGTAGTTGGGCAGTTGGTAGTAGCCCGGGTCATAGACCCGCGTGGAGGCCGTCACCACTCCGGAATCGAGGCCGGCGATCGCCACCGCCGGCTTGATGGTCGAACCCGGCGGGTACAGGCCGCGCAGCACCCGGTTGAACAGCGGACGGTCGATGGAGTCGCGCAGCTCGGCATAGGCCTTGAAGCTGATGCCGGTCACGAACAGGTTCGGGTCGAAGCTCGGCTGGCTGACCATGGCCAGCACTTCCCCGGTGTTCGGGTCCAGCGCTACCACCGCGCCACGCCGCCCGCCCAAGGCAGCCTCGGCGGCTTCCTGCAGCTTGATGTCCAGGCTCAGGACAATGTCCTTGCCGGGAATCGGGTCGGTCCGCTTGAGCACCCGCAACACGCGGCCGCGAGCGTTGGTTTCGACCTCTTCGTACCCCACCTGGCCGTGCAGTTCGGGCTCGTAGAAGCGCTCGATGCCGGTCTTGCCGATGTGGTGGGTGCCGCTGTAGTTCACCGGGTCCAGGGTCTTCAGCTCTTTCTCGTTGATCCGCCCCATGTAGCCCACCGAGTGCGCGAAGTGCGCGCCCTGGGGGTAATGGCGAACCAACTGCGCCACCACTTCCACCCCGGGCAGGCGGAACTGGTTGACCGCGATCCGGGCGATCTGCTCTTCGTTGAGCTCGAATAGGATCGGCACTGGCTCGAACGGCCGGCGTCCCTGCTTCATGCGTTTCTCGAACAGCACCCGGTCTTCCGGCGTCAGCTCCAGCACTTCGACAATGACGTCGAGCACCTGGCGCCAATCGCCGGAACGCTCGCGGGTCATGCTCAGGCTGAAGCTCGGCCGGTTATCGGCCACCACTACACCATTACGGTCGAAGATCAGGCCGCGGGTCGGCGGAATCGGCTGGACGTGGACCCGGTTGTTTTCCGACAGGGTCGAGTGATAGTCGTACTGGATCACCTGCAGGTAATACAGGCGCGCGATCAGCACCCCGATCAGGCAGACCACGGCAATAGCCCCGAACACGACCCGGCCACGCACCAGACGGGCGTCTTTTTCGTGGTCCTTGATACGGATCGGCTGGGACATTAGGGGCGCGGGCTATTTGTGATAAGGGTGCCCGGACAGGACCGTCCAGGCGCGATACAGCTGTTCACCGATCAGGATCCGTACCAGCGGGTGCGGCAAGGTCAAAGGCGACAGCGACCAGCGCTGGTCCGCCCGCGCGCAGACTTCCGGCGCCAGCCCCTCGGGGCCGCCGACCATGAAGTTCACGGTGCGCGAGTCGAGGCGCCAGCGATCCAGTTCCACCGCCAGCTGCTCGGTGCTCCAGGGCTTGCCGTGGACCTCGAGGGTGACGATCCGCTCGCTCTGGCCGACCTTGGCCAGCATGGCTTCGCCTTCCTGACGGATGAAACGGGCCACATCGGCGTTCTTGCCACGGGTATTGAGCGGTATTTCCACCAGTTCCAGCGCCAGTTCGGATGGCAGACGCTTGGCATACTCGTGCCAACCCTCTTCCACCCACTTGGGCATGCGTGAACCGACAGCGATCAGACGCAGGCGCACAGCCGTCCCTTATTGCTGGTCTTTGTTGAGCTTGGTGAAGTGCTCATGGGTGTGTTCCGGGCTGTGGTGCTTGCCATCAGCCGCACGGCTCTGCTCGGCGCCCTGCCACAGGCGTTCCAGGTCGTAGAACTGGCGTGCGGAGGCGGTCATCATGTGCACGATCACGTCGTCCAGGTCCAGCAGCACCCAGTCGCTGTCGCCCTTGCCTTCTTCACCCAGCGGCTTGACGCCCTGGGCCTTGACCATCTCGCGGACCTTTTCCAGCATCGCGCCGATCTGGCGGTTGGAAGTACCGGTGGCGATGATCATGTAGTCGGTGATGCTCTGCTTGTCGCGAACATCGATCACCAGGACGTCCTGGGCCTTGACGTCTTCCAGCGCGGCGACTGCCACCTTGACCAGATCTTCGCCTTTCATTACTTGGTTAGTCATATAAAACTCGTTCAGCTCGTATGTTTGGCGCGTTGCACGGCATCGGCCGGCAGCGCGCCTTCAGTTCGGCCCACGGTAAAGACCGTGTGCATCGATATAGGCCAGGACCGCATCAGGCACCAGGAAACGTACCGACTTACCGCTGGCCAGCAGTTGACGGATCTGGGTGGCGGACACCGCGAGCGGTGTCTGCCAGACGAATGCAATGTGTCCTCCAGGCCCTTGCAGGGCCAGGGGATCGCTCACCGAGCGCGCCGCCAGCAGGTTGCGCAACGCATCCGGCGGCTCGCTGTCGGCATCCGGGCGTTGCAGCACCAGGATGTGGCAATGCTGGAGCAACTCTTCCCAGCGATGCCAGGTAGGCAGGCCGCAAAAAGCGTCCCAGCCCAGCAACAGGAACAACTGGTCATCCGCGGCCATCTCGGCCCGCATCTGTTCCAGGGTGTCTATGGTGTAGGACGGCTTGTCCCGTTTCAGCTCACGGTCGTCCACCACCAGGGGTGAAACGCCCGCCACCGCGCACTCGACCATCGCCAGACGGTCCAGGGCCGACACCTGCGGCGTATCGCGATGCGGTGGCCGCGCGCTGGGCGTCAGCCGCAGCTCATCGAGCCCCAGCGAATCGGCCACCTCCAGCGCGCTGCGCAGGTGACCGATGTGCACGGGGTCGAAGGTACCGCCCAGCAGACCGATACGTTTGCTCATCAAGTGCGCACATGGCCGTCGCCGAAGACGACATATTTCTCGCTGGTCAGCCCTTCCAGGCCGACCGGACCACGGGCGTGCAGCTTATCGGTGGAAATACCGATCTCCGCGCCCAGGCCATATTCGAAACCGTCGGCAAACCGGGTCGAGGCATTGACCATCACCGAGCTGGAATCCACCTCGTTGAGGAAACGCCGGGCGTCGGTGAAGTTCTCGGTGACGATGGCGTCGGTGTGCTGCGAACCGTAGGTGTTGATGTGTTCGATGGCCGCGTCCAGGCTGTCGACCACCAGGATCGACAGGATTGGCGCGGTGTATTCGGTGCGCCAGTCTTCTTCGGTGGCCTCGATCACATCGTCGCCCAGCAAGGCACGGGTACGCGGGCAACCGCGCAGCTCGACCTTCTTGTCGCGATAGATCGCCGCCAGCGGCGGCAATACGCGCTCGGCAATACCGGCGTGGACCAGCAGGGTCTCCATGGTGTTGCAGGGCGCGTAACGCTGGGTCTTGGCGTTATCGGCGATGCGAATCGCCTTGTCCAGGTCGGCCGCCACGTCGATGAACACATGGCAGACGCCGTCCAGGTGCTTGATCACCGGCACCTTGGCATCGCGGCTGACCCGCTCGATCAGGCTCTTGCCGCCACGCGGCACGATCACGTCGACGAACTCGGGCATGGTGATCAGCGCGCCAACGGCCGCGCGATCGGTGGTTTCCACCACCTGCACCACTTGCGCCGGCAGGCCGGCCACCGCCAGCCCTTGCTGGATGCAGGTGGCAATGGCGCGGTTGGAATTGATCGCCTCGGAGCCGCCACGCAGGATGGTCGCGTTGCCGGACTTCAGGCACAGGCTGGCAGCATCGATGGTCACGTTGGGACGCGACTCGTAGATGATGCCGATCACGCCCAGGGGCACGCGCATCTTGCCGACCTGGATGCCCGAAGGCAGGTAGCGCATATCGCGGATTTCACCGATGGGGTCAGGCAGCTTGGCCACCTGACGCAGGCCTTCGATCATTTCGTCGATACGCACCGGGGTCAGCGCCAGACGATCGAGCAATGCCGGTTCCAGACCATTGGCCCGGCCGTTGGCCAGGTCCTGCTCATTGGCCGCGCTCAGCTCGGGGCGAGCAGCGTCCAATGCATCGGCAGCCGCCAGCAATGCGCGGTTTTTCTGCGCAGTGGTGGCACGGGCGATTACCCGCGAGGCTTCGCGGGCAGCGCGACCCAAACGGGTCATGTAGTCAAGAACGGACTCAGTCATGGTCTGCTGTGGTCTTGGCAAAGAGGAAAGCGGCTGATTATAGCTGTCGCGCCGGTCCACGGACAGCGGTCACGGGCGGATGGTCGAAATGGACGGCAAATACCTCTCGTTCAGCCTGAATTAAGCCTGGAATTGATATTATTCCGACCCAATTCCCGTCATCGCTCCTGGCCACCATGTCCATTCTGTCCACTCCGACGCTGCCCAAGGCCCTGCCCGACAGCTTTTTCGATCGAGACGCCCAGGTCCTGGCCCGTGAACTGCTCGGTAAAATCATCCGCCATCGGGTCGGCGACCTGTGGCTGTCGGCGCGCATTATCGAAACAGAAGCCTATTACTGCGAGGAAAAAGGCAGCCATGCCTCCCTCGGCTACACAGAAAAGCGTAAGGCTTTGTTTCTGGACGGTGGCCACATCTATATGTACTACGCCCGCGGCGGCGACTCGCTGAACTTCAGCGCCCAGGGGCCGGGCAACGCGGTGCTGATCAAGTCGGCCTACCCCTGGGTCGACGAAATCTCGGGCCCCGCCAGCCTGGCGCAGATGCTCCTGAACAATCCCGACGCCAGCGGCCGGCCGCGCCCCTCGCAGAAGCTCTGCGCCGGCCAGACCCTGCTGTGCAAGGCACTGGGCCTGAAAGTTCCGGTGTGGGATGCCAAGCGCTTCGACCATGAGGTGCTGTTCGTCGAGGATGTCGGTACGCCCGTCGCCAGCGTCATCCAGACCACCCGCCTGGGCATCCCTCACGGCCGCGATGAGCACTTGATGTACCGCTTTGTCGACGCTGCCTACGCCCCCTACTGCACCCGGAACCCGCTACGTCGCGGGCAGGTCGAAGGTCGCGACTATTTGCTGCTCGATTGATCCCTTTCGCAGGAACCGGCGTGCCCGCGGATGGTTTTATCGCGAGCAAGTCCGCTTCTACAGTTAACCCACCGAATAATCGGAGTTGAAAACCTATGGGCCAATGGCTCGACGGAATAACCGGCTGGCTGACGATGAATCCCCAATGGCTGGCGGCAGCCGTGTTCATCGTCGCCTGCGTCGAATGCCTGGCGATTGCCGGCCTGATCGTGCCTGGCACCGTGCTGCTGTTCGCCATTGCCGTGATGGCCGGCAGCGGCGCGCTGTCCCTGGGTGAAACCCTGGCGCTGGGGTTCTTCGGCGGCTTGCTCGGGGATGTGGTGTCCTACCTGTTGGGGCGGCGTTTTCACCAGAACATCCGCCGCCTGCCGGGCCTGCGCCATCATCCGGAATGGATCAACGGTGCCGAAGCCTATTTCCAGCGTTACGGTATCGCCAGCCTGTTGGTCGGACGCTTTATCGGTCCCTTGCGCCCCATGCTGCCGATGGTCGCCGGCATGTTCGACATGTCGTTCCCGCGTTTTTTCGCCGTCAGCCTGCTGGCCGCGGCCGGCTGGACAGTCGCCTACCTGCTGCCGGGCTGGGCCACGGGCGCGGCGATCCGCCTGCCCTTGCCTGAAGGTTTCTGGCCGCAAGCGGGAATAGTCGCCGCCAGCATCGCCGTGCTGCTGGGCCTGAGCATCAACAGCACCGTGCGCCGCCATCGCAAGGCCAGCCCGTTGGTGGCCGGCCTCAGCCTGGCGATCCTGGCTGGGCTGTTCATCGGTTACCCCTACCTGAACCATTTCGACCAGGGCCTGATGGCGCTGGTCCAGGAGCACCGCAGCCCGGCAATGGACGAGGTGATGGTGGTGCTCACCCAGTTCGGCGAATTCCGCACCATGCTGCTCGCCAGCGCCCTGGTCACCCTGCTGTTGCTGGTTGCCCGGCAATGGCGGCAGGCGATTTTTGCGGGCGCCACGCTGCTGTGCACTGCGCTGGCCAACACCGGCACCAAGCTGTTCTTCGCCCGCGTGCGCCCGGAAGTCCTGACCGACCCACTGACCAGCTACAGCATGCCCAGCGGCCACAGTTCCGGCTCGTTCGCCCTGTTCCTGACCCTGGCGGTGCTCGCCGGTCGCGGCCAACCGCCACGCATGCGCCTGACCTGGCTGCTGCTGGGCTGTCTGCCGGCGGCCGCGATTGCCGTGTCGCGGATTTACCTGGGTGCGCATTGGCCCTCCGACATCCTCGCCGGCGCCATGCTTGCCGCCTGCGTGTGCGCCGCCAGCCTGTGGGTTGCCCAGCGCCAGACCCCGCTGGAACCCATGCCGGCCAAGATCTGGTGGCTGGTATTGCCAGCGCTGATCGCGTTGTTCGGTTTCGAGGCAGTCAGGCATCTACCGCACGCCATGCTGCGTTATGCGTATTGAGGTGTTGTAGCCGCGAGGATCAGGCGAACAGCTCGCCCTGCAATTCGTCCAGCAAGGCCTGGATCGCATCCAGGCGTTGTTGCGGATCGTCCAGTTGCAACAGGTCGATCTTGTCCAGTTCGGAGAATGGCAACAGATAAGCCAACTGGTTGGCCAGCGACTGCTGGCCAGTGGCTTCGGTACCCATGTTCAGGGCTTCGACCATCGGGTGCTCGGCCAGCGCCTTGAGCAAGGCGATCAGGTCCCCGTCTTCCTCCTGCAGCGGCCGCTCCGGCGCCTCGCCCAGCCACTCGACTTCAGCCACCCGCAACTGATCGCGCTGCACTTCGCTGCTCAGCACCCGAAAACGCCGCCCGCCCTTGACCCGGATCCCCAGCAGGCCGTTGTCCTGCTGATGGAAGTCGGTGATCAGCGCTTCGCAGCCCACCCGCGCGAAACCTTCCGGGGCGATGCCCACCTCTTCGCCCTCAAGGATGCACACCACGCCGAAGCCACTGCCCTGTTTCATGCAGCGACCGATCATGTCCAGGTAGCGCGCCTCGAAAATCTGCAAATCGAGAATGCAGTCGGGGAACAGCACCGTGTTCAGCGGGAAAAGCGCCAGGCTCATACAGGTTTCCTTAAACCACCAACGACACCGCCAACGGCAGGAAGACCGCCGTGGCCACACCCATCAGACTCATCGCCAGCGCCGCGAAAGCACCGCACTCGTCACTTTCCTGCAAGGCCACCGAAGTGCCCACCGCGTGAGCCGTCATGCCCAGCGCCATGCCTCGGGCTTCCGGGCTATGCACCTGCAGGCGGTTGAGAATGGCCGGACCGAAAATCGCCCCGATCACCCCGGTGATCAACACGAACACCGCGGCCAGCGCTGCGACACCGCCAATCTGTTCGGCCACCAGCATGGCGATCGGCGAGGTCACCGATTTCGGCGCCATGGTCATCAGGATCATGTTCTCGGCACCGAACCACCACCCCAGCAGTACGCCCAGGCCGGTGGCGACCACCCCTCCAATCACCAGCGTAGTAAATATCGGCCAGAACAACTGCCGAATCCGCCGCAGGTTGAGGTACAGCGGTACGGCCAGCGCCACTGTGGCCGGGCCCAGGAGAATACTGAGGATCTCCGTGCTCTTGCGGTACTCGGCATAGCTCAAGCCACAGCCCAGCAGCACACCGATCACCAGCAACATGGAGACCAGCACCGGTTGCAGAAAGATCCAGCGGGTTTTCTCGAAGGCCGCGAGCACCAGTTGATAGGCGCCCAGGGTAATGCCGATGCCGAACAAGGGATGGTGGATCACCGACGCCCAGGCGCCCTGCCAGTCGAACATCATTGGCCGCCCTCCCGATGTCCGTGGCGCTTGACCAGTCGCTGCATCAACACG
This sequence comes from Pseudomonas sp. RW409, assembly GCF_003184125.1. Taxonomy (NCBI): domain Bacteria; kingdom Pseudomonadati; phylum Pseudomonadota; class Gammaproteobacteria; order Pseudomonadales; family Pseudomonadaceae; genus Pseudomonas; species Pseudomonas sp. RW409. The sequence goes on along the minus strand of NZ_QHHP01000033.1, from coordinate 307,080 downwards.
CCGACGAAAGCCATGGAGATCACCAGCGACAACACCAGGGCGCCGACTATCGCCCAGAAATCCGCGGCGATATCCGCCGCGTACACCATCACCCCCACCGCGGGCGGCACCAGCAACAGCGGCAGGTAACGCAGGAGGCTGGAGGCGGCCAGGTTCAGCGGCTCGCCCACCTCGCCGCGCGCCACCAGGAAAATCAGCAGCAACAGCAGACCAACAATCGGCCCCGGCAGGATCGGCAACAACAGATGATTGATCGCCGTGCCGAGCAATTGAAACAGCACCAGCCATGTCAGACCGCGTAACAACATCTCTCATCCCCCCCCCGAAAAAACGCCGGGCATTATAAGCACGCGAACGCTATGCACCGGCATTCGCCAAAAGCATGGAAGGTTGACCGGAGCAAACCCCCATGATGATCTACAGTGGGTTGTCAGGGGGTACGCCCCCGCCCCTTTAGAACGATAAAACCGATGAACCCAAGGAGAGTCTCAATGCCGTATGTTCCTGTTGCAGAGCTCAAAGATTATGTCGGAAAGGAACTAGGACGTTCCGAATGGCTCACCATCGATCAGCAGCGTATCAACCTGTTCGCTGAAGCCACGGGTGACTTCCAGTTCATCCACGTAGACCCGGTAAAAGCCGCCCAGACACCGTTCGGCGGCACCATTGCCCACGGTTTCCTGTCGCTGTCGCTGATCCCGAAACTGATGGAAGACATCCTGATCCTGCCCGAGGGTCTGAAGATGGTGGTCAACTACGGCCTGGACAGCGTGCGCTTCATCCAGCCGGTCAAGGTCGATTCCAGGGTCCGCCTCAAGGTCGACCTGGTGGACGTCACCGAGAAGAAACCCGGCCAATGGCTGCTCAAGGCCACCGCCACACTGGAAATCGAAGGCCAGGAAAAACCAGCCTACATCGCCGAGCCATTGTCCCTCTGCTTTGTCTGAAACCTTCCTGATGCGAAACAGCTCATGCTGTTTCGCGCAGCCTCTCTATATATAAGCCTCGTTGCTGCGGCATACTCGGTCCCCTAATTATCCGGATCCCGCTATGCGCCCACTTGTACCCCTGGCTCTGACCCTGTTGCTCACCGCATGTGGAGACGGCGAATCGCTGCTGCCTCCCGATGCCCGTCTGCCGGACGGTGGTCGCTACCGCGGCGATGTGGTCAACGGGTTGTTGCAGGGACAAGGCCGCATCGACTACCCCAACGGCAGTTGGTATGCCGGCCAGTTCGACAGCGGCCAGTGGCATGGCCAGGGCGAATGGCACGGCAGTGACGGCGAGGTCTACCGCGGACAATTCCAGCAGGGCCTGTTCCACGGCCAGGGCAGCCTGACCACCAAGGACAGCAGCTACACCGGTGGTTTCAAACTGGGCCGGCGCGACGGTGAAGGCACCCTCAAGGAACGCGGCATGACCTACCGCGGCGAATTCAAGTCCGACCTGTATTCCGGGCTCGGCCGCCTCGAGCTGGAAGACGGCAGCCAGTACCAGGGCCAGTTCTCCCGCGGCAAGCCCAACGGCCAGGGCCAGCGCAGCGATGCCAGCGGCAACCAGTTCAGCGGCCAGTTCGTCGACGGCCAGCTGGAAGGCAACGGCACTTTCAGCAGCGCCGAGGGCGATCTCTACGTTGGCGGCTTCAAACAGAACCAGCTCAGCGGTAAGGGTCGCTACGAAAACGCCGACGGCGATGTCTGGATCGGCCAGTTCAAGGAAGGCGCCCTCAGTGGCAAGGGTGAACTGATCGGCGTCGACGGCAGCCATTACATTGGCCGTTTCAGCGACTGGCGCTTCAGCGGCCAGGGCCGCCTGAACCTCAGCGACGGCAGCTTCTATATCGGTGGCTTCGAAGGCGACAACTACCAGGGCCACGGCGTGCTGGTACTGCGCGATGGCACCGTGCAAAGCGGCGACTGGATCAACGGCCTGCGGGTTCGCGATGCCGACGGCCGACTGTTGCCCGACCCGTTGGAGACCGGCCTCTTAGCCCAGGGCCGCCTGCTCGACGACGCCCTCGGCGCGGTGCCGGCGTCGACGCCCGCCATCGAGCTCTACAGCCTGACGCTGGCCGGCGATGGCAAGCAAAGCGTATTTCTGCGCGAGGCCGACTATGTCAGCAACATGCTCGCCACCCGCTTCGGCGCCTATGGGCAGATCCGCCTGGTCAACCACCGCGACCGTCTCGACAGCCGCCCTATGGCCACCCGGGAAAACCTGCGGCGCGCGGTACAGGTCCTGGCCGAACGCAGCGGCCCGGAAGACCTGCTGTTCATCTACCTGACCAGCCATGGCACCAGCGAACACGAACTGGTGCTCGACCAGCCACGCCTGGAGCTGGCCGACCTGCCGGCCGACGAATTGGCCGCGGTGCTGGCGCCCCTGAAAAACCGCGACAAGATCATCGTGATCTCGGCCTGTTATTCCGGCGGGTTCATTCCCGCGCTCAAGGATGAGCGGACCCTGATCATGACCGCTTCGCAGGCCGACCGCGTATCGTTCGGCTGCTCGGAAGAGGCCGACTTCACCTACTTCGGCGATGCCCTGTTCGCCCAGGCGCTGAACCAGACCGACGACCTGGAACAGGCCTTCAAGCTGGCCCGGGCGACCGTGGCCGAACGCGAACTGGCGGATAACTTCGAAGCCTCCGAACCGCAGATCTGGGCGCCCAAGGGGGTCTTGGCGCACTGGCAGCATCTGCGCAAGCAGCAAGCACGAAAGGCGCTGCAAAGCGCCGCCAACGACAGCAAGGAAGCAAAGAGCAACTAAGCTGAAACAGTATCAAGGGGGAAACACTATGTACTTGACGCCTCAGCATATCTTGCTCGCCGGCGCGACCGGCCTGACTGGCGAGCACTTGCTCGACCGCCTGCTCAACGAACCCACGGTAACCCGCGTACTGGCGCCCAGCCGGCGTCCCTTGAGCGAACACCCACGCCTGCAAAACCCGGTCGGCGACCCGGCGGTACTCCTGCCGCAACTCAGCGGCCGGGTGGACCTGGCGTTCTGCTGCCTGGGCACCACCCTCAAGAAAGCCGGCTCCGAACAGGCGTTCCGCGCCGTCGACCTGGAGCTGGTGGCGGCCTTCGGCAAGCGCGCGCGGGAGATGGGTGCGCGGCACCTGGTCGTAATCAGCGCCCTGGGCGCGGACGCGAAATCCTCGATCTTCTACAACCGGGTCAAAGGTGAAATGGAACAGGCGCTGAAGGCCCAGGACTGGCCGCAACTGACCATTTGCCGGCCATCGCTGCTGCTGGGCGAACGCCTCGAGCCGCGTCTCGCCGAACAGCTGGCCGGGCCGCTGTCCAAACTGATTCCCGGCAAATACCACGGCATCGAAGCCTGCCATCTGGCCCGGGCCATGTGGCGCCTAGCACTGGAAGAACAGGATGGCGTGCGGATCGTCGAGTCCGACGAGTTGCGCAAGCTGGGTAAATAACGGGCATCAGAAAGCATCGCGGGCAAGCTCCGCTCCTACACAAGCATGTGCTTTTCTGCAGGAGCGAGCGGGCGGCGATCCGACTTGCCCGCGAAGGAACTACAACCCGCCCGTAGCCTGAAACCCAACCCCCAATACCGTCAGCACCGACAGCGGCAACAGCAGCGTGTCGAGCAAGGCGCTGGCCGGCAGGTCGACACCCGGATAGCTCGGCGCTTCAGCCCCGAAACGATCCATCGGGCAACAGCCGCCCTGCATCACATACAGATCCAGGCGCGTCCCGGAATACACCACCGGCGCCCCCGGTTTGGCCGCGTTCAGCGTACGCGCCGTGGCGCAACCGCCCAGCTGCAGGGCGACCAGCAGGATCAGCAGCGACTTACTCATCGCTGCTCAGATGATGCTCGCCCCACCGCGGCAACATGTCCTGCGGGATGTTCAGCAGATTGAGAATCCGCGCCACGACAAAATCCACCAGGTCGTCAATGGTCTGCGGCTGGTGATAGAAACCCGGAGAGGCCGGCAGAATGGTCACGCCCATGTTCGACAGCTTGAGCATGTTCTCCAGATGGATACTCGAGTAAGGCGCTTCGCGCGGCACCAGGATCAACTGGCGGCGCTCCTTCAGGGTGACGTCCGCCGCCCGCTCGATCAGGTTGTTGCAGGCGCCCGTGGCGATGGCCGACAAGGTGCCGGTGGAGCAAGGCACCACCACCATCGCCGCCGGCGAGCCGGAGCCCGAGGCCACCGGCGACATCCAGTCTTCCTTGCCATACACGCGGATCTGCCCGGCAGCGGCACCGGTGTACTCGGTGAGGAAGGCCTGCATGGTCTGCGGCTTGGACGGCAGGGTCACGTCGGTCTCGGTCGCCATCACCAACTGCGCGGCCTTGGAGATCAGGAAGTGCACTTCACGGTCTTCGCGCACCAGGCAATCCAGCAGGCGCAGGCCATACTGGGCGCCCGAGGCGCCGGTCATCGCCAGGGTGATGCGTTCCGGGCCGTTGTTCATCGCAGTGCCTCGGCCAGTTTGCCGTGCAGGCCACCGAAGCCGCCATTGCTCATGATCACCACGTGAGTGCCCGGCTTGGCCTGGCTCTTCACCCGCTCGATGATGCCTTCCAGGGAATCGCTGACAATCGATGGCACGGTGCACTGCGCGGCGGTGGCACCCAGGTCCCAGCCAAGGTTGGCCGGCGAATACCAGACCACTTGATCGGCCTGGTTGACGCTTTCCGGCAGCCCGTCACGGTGAGCGCCGAGCTTCATGGAGTTGGAGCGCGGCTCGATGATCGCAATCAACGGCGCATCGCCGATGCGCTTGCGCAGGCCGTCCAGAGTAGTGGCGATGGCGGTCGGGTGGTGAGCGAAGTCGTCATAGATGGTGATGCCATGGACTTCAGCGACCTTCTCCATCCGCCGCTTGACGCTCTTGAATGCGCTCAGCGCAGCGATGCCCATGGCCGGCACCACACCGACATGGCGCGCCGCGGCCAGGGTGGCCAGGGCGTTGGCAACGTTGTGCTGGCCGGTCAGGTCCCACTCGACCACGCCTTGGGCCTCGCCCTCGAACATCACTTCGAACTTCGAGCCGTCTTCGCTGAGCAGCTTGACCTGCCATTGGCCGCCCGCGCCGGTGGTTTGCACCGGGGTCCAGCAGCCCATGTCGATCACCCGCAACAAGGCCGGTTCGGTGGTCGGGTGGATGACCAGGCCTTCGCTCGGGATGGTCCGCACCAGGTGGTGGAACTGCCGTTCGATAGCCGGCAGATCGGGGAAGATGTCTGCGTGATCGAACTCGAGGTTGTTCAGGATCGCCGTGCGCGGACGGTAGTGCACGAACTTCGAGCGCTTGTCGAAGAAGGCGCTGTCGTATTCATCGGCCTCGATCACGAAGAACGGTGTGCCACCCAGGCGGGCCGACACCGAGAAGTTCTGCGGCACGCCGCCGATCAGGAAGCCAGGGCTCATGCCCGCATGCTCCAGCACCCAGGCCAGCATGCTGCTGGTGGTGGTCTTGCCGTGGGTGCCGGCGACCGCCAGGACCCAGCGGCCTTGCAGCACATGGTCGGCCAGCCATTGCGGGCCGGAAACATAGGGCAGGCCCTTGTTCAGCACATACTCCACCGCCGGGTTGCCGCGGGACATGGCGTTGCCGATCACCACCAGGTCCGGCGCCGGGTCAAGCTGGGCCGGGTCGTAGCCCTGGGTCAACTCGATGCCCTGGGCTTCGAGCTGGGTGCTCATCGGCGGGTAGACGTTGGCATCGGAGCCGGTGACATGATGGCCCAGCTCTTTGGCCAGAACCGCCATCGAGCCCATGAAGGTGCCGCAAATACCGAGAATATGAATGTGCATAGAAGGCCTCGTAAAACATCGAGGCAGGTTAGCGTAGAGGGCTGCAAATCGCACTCTTTAGCTGATGGGGGAACACGCGGTTGTCACTGCCGGAGGCTATGACGAGTTCTGTGGGGCTTTTACCGGGGAATCGCCCGAACGCGGTTGGGGGCTTGGACCGCGGTTACCGGTGTATCGGCGGCTGCGCCGCCTGTCGCGAGCAATCGAGCGTCGACCGGCTGCTCCTACAGAAGATGCGTATTGCTCTGTAGGAGCGAGGCTTGCCCGCGATGAACGATGACACGGTGCCAGGCCTAGCGAGCGATCCCATGCTTGCGCAGCTTTCTATAGAGGGTGTTGCGGCTCACCCCCAACTGCTCGGCGGTGTGGGTCATATGCCAGCGCTGTTGTTCCAGGGCGTTGAGCAAGGCCAGGCGTTCGGCATCGTCCAGCGGGTATTCGCCCGCCTCCTCGACAGCTGCCGGCACCGGCGCCGGGCGGCCCTGGCGAATCATCGCCGGTATATCCTCCAGGCCGATTCGCCCGTGGTCGCAGAGCGCCGCCAGGGTGCGCAACACGTTGCGCAGTTGCCGCACATTGCCTGGCCAATGGAAGTCCAGCAGGGCCTGGCGCGCCGGGCCGTCGAGCGACACCTGCTGATCGCCGGCTTCCTCCGCCAGGAGAAAGTCCAGCAGCTGGGATTTGTCGCTGCGCTCGCGCAGTGCCGGCAAGGCGATTTCCAGGCCATTGAGCCGGTAGTACAGATCCTCGCGGAAGCTGCCATCCCGTACCCGCTCCAGCAGGTCTCGGTGGGTGGCGCTGATGATGCGCACGTTGACCGCCTGCGGCTCGCCGCCGATAGGCACCACCATGCGATCTTCCAGCACCCGCAGCAGACGGGTCTGCAAGGCCAGCGGCATATCGCCGATTTCATCGAGGAACAGCGTGCCGCCATCGGCCTGCTGCAACTTGCCGCGCATGCCTTCCTTGCGCGCCCCGGTGAAGCTGCCGCCGCGATAACCGAACAGCTCGCTTTCGATCAGGCTTTCGGGAATCGCCGCGCAGTTCAAGGCAACGAAGGCTTTCTCCGCCCGCTGGCTGGCCTGGTGCACCGCCTTGGCGAACGCCTCCTTGCCGGAGCCGGTCTCGCCGTTGATCAGCAGCGGCACATCGCGCTCGAACACGCGCAAGGATTTGCGGAAGTCTTCTTGCAGGGCCGCATCGCCCAGGCAGATCCCGGACAGGCGCGGCCGCTCTTCCACCAGCGCCCTCGGCGGCAACGGTTTCGGCACGCTGCGCGGCTGGCCGCGCAACACCGCGAACAGATGCCGGCCATCGCGGGTACGCAGCGGCCAGCTGGCGCTGGCATTGATACTGGCGCGGCCCAGCAACTCGTCCAGCGAGCAGTCGAAAAAGGCTTCCACCGGTTTGCCCAGCAAGCCACCGCGAATATGCCCCAGCAGGTTCAAGGCGCTCTGGTTCACCGCGCTGATCCGCCCTTCCCCGTCGAACGCCAGCAGGCCTTCGCTGAACAAGCCGACGGACTCGGCCTGCAGGTGAAAACGCAGCAACCATTGATTGTCGAAATAGCGCAGGAAATAGCAGCTCTCGATCATCTTCGCCGAGAGATTGACCAGGGCCATGGTGTGGAACTGGCTCTGCCGCGACACATCCGGGCGCGCCGAGGAAACGTCGAGCACCGCCAGCAGTTCGCCGTGGGGGTCGAACACCGGGCTGGCCGAGCAGGTCAGGCCGGTGTGACGGCCACGGAAATGCTCGTCCTGATGGATGGTCAGGGACTGGCGCTCCACCAGGCAGGTGCCGATGCCATTGGTGCCCTCGCAAGCCTCGCTCCAGTCGGCGCCGAGCCAGAGCCCGGCGCGTTCGAAAATCTTGCGCTCGGTGGGCGCGGTGACGCAGTTGAGGATCACCCCGCGGGCGTCGGTCAGCAGCACCGCATGGCCAGCGCCGGATAATTGCTGGTGCAGGCTGGTCATCTCGTTGCCAGCGATCTGCAGCACCTGCTGCAGGCGTTCGCGGCTTTCCAGCAGGCGGCCATGTTCGAGCACGGTAGGCGCCATGCTCAGCGCCGGGTCGAGGTGATAGTCCTCCAGGCAACGCAGCCAGGAACGGGCGATGGAAGGATCGCTGCCAGGCCCCTGCAGATGGGCCTTGCCTTGGGTCACGGTCAGCACTTGCTGGGCGTGCCGGGTGAGGTGATTGCTGTGCATTTCTTATTGTTCTCCCCGAGAGGTAAGACCCGGATCGCTCGTCAAGCGAACCCTGTAGCCGCTGCCGAAGGCTGCGATAAGGTCCGCAGGGCCTTTAGCGGTTGCCAGAACGACGCCCGCTTTGCGGTCGATCGCAGCCTTCGGCAGCGGCTACATCGACCCCTTCAGATCAAGGCGAAGCCCAGCATCCTCCAGCCATGGACGCATTGCAATGCCGCTTCGACCAATGAGTCACGGGCTGTGCCATAAAGGGTACAAAGTGTCACCCGCCCTGTGCCACAACTGCCACAGACACTCGGCGCAGGGCCGCTGAAACATTCGCAAACCCTTGATTTACCTGGCCTGCAACGCAGTGGCCCGGGCTTTGCTCTACGCTTTTACAAGCGCAACAGCGCGTCCTCCCCTATAAGCACAAAAGCCAGGAGATACCCACCATGCGTTATGCACACCCCGGTACTGAAGGCGCTATCGTTTCGTTCAAGAGCAAATACGGTAACTACATCGGCGGCGAATTCGTCGCGCCTGTCAAAGGTCAGTACTTCACCAATACCTCGCCAGTAAACGGCCAACCGATCGCCGAATTCCCGCGCTCCACCGCCGAAGACATCGAGAAAGCCCTGGACGCCGCCCATGCCGCCGCCGATGCCTGGGGTGCCACCTCGGCACAGGCCCGCTCGCTGATCCTGCTGAAAATCGCCGACCGCATCGAGCAGAACCTCGAACTGCTGGCCATCACCGAAACCTGGGACAACGGCAAGGCCGTGCGCGAAACCCTCAACGCCGACATCCCCCTGGCCGCCGACCACTTCCGTTACTTCGCTGGCTGCCTGCGGGCCCAGGAAGGCAGCGCCGCGGAAATCGACGGCAACACCGTGGCCTATCACATTCACGAACCGCTGGGCGTGGTCGGGCAGATCATCCCGTGGAACTTCCCGCTGCTGATGGCCGCCTGGAAACTCGCGCCCGCCCTGGCCGCCGGTAACTGCGTGGTACTCAAGCCGGCCGAGCAGACCCCGCTGGGCATCTGCGTGCTGATGGAGCTGATCGGCGACCTGCTGCCGCCGGGCGTGCTCAACGTAGTGCAAGGTTTCGGCAAGGAAGCGGGCGAAGCCCTGGCGACCAGCAAACGCATCGCCAAGATCGCCTTCACCGGCTCAACCCCGGTGGGCTCGCACATCATGAAATGCGCCGCCGAGAACATCATCCCGTCCACCGTGGAACTGGGCGGCAAGTCGCCGAACATCTTCTTCGCCGACATCATGCAGGCCGAGCCGAGCTTCATCGAAAAGGCCGCCGAAGGCCTGGTGCTGGCGTTCTTCAACCAGGGCGAAGTCTGCACCTGCCCGTCCCGCGCCCTGGTGGAAGAGTCGATCTACGACGAGTTCATGCAAGTGGTGATGAAAAAGGTCGAACAGATCAAGCGCGGCGACCCGCTGGATACCGACACCATGGTCGGTGCCCAGGCATCCGAGCAGCAGTTCGACAAGATCCTCTCGTACCTGGAAATCGCCAAGGGCGAAGGCGCGCAGCTGCTGACCGGCGGCAAGGTGGAAAAACTCGAGGGCAACCTGGCCAGTGGTTATTACATCCAGCCGACCCTGCTCAAGGGCAACAACAAGATGCGCGTGTTCCAGGAAGAAATCTTCGGCCCGGTGGTGAGCATCACCACCTTCAAGGACGAAGCCGAAGCCCTGGCCATCGCCAACGACACCGAGTTCGGCCTCGGCGCCGGCCTCTGGACCCGCGACATCAACCGCGCCTACCGCATGGGCCGGGCGATCAAGGCCGGCCGTGTGTGGACCAACTGCTACCACCTGTACCCCGCCCACGCGGCGTTCGGCGGTTACAAGAAGTCCGGCGTCGGCCGTGAAACCCACAAGATGATGCTCGACCACTACCAGCAGACCAAAAACCTGCTGGTGAGCTACGACATCAATCCGCTGGGCTTCTTCTAAAGCCAATCAAGCCAGGGACAAGGGTGGAGCCGCCAGTGCGGCTTCACCCTTGGGGGCCGGTCGCGAACACGCTTGCGATGACGGCCTCAAGGCAAAACACACCATCGCCTTGCAACACCGATCCGGTCTGCCGACCGGGCACAACAATAAGAACAGGTGAACCCTTATGCCTAGCGAACATACCGGCGTGCAGCCGGCTGGCTCTTCCGTCGACTTTGAAAAAGTCGGTTCCGACTATTTCCAACAACGCGAACTGAAAAAAGGCGCGGCAGGCTGGGTCCTGCTGGTGGGCCTGGGTGTGGCCTACGTCATCTCCGGCGACTATGCCGGCTGGAACTTCGGCCTGGCCCAGGGTGGCTGGGGCGGCATGTTCCTCGCCACCTTGCTGATGGCCACCATGTACCTGTGCATGTGCTTTTCCCTGGCCGAACTGTCCTCGATGATCCCTACCGCCGGCGGCGGCTACGGTTTTGCCCGCAGCGCCTTCGGTCCCTGGGGTGGCTTCCTCACCGGGACCGCGATCCTCATCGAATACGCCATTGCCCCGGCGGCGATCGCGGTGTTTATCGGCGCCTATTGCCAGTCGCTGTTCGGCATCGGCGGCTGGATGATCTACCTGGCGTTCTACATCGTGTTCATCGCCATCCACATCTTCGGGGTCGGCGAGGCGCTGAAGCTGATGTTCATCATCACCGCCGTCGCCGCCCTGGCCCTGGGCGTGTTCCTGGTGGCGATGGTGCCGCACTTCTCCGTCGCCAACCTGCTGGATATCCCGGTCACCGAGGCCGTGGGCGCCAGCAGCTTCCTGCCGTTCGGTTATGTCGGCGTGTGGGCGGCGATTCCCTACGCCATCTGGTTCTTCCTGGCGGTCGAAGGCGTGCCGCTGGCCGCGGAAGAAACCAAGAACCCCAAACGCGACCTGCCCCGCGGCCTGATCGGCGCCATGCTGGTGCTGCTGAGCTTCGCCCTGCTGATCCTGGTGATCGGCCCGGGCGGCGCGGGGGCCAACGCCTTGCTGACCTCGGGTAACCCGCTGGTGGAAGCCCTGGCCAAGGCCTACGGCGGTTCGACCTGGATGGGCAGCTTCGTCAACCTGGTGGGCCTGGCCGGCTTGATCGCCAGCTTCTTCTCGATCATCTACGCCTACTCCCGGCAGATTTTCGCCCTGTCCCGCGCCGGCTACCTGCCGCGCAAGCTGTCGGAAACCAACAAGAGCAAGGCGCCGGTCCTGGCGCTGGTGATCCCCGGGATCATCGGTTTCGGCCTGTCGCTGACCGGCCAGGGCGACCTGCTGATCCTGGTGGCGGTGTTCGGCGCGACCATCTCCTACGTGCTGATGATGGCCGCGCACATCACCCTGCGCATCCGTCGCCCCAAAATGGATCGTCCGTACCGCACCCCGGGCGGTATCTTCACCTCCGGCGTGGCCCTGGTACTGGCCTGCATCGCCGTGGTGGCGGGCTTCCTGGTGGATCCGCGGGTGGTCATTGGCGCCGCGATCATCTATGGAGTATTAATTGCTTACTTTGCTTTCTACAGTCGGCATCACTTGGTAGCAGGCACGCCCGAAGAAGAATTCGCGGCCATTCAGAAAGCTGAAGAAGCCTTGCACTAACCGCCGAAAACCTCGACGCAGGGTTGGTTCCCTGCGTCGTCACGGAGAACCTGTATGGCAAGTTTCGCCCACACCGTCGGCGCCCAGACCTACCGCTTCGACAGCCTCAAGGACGTCATGGCCAAGGCCAGCCCGGCACGCTCCGGGGACTTCCTGGCCGGCGTCGCCGCCCTCAACGACGGCGAGCGGGTCGCCGCGCAAATGACCCTGGCGGACATTCCGCTCAAGCATTTCCTCGAAGAAGCACTGATTCCCTACGAAACCGATGAAGTCACCCGGTTGATCATCGACACCCACGACAAGGCCGCCTTCGCCACCGTCAGCCACCTCACGGTCGGCGGTTTCCGCGACTGGCTGCTCAGCGACGCCGCCGACGAACAGAGCCTGCGTGCCCTGGCCCCCGGGCTGACCCCGGAAATGGCCGCCGCCGTGTCGAAGATCATGCGTGTCCAGGACCTGGTGCTGGTGGCGCAGAAGATCCGCGTGGTCACCCGGTTCCGCGGCACCCTGGGCCTGCGCGGACGCCTATCGACGCGCCTGCAACCCAACCACCCGACCGACGAACCGGCCGGCATCGCCGCGAGCATTCTCGACGGCCTGCTCTACGGCAACGGCGACGCCATGATCGGCATCAACCCGGCCACCGACAGCATCGCCTCGATCTGCGCCCTGCTGGAAATGCTCGACGCGATCATCCAGCGTTATGAAATCCCCACCCAGGCCTGCGTGCTGACCCACGTCACCACCTCCATCGAGGCGATCAACCGTGGCGTGCCGCTGGACCTGGTGTTCCAGTCGATCGCCGGCACCGAGGCGGCCAACGCCAGTTTCGGCATCAACCTCAATGTCTTGCAGGAAGGCTACGAGGCAGGCCTGAGCCTCAAGCGCGGCACCCTGGGGCAGAACCTGATGTATTTCGAAACCGGCCAGGGCAGCGCACTGTCGGCCAACGCGCACTTCGGCGTCGACCAGCAGACCTGCGAAACCCGCGCCTATGCGGTGGCCCGGCACTTCAAGCCGTTCCTGGTGAACACCGTGGTCGGCTTCATCGGCCCGGAGTACCTGTACAACGGCAAGCAGATCATCCGCGCCGGCCTGGAAGACCACTTCTGCGGCAAGCTGCTGGGCGTGCCCATGGGTTGCGACATCTGCTACACCAACCACGCCGAAGCCGACCAGGACGACATGGACACCCTGCTGACCCTGCTGGGCGTGGCCGGGATCAACTTCATCATGGGCATCCCCGGCTCCGACGACATCATGCTCAACTACCAGACCACCTCCTTTCACGACGCGCTCTACGCCCGCCAGACCCTGGGCCTGAAACCGGCGCCGGAGTTCGAGCAGTGGCTGGCGAAAACCGGCATCTTCACCCAGCCCGACGGCAAGGTGCAGTTCGGCCACAACCTGCCGCCGGCCTTCCGCCAGGCACTGGCGCAGCTTCAGTAAGGACAGGCTTATGGACAAACACCCGACCGACAGCCAGAACCCCTGGCTGGAGCTGCGCCGCCTGACCCCGGCGCGCATCGCCCTGGGCCGCACCGGCACCAGCCTGCCCACCGGCGCCCAGCTGGACTTCCAGTTCGCCCACGCCCAGGCCCGCGATGCGGTGCACCTGCCCTTCGACCATGCCGGGTTGAGCAGCCAACTGGCCGAACGCGGTCGCGACAGCCTGCTGCTGCACAGCGCCGCCAGCGATCGCCACAGCTACCTGCAACGCCCGGACCTGGGGCGCAAGCTCAGCGACGCGTCGGCCCAGGCCCTGCGCGAGCACGCCTGCGCCAACCCGGGCGGGGTGGATCTGGCGGTGGTGGTAGCAGACGGTCTGTCGGCACTGGCAGTGCATCGCCATACCCTGCCGTTTCTCGCCCGTTTTGAAGAGCAGACCGAGGCCGAAGGCTGGTCGCTGTCGCCGGTCATTCTGGTGGAACAGGGCCGGGTGGCGGTGGCCGACGAAATCGGCGAGCTGCTCGGCGCGAAAATGACCGTGATCCTGATCGGCGAACGCCCGGGGCTCAGCTCACCGGACAGCCTGGGGCTGTATTTCACCTACAACCCGAAGGTCGGGCTCACCGATGCCTATCGCAACTGCATCTCCAACGTGCGCCTGGAAGGCCTGGGCTACGGCATGGCGGCCCACCGTTTGCTGTACCTGATGCGCGAGGCCTGCAGGCGGCAGCTCTCGGGGGTCAACCTGAAAGACGAGGCCCAGGTGAACACCCTGGACAGCGACGCGCCCGACACCCTCAAGGGCAATTTCCTGCTGGGGCCTGCAAAGCCGTGACTTTTCGAGACGATTGCGCTTTTTCCACGCTTTAGGCAGCATCGAAACACGGCTGCCCGAGTAATGAACCGTTTGCCGTCGTATCCATTCGAAGTTGAGGACAACTCATGCGGATTACTCAAGCGACCCTCGAACACCTGGATCTGTTGACCCCCCTGTTCGTCAAATACCGCGAGTTCTATGGCGCCCTGCCTTTTCCGGACTCGTCCCGGGCCTTCCTGGAAAAGCGTCTGCGCCGCAAGGAGTCGGTGATCTACCTGGCCCTGCCCGACGATGACGACAAGAAACTCCTCGGTTTCTGCCAGCTCTACCCCAGCTTCTCCTCCCTGTCCCTCAAGCGCGTATGGATCCTCAACGACATCTATGTCGCCGAAGACGCTCGCCGCCAGCTGGTGGCCGACAACCTGATCCGCACCGCGAAGAAAATGGCCAAGGACACCCATGCCGTGCGCATGCGTGTTTCCACCAGCAGTGATAACGAAGTGGCGCAGAAAACCTATGAATCCATCGGTTTTCGCGAAGATACCGAGTTCAAGAACTACATATTGCCGATCAGCGACGACTAAGCCCCCATCTGGAACACCCCCATCCCCCCTTCGACAGCGCCTGCCAAGACGCTGTCGAAGGCCATGCTCTTTCGCCTCTGGCCAGTCAGCGCCGCCAAGACACTCCCCGCTACAAACTCAACGCCCATTTCACCTATCAGGTCTTATAATGCCGACCTTTTCGGGGCGTAAGATGAATCTGCGCCAGCTGTAAGTTTTTGCCCCAGTCATTGCACAGACCCGCCGAGTCGGGCCGTCACCACAGGTGCCTCAATGGATTTCAACCCGATCGACCTCATCCTCCATCTCGACGTTTACCTCGACATGTTGGTGACCAACTACGGGCCATGGATCTACGCCATCCTGTTCCTGGTGATTTTCTGTGAAACCGGCCTGGTGGTGACGCCGTTCCTGCCTGGCGACTCCCTGCTGTTCATCGCCGGCGCGGTCGCCGCCGGTGGCGCCATGGACCCGGTGCTGCTCGGCGGCCTGCTGATGCTGGCGGCGATCCTCGGCGACAGCACCAACTACATCATCGGCCGAACGGTCGGCGAGCGTTTGTTCAGCAACCCGAACTCGAAGATCTTCCGCCGCGACTACCTGCAAAAGACCCACGATTTCTACGACCGCCACGGCGGCAAAACCGTGACCCTGGCGCGTTTCCTGCCGATCATCCGCACCTTCGCCCCGTTCGTCGCCGGCGTGGCCAAGATGCCTTACCCGCGCTTCTTCGCCTTCAGCGTGGCCGGCACCATCCTCTGGGTCGGCGGCCTGGTGACCCTCGGCTACTTCTTCGGCAACGTACCGTTCATCAAGAAAAACCTGTCGCTGCTGGTGGTGGGCATCATCCTGCTGTCGCTGGTGCCGATGATCATCGGCGTGGTGCGCAGCCGCCTGGGCCGCTCGGCAGCAAAGGCCGAAAGCCACTGATCGGTATGTGGCCCCTCAGCACCTGGCGCCGCCGGCGTCGGCTGGCCAAGCACCCGATTGCCGATGAAATGTGGCAACGGGTGCGCCAGCACCTGCCCTTTCTCGATGGCCTGAGCGCTGCCGAGGACCAATGGCTGCGGGAAACCAGTGTCCTGTTTCTCGCCGACAAGCACCTGAGCGCCCTGCCCGGGGTCGAGCTGCACCAGTTCGAGCGCCTGCTGCTGGCCGCCCAGGCCCAGTTGCCGCTGCTGCACCTGGGGGATTTGAACTGGTACCAGGGCTTTCACGAAATCGTCCTCTACCCCGACGACTTCCTCAGCCCCCAGCGCCATCGCGATGCCAGCGGTGTCGAACATGAATGGGACGGCGAACACAGCGGCGAAGCCTGGCAACAGGGGCCGATCATCCTGGCCTGGCCCGGCGTGCTCGCCAGCGGCGGCTGGGAAGCCTACAACCTGGTGATCCACGAGCTGGCGCACAAGCTGGACATGCTCAACGGCGATGCCAACGGCCTGCCGCCGCTGCACAGCGACATGCGCATCAGCGACTGGGCCCAGGTAATGCAGGCGGCCTACGACGACCTCAATCGCCAGCTCGACCACAACCCGGACGCCGAAACCGACATCGATCCTTACGCCGCGGAAAACCCCGCGGAGTTCTTCGCCGTCACCAGCGAATACTTCTTCAGTGCCCCGGACCTGCTCCACGAGGCCTATCCGAAGGTCTACGAGCAACTGCAGCTGTTTTACCGGCAGAATCCCCTGGCCCGGCTCCAGCAACTGCAGGCCAGCGACCCGCACTACCAACAACACTGAGGTGTCCACCAGAGCCAGTCTGCTGGCGAAATAATCGCCGGCCCTGACGAGTGCCTCTGAACTAAACGCGTCGCAGCGACTCTTCTTTTCGCAAGCAATCGAGCGTCGCGAGCCGCTCCTGCGCAGGGTTTTCGGCGTTTGGCCCAAGGCGTCCATACGTCCTTCGGTACGTGGCATAGCCCTTGGAATATGCCTATAATCGCCGCCACTTTTTGGTCAATCCGGCCAAGACATTTTGGTCAACTAACGGGGGCATCGCCCAATGAGCTACAGCAAGATTCCGGCTGGCAAAGACCTGCCGAACGACATCTACGTCGCAATCGAGATTCCGGCCAACCACGCGCCGATCAAATACGAAATCGACAAAGACAGCGATTGCCTGTTCGTTGACCGTTTCATGGCCACCCCGATGTTCTACCCGGCCAACTACGGCTACATCCCGAACACCCTGGCCGACGACGGTGACCCCCTCGACGTGCTGGTCGTGACCCCTTACCCAGTGGCTCCAGGCTCGGTGATCCGCGCCCGTCCGGTCGGCATCCTGAACATGACCGACGACGGCGGCGGCGATGCCAAAGTCATCGCTGTTCCTCACGACAAGCTGTCCCAGCTGTATGTCGACGTGAAGGAATACACCGACCTGCCAGCACTGCTGATTCAGCAGATCGAGCACTTCTTCGCGAACTACAAGGATCTCGAAAAAGGCAAGTGGGTGAAGATCGAAGGCTGGGACGGCGCAGACGCCGCCCGCGCCGCGATCACGAAGTCGGTTGCCGCCTACAAAGGCTAAAAAGCAGCTGCACGCATCCAGCGACAAGCCTCAAGAAAAAGCCCCGGTCATCCGGGGCTTTTTTATGCCTGCCGAATATTGCCCCTCCCCCAGACGCCAAACACCTGGGTTTTCTACCCGCCAACAGCTCTTCGCGCTGGGAATTCTCCTCGAATATCAGTATGCTGCGCCCCACCTTTGCGCATCGACCTGTTCAACCGGTCAGATCCGCCCGACGCGGCAGATGATTTTCTCGCCAAGTCCCACAGCCAGCCGCAAGAGCTGGGTGTACGTTTTGCAGGCTGGTGCGGTTTACCAAAAATGAACCAAGCCAGTCCCCGAGAAGCCGGCCACAAGCCGGCTTTTTAATGCCTGGAATTTGCCCTCCCCTGCGCGAACGGCCCTCAGCGCCCGGAGCGGCAGCCGCTGCGCGCCGTTAGGCCGTCAATGGCTGAGCATCTGCAACGGGGCGCTGCGGGTAATCGACTCTATGCGCTGCGCGCCAAGCCCGAACTCCTTGAACCATTGGCGGCTCAGGTCCAGCCATGGGCGAATGTCCGGCTGGCTGGTCTGGCCCAGGTCCGAGCTGTAGACCACCCGTGGCAACTCGCGCAATACCTCGCCGAAATCCTCCTTGCTCTGGTAGCCCAGCAAGTAGGTCAGCGCGGTCTGCTCGATGTAGAGCGAAGGCAGGCTCTTGAGCTCAAGAAGGTCGGCCGCACTCAGCCCGGTCAGCGGATTGGCCGGCTGGTTGAGCATCAACCGCGGCACCTGCAGCCGATCCGCCGCCGCTACCAGCAAAAGCACCTCCTCGCGATTGGCATGGCCGGTGGAGATCACCACCGGGTAATCCCGGCTCATCCGCAACACCTCCAGGGTGGCGCGGTTCAATCGCTGGCGGTCATCGCTGACGGTCAGCGGCTTCACGGGGCGCTGGCCAAGGATCGGGTGGCTCAACTCCCTAGCCAGCCGGCTGGTATGCGAGCGCCCCGTCACGGTGGGCAAATGCACGATAAAACGCAGGTCGGCGGCGCCATGCTGGCACAGCGAGCGTTCGACCACCCGCCAGTCGATACCGCCGGCAATCTCGTTGAGCACGATCGAACCGGACACCGGCAGCCCTTGCTGGCGGGCCTCCCAGGCCTGGGCCGCGGTACAGCCCAGGTGGTTCTTGAGCACCACCCAGCCGTCCTGCGCCTGATACTCGCTACCGGCCCGCAGCGCGCTGTGACGCCGCAGATAAGCATCAGGGCCGGCATGGTAATGGACATCGATGAAGCGTGCCCGGGCGGGCTCGGTTACCGCTGTCGACGCGCTCATGCATGGGCCTCCAGGTCGATCCCCAGATGGCTGCGCACGCTGGCGCGCACCCGCGCCAGGTCATCCAGCAGCGGACGCATGCCCGCACCGGGAACGCCCACCGCCAGATGCTGCGCGGACGCCTGGAAACTGACATTGGTCGCCCTGACCAGCTGCGAACTCTCGCCGAAGATGCTCAACAAGCGCCCCGGCCAGGCCGAGACCTGCGGCTCCACATTGAGTTCGTTCAACAGGCGGAACCCCTGGTTCAGGCGCCGCCCGGCCTGCTCGTCGGCCGTCGCCGCTGACGCCGGCTGGCGCGCCGCCGGTTTCGCCCGGGCCGGCAACACCCATTGATCGAGCAGCATCAGGGCGGTATCGACATCCCCGGCGCTGGCCAGGTCGGCCATCGCCCCCAGGCGCCGGTCGAGGATCTTGTCGGCCCGGGTCGGCGAGGAAATCAGTAGCGCCTGCGCCGCCTGTCGGCCCACAGCGGTCGCCAGCAGCCCCTGGACCACCGCACCGCCCAGGGCGGACCCGGCGATCAGGGCGATCGGCCCCAGCGGTTCGAGCACCCCGGCCCAGCGCTGGGTGAAGTCGGTGAACGGCTCATCGTCGTCGGTCAGCAGCGAGAGCGTGTCGAAGATGACCACCCGATAGCCTTTATCGACCAGCGACTGGGTCAGGGGGGCAAAAAACTGGCCTTCGTCCCAGGTGGGCATGACCGGCGACATCACCACCACCAGTTCCGGGCCCAGGCCAAACTGCACATGTACGGGAGCATTGCTGTTCATATCGATTCCTTTGGGCAAGAACACAGGACGTGCGACTCAGGCGAACCGTCGGCCGGCAACACGCAGCGCCTGCTCCGCGCCCCGCACGGTCTGCTCGACGATGGTGGCGGCGGGCAGGACATCGTTGATCAGGTCGGCGACTTCACCGGTCCAGATGGCGCGCACGTCGGTGTTGTCTTCGCGCAGCGCTTGCGCGTAGTCCTCGGCCACGCTGGCCGGCGCCCGCACCAGTTCCTGTTCGAACCCCACCCAGCGTGCGGTGAAGTCGTTGGCCAGGGCCCGACCGCTGTACTGCTCGGGCCATTCGATACCGCGCACCAGATCGAACGCACGGGTGCGCACCAGGTCGCCAGCGGTGGCCTGGAGCAGGCGCTGCTTGACCTTGGCGGACGGCAGCGCTTCGTCGCTGGCCAGGAAACGCGTGCCCAGCATGGCCCCGTCGGCCCCCAGCAAAAGTGCCGCCGCCAGCCCCCGGCCATCGGCGATGCCGCCGGCGGCGATCAGTACCGCATCCTCGCCCACCGCATCGCGCACGGCCGGCAGCAAAGGCAAGGAGGCTCGCCGCAAGCTATGCCCGCCGGCTTCGGCACCCTGCACGATCAAGGCATCGGCCCCGGCATCCAGCGCGGCCAGCGCCTGATCGACGTCATGCACCTGAACGATGGCCAGCGCACCGCTGTCCTTGATCGGGGCAATAAAGGGCCGGGCATCGCCAAACGACAAGGCGACCACGTCGGGCCCATAGGACAGGGCCAGGTCCAGCAGTTCGAAGCGCTTGGCCACGGTGAACATCACCAGGCCGACGCCCCAGGGTTCCTCGACGTCGCTCATCAGCGCCAGCTCGGTTTTCATCCAGTCCGGATCGCCATAGCTGGCCCCGACCAGGCCAAGCCCGCCGGCCCGGGAAACCGCGGCGGCGAGTCGCCCGCCAGCAGCACCGCCCATGGGCGCCAGCACCACCGGATGGCTGATGTTCAACAGTCGGGTCAGCGCGGAATCAAAATTGCTCACGGTGTATCTCCTTGATGTACCGATAAAAGTCGCTGAACGACGGGCCCGCGACACCCAGCATGGGCGGGCCCGCCTTCCCCTCAGGCGAGCGCCGCGGCCACCGGGGCAGTGGCGGCCGGAATGTAGTCGTTGACCTTGTAGAGGTGGAACTCCCAGGTGCCGGTTTCCTTCAGCCGGGAATAACGCGACATGAACTGCTCATCGGAGAACAGAGAGTCAAACTCCTCCTTGCTGCTCCATTGCGCCTGATTGATCACGGTCTTGCCGTCGATACTCTTGAACAGGCGGCTCCACTGGAACGACGGATAGTTCTGCGCCACATAACCCACGGCCGAGCGCAGTACATCGAGGGCGGCGTCCTGCTGCCCCTCGAATACATGTACGACGTTGACCAGGAAAATCGCATCGCTCTCATCGGCGCTAGGTGCATCGAATGCAGTCAGGTTGCTCATGTTGCCTCCAGGAAAAAACAGAATGGTCGGGGCCAGATCAGTGAATCAGCTCGCAGGACTGGGCCGGCTTGCCGTCCTGCCAGAGCAGGGGCGAAATGCGCTCGTTGACGCGCGACTTCTCGACCCGTCCGACAATCACCTCGTGGGTGGCGTAGGACAGCCGCGCATCGACGCTGCAGAACAGCGTCGCCTGGGCATCCGACAGATACGGCAAGTCGTCGGCAGAATCCCATTGGCCATGTTCGAAGCGCGCACTGCCCTTGAGTTGGCCGGCGAAGATGCCGACCAGCCGGCTTTGCGTGGCATCGAGCAGGTTCACGCTGAAACGCTGGTTGGCCAGCAGCGGCTGGTACAGGCTGGCCGTGCGGTTGATGCAGATCAGCAGCGACGGCGGTTCGGTGCACAGCGAGCTGACCGCCGTGGCGACCATGCCGCTGCGCGTGCCATCGACGCCGGTGGCGATGATGGAAACCGTGCTGGTCAGGCGCCGCATGGCGCGCTTGAAGTCCTCGGCCAGCGCCTGCTCGGAAGGTTCGACAGCCAGCGCCAAAGCGCTGCGGGCACTCATGCGACCGCTCCGATGATGACCCTGGAGCTGTTATGGGGCTGGCGCAGGCCGGCCTCTTCCATGCGCGGCAGGACGTCCTGGAGAAACTCGTCGAGGCCGCTCTTGTAGTCGAGCCAGGTCAGGCAGATGCCATCGATGCCCAGGTCGCTGTAGCGCTGGAACTGCTCGGTGATCATTTCCGCGGTCCCGACCAGGGGCACCCCGGCGAACCCGGCCTTGAAGTGGAAGCGGAAGCGCTCGGCGTCCTCGGTGTTGGCGAACATGCCACTCTGGATGCCGATCTCCGAGGTGACGTTATCCAGGGCGACTTCATCGCCGTGCTGATTGACGTAGTAGTCGAGGTACTTCTCGGCTTCTTCCAGGGTGTCCTTCTGCACCACGTAGGAGTAGACCCAGATCTGGATCTCGCGGCCGAATTCCAGGCGAGCCAGGTCGCGGTAGGCCTTGATCTGCGCGCGAATGGTGTCGTCGTCATCCTCGTGCTTGAGGATCAGGAACGCCGCGTCGCAATGCTCGGCGCAGAACCTGCGGCCGCGCTCGGAACCCCCGGCATTCATCAGGAACGGCTGGTTCAGCGGCTTGGGCTGGGCAAAGCCCTGGGCGATATTGAAGAAGTCGCCCTTGTGGTCGAAGTTGCCCGGTTCGTTCCAGGCCAGCCGGGCGATTTTCAGCCACTCGTCGGCGTGGTCGTAGCGCCGGTCATGCTCCAGCTGCACCCCGCCGTTGAACATGCCCATCTCCTTGCCGTACCAGCCGCAGATCATGTTCAGGCCGAAGCGACCGCCGCTGATATGGTCGATGGTCGCGGCCTGCTTGGCAGCGAACAGCGGATGCACGGTCGACAGGTGCGAGGTGGTGAACAGCGCGATCTGTTCGGTCACCGACGCCAGCCCCGCCGCCCAGGTATAGGTTTCGAACGACACCCCCATCGGATCGCTGGCACCGCCCCAGCCGCGCCAGCGGCCCACCGGCAGCAGCAGTTCCAGGCCGGCCTTGTCGGCTTTCCTGGCGACTTCCAGGTTGCCGCTCCAGTCAGAGGCGTCCAGGCGCTCCGGGACCGTGGTCAGGGTGCAGCCACCCTCGATATTGAGGGCGAAGACCCCCAGCTTGATTTTGTTGGTGCTGCTGCGCATCGGGTTGGTCTTGATCTTTGCCGGATGATTCGAAGTCATTACTGCTCTCCTTGATCGAGGAACGTGACGCGTCGTTTCGCATCACGCCTGTGCATCGCACGCAGGTTGCCGCTCAGGCGGCACTCGGGGTTTTCGCCTCGGCCGCGAGCCATGGCTGGTCATAGCGGTGCAGGCGGCGCGCCTCCGCCAGCGACAGGCCCTGGCTGACCGACGCGATGATGTCGCGCTCGGTCTTTTCCACGGCAATGGCGCGCTTGATGACCTCTTCGGCCTTGTCGATGGGGATCACCAGGCAACCGCTGGCATCGCCGACGATCAGATCGCCGGGATGGATGGTCACGCCGCTGACCTCGACCGCCACCTGGGTCGCCTTGAGCTGCACGCGGTTCTTGCCCGACTGCATGAACCGCCCGCGGCTGAACAGCGGGTAATTGAGGCGGGTCACGGTGTCGATATCCCGCGCGACCCCGTCGATCAAGGTGCCGCGCACGTTCCGCTGCACTGCCACGTGGGTCAGGATGTCGCCCCAGACCGTGGCGTCCAGCCGCCCGGCGTTGCTGGAAACCACCACCGAGCCAGGCGGCACCTCATCGATGTAGTTGGCGGCGTTCTTGAAGCCGTCGTTCTGGTTGACCGGCTCGTAGAGCACGGTAAAGGCGAAGCCGCTGCACCGGGTGCCGGGCACTTGCTGGATGATGCCCAGCAACCCGGCGTCGATGCCGAGGCTGTCGAGGGCATCGCTCAGCGAGGCGGTATCCAGCGCGGCGCATTGTTCCAGCAGGGAGGCGCGTTGTTGCTCCGAGAGTGAAGAGGTGCTCATGCATGACTCCTTGCGGGCAAAGCCCGAGCGTTTTCGGTATTCGGGATGAGTTGGCGAAGGTTGGTCACGCTCCGCCGGATGATGGCCGCGGCGCATTGCCCGGTGGTCGCTTGGCCGCCGCTGTCGTAGGTCTGGCAGTCGTGCCTGACCACCTGCGTCACCGCCTGCTCGATGGCCTGGGCCTGGGCGTGGTAACCCAGGTGTTCGAGCAGCAGGGCCAGGGACAGGAACATCGCGCTGGGGTTGGCCTTGTCCTGGCCGACATGGGCCGGGGCGCTGCCATGCACCGGCTCGAAGTAGGCCCCGGCGTCGCCGATGTTCGCGCTGGGCGCGAACCCCAGCCCGCCCATGACCCCGGCCCCGAGGTCGGAAAGGATGTCGCCGAACATGTTCTCCGCGACGATCACTCCAAAGCGCTCCGGACGACGGATCATCCACAGCGCCACGGCGTCGACGTTGTCGATGTTGTAGGCGATATCCGGGTAGTGCGCGGCCACCTCCTCGAGGATCCCCCTGGCGAACGCACCGCTGTAGCGCAGCACATTGGGCTTGTCCGCCAGGGTCACGCGCTTGTAGTCATGCTGGCGGGCGTATTCGAAGGCGAAGTGGAACAGCCGGGTCAGGCCGGCCCGAGTCTGCAGCCGCACCGTCATGGTCGCGTCCTCGGCGCTATCGCGGCTCCACGGCGCCCCGGCCAGCTCCCGTGCCTTGAGCAACGGCTCGAACTCGGCGGGGATCGAGGCAAAGTCGAGACCGGCATAAAGCCCCTCGGTGTTCTCGCGGATCACCGTGAAACGGAACCGCCCCTCACCGAGTACATCGGTGACCGGCCGCACGTTGGCATACAGGCTCAGGCGCTGGCGTAGCTGGATCACCGGCGAGACGTACACCCGCGAGGTGTTGCGCAGGGCCTCGGGCAATTCCTTCTCGGCTTCCTGCAGGGCCTTGCTGGTGATGGCGCCGAGCAGCGTGGCGTCGGCCGCGGCGATCTTCGCCCAGGTCTCGGCCGGGACCGGATCGCCGCCGGTGCGCCAGCACTCCCAGCCGATCTGGCCGAAGTCCAGGTCGATGGGCAGCTCCAAGGCATCGAAGATCGGCAGTATGGCCTCGACGACTTCACTGCCGATGCCGTCCCCGGGCAGCACGCAGACTCGATGACGCGTCGGTTTGCCCGACTGCGCCGATTGCTGGAGTGCGCTCATCACATTTTTCCTTCGGCGGACAGATGAGCCGGGAAGCTGGGCCGGGAAATCACCAGCGGTCGTACCGCGTGCCGCTGGATCAGGTCCTGCTCGTGCATCGCCCGGAGCGCCTGGAATGTCGAGCTGATCTGCAGCCGGGACATGGTGTCCTCCAGCCGCTGCTGAACATCGAAAGGCAAGTTGTAGGCACCCAGCATCACATCCATGAGCGGGGTCGGCAGGCTGCTCAGTGGAACGCTCTGCGCGGTGTATTCGGACAACTGCAGGGCCTTGACCAGGTCGTAGCCATTGGCACTTCCGACCCGCTCCAGATAGGCGATAAACATGCCCAGGTGCAAGTTGCCCGCGCCCTTGCCCATGCCGCAAATCGAAGTGTCGATATATTCGGCACCGGCCTCGACGGCCGCGATGGAGTTGGAAAGCGCCAGGGAAAGATTATTGTGTGCGTGGAACCCCAGGGGCACATGGACTCTTCTGGATATCCGACTGACTAGCCGTTCGACATCATCCGGAATCATATTGCCATTAGAGTCGGCAAAATAAATGACATCGGCCCCGGCGCCTTCCGCGCGCAATGCCATATCCGTCACGGTTCCCGGTGTTTGCGTGGTGATATGGGTGATATTGGCGCTGGCCTGAAAGTTGAACGACTTGGCCAACTCGATAGTTGCCACGCCTTGTTCAAGTTGCTCGGCACGCAAACACACCCGGATCATTCCGACGCCATGTTCGGCGAGCATTTCAAAGTCTTCGCCCGTCACATTACGCGGATGCACCATGACACACAGCCCTAGTTGACCGCGTGCGGCACGACGCAGCGATTCAATATATTCAGGGCTGACCGAACTGCTCAGTCCGTGTTCTTTCTTGCGTATGAAAGAACCATTGCAATAACCGATCTCGGCATGCCCAACCCCCACGTCGACAAGGTGCCCGACGGCATTGGCGGCATAATCGGTAGTGAACTCGAAGTTGTTACGATAACCACCATCACGGAGCGTTACATCAATAATCTTTACGTTATTCATGATCCCAATTCCTTCTGTGAGCTCGCTATAAAACTCTGGAAGCGCACGCAAGTACGTCCCGGGTTTCGTTAGTAGTAACGTGACCGTAATGCAGGATTATTCCCAAACACTTTTTACAGGCATGAGTCGAGGGCCAGAGAGGCCAAGAGCAGAACTTGATAAATGTTTTTCAACATCAGAGCTTCGACGGCCAGCGAATCAATATCGTTGGACAATCGAATTCTTCGCTGTTTTTTTTATTATGGTTTCAGACCGCAACCGGAGAAGCGTGTGCCGTATCCGGGTGGGGGACTATTGAAAACCCTGGCATGGGTTTTCAACCGTCGGGGGAGCAAGCATGTTTCTTGTTATAGGGCTGATACTGAAATCTGCCCGCTTGTTTGTAAACTCCCCGTATTTACCCTGGGGGGTTAAAAAATTCACCTTGTGTTAACACCAGACTGAACTACGCCCCCCCTGTAAAAACGCTCTTAAAAGAATTGCTCAGTTGGAAAGCAGCTGACCAGGAAGTCCATTAACGAACGAATGGGTGCCTCTTTGCGCAAATCCTCATGAACCACTAGCCAGATATCGATCATCAAGTCCGCATAATGAAACTGCGCCTTTGCCAATTCGGGGTCTTTCAGGCCATAGAAGTTGGGCAGCAAGGCAATGCCGATGCCGGCGCGGGCCGCCGAAGCCTGGACTTCGAGACTTCTGGCGCGCAGCACCACCGGACGCTCCCCGGCGACCTCGCGCAACCACATCTGTTGCCGGGAATGCTCCATGCTGTCGTCATAGACGATGTATTCGTACTGCTCGCTGGTGTGCTCCGCCAGGTAGCCCTGGCTGCCGTACAGGCCGAAAGACACTGTCCCTATCTTGCGCGCCACCAGGTCCATCTGGGTCGGCCGGCACAGGCGGATCATCAGGTCCGGCTCGGGATTGCACAGCGTGCCGATATCGTCCTGCATCAACAGGCTGACGTTGATCGACGGGTGTTCACGGCGCAGGCGCCCCAGGTGCGGGGCGATGAATTCCGAGGTCAGCAACGGCGGCGCGCTGACCGCGAGATCGGCGACCATCTCGGTCTGCACGGAGAGCGCCACCTTGGAAATCGCCTTGGCGTCCTTCTGCATCCGCCCGGCGATTTCCGCGATGCGGTGGCCGAACGGCGTGATCTCGTAGTTGCGTTTGCGCCGGTCGACCAGCTTGAGGTTCAGCGACGATTCCAGCGCCGCTATCCGTCGCGCCACCGTGGCATGCTCGACGCCCAGCTCGCGTGCCGCGCTGCTGAGCGACTGGGTGCGGGCGAAGGTGACGTAATGGCGAAGGTTTTCCCAGTCGAACATGCTGCTGTCGCGCGACTCCAGCCCCGTGGGCCAGTTGCAGGAGGGGTTGGACACAGTCAAGGGATTCATGAGGCCTCGATCGATTCTCAATGGAAAAACAACCCAGGCGGTCGACCCAAAGGCTTCCATCCTGGAGATCCTTGGTTGGGAACGTAAAGCCGATGCCAGCCGCGCACGGATGAAAAAACCCTCATCCGTGCGGGCCACCCTGCATCGTAGAACTCAGTCTGCCGCGACGGGCGCACCTCCCTTGCGCGGTGCGGCACTGAAAAACAGGACTTTGACCACGATGACCATCAAGGCCAGCGCGGCGAACAGCAAACCACTGTAGAGAGTGCCCTGCAAGCCCAGGCGCGCCAGGAACCAGCCGCCAGTTGTCGACCCTATGGTCACACCCAGATTGATGAACGAGATGTAGATGCCGGTGGCGAACTCCGGGGCCTCCGGCGCTTCGGAGGTCAGCCAGATCTGCGTGACGATCAGCCCGCTGGTATGGGTCGCGCCCCAGATCACCACGATCACCAGCATGGTCAGCAGCGACGGGCCGGCAAACAGGTACAGCAAGCCGTAGGCGCCCGCCAGCAGGATCGGGTGCAGGATCGTCGTGCGGACCATGTTCTGGCCGATCAGCTTGCCGGCATACAGGTTGCCGGCAACGCCGCCGATACCGAAGACCACCAGCAGGATGCTGATCAATTGGGCGCTCATCCCGGCTTCCCGGGCCAGGTACTCGGCCGAATAGCTGTACACGGAGAACATCGCGGCAAAGATCAGCGTCGAGGCGGTAATGTTCAGCCACAGCGGGAACTTGCGCAGGATGGCCAGTTGGTCGCCATAGGACACGGCCCGATTGCCGGGCGCGTCCGGCAGCCTGGCGATGATCCCCAGGCCGGCGATGCAGTTGACCAGGGCGCAGAACAGGAACGACGCCTCGTAGGAGAATTGCGCGGCGACCAGCGTCGTCAGCGGCACCCCCAGCACCATGCCCATGCTGGTGCCGACGAACGCCTTGGCCGCGGCACGGGTCGACTCTCCAGGCGGATAGAGCGAGGTGGCCGCGACAAAGGCCAGGGAAAAATACACCGGGTGAAACAGCGCCGGGATGATGCGCAGCACCATCAGCGATTCGAAGTTCGGTGCATAGGCCGACAACACGCTGGTGCCGGCAAAGACGAACAGCGCGAGGGTCAGGACCTTCTTGCGGTTGAAGCGCGACAGCAGCAACACCATGATCGGGCCGCAGGCCGCGATGATCAGCGCGAACAGCCCCACCAGCAGCCCCGCCTGCGAGGCACTGATGGCGAAGCGCTCGATGATCACCGGCAGGATCCCGACCACGCCGAACTCGATGGTGTAGACGCCGAACAGGCCCAGGGCCAGGAAGTAGATCGGATGGAGCATTTTCATGACACGGACTCCAGCGTGACCACCACCTTGCCGAACTGATCGCCGGCCTCCAGGTAGCGGTGGGCATCGACGATCTGCTCGAAGGCGAAGGTCCGGGCAATCACCGGGCGCAGCGTCCCCGCCTCCAGGCCGGCGATCACATAGGCCTTGCCGGCCTCGAGCAACTCAGGCCGGGAGGTGATCTCGTGCAGCAGGTAGCCGCGCAGCGTCAGGCTCTTGCTCAGGACCTTGAACAGCGGGAAAGGCGACGGCTCGCTGCTCAAGGCGCCATACACCAGGATGATCCCGCCGCGGGCCGCGGCATCGACCAGTTGCTCCAGGAACGGCCCGCCCACCGGATCGAAGATCACTCGGGCGCCCTGGCCCGAGGTAATCCGCTCGACCTGTCGATTGAAGTCCGCCTGCTCGCTGGTCAGCACATGCGCCGCGCCGGCCGCCAGCAACTGTTCGTGCTTGGCCGCGGTGCGGCTGACGGCGATCGGGATCGCCCCGACCTGGTTGGCAATCTGGATCGCCGCCAGGCCGACACTGCTCGAAGCGGCCGTGATCAGCACGAATTCCCCCGGCTGCAGGGCGGCAACCTGGATCAACGCGCCCCAGGCCGTGACGTACTGCATCCAGACCGCCGAAGCCTCGGCGAACGACAGGCTGGCGGGATGCTTGACCAGCATGGCGGCCGGCAGCACCGCGAGTTCGGCATAGGTGCCCCACTGCGCGATCGAGATCGGCGGCACAAGGCTGACGATATCGCCCACCGCGAACTCGCCGGCCCGGGCCCCGACGGCCTCGACGATGCCCGCCGCCTCATACCCCAGTCGGGAAGGAAACTCGGCCTGTTCCAGGTACTGGCCGGAACGGAACATCGACTCCGCCCGGTTCAGGCCGATCGCCTTGACGCTGATCCGTACCTCATCGGGCCCCGGAGCGGGAACCTCGATGTCATCGATCCTGAGTACTTCAGGACCACCGTATTGGCTAAAACGCACGACGCGTGTCATTGACTGTCCCCTTGTTTCATTGATTGCAGATGACTGTAGAGTGCTTGCGAATCCTGAAAAACCGCCTCCCGTTCCGTTCTCAACGGACCGTCAGCTCCGCAATGGGCGGCTCGGGCGCGGCCTGGACCGCAGGGGTCCGGCGGGTGGCGAGCAGCCGCAGCGCGACATAGAACACCGGGGTGAACAACAGCCCGAACAGGGTTACCCCGAGCATGCCGAAGAACACCGCGACGCCCATGGCGTGGCGCATCTCGGCGCCGGCGCCGGTGGAGAGCACCAGGGGCACGACGCCCATGATGAAAGCGATGGAGGTCATCAGGATCGGGCGCAGGCGCAGCTGGCTGGCCTGGACGGCGGCGCGGACGATGCCCTGCCCCTGTAGTTCGAGTTCCCGGGCGAACTCGACGATCAGGATGGCGTTCTTGCTGGCCAGCCCCACCAGGACCATCAGGCCGATCTGGGTAAAGATGTTGTTGTCGCCCTGGGTCAGCCAGACACCCAGCAGCGCCGACATGATGCCCATGGGCACGATCAGCAGGATGGCCACCGGCAGCAGCAGGCTTTCGTACAGCGCCGCCAGCACCAGGTACACCAGCAGCATGCAGATCAGCAGGATCCACACGGTGGAGTCGCCGGAAATGATCTGTTGGTAGGTCAGCTCGGTCCATTCGAACTTGATGCCCTTGGGCAGCGTCTCGGCGGCAATCCGTTCCACCGCGGCCTGGGCCTGGCCGGACGAATAACCGGGGGCCGGGCCACCGTTCAGGTCGGCGGCGGTGTAGCCGTTGTAGCGCACCACCATTTCCGGCCCGTACGTGGGATGGACCTCCACCAGGCTGCCCAGCGGCACCATGTTGCCGTCGGCGTTGCGCGCCTTCAGCTGGCCGATGTCGTCGGCATGGGCCCGGAACGGCGCATCGGCCTGCACCCGCACCTGGTAGACCCGTCCCAGCAGGTTGAAATCGTTGACGTACAGCGAGCCCAGATAGACCTGCAAGGTGTCGAACACATCGGTCATCGCGACATTCGATTGCTTGGCCTTGATCCGGTCCAGATCGACCTTCAATTGCGGAACGTCGATCTGGTAGCTGGAAAAGCTCGGCCCCAGCTCGGGTGCCTGCGCGGCTTGCTTGAGGAAGGCGCGTACCGCTGCATCGAGTTTTTCGAAGCCCAGCGCGCCACGGTCTTCCAGTTGCAGCTTGAACCCGCCCAGGGTCCCCAGCCCCAACACCGGAGGCGGCGGAAAGACCCCGGTGAACGCCTCCTTGATGGCGGAGAATTGCTGGTTCAACGCCGCCGCGATGGCCGTGGCGCTGGTTTGCGAACCATGCCGGTCGGCGAACGGTTCGAGGATGACGAAGATGATGCCCGCGCTTGACGAGTTCATCAGGCCATTGACCGACATGCCGGGAAATTCCAGGGTGTGGGCCACGCCCGGTTGTTTCAGGGCGATTTCGTTCATCCGCTGGATCACCTGCTCGGTGCGTTCGAGCGAGGAGCCGTTGGGCAGCTGGGCCAGGCCGACCAGGAACTCCTTGTCCTGGGCCGGGACGAAACCGCCGGGCAACGAATGGCCGAGCCAGGCCGTCAGGCCGAGCAACACGGCGTACAGGCCCAGGGTCCTGCTTTTGCGCTGGATGACCCGGCCCAGGCTATTGCCGTAGGACTGCTCGCCTCGCGCCGACAGTCGGTTGAAGCGGCTGAACAAGGGGCCCAGCAGCCGGTCGATCCCGCGGCTGAGCCGATCCCGCGGCTGGTCATGGCCCTTGAGCAGCAGCGCACACAGGGCGGGCGACAAGGTCAGGGAGTTGAACGCCGAGATCAGGGTCGAGATGGCGATGGTCAACGCAAACTGCTGATAGAACTGCCCGGTCAACCCAGGCATGAACGCCAGCGGCACGAACACACTCACCAGGGTCAGGGTGATCGCGATGATCGGCTTGCTGACTTCGTCCATCGCCTTATAGGAGGCGGCCTTGGGCGTAAGGCCCAGGGCAATGTTGCGCTCGACGTTCTCGACCACCACGATCGCATCGTCGACCACGATGCCGATGACCAGCACCATCCCGAACAGCGACAGCGCGTTGATCGAAAAACCGCAGGCCAGCATCAGCGAGAGCGTGCCGATAATCGACACGGGCATGGCCAGCAGCGGGATGATCGAGGCGCGCCAGGTCTGCAGGAACAGGATGACCACCAGCACCACCAGCAGCGTCGATTCGAGCAGGGTCTGGATCACCGCCAGAATGCTGGAGCGAACGAACTGGGTGGGGTCGAACACGATCTTGTAGTCGACCCCGGCGGGCATGTCTTCCTTGGCCTGGCGCATGATTTCGCGCGCCTGCGCGGAGATCGCCAGGGCATTGCCGCCGGCCATCTGGAACACCCCGAAACCCACCGCCGGCTTGCCGTCGACCAGTGAGCGCAAGCCGTAGTCCGAAGCCGCCAGTTCGACCCGGGCCACATCGCGCAGGAACGTCACCGCGCCGCCGGCAGAGCTCTTGAGGATGATGTCGCCGAATTCCTTTTCCGATTTCAGGCGCCCCTGGGTATTGACCGACAGTTGTTGCGCGACGTCCGTGCGCATCGGCTGGCCGCCGATGACCCCGGCGGCCACCTGGACGTTCTGTTCGCGGATCGCCGCGACCACATCGTTGGCGCTCAAGCCGCGCTGGGCGACTTTCTGCGGGTCCAGCCAGATGCGCATCGCGTAGTCGCCACCGCCCCAGATGCGCACCTCGCCGACGCCCGGGATACGCTCCAGCTGGTTCTTGATGTTGAGAATGCCGTAGTTGCGCAGGTAGGTAGCGTTGTACTGGTCATCGGGGGAAACCAGGTGGATGGCCAGCGTCTGGGTCGACGACGACTTCATCGTCACCACCCCCAGCCGGCGCACGTCCTCGGGCAGCCGCGGCAGCGCTTGCGAGACCCGGTTCTGCACCAGTTGCTGGGCCTTGTCCGGATCGGTACCGACCTTGAACGTGACGCTGAGTGTGAGGTTGCCGTCGCTGTTGGCCTGCGACTGCATGTACAGCATGTCCTCGACACCGTTGATCTGCTCCTCGAGCGGCGCCGCGACCGTCTGCGCCACCACCGCCGGGTTGGCGCCCGGGTACTGGGCGTTGACCACGATCAGCGGCGGCACCACATCGGGATACTCCGAGACCGGCAGGCGGAACAGCGAGATGATCCCGGCCAGCAGGATCAGGGTCGACAGGGCGCCGGCGAAGATCGGCCGGTCGATGAAGAAACGGGAGAAGTTCATGGCTGGGTGCTCGCGTCCGCGCGCTGGGCCAGCAGCGGCCTGACGGTATCCCCAGGCCGTGCCCGGTGCAGGCCGTTGATCACCACCCGCTCGCCGGGCTGCAGGCCGGAATCGATGATGCGCAGATTGCCGACCAGGTTGCCGGGGCTGATGCGGCGGTACTCCACCTGATCATTGGCGGTCACCACCAGCACGAACTTCTTGTCTTGATCGGTGCCTATCGCACTGTCATCGATCAACACTGCCTGGCGCTCAGGACCGCCGCCGAGCTTGA
Organism: Pseudomonas sp. RW409; assembly: GCF_003184125.1. NCBI lineage: Bacteria > Pseudomonadati > Pseudomonadota > Gammaproteobacteria > Pseudomonadales > Pseudomonadaceae > Pseudomonas > Pseudomonas sp. RW409. The sequence continues at coordinate 274,578 of NZ_QHHP01000033.1, read as the reverse complement.
TCCGGGCCAGCATGCCGGGCCTGAGCAAGCCGTCGGCGTTGTCGAAACTGGCGCGCACGCGCAACGTGGCCGACTGCAGGTCGAGCTGATTGTCCAGCGAGGCCAGCTTGCCCTCCCGTGGGAAATCCGTTTCGTTGGACAGCCCGAGCATGACCGGCACCGCATCCGGCCGGGCACTGCTTTGGTTGAGGTAACGCAGGAACGTCTGCTCGTCGACATCGAACGCGGCGTAGATCGGCGACAGCGATACCAGGGTGCTCAGCGGCGCGGCATTTTCCCCGGCGCTGACGATATTGCCTGTCGTCACCAGGGCATTGGACATGCGCCCGCTGACCGGGGCGGTAATCCGGGTGTGGGCCAGGTCCAGCCGAGCGCTGTCGAGTATCGCCTGGGCCTGCCTGACATTGGCCTGGGCTTCGCTGGCGGCGTTCTGCTTTTCGTCCAGGTCGCGCATGGCGATGGCATTGGAGTTGATCAGCCGCTGGGCCCGGCCCAGGTCGGTGGCGGTGTACTGGCTTCGCGACTTGGCCGCGGCCAGGCTCGCCTGGGCTTCCTCGACCCGGGCGGCATAGGGCCTGGCGTCGATTTCAAACAACAGGTCGCCCTCCTTGACGATCGCCCCGTCCTTGAAATGCACGGCGACGATCGTCCCCGATACCAGGGGGCGGATGACGACCTTTTCGACCGCCTCCAGCCGCCCGGAGTAGTTCTGCCAGTCCGTCACGGGCCTGGACAGCACCATGGCCACGTCGACTTCGGCGGCCGGCGGCGCCACGCTGGCCTTCGCCGTGGTGGACGGTTCGCCGCGCAGCACGACTACCAGCGCGACCACCACGGCGCAGGCCAGCGTGGCGCGAATCATGAGAGCGCTGCCCGAGCGCCCGGATCGTATCGAGTCCATAAAACAACTTCCCTGTTATGAGGCCATCGGTTGAGAGAGGGTCAGGACGTGGCTTCGGGCTGGGCCAGGCTGCCGCCCAGCACCCTGGCCTTGCCGGTCCGGCCCCAACGCTGCATGACGGGGCGCTCGACAAAGTTGAACAGCAGCCAGCCGCCGAAGATGGAGAGCGCGAAGGTGAGCGCGACGATCAGCGTGGCGCTGCCGTTATCGAACAGGCGGCCGCCGAGCAGCTGGGTCGCCAGGGTCATGATCAGCAGGTGGATCATGTAGAAGCCGAACGAGATCTCCCCCAGCCAGACCATCCAGCGCGTGTTGAGCAGCCCTCTGCGATCCTTCAGGTCGCTGGCGGCGATCGCGGTGATCAGCGCCGCGACCGGCACCAGCGTCACCAGGTTGAGGCTGTACTGGAAAGGCACATACATGGCCGCCACGTAGCTGCCGACCAGCAGCGCGAAGGCCCAGGGCACGCTCAGGTCGATCCAGCGGCCGGCCATGAGGATCCGCGCCATGAGCATGCCCAGCACGAACTCGAACAGCCGCGCGGGCGGGAAGTAGTAGGCCCACCACCACTGGCTCAGGGAAATCGGGTACTCATTGATCAGTGGCGTGGCCGGGGCCAGCAGGCGTATGGCGACTTGCGTCAGGGCCAGGCCCGCGACCATCGCCCAGGCCCAGCGCCACAGCCGCTGCTCGGCAATGTTCCAGACCAGCTTGAGCGCCAGGGGAAACAGCAGATAGAAGAACATCTCGCAGCACAGCGACCAGGACGGGCCGTTGACGCTGAGGAAGGTGTCCATCCGTGGAATCCAGGAATGCACCAGCAACAGATTGGGCAGCCAGATCGCCACGCTGGCCGCCGGCACGCTGAACAGCAGCATCGCCAGCAGCCAGGTGGCAATGTGGTTGGGGTAGATCTTCAGTAAGCGGCGCTTCCAGAAGCCGGTCAGGCTGTCGCCCTTGCGCGCCGACCAGGTGATGACAAAGCCACTGAGCACGAAAAAGAACGACACGCCGAGCCAGCCGCCACCGCTGAAGATGCGCTGGAAGGCATCGATCACATCGCTGTCGGCGTAGGGGTTGAAACCGATGATCCGGGTCAGCGACGCGTGGAACATGAACACCATAGCCGCGGCGAAAAAGCGTATTCCCGTGAGCGAATCGAGTTTGCTGTGCACATGCGAATGGTAGAACTCTGCTTTTTTCATTATCCGATCCCCATAGAGTCACGGCGCGCCCGACGACGCGTGCGCGTGCCGAGCGTGCTCCCGATAAAAACCATCAATGGCGTTGCGAACTTGCAGGCAATGTTGCGAGGGGTACGGCAATGCAGATCGCTGAGCGAACCGTCTTTATTCGATGTTTGCGTGCCGGCCCCCAGCTGGCAGGGGCCGGCACCTGTTCACTGGCCGTAGACGGCGTTGCACAGGTCGACAGTGAACTGCCCGAACATGCCTTCGAAGGCGGTGTTGGTGAAGGCGACCACCGTCAATTGCTCGGCCGGGTCGACGAACCACGAATGCCCATAGGCGCCGCCCAGCCGCCAGCTGCCGGCCGACTCGGCGGTCTGCGCCGCCGCCGGGTCCTTGAGCACCGTGAAGCCCAGGCCAAAGCCGCGTCCGGGCCAGTTTTCCAGCTCCAGATCGGCGGTCTGGTTGCTGGTCATTTCATCGACCAGGGCTTGAGGCAGCAGCGGCGCGCCACCCTTGCGCAGGGTTTCGAGCAGCGTCAGGAACTCACCGGCGCTACCGATCAGGCCCGAGCCACCGGAGTCATAGGCATGCGGGTCCAGGGCCCGGGCCGGGTCCAGCTTGATGCCCGCGGTGCCCTCGAAGACCGGGACCACTTCCAGCGCCTCGATACGATGCGGCCGTGGCTGATCGTTCAGGTACGCCGCGGTCAGGCGGCTGACGTCTGAAACCTTGAAACTGGTGTCGTGCAACTGCAGTGGCTGGACCACCAATTGATCGATCGCCACGGCGAGGGTCGTGCCATGCACAGCGGCGATCAGCCCGCCCAGGACGTCGGTGGCGATCGAGTAGCCCCAGTTGCTGCCGGGTTTGTACTGCAATGGAATCTGGCCCAGGCGGCGCAGGTTCTCTTCCAGCGAAAGCTCGCTGCGCTCCAGCCCGTCGGACACCCCGGCGGCGTGATAAGGGCCGCCCTCGGCGCTTTCCAGGAAGCCATAGGAAAGACCGGCGGTATGGCTCAGCAGCTGGCGCAGGGTAATGGTCGCGGGCTGGCCGTCGTTCAGGGTTGGCTTGAAATACGGCAACCAGCGGCTGATGTCATCGTCCAGCTGGATCTTGCCCTGGGCGACCAGCACCAGCGCCGCCACCGAAGCGATCGGCTTGGAGACCGAAGACAGCCGGAACAAGGCATCTTCACGCATCGGCACTTGCGCTTCCCGGTCGGCCAGGCCCGCCGCGCGGCGATAGATGAGCTCGCCGCGATGAGCCACCAGCACCACGGCGCCCACCAGGCGCTGGTCGTGCAGGGTCTGCTCGAGCACGGCATCGATCCGTGAGGCCACCTGGGTGGACTCGAACGAGCGAAGAGACTGTAGCGGGCGAAGCGGTTCGTTGACTGACATAGCTGACCCCAAATTGCTGAATGGTTGAACTGGATGCAGCGATGGTAGAACCGGCCACGGTAGGGAAACAGAGGTTACAATTCCGGGGTCCACGGACATTTTTGTCCGCAATCAAAGGAGTGAGTGTTGGATAAGCTCAATGGCATCACCGTGTTCGTCCAGGTCGCCGAAAGCCGCAGTTTCGTTGCGGCGGGCCGCTTGCTCGGGATCTCCGCCTCGGCCGTGGGCAAGAGCATCGCCCGCATGGAAGAGAAACTCGGCACCCGGCTATTCCACCGCAATACCCGCAGCATCAACCTGACCAGCGAGGGCTCGCTGTTCCTGGAACGCTGCCGCCGGGTGCTCAACGAGCTGGAAGCCGCAGAGCAGGAACTCTCCAGCTCCAGCGAGACGCCACGCGGCAAGCTGCGCATCAGCCTGCCGCTGCTGGGCAACGTTTTGTTCATGCACCTGTCGCGCTTCATGCAGCGTTATCCGGACATCCAGCTGGAGCTGGACTTCACCGACCGGCTGGTGGACGTGGTCGAGGAAGGCTTCGACGCCGTGCTGCGCACCGGCCAGTTGCACGACTCCCGCTTGATGGCCAGGAAACTCGACAGCTTCGGCTTCTACCTGGTGGGCGCCCCCAGCTACTTTGCCAGCCACGGCTACCCGGCCACGGTCGAGCAGCTGCAGGAACACCACTGCCTGCATTACAAACTGCCGTCGACAGGCAAGCTGGAAAAATGGCCGCTGACGGGCCTCGCCGAAGGCGCCGAGCTGAAAGTGCCGGCGACCATGGTCTGCAATAACCTGGACATGCTGATCCACATGGCCAGGCAAGGCCTGGGCATCGCCTGCGTCCCCGAATTCGCGGTGTGCGAGGCACTGGATGCCGGCGAACTGGAATCGATCCTGCCCGATCGGGTGCAGCGCACCCTGAACATCCAGGTGGTATGGCCATCGAGCCGCCACCTCACACCGAAACTGCGGGCGTTCATTGACTTTATCTGTGACGGCGGGGGGCGGGGGTGAGGGTTGGCCAGCGTGCGGTTCAGAACAATGAGGCAGCCCTACCTGCGCCATTCAGCCCGCTCGACGTAAGGTTCTTCGCTTTCTATTGAGCGACTTTTCCTAGAAACTCCCACCTGCTTGCGCCTATAAAACCTGCTCTCTAGGCTCGACCTGTCACTGCCCATTCAGTGACCGGGTTTAGCAGCTCGGAGCTTCACACTAGGCGCATAGCATCACCTACCGTCTGACCGAGTCAGCACGTCATGGTGGCTGTGCGCAGGGCACCCTAGGGTGCGCCGGTTTCTAGTGTCCGGTCTGCTAACCTGCGTACAGCTGCCACCCACTCGTTTAGCAGCGACAACTGGCAGCTCCACTTACACTGGAGATGCACCATGAAAAAGCTGGTCCCCGATCCACCCATGCCCCTGCCCGGGCAATTCAGAACCCCCGAACACGACCTCGCCACCCAGCGCATCCGCCTGGCCCTGGTCTCGAACAATCATGAGCCTTCGATTCTCAATAGCCTGAGAGACACCGCCTCCACCGCCGTGGGCCGTGACTCTCTGTTCAATGTCCGCCCCGGCATCAGCGCCGAAGAAGCCTTGGTCCATGTGTCGCTGCTGCTCGATTGCGCGGTACAGGTCAGCGATGAAATCAGCGAACGCGCCAGCGGTGTGGAACGCGGGCTGATCTGGTCGATGATCCACTCGGTGGAAATGGCCAATGCCGTAGTGAACGCACTGCTCGATGCCAATCGGCCGACCGAGGCCACGGCCTTGCGTTAAAGGCTCAAGTAGCCGAAGGCAGGAACGGGGCGAATATTCATTCGCCCCTCTTTATAGAGGCGCTCTTATTGATCGGCCCTCTGCAAGCCTGAAGTAAAACCTTTATGGGGCTGGATGCGACCGCCACCCTCATCAAGACGCCCCATGCACCCGCGCCGTCATATCCAGCCCCAGGGCGCGCATCACCGCCAGCAGGGTCTTCAGGGTCGGGTTGCCCTTGTCACTGAACGAGCGGTACAGCTGCTCGCGGGACAGCCCGGTTTCATGGGCCAGTTCGGTCATGCCCTTGGCCCGCGCCACCACGCCCAGGGCTTTGGCGATGTAGCCGGCATCGCCGGTCTCGAAGGCGTCCGCCATGAACAGGGCGATGGCCTGCGGGTCGCGCAAGGCCGTGGCGGGGTCATAGTCGAATAGCGGTTCGTTCATGATCGGCTCCAACGACGGGCCAGGTATTTGGCCAGTTCGATATCGCGGCTCTGGCGACTCTTGTCGCCGCCGCATAACAAAATGACAAGTTGCGAACCAAGCTGCTGGAAATAAACTCGGTAGCCCGGCCCGTAATGGATGCGCAACTCGCTGACGCCTTCGCCCACCGGGGACACGTCCCCGGCAAGGCCGTTGGCCAGGCGAAAAATCCGCGCAGCGATCAACGCCCTGGCTCTGGAATCCTTGAGCCTGTTTTCCCACTCCATAAAGGTCGCGGTCTGTTTGATCTCGATCATGCCGCGACTGTAGTTTCAAGACTACAGCATTTGAAAGCGTATTTGTATTGCAAAGCACTGCCAGCGCACAGGCCGATAGCGATCCGGGCCACAGCGTGTTGAAATCGAGCACTCGGCCACAACCTGATGTCTCAACGGCTCAATGTCTTAACTCCTGTAAGGACGTCCCCATGAGAAAGCTGTTCCCCCTGCTGCTCCTCGCCGCGGCTTTCCATCAACCCCTCGCCCTCGCCGACTGCGCCAGCTCGCCCAAGCCGGTGGCCGAGGCCTTCTACAACTGGTACCTGGAAAGTTTCAGCAACGAAAAAGACCCGATCACCGATGACCTGCCGCACCTGCAGCAGTACGTCACCCAAACGCTGATCGAACGGATCAAGAAGCAGATGAGCAGCCCCGAAGGGCTGGAAGAGGACTACTTCCTCAAGACCCAGGACTACATGGATGAGTGGCTGACCCAGATCAAGGTCAGCGAACCGCAGGTGCAAGGCGCCTCGGCGCGCGAGTCGGTGACCCTGGGCAATACGCCGGACACCACGCAGATCGTCGACCTGCTGCTGGTCAAGGACAAAGGCTGCTGGAAGATCAACGAGGTGCTGGCCACCACGGATCAGAGCGAGTGATCCGCGGCGGCCGGCCAGGCAGGGTCAGATATCGAGAATGATCTTGCCGAAGTGCTGGTTGCTTTCCTGGTAGCGGAAGGCATCGACTATCGCCTCCAGGGCGAAATGCTTGTCGAGGATCGGATGCATGCCGTTGGCATCGATGGCGCGGACCATGTCCTGCTGCTGCCGGCGGTTACCGACCAGCACGCCTTGCAGGCGCAGTTGCTTGACCAGCGCGGTGACGATCGGGAACTCACCCGCCACGCCGGTCAGGATGCCGATCACCGAGATATGGCCACCGGCCCGGGCGGCGATCATCGACTGTTCCAGGGTGGCCGGGCCGCCCACTTCGATCACGTGGTCGACGCCACGGCCGGCAGTGAGTTTCTGCACGGTTTCGCCCCAGGTAGGGTCCTCGCGGTAGTTGATCAGGTGATCGGCACCGAGGGCTTTCAGCCGTTCCAGCTTGGCATCGCTGGACGAGGTGGCGATCACGGTGGCGCCGAGCATCTTGGCGAATTGCAGGGCGAAGATCGACACGCCGCCGGTGCCTTGCACCAGCACGGTGTCGCCAGCAGTCACCCGGCCGTCGTCCACCAGCGCACGCCAGGCAGTGAGACCGGCAGTGGTCAGGGTCGCGGCTTCGGCGTGGCTCCAGCCCTTGGGCGCACGGGTGAAGGCGGTGGCGCGAGCGGTAACGACTTCACGGGCGTAACCATCCAGGCCGTCGCCCGGCACCGTGGCAAAGCCGACGACATTAGGCCTGCCATCCAGCCATTCGGGGAAAAAGGTGCTGACCACCGAGTCGCCAACGGCGAATTCACTGACCCCCTCGCCCACGGCGATCACTTCACCGGCGCCATCGGCCATCGGGATGCGCGACTCGGTCGGCCCCCACATGCCGCTGACCACCGCGAAATCGTGGTAGTTGAGGGAACTGGCGCGCAGGCGCACGGTAATTTCGCCCGCTTGTGGCGCCGCGGCCGGAGCCTCGCCGACCACCACGTTGTCGTAGCCACCACCGGGTTGTACGTAGATTGCTTTCATGAACAGATCCTCCTGGGTTGCCTTTTCATTTCGAAAAATAACGAAATGTTCAAGTAAAAAAACTCAGAGCTCGCGCTTCAGTTGCTCGGTAAAGGCCGCAATGGCGGCTTCGTTACGGCGAAAGTAAGTCCACTTGCCAATGCGCGTGGCCTCGACCAGACCCGCCTGCTGCAGGATCGCCAAATGGCTGGAGGTGCTGGACGCCGAAAGCGCGGCCTTGTGCTGCAGGTGAGTCATGCAGATGCCGATTTCTTTCGGTGCGTCATGCCCCTGGGGCGGAAAGTTGCCTTCCGGGTCCTTCAGCCATTCAAGCATCTGCATACGGATGTCGCTGGCCAGCGCTTTGATTTGATCGATGAGCATGGCGGGGATATTACGGACTTTTACGAAATGATCAAGACCTGAGCAATATCCCCGCCCCTCTTACTACTGCTTGGGCTCGACGATCGGCCCCGGCGCTTTCACCTGGGTCATCAGGTCGTCGTCCCACTGCCCCTCCACCTTGATCTGGGCCAGGGCCCCCAGCTCCATGGCCTCGATCAGGTTGTGGCTGAGGTACACGTAGGTCCCCGGCTGCTTGAAGGTATAGAGCGCTGCGACCGCGGAGCCGCCGGGGATAAACCAGGTTTCCATGTTGCGTTGCGGCGGGTTGGCGAACTTGCCGGTGGTCCAGACCCAGTCGCCGTGGCCGCCAATCAGGTGCGGACGGCTGTCGCGGTTGGCCTGGGAGTGGATGAACAGCACGCTCTCCCCGACCTTGGAGGTCAGCGCGTTGGCCCCGGTCAGGGCGCCGACACGGCCGTTGAACACCACGTGGCTCGGGGTCAGGGTGCGCATGACCGCGCGGGTGTCCTGGTAACTGGACGCCAGGTCCGGGTAGTCCTTGTAGTGGCCGTCCTTGTCCTTGGGGATATACAGGTCGGACTCGCCGATGGTGTAGACGCGGTCGTAATGCAGGGGTTTGCCCTGCGGGTCGCGCAGGCCGTCACGGGGCAGCACCATCAGCGCGCCGTTCATGCCCGACACCACGTGCCACGGCACCATGCCTTGCGGCGCGCAGTGATAGACAAAGGTGCCGCTGCGGTCGGCCTTGAAGCGCAGGACCACTTCCTGCCCTGGCACCACCTGGGTCAGGCCCGCCCCGCCCAGGGCGCCGGTGGCCGCGTGAAAGTCGACATTGTGGGGCATGCTGTTGGTCGCCGGATTGACCAGCGTCAGCTCTATATAGTCACCCTCGTGCACCACCAGGGTCGGGCCGGGCATGGAGCCATTGAAGGTCATGGCCTGGAGCGTGGTGCCCTGGTCGTCGATGACCATTTTTTTCTCTTCGATACTCATGCGGAACTGCACCACCTTGGGCGGCCCGCTGACCACCTGCTCATGGGGATGCACCAGCGGCGGCGCGACCAGGTCGACCTTCACCCGCTGCAAACCCTCGGCCCCACCGGCCAGCGCCAGGCTGCTGGCACAGCTGCCAAGCAGCACACAGGCCCCCAATACACTTCGAAAAACACTCATTGCAGCTTCTCCTTGCCAATCAACGATGGGGCATTGCAAGGCAAGTGCGCGCAACTTTCCTTGTCGTAAAGCAAGAAATGGCGACAGAAGGTCAACCCGCGCACCGTCCCCTGACCCAGGGCAGAAAATCGCCCTCTCGACCCGTTCGGCAGGCGCCGCTCATTTGCCCCAAACCCCCATGTCTGCTAGTGTCGCGCCGGTTTAACGTCAACCGGGATAGCCGCCATGGCCCGCAAAAAAGCTGCCTTAGATTTCGAACAATCCCTCGCCGACCTGCAAACGCTGGTCGAGCGTCTGGAGAACGGCGAGCTGTCGCTGGAAGACTCGTTGACCGCCTTCGAGCAAGGCATCGGCCTGACCCGCGATTGCCAGGCGGCGCTGGCCCAGGCCGAGCAGAAGGTGCAGATCCTGCTGGAACGCGATGGCGAGCTGGCCGAAGAACCCTTCGACGCGGAACAGCCAGAATGATCGCGGCCTATCAGGCCAGCAGTCAGGCCCGGGTCAATGCTGCACTGGAAACCCTGTTCCACGCGCCAAGCCCGGAGCTGGCCCGTCTTTACGAGGCCATGCGCTACAGCGTGATGAACGGCGGCAAGCGCGTACGCCCGCTGCTGGCCTACGCCGCCTGCGAAGCCCTCGGCGCCCGGCCGGAGCAAGCCAACGGCGCCGCCTGCGCGGTGGAGCTGATCCACGCCTATTCCCTGGTGCACGATGATTTGCCGGCGATGGACGACGACGATCTGCGTCGCGGCCAGCCGACCACCCACAAAGCCTTCGATGAAGCCTGCGCGATTCTCGCCGGCGACGGTTTGCAGAGCCTGGCCTTCAGCGCCCTGCTCGACCCGCGCCTGAGCGATTCGAGCGCCGAGATCCGCCTGCAGATGGTCAGCGCCCTGGCGCTGGCGGCGGGCCCGGCGGGCATGGTCGGCGGCCAGGCCATCGACCTCGGTTCGGTGGGCCTCAAGCTCGACCAGAAAGCCCTGGAATACATGCACCGGCACAAGACCGGTGCGCTGATCGAGGCCAGCGTCAAGCTCGGCGCCCTGGCCAGCGGCCGGGCAGAGAAAGACGAACTCAAGTCCCTGCAGACCTATGCCCAGGCCATCGGCCTGGCGTTCCAGGTGCAGGACGACATTCTCGACGTGGAAAGCGATACCGCGACCCTCGGCAAACGCCAGGGTGCCGACATCGCGCGGGACAAACCGACCTACCCGGCCCTGCTCGGCCTGGAAGCGGCCAAGGCCTATGCCCTGGAGCTGCGCGATCAGGCCCTGCACGCACTGCGACCCTTTGACGCGGGCGCCGAGCCCCTGCGGGAGCTGGCGCGTTATATCGTCGAACGACGCAGTTGATCGACCCCGGCGCGGCAGACCGCATATCGGCCAAGTTCCGCGCTCTGCGTGGGCAGCTTGCGATGCATAAGGTAAACTGCCGCCTCTTTTATACCTATAACGATTCGCCTGATGCCCACGACGTTTCATGAGATTCCCCGCAAGCGCCCGACCACGCCCCTGCTCGACCGTGCCAACACGCCGGACGGCCTGCGCCGGTTAGGCGAAGCCGAGCTGGAAACCCTGGCCGATGAGTTGCGCCTGGAGTTGCTCTATACGGTCGGCCAGACCGGTGGGCATTTCGGTGCCGGCCTGGGCGTCATCGAGCTGACCATCGCGCTGCATTACGTCTTCGACACGCCGGACGACCGTCTGGTGTGGGACGTGGGTCATCAGGCTTATCCGCACAAGATCCTCACCGGTCGCCGCGAGCGCATGGCCAGCCTGCGCCAGAAGGACGGCCTGGCCGCCTTCCCACGGCGTTCCGAGAGCGAGTACGACACCTTTGGCGTCGGCCATTCCAGCACCTCGATCAGTGCGGCGCTGGGCATGGCCATTGCCGCCCGCCTGCAGAACAGCGAGCGCAAGGCGATCGCGGTGATCGGCGACGGCGCCCTGACCGCGGGCATGGCCTTCGAGGCGCTGAACCACGCGCCGGAAGTGGACGCCAACATGCTGGTGATCCTCAACGACAACGACATGTCGATCTCGCGTAACGTCGGCGGCCTGTCCAACTACCTGGCCAAGATCCTCTCCAGCCGCACCTACGCCAGCATGCGCGAAGGCAGCAAGAAGGTGCTGTCGCGCCTGCCCGGCGCCTGGGAAATCGCCCGTCGCACCGAAGAATACGCAAAGGGCATGCTGGTTCCCGGCACCCTGTTCGAAGAACTGGGCTGGAACTACATCGGCCCGATCGATGGCCACGACCTGCCAACCCTGATCGCCACCCTGCGTAACATGCGCGACCTCAAGGGCCCGCAGTTCCTGCACGTGGTGACCAAAAAGGGCAAGGGTTTCGCCCCGGCGGAAGTCGACCCGATCGGCTACCACGCCATCACCAAGCTCGATCCCCTGGACAGCCCCGCCGCCGCGCCGAAAAAGGCCGGTGGGCCGAAGTACTCCGGCGTGTTCGGCGAATGGCTGTGCGACATGGCCGCCGCCGACCCGCGCCTGGTGGGCATTACCCCGGCAATGAAGGAAGGCTCGGACCTGGTGGCCTTCAGCGAGCGTTTCCCGCTGCGCTACTTCGACGTGGCGATTGCCGAGCAGCACGCCGTGACCCTGGCGGCCGGCATGGCCTGCGAAGGCGCCAAGCCGGTGGTGGCGATCTATTCGACCTTCCTGCAGCGCGGTTACGACCAGCTTGTGCATGACGTAGCGGTGCAGAACCTCGACGTGCTGTTCGCCATCGACCGCGCCGGCCTGGTGGGCGAAGACGGCCCGACCCACGCCGGCAGCTTCGACCTGTCGTTCCTGCGCTGCATCCCCGGCATGGTGGTGATGACCCCGAGCGACGAGAACGAACTGCGCAAGATGCTCAACACCGGCCACCTGTACAACGGCCCGGCCGCCGTGCGTTACCCGCGCGGTACCGGCCCGAACGCCACCATCGAGAAAGACCTGCAGCCGATCGAGATCGGCAAGGGCGTGGTGCGCCGCCAGGGCAGCAAAGTCGCCCTGCTGGTGTTCGGCGTGCAACTGGCCGAGGCGCTGAAAGTCGCCGACAAGCTGGACGCCACCGTGGTCGACATGCGTTTCGTCAAGCCGCTGGATGAAGCCCTGGTGCGCGAGATCGCTGCCAGCCACGAACTGCTGGTGACCGTCGAAGAGAACGCCATCATGGGCGGCGCCGGCGGCGCGGTCAGCGAGTTCCTGGCGCGCGAGGCGATCCTCAAGCCGATCCTGCACCTGGGCTTGCCGGACCTCTATGTCGAGCACGCCAAGCCGGCGCAGATGCTGGCCGAATGCGGCCTGGACGAAGCCGGCATCGAAGCCGCCGTGCGGGAACGCCTGCGCCTGCTCGGCCTGTAAGCCTCAAAAGCGACGGCCCTTCGGGGCCGATCGCAGCCTTCGGCAGCGGCTACAGGAGTTATCCCCGGCCCCTGCCTCGCTCGCCAAGCGCCACGGATTGTCGATGAAACCCGCCCTCCTCGCCCTGCCCCTTGCCTTGCTGCCCACCGGCCAACTGCTGGCCGACAACCTCGATCGCGAACAGGCCCTCAAGCTGCCCGACACCCTGATCAGCGCCAACCGCCAGGTAGAGGCGCGCAACGACAGCAGCGCCGCCAACACCGTGTTCACCCGCGACGATATCGACCGCCTGCAACCCTCCAGCGTCACCGACCTGCTGCAACGGGTGCCTGGCGTGCAGGTGGCGCAGAGCGGCGGCCGGGGCAGCGTGCCGGGGATCTATATCCGCGGCACTTCGTCGGCCCAGACCCTGGTGCTGGTGGACGGCCAGCGCATCGGCAGTTCGAGCTCCGGCGACAGCAACCTGCAGCACCTGAATATCCAGCAGATCGAACGGGTAGAAGTGCTGCGCGGTTCGCGTTCGGTGATTTACGGCAGCGATGCCATTGGCGGGGTGATCCAGATCTTCACCCGGCGCAGCGCCGAGCAGGGCCTGCAACCGCGCCTGCACCTGGGGGTGGGCAGCCACCAGAGCTGGGAACGCAGCATCGGCCTGTCCGGCGGCGACCAGCAGACCCGCTTAAACCTGGGCGCCAGCCTCGACGACACTGCCGGGAGCAATCGCACCCATGAGTCCTATGCCAGCGATCGCGATGATGACGCCTACCGCAACCAGGCCCTCAGCCTGAGCCTGAGCCACGCCTTCAACGACGACTGGGAAGCCGGCCTGAACCTGCTGGATAACCGCGGCAAAAGCGAGTTCGACAACCCTTTCGGGCGCTTCGACAGCCGCACCTTCGAGAGTCTCCCCCAGAAGCCTTACAGCGAATTCGCGGTCAGCAGCTTCAGCAGCTATATCGACGGCCGTATCAACGAAGCCTGGAAGTCGCGCCTGGAACTGGGCCACAGCGAGAACCGCGAGAAGACCTTCGACAAGCTCAGCGACGAACGCACGGTGTTCAACACCTATCGCGACTCGGTCAACTGGCAGAACGACCTGAGCCTCGACGAACGCAACAGCCTGATCGTCGGCGGCGACTGGTATCAAGACCGGGTCAACAGCAGCACCGCCTTCGCCGAGGACAGCCGCTGGAACCGCGCGGCCTTTGTCCAGCATCGCTTCAAGGCCGACAGTTTCTCTACCGAGCTGGGCCTGCGTCGCGACCAGAACCAGCAGTTCGGCGGCCAGAACAGCTGGAGCGGCACCCTCACCTTGCCGCTGAATGCCGACAATGATGTCCTGCTGACCTACAGCGAAGGCTTCCGCGCCCCGACCTTCAACGACCTGTATTACCCCGACTTCAGCAACCCCGACCTCAAGCCCGAGACCTCGAAAAGCTACGAGCTGCAATGGCGCAGCCAGTTGAGCGAAAGCACGCGCCTGGAAACCTCGCTGTACCGCACCGACCTGGAAGACGCGATTATCTTCGGCAGCAACTCGCGCCCGCAGAACGTCGCCTCGGCACGCATCAACGGCTTCGAGGCGGCGCTGCGCCAGGAGCTGTTTGGCTGGCAGAGCAATCTGGGGCTGGCAATCATCGATCCCCGCGACCGCGACACCGGCCACACCCTGGCCCGCCGCGCCCGGCGCACCCTGAGCCTGGACCTGGACCGGCAGTTCGACCGCCTGGGCCTCGGAGCCAGCTGGCAGGCGGTGAGCAGCAGCTATGACGACCTGGCCAACCAGCAACGCCTCGGCGGTTATGCCCTGCTGGGCTTGCGCGGCAGCTGGGCGCTGAATCGCGAGGTCCGGCTGGAATTGAAGGTCGACAATCTGCTGGATAAGTCCTACAGCCGGGTGCTGTACAGCCATGACGGCGCGCAATACGGGTATCGGGAGCCAGGCCGGGCCTGGATGTTCGGGGTGACCTGGACGCCGGAGCTTTAGTCATGCGGCGCCAGTGAGGGCGCTCGCGGGCAAGCCTCGCTCCTACAGACTCAACGAGGCTTGCCCGCGATGCGCTAGCCGCGGCTACTCAGGATCAAGCAATTGGCAGAGCTTGGCCGTCGCGGCGATCATCTGCCCGCTCGGCCGCTCCAGGCCTTTATCGCTGATCAGCAACAACCGGCCTTGGGCCACGGCCTTCAGTTGCGGCCAGACCTTCCAGGCGTCCAGCTGGGCCTGGGTGCTGGCCAGGATCACTTCAGGGTTGCGCTGCAACACCGCCTCGACGCTGACCTGGGGCGCCGGCAGCGGCAGGTCGGCAAACACGTTGCGCGCGCCGCACACACTCAAGGCATCACTGATGATTTGCCCGCCGCCCACGGTGTACAGCGGCTGGTCCCAGACCTGATAAAACACCGCCAGAGGCGCGCTGCGGGCATAGCGCTGACGCAGGTTGGCCAACTGCTGCCGTAACGTATGGGCACGTTCCAGGCCGCGTTGTGGGCGCCCTAGCCGGGCGGCGATGGTTTCGATCTGGGTAATGAGCTGGTCGAGGCTGTGGGGTTCGGCCACCAGGGTCGGGATACCCAGGCGGCTGAGCTGTTCCCGCTGGGCCGGGCCGACGCTGCCGGGCCAGAGCAGGAGCAGATCCGGCTTGAGGCTGAGCAGCCGCTCCATGTCCAGCTGGCCGTAGCGGCCCACCGACGGCAGGTTGTGCAATTGAGGGGGACGCTCGCCAGCATCCAGCACGCCGACCAGCAGATCGGCGGAATCCAGTTCGACGACGATTTCCGACAGTGAAGGCGCCAGGCTGACCACGCGCTCCACGGCCAGCGCCGGGCCGCCGAGGGCCAGCAGCAGGACTGCCAGCCAGCGAGACATCAACCGAGCTGACGCGGAATGCGGTAGAGGTAGAACAGCACGGCGGTGGACAGCGCCAGCAGGATCAGCGGCACCGCTTCCAGGCCGACGAACACCGCCAGGGCGCCGATCCAGGCCGGCAGCGCCGCGGCCAGGAACGCCGCACGACGGCGGGCCGCCAGCTCGATCCAGGCGGCCGGCTCTTCAGGGGTATCGAGGGCTTTATGGGTGGCGATCAACGCGCGCTTGTAGCCGCCAAAAAAACGCAGGCTGACAAACATCGAGGCCACGCCAGCGATGAAAAACGGCATCGCCAGGATCGGCAGCAGCGGCTCGCCCTGGCCAAACACCAGGTTGAGCACGAACAGCGGCAGCAGCGCCAGCGCCAGGTATTGCCACCAGCTGACGGCCAGGCGCCGCCGGACCTGACCGCGGGTCACGCCCGGTCTACCTCGCCCTGGTGCTCGTTGCCCATCATGTGGTCGAGCTTGCTGGCCTTGGTGGCCAGGTAGAGTTTGTTGTGCGGGTTGTGGCCGGTATGCAGCGGCACGCGCTCGGCGACGACTATGCCCATCTCGGTCAGGGCTTTGACCTTGCGTGGGTTGTTGGTCATCAGGCGCAGGGATTTCACCCCCAGGTGCTCGAGCATCGGCAGGCACATGGCGTAGTCACGCTGGTCGGCGGCAAAACCGAGGCGCTCGTTGGCTTCCACGGTGTCGGCGCCGCCGTCCTGCAACTCATAGGCGCGGATCTTGTTCAGCAAGCCGATGCCGCGGCCTTCCTGACGCAGGTACAGGAGCACGCCACGGCCTTCGCGGGCGATTGCCTGCAGGGCGGCTTCCAGTTGCGAACCGCAGTCGCAGCGCTGGCTGAACAGGGCATCGCCGGTCAGGCATTCGGAGTGCAACCGGCCGAGCACCGGAGCGCCATCGGCAATATCACCCAGGCTGAGCACGACGTGCTCGCGGCCGGTGGCTTCATCGAGAAAACCATGCATGGTGAATTGCGCAAAAGGGGTGGGCAGCTTGGAAGCGGCAACAAAAACGACGGGCACCGTTGTGCTCCTGATCTGTATGGGACTGGAGATTCGCAGAGGCGGCATTGTAACAGCAGCTTCCGACAGACGCTTAGGCTGAATTATCGGACATAAAGATCGAGAAGTTAGATCAACGGTCTTCAGGCGGACGCCCGGTATCGAACGGATAGGGCTGCTGCCAGCGCTGGAAAATCGGACGCAAACGGCCGTTTTTCACCAACTCCTCCATCCGCCGATCGAACAGCGCGCGCAGCACCCGGCCCCGTTCATTGTCGGCAAAGCCCAGGAACAGCGGCAGTTCGGCCAGATGGGTGCGTCGGAACTGTGAGCGGTCCTCGGCCTGGGACAGGACAAAATCGACCTCGGTCAGGGCATCGATATAGAAGTCGGCGCGACCTTGCTGGAGCATCGGCAAGATACCGACCCGCCGGCGGATTTCATTGAAACGCTGAATATTGGGCAAGTAGTCCTGGTAGCGGTAGCCGCGCACCCAGACCAGGCGGTAGTTGCCGAGCGTGGCCAGGGTCGGCGGCGGATTCGTCGCCAGGCCCAGGCTGTAGATATGGTCGGTGTCGTAATTCCAGCGCGGATACAGGGCGCCATCGGTTTCGTCCCGATAGGAGCCGACCAGGGCGTCGACTTCACGCCGCTGCACCAGCCCGACCGAGCGGGTGTAGGGCACGCTGCGCATGTCGAGCTTCACGCCCTGGGTCTCGAAGACCTCGCGCAGGATATCCCAGGCCATGCCCTGGCCATCGGCCTGGGTGTAACTGTCCCACTCCTCGCTGGCCACCCGGATTTCCCCGGGCAGCGCCGCCGGCTCGGCGGCCCGGACCAGACTGGCGGTCAAGACACAGAGCGTTACCAGCAGAGCGCGAGCGACCGGCATGGCTGACTCCTCAGGTAAAGCACCACACCAGTCCCTGCATCGCCAACCAGGCGAAGACCCCGGCCAGCACGTCGTCGAGCATGATTCCGATACCGCCGTGCACATGCCGGTCGATCCAGCGAATCGGCCAGGGCTTGAGAATGTCGAAGAAGCGGAACATCAGGAAGCCCGCCAGCAACCACTGCCAGCCTTCCGGCACCAGCCACAGGGTGATCCACATGCCGACCATTTCGTCCCAGACGATGCCCTCATGGTCGTGCACACGCAGGTCGTCGGCCACCTTGCCGCACAGCCAGAAGCCGAACAGCATGGTGATGCCGAGCATCAGCCAGTAGCCCCAGTCCGGCAGCATCTGCCACAGCGGAATGAAAGGCAGCGCCACCAGCGAGCCCCAGGTGCCCGGGGCCTTGGGCAAGGTGCCCGAACCGAAGCCGAAGGCCAGAAAATGCCAGGGATTACGCCAGACGGAAGGTGGCACGCACTCTGCCGGAACCTGTTTGGGATGATCTGTCACGGTGTCTCCCGAAAATGTTGATAGCCCCGAGTGCTCGGGGTGATGTCCCGCCCCTCGGCATCCAGCAGCACTACACCCTGCCCGGCCACGACCCGGCCCAGCACATGCACTGGCCAACCGGCGGCGAGCAGCGGCGTCAGCTCGGCTTCGGGCAAGGTGAAGACCAGCACGTAGTCGTCGCCGCCGCTGAGTGCCGCCGAGCGGGCGCCATTCTCACCGAGAAAGCTCAACAACGCCCGGGACATCGGCAGTTTTTCACTTTCGATCAGCAAGCCGACAGCTGAAGCAGCAGCGATGTGCCCGCAGTCGGCCAGCAGGCCATCGGAGATATCCATGGCCGCGCTGGCCTTGCCGCGCAGCGCCTGGCCCAGGGCCAGTTGCGGTTGCGGCGACCAATAGTGGGCCAGCAAGGGCTCGGCGATATCCGGATCGGCGCTGCGCTGTCCGAGCACCAGGGGCAAGGCCCCAGCGCCATTGCCCAGTTCGCCACCCACACACAGCAGATCGCCCGGACGGGCACCGCTGCGGGTCAGGGCCTGGCCGGCGGGTACGCGACCGAACACGGTCATGGTCAGGGTCAACGGGCCACGCGTGGTGTCGCCGCCTACCAGGCGTACGCCACAGCTCTGCGCCATGGCGCTCAGGCCATTGGCATAGGCTTGCAGCCAATCGGTTTCAACCGTCGGCAAGGTCAGGGCAAGGGTGAAGGCGACGGGCGCAGCGCCCATGGCCGCCAGGTCGCTGACCGCCACTGCCAGCGAGCGCTGGCCGAGCAGGAAAGGGTCGCAGGGGTCTGCGAAATGCACACCGGCCACCAGGGTGTCGGTGGAAATCGCCAACTGTTCGCCGGGGGGAACAGCCAGCAAGGCGCAGTCGTCGCCAATCCCCAGTGCAACGCCCTCGCCGCCCTGCGCACAAGGCGCGGCAGCGAAGAAGTTACGGATCAGCTCAAACTCGCCCATGGCAGCTGCAAGCGCGGATCAGCGCTTGAATGCCTTCACTTCAGCTTCACGCAGACGCGGGGCCAGCTTGTCGAGTACGCCGTTGACGAACTTGTGGCCGTCGGTGGAACCGAAGACCTTGGCCAGTTCGATACCTTCGTTGATCACAACGCGGTACGGCACGTCGACGCGCTTGAGCAGTTCCCAGGTGGACAGGCGCAGGACCGCCAGTTCGACCGGGTCCAGCTCTTCGATGGTGAGGTCCAGGCAAGGGGCGAGAGCGTTGTCGATCTCGTTCTTGTTGGCCGGAACGCCGTGCAGGATCTCACGGAAGTAGGCACCGTCGATGTCGGTGAAATCGTTGTCGACCCGGAACTGCGCTTCGATCTCGTTCAGCGAGTGCTTGGCCATGTGCCATTGGTACAGCGCCTGGGTCGCGAGCTGACGGGCTTCGCGACGCTTGGCGCTCTTGGATGGCTTGCCAGCGTCCGCAGGTTTCGGATCGCGCGGGTTGAAACGATCGCTTTCGTCGCTAATCACTTGGCCTCCAACTGCGCCAGCAGGCTGACCATTTCCAGAGCGGACAAGGCAGCTTCAGCACCTTTGTTGCCGGCCTTGGTGCCGGAACGTTCGATGGCTTGCTCGATCGAGTCGACGGTCAGCACGCCGAAGGCGACCGGTACGCCGAACTCCATGGACACCTGGGCCAGGCCCTTGGTGCATTCGCCCGCCACGTATTCGAAGTGCGGAGTGCCGCCACGAATGACCGCGCCCAGGGCGATGATCGCCGCGAACTCGCCCTTCTGCGCGACTTTCTGCGCAACCAGCGGAATCTCGAAGGCGCCAGGGGCACGGATCACGGTGATGTCGCTTTCGCTCACGCCGTGACGGACCAGGGCGTCAACGGCGCCGCTGACCAGGCTTTCGACGACGAAGCTGTTGAAACGGCCGACCACCAGGGCATAGCGGCCTTTGGGGGCGATGAAGGTACCTTCGATGGTCTTCAGGGTCATTCGACAAATCTCTTAAAGAGCCGGAGCGCGTTCACTACGCGCTCACTAGTGATATTTGAACCGCGAATTTCAAGCCCGCAACAACCGGCTTTTATTCGGAGGGCACGTATTCTACAACTTCCAGGTCGAAACCGGATATCGCATTAAATTTCATCGGCGCACTCATCAGGCGCATTTTACGTACGCCCAGGTCGCGCAGGATCTGCGAACCGGCACCGACGATGCTGTAGGTGGTCGGTTTTTTCGCAGGCGCGTGCTCGGCCGTTTCGCGGATATGCGCCAGCAGCACGTCGCCGTCCAGCGGGTGGCCCAGCAACAGCACCACGCCGCTGCCGGCCTCGGCCACCGTGGCCATCGCGGCCCGCAGGCTCCAGCGGCCAGGCTGCTTGACCATCAGCAGGTCGCGCAGCGGGTCCATGTTGTGCACGCGAACCAGGGTCGGCTCTTCGGCGCAGATGTTGCCCAGGGTCAGCGCCATGTGCACGTCGCCTTCCACCGAATCACGGTAGGTCACCAGGTTGAACTGGCCCAATTCGCTGTCCAGCGGCTGCTCGGCAATCCGCTGAACGGTACGTTCGTGGATCATCCGGTAGTGAATCAGGTCGGCGATGGTGCCGATCTTGATGTTGTGTTCGGCGGCGAAGGCTTCCAGCTCGGCGCGACGGGACATGGTGCCGTCGTCGTTCATCACTTCGCAGATCACCCCGCTCGGCTCGAAACCGGCCATGCGCGCCAGGTCGCAGGCGGCTTCGGTGTGACCGGCGCGAGCCAGGGTGCCACCCGGCTGGGCCATCAGCGGGAAGATATGGCCCGGGCTGACGATGTCTTCGGCCTTGGCGTCCTTGGCGGCAGCCGCCTGCACCGTGCGCGCACGGTCGGCGGCGGAGATGCCGGTGGTCACGCCGGTGGTGGCCTCGATGGACACGGTGAACTTGGTGCCGAACCCGGAACCGTTGCGCGGCGCCATCAAGGGCAGCTTGAGCAGCTCGCAACGCTCGCGGCTCATCGGCATGCAGATCAGGCCGCGGGCGTGCTTGGCCATGAAGTTGATGTGCTCGGCCTTGCAGCACTCGGCGGCCATGATCAGGTCGCCTTCGTTCTCGCGGTCTTCGTCATCCATGAGGATGACCATCTTGCCTTGGCGGATGTCTTCAACCAGTTCTTCGATGCTGTTGAGCGCCACGCGGCACCCCCCTTCTTTCAAAATTTGAGGTTCAGGATTTGAGGTAGCCGTTAGCGGCCAGAAAACTTTCGGTAATGCCGCCGCTCGAAGGCTCCGCGGCCTTGTCGCCCAGCAGCAGGCGCTCCAGGTAACGCGCCAGCAGGTCGACCTCGAGGTTGACCTGACGGCCCGGCCGGTAGTCGGCCATGATGGTTTCGGCCAGCGTGTGCGGGACGATGGTCAGCTCGAACTCGGCGCCATTGACCGCGTTGACCGTCAGGCTGGTGCCGTCGACGGTGATCGAGCCTTTGTGGGCGATGTACTTGGCCAGGTCCTTGGGCGCGCGGATGCGGAACTGGATGGCGCGGGCATTTTCTTCCCGGGCCACCACCTCGCCGACACCGTCGACGTGGCCGCTGACCAGATGGCCGCCCAGGCGGGTGGTCGGAGTCAGGGCCTTTTCCAGGTTGACCCGGCTGCCGGCCTTCAATTGATGGAAAGCGGTGCAATCCAGGGTCTCGCGGCTGACGTCGGCCCAGAAGCCGTCGCCCGGCAGTTCCACCGCCGTCAGGCAGACGCCGTTCACCGCGATGCTGTCGCCCAGCTTCACGTCGCCCAGGTCGAGCTTGCCGGTTTCCACATACACCCGCACATCGCCGCCTTTGGGGCTCAATGCGCGGATGCTGCCGATGGATTCGATGATGCCTGTAAACATGGAGTCCTCCTCGAGAACAGGGTCGCCGCGTGGCGAAGGCCCGAAATTATACGCTCGCTGCTGGCAGAGGAATGGCAATGACTCGCCAGTCATCGCCTACGGCGCGCATTTCAATGATTTTCAGCTGCGGCGCCTCGCGCATCTGCGTCAGCGGCCAGTCGAGCAGCGGTCGCGCCGAGGAACCAAGGAACTTGCCGGCGACAAAGATCTGGTACTCGTCCACCAAGCCTTGCTGGGCAAATGCGCCCGCCAGGCGCGGGCCGGCTTCCACCAGCACCTCGTTGACGCCGCGGGCGGCCAGCTCGCTCAGCAGCCGACGCAGGTCCACCTGGCCATCGGCACCCGGCACGATCAGGCATTCCGGACCGTTGGCGTACTGTTCCTCCACCGCGGCGCAGGTAGCGACCAGCGCCGGCCCCGCCTTGAAGAAGGGCGCATCGAGCGGTACCCGCAGGCGGCCGTCGATCAATACGCGCAAGGGTGGACGGCTCATGGCCAGGGCGGTCTGTTCCGCGTCCAGCCCCAGTTCCTCGGCACGCACGGTCAGTCGGGCGTTGTCCGCCAGCACCGTGTCGGCACCGGTCAACACCACGCTGGCCTCGGCCCGCAGGCGCTGCACCGCGGAACGCGCGGCGGGGCCGGTGATCCACTGGCTTTCGCCGCTGGCCATGGCGGTGCGCCCGTCCAGGCTCATGGCCAGCTTGACCCGCACGAACGGCAGGCCGTGTTCCATGCGCTTGAGGAAACCCCGGTTGAGCGCCCGCGCTTCCTGCTCCATCACCCCACTGTGGGTGGCGATGCCGGCCTGGGCCAGGCGCTGCAGGCCACGGCCGGCGACTTCCGGGTTGGGGTCCTGCATCGCCGCCACGACCCGCGCCACGCCGGCATCCACCAAGGCATCGGCGCACGGCGGCGTACGGCCGTGATGGCTGCAGGGCTCGAGGGTCACGTAAGCGGTGGCGCCACGGGCGTTGGCACCGGCGGCACGCAAGGCGTGGACTTCGGCATGGGGCTCGCCGGCCCGCACATGCCAGCCTTCGCCGACGACCTGGCCGTCGCGCACGATCACGCAACCGACCCGCGGATTGGGGTGAGTGCTGAAGCGGCCTTTGGCGGCCAGCTCCAGGGCTCGCGCCATGTAGTGGGCGTCGAGTACCGCCTGTTCGCCGGAGATGTTCATTCTTTGCCCGGCTCGCGGGCGAGACGGTCGATCTCTTCGCGGAACTCGTTGAGATCCTGGAAGCGCCGGTAGACCGAGGCGAAGCGGATATAAGCCACTTCATCGAGCTTTTGCAGCTCGGCCATCACCAGTTCGCCAACGACCAGGGATTTGACCTCGCGCTCGCCGGTGGCGCGCAGCTTGTGCTTGATATGCACCAGCGCGGCTTCCAGGCGCTCGACGCTGACCGGGCGTTTTTCCAGGGCGCGCTGCATGCCAGCGCGGAGTTTTTCTTCGTCGAAGGGCTGACGGCTGCCGTCAGTCTTGATCAGGCGCGGCAACACCAGTTCGGCAGTTTCGAAAGTGGTGAAACGTTCACCGCAGGCCAGGCATTCACGCCGGCGGCGCACCTGTTCGCCTTCGGCGACCAGACGCGAGTCGATGACCTTGGTGTCGTTGGCACCGCAGAAGGGACAGTGCATGGTGGCAGGCAACAAAAAAAGGGAGGGCCATGGTAGCGCATCCCACTGGCAAGACAAGCCATAGCCTTTACGGTATACAGACCGACTATTATGTTTTGCACATGGAATTTCGCCTTGTTGGAGCTTCGCATGCCACTACGACCGCTCGTTCTGCTCAGCCTTTTCAGCCTGCTGGTGGCTTGCAGCAGCGACGCCCCGAAACCGGCCGCCTCCACCGTGCCGCCCCAGCAGAGTGTGAAAAAAGCCCGTGAATCCACCGACCTCGGCCCGCTGCCGGCCTACCAGCGTGAACTGAGCGGGACCCTACAGGGCGTACCGAGCGGTGCCGAAGTGGAACTGGCGCTGCTGGTGATCGACGAGCGCGGCCGGCCGCAACGTTTGCTGGCCAGCAGCAACCTGATCGGCAACAACAAGATCCTGCCGTTTCGCCTGCGCTTCAACCCCGACGTCTTCCCGGTGGGCGCCCGCGTCGAACTGCGCGGCCGCGCCAGCCAGTCCGGCCAGTTGATCCTGCACCTGCCGGCGCGACTCATCACCCAGCCGACCACCCAGGCCGTGGGCCAGCTGCAATTTGTCAAAGCACCATGACCCCACCGCTCGACCTGCAACGTGCCCTGAGCGACCTGCTGGGCGATGCCCAGCTGGTGGCCTGCGAACTGCCGGACACCGAGCTGAAGCTGTGGTTGATCGATGCCGACAATATGAACCGCGCCTTCACCCCGGAAGAAACCCGGCGAATCCTCCACGAACCGCCGTACTGGAGTTTCTGCTGGGCCAGCGGCCTGGCCCTGGCGCGCTACCTGGCCGAGCGGCCGCAGTGGGTGCAAGGCAAGCGGGTACTGGATTTCGGCGCCGGCTCCGGCGTGGCCGGCATCGCGGCGCTGAAGGCCGGCGCGCTGGAAGTGGTGGCCTGCGATCTCGACCCGCTGGCCATTGCCGCCTGCCGGGCGAATGCCGCGCTCAATGGGGTTGAACTGGGTTACTCCACGGACTTCTTCGCGGAAGCCGACCGCTTCGACCTGATCCTGGTGGCCGACGTGCTCTATGACCGTGCCAACCTGCCGCTGCTGGATGAATTCCTCAGCCGCGGACGCCAGGCGCTGGTGGCGGACTCCCGGGTCAAGGACTTCCAGCATCCGCTGTACCGACGCCTGGAAATGCTCCACGCCCTGACCCTGCCGGATCTGGCCGAGCCCTGGGAGTTCCGCGATGTGAGCCTGTATCACGCGCAGCGTGATTGATAGAGGACGGGCCACGTTGTGGCCTATCGCGGGCAAGCCTCGCTCCTACAAAAGAAACGCCGCCTGTAGGAACGAGGCTTGCCCGCGAAACAATCTAGCGGTCACCCCATGCCCCGCTTTCAGCCGCCCCCCGCCAAGCCTTATAGTGGTTCCATTCACGTTTTTTCGAGATCCCCCATGAGTCAGGACACGCCGTACATTTTCGACGCCAGCACCGCCGACTTCGACCAGTCGGTGATCGAGAACTCGTTCCACAAGCCGGTATTGGTGGATTTCTGGGCCGAATGGTGCGCGCCCTGCAAGGCGCTGATGCCGATGCTGCAACAGATCGCCGAGAGCTATCAGGGCGAGCTGCTGCTGGCCAAGGTCAACTGCGATATCGAGCAGGACATCGTCGCCCGCTTCGGCATTCGCAGCCTGCCGACCGTGGTGCTGTTCAAGGACGGCCAGCCGGTGGACGGCTTTGCCGGGGCGCAACCGGAATCCGCGGTGCGCACCATGCTCGAACCCCATGTGCAGATGCCGCCGCCCAAGGCCGCCGATCCGCTGGAACTGGCTGAAGCGCTGTTCGCCGAAGGCCGCATCGCCGAGGCCGAGGCCACGCTGAAAGTGCTGCTGGGCGAAGACAACAGCAACGCCAAGGCGCTGATCCTCTACGCCCGCTGCCTGGCCGAACGCGGTGAATTGGGCGAAGCTCAGACCGTGCTCGACGCGGTTACCGGCGATGAGCACAAGGCTGCGCTGGCCGGGGCCAAGGCGCAGATCACCTTCCTCAAGCAGGCCGCCGACCTGCCGGACAGCGCCGACCTGAAAAGCCGCCTGGCGCAGAACCCGCAGGACGACGAGGCCGTGTATCAGCTGGCCATCCAGCAACTGGCGCGCCAGCAGTACGACGCGGCGCTGGATGCGCTGCTCAAGCTGTTCATCCGCAACCGCGGCTACAACGAAGGCCTGCCGCACAAGACCTTGCTGCAAGTGTTCGAGCTGCTGGGCAACGATCACCCGCTGGTGACCACCTACCGCCGCAAGCTGTTCGCCGCGCTGTACTGATTCATAGCTGATAACCGCGCCGGCTTATCGCAAGCCGGCTCAGCCCTCGCCTACTCGATCCAGCTGTAGAGCGGCGTATCGCCGCCGCTCACTACCTTGACCTGTGCGCTATGGCGCAGGCGCACCAGCAGGCGCTTGCCCGCCGCGGCGCTGCCGGTCAGGCCTTCCAATTGCTCCAGCAGATCCGGGCCACTCAATTGCCCGGCCTTGCGCAGCAAGTCCCTGGCGATCTGCCACAGCGCATCGTCCTGGCTCGCCGGCTTGGCCACGGGCGCACCGCTTTCGGCTTTGGCCGCCTGCAACGGCGCCCCCAGCCGGGCACTCAGCTGATCCCAGTCGGCCTCGTCCAGTTCCAGGGTCAAATCCACCGGCCATTCGCCGATGCTTCCACGAATCCGCACCATCGCTCTGCTCCCGATCTTTTCTGACGAGCATGCTCCCATGCGTCTTGCGCAACGCCAAGCAGGCGGTCAAACTCTCGCCACTCTTGTTATAAGATTACATAACATTTTTTTCATGTTCGCTCCGGAGACTTGCCATGCGTCGTCTGCTGCTCGCCCTGCCGTTCGCCCTGTTGCCCCTGGCCATCGCTCACGCGGCCGAAAAACACGATCACGACCATGAGCACGGCAGCCTCGGCGCTCACGAGCATGGCGTGTCTCGCCTGAACGCCGCGCTGGACGGCCAGACCCTGGAG
Source organism: Pseudomonas sp. RW409 (assembly GCF_003184125.1). NCBI lineage: Bacteria > Pseudomonadati > Pseudomonadota > Gammaproteobacteria > Pseudomonadales > Pseudomonadaceae > Pseudomonas > Pseudomonas sp. RW409. The sequence continues at coordinate 248,314 of NZ_QHHP01000033.1, read as the reverse complement.
CTGGAACTGGAAAGCCCGGCGATGAACCTGGTGGGTTTCGAACACGCCGCCAGCACCGACGCGGACAAGGCCAAGGTCGACGCCGTGCGGGCCCAGCTGGAAAAACCCCTGGCGCTGTTCAGCCTGCCGCCCGCCGCCGGTTGCGTGGTGGCGCAACAGGAACTGGAAAGCCCGCTGTTCGGCGACAAGCCCGAGGATCACGACGAAGACCATGACGAAGCGAAGGACGCCAACGGCCACGAGCATCACCACGAACACAGCGAGATCCATGCGCACTACCAGTTCACCTGTGCCACGCCGGGTGCGCTGAAAAGCCTGGACCTGGCCGGCGTGTTCAAGACCTTCCCCGCTACCCAGAAAATTCAGGTACAACTCATCTCGCCAAGTGGCCAGCAAGGCGTGGAAGCGACCTCCAAGGCCGCCAGCCTGAAGTTCTGACCGCGACTCCTGTAGCCGCTGCCACAGGCTGCGATCGAGCCCGAAGGGGTCGTTGCTCTTGAGGCCCCCGGAAGGTTCTGCGGACCTTATCGCAGCCTTCGGCAGCGGCTACAAAACTCACACCATGATCGGCCCAACATGACCCAAGCACTTATCCAATTGTCCGACCTGGGCTTCAGCTGGCCCGGCCATCCGCAGTTGCTGGATATCCCGGCATTTCGCCTGGAAGCGGGTGAAACACTGTTCCTCAAGGGCCCCAGCGGCAGCGGCAAGACCACCCTGCTCGGCTTGCTCGGCGGCGTGCAGAAACCCGATTGCGGCAGCATCCGCCTGCTGGGCCAGGAGCTGACCGAACTCTCGGCCGGCGCCCGCGACCGCTTCCGGGTCGATCACACCGGCTACATCTTCCAGCAATTCAACCTGCTGCCATTTCTCTCGGTGCGCGAGAACGTCGAGCTGCCCTGCCACTTCTCCAAATTGCGCGCCGGCCGCGCCGTGCAGCGCCACGGCAGTGTCGACCAGGCAGCGGCCACCCTGCTCGCCCACCTGGGGTTGAAAGACCCCGACCTGCTCGAACGCCGCGCCGACTCGCTGTCCATCGGCCAGCAACAACGGGTCGCCGCCGCCCGCGCACTGATTGGCCAGCCGGAACTGGTGATCGCCGACGAGCCGACCTCGGCGCTGGACTACGACGCCCGCGAAGCCTTTATCCGCCTGTTGTTCGCCGAATGCCGCGAGGCCGGGGCCAGCCTGTTGTTCGTCAGTCACGACCAGAGCCTGGCGCCGCTGTTCGATCGCAACCTGTCGCTGGCCGAACTCAATCGCGCCGCCACGCCCGCAGAGGTCTGAGATGTATCTGTTCCGTCTAGCCATGGCCAGCCTGGCTAACCGCCGCTTCACCGCGATCCTCACCGCCTTCGCCATCGCCCTGTCGGTCTGCCTGCTGCTGGCGGTCGAGCGGGTGCGCACCGAAGCCCGCGCCAGTTTCGCCAGCACCATCAGCGGCACCGACCTGATCGTCGGCGCCCGCTCCGGTTCGGTGAACCTGCTGCTGTATTCGGTGTTCCGCATCGGCAACGCCACCAACAACATTCGCTGGGACAGCTTCGAGCATTTCGCCAATAGCCCGAAAGTGAAATGGGCGATCCCGATTTCCCTCGGCGATTCCCATCGCGGCTACCGGGTGATGGGCACCACCGAGGCCTACTTCGAGCACTACCAATACGGCCACCAGCAGAACCTGCAACTGGCCAGCGGCCGCGAGTTCGCCAGCGATCCGTTCGAAGTGGTGCTCGGCGCCGAAGTCGCCGAGGCCCTGCATTACAAGCTCGGTGACAAGCTGGTGCTGGCCCACGGCGTGGCAGCCATCAGCCTGGTCAAGCACGACGACAAACCCTTCACCGTGGTCGGCATCCTCAAGCGCACCGGCACCCCGGTGGACCGCACGCTGCACATCAGCCTCGGCGGCATGGAGGCGATCCACATCGACTGGCACAACGGCGTGCCGGCCCAGGGCAACGGCCGCATCAGCGCCGACCAGGCACGCAACATGGACCTGACGCCGCAAGCGATCACCGCCTTCATGCTCGGCCTGAACAGCAAGATCGCCACTTTCGCCGTGCAGCGCGAGATCAACGAATACCGCGGCGAACCGATGCTGGCGATCCTGCCCGGGGTCGCCCTGCAAGAGCTGTGGAGCCTGATGGGCACCGCGGAAAAAGCCTTGTTCGTGGTGTCGTTGTTCGTGGTACTGACCGGCCTGATCGGCATGCTCACGGCGATCCTCACCAGCCTCAACGAGCGCCGCCGGGAGATGGCGATCCTGCGTTCGGTCGGCGCCCGCCCCTGGCATATCGCGACTTTGCTGGTGCTGGAAGCCTTCGCCCTGGCGCTGTTCGGCGTGCTCGCCGGGCTCGGCCTGCTGTACCTGGGCATCGCCCTGGCCCAGGGTTATGTGCAGTCGACCTACGGCCTGTACCTGCCGCTGGCCTGGCCGAGCGAGTATGAGTGGACGCTGCTCGGCGGTATCCTGATCGCCGCCCTGCTGATGGGCAGCGTGCCGGCCTGGCGCGCCTACCGACAATCGCTGGCCGATGGCCTGTCCATCCGTTTATGAGGTCTCTAGTCATGAGGAGCTCCGGCATGCCCCGTGCCCTGCTTGCGCTGTTGATGCTGGTCGCCCTGCCACTGTGGGCCGCCGAACCGCGGGACCTGGCCTGGTCGGAAATGATCCCGCCGGACGCGCCGGCGGAAGTGCCGAACATGAAGCCGTTGCACGACCTGTCGCAGATGAGCGACGCCCTGGCCGCCGAGTCCGCCCCGGCGGCCAAGCAGGAGATGCCCAACGCCCCGGTGGTGCAGAGCCTGGACGGCCTGTCGGTGCGCCTGCCCGGCTACATAGTGCCGCTGGAAGTCAGTGAGGAAGGCCGCACCACGGAGTTTCTGCTGGTGCCGTATTTCGGCGCCTGTATCCACGTACCGCCACCGCCCTCGAACCAGATCGTGCACGTGAAAAGCGAGGTCGGCGTGAAGCTCGACGAGCTGTATCAGCCGTACTGGATCGAGGGGCCGATGCAGGTCAAGGCGTCCACCAGCGACATCGCCGACGCGGGTTACCAGATGGAAGCGCAGAAGATCTACGTGTACGAATTGCAGGAGTGAACCGTCGGTTTTGCAGTGCCGTACATGACCTCATCGCGAGCAAGCTCGCTCCTACAGGGAACTGCATTGTTCATGTAGGAGCGAGCTTGCTCGCGATCGATTCCAAAGCGCCCGGAGCGCCCCCCGAGCGCCTCGCTCCCACGCTGATCCGGTTTTCATTGAGCTGAGTCAAAGCCTGTTCCTTGACGATCCTTACCATTGGACCTAGCCAACTCGAATCGTCCTTTGGAGCTCCCATGCACAAGTCCCTGCTCAGCGCCTCCCTGTTCGCGCTCGCGCTCGCCGCCCCGCTCGCCCACGCCCACGAAGCGGGCGACATCATCGTTCGCGCCGGTGCCATCACCGTCAATCCGAAAGCCGACAGCGGCGACGTCAAGGTCGACCGCGGTCCGTTGGCCGGTGCCAACCTCGGCGGCAAGGCGACCATGAGCAGCGACACCCAGCTGGGCCTGAACTTCGCCTACATGCTGACCAACAACATCGGCATCGAACTGCTCGCGGCCACGCCGTTCGAGCATGACGTGAAACTCAAGGGCACCGCGCTGGACGCCGCCAACGGCAAGCTCGGTACCCTCAAGCACCTGCCACCGACCCTGAGCGTCGTGTACTACCCGCTGGACCACAAGGCCGCTTTCCAGCCTTACGTGGGTGCCGGTATCAACTACACCTGGATCTATGACGAACACGTCGGCAGCCGCGCCAGCGCCGCCGGTTTCGACAACTTCCGGGCGAAGAACTCCTGGGGCCTGGCCTGGCAGGTCGGTGCCGACTACATGCTGACCGACAACGTGATGATCAACGCCCAGGTGCGTTACGTGGACATCGACACCACCGCCTACGTGAACAACAACGCGGTCGCCGGCGGCACCCGGGCCAAGGTCGACGTGGACGTCGATCCATGGGTCTACATGGTCGGCCTGGGCTACAAGTTCTAAATCGGCCAGACAAAAAAAGGCGCCTGCAAAGGCGCCTTTTTTCATCGCTGGGGGAAAGCTCAGAGGCCCAGCAAACGTGCCAGCCCGACGCTCATCGGGGTCGGCTCGGGGAACTTGAAGCGCTGCAACAGACGCTGGTTGTTCGCCCGCGAATGGCGAATATCCCCTGAACGCGCCGGGCCGTAGCTGATCGGTGGCAACTGCCCCACCACCTCGCCCAGGGCCTCGAGCAATTGCTTGAGGGTGGTGGCCTGGTTCAGGCCGACATTCACCGCGCCGACTTCCAGCTGCGGCATTTCCAGGGACTGCACCAGCACGTCCACCAGGTCTTCGACATACATGAAATCGCGGGTCTGCTCACCATCGCCGAATACGGTGATCGGCAGGCCTTTCTGCGCACGCTCGCAAAAGATGCTGATGACCCCGGAGTACGGCGAGGACGGATCCTGGCGCGGCCCGAAGATGTTGAAGAAGCGGAAGATCGCCGGCTCCAGGCCATGCTGGCGGCGATAGAAATCAAGGTAGTACTCGCTGGCCAGCTTGTCCGACGCATAGGGCGTCAGTGGCGCCTTGGGCGTGTCTTCGTCGATCGATTCGCCCTCGCCATTGTTGCCATAGACCGCCGCGCTGGAGGCGAACAGCACGCGCTTGACGCCGGCCTGGCGCATGGCCTCGCAGACGTTGAGGGTGCCGATGAAGTTGCTCTGGTGGGTACGCACCGGATCGTCCACCGAGGCCTGTACCGAAGCGACCGCCGCCAGGTGCGCGACCGCACGGCAGCCACTCATCGCCCGCGCCACCAGGGCCGCATCGGCGACGTCGCCTTCGATCAGTTCGACCCGCGGGTTATCCAGCGGCAGGTTGCTGGGTTTACCAGTGGACAGATCATCGAGGATCCGCACCGAGTAGCCCTTGGCGAGCAAAGCGTCGGTCAGGTGCGAACCGATGAAACCGGCACCGCCGGTGATCAGAATTGGGCCATCAGCCATGACGATAAAACCTATCCAGTAGAGCCGGGAGCGCCGCGCGCCAGGCACGTGGCTTGATCCCGAAGGTGTGCAGAATTTTCTTGCAGGCCAGCACCGCGTGCTGCGGTTCTTCGGCGGCGTCCGGCCGGGCGGCGTGGGCCTGGGCGGTCGGCGCCTCGATAGCCAGCGGATGCAGGCTGCGGGCCTCGGTGAGGATCGCCTGGCCCAGCGCCAGCGGCGTGGTCGCCTCATGGCCGGCGTAGTGGTAGGTGCCCCACAGCGGCGCGGCGCAATCGAGTTGCTTGAGCACGGAAATGATCACCCGGGCGGCATCGTCCACCGGCGTCGGGTTGCCGCGGCGGTCGTCGGCCAGCAGCAGCTCTTCGGGCTGCTCGGCACGCGCCAGGAAACGCCCCAGGGTGCCTTCGGCGCTGTCGTCCAGCAGCCAGCCGAAACGCAGCAGCACATGCTGCGGGCAGGTGGCCCGCACATTCTGCTCGATCCGCCACAAGGCCTGGCCACGCAGACCCAGCGGTACCGGTTCGTCCTTTTCGCTGTAGGCGGTGGCCCGCGAACCGTCGAACACGCGGTAGCTGGAAGGCTGCAGAAGAATGATGTTGTGATGCTGGCACAGCTCGGAAAGCCGCTCGACCGCCCGTTCCTGGCTGGCCAGGCGTGCCTCGGGGACACTCTCCGCCTGGAACCAGTCGAAGTAGTACGCAAGGTTGATCAAGGCATCCGGACGGGTGTCGTCGAGCAGTTGCGTCAGGCTCGCGGCATCCCAGCCGTCTTGCGGCGGACGGGGGGCAAGGAAACCGATGTCTTCCTCTGCACCGAGGCGAATCAGCGCCTGCCCAAGGGCATTTCCGCCGCCCAGTAACATAAGGCGCATTCGCATAGAGTCAGCAGGCCCAATCTGTTCGGAACGATGGTTTGAGTCGGCCAGACCCGCGGGTTTGGCCATGAATAGTGCTCAGAATCGTTGCATTTTGCGGGTTTCCGGCGCAACCGTCACTGAGAAAGTGTAGCGCCGTCGGTCATACCGTCCCTCTGTAGCCGCTGCCGAGCCCCGCAAGGCTGCGATCGGCAACGCAGTTGCCGCAAACCCTGAGTCCGCGATCTGTCTGGAAAATCGCATTGGCTGGTTTTACGACCGCTACGTCGGAATGCCGCCCAGCTCGATCGCAGCCTGCGGCAGCGGCTATAGAGTACGTGGTGTCCGTGTAGCCACTGACGAGACAGCCTTGCAACTTCGCCCCGGCGGTCGCATAACGTTGTGCATGAACCTTCCCCAGATCCCCGCCGACGCCCTGCCGGGTTTCCACCCCGCGGTCAGCGCCTGGTTCAACAGCTGCTTCCCGGCGGCGACCGCCGCCCAGGCCCGGGCCTGGCCGCTGATCCGCCAGCGCCGCTCGACCCTGATTGCCGCGCCCACCGGCTCGGGCAAGACCCTGACCGCCTTCCTCGCGGTGATCGACGAGCTGGTGCATCGTGGCCTGGAAAATGGTGGCACGCTGCCGGAGCAGACCCTGGTGGTGTACGTCTCGCCGCTCAAGGCCCTGAGCAACGATATCCAGATCAACCTGCAGGACCCGCTGGCCGGGATTACCCAACAGCTCGAACGCATGGGCCTGCCACAGTTGCGCATCAGCACCGCGGTGCGCACCGGCGACACCCCGCAAAAAGACCGCAGCGCCATGCGCAAGAGCGCGCCGCATATCCTGGTGACCACCCCCGAATCGCTGTATGTGCTGCTGGGCTCGGCCTCTGGCCGGCAGATGCTGGCCAGCACGCGCACGGTAATAGTCGACGAGATCCACGCCATCGCCGCCAGTAAGCGCGGCAGCCACCTGGTGTTGAGCCTGGAGCGCCTGCAAGCGCTGTGTGGCGAACCACTGACGCGCATCGGCTTGTCGGCCACGCAGAAGCCCATCGAAGCGGTGTCGCGTTTCCTGGTCGGTCATGAACGCCCCTGCGAGATCGTCGACATCGGACACGCCCGGCCCCGGGACCTGGCCATCGAAGTGCCGCCCGTGCCGCTGTCGGCGGTCATGGCCAACGACGTCTGGGAGCTGGTCTACGAACGCATCGCCGAGCTGGCGCGGGAACACCGCACCACCCTGGTGTTCGTCAACACCCGGCGCCTGGCCGAACGCCTGAGCCGTCACCTGAGCAAGCGCCTGGGCAAGGACGCGGTGGCCGCCCACCACGGCAGCCTGGCCAAGGAGTTTCGCCTGGACGCCGAACAACGCCTCAAGCGCGGCGATTTGCAGGTGCTGATCGCCACCGCCTCGCTGGAGCTGGGCATCGATATCGGCGATGTCGATCTGGTGTGCCAGGTCGGCTCGCCGCGCTCGATCTCGGCGTTCCTGCAAAGGGTCGGGCGCTCCGGACACCAGGTCGGCGGCACGCCCAAGGGCCGCCTGTTCGCCCTGACCCGCGACGACCTGATCGAATGCGCCGCCCTGCTCGACTGCGTGCACCGCGGCGAGCTCGACACCCTGCAGATCCCCAGGGCGCCGCTGGATGTGCTGGCGCAGCAGATCGTCGCCGAAGTCAGCAACCAGGAATGGCAGGAACAGCCGCTGCTGGCAATGATCCGCCGCGCCTCGCCCTACAGCGACCTCGACGAAGGGCATTTCCAGGCGCTGCTGTGCATGCTCGCCGAGGGCTACAACGGGCGCCAGGGCATCCGCAGCGCCTACCTGCATCGCGATGCCGTCAACCGTAGCCTGCGCGGCCGGCGGGGCAGCCAGCTGACGGCGGTGACCAGTGGCGGCACCATCCCCGACAACGCCGACTACGCCGTGCTGCTGGAGCCCCAGGCGCTGAATATCGGCAGCGTTAACGAAGACTTCGCGGTGGAAAGCATCGCCGGCGATGTGTTTCAGCTGGGCAACACCTCGTACCGTATCCTGCGGGTGGAAACCGGCCGGGTGCGGGTCGAGGACGCCCATGGCCAGCCGCCGACCATTCCGTTCTGGCTTGGCGAAGCCCCCGGGCGCAGCGCCGAACTGTCGTTTGCCGTGGCGCGCCTGCTGGCCCGGCTCGACGCACTGCTCGGCGCCACGCCCGGCCAGTTGCAGCCGGCCCTCGACTGGCTGGGCGACAGCCTTGGCCTGGACGCCGCCAGCGCCGAACAACTGGTCGACTACCTGGCCCGCGCACGCCAGAGCCTGGGCGCGCTGCCGTCCCAGGACACGCTGATCATGGAGCGCTTTTTCGATGAGTCCGGCGGCACCCAACTGATCATCCACACGCCGTTCGGCAGCCGGATCAACCGCGCCTGGGGCCTGGCGCTGCGCAAGCGCTTCTGCCGCACCTTCAACTTCGAACTGCAGGCCGCCGCCAGCGAAGACGCCATCGTGCTGTCGCTGTCCACCAGCCACAGTTTCGAGCTCGACGAAGTCTGGCGTTACCTGCACAGCAACAGCGCCGAACACATCCTGGTCCAGGCCGTGCTGGACGCGCCGCTGTTCGGCGTGCGCTGGCGCTGGAATGCCGGGGTGGCTCTGGCGCTGCCGCGCTTTGTCGGCGGGCGCAAGGTAGCGCCGCAGATCCAGCGGATGAAAAGCGAAGACCTGATCGCCAGCGTGTTTCCCGACCAGATCGCTTGCCTGGAAAACCTCGCCGGCGAACGGCAGATTCCCGATCACCCGCTGGTGGAGCAGACCCTGGACGACTGCCTGCACGAAGCCATGGACAGCGAGGGCTGGCTGAAGCTGTTGCGGCGCATGGAACGCGGCGAGTTGCGCCTGATCAGCCGCGACCTGCCGGCGCCCTCTCCCCTGGCCGCGGAGATCCTCAGCGCCCGGCCTTACACCTTCCTCGACGATGCGCCTTTGGAAGAGCGGCGGACCCAGGCCGTGCTCAGCCGCCGCTGGAGCGACCCCGAATCCAGCGACGACCTTGGCGCCCTGGATGCCGAGGCCATCCAGTCGGTGCGCGAGGAAGCCTGGCCCGCCCCCGGCAACCCGGATGAAATGCATGAAGCACTGATGAGCCTGGCCTGTATCGGCGAGCACGAGGCCCAGGCCAACCCGCGATGGACTGATTGGCTGCAAGCCCTGGCGGACAGCGGCCGCGCCAGCCGGTTGCAGATCGACGACAAGCAGGCCCTGTGGCTGGCCGTTGAGCGCCTGGGTTGCCTGCGGGCGATTTATCCACAGGCGCCGCTGCAACCGGTCCTCGAGGCTCTGCCCGGCTTCGATGAGCAATGGCAGCGCGATGAAGCGCTGCTGGAGGTGATTCGAGCCCGGCTCAGCGGCTTCGGCCCCTTGCCGCTGGAGAGCATCGCCGCGCCCCTGGGCCTGAGCACCAGCGAGGTCGCCCAGGTCCTGGCGCAACTGGAAGGTGAAGGTTATGTGCTGCGCGGCCGCTTCAGCCCCGGCGAGACTCGGGAGGAGTGGTGCGAACGGCATCTGCTGGCGCGGATTCATCGCTACACCGTCAAACGCCTGCGCCGGGAGATCGAACCGGTATCGCTGCAGGACTTGATGCGCTTTCTGTTCGACTGGCAGCACCTGTCCAGCTCCACCCAGGGCCAGGGCAGCGCCATGCTGGCGCAGACGGTCGCCCAGTTCGAGGGCTATGCCGCCGCAGCCGGTGCCTGGGACAGCGACCTGCTGCCGGCGCGGATCAAGGATTACTCCGCCACCTGGCTGGATGAGCTGTGCCGCAACGGCAAGGTGGTCTGGAGCCGCCTCAGCGCCCCGCACAAAGCCGCTGGTGCAACCTTGCGCAACACGCCGATCGTGTTGCTGCCCCGCAGCCAGGTCGCGCTGTGGAGCGGTTTGGGCGCGCAACCCGACAGCAGCGAGCTGTCGCCCAAGGCACAGAAGGTCCATGAAGCCTTGAGCCAGCACGGCGCCTTGTTCTTCGATGAGTTACAGCACGAAGCCCATGTCCTGCGCACCGAACTGGAGATCGCCCTGCAGGAACTGGTGGCCGCCGGGCTGGTAAATGCCGACAGTTTTGCCGGCCTGCGCGCCTTGATCACCCCGGCCAGCAAGCGCCAGGCCCGCAGCAGCCGACGCGGGCGCGGAGCGCTGGTCGGCGGCATGGACGATGCGGGGCGTTGGGCCCTGCTACGGCGCCCGTCGCAGGTGCTGGAGGGCGTCGGCAGCCATGCGCAGGCACTCCCACCGGACACCCTGGAACACATCGCCATGACCCTGTTGCGACGTTATGGCGTGGTGTTCTGGCGCCTGCTGGAGCGCGAGGCCGACTGGCTGCCGAGCTGGCGCGAACTGCTGCGCACTTTCCATCGGCTGGAGGCCCGCGGCGAAATCCGTGGCGGGCGTTTTGTCAGCGGCCTGGCCGGCGAGCAGTTCGCCCTGCCCGAGGCCATCGCCCTGTTGCGCGAAGTTCGCCGGCGCCCGCTGGATGGCAGCCTGATCGCGGTGTGTGGCGTCGACCCGCTGAACCTCGCCGGCACCTTGCTGCCCGGGCCGAAGGTCCCGGCCCTGGCCGGCAACCGGCTGGTGTACCGCGACGGCCTGCCCGCGGCCGCCGAGATCGCCGGCAAACAGCATTTCTGGCTGGACCTCGAGCCGCAGGCCAGCCTTGAGTTGCGGACTCGGTTGATTCGCCACTGACGCCTGAGCGCGATCAGGCTGGTACATCGCGCCGCGCCTATCGCGAGCAAGCTTCGCTCCTACAGAAGCCTGGCCATTCGATATTTGCTCGCAGGTCAAATATCAAATACCGAAACCGCTATTTTTCCGCACGAGTCGAATCCGGACACTGCGCTCCATTATCGAATCCACCGGAGTTGCAGCCATGCCCATTGCCTTGCTCGCGCTGACCCTCAGCGCCTTCGCCATCGGGACGACCGAGTTCGTCATCGTTGGCCTGTTACCCACCATCGGCGCCGACCTCGGCGTCAGCCTGCCGTCCGCCGGGCTGCTGGTCAGCCTGTACGCCCTGGGCGTCGCTGTCGGCGCGCCGGTGCTCACCGCGCTGACCGGCAAGGTCCCGCGCAAGTTGTTGCTGCTGTCGCTGATGGTGCTGTTCACCCTCGGCAACCTGCTGGCCTGGCAAGCGCCCAGCTATGAATCCCTGGTCCTGGCGCGCATCGTCACCGGCTTGGCCCATGGCGTGTTCTTCTCCATCGGCTCGACCATCGCCACCAGCCTGGTGCCCAAGGAGAAAGCCGCCAGCGCGATTGCCATCATGTTCACCGGCCTGACCGTGGCCCTGGTCACCGGTGTGCCGCTGGGGACCTTTATCGGCCAGCATTTCGGCTGGCGCGAAACCTTCCTCGCCGTGTCGGCGCTGGGTGTGATCGCCTTTATCGGCAGCCTGATCTACGTGCCGAAAAACATCGCCCACAGCAAACCGGCGTCCTTGCTGCAACAACTGCAAGTGCTGAAACAACCGCGCCTGCTGCTGGTGTACGCCATGACCGCGGTGGGCTACGGCGGCTCGTTCATCGCCTTCACCTTCCTCGCGCCGATTCTCCAGGACATTTCCGGCTTCAGCGCCAGCACCGTCAGCCTGGTGCTGCTGGTCTACGGGATCTCGGTCGCCGTGGGCAACATCTGGGGCGGCAAGCTGGCGGACAAGCGCGGCCCGATCAGCGCCCTGAAGATCATCTTCGCCCTGCTGGCCGGCGTGCTGTTGCTGCTCACCTTCACCGCCGGCAACCCGTGGCTGGCACTGGCCACCGTGCTGGTGTGGGGCGCCGTGGCCTTCGGCAACGTACCGGGCCTGCAGGTCTACGTGGTGCGCCAGGCCGAACACCACACCCCGCAGGCGGTAGACGTGGCCTCGGGCCTGAACATCGCCGCCTTCAACCTCGGCATCGCCGGCGGCGCCTGGGGTGGCGGCCTGATCGTCGCCCACCTGGGGCTGATCCACACCGCCTGGATCGGTGGCCTGGTGGTGCTGGGCGCCCTGGCCCTGACCGCCTGGAGCGGGCGCCTGGATCGCCTCGGCCCGGTGTACGCCGAACCGGCCGAGGGTTCGAGCCGGGTGGTGGTCGGGCACTGAGCCCGCCAGCAGGCCCCAAGCAGAAAAACGCAGCCCTGGCCGGCTAGTGCCGATCAGTTAAGGACGATAGTGGCGCCACTGTAGGAGCGAGCTTGCTCGCGATGGACCTGAGAGCGCCGCGTTCATCCACTCAACACGCGTTATCGTTAACGTCCATCGCGAGCAAGCTCGCTCCTACAAAGGTGGAAAGTGCCGTCCGTAGGAAGGTCGAAACTTTCCCGTCAGCCGGGCAGTCATCAAAAGACAGAGGCGGTTCGAAGACCCTGAGACGGGAGCGGACATGGCGGCGATTCATATCGGTATTTCCGGCTGGCGCTACAAGCCCTGGCGTGGAGACTTCTACCCCGAGGGGCTGACGCACAAGCGCGAGCTGCAATTCGCTTCGCGCGCGGTCAACAGCATCGAAATCAACGGCTCGTTCTACGCGCTGCAGACCCCCGAGCGTTATGCCGACTGGTATGCCGATACCCCCAGGGACTTCGTGTTCAGCGTCAAGGCGCCGCGCTACATCACCCATATCCTGCGGCTGCGGGACGTGCACAAGCCGATCGCCAACTTCTTCGCCTCGGGCGTGCTGGAGCTCAAGGACAAGCTCGGGCCGATCCTCTGGCAGTTTCCACCGAGTTTTCAGTTCGACGCCGAGCTGTTCGGCGCCTTTCTTCAGCAACTGCCCGCCGATACCGAACAGGCCGCCGCCCTCGCCCGCCAGCACGAACCACGCCTGAACGGCCACGCCAGCACCAAGGCCTACGGCAAAAAAGCCATGCGCCATGCCGTGGAAATCCGCCATGCAAGCTTTGCCGTGCCCGAATTCCCGCACCTGCTGCGCCAGCACGGTGTGGCGCTGGTGGTGGCCGACACCGCCGGCAAGTGGCCTTATTGCGAGGACCTGACCGGCGATTTCGTCTATCTGCGGCTGCATGGCGACAAGGCGTTGTATGCCAGCGGCTATACGCCCCAGGCCCTGAAGCGCTGGGGCGACCGGATCGAGGCCTGGCACAACGGCAAACAACCCGCCGATGCCCGGCTGATCGACGCCCGGCATACCCCCAGGGTGCGCAAGAGCCGGGAGGTGTTCTGCTATTTCGACAATGACCTCAAGGTCCGCGCGCCCTTCGATGCCCGCCGGTTGCTGCAGCGCTTCGGGCTCGACAAGGCGCTGGCGACGACGCCCGGCGAGCCGGCCCCGCCCGGGGTGCTGCCATGAGCCATGACGAGTCGGCCAACAGCCCGATACCACCCGCGATCGGGCTTGCCGCCGCGCGCCGCTTCACGGTGCTGACGGTGAACACCCACAAGGGCTTCACCGCCCTGAACCGGCGCTTCATCCTGCCCGAGCTGCGCGAGGCGGTGCGCAGCGTGGAGGCGGATGTGGTGTTCCTGCAAGAGGTGCACGGCGCCCACGACCAGCACCCGCAGCGCTACAACAACTGGCCGAGCATGCCGCAATACGAGTTCCTCGCCGACAGCATCTGGCCGCAGTTCGCCTATGGGCGCAATGCGGTGTACCCGGCTGGCGACCACGGCAATGCGCTGCTGTCGAAGTTCCAGATCATTCGCTACGACAACCTCGACATCTCCCTGTCCGGGCACGAGAGCCGCGGCCTGCTGCATTGCGTGCTGCGCCTGCCCGGCGATGCCCTGGAAGTGCATGCCATTTGCGTGCACCTGGGGTTGCGCGAAAGCCATCGCCAGCAACAGCTGGATCTGCTGCTGCAGTTGATCGCCGAGCTACCCGTCGATGCGCCCTTGATCGTCGCCGGCGACTTCAACGACTGGCGGCTGCGCGCCGATGCACGGCTCGCGCCCAGTGGCTTGCGGGAGGCCTTTGTCAGCCTGCACGGCAAGCCAGCGCGCAGCTTCCCCGCGCGCCTGCCGCTGCTGCGGCTGGACCGGATCTACGTGCGTCATCTGAAGGTCCACCGGCCCCAGGTACTGGACACCCATCCCTGGTCCCATCTCTCCGATCACGCGCCGCTGTCGGTCGAGGTCGAGCTATGAACGACATGCCCCTGGAAAAAACCACGGTGGACAGCCTGCCCGATGCCGGGCTGGCCCACGAGCCGCCACGGATGGACCTCGAATATGGCTGGCACAGCAACAACCGGGTGGTGCTGCTGGAAAATGGCGAAGCCTATTTCCCCCGGGTGTTCGAAGTGCTGCGCCAGGCGCAGAGCGAGATCCTGCTGGAGACCTTCATTCTCTTCGAGGACAAGGTCGGCCATGAGCTGCACCGCATCCTGATCGAGGCCGCACAGCGTGGCGTACGGGTCACTGTCAGCCTGGACGGCTTCGGTTGCGGCGAACTGAGCACCGAGTTCCTTGCCGCCATGAGCAACGCCGGGGTGCGCTTGCAGATATTCGACCCGGCGCAGCCGATTTTCGGGGTGCGCACCAACTGGTTCCGCCGCCTGCATCGCAAGATAGTGGTGGTCGACGGCGCCATCGCCTTTGTCGGCGGGATCAACTTCTCCGCCGATCACCTGGCCGATTTCGGCCCCCAGGCCAAACAGGATTACTCGGTAGAGATCCAGGGGCCGGCGGTGGTGGATATCCACCATTTCGCCCTGCTGCAAGGCGACCGCCCGGCCCGCGCCCGCTACTGGTGGCAACGCCGCCGGCAGCGCCGCGCGCAGTTGGCCCTGACCGACCATGACGGCCAGGTACGCCTGGTCTATCGCGACAACCGCCTGCACCGCAGCGATATCGAAGAGGTCTACCGCCTGGTGCTGCGCGGGGCCCGGCAGCGGGTGGTAATCGCCAATGCCTACTTCTTCCCCGGCTATCGGCTGCTGCGCGAGATCCGCAACGCCGCGCGCCGTGGCGTCGAGGTACGGCTGATCCTGCAGGGCGAGCCGGACATGCTGGTGGCCAGGCTGGCGGCACGCATGCTCTATGACTACCTGCTCAAGGATGGCGTGACCATCTACGAATATTGCGAACGGCCACTGCACGGCAAGGTGGCGCTGGTGGACGACGACTGGAGCACCGTGGGCTCGAGCAATCTCGACCCGCTGAGCCTGTCGCTGAACCTGGAAGCCAATGTGCTGATCCGCGACCGGGCCTTCAATCACGACCTGTTCGAGCGCCTCGACCGGCTCAGCCGCGACCACTGCCAGGCCATGCCGGCCAAGGGCTCCGGCCGCGGCCGCCTGTGGCGCCTGACCGTGGGCTTCCTGGTGTTTCACATCCTGCGTCACTTTCCGGCCTGGGCCGGCTGGCTGCCCGCCCACAAGCCGCTATTGAAGCCCTTCGGCCAGGCCGCCCCCCAGCGGGAGTCGCCCCATGAGCCGCACTGACGCCCATGGCTCGACGCCCGCCGCGTCGCATGCCCGGTCGCGCTGGCAACGCCTGAAGAAACCGCTGACCATCGCCTTCTTCCTGCTGCTGATCGTGCTGTTCACCCTGCTGGCCCGGCGCATCGACTGGAGCGAAGTGCTTGGCACCCTGGCCGACTTCAAGGTGCGTACCCTGGTCATCGCCGCGAGCCTGACCCTGGCCAGCTTCCTGGTCTACGCCTGCTTCGACCTGATCGGGCGCACCTACATCCGGCAGAACCTCGGCTGGCGGCAGATCCTGCCGGTGGGGTTCATCAGCTATGCCTTCAACCTCAACCTCAGCGCCTGGGTCGGCGGGATCGCCATGCGCTACCGGCTGTACTCCAGGCTCGGGGTGAGCACCGGCAACATCGCCAAGATCCTCGGCCTGAGCCTGGCCACTAACTGGTTCGGCTACATGGCCCTGGCCGGCACCGTGTTCGCCAGTGGCCTGATGAAGTTGCCGCCCGGCTGGCAGCTCAGCAACGGCGCGTTACAGGGGGTGGGCGTCCTGCTGCTGGTGCTGGGCGTGGGCTACCTGGCGGCCTGTCGGTTTTCCCGGCGGCGCGAGTGGTCGATACGCGGGGTCGAGATCAACCTGCCCTCGTTGCACATGGCCCTGTTGCAACTGGCCCTGGGCGCGCTCAACTGGTCGCTGATGGCAGCGGTGATCTTTACCCTGCTGCCCAGCAAGCTCGATTACCCGGTGGTGCTCGGGGTGCTGCTGATCAGCAGCATCGCCGGGGTCATCACCCATATTCCGGCGGGGCTGGGGGTGTTGGAGGCGGTGTTCATCGCCCTGCTGCAACATGAGGTGTCCCGCGGCAGCCTGCTGGCCGGGTTGATCGCCTACCGGGCGATCTACTTCATCCTGCCGCTGCTGATCGCGCTGCTGATGTACCTGCTGGTAGAGGCCAGGGCCAAGGCGTTGCACGTGGAGAAAAAGCCGCGCAAAGGCGGCTGACGCTATCGCGACAAACGCGCGCGTTCCTCTCCGGGAGCGAGCTTGCGCACCTCATTCAACCAGCGCTCCCGACTATTGCGACTGAATGATGCTCAACCGTTCTCCCACCACCATTTCCGTGATCCAGTCCACCAGGATCGAGGTGTAGGCCTGCTGCGACACGGGATTGCTCAGGGCATGGTCGGCGCCGTCGATGATCCGGTGGGTCATGGAATGGGTCTGCTGGCAGGCCGCGCGGTAACTCATGATGGTGGCGTGTGGCACATGCTCGTCGGTCTCCGACTCCACCAGCAGCACATCCCCGGTGAACGCCGCGCAGGCATGCAGCGCCCGGTTGCTGTCCATGCGCACCAGGCTGCTGCGGTAATCCAGCAGGTCGGCCTTGTCCAGGTCGCGCTTGGGGCTGTTCCAGGCTTCGTCGCGGTACAGCGCCGGGACCCGCAGCGCCAGCCAGCGCACCGGTCGCAGCGAGGTCAGGATGCTCGCCAGGTAGCCACCGTAACTGGTGCCCACCACGGCGATTGCCGAGGTATCAAGGGCCGGGTGGGCCAGCAGGCGGTCATAGGCCGCCAACAGGTCGCGCAGGTTGTCTTCGCGGCTCACGCGGTTCAGCGGGATACCGCTGCCGGCGTGGCCCCGCAGGTCGAAGGTCAGGCACACGCAACCCAGCCCGGCGATGCCCCGGGCGCGCTCCAGGTCGCGCTCCTGGCTACCGCCCCAGCCGTGGACAAACAGTACGCCGGGGACTTTCGACCTGGGAGTGAGGAAGGTCCCGCTCATCTGCTCGTCATCGATGTCGATTTGAATGCTTTCGCTTCTAGCCGTCATAGGATTGGACCGTTGCATATTTGAGAAGAAAGTCACTGTGCTCCGCGGGCCCGCGATAGACCTCGATGGCATCGGCCGGCAAAGGCTGGTCGACATAGGTTTCCACCGCGGACACACGAATCACGCGCATGCCCGGATGGTCGATAAAGGCCTGCAAAGCCGCCACTTCGGCGCTGCTGGCACCGCCCATGCGCCACGATTGCTCGAGTACGCCGCTGCGCTGCCGGCCTTCGGCGTCCAGGCCCTGGGCGATGTCGTAATTGCGCCGGGAGGCGAAAAACCGCGGATAGGCCTCATCGGCGGCGGCGTCGAAAACCCGGGCCTGCTGCACCGCCTGGCGCACGTCCGGCGGCAGTGGCAGCGCCAGCAACTCAGGGTAGCCCCCCTGCACCACCAACAGCTCGGAGCCACCGTAGACCTGCTCGCCGTCGGCGTCCTCGGTCAGGTACTGCTGGCCGCAGTAGCTGAGGACATGGCCGGCGATAAAGGACTGGCCGGCGCTGTAGGTGACCACCTGTTGCAGGTCCTGCTCCAGGACCACGCCTTCATTGAACTGCCGGGCGACGTCCGGTTGCGTCAGCAGCTCGTCGAAGAGCTCCAGGCTCTCGATCACCTGCTGGCCACGACCGGCGCAGGCATGGATCGGCTTCATGCGGATCGGCCCGCTGTAAAGCAAATGGCTGGCCGCTGGCCGGGCATCGTTCAGGGAGAACACGCTCAGGCCGTCCAGCACCACATTGCGCACCCGCCGGGAGAACAGCGGCGCCCACCCCGGCGGGGCCACGGCGTTCTTGTTCAGCAAGCCATGGGTGATGGCCTTGGTGCAGATAAAGTCATGCTCGACATACCCGCCCCACAGGTCGTCCGGCCCCGTGACCCGCAATTGCCGGGCCGCGGCAGGGCCGACGATGGTCTGCGTCGGCAACAGGTACAGCTCGTCCTGGCCATGCACGAGCGGGTCGTAGTCACCGGCGAACTCCAGCCCGAGGATTTGCGCCAGCCACCGGGCCAGCGCGCGATTGGTCTCCACGACATGCTGCGAGGCCCCAGGGTGGACCGAGTGGGCGACCACCCGTTTCTTGCGTTGCGTCGGGGTCATGCGTCCCCCTTCGTCATCGGCGTGGTGAATGTACAAGGAAGGGTGCAGGGATCACGCCAAGGCCCGGGGGGAGTCGAATAGCCCCTGGATAAGCGCTCTACACCATCGTTGCTGGCATTGGGCCTGTCTTATTTTGCACGATCGGCCGGCGCCGCCCGGTATTTTGCACGACTCGCGGGCTCAGCCCTGCCCGGCCCGCGCCAGCGGTGTCGGCGGCGTCACGCCGAAACGCGCGCGATATTCGCTGGGCGCAAGCCCGGTGATCTTCTTGAAGGTGGCGCGGAACGCCCCCGGATCCTGGTAACCGACCGTCCAGGCGATATGGTCGATGGTGCCGTTGGTGAACTCGAGCATTTCCCGGGCCTTGCCCACCCGCAGGTGCTGGCAATATTCGGTGGGCTTGAGCCCGGTGGCGGCCCGAAAGCGCCGCAGGAAGGTGCGTTCCTCCAGCCCGGCCTGCTGCGCCATGACGGCGAGGGAAACGTCCACCGCGCCATTGGCCTGCAGCCAGTGCTGCACCTTGAGGATCGCCGCGTCGCCGTGGCCGAGGATCGGCGCGAAGTTACTGCCGCACTGGCTGGCGCTGTCGCTGTGTTCGATCACCAGAAAACGCGCGGTGCCGCTGGCGATGCTCGGGCCTAGCAGGCGGTCGACCATGCGCAACCCGAGTTCGGACCAGGCCATCAGGCCGGCGGTGGTGATCAGGTCGCCATCGTCGACGATCGGCTTGTCGGCGTTCAGGCGGATGTTCGGGTAGCGCTCGGCGAACTGCTTCGCCGAGGTCCAGTGAGTGGTGGCACTGCGACCGTCGAGCAGGCCACTTTCGGCCAGCAGGATCGAGCCGACACAGACCCCGCCCAGGGTCGCGCCATTGGCATGCTGCTGGCGCAGCCATTGGGTCAGCGCCTGCGGTGCCTGCGCCCGGGAGAAGCCGGCCACCGAGGGTGGGATCAGCACCGCCAGCAATGGCCCCTCAACATCAGGGTGACTGTCGTATACCCGTATAGGCGCCTGGTCGGCCTGCGCCTGCCAGTGGCTGATGCGCAACAGCGGCAACTGCGTACTGCGTTGTTCGGCGGCGATACGGTTGGCGACCCCGAACAGGTCGGTCAAGCCATGCACCGCGGCCATCTGTGCCCCGGGATAGATCAGCACGCCCAGCTCGGCGACTGCGCTTTCCATACCCATTGTCAGTTTTCCCCCTGCTATTGTCGGTGCGGCCAATCCTCGACCGGCCCGCCGGAGCCAATACTGGACTCCACAGCCAGCCACTACTTCAGAGGACACACCCATGGCCAAGCAAGCGCTCATCGTAGTCGATATCCAGAACGACTACTTCCCCAACGGCAAGTGGCCCCTGGTGGGCGTCGAAGCCGCCGCCGACAACGCCGCGCGGCTGATCCAAGCCTTCCGTGACAGCGGCCAGCAGGTGGTGCACATCCGCCACGAATTCACTTCCGACAGCGCGCCGTTCTTCACCCCCGGCTCCAGCGGCGCACAACTGCATCCCAAGGTCAGCAACCGCGCCGACGAACCGGTGGTGCTCAAGCACTTCGTCAATTCGTTCCGCGAAACCGAGCTCGAAGCCATTCTCGACCAACACGACATCGAACAACTGGTGGTGGTCGGCAGCATGAGTCACATGTGCATCGACGGCGTCACCCGCGCTGCCGCCGACCTGGGCTATGGCGTCACAGTGATCCATGACGCCTGCGCCACCCGCGACCTCGAATTCAATGGTGTGGTGGTGCCAGCGGCCCAGGTCCACGCTGCATTCATGTCGTCCCTCGGGTTCGCCTACGCCAGCGTGGTGTCCACCGATGAGTTTCTGGCAGGCAGCCGCTGATTCTGTCGGGCCGTTCCTTGCTGGAGGCTCTGGGACAACGGAGTCCCCAGCACCGAACTTGCGATAGATAGAAAGCAAAAAGCCCGTAGCGTTTGCGCGCTACGGGCCTTTTTCATGCCGTTGCCGAGAGGGCTCTCTTAGAACGGAATATCGTCATCGAAGCTGTCGTCGAAGTTCTGCGCCGGCTGTGGCGAGGACTGCTGAGGCGCTGGACGCGATTCGCGTTGTGGCGCCTGCGAAGGCTGTGGACGCGACTGCTGCGGACGTGGCGCGGAGTTGCCCATGCCCTGGCCCTGGTCGCCCTGTGGACGGCCGCCCAGCAGCTGCATGGTGCCCTGCATGTCGACGATGATTTCAGTGGTGTAGCGCTTGATGCCGTCTTTTTCCCACTCGCGGGTCTGCAGCTTGCCTTCGATGTAGACCTGCGAACCTTTGCGCAGGTATTCGCCGGCGATTTCCGCGACCTTGCCGAACATCGACACACGGTGCCACTCGGTCTTCTCGACCTTCTGACCGGTTTGCTTGTCGGTCCACTGTTCGCTGGTGGCCAGACTCAGGTTGGTCACGGCGTTACCGTTAGGCAGGTAGCGAACTTCAGGATCCTGGCCGCAAGTGCCGACCAATATGACTTTGTTAACCCCACGGGCCATAACGTTCTCCTAGGCTTCACACGCCGATCGGGCTGGGTTGACCAGCTGCTCGAGGGTCGCGCGATCCAATAATTCGGTGTCCAATTTGATGTAAATGGCGGCTTCTTCGGCCACCATCACTGCATCTGTTACCCCAACAACGGCCTTCAGGCGCTCGACCAGACCGGCTTCGCGGATCGCTTCGGGCGATAACGGCAAGCGCAGGCTCGTCACGTAAGGAGGTTCGCGCATGGTAACAGCAAAGGCCAACCACAGGGCAGCAAGTCCTGCACACCCCAGGAACACAACCGACAAACCGCCATGCTGGAACAACCAGCCGCCGAGAATGCCACCCAGCGCCGAACCGAGGAACTGGCTGGTGGAATAGACCCCCATGGCCGTGCCCTTGCCGCCGGCCGGTGAAACCTTGCTGATCAGCGACGGCAGCGAAGCTTCCAGCAGGTTGAACGCGGTGAAGAACACCACCGTGCCGATCACCAGCGCCCGCAGGCTGTCGCCGAACTCCCAGAAGAATAGCTCGGTGAGCAGCAGCGTACTGACCGCGCCCAGCAGAACTCGTTTCATTTTGCGTTTTTTCTCGCCGTAGATGATGAACGGGATCATGGCGAAGAAGGAGATCAACAGCGCGGTGAGGTAGACCCACCAGTGCTGTTCCTTGGGCAGGCCGGCTTTTTCCACCAGGGCCAGCGGCAAGGCGACGAAGCTCGACATCAGCATCGCATGCAACACGAAGATACCAAGATCCAGGCGCAACAGGTCCGGATGCTTGAGCGTCGGCAACAGCGCCTGGCGCGCGACCCCGGACTCACGGTGCTGCAATGGGCCGGTCGAGTGCGGCACCATGAAGGCAACGATGAAAATGCCCAGCAGCGCCATGCCGCCGGTGGCGAAGAACAGCCCGGACAAACCGAAAGCGCGGGTCAGCAGCGGGCCGGCCACCATGGCCACGGCAAAGGACAGGCCGATGGTCATGCCGATCATGGCCATGGCCTTGGTGCGGTGCTGCTCGCGGGTCAGGTCCGACAACAGCGCCATGACCGCCGCGGAAATCGCCCCGGCACCCTGCAGGATGCGCCCGGCGATCACGCCCCAGATCGAGTCGGCGTTGGCCGCCAGCACACTGCCCAGGGCAAAGACGATCAGCCCCAGGTAAATCACCGGACGACGACCGATACGGTCGGAAATGATCCCGAACGGGATCTGGAAAATCGCCTGGGTCAGGCCGTAAGCGCCGATCGCCAACCCGATCAGGGCAGGGGTCGCTCCTGCCAGATCCATCCCATAGGTCGCCAGGACCGGCAACACCATGAACATGCCAAGCATACGGAAGGCGAACACCAGGGCCAGACCGCTTGCCGCGCGGGTCTCGGCGCCACTCATGCGCTCGCTGTGGGGATCATGCATGGAAAAACCTCGTGTGAACCGGCGGCGATTCTACCAGTCCGATCGATTGACGGGGTATATGGCGACGCTTTGCCGCGCAGGTTTCATCTACGGCTGCACAGACCTCATTTGATAGTGTGCATCCATCCAGTATTTGCCCTTATACTCCTACGTTTTCGACGCCCGCCGAGCGAGGCCACTTTGGACAAGATCCTGATTCGTGGGGCCCGAACCCACAACCTGAAGAACATCGACCTGACCCTGCCACGGGACAAACTGATCGTCATCACCGGCCTGTCCGGATCCGGCAAATCGTCTCTGGCGTTCGACACCTTGTATGCCGAAGGCCAGCGCCGTTATGTCGAGTCGCTGTCGGCCTATGCCCGGCAATTCCTGTCGATGATGGAAAAACCCGACGTCGACACCATCGAAGGTTTGTCGCCAGCGATTTCCATCGAACAGAAATCCACCTCGCACAACCCGCGCTCCACCGTCGGCACCATCACCGAGATCTACGACTACCTGCGCCTGTTGTATGCACGCGTGGGTACGCCACGCTGCCCGGATCACGACATCCCGCTGGAAGCCCAGACCGTCAGCCAGATGGTCGACCTGGTGCTGGCCCAGCCGGAAGGCAGCAAGCTGATGCTGCTGGCGCCGGTGATTCGCGAGCGCAAGGGCGAGCACCTGTCGGTCTTCGAGGAACTGCGTGCCCAGGGCTTCGTTCGCGCCCGGGTCAACGGCAAGCTCTACGAGCTGGATGAGTTGCCGAAGCTGGATAAACAGAAAAAGCACTCGATCGATGTGGTGGTCGACCGCTTCAAGGTCCGCACCGACCTGCAGCAGCGTCTGGCCGAGTCGTTCGAGACCGCGCTGAAGCTGGCCGACGGTATCGCCCTGGTGGCGCCAATGGACGACGAACCCGGCGAAGAAATCATCTTCTCCGCGCGCTTCGCCTGCCCGATCTGCGGCCACGCCATCAGCGAACTGGAACCCAAGCTGTTCTCCTTCAACAACCCGGCCGGTGCCTGCCCGACCTGCGACGGCCTGGGGGTCAAGCAGTTCTTCGACATCAAGCGCCTGGTCAATGGCGAGCTGACCCTGGCCGAAGGGGCGATTCGCGGCTGGGACAGGCGCAACGTCTATTACTTCCAGATGCTCGGCTCGCTGGCGTCGCATTACGGCTTCAGCCTGGAAGTACCGTTCAACCAGCTGCCGGCCGACCAGCAGAAGGTCATCCTCAACGGCAGCGGCACGCAGAACGTCGACTTCAAGTACCTCAACGATCGTGGCGATATCGTCAAGCGCTCCCACCCGTTCGAAGGCATCGTGCCGAACCTGGAACGTCGCTACCGCGAGACCGAATCGGCCACCGTGCGCGAGGAGCTGGCCAAGTTCCTCAGCACCCAGCCGTGCCCGGACTGCCGTGGTACCCGCCTGCGTCGTGAAGCACGCCACGTGTGGGTCGGCGAGAAGACTTTGCCGGCCGTCACCAGCCTGCCGATCGGCGATGCCACCGATTACTTCGGCACCTTGTCGCTGACCGGACGCCGTGGCGAGATCGCCGACAAGATCCTCAAGGAGATCCGCGAGCGCCTGCAGTTCCTGGTCAACGTCGGCCTGGACTACCTGACCCTGGATCGCAGCGCCGACACCCTGTCCGGCGGCGAGGCGCAGCGGATCCGCCTGGCCAGCCAGATCGGCGCCGGCCTGGTAGGAGTGATGTACATCCTCGATGAACCCTCCATCGGTCTGCACCAGCGCGACAACGACCGTCTGCTGGGCACCCTGAAACACCTGCGGGATATCGGCAACACGGTGATCGTGGTCGAACACGACGAGGACGCCATTCGCCTGGCCGACTATGTGGTGGACATCGGCCCGGGCGCCGGCGTGCATGGCGGGCAGATCGTCGCCGAGGGCACTCCCGACGAGGTGATGTCCCATCCCGACTCGCTGACCGGCAAGTACCTCTCCGGTCGGGTGAAAATCGCCGTGCCGGCCAAGCGTACGCCACGCAACAAGAAGCTTTCGCTGTCCCTCAAGGGGGCCCGCGGCAACAACTTGCGCAACGTCGACCTGGAGATTCCGATCGGCCTGCTGACCTGCGTGACCGGTGTCTCCGGCTCGGGCAAATCGACCCTGATCAACAACAC
Source organism: Pseudomonas sp. RW409 (assembly GCF_003184125.1). Taxonomy (NCBI): domain Bacteria; kingdom Pseudomonadati; phylum Pseudomonadota; class Gammaproteobacteria; order Pseudomonadales; family Pseudomonadaceae; genus Pseudomonas; species Pseudomonas sp. RW409. The sequence goes on along the minus strand of NZ_QHHP01000033.1, from coordinate 224,076 downwards.
CCTGTTCCCCCTCAGTGCCACGGCGCTGAACGGCGCGACCACGCTGGAAGCCGCTGCGCACGACAGCATCAACGGCCTGCAGCACCTGGACAAGGTGGTGGATATCGACCAGAGCCCGATCGGTCGCACCCCCCGCTCCAACCCGGCGACCTACACCGGGCTGTTCACGCCGATTCGCGAACTGTTTGCCGGGGTTCCCGAATCGCGCTCGCGCGGCTACGGTCCGGGCCGCTTCTCCTTCAACGTCAAGGGCGGACGCTGCGAAGCCTGCCAGGGCGACGGCCTGATCAAGGTGGAAATGCACTTCCTGCCGGATATCTACGTGCCGTGCGATGTGTGCAAGAGCAAGCGCTACAACCGCGAAACCCTTGAGATCAAATACAAGGGCAAGAGCATCCACGAGGTCCTGGAAATGACCATCGAGGAAGCGCGGGAGTTCTTCGACCCGGTGCCGGCACTGGCGCGCAAGCTGCAGACGCTGATGGACGTGGGGCTGTCCTATATCAAGCTGGGGCAGTCGGCGACGACCTTGTCCGGCGGTGAAGCGCAGCGGGTCAAGCTGTCTCGCGAGCTGTCCAAGCGCGATACAGGGAAGACCCTCTACATCCTCGACGAGCCAACCACCGGCCTGCACTTCGCCGATATCCAGCAGTTGCTGGACGTTCTGCATCGCCTGCGCGACCACGGCAACACTGTGGTGGTGATCGAGCACAACCTGGATGTGATCAAGACTGCCGACTGGCTGGTGGACCTGGGGCCGGAAGGCGGTTCCAAGGGTGGTCAGATCATTGCCGTAGGTACACCGGAGCAATTGGCAGAGATGCCGCAATCCCATACCGGTTACTACCTCAAGCCACTGCTGACCCGCGACCGGGCCTGAGCCCCATGAAAAAGCCCCTGCCATTGGGAAATGGCAGGGGCTTTTTTGTGCCCGTCAGAGCCCTGCAGTTGCCTGCAGGAAAGGGCTAGCGCATCAGAACTGCGACTGCAGGTAGTTTTCCAGACCGATCGACTTGATCAGACCCAACTGCTTTTCCAGCCAGTAGGTATGGTCTTCTTCGGTATCGGCCAACTGCACACGCAGGATGTCGCGGCTGACATAGTCCTTGTGCTTCTCGCACAGCTCGATGCCCTTGCACAGTGCTGCGCGGACCTTGTACTCCAGGCGCAGGTCAGCGGCGAACATATCCGGCACGGTGGTGCCGATATCCAGATCGTCAGGGCGCATGCGTGGCGTGCCTTCGAGCATCAGGATGCGGCGCATCAATGCATCGGCGTGTTGAGTCTCTTCTTCCATCTCGTGATTGATGCGCTCGTAGAGCTTGCTGAAGCCCCAGTCTTCATACATACGCGAGTGGATGAAATATTGGTCACGTGCTGCCAGCTCGCCCGTCAGCAACGTGTTGAGGTAATCGATTACGTCCGGGTGACCTTGCATCGCCCTACATCTCCCTGCTTGAAAGTCTGTATTTTGAACCAAGCTGACTTGCAGGTCACTGTAAAAACGCTAACAAAGTGAAGAATTCCAGAGAAAAGTAGCCGAAAAAACGCAAAAAACCGCCCAAATGAGGGCGGTTCTGCTTATCGTTTAGACTTAGTTAAGCTGTACACCCAACGCCTTTGCGACACCTTCTCCATAAGCCGGGTCAGCCTTGAAGAAATGTTGCAGCTGACGCTGAACCACATCCGAGCTGACACCCGCCATCGCACCGGCGATGTTGTTGATCAACAGGGCTTGCTGCTGATCGTTCATCAGGCGGAACAGAGCGCCTGCATGGCTGTAGTAGTCGGTGTCTTCGCGGTGATCGTAACGATCCGCCGCACCGCTGAGTGCCAAGGCCGGCTCTGCGTAGCGAGGAGCCTGTTTCGGCGCGTCGGCGTAGCTGTTCGGCTCGTAGTTCGGTGCCGCGCCGCCATTGCTGCCAAAGGCCATGGCGCCGTCACGCTGGTAGCTGTTCACTGGGCTGCGTGGGGCGTTGACCGGCAGTTGCTGGTGGTTGGTGCCAACACGGTAGCGATGAGCGTCGGCGTAAGCGAATACGCGGCCTTGCAGCATGCGATCCGGCGACAGGCCGACACCCGGAACCATGTTGCTAGGACCAAAGGCAGCCTGCTCGACTTCCGCGAAGTAGTTCAGTGGATTGCGGTTCAACTCCAGCTCACCGACTTCGATCAGCGGGAACTCCTTCTGCGACCAGGTCTTGGTCACGTCGAACGGGTTCTCGTAATGAGCGGCAGCCTCAGCCTCGGTCATGATCTGAATGCACACGCTCCATTTCGGGAAGTCGCCGCGCTCGATCGCGTTGAACAGGTCACGCTGGGCGTAATCCGGGTCGGTACCCGCCAGGCGGGCAGCCTCGGCCGGCGCCAGGTTCTTGATGCCTTGCTTGGTCTTGTAGTGCCATTTCACCCAGTGACGCTCGCCTTTGGCGTTGATCAGGCTGTAGGTGTGGCTGCCAAAGCCGTGCATATGACGATAGCCGTCCGGAATCCCGCGATCCGAGAACAGGATGGTGACCTGGTGCAGCGCTTCAGGCGAGTGCGACCAGAAGTCCCACATTGCCTGGCCGCTCTTCAGGTTGCTCTGCGGCAGACGTTTCTGGGTGTGGATAAAGTCGGGAAACTTCAGCGGGTCGCGAATGAAGAACACAGGTGTGTTGTTGCCAACGATGTCCCAGTTACCTTCTTCGGTATAGAACTTCAGGGCAAAGCCGCGTGGGTCACGCTCGGTATCAGCCGAGCCACGTTCGCCACCTACGGTCGAGAAACGCAGGAACGTAGGGGTTTGCTTACCTACGGACTCGAAAAGCTTGGCGCTGGTGTATTCGGTGATGTCGCGGGTCACAGTGAAAGTACCGTAGGCACCCGAACCCTTGGCGTGCACGCGACGCTCAGGAATGTTTTCACGGTTGAAGTGGGCAAGCTTCTCGATCAGATGAAAATCATCGAGCAGCAGCGGGCCACGAGGGCCAGCAGAACGGGAATTCTGGTTATCGGCGACTGGAGCGCCACTTGCGGTGGTAAGCGTTTTGTTTTGGCTCATGCTCAATCTTCCTCTGTCAGTCTTGGAACTGCCGGCTAATCGGCTGACGAGGAGTATCGACCATCAAGATGACAGCATCAAATGCATTAAATGATTACTATCGATAGTATTTTTCTAATACAACAGACACAAAAAACCGGGCACTAGGCCCGGTTCTTTGTATTTGACGTCTTATTCAGCGGATACAGCTTCACCGCCGACAGCACGATCAACCAACTCGACGTACGCCATAGGCGCGTTGTCGCCAGCGCGGAAACCGCACTTGAGGATGCGCAGGTAGCCACCCTCACGGGTAGCGTAACGCTTGCCCAGGTCGTTGAAGAGCTTACCAACGATAGCTTTCGAACGAGTACGGTCGAAAGCCAGACGGCGGTTAGCCAGGCTGTCTGTCTTGGCCAAAGTGATCAGCGGCTCAGCAACGCGGCGCAGTTCTTTGGCTTTCGGCAGTGTAGTTTTGATCAGCTCGTGCTCGAACAGCGACACCGCCATGTTTTGGAACATGGCCTTGCGGTGCGAGCTGGTGCGGCTCAGGTGACGACCACTTTTACGATGACGCATGGTTCATTCCTTACCAAACACAACGTTCGGTGATTACGACGATCAGGCAGTCGCCTTGTCGTCCTTCTTAAGACTTGCAGGCGGCCAGTTGTCGAGGCGCATGCCGAGGGACAGACCGCGGGAGGCCAGAACGTCCTTGATTTCAGTCAAGGATTTCTTGCCAAGGTTCGGAGTCTTCAACAGTTCTACTTCGGTACGCTGAATCAGGTCGCCGATGTAGTAAATGTTTTCCGCCTTAAGGCAGTTAGCCGAACGTACAGTCAGTTCCAGATCGTCAACCGGGCGAAGCAGGATCGGATCGATCTCGTCTTCCTGCTCGATTACCACTGGCTCACTGTCACCCTTGAGGTCGACGAACGCAGCCAACTGCTGTTGCAGGATGGTTGCAGCACGACGGATAGCCTCTTCAGGATCCAGGGTACCGTTGGTTTCCAGATCAATAACCAGCTTGTCCAGGTTGGTACGCTGCTCGACACGGGCGTTTTCCACCACGTATGCGATACGGCGAACCGGGCTGAACGAAGAGTCAAGCTGCAAGCGACCGATGCTGCGGCTTTCGTCTTCATCGCTCTGACGCGAGTCTGCCGGTTCATAACCACGACCACGAGCTACTACGAGCTTCATGTTCAGGGCGCCGTTAGACGCCAGGTTAGCGATTACGTGATCGGGGTTAACGATCTCGACATCATGATCCAGCTGAATATCGGCAGCGGTAACCACCCCCGAACCCTTCTTCGACAAGGTCAGCGTAACTTCGTCACGGCCGTGCAGCTTGATAGCCAGACCTTTAAGGTTCAACAGGATTTCAATTACGTCTTCCTGTACACCTTCGATGGCGCTGTACTCGTGGAGCACACCGTCAATCTCGGCCTCGACTACTGCACAGCCGGGCATTGAGGACAACAGGATGCGGCGCAGCGCGTTGCCCAGGGTGTGGCCAAAACCACGCTCGAGAGGCTCGAGGGTGATCTTGGCGCGGGTTGGACTGACAACCTGCACATCAATATGGCGGGGTGTCAGGAACTCATTTACCGAAATCTGCATGGATGCACCTATTTTCTAGCCCTTACTTGGAGTAGAGCTCGACAATCAGGCTTTCGTTGATGTCGGCGGACAGATCACTGCGAGCTGGAACGTTCTTGAAAACGCCCGACTTCTTCTCAGTGTCTACTTCTACCCATTCTACGCGGCCACGTTGGGCACACAGATCGAGAGCTTGGACAATGCGAAGTTGGTTTTTTGCTTTCTCGCGAACAGCAACCACGTCACCAGCACGAACCTGGTAGGACGGAACGTTAACGGTCTGACCGTTTACGCTGATCGACTTGTGCGATACCAGCTGACGGGATTCGGCACGAGTCGAACCGAAGCCCATACGGTATACAACGTTGTCCAGACGGCATTCAAGCAGTTGCAGCAGGTTCTCACCGGTTGCACCTTTCTTGCCAGCAGCTTCTTTGTAGTAGCCGCTGAATTGACGCTCGAGAACGCCGTAGATACGACGGACCTTCTGCTTTTCACGCAGTTGGGTGCCGTAGTCGGACTGGCGACCGCGGCGCTGGCCGTGGATACCAGGTGCTGCTTCGATGTTGCACTTGGATTCGATAGCGCGCACGCCGCTCTTCAGGAAGAGATCGGTGCCTTCGCGACGAGCCAGTTTGCATTTTGGACCAATGTAACGAGCCATTCTTTACAATCTCCTGGATTACACGCGGCGCTTCTTCGGCGGACGGCACCCGTTGTGCGGGATTGGCGTCACGTCGGTGATGCTGGCGATCTTGTAGCCACAGCCGTTCAAAGCGCGGACTGCGGATTCACGACCTGGACCTGGGCCCTTGACGTTAACGTCGAGGTTTTTCAGGCCATATTCCAGCGCAGCTTGACCAGCACGCTCAGCAGCTACTTGAGCAGCGAACGGGGTGGACTTGCGGGAACCGCGGAAACCCGAACCACCGGAGGTTGCCCAGGAAAGAGCGTTACCTTGACGGTCGGTGATGGTCACGATGGTGTTGTTGAAAGACGCGTGGATGTGGGCGATGCCATCAACCACTGTCTTTTTAATCTTTTTACGAGGACGAGCAGCAGGTTTTGCCATGACTAAATTCCTGTCGATTCGCTGGTGCGATTACTTGCGGATCGGCTTACGCGGACCTTTGCGAGTACGCGCGTTGGTCTTGGTACGCTGACCGCGTACTGGCAGACCACGACGATGGCGCAGACCGCGGTAGCAGCCCAGATCCATCAAGCGTTTGATTTTCATGTTGATTTCGCGACGCAGGTCACCTTCAGTGGTGAACTTCGCCACTTCGCCACGCAGCTGTTCAATTTGCTCGTCGCTCAGATCCTTGATCTTTGCGGCTGGGTTGACCCCAGTCTCTGCACAGATTTTCTGCGCAGTCGTGCGACCAACACCATAGATGTAGGTCAGCGAGATAACAGTATGCTTGTTATCTGGAATGTTAACGCCTGCAATACGGGCCATTCAGTGGGACTCCAATTGACAGCTACCTACGCCCCGGAAGCCAAGAAATAGGGCGCGAGATAATATCGCTGTAATAACAAATAATCAACCCAGCAGCGCACTAGCTGCTGGGCTTGAAGCACAATCACACTCAGCCTTGGCGCTGTTTGTGACGCGGTTCCGCGCTGCAAATTACTCGAACAACACCTTCGCGGCGAATAATCTTGCAGTTACGGCACAGCTTTTTCACCGATGCACGAACTTTCATCACCAACTCCTCGAACCTTATGGGTCAGCGCAGCATGCCGCTGCCGTAACCCTTCAGGTTGGCTTTCTTCATCAGGGATTCGTACTGGTGCGAAACGAGGTGCGATTGTACTTGCGACATAAAGTCCATAACAACCACGACCACGATCAGCAACGAGGTCCCGCCAAGGTAGAACGGAACGTTTGCTGCAACCACCAGGAACTGGGGCAACAGGCAGACGGCCGTCATATATAGAGCACCGAACATGGTCAAGCGGGTCAGAACGCCATCAATGTAGCGCGCCGACTGCTCACCTGGACGGATGCCCGGAATAAAGGCACCGGACTTCTTCAGGTTTTCCGCTACGTCTTTCGGATTGAACATCAACGCCGTATAGAAGAAGCAGAAGAAAATAATCCCTGCACTAAACAGCAGAATATTCAACGGCTGACCAGGAGCGATCGACTGCGAGATGTCCTGCAACCAGCCCATACCTTCAGACTGACCGAACCAGGCACCCAACGAAGCCGGGAACAGCAAAATGCTGCTCGCGAAAATAGCAGGAATAACGCCTGCCATATTCACTTTCAGCGGCAAGTGGCTAGTCTGCGCAGCAAACACCTTGCGGCCCTGCTGACGCTTGGCATAGTGAACAGCAATACGACGCTGACCACGCTCAATGAACACCACAAAACCGATAATCGCTACTGCCAGCAAACCGATGGCAACCAGGGCAAAAATGTTGATATCACCCTGACGCGCAGACTCGAAAGACTGCCCGATCGCTCTCGGAAGACCGGCGACGATACCTGCGAAAATCAACATCGAGATACCGTTGCCAACACCACGCTCAGTAATCTGCTCACCCAGCCACATCATGAACATCGCACCAGCCACAAAAGTGGATACCGCGACGAAATGGAAGCCAAAGTCACCAGTGAACGCAACGCCCTGCCCTGCCAGGCCAACGGACATGCCGATGGCCTGAACAAGAGCTAGGACGACAGTGCCGTAGCGGGTGTACTGGCTGATCTTGCGACGGCCAGCTTCACCTTCCTTCTTCAACTGCTCCAGCTGCGGGCTGACGGCGGTCATCAGCTGCATGATGATCGATGCCGAGATGTACGGCATGATCCCCAGTGCAAAGATGCTCATCCGCTCCAGCGCGCCGCCGGAAAACATGTTGAACAAGCTAAGAATGGTCCCCTCATTCTGTCGAAACAGGTCTGCGAGTCGGTCAGGGTTGATACCTGGAACCGGGATGTGTGCGCCTATTCGGTAGACGATAATCGCCAAGAACAGAAAACGCAGACGAGCCCAGAGTTCAGACATACCGCCTTTGCCGAGCGCAGAGAGAGCACCTTGCTTAGCCATTTATTCCTCGAACTTGCCGCCAGCTGCTTCGATAGCCGCACGCGCACCTTTGGTGGCTGCGATGCCCTTGATAGTCACAGCGCGAGTAACTTCGCCGGACAGCATGATTTTCACACGCTGTACGTTTTGGTTAATCACGTTGGCATCTTTCAGGGACTGCACGGTGACGATGTCGCCTTCCACTTTAGCCAACTCGGACAGACGCACTTCTGCGCGATCCATGGCTTTCAGGGATACGAAACCGAACTTCGGCAGGCGACGATGCAGCGGCTGCTGACCGCCTTCAAAGCCTGGAGCAATGGTGCCACCGGAGCGGGAAGTCTGACCTTTGTGACCACGGCCACCAGTCTTACCCAAACCACTACCGATACCACGGCCCGGACGATGCTTTTCGCGACGGGAACCCGGCGCTGGACTCAGATCATTGAGTTTCATCGATTAACCCTCGACACGCAGCATGTAGTAAGCCTTGTTGATCATCCCGCGGTTCTCGGGAGTATCCTGGACTTCTACAGTGTGACCGATGCGACGCAGACCCAGACCCTTAACGCACAGTTTGTGGTTAGGGATACGGCCGGTCATGCTTTTGATCAGCGTTACTTTAACGGTAGCCATGATCAGATGATCTCCTGGACGCTTTTGCCACGCTTGGCGGCAATGGATTCAGGGGACTGCATTGCTTTCAAACCCTTGAAAGTGGCGTGAACCACGTTTACTGGGTTAGTCGAGCCGTAGCACTTGGCCAGAACGTTCTGAACGCCAGCAACTTCGAGGACAGCACGCATAGCGCCGCCAGCGATGATACCGGTACCTTCAGAAGCAGGCTGCATGTACACCTTCGAAGCGCCGTGAGCGGACTTCATTGCGTACTGCAGAGTGGTGCCGTTCAGATCAACCTGGATCATGTTGCGGCGAGCAGCTTCCATTGCCTTCTGGATCGCAGCAGGCACTTCACGCGACTTGCCACGGCCGAAGCCAACGCGACCTTTACCATCACCAACCACGGTCAACGCGGTGAAAGTGAAGATACGGCCGCCTTTTACGGTTTTGGCTACGCGGTTAACTTGAACCAGCTTCTCGATGTAGCCTTCGTCGCGCTTTTGGTCGTTATTTGACATAACTTAGAACTCCAGCCCAGCTTCACGAGCAGCATCAGCCAGCGCCTTGACGCGGCCGTGGTACTTGAAGCCAGAGCGGTCGAAAGCCACCTGCGAGACGCCAGCGGCTTTTGCACGCGTAGCGACCAGCTGGCCAACCTTAGTGGCCGCGTCGATGTTGCCAGTGGCGCCATCACGCAGTTCTTTATCCAAAGTCGAGGCGCTTGCCAGGACTTTGTTGCCGTCGGCCGAAATGACCTGGGCGTAGATGTGCTGCGAAGAGCGGAACACGCAGAGACGCACGACTTCGAGTTCGTGCATTTTCAGGCGTGCTTTGCGAGCGCGACGCAGTCGAGTAACTTTTTTGTCGGTCATTTGCTATGCCCTACTTCTTCTTGGCTTCTTTACGACGGACGACTTCGTCCGCGTAGCGCACACCTTTACCTTTGTAAGGCTCTGGTGGACGGAAGTCGCGGATCTCAGCGGCCACTTGACCTACCAGCTGCTTGTCGATGCCCTTGATCAGGATATCGGTCTGGCTAGGAGTCTCAGCGGTGATGCCTTCCGGCAGCTCGTAGTCCACTGGATGCGAGAAGCCAAGGGCCAGGTTCAGCACTGTGCCTTTTGCTTGCGCTTTGTAACCAACACCGACCAGCTGGAGCTTGCGCTCGAAGCCTTGGCTTACGCCTTGGACCATGTTGTTTACCAACGCACGAGTGGTACCGGCCATTGCGCGAGTTTGTTGGTCGCCATTGCGAGCAGCGAAACGCAGCTCACCAGCTTCCTGAACAATTTCAACGGACGAGTGTACGTTCAGTTCGAGAGTGCCCTTGGCACCCTTCACCGAAAGCTGTTGGCCGGCGAATTTAACTTCAACACCAGCTGGCAGCTTAACGGGGTTCTTAGCGACGCGAGACATGCTTATCCCCCCTTAGAACACAGTGCAAAGAACTTCGCCGCCGACACCGGCAGCGCGCGCAGCACGATCAGTCATCACACCTTTGTTGGTGGAGACGATAGACACGCCGAGACCGCCACGAACTTTCGGCAGATCTTCAACGGACTTGTACTGACGCAGGCCTGGACGGCTAACGCGCTTCACTTCCTCGATGACCGGACGGCCTTCGAAGTATTTCAGCTCGATGGACAGCAGTGGCTTAGTTTCGCTGCTGATCTGATAACCCGCGATGTAACCTTCGTCCTTCAGGACTTTTGCTACAGCCACCTTCAGCGTGGAAGACGGCATGCTTACGACGGACTTTTCAGCCATCTGGGCATTACGGATTCGAGTTAGCATGTCCGCTAACGGGTCCTGCATACTCATGGGCTAGACGCTCCTGATACAAAAAAAATGAGCCTTGCGGCTACAGCTTGTCGCCGAGAAATTCCGGGCAAAAAACACGGGCTCAGGCGAGCCGGTCATTCTAGACACACCCCAGAAATGAATCAAGCCCCAAAAGGGGCTTGATTCATGTTCAAGGTCACCGGTGGTCAGGATCTTGCGACCCCGAACACCGCGACTTTGATAGCTATTACCAGCTGGCTTTAACCAGACCTGGTACGTCACCACGCATTGCAGCTTCACGCAGCTTGTTACGGCCGAGGCCGAACTTGCGGTAAACGCCGTGCGGACGACCAGTCAGGCGGCAGCGGTTACGCATGCGCGAAGCGCTCGCGTCACGTGGCTGCTTCTGCAGAGCTACGGTAGCTTCCCAACGCGCTTCTGGACTTGCGTTCAGATCGACGATGATAGCTTTCAGCGCTGCACGCTTGGTGGCGTACTTGGCAACGGTGAGCTGACGCTTCAGCTCACGGTTTTTCATGCTCTTCTTGGCCATTTTCCTACTCCAATCAGTTGCGGAACGGGAATTTGAAAGCACGCAGCAGAGCGCGGCCTTCATCATCGTTCTTGGCAGTGGTGGTCAGGGTAATGTCCAGACCGCGGAGAGCATCGATCTTGTCGTAGTCGATTTCCGGGAAGATGATCTGCTCTTTCACGCCCATGCTGTAGTTGCCACGACCATCGAAGGACTTGGCATTCAGGCCGCGGAAGTCGCGAACCCGAGGCAGGGAGATCGACAGCAGACGATCCAGGAACTCGTACATACGCTCACGGCGCAGGGTCACTTTGACGCCGATCGGCCAACCTTCACGGACTTTAAAGCCAGCGATGGATTTCCGAGCGTAGGTCACAACGACTTTCTGGCCGGTGATCTTTTCCAGGTCAGCAACAGCGTGCTCGATGACTTTTTTGTCGCCGATCGCTTCGCCCAGACCCATGTTCAGGGTGATTTTGGTAACGCGCGGAACTTCCATCACGTTCGAAAGCTTAAGTTCATCCTTAAGTTTCGGAGCGATTTCCTTCCGGTAAATCTCTTGTAGTCGTGCCATGGTCTTCTACCTAGCAGTGTTCAAGCATCAACCGCTTTTTGGGTCGACTTGAAGACACGAATTTTTTTGCCGTCTTCTACTTTGAAACCAACGCGGTCAGCCTTGTTGGTTTCGCCGTTGAAAATGGCGACGTTGGAAGCGTGCAGTGGCGCTTCTTTCTCGACGATACCGCCCTGTACGCCCGACATCGGGTTAGGCTTGGTATGACGCTTGACCAGGTTCAGACCACCAACAACCAGACGGTTGTCAGCGAGAACCTTAAGCACCTTACCGCGCTTACCCTTGTCTTTGCCGGCGATCACGATGATCTCGTCGTCACGACGAATCTTTTGCATGTCGGATCTCCTTACAGCACTTCTGGGGCGAGCGAGACGATCTTCATGAACTTCTCAGTACGAAGTTCACGGGTCACTGGCCCAAAGATACGGGTGCCGATCGGCTCTTGCTTGTTGTTCAACAGAACAGCAGCGTTGCCATCAAAGCGGATGATGGAGCCGTCAGCACGACGGACGCCATGGCGAGTGCGGACTACAACAGCAGTCATCACTTGACCTTTCTTCACTTTACCGCGAGGAATTGCTTCCTTGACGGTAACTTTGATGATGTCACCGATACCAGCGTAACGACGATGGGAGCCACCCAGCACCTTGATGCACATAACGCGGCGAGCGCCGCTGTTATCGGCCACATCGAGCATGGATTGAGTCTGAATCATATAATTTCTCCGACCCTTAGCCCTTAGACTTCCACAGCGCGTTCGAGAACATCAACCAGAGCCCAAGACTTGGTCTTGGCCATCGGACGAGTTTCACGAATAGTGACTTTGTCGCCGATGTGGCACTGGTTGGTTTCGTCGTGCGCGTGCAGCTTAGTCGAACGCTTAACGTATTTACCGTAGATAGGGTGCTTAACGCGACGCTCGATCAGAACGGTGATGGTCTTGTCCATCTTGTCGCTGACAACACGGCCAGTCAGCGTACGGACAGTTTTTTCGGCTTCAGCCATGATTACTTACCTGCCTGCTGGTTGAGCACAGTCTTCACGCGAGCGATGTCACGTTTAACTTGCGAGAGCAGATGAGACTGCCCCAACTGGCCAGTTGCCTTCTGCATACGCAGATTGAACTGGTCGCGCAGCAGGCCGAGCAGTTGCTCGTTCAGCTGCTGTGCGGATTTTTCACGAAGTTCATTCGCTTTCATCACATCACCGTCCGTTTAACAAAGGAGGTGGCGAGCGGCAGCTTTGCAGCAGCCAGGGCGAAAGCCTCACGCGCCAGCTCTTCAGAAACACCCTCGATTTCATACAGGACTTTGCCTGGCTGAATCTGGGCAACCCAGTATTCGACGTTACCCTTACCTTTACCCATCCGAACTTCGAGTGGTTTCTTGGAAATAGGCTTGTCCGGGAATACACGGATCCAGATCTTGCCGCCACGTTTTACGTGACGGGTCAGAGCACGACGCGCTGACTCGATCTGACGAGCGGTGAGACGACCACGAGCAACAGACTTCAGCGCGAACTCGCCGAAGCTGACTTTGCTACCGCGCAATGCCAGACCACGGTTGTGGCCGGTCATTTGCTTGCGGAACTTCGTACGCTTTGGTTGCAACATTTGGCGTACCCCTTACTTAGCAGCTTTTTTACGAGGCGCTGGTGCTTGTGGCTTCAGCTCTTCTTGGCGACCACCAATTACTTCGCCTTTGAAGATCCAAACCTTCACACCGATCACACCGTAAGTGGTGTGAGCTTCGTAGGTGGCATAGTCGATATCGGCACGCAGGGTGTGCAGTGGCACACGACCTTCGCGATACCATTCAGTACGTGCGATTTCAGCACCGCCGAGACGACCGCTCACTTGGATTTTGATGCCTTTGGCACCAATGCGCATGGCGTTCTGTACTGCGCGCTTCATAGCGCGACGGAACATTACACGACGCTCCAGCTGCTGAGCTACGCTCTGGGCAACCAGCATACCGTCGAGCTCCGGCTTACGGATCTCTTCGATATTGATGTGCACAGGCACACCCATTTGCTTGGTCAGGTCCTGACGCAGTTTCTCAACATCTTCACCTTTCTTGCCGATCACGATGCCGGGACGAGCGGTGTGGATGGTGATGCGTGCAGTTTGAGCCGGACGATGGATATCGATACGGCTTACGGACGCGCTTTTTAGTTTGTCTTGGAGGTACTCACGCACATTCAGATCTGCGAGCAAATAGTCCGCATAAGTCCGACCGTCTGCGTACCAGACGGAGGTGTGCTCCTTGACGATTCCCAGGCGAATGCCAATGGGATGTACTTTCTGACCCATCTCTTCGACTCCGTTACTTGTCAGCAACCTTGACAGTGATATGGCAAGACCGCTTGACGATGCGATCAGCACGGCCTTTGGCACGCGGCATGATGCGCTTCAGCGAACGCCCTTCGTTGACGAAAACGGTGGAGACCTTCAGGTCATCAACGTCTGCGCCTTCGTTATGCTCGGCGTTGGCTACGGCCGACTCCAGCACTTTCTTCATGATCTCGGCGGCTTTCTTACTGCTGAAAGCCAACAGGTTGAGCGCTTCGCCCACCTTCTTCCCGCGGATCTGGTCGGCGACCAAGCGGGCTTTCTGGGCGGAGATTCGAGCGCCCGACAACTTAGCGGCTACTTCCATCGTTCCTTACCCCTTAACGCTTGGCTTTCTTGTCAGCCACGTGCCCGCGATATGTACGGGTACCGGCGAACTCGCCCAGTTTGTGGCCGACCATGTCTTCGTTCACGAGAACTGGAACATGTTGACGACCGTTATGCACAGCAATGGTCAGACCGACCATTTGTGGCAGGATCATGGAACGGCGCGACCAGGTCTTAACTGGTTTGCGATCGTTCTTTTCCGCCGCCACTTCGATCTTCTTCAGTAGGTGAAGATCAATAAAAGGACCTTTTTTCAGAGAACGTGGCACTGTCGTATCCCTCTATTTACTTGCGACGACGGACGATCATTTTGTCGGTACGCTTATTACCACGAGTCTTCGCGCCCTTAGTCGGGAAGCCCCATGGCGATACCGGATGACGACCACCAGAGGTACGACCTTCACCACCACCATGTGGGTGGTCAACCGGGTTCATGGCAACACCACGAACGGTTGGGCGAACGCCACGCCAGCGTTTGGCACCAGCTTTACCCAGCGAACGCAGACTGTGCTCGGAGTTCGAGACCTCGCCCAGGGTCGCACGGCATTCAGCCAGGACTTTACGCATCTCACCAGAACGCAGACGCAGGGTCACATAGACACCTTCACGAGCGATCAGCTGAGCCGAAGCACCAGCGGAACGAGCGATTTGCGCGCCTTTACCTGGCTTCAGTTCGATGCCGTGTACGGTGCTACCAACTGGAATGTTACGCAGTTGCAGAGCGTTGCCCGGCTTGATCGGTGCCAGAGCACCTGCGATCAGCTGGTCGCCAGCGCTCACGCCTTTAGGGGCGATGATGTAGCGACGCTCGCCGTCTGCGTACAGCAGCAAAGCGATGTGAGCAGTACGGTTTGGATCGTATTCGATACGCTCGACAGTGGCAGCGATGCCATCTTTGTCGTTGCGACGGAAGTCGACCAGACGATAGTGCTGCTTATGACCACCACCAACGTGACGAGTGGTAATACGGCCATTGTTGTTACGACCACCAGACTTCGATTTCTTCTCGAGCAGCGGTGCGTGAGGAGCGCCTTTATGCAGCTCCTGATTGACCACCTTGACCACAAAACGGCGGCCAGGGGAAGTCGGTTTGCATTTAACGATTGCCATGATGCACCCCTTCCTTACTCAGCACTGCTGCTGAAATCGAGATCTTGGCCTGGCTGAAGGGAGATAACTGCCTTCTTCCAGTCATTACGCTTGCCCAGACCGCGAGCGGTACGCTTGCTCTTACCCAGAACGTTCAGGGTAGTAACGCGCTCCACTTTCACGCTGAACAGGCTTTCGACGGCCTTCTTGATTTCCAGCTTGGTTGCATCAGTAGCAACCTTGAAAACGAACTGGCCTTTCTTGTCTGCCAGAACCGTAGCCTTCTCGGAAACGTGCGGGCCAAGCAGAACTTTAAATACGCGTTCCTGGTTCATCCCAGCAGCTCCTCGAATTTCTTCACGGCCGACACAGTGATCAACACTTTGTCGTATGCGATCAGACTAACTGGATCGGAACCTTGTACGTCACGTACATCAACGTGTGGCAGGTTACGAGCAGCCAGGTACAGGTTCTGATCAACAGCGTCAGACACGATCAGAACGTCGGTCAGACTCATGTTGTTCAGCTTGCCCAGCAGATCTTTGGTTTTCGGAGTTTCAACAGCGAAATCCTGAACCACGACCAGACGATCAGTACGCACCAGCTCAGCAAGGATGGAACGCATTGCTGCGCGATACATCTTCTTGTTCAGCTTCTGGGAGTGATCCTGTGGACGAGCTGCGAAAGTGGTACCGCCGCCACGCCAGATTGGGCTACGGATAGTACCGGCACGAGCGCGGCCAGTACCTTTCTGACGCCATGGGCGCTTGCCGCCACCGGAAACGTCGGAACGGGTCTTTTGCTGCTTGCTACCTTGACGGCCGCCGGCCATGTAGGCCACGACTGCTTGGTGAACCAGCGTCTCGTTGAATTCGCCGCCAAATGTCAGTTCGGAAACTTCGATCGCTTGAGCGTCATTTACATTTAATTGCATGTCAGCTTCCCCTTAACCGCGAGCCTTGGCCGCCGGACGTACAACCAGGTTGCCGCCAGTAGCGCCAGGAACAGCACCCTTGACCAACAACAGATTGCGTTCAGCGTCGACGCGCACTACTTCCAGGGACTGCACGGTCACGCGCTCAGCGCCCATATGACCGGACATTTTTTTGCCCTTGAATACACGACCAGGAGTCTGGCACTGGCCAATAGAGCCCGGGACGCGGTGGGAAACGGAGTTACCGTGGGTGTTATCTTGACCGCGGAAATTCCAACGCTTGATGGTACCGGCGAAGCCTTTACCTTTCGACTGACCGGTAACATCTACCAGTTGGCCAGCTGCGAAGATTTCTGCATTGATCAGATCGCCAGCTTGGTACTCGCCTTCTTCAAGACGGAATTCCCAAACGCCACGACCGGCAGCAACGTTCGCTTTAGCGAAGTGACCTGCTTGAGCAGCAGTCACGCGCGAAGCACGACGCTCACCTACAGTGACTTGCACTGCACGATAGCCATCGGTTTCTTCAGTTTTGAACTGGGTGACGCGATTCGGCTCGATCTCAATGACCGTGACCGGAATGGAGACACCTTCTTCGGTGAAAATACGGGTCATACCGCATTTACGACCGACTACACCAATAGTCATGTTGTAAACCTCATGAGTGTACGGGGCTTTCACCCGCTATGGCCGCCCATTTCAGAGCGTTACACGACTAAGACCGAGTCTTAGCCGAGGCTGATCTGCACTTCCACACCTGCCGCAAGATCAAGCTTCATAAGTGCATCAACGGTTTTATCCGTTGGCTGGACGATGTCCAGTACGCGCTTATGAGTACGGATCTCGTACTGGTCACGCGCGTCTTTGTTGACGTGCGGGGAGACCAGAACGGTGAACCGCTCTTTACGGGTAGGCAGTGGAATAGGACCACGCACTTGAGCACCAGTACGTTTCGCGGTTTCCACGATTTCCTGGGTGGATTGGTCGATCAGGCGATGGTCGAAAGCCTTCAACCTGATACGGATTTGCTGATTTTGCATTGGATTTCAGACTCCAGGCTGCTATTCCCACCGGGCGCAATACGCCCGTTAAAAGGAGGCGCAATTCTATAGACGGTCCCACAGAGTGTCAACCCAATAAAAAAGCCCCCGCAAGCGGGGGCTTTTTCATGAGTCGTCGATTACTCGATGACTTTAGCTACGACGCCAGCGCCGACGGTACGACCGCCTTCACGGATAGCGAAACGCAGACCATCTTCCATCGCGATGGTTTTGATCAGAGTGACAGTCATCTGGATGTTGTCACCTGGCATTACCATTTCAACGCCTTCTGGCAGCTCGCAGTTACCAGTCACGTCAGTAGTACGGAAGTAGAACTGTGGACGGTAGCCTTTGAAGAACGGAGTATGACGGCCGCCTTCTTCTTTGCTCAGAACGTACACTTCAGCGGTGAACTTGGTGTGCGGCTTAACGGTACCTGGCTTAACCAGAACCTGGCCACGCTCAACGTCGTCACGCTTGGTGCCACGCAGCAGAACGCCGCAGTTCTCGCCAGCACGACCTTCGTCGAGCAGCTTGCGGAACATTTCAACGCCGGTGCAGGTGGTTTTCTGAGTTTCGCGCAGACCAACGATCTCAACTTCTTCCTGGATGCGAACGATACCACGCTCAACACGGCCAGTTACCACGGTGCCACGACCGGAGATCGAGAACACGTCTTCGATAGGCATCAGGAACGGCTTGTCGATAGCACGCTCTGGCTCTGGGATGTAGGTATCCAGAGTTTCTACCAGCCTCTTAACAGCGGTAGTGCCCATTTCGTTGTCGTCTTGGCCGCTCAGAGCCATCAGAGCCGAACCGATGATGATTGGAGTGTCATCACCTGGGAAGTCGTAAGTGCTCAGCAGATCGCGCACTTCCATCTCAACCAGTTCCAGCAGCTCAGCGTCGTCAACCATGTCAGCCTTGTTCAGGAAGACAACGATGTACGGAACGCCTACCTGACGGGACAGCAGGATGTGCTCACGAGTTTGTGGCATCGGACCATCGGCAGCCGAGCAAACCAGGATCGCGCCGTCCATCTGGGCAGCACCAGTGATCATGTTTTTGACGTAGTCGGCGTGACCTGGGCAGTCAACGTGCGCGTAGTGACGAATGTTCGAGTCGTACTCTACGTGCGCAGTGTTGATGGTGATACCACGAGCTTTTTCTTCTGGGGCGCTGTCGATCTTGTCGAAGTCAACGCGAGCCGAACCGAAAACCTCGGAGCAAACACGAGTCAGAGCAGCAGTCAGAGTGGTTTTACCGTGGTCAACGTGACCGATGGTGCCAACGTTGACGTGCGGTTTGTTACGTTCAAATTTTTCTTTAGCCACGACAGTGAACCTCTTGCCTAAAGGGCTGGATTAGCCTTGTTTTTTAACGAGTGCTTCGACGATATTCGACGGAGCTTCGGCGTACTTGGAGAACTCCATGGAGTAGCTCGCGCGACCCTGGGACATGGAACGAACGTCGGTCGCATAACCGAACATTTCACCCAGCGGCACTTCAGCACGGATAACCTTGCCAGAGACCGAGTCTTCCATACCCTGGATCAGACCACGACGACGGTTCAGGTCACCCATCACGTCACCCATGTAGTCCTCAGGGGTTACTACTTCAACCTTCATGATCGGCTCAAGAACTACGCCCTTGCCCTTCTCACGCAGCTGCTTGGTCGCCATGGAGGCCGCTACCTTAAACGCCATCTCGTTAGAGTCGACGTCGTGGTAAGAACCATCAAACACGGTAGCCTTCAGGCCGATCAGCGGATAGCCGGCGACAACGCCGTTCTTCATCTGCTCTTCGATACCCTTCTGGATTGCCGGGATGTATTCCTTCGGAACCACACCACCAACGACCTCGTTGGCAAACACCAGACCTTCAGTGATATTGCCTTTTTCGTCGACGTCTGCCGGAGCAAAACGGATCCAGCAATGACCGAACTGGCCACGACCGCCGGATTGACGAACGAACTTACCTTCAACTTCACAGCCGACGGTGATCTTCTCGCGATAGGAAACCTGCGGCTTACCGATGTTGGCTTCTACGTTGAATTCACGACGCATACGGTCAACAAGGATATCCAGGTGCAGCTCACCCATACCCGAAATGATGGTCTGACCGGTTTCTTCGTCAGTCTTGACGCGGAACGACGGGTCTTCCTGAGCCAGTTTGCCCAGAGCAATACCCATCTTCTCCTGGTCAGCCTTGGTTTTCGGCTCTACAGCAACCGAAATCACCGGCTCAGGGAAGTCCATACGCTCAAGGATTATCGGCTTGTCGATATCGCAAAGCGTGTCACCGGTGGTGACGTCTTTCATACCGATCAGAGCAGCGATGTCGCCTGCACGTACTTCTTTGATCTCTTCGCGCTGGTTCGCGTGCATTTGCACCATACGACCAACACGCTCCTTCTTGCCCTTGACCGAGTTGATCACGGAGTCGCCGGAGCTCAGGAAACCCGAGTAAACGCGAACGAAGGTCAGAGTACCCACGAACGGGTCGGTGGCAATCTTGAACGCCAGAGCCGAGAACGGCTCGTTGTCGTCAGCGTGACGCTCGTCAACGATTTCGTTGTCGTCGGTGCTGTCCGGATGAACGCCCTTGATCGCAGGGATCTCGGTCGGAGCCGGCAGGAAGTCGATGACAGCGTCGAGAACCAGCGGAACACCCTTGTTCTTGAACGAGGAACCGCAGACAGCCGGAACGATCTCGCTGGCCAGGGTGCGCGCACGCAGGCCTGCCTTGATCTCTTCGACGGTCAGCTCACCTTCTTCAAGGTACTTGTTCATCAGCTCTTCGTTAGCTTCGGCAGCAGCCTCAACCATGTTGGAGCGCCACTCGTTAGCCAGATCCAGCATATCGGCAGGAATTTCTTCCTCGCGATAGGTAGTACCCTTGTCGTCGTCGTTCCAGTAGATAGCCTTCATCTTGATCAGATCGATCTGACCTTCGAAGTTATCTTCTGCACCGATAGCCAGCTGAACTGGAACCGGAGTGTGACCCAGACGGTTTTTGATCTGAGCAACAACGCGCAGGAAGTTGGCACCAGCACGGTCCATCTTGTTCACGTAAACAACACGTGGAACGCCGTATTTGTTGGCTTGACGCCATACGGTTTCGGACTGAGGTTCAACACCGGAAGTACCGCAGAACACAACGACCGCGCCGTCGAGTACGCGCAGCGAACGCTCTACTTCAATGGTGAAGTCTACGTGGCCTGGGGTATCGATAACGTTTACACGATAGTTATCGTATTGGCCGCGCGAACCTTTCCAGAAGGTAGTTACAGCAGCGGAGGTAATGGTGATACCACGCTCCTGCTCCTGCACCATCCAGTCGGTGGTAGCAGCGCCGTCATGCACCTCACCCATCTTGTGGCTGAGACCTGTGTAGAACAGGATCCGCTCGGTAGTGGTAGTCTTGCCCGCGTCAACGTGGGCACAGATACCGATATTACGGTAGCGGTTGATTGCTGTAGTACGAGCCATAAAGCCCTCGCAAAATGAATGATGCCGATATTAGAAGCGGTAGTGCGAGAAAGCCTTGTTGGCTTCAGCCATACGGTGTACGTCTTCACGCTTCTTAACTGCAGCACCTTTGCCTTCGGCAGCGTCCAGCAGTTCGCCAGCCAAGCGCAGAGCCATAGACTTCTCGCCGCGCTTACGGGCGAAGTCTACCAACCAGCGCATTGCCAGAGCGTTACGACGGGACGGACGAACTTCGACCGGAACCTGGTAAGTAGCACCGCCAACACGGCGCGACTTCACTTCGACCAGCGGAGCGATGGCGTCGAGAGCTTTCTCGAAGATTTCCAGGGGATCGCTGTTCTTGCGTTCTTTAACTTTTTCCAGCGCGCCATAAACGATACGCTCGGCAACGGCTTTCTTGCCGCTTTCCATTACGTGGTTCATGAACTTGGCGAGGATCTGGCTTCCGTATTTCGGATCGTCCAGAATCTCACGTTTGGCTGCTACGCGACGTCTTGGCATGATAAGCCCTCAAACGGTCTTCAGGTTAGCTCGGGACAGTTGATCCAAAGGACTCGTGCCCGACCTTACTCTTATCGACTCAATAAAATAATTAACTGCAAAACGGCCGATTACTTCGGACGCTTGGTACCGTACTTCGAACGACCTTGGTTACGACCTTTAACGCCGGAGGTATCCAGGGAGCCGCGAACGGTGTGGTAACGAACACCTGGCAAGTCTTTTACACGACCGCCGCGGATCAGTACCACGCTGTGTTCTTGCAGGTTGTGGCCTTCACCACCGATGTACGAGGAAACCTCGAAACCGTTGGTCAGACGCACACGGCATACTTTACGCAGTGCCGAGTTAGGTTTTTTCGGCGTAGTGGTATACACGCGAGTGCACACGCCACGACGTTGCGGGCAGTTCTGCAGCGCAGGTACGTCGGATTTCTCGACGATACGCTTACGCGGCTGACGTACCAGCTGGTTGATAGTTGCCATCTACTAGCTCCACTGTTGTCTTTCGACATAAACAAAATGGCAGGGCGCAAGCCCCACCAAATTTAGGGGTACAAGAGTCTAAAGAGGATCTTGTCCCCAGTCAAGGCAAGGCCCCGGCCTCCCCGATCAGCGAACCCCGACAAAATCGTCTTGATTCGTGAGCGGAAAAGCCAGGGCCCTATCTCAATCTACTGCAGACCTCAGTTACCGCTGGAGTTCAGCGCTTCGGTCAGTGCAGCTTCAACTTCACTTGCGCTTACGCGCAGCGGCTTGTCGGCATCACGACGACGCTTACGCTCGCTGTGATACGCCAGGCCGGTACCAGCCGGGATCAGGCGACCCACGACGACGTTTTCTTTCAGGCCGCGAAGATAATCGCGCTTGCCGGTTACCGCCGCTTCGGTCAGTACGCGAGTAGTCTCTTGGAAAGAGGCCGCCGAGATGAACGATTCGGTCGACAGCGACGCCTTGGTGATACCCAGCAGAACGCGGGTGAACTTGGCGACAAACTTGTCTTCGGTGTTCAGACGCTCGTTCTCTACCAGTACGTGAGTCAGCTCCATCTGGTCGCCCTTGATGAAACTGGAATCGCCGGATTCAGCGATCTCAACCTTACGCAGCATCTGACGCAGGATGGTCTCGATGTGCTTGTCGTTGATCTTCACGCCTTGCAGACGGTAAACGTCCTGGATCTCGTTCACGATGTACTTGGCCAGCGCACTCACACCCAGCAGACGCAGGATGTCGTGTGGATCGCTTGGACCGTCGGAGATAACTTCGCCGCGGTTTACCTGTTCGCCTTCGAAGACGTTCAGGTGGCGCCACTTCGGAATCAGCTCTTCGTACGGATCGCTACCGTCGTTCGGGGTAATGACCAGACGGCGCTTGCCTTTGGTCTCTTTACCGAACGCGATGGTGCCGCTGACTTCAGCCAGGATCGAGGCCTCTTTCGGACGACGAGCTTCGAACAGGTCGGCAACACGCGGCAGACCACCGGTGATGTCACGAGTCTTCGAAGTTTCTTGCGGAATACGCGCGATAACGTCACCGATCGCGATCCGCGCACCGTCCGCAACACCGACCAGGGCGTTGGCTGGCAGGAAGTACTGGGCCGGTACGTCGGTACCTGGCAACAGCAGATCTTTGCCATCGTCACCCACCATCTTCACTGCAGGACGGATGTCCTTACCTGCAGCCGGACGGTCTTTGGCATCGAGAACTTCAATGTTGGTCATACCGGTCAATTCGTCAGTCTGACGCTTGATCGTGATGCCTTCTTCCATGCCCACGTAGGTCACGGTACCTTTCATTTCGGTAACGATTGGGTGGGTGTGCGGATCCCACTTGGCCACGATAGAGCCAGCGTCGACCTTGTCACCCTCTTTAACCGAAATCACAGCACCGTACGGCAGCTTGTAACGCTCGCGCTCACGACCGAAGTCGTCAGCAATCGCCAGCTCACCGGAACGGGACACAGCAACCAGATGACCATCCACTCGCTCAACGTGCTTCAGGTTGTGCAGACGGACGGTACCGCCATTCTTCACCTGAACGCTGTCGGCCGCGGAGGTCCGGCTTGCCGCACCACCGATGTGGAACGTACGCATCGTCAGCTGGGTACCCGGCTCACCGATGGACTGAGCAGCGATAACGCCGACAGCTTCACCGATGTTCACCTGGTGACCACGAGCCAGGTCGCGGCCGTAGCACTTGGCGCAAATGCCGTAGCGGGTTTCGCAACTGATCGGCGAACGCACGATCACTTCGTCGATGCTGTTCAGCTCGATGAACTCAACCCACTTCTCGTCGACCAGAGTGCCGGCAGGAACGATGACGTCCTCGGTACCTGGCTTGAATACGTCACGGGCAATAACACGACCCAACACGCGCTCACCCAACGGCTCTACAACGTCGCCGCCTTCAATGTGCGGAGTCATTACCAGGCCGTGTTCGGTGCCACAATCGATCTCGGTTACAACCAGATCCTGCGCCACGTCTACCAGACGACGAGTCAGGTAACCGGAGTTCGCAGTTTTCAACGCGGTATCCGCCAGACCTTTACGAGCACCGTGAGTCGAGATGAAGTACTGGAGTACGCTCAGACCTTCACGGAAGTTCGCAGTAATCGGCGTTTCGATAATGGAACCGTCCGGCTTGGCCATCAGACCACGCATACCGGCCAGCTGACGAATCTGTGCTGCGGAACCCCGCGCACCCGAGTCGGCCATCATGTACATCGAGTTGAAAGATTCTTGCTCGACTTCGTCGCCGTGACGGTCGATGACCTTCTCTTTCGAGAGGTTGGCCATCATCGCCTTGGAGACTTCGTCGTTCGCTTTCGACCAGAGGTCGATCACTTTGTTGTACTTCTCGCCCTGGGTCACCAGGCCGGAGGCGTACTGGCTCTCGATCTCTTTCACTTCGTCGGTGGCAGCACCGATGATGCGGGCTTTTTCATCCGGGATAACGAAGTCGTTAACACCGATAGAAACGCCGGAAATGGTCGAGTAAGCAAAACCGGTGTACATCAACTGGTCAGCGAAGATCACGGTCTCTTTCAGACCAACCACGCGGTAGCACTGGTTGATCAGCTTGGAGATCGCCTTCTTCTTCATCGGCAGGTTGACGACGTCGTACGACAGACCTTTTGGCACAACCTGGAACAACAGCGCACGGCCGACAGTGGTGTCGACGATACGGGTGTTGGTCACGCTGCCGCCATCACGATCGTTGACGGTTTCGGTGATCCGCACCTTGACCTTGGCATGCAGTGCGGCTTCGCCGGCACGGAACACACGGTCAACTTCCTGCAGATCCGCGAACACACGACCTTCGCCCTTGGCGTTGATCGCTTCACGAGTCATGTAGTACAGACCCAATACAACGTCCTGCGACGGAACGATGATTGGCTCACCGTTGGCTGGCGACAGGATGTTGTTGGTCGACATCATCAACGCACGCGCTTCCAACTGGGCTTCCAGTGTCAGCGGCACGTGCACGGCCATTTGGTCGCCGTCGAAGTCGGCGTTGTACGCAGCACAGACCAGAGGGTGCAGCTGGATAGCCTTACCTTCGATCAGTACCGGTTCAAACGCCTGGATACCCAGACGGTGAAGGGTCGGTGCACGGTTGAGGAGCACTGGGTGTTCGCGAATCACTTCGGCGAGAACGTCCCAAACCTCTGGCAGCTCGCGCTCGACCATCTTCTTCGCGGCTTTGATGGTGGTGGCCAGGCCACGCATTTCCAACTTGCCGAAAATGAACGGTTTGAACAGCTCGAGAGCCATTTTCTTAGGCAGACCGCACTGGTGCAGACGCAGGGTCGGGCCTACGGTAATTACCGAACGACCGGAGTAGTCAACACGCTTACCGAGCAAGTTCTGACGGAAACGACCTTGCTTACCCTTGATCATGTCAGCCAGGGATTTCAGAGGACGCTTGTTGGAACCGGTGATAGCGCGGCCACGACGACCGTTGTCGAGCAGTGCGTCGACGGCTTCCTGCAACATACGCTTTTCGTTGCGCACGATGATGTCCGGAGCGGACAGATCGAGCAGGCGCTTCAAGCGGTTGTTACGGTTGATCACTCGACGATACAGATCGTTGAGGTCGGAAGTCGCGAAACGACCACCATCCAGCGGGACCAGTGGACGCAGATCTGGCGGCAGAACCGGCAGAACGGTCAGCACCATCCACTCTGGCAGGTTGCCGGAACCCTGGAAGGCTTCCATCAACTTCAGACGCTTGGACAGTTTCTTGATCTTGGTTTCCGAGTTGGTTTGCGGAATCTCTTCGCGCAGACGGCCAATCTCGTGCTCCAGGTCGATAGCGTGCAACAGCTCGCGGACAGCCTCGGCACCCATGCGGGCGTCGAAGTCGTCACCGAACTCTTCCAGTGCTTCGAAGTACTGCTCGTCGTTGAGCAACTGACCTTTTTCCAGAGTGGTCATGCCCGGGTCGATAACGACATAGCTCTCGAAGTAGAGAACACGCTCGATATCACGCAGGGTCATGTCCATCAGCAGGCCGATACGGGACGGCAGCGATTTCAGGAACCAGATGTGGGCAACTGGCGAAGCCAGTTCGATGTGCGCCATACGCTCACGGCGAACCTTGGCCAGTGCAACTTCAACGCCGCACTTTTCGCAGATCACGCCACGATGCTTCAAGCGCTTGTACTTACCGCACAGGCACTCGTAATCCTTTACCGGGCCAAAGATCTTGGCGCAGAACAGGCCGTCACGCTCAGGCTTGAACGTACGGTAGTTGATGGTTTCCGGCTTTTTAACTTCACCGAACGACCACGAACGGATCATCTCAGGCGAGGCCAATCCGATACGGATGGCGTCGAACTCTTCGACTTGACCCTGGTTTTTCAGCAAATTCAGTAGGTCTTTCAAGGCCTTTCCTCCTGGCGGAGCAGAGAGCGGGCAATCCTGCCCCGCTCTCGATTCGCGTCACGTGTTATTCGGTTTCCAGATCGATATCGATGCCGAGGGAACGAATTTCTTTGATCAACACGTTGAAGGACTCGGGCATGCCCGGCTCCATACGGTGATCGCCGTCCACGATGTTTTTGTACATCTTGGTCCGGCCGTTCACATCGTCCGACTTCACTGTGAGCATTTCTTGCAGAGTGTATGCAGCACCGTATGCTTCCAGTGCCCAGACCTCCATCTCCCCGAAACGCTGACCACCGAACTGCGCCTTACCACCCAGCGGCTGCTGGGTAACCAGGCTGTACGAACCGGTAGAACGAGCGTGCATCTTGTCGTCTACCAAGTGGTTCAGCTTCAGCATGTACATGTAGCCAACAGTAACCGGGCGCTCGAACTTGTTGCCGGTACGGCCGTCGGTCAGTTGCATCTGGCCGCTTTCTGGCAGGTCCGCCAGTTTCAGCATGGCCTTGATTTCGCTTTCCTTGGCACCGTCGAACACCGGAGTGGCCATCGGCACGCCGCCACGTAGGTTTTTCGCCAGATCCAGGATTTCCTGATCGGAGAAGCTATCCAGATCTTCGTTACGACCACCGATCTGGTTGTAGATCTCGTCCAGGAACTTACGCAGTTCCGCGACCTTGCGCTGCTCTTCGACCATGCGGTTGATCTTCTCGCCCAGACCTTTGGCCGCGAGGCCCAGGTGAGTTTCGAGAATCTGACCAACGTTCATACGCGAAGGTACGCCCAACGGGTTGAGGACGACGTCGACCGGGGTGCCGTTGGCATCGTGCGGCATGTCTTCAACCGGCATGATCACCGAGACCACACCCTTGTTACCGTGACGACCGGCCATCTTGTCGCCCGGCTGGATGCGACGACGGATTGCCAGGTAAACCTTGACGATTTTCAGCACGCCTGGAGCCAGGTCATCGCCCTGCTGCAGCTTGCGCTTCTTGTCTTCGAACTTGTCGTCCAGCAGACGGCGGCGATCAACGATGTAGGCCTGGGCCTTCTCGAGCTGCTCGTTCAGAGCATCTTCAGCCATGCGCAGTTTGAACCACTGGCCATGCTCAAGACCGTCGAGTACTTCGTCGGTGATTTCCTGACCTTTCTTCAGGCCGGCGCCGCCTTCGGCTTTGTGGCCGACCAGAGCGGAACGCAGACGCTCGAAAGTGGCGCCTTCGACGATACGGAACTCTTCGTTCAGATCCTTGCGGATCTCGTCGAGCTGGCTCTTCTCGATCGACAGGGCACGAGCGTCACGCTCTACACCGTCACGAGTGAAGACCTGTACGTCGATGACAGTACCCTTGGTACCGGTAGGTACGCGCAGGGAGGTGTCTTTAACGTCGCTGGCTTTTTCACCGAAGATTGCACGCAGCAGTTTTTCTTCCGGAGTCAGCTGGGTCTCGCCTTTCGGAGTGACCTTACCGACCAGGATGTCGCCTGCGCCAACTTCAGCACCGACATAAACGATACCGGCTTCGTCCAGCTTGTTCAGTGCAGCCTCACCCACGTTCGGGATATCCGCAGTGATTTCCTCTGGGCCAAGCTTGGTGTCACGGGCCACACAGGTCAGTTCCTGGATGTGGATCGTGGTGAAGCGGTCTTCCTGGACCACACGCTCGGACAGGCAGATGGAGTCTTCGAAGTTGAAGCCGTTCCATGCCATGAACGCGATGCGCATGTTCTGACCCAGAGCCAGTTCACCCATGTCGGTGGACGGACCGTCGGCCATGATGTCGCTGCGCTGAACCCGATCACCCTTGCTCACCAGCGGACGCTGGTTGATGCAAGTGTTCTGGTTGGAGCGGGTGTATTTGGTCAGGTTGTAGATGTCGACACCGGCTTCGCCTGGCTCAACTTCGTCATCTGCAACACGAACCACGATACGGCTGGCATCAACCGAGTCGATCACACCGCCACGACGAGCCACGACGCAGACGCCGGAGTCACGGGCAACGTTACGCTCCATGCCGGTACCTACCAGCGGCTTGTCGGCACGCAGGGTTGGTACAGCCTGACGCTGCATGTTCGAACCCATCAACGCACGGTTGGCGTCGTCGTGCTCGAGGAACGGAATCAGCGACGCCGCAACCGAAACTACCTGCTTCGGCGAAACGTCCATCAAGGTGACGTCTTCTGGCGCCTTGACAGTGAATTCGTTCAGGTGACGAACGGCTACCAGCTCGTCGATCAGCTGACCTTTGTCGTTCATGGTCGCCGAAGCCTGGGCGATCACGTGATCGGCCTCTTCGATGGCGGACAGGAACACGATCTCGTCGGTCACCAGACCTTCTTTCACCACGCGGTACGGGCTCTCGAGGAAACCGTACTGGTTGGTGCGAGCATAGGCGGCCAGGGAGTTGATCAGACCGATGTTCGGACCTTCCGGCGTCTCGATCGGGCATACACGACCATAGTGAGTCGGGTGTACGTCACGAACTTCGAAGCCTGCACGCTCACGAGTCAGACCGCCTGGGCCGAGTGCAGAGACACGGCGCTTGTGGGTGATCTCGGACAGCGGGTTGTTCTGGTCCATGAACTGGGACAGCTGGCTGGAACCGAAGAACTCCTTCACCGCCGCCGCCACTGGCTTGGCGTTGATCAGGTCTTGCGGCATCAGGCCTTCGCTTTCAGCCATCGACAGACGCTCTTTGACCGCACGCTCTACACGCACCAGGCCAACGCGGAACTGGTTCTCGGCCATCTCGCCTACGCAGCGAACACGACGGTTACCCAGGTGGTCGATGTCATCGACGATGCCTTTGCCGTTACGGATGTCGACCAGAGTCTTCAGAACCGCAACGATGTCTTCCTTGCACAACACGCCGGAACCTTCGATCTCGGTACGACCGATACGACGGTTGAACTTCATCCGGCCGACCGCAGACAGGTCATAACGCTCAGGGCTGAAGAACAGGTTGTTGAACAGGGTCTCGGCCGCATCCTTGGTTGGAGGCTCGCCAGGACGCATCATGCGATAGATCTCGACCAACGCTTCCAGTTGGTTGGTGGTGGAGTCGATCTTTAGAGTGTCGGAAACGAACGGACCGCAATCGATATCGTTGGTGTACAGCGTTTCGATGCGCACAACCTGAGCCTTGGCGATCTTCGCCAGGATCTCGGTGTTCAGCTCGGTGTTGCACTCTGCCAGGATTTCGCCGGTGGCCGGATGCACGATGACCTTGGCGGTAGTACGACCCAGGACGTAGTCCAGAGGCACTTCCAGCTCTTTGATCCCGGCTTTTTCCAGCTGGTTGATGTGGCGAGCAGTAATACGACGACCCTGCTCGACAATAACCTTGCCTTTGTCATCCTGAATATCGAGGACCGCAATTTCACCACGCAGGCGCTGAGGCACCAACTCCAGGCTCAGGCTTTCGCCGCGCACGTGGAATACGTTGGTGGTGTAGAAAGCGTCCAGCACTTCTTCAGTGGTGTAGCCCAACGCACGCAGCAGTACCGATGCAGGCAGCTTGCGACGACGGTCGATACGCACGAATACGCAGTCTTTCGGGTCGAACTCGAAGTCCAACCAGGAACCGCGATAAGGAATGATACGTGCGGAGTACAGCAGCTTACCGGAGCTGTGCGTCTTGCCACGGTCGTGGTCGAAGAATACGCCAGGGGAACGGTGCAGCTGGGAAACGATTACACGCTCGGTACCGTTGATTACGAAGGTACCGTTCTCAGTCATCAGGGGGATTTCACCCATGTAGACTTCTTGCTCTTTGATGTCCTTGATCGCTTTGTTCGACGATTCTTTGTCGAAAATGATCAGACGAACTTTTACCCGCAAAGGTACGGCGTAAGTTACACCGCGCAGCACGCATTCTTTGACATCAAATGCCGGTTCGCCCAGGCGATAACCGACATACTCCAACGCAGCATTGCCGGAGTAGCTGATGATCGGGAAAACGGATTTGAAGGCCGCATGCAGGCCCACGTCGCGGAACTGATCTTTAGTCGCTCCCGCTTGCAAGAATTCACGATACGAATCCAGCTGGATGGCCAGGAGGTACGGCACATCCATGACGTCCGGCAACTTGCTAAAGTCCTTGCGGATACGTTTTTTCTCAGTATATGAGTAAGCCATCAGCGTTCCCCAGCTTGGTCACCTGCTTATTTGGCCCCTCCCGACGGGAGCAGCCAGAAAATCGTGCAAACCCTTTGGTTTGCGCCACCGCACAGGGTGGTTACAGCACGTTAGAAGCACCGACCCAGTCGGCTGCCAATAACGGAAAAAGGCCGGTGGCAAGAGCCACCAGCCATCAGCCTCAGCTTAACGCTTGGGCTGGAGACACAAAGTCGATGCTTACTTCAGCTCGACTTTAGCGCCTGCTTCTTCCAGAGCTGCTTTGGCTTTGTCAGCGGCTTCTTTAGCAACGCCTTCCAGAACCATGGCAGGAGCGCCGTCAACTACAGCCTTGGCTTCTTTCAGGCCCAGACCGGTCAGTTCACGTACAGCCTTGATCACGTTAACTTTCTTCTCGCCAGCTTCGGTCAGCATGACGTTGAATTCAGTTTGTTCTTCAACAACAGCGGCAGCAGCAGCTGGGCCAGCAGCGGCAACAGCAGCGGTAACGCCGAAGGTTTCTTCCATTGCTTTGATCAGCTCAACAACTTCCAGAACGGTTTTCTGGCCGATTGCTTCGATGATTTGCTCGTTAGTCAGAGACATGACTATAAATTCCTGTATTGGGGTGACAGCCTACGCAGCCATCAAATTAAACATATGATTTTGAAAGGGCTTGCAGTGCCTTAGGCAGCAGCAGCTTCTTTCTGGTCGCGAATGGCCGCCAGAGTACGAGCCAGCTTGCTGGTAGCGCCTTGGATCACGCTCATCAGCTTCGCAATAGCTTCGTCGCGAGTTGGCAGCGAAGCCAACACGTCGATCTCGTTTGCTGCGAGGTACTTGCCCTCGAACGCAGCTGCCTTGATCTCGAACTTTTCCTGACCCTTTGCGAACTCTTTGAAAATACGAGCAGCAGCGCCCGGATGTTCCTTGGAGAATGCAATCAGGGTAGGGCCGACGAACGCGTCGTTGAGCACGTCATATTGAGTGCCTTCAACTGCGCGCTTGAGCAGGGTGTTACGTACGACACGTACATACACGCCAGCTTCGCGGGCCTCTTTACGGAGTCCGGTCATAGCGCCTACTGTCACACCACGGGCATCAGCCACGACAGCGGACAGAGCGCCTTTGGCAGCCTCGTTGACTTCAGCGACGATGGCCTTCTTGTCTTCGAGTTTAATTGCCACGGGTTCAACTCCTGCTTGTTACCGTTTCATCCAACCGAGGCCGGATGTCGTTTTGGTGTCTGATTCGGTAAGGAACCGGGAGCACCATCTGCGTAGGCTTGTGGTTTAAGACTTGCGTCGCCTACGGTCTTGGATAGCCCCCGCCAGGCAGGGACCCCAATCTTTCAATTGACGCAATCTCTTGCGTCAACCTGTGTCTTATACGTCCAGCGAACCCTGGTCGATGACCAGACCTGGGCCCATAGTGGTGCTCAGGGTAACGCGCTTGACGTAGATACCTTTCGAAGAAGCTGGCTTGATACGCTTCAGATCAGCGATCAGGGCTTCAACGTTTTCCTTCAGCTTGATGGCGTCGAAGCCAACCTTGCCAACGGAGGTGTGGATAATGCCGTTTTTGTCGGTGCGATAACGAACCTGACCAGCCTTGGCGTTTTTAACAGCGCCTGCTACGTCTGGAGTTACGGTACCAACCTTAGGGTTAGGCATCAGACCACGTGGACCGAGGATCTGACCCAGTTGACCTACAACGCGCATTGCATCCGGGGAAGCAATAACCACGTCATAGTTCAGGTCGCCGCCTTTCATTTCGGCAGCCAGGTCGTCCATACCTACGCGATCAGCGCCGGCAGCCAGGGCAGCTTCAGCAGCTGGACCTTGGGTGAACACAGCTACACGTACAGTCTTGCCAGTGCCATGTGGCAGCACGGTAGCGCTGCGAACAACCTGGTCAGATTTACGTGGGTCAACGCCCAGGTTTACAGCGACGTCGACAGACTCGCTGAACTTGACGGTCGACAGCTCGGTCAGGAGAGCAGCTGCGTCTACGAAGCTGTAGGCCTTGCCCGCTTCAATCTTGCCCGCGATAGCCTTTTGGCGCTTGGTCAGCTTAGCCATTACACACCCTCCACGTTAAGGCCCATGCTACGAGCAGAACCGGCGATAGTACGCACGGCTGCATCCATATCAGCTGCAGTCAGATCCGCGTTTTTGGTTTTCGCGATTTCTTCCAGCTGAGCACGGGTAACGGTGCCAACCTTAACGGTGTTCG
The DNA here is from genome assembly GCF_003184125.1 of Pseudomonas sp. RW409. Lineage (NCBI taxonomy): Bacteria > Pseudomonadati > Pseudomonadota > Gammaproteobacteria > Pseudomonadales > Pseudomonadaceae > Pseudomonas > Pseudomonas sp. RW409. Next base: position 191,939 of record NZ_QHHP01000033.1, on the reverse strand, counting down.
GACGAGCGGAACCGCTGGTCAGGCCAGCAGCTTTCTTCAGCAGAACCGAAGCAGGGGTGCTCTTAGTTTCGAAAGTGAAGCTGCGGTCACTGTAAACAGTGATGATCACAGGAGTCGGCAGACCTGGCTCAAGACCCTGGGTACGGGCGTTGAAGGCCTTGCAGAATTCCATGATGTTCACGCCGTGCTGACCCAGAGCTGGACCGACGGGTGGACTTGGGTTGGCCTGTGCGGCCTTCACTTGCAGCTTGATGTAAGCAGTAATCTTCTTAGCCATGAGGCACTCCAATTACGGGTTCAAACGCCTAGAAAGGCTCCCCGGTTACTTGCGCGTTTATCCCAGTGACGACAAAACCCCACAGCCTTGGGCTGCGGGGTATGGGATTCTCGTTCAGTTATGCCTTTTCGACCTGACTGAACTCTAGCTCTACCGGAGTAGAGCGACCGAAAATGAGCACAGCCACTTGGATCCGGCTCTTTTCGTAGTTAACTTCTTCGACAGTGCCGTTAAAGTCAGCGAACGGACCATCGGTAACACGAACAACCTCACCCGGCTCGAACAGAGTCTTCGGCTTAGGCTTGTCGCTACCATCAGCGACACGACGCAGAATCGCTTCTGCCTCTTTGTCCGTGATTGGCGCAGGCTTGTCGGCTGTACCACCAATGAAGCCCATCACCCGAGGAGTATCCTTGACCAAGTGCCAAGTACCCTCGTTCATATCCATCTGAACCAGCACATAACCAGGGAAGAACTTGCGCTCACTTTTGCGTTTCTGGCCATTACGCATTTCAACCACTTCTTCAGTGGGAACCAGAATTTCGCCAAAGCCATCTTCCATGCCAGCCAGCTTTACGCGCTCGATCAACGAACGCATTACATGCTTCTCATAACCCGAGTAAGCATGCACAACGTACCAACGCTTAGCCACGGGACACCCTTAGCCAACAATCAAGGAAACGAGCCAGCCGAGCAGGGAATCAAGCCCCCACAACAGCAACGCCATAACCAGAACAACAGCCACTACGATCAACGTGGTCTGCGTGGTTTCTTGGCGAGTTGGCCATACGACTTTACGAATCTCGGTGCGAGCTTCCTTAACCAGTACAAAGAAAGACTTGCCCTTGGCCGTCTGCAAGCCTACAAAGGCAGCTACAGCAGCAATGGCAAGCAAAGCGAGCACACGGTACAGGATCGGCGAAGCAGAGTAATACTGATTACCGACAACGCCAACGACCACCAAAGCAACTACTACAAGCCACTTGAGCAGATCGAAGCGAGAGCCTTGAGCTTCAGCTTTAGGAGTCATCTATGAAGATCCTGTGAAAAGAAAGCCAGACACACCGAGTGAATCTGGCAGGTCAGGAGGGAATCGAACCCCCAACCTACGGTTTTGGAGACCGTCGCTCTGCCAATTGAGCTACTGACCTAAAAACAAATCAGGCCGACCATTATGCCGGCCCGATGGAGATATATCAAGAACTTACTCGATGACCTTGGCCACGACGCCAGCGCCGACGGTACGACCGCCTTCACGGATAGCGAAACGCAGACCATCTTCCATCGCGATGGTTTTGATCAGAGTGACAGTCATCTGGATGTTGTCACCTGGCATTACCATTTCAACGCCTTCTGGCAACTCGCAGTTACCAGTCACGTCAGTAGTACGGAAGTAGAACTGTGGACGGTAGCCTTTGAAGAACGGAGTATGACGACCGCCTTCTTCTTTGCTCAGAACGTACACTTCAGCAGTGAACTTGGTGTGCGGCTTAACGGTACCTGGCTTAACCAGAACCTGGCCACGCTCAACGTCGTCACGCTTGGTGCCACGCAGCAGAACGCCGCAGTTCTCGCCAGCACGACCTTCGTCGAGCAGCTTGCGGAACATTTCAACGCCGGTGCAGGTGGTTTTCTGAGTTTCGCGCAGACCAACGATCTCAACTTCTTCCTGGATGCGAACGATACCACGCTCAACACGGCCAGTTACCACGGTGCCACGACCGGAGATCGAGAACACGTCTTCGATAGGCATCAGGAACGGCTTGTCGATAGCACGCTCTGGCTCTGGGATGTAGGTATCCAGAGTTTCTACCAGCCTCTTAACAGCGGTAGTGCCCATTTCGTTGTCGTCTTGGCCGCTCAGAGCCATCAGAGCCGAACCGATGATGATTGGAGTGTCATCACCTGGGAAGTCGTAAGTGCTCAGCAGATCGCGCACTTCCATCTCAACCAGTTCCAGCAGCTCAGCGTCGTCAACCATGTCAGCCTTGTTCAGGAAGACAACGATGTACGGAACGCCTACCTGACGGGACAGCAGGATGTGCTCACGAGTTTGTGGCATCGGACCATCGGCAGCCGAACAAACCAGGATCGCGCCGTCCATCTGGGCAGCACCAGTGATCATGTTTTTGACGTAGTCGGCGTGGCCTGGGCAGTCAACGTGCGCGTAGTGACGAATGTTCGAGTCGTACTCTACGTGCGCAGTGTTGATGGTGATACCACGAGCTTTTTCTTCTGGGGCGCTGTCGATCTTGTCGAAGTCAACACGAGCCGAACCGAAAACCTCGGAGCAGACGCGAGTCAGAGCAGCAGTCAGAGTGGTTTTACCGTGGTCAACGTGACCAATGGTACCAACGTTGACGTGCGGCTTATTACGTTCGAACTTTTCCTTAGCCATCGAAATCACCCCTAGGAGAAGAATTGAGCAAGTCACACAAGCCATTAAAACAAAGGCAGATATTTTCATATCTGCCTTGTTATATGGAGCTCTTGAGCGGATTTGAACCGCTGACCTCACCCTTACCAAGGGTGTGCTCTACCAACTGAGCTACAAGAGCGAAACACTTTGCACAACCTGCAAACTTGGAGCGGGTAGCGGGAATCGAACCCGCATCATCAGCTTGGAAGGCTGAGGTTCTACCACTAAACTATACCCGCGGAGCTTGCAGCTCACGCTTAAATCTGGTGGAGGGGGAAGGATTCGAACCTTCGAAGTCGTAGACGTCAGATTTACAGTCTGATCCCTTTGGCCGCTCGGGAACCCCTCCTAAGCGAGGCAGCATTCTATACTATGCCACCCTTCTGTCAAGCATTTTCTCATTAAAAACCTGAGGTTAGCTGCATTGACCTTGCTTCGCTGCGTCTACCTCTAGAGGTCTTCACTGCGGAGCGGGCGCCATTCTATGCAAACTATTCGGCAGTTGCAATGCCTTCGCATGACATTATTTTATGTTTTAACTCATTGAATTCTTTAGCAAGATTCTGCAGCAACGAATCATCCAGCAAATGCTTGCTTTCAGGGGCCACACGCAACCAGTAACCAGAAGCATCAGGCAGAGCCAAAGACTTCAACCGAACCTCCACACCCAATACCGACAGGCGCTGCTCAAGCGTTTGAGCCTGATCACGGCGAGCAAAACCACCTATATAGAGGCAATCGCCTTGAGCCTCGCCCCCCTTGTCACGCCTGGAGAGCGAGCCAGACGACTCACTCAGTAAGCGAATATCCTGCTGAGCCCCTTTATAAAGCGTCAGAGGCGTTACCTCCTTCGCACGCAAAGGCGCCTCCTGCTGATGCCAGACGTAATAGAACACATTGAGAACCAGGAGCAGCAGGAACAACCAGCGCATAAAAACCTCAGGACAATGGGCAAGCCATAGCCAATCCGACAAAAACCAGATCAGGGACCACTCGCCCCTGCGGCACGACACCAGAAACCAGCTCAGCATCACCACCAGTGAGGAACACCACGAAATCTTCCCCCCAATAGTCGCGCGCCAGCTCCAGCTGAGTCAGCACAAACCCTCTCAACATCAATGAGCAGCCGCGCTCTACCGCTTCAACCGTCGTACGCCCCGGCAACAGACTCTCCAAGGCGCGCTCGGCAGACAAATCGTCGTACCGAATCCGACGAGTGTGAGTTCTCAACTGATTACGCATCAATGGCATCCCCGGGCAGATAAAGCCCCCCAGGTGCTCCCCATCCGCCGCAATGAAGTCCGCAGTAACAGCTGTCCCAAAATCGAGCACCAGACAAGCACCAGTTGCCAGGCGAAAGCCCCCCAGCATGGCAAGCCAGCGGTCCAGACCAAGTCGCTCAAACTCCTCATAGCCATTTCGTACGCCTGCCATTTCTTTCGCAGGCGCAGCACAGACCACCGATACACCAAAAGCCTGTACCAACATAGAAGTAAGCTTGTTCGTCTCTTCGACCGTGCGAACGCTGACCAAACGGCAGCGGCTCAAGACCAAGCCGTTTAGCGCACGCAGATGCCCGACCAAGGCGTCATCGGAACCAACCACACCCTCAGCAAATACCCCAAGCGCGGCATTATTCAGAACACGCCACTTAATGAAGCTGTTTCCACAGTCAAGCTCAAGAATCATCGCGCAACCTCAAGCTGAGCTCACCACCGCTGTAGACCCTCTCAACCCCATCTACTTCCAATCGCAATGCCCCTTGCTGATCGATGCCCATAACAACACCGTCTATTTTATTGACCCCAGCAATCAGAGACACCGCATTACCTTGCCACAAGTGATTCTGCTCCCACTCCTCTTGAATAGAGGAAAAGCCCTGGGCTTGGTGACGCTCCAGGTAAGCCCTCAGCATCATACTCAGCCGAGCAACCAACTGGTTGCGATCAACCTGCTTACCGGACTCAAGCCGCATAGAAGTCCACTGCTGATCAACCTCGTCAGTTTTCTGCATGTTGACGTTGATACCCACACCCAGAACCACATGACAAACATCGGCAGGATCCCCAACCAACTCCAGCAGGATTCCAGCGATTTTTTTGCGCCCAACCAAAACATCGTTTGGCCACTTCAGACCCGCACCAGCAACTCCAAACTCACGCAAGGTCTGCATGACTGCCAGCCCGACCACCAAGCTGAGCCCTTCAAGCTGACGCATTCCACCATCGATACGCAGCACGAGACTGTAATAAACATTTTCTGCAAAAGGGCTCACCCATTTGCGACCTCTCCGACCACGCCCCGCCGTCTGACGCTCAGCGAGCACCAGGAACGGCGCAGGCACGCCGCGCTCGACAGCCCTCAGAGCTTCAGCATTTGTAGAGTCGATGGAATCGAAAGCCAACACAGCCCAAGGGCAATCCTTTGACTGCTCGCAAATATCTGCCGGGCTCAGGAGCATCAGCGGAGCCGCCAGCTGATAACCGCGACCGCGGACTTTATGGATAGAAAGCCCCAGATCAGCCTCCAACTGCTGCAACTGCTTCCACACGGCACTACGGCTAATACCCAAGGCAGCACCAAGGGCCTGGCCCGAGTGAAACCGCCCGTCCTTCAGAAGCTCCAACAATGTCAGCATGCAGATCTCGCCTCACAATGAGGCAGGCATGATAGCCATGCCTAAGGCTGTTGCATAGAAAGCGTGACAGGCACAATCAAGCAGCTAGCGCCTGCAATTCAGAATGTTTTTTCTGCGCACAAAAACAAAACCCCAATTGCTTTCGCAATTGGGGTTTCGGAATTTAATCTTGACGATGACCTACTCTCACATGGGGAAACCCCACACTACCATCGGCGATGCATCGTTTCACTTCTGAGTTCGGGATGGGATCAGGTGGTTCCAATGCTCTATGGTCGTCAAGAAATTCGGTGTGCCGACTCGTCTTTCGACGCTTCAGCAAATTGGGTATGTAATAGCTTTGTGGTGCTTTTGTGAGCAGCGCAAACTTTCGGTTCGTTTCGTCTTCACACACCGCAACTCGCTCTTAAGCAAATTGCTTGGGTGTTATATGGTCAAGCCTCACGGGCAATTAGTATTGGTTAGCTCAACGCCTCACAGCGCTTACACACCCAACCTATCAACGTCGTAGTCTTCGACGGCCCTTCAGGGAACTCAAGGTTCCAGTGAGATCTCATCTTGAGGCAAGTTTCCCGCTTAGATGCTTTCAGCGGTTATCTTTTCCGAACATAGCTACCCGGCAATGCCACTGGCGTGACAACCGGAACACCAGAGGTTCGTCCACTCCGGTCCTCTCGTACTAGGAGCAGCCCCTCTCAAATCTCAAACGTCCACGGCAGATAGGGACCGAACTGTCTCACGACGTTCTAAACCCAGCTCGCGTACCACTTTAAATGGCGAACAGCCATACCCTTGGGACCGGCTTCAGCCCCAGGATGTGATGAGCCGACATCGAGGTGCCAAACACCGCCGTCGATATGAACTCTTGGGCGGTATCAGCCTGTTATCCCCGGAGTACCTTTTATCCGTTGAGCGATGGCCCTTCCATACAGAACCACCGGATCACTAAGACCTACTTTCGTACCTGCTCGACGTGTCTGTCTCGCAGTCAAGCGCGCTTTTGCCTTTATACTCTACGACCGATTTCCGACCGGTCTGAGCGCACCTTTGTACTCCTCCGTTACTCTTTAGGAGGAGACCGCCCCAGTCAAACTACCCACCATACACTGTCCTCGATCCGGATAACGGACCTGAGTTAGAACCTCAAAGTTGCCAGGGTGGTATTTCAAGGATGGCTCCACGCGAACTGGCGTCCACGCTTCAAAGCCTCCCACCTATCCTACACAAGCAAATTCAAAGTCCAGTGCAAAGCTATAGTAAAGGTTCACGGGGTCTTTCCGTCTAGCCGCGGATACACTGCATCTTCACAGCGATTTCAATTTCACTGAGTCTCGGGTGGAGACAGCGCCGCCATCGTTACGCCATTCGTGCAGGTCGGAACTTACCCGACAAGGAATTTCGCTACCTTAGGACCGTTATAGTTACGGCCGCCGTTTACCGGGGCTTCGATCAAGAGCTTCGCGTTAGCTAACCCCATCAATTAACCTTCCGGCACCGGGCAGGCGTCACACCCTATACGTCCACTTTCGTGTTTGCAGAGTGCTGTGTTTTTAATAAACAGTCGCAGCGGCCTGGTATCTTCGACCGGCATGGGCTTACGGAGCAAGTCCTTCACCCTCACCGGCGCACCTTCTCCCGAAGTTACGGTGCCATTTTGCCTAGTTCCTTCACCCGAGTTCTCTCAAGCGCCTTGGTATTCTCTACCCAACCACCTGTGTCGGTTTGGGGTACGGTTCCTAGTTATCTGAAGCTTAGAAGCTTTTCTTGGAAGCATGGCATCAACCACTTCGTCACCTAAAAGGTAACTCGTCATCAGCTCTCGGCCTTAGAACCCCGGATTTACCTAAGATTCCAGCCTACCACCTTAAACTTGGACAACCAACGCCAAGCTGGCCTAGCCTTCTCCGTCCCTCCATCGCAATAACTAGAAGTACAGGAATATTAACCTGTTTTCCATCGACTACGCTTTTCAGCCTCGCCTTAGGGACCGACTAACCCTGCGTCGATTAACGTTGCGCAGGAAACCTTGGTCTTTCGGCGTGGGTGTTTTTCACACCCATTGTCGTTACTCATGTCAGCATTCGCACTTCTGATACCTCCAGCAAGCTTCTCAACTCACCTTCACAGGCTTACAGAACGCTCCTCTACCGCATCACTTACGTGATACCCGTAGCTTCGGTGTATGGTTTGAGCCCCGTTACATCTTCCGCGCAGGCCGACTCGACTAGTGAGCTATTACGCTTTCTTTAAAGGGTGGCTGCTTCTAAGCCAACCTCCTAGCTGTCTAAGCCTTCCCACATCGTTTCCCACTTAACCATAACTTTGGGACCTTAGCTGACGGTCTGGGTTGTTTCCCTTTTCACGACGGACGTTAGCACCCGCCGTGTGTCTCCCATGCTCGGCACTTGTAGGTATTCGGAGTTTGCATCGGTTTGGTAAGTCGGGATGACCCCCTAGCCGAAACAGTGCTCTACCCCCTACAGTGATACATGAGGCGCTACCTAAATAGCTTTCGAGGAGAACCAGCTATCTCCGAGCTTGATTAGCCTTTCACTCCGATCCACAGGTCATCCGCTAACTTTTCAACGGTAGTCGGTTCGGTCCTCCAGTCAGTGTTACCTAACCTTCAACCTGCCCATGGATAGATCGCCCGGTTTCGGGTCTATACCCAGCGACTAAACGCCCTATTAAGACTCGCTTTCGCTACGCCTCCCCTATTCGGTTAAGCTCGCCACTGAATATAAGTCGCTGACCCATTATACAAAAGGTACGCAGTCACAGAACAAAGTCTGCTCCCACTGCTTGTACGCATACGGTTTCAGGATCTATTTCACTCCCCTCTCCGGGGTTCTTTTCGCCTTTCCCTCACGGTACTAGTTCACTATCGGTCAGTCAGTAGTATTTAGCCTTGGAGGATGGTCCCCCCATATTCAGACAAAGTTTCTCGTGCTCCGTCCTACTCGATTTCATGACTAAGAGACTTTCGCGTACAGGGCTATCACCCACTATGGCCGCACTTTCCAGAGCGTTCCGCTAATCTCAAAGCCACTTAAGGGCTAGTCCCCGTTCGCTCGCCACTACTAAGGGAATCTCGGTTGATTTCTTTTCCTCAGGGTACTTAGATGTTTCAGTTCCCCTGGTTCGCCTCTTGCACCTATGTATTCAGTACAAGATAACCATCTTATGATGGCTGGGTTCCCCCATTCAGACATCTCCGGATCAAAGTCTGTTTGCCGACTCCCCGAAGCTTTTCGCAGGCTACCACGTCTTTCATCGCCTCTGACTGCCAAGGCATCCACCGTATGCGCTTCTTCACTTGACCATATAACCCCAAGCAATCTGGTTATACTGTGAAGACGACATTCGCCGAAAATTCGCGATTAAACTCACAAATTTTACCTTAGCCTGAATAAACACCAGTGAAAGTGCTATCCAGTCTATCTTTCTATCACATACCCAAATTTTTAAAGAACGATTCTGATAAAGATCAGAAATCAACATTCATCGCCTATCAGCGGAATGCTCATTTCTAAGCTTTAAACGATGGACACCAATCTGTAATGGTGGAGCCAAGCGGGATCGAACCGCTGACCTCCTGCGTGCAAGGCAGGCGCTCTCCCAGCTGAGCTATGGCCCCGTATCGCTACAGGGTGCACCAGTAATTGGTGGGTCTGGGCAGATTCGAACTGCCGACCTCACCCTTATCAGGGGTGCGCTCTAACCAACTGAGCTACAGACCCAATCGTCTTCTTCAATGAATCAAGCAATTCGTGTGGGAGCTTATGAAGCAGCTGATGTCGTCGATTAAGGAGGTGATCCAGCCGCAGGTTCCCCTACGGCTACCTTGTTACGACTTCACCCCAGTCATGAATCACACCGTGGTAACCGTCCTCCCGAAGGTTAGACTAGCTACTTCTGGTGCAACCCACTCCCATGGTGTGACGGGCGGTGTGTACAAGGCCCGGGAACGTATTCACCGCGACATTCTGATTCGCGATTACTAGCGATTCCGACTTCACGCAGTCGAGTTGCAGACTGCGATCCGGACTACGATCGGTTTTATGGGATTAGCTCCACCTCGCGGCTTGGCAACCCTCTGTACCGACCATTGTAGCACGTGTGTAGCCCAGGCCGTAAGGGCCATGATGACTTGACGTCATCCCCACCTTCCTCCGGTTTGTCACCGGCAGTCTCCTTAGAGTGCCCACCATGACGTGCTGGTAACTAAGGACAAGGGTTGCGCTCGTTACGGGACTTAACCCAACATCTCACGACACGAGCTGACGACAGCCATGCAGCACCTGTCTCAATGTTCCCGAAGGCACCAATCCATCTCTGGAAAGTTCATTGGATGTCAAGGCCTGGTAAGGTTCTTCGCGTTGCTTCGAATTAAACCACATGCTCCACCGCTTGTGCGGGCCCCCGTCAATTCATTTGAGTTTTAACCTTGCGGCCGTACTCCCCAGGCGGTCAACTTAATGCGTTAGCTGCGCCACTAAGAGCTCAAGGCTCCCAACGGCTAGTTGACATCGTTTACGGCGTGGACTACCAGGGTATCTAATCCTGTTTGCTCCCCACGCTTTCGCACCTCAGTGTCAGTATCAGTCCAGGTGGTCGCCTTCGCCACTGGTGTTCCTTCCTATATCTACGCATTTCACCGCTACACAGGAAATTCCACCACCCTCTACCATACTCTAGCTCGCCAGTTTTGGATGCAGTTCCCAGGTTGAGCCCGGGGATTTCACATCCAACTTAACGAACCACCTACGCGCGCTTTACGCCCAGTAATTCCGATTAACGCTTGCACCCTCTGTATTACCGCGGCTGCTGGCACAGAGTTAGCCGGTGCTTATTCTGTCGGTAACGTCAAAATACTCACGTATTAGGTAAGTACCCTTCCTCCCAACTTAAAGTGCTTTACAATCCGAAGACCTTCTTCACACACGCGGCATGGCTGGATCAGGCTTTCGCCCATTGTCCAATATTCCCCACTGCTGCCTCCCGTAGGAGTCTGGACCGTGTCTCAGTTCCAGTGTGACTGATCATCCTCTCAGACCAGTTACGGATCGTCGCCTTGGTGAGCCATTACCTCACCAACTAGCTAATCCGACCTAGGCTCATCTGATAGCGCAAGGCCCGAAGGTCCCCTGCTTTCTCCCGTAGGACGTATGCGGTATTAGCGTCCGTTTCCGAACGTTATCCCCCACTACCAGGCAGATTCCTAGGCATTACTCACCCGTCCGCCGCTCTCAAGAGAAGCAAGCTTCTCTCTACCGCTCGACTTGCATGTGTTAGGCCTGCCGCCAGCGTTCAATCTGAGCCATGATCAAACTCTTCAGTTCAAACATCTTTGGGTTTTGAGAAAACCCTAAACTTGGCTCAGCAATCGTTGGTTACATCTTTGATTTCTCGCGGAGTAACTTGTGATGCTGATAATCTTTCTGACTATCAGTCTGACTCCACAAGCACCCACACGAATTGCTTGATTCAGTTGTTAAAGAGCGGTTGGTTAAGTCTTTCGTCTCAACCGAGGCGCGCATTCTACAGCAGCCTCTGTATCTGTCAAGCGGTTATTTTAAGAAGTTTTCAAAGTTTCCTTTGCAACTTCAACCACTTGCGCTTCCGATCTCTCGTCAGCGGGAGGCGAATTCTACAGCGTTACACGCTGCTGTCAACACCTCTTTTTCTCCGCTTTCGACCGAGAAGATCGAACCGTCAATCCGGCGAAAACACACTGCCGAACCGACTCCTTCGGGCTTCGATGAACTGAAGCGTAACCGCTGTCGAAAACCGCGTAACTCGTTGAATCTCAAGGAGTTTTCCGTTTCGACTGCGCCGGAAGTGGGGCGAATTATAGACTTCCAGAATCTGCCGTCAACCCCTAATTTGCTTTTACTATGAATAAACTTGAAAACACCCCAAAAGGGGTGTTTTCAAGCCTCATATATAGAAGGGATCAGATGCTCTCTATATAGAAGAGTGCATTCACAGCACGCCCGAGGCTCGCAAGGCATCCACGGACTCAAGCTCAAGCCCCAACACCCGCTGCAGAACCTGGGCGGTATGCTCTCCTAATAAAGGAGGAGCATGACGGTACTCGACCGGCGTTTCGGAGAGACGGATCGGACTCGCCACCTGAGGCACCAGCCCGGCCAACGCATGGGGCAGCTCGATCGCCAACCCGCGCGCCTTGACCTGCGGATCCTCGAACATCTGCGCCAGGTCGTTGATAGGGCCGCAAGGCACTCCTGCCTGCTCCAACTGGGTGACCCACTCAGCAGTGGTCTTGAACACCGTGGCCTGACGAATCAGCGGGATCAACACCGCCCGATTGGCAACCCGCAGCTTATTAGTCGCAAAACGCGGATCGTCCGCCCACTGCGGCTGGCCCGCCACCTCGGCAAACTTGCGGAACTGCCCGTCATTCCCCACGGTAAGGATGAAATCACCATCCGCCGTAGGAAAGTCCTGATAAGGCACGATATTCGGGTGAGCATTACCCAGGCGCTTGGGAGCGACTCCAGTGGTCAGGTAATTCATCGCCTGGTTGGCCAGACACGCAACCTGCACATCCAGCAGCGCCATATCGATGTGCTGCCCACCACCGCTGTGCTGCCGATACGCCAGCGCGGCAAGAATCGCCACAGTCGAATACAGCCCCGTCAGGATATCCGTCAACGCCACGCCAACCTTCACCGGCCCGGCACCTTCATCGCCCTCGGGACGCCCGGTCAGGCTCATCAGCCCGCCCAGCCCCTGGATCATGAAGTCGTAGCCGGCACGCTTGGCATAAGGCCCGGTCTGGCCGAAGCCGGTAATGGAGCAATAGATCAGGTCAGGGTTGAGCGCCTTCAGCGACTGGTAGTCCAACCCATAGGCCGCCAAACCGCCAACCTTGAAGTTCTCGATCAGAATGTCGGACTTGGCCGCCAGTTCGCGCACCAGGCGCTGACCCTCCGGCCGAGTGAAGTCGATGGTCACCGACTGCTTGTTACGGTTGGCCGACAGGTAATAGGCAGCCTCCGTGGTGTTCTCGCCATAAGCGTCCTTGAGGAAAGGCGGCCCCCAGGCGCGGGTATCGTCACCATTGCCCGGACGCTCGACCTTGATTACCTCGGCCCCCAGGTCTGCCAGGATCTGACCGGCCCAAGGCCCGGCCAGCACTCGCGACAAGTCCAGCACCCGCAAATGAGATAACGCGCCCATGGTCGCTCTCCTATTAGTAGAACGCCTGGATGCCGGTCTGCGCGCGCCCCAGGATCAAGGCATGGACGTCATGGGTCCCTTCGTAGGTATTCACCACTTCCAGGTTGACCAGGTGACGGGCGATACCGAACTCGTCGGAGATGCCGTTACCACCCAGCATGTCGCGAGCCATGCGAGCGATGTCCAGCGACTTGCCGCAAGAGTTGCGCTTCATGATCGAGGTAATTTCAACCGCCGCCGTGCCTTCATCCTTCATCCGGCCCAGACGCAGGCAGCCTTGGAGGGCGAGGGTGATCTCGGTCTGCATGTCTGCCAGTTTTTTCTGGATCAGTTGGGTAGCCGCTAGCGGGCGACCGAATTGCTGACGATCCAGGGTGTATTGGCGAGCGGTGTGCCAGCAGAATTCGGCCGCACCCAGAGCGCCCCAGGAAATGCCGTAGCGGGCAGAGTTCAGGCAGGTGAACGGACCTTTCAGGCCACGCACGTCCGGGAAGATGTTCTCTTCCGGAACAAAGACGTTGTCCATGACGATTTCGCCGGTGATGGAAGCGCGCAGGCCGACCTTGCCGTGAATCGCCGGAGCACTCAGACCTTTCCAGCCTTTTTCCAGCACGAAACCGCGGATATCGCCAGCATCGTCCTTGGCCCACACCACGAACACATCAGCGATCGGACTGTTGGTGATCCACATCTTGCTGCCAGTCAGGCTGTAACCGCCGTCCACCTTGCGAGCACGGGTAACCATCGCGCCCGGGTCGGAGCCATGGTTGGGCTCGGTCAGACCAAAGCAGCCGATCCACTCGCCAGAGGCCAGCTTCGGCAAATACTTCTGCTTCTGGGCTTCGGTACCAAATTCGTTGATCGGCACCATCACCAGGGAGGACTGCACGCTCATCATCGAGCGGTAGCCGGAATCCACACGCTCCACTTCACGGGCAATCAGGCCGTAGCAGACATAGTTCAGGCCGCTGCCACCGTACTGCTCGGGAATGGTGGCACCCAGCAGGCCGACTTCGCCCATTTCGCGGAAGATCGCCGGGTCGGTCTTTTCATGACGGAAAGCTTCGAGCACACGCGGCGCCAGCTTGCCCTGAGCGAATTGCTCGGCACTGTCGCGCACCATGCGCTCTTCTTCAGTGAGCTGTTGATCCAGCAGAAGGGGATCGATCCAGTTGAAGCTTGCTTTACCGCCCATGAGTGAGTCCTCGTGAAGTAGGTCAACGTTCGTGGGTTGATCCTAGGCCGGCTTGCCGGGCGCGGCAAACGAGGATTTCGCATACTGTTGTGCTAATTTCTCACTCCGTAATAGCCGTAATCGGCTTTTAGCGATTCCATTAGTGAGATTGCCGTACATGCGCAGAAAGATCCCCAGCACAGCCGCCCTGATCAGCTTCGAAGCTGCCGCACGCCACGAGAGCTTTACCAAGGCGGCGCAGGAGCTTTCGCTAACCCAGGGCGCAATTTGCCGACAGATCGCCAGCCTGGAAGAGTTTCTCGGGGTCGAGCTGTTCCGCCGGTCCCGGCGCGGCGTCAAGCTGACCGAAGCCGGGCTCTCCTACAGCCGCCGCGTGGCCACCCAACTGGACGCGGTGGAGCGCGACACGCTTTCCGTCATGGGCCAGCAGGGCGCCAACGTCATCGAGCTGGCGGTGGTCCCGACCTTTGGCACCCAATGGCTGCTGCCCCGACTCAAAGATTTTCAGCAGCGACACCCGGAAGTCACGGTCAACCTGACCAACCGCACCCGGCCTTTCCTGTTCGCCGATACCGACTTCGACGCCGCGATTTACTTTGGCGATGCCGACTGGTCGGGCACCCAATCCCATCGCCTGATGGGAGAAAACCCAATGCCGGTGTGCAGCCCCGCGACCCTGGGCAACCGCACCCGGCTAAGTGCCGAAGAAATCGCCGAGCTGCCGCTGCTGCAGCAGACCACGCGCCCCTATGCCTGGCGGCAATGGTTCAACTCACAGCACCTGAATATCCCGCGGGACATGACAGGCCCGCGTTACGAACTATTCTCCATGCTGGCGCAGGCCGCCATGCACGACATGGGCATCGCCCTGATCCCGCCATTCCTTATTCAACGGGAGCTGAGGGAAAAGCGCCTGGTGATCGCCAACCCCGAAGCCCTGGCGAGCATCAAGGCGTATTACCTGATGATTCCCGAGCGCAAGGTGGAGTCAGCGTCTTTACGGGCTTTTCGCGATTGGCTGGTGGAGCAGGCACAAAGCTACAGCCTAGAGAAATAGCAGGGCAGGGCAATAAATTAACTTCGTAGTCAAAAAAAATCAAACACTACAGATATAACTAAATGTCGCATTCAGACAGACTGTATCGATAAGCGGGACAACCGTCCTACAAGCGCCTAACCACGTGGCTTGTAGGGCTTTTTGAGGGTCATGAACGCTCATTCACGCGAGCAATATGAAAATTGTTTTATTTTCCGTCGAAATCCTTACAGGTCACGACTTACAAGGGATTGAGCCCAACCCTTGCGACATTCGGTCACAGGGTGACTTGTAGTTAATTTTCCGTCACCCCTCATAATCCCTTGAAGGGCGTAATGTTCGCCTGCAAAATGCCGCGCCCCGCCTTGATTCTGGCGGGATCGTGCTGATCGGCCGCCCCAGCTGCACCATCCGTAGTGCGCTGGCCTTCTAGAAAAGATCGAAAGCAATAAGATCAAGCAGGAGATTTGACGTGCACATTGGTGTTCCTCTCGAGACCCAAACGGGTGAAACACGGGTTGCTGCAACCCCGGAAACCATCAAGAAACTGATCGGCCAGGGTCATAAAGTCACTGTGCAGAGCGGCGCCGGCATCAACGCCAGTGTTGTCGACAGTGCCTATGAAGCGGCAGGTGCAACCATTGGCAGCGCCAACGATGCATTCGGCGCGGAGCTGATTCTCAAGGTCGTGGCTCCCAGTGACAGCGAGCTGGCCCTGATCAAAAGCGGCACCGTCCTGGTGGGCATGCTCAATCCGTTCAGCAATGACACCATTGCCAAGATGGCCGAATGCGGCATCACCGCCTTTGCCCTGGAAGCAGCGCCACGCACCTCGCGGGCCCAGAGCCTGGATGTGCTGTCCTCGCAAGCCAACATTGCCGGTTACAAGGCGGTGCTGCTCGCTGCCCACTATTACCCGCGCTTCATGCCGATGCTGATGACTGCCGCGGGCACCGTGAAAGCTGCTCGCGTGCTGATTCTCGGTGCCGGGGTTGCCGGCCTGCAGGCCATCGCCACCGCCAAGCGCCTGGGCGCGGTGATCGAGGCCTCGGACGTGCGTCCGGCGGTCAAGGAACAGATCGAATCCCTGGGGGCCAAGTTCGTCGACGTGCCTTACGAGACCGATGAAGAGCGCGAATGCGCCGTCGGTGTCGGTGGTTACGCGCGCCCGATGCCTGCCAGCTGGATGCAGCGCCAGGCCCAGGCCGTGCACGAACGCGCCAAGCAGGCGGACATCGTGATCACCACCGCCCTGATTCCAGGCCGCAAGGCGCCAGTGCTGCTGAGCGCCGAAACCGTGGCCCAGATGAAGCCAGGCTCGGTGGTCGTCGACCTCGCCGCGGCCCAGGGCGGCAACTGCCCGCTGACCGTGGCGGATCAGGTGGTCGTCGAAAATGGCGTGACCATTGTCGGCCCGACCAACCTGGCCGGTGCTGTCGCTGCCGATGCCTCGGCGCTGTACGCCCGCAACCTGCTGGACTTCCTGAAGCTCGTCTTCACTAAAGAAGGTCAGTTCGAGGTCAACCTAGAAGACGACATCGTCGCCGCGTGCCTGATGTGCCGCGACGGCCAAGTCATCCGTAAAAACGCCTAAGCAGGGATTCAGACGATGGAAGAGCTTATCTCCCCCGGTATCTACAACCTGATCATCTTCGTGCTGGCGATTTATGTCGGTTATCACGTGGTCTGGAACGTTACACCCGCACTGCACACCCCGCTGATGGCGGTAACCAACGCCATTTCGGCGATCGTGATCGTCGGCGCCATGCTGGCCGCCGCCCTGACCGTGACGCCGCTGGGCAAGACCATGGGCACGCTGGCCGTGGCCCTGGCCGCGGTCAACGTGTTCGGCGGCTTCCTGGTAACCCGCCGCATGCTTGAGATGTTCAAGAAAAAAGCCCCGAAAGCCGTAAAAGAAGAGGCGCCCAAGTAATGAGCATGAATCTGGTAACGACGCTCTACCTGATCGCGTCGATCTGCTTTATCCAGGCCCTCAAAGGCCTGTCGCACCCGACCTCCTCGCGTCGCGGCAACCTGTTCGGCATGCTCGGCATGGCCCTGGCGATCGTCACCACCGTCGGCCTGGTGTTCAAGCTCGGCGCGGAACTGGCGACCGTTGGCATTGGCTACGTGATCGTCGGCCTGCTGATCGGCGGCACCGCCGGTTCGATCATGGCCAAGCGCGTGGAAATGACCAAGATGCCGGAGCTGGTGGCCTTCATGCACAGCATGATCGGTCTGGCAGCGGTGTTCATCGCCATCGCCGCCGTGGTCGAGCCGCAGTCCCTGGGCATCGTCAAGCAACTGGGGGATTCGATTCCAGCCGGTAACCGCCTGGAGCTGTTCCTCGGCGCGGCCATCGGCGCCATTACCTTCTCCGGTTCGGTAATCGCCTTCGGCAAGCTGTCGGGCAAGTACAAGTTCCGCCTGTTCCAGGGCGCACCGGTACAGTTCGGCGGCCAACACAAACTGAACCTGATTCTCGGCCTGGCGACCCTGGGCCTGGGCGTGACCTTCATGTTCACCGGCAATCTCAGCGCCTTCGCCCTGATGCTGGTCCTGGCCTTCGTGCTGGGCGTGCTGATCATCATCCCGATCGGCGGTGCCGACATGCCGGTGGTGGTGTCGATGCTCAACAGCTACTCGGGCTGGGCAGCGGCAGGGATCGGCTTCTCGCTGAACAACTCGATGCTGATCATCGCCGGCTCCCTGGTGGGTTCGTCCGGTGCGATCCTGTCGTACATCATGTGCAAGGCGATGAACCGTTCGTTCTTCAACGTACTGCTTGGCGGCTTCGGCAACACTGCAGACGCTGGCGGCCCGGCGGGCGCGCAAGAAGCCCGCCCGGTGAAGTCCGGCTCGGCCGACGACGCCACCTTCCTGCTGACCAACGCCGACACCGTGATCATCGTTCCGGGTTACGGCCTGGCGGTCGCGCGGGCCCAGCACGCGCTGAAAGAGCTGACCGAGAAACTGGTACACCGTGGCGTGACCGTGAAGTACGCGATCCACCCGGTCGCGGGGCGCATGCCCGGCCACATGAACGTACTACTGGCCGAGGCCGAAGTGCCGTACGACCAGGTGTTCGAGATGGAAGACATCAACTCCGAGTTCGGCCAGGCCGACGTGGTGCTGGTGCTCGGCGCCAACGACGTGGTCAACCCGGCGGCGAAGAACGATCCGAAATCGCCGATCGCCGGCATGCCGATTCTCGAGGCGTTCAAGGCCAAGACCGTCATCGTCAACAAGCGTTCGATGGCCAGCGGTTATGCCGGCCTGGACAACGAACTGTTCTACCTGGACAAGACCATGATGGTGTTCGGCGACGCCAAGAAAGTCATCGAAGACATGGTCAAAGCCGTCGAGTAAACCCTGCTCCAGCGCAACACCCAAGACCTCAGCCTTTAGTAGGCTGGGGTTTTTTATTTCCCGCACAAACCCGACAAAAGGCTCTAAATCGCGGCCTTTCATTCGACCTTGGTAGCGGGACGAATTTTTTTGAAATCACTAGACTGCGCATCTTGCTTCCGCTGCCCGAGATAACAATCCATGTACCGTGATCGTATCCGCTTGCCTTCGTTGTTGGATAAGGTGATGAGCGCCGCCGACGCTGCCGCTCTGATTCAGGACGGCATGACCGTCGGCATGAGCGGCTTCACCCGCGCCGGCGAAGCCAAGGCCGTGCCCCATGCATTGGCCGAGCGCGCCAAGGTAACCCCACTGAAAATCAGCCTGATGACCGGCGCCAGCCTGGGCAACGACCTCGACAAGCAACTGACCGAGGCCGGTGTCCTGGCCCGACGTATGCCGTTCCAGGTCGACAGCACCCTGCGCAAGGCGATCAATGCCGGCGAGGTGATGTTCATCGACCAGCACCTGTCGGAAACCGTGGAACAGCTGCGCAACCAGCAGCTCAAGCTGCCGGACATCGCCGTCATCGAAGCCGTGGCGATCACCGAGCAAGGCCATATCGTGCCGACCACCTCGGTGGGCAACTCCGCCAGTTTCGCGATCTTCGCCAAGCACGTGATCGTCGAGATCAACCTGGCGCACAACCCGAACCTGGAAGGTCTGCACGACATCTATATCCCGACCTACCGGCCGACCCGCACGCCCATCCCGCTGGTGAAGGTCGACGACCGTATCGGCAGCACCGCCATCCCGATCCCGGCGGAGAAGATCGTCGCCATCGTCATCACCAACCAGGCGGACTCGCCATCCACTGTTTCGACGCCAGACAGCGAAACCCAGGGGATCGCCAATCACCTGATCAACTTCTTCAAGCAGGAAGTGGACGCTGGGCGCATGAGCAACAAGCTCGGCCCGCTGCAGGCGGGTATCGGCAATATCGCCAACGCGGTGATGTGCGGCCTGATCGAATCGCCGTTCGAAGACCTGACCATGTACTCCGAAGTGCTGCAGGATTCGACTTTCGACCTGATCGACGCCGGCAAGCTGAGCTTCGCTTCGGGCAGCTCGATCACCCTGTCGAGCCGGCGCAATGCCGATGTGTTCGGCAATCTGGAGCGTTACAAGGACAAGCTGGTGCTGCGCCCGCAGGAGATCTCCAACCATCCGGAAGTGGTGCGTCGCCTGGGCATCATCGGCATCAACACCGCCCTGGAGTTCGACATCTACGGCAACGTCAATTCCACCCACGTCTGCGGCACGCGGATGATGAACGGCATCGGCGGTTCGGGTGACTTCGCTCGCAACGCGCACCTGGCGATCTTCGTCACCAAGTCCATTGCCAAGGGCGGGGCGATTTCCAGCGTGGTGCCAATGGTCAGCCACGTCGACCACACCGAACACGACGTCGACATCCTGGTGACCGAAGTCGGCCTGGCCGACCTGCGTGGCCTGGCGCCACGGGAGCGGGCCCGGGTGATCATCGACAACTGTGTACACCCGGACTATCGCCAGCCCCTGAATGACTACTTCACCGCCGCCTGCGCTCTGGGCGGCCACACGCCGCACATCCTGCGCGATGCCCTGCGCTGGCACATGAACCTGGAAGAAACCGGGCGCATGCTCGCTGTGTGATGGGTACAGTCGATGGCTGACGCAAGCACAGTTGCGTCAGCTCATCGACAGTCCTTAAACACTTGTCAAAAACTGTACTGCTGTACTGGTGTTTTACCCCCTCAAAACCCCACCTTTTTCAAGAAAACGTCCTGAAACGCACCTAAATGGTGCTGATAGGTACAGTTGCATCATTTCCGAACAGTACAGCACCTATAAACAGTTAACTGGTCCCTCACAATACAGATGAACTGTATCTACAGAGACTGGCGCGAGAGGAGGATCATGGGCACCAGTTAAACCACTACCTAATCCCGCCACAAGCGGAAGGATGCACACCATGGAACG
The DNA here is from genome assembly GCF_003184125.1 of Pseudomonas sp. RW409. Taxonomy (NCBI): domain Bacteria; kingdom Pseudomonadati; phylum Pseudomonadota; class Gammaproteobacteria; order Pseudomonadales; family Pseudomonadaceae; genus Pseudomonas; species Pseudomonas sp. RW409. The sequence goes on along the minus strand of NZ_QHHP01000033.1, from coordinate 171,798 downwards.
TACACTCAGTTCCGAACTGTTCTTCGAAGACAAAGCTGCAAAAACCCAGGCCTCCCTGCCTCTGCGCGTTCTCGCCAACCTGATGTTGTGGCAGCGCCGCATCTCCAGCCGCCACCAACTGGCTCGCCTGGATTCGCGTCTGCTGGCTGACGCAGGTATCAGCGAAGCTCAACGCTACGAAGAGCTGAGCAAGCCGTTCTGGCGCTAAGTTAGCGTCGCTGGCCCTGACCCACCGGGTCCACCGCCAGCACCCCGAATTGAAAAAACAAAACCCGTCGCGGGCAACTGCGACGGGTTTTGTCGTTTTAGGCCTGGCAATACTGGGAAGAGCCGGTACAGAAAGGGTATGGCCAGACAGGTACAGTTTAAATATAAATAAAACTGGACCAGTACAATTTCACACTGTTGTATCTGTATATGAGCCTGCGTGAATAGCAACATGGTGTCCCAAGTCCCTGACTTCGGCCTGCCGAAAGGACCGCACCATGAACCACATACCAGGACGTATCGTACCTCTCAGCTTCTCCCATCCTCAGATAAGCGCGTGGAAACGCTTGTACCGCGCCTTGTGCCAAATGCAACAGAACGCCCGGACACGCCGCGTACTGGCAGGGCTCAACGATCAGCAATTGTCCGATGTAGGCATCAGCCATAGCGACCGCATGGCTGAACTGGACAAACCCTTCTGGCGCTAGTTCGCGCCAAGACAGCAGAAGAGGGCTATTCGAACAGATGGGGTGGGCCTAATATCCAGTAGCGTGTAGCGATTTTCCTGAAGGGGCGTCTGATTCATCTGCCCCACAGTGACTACCCGGTGCCCACTCAGCACCACCCTATCTGTTATCAAGGAGTTTTACCTATGTCCCGTCTTCGCCTGCTCAGCGCTGCTGCCTTGCTGGCCTTGGCCTCCAACGCCCACGCCTCCAGCTTTATCGTCACCACCGATGCGGTTGTCGGCGCACTCAAGGCCACTTCCGATGCGACTTCCGACGTCACATCCTCGTTCCGTGACGACAAAATCGTGCGCGCCGCTCGTGACGACGCCGCCAGTTTTGTCGCCACCGAAGGCGCCATTCGTGGAGTGAAGCTGGAAAGCGCGTTTGACCACATCCGCCAACAGTTGCCACAACTGAGCGCTACTGACGCCCAGCTCGCTCAGGCCATCCTGACGATCTGACACCGGTCCGGCGACGGGTGCGCCCAACGCACCCGAAACCCTGGGCGCTGGCTCTCGCCCGGGCATTGCGCTAGCCTTGCCGCTGGTTTTTCAGCTGTCGAGACTCATGCGTTTTTTCAGATCCCTGCTTACCGTCCCTTCGTTGATTGCCGTTTGCTGGACAGGCTCGGCGGCTGCTTTCGACTTGAGCACACAAGGCCTGGTCATCACTGGCTACGCTACCAGCAAGGTGACCTCCGCGCCTTTCGACAACAAACGCGTACTGGCTGCCCAGGATGATGCCGCGGCGTTCGTCGCCACTGACGGCCACCTGCGCGGAGCCCGGCTGGAATCAGCCCTGAAATACCTGCGTAAAACCCAGCCACAACTTCATGTCGGCGACCTTGAACTGGCGCAGGCAATTCTCGTCCAATAACTATCCCTGTCATCCCGGAGTCGTTCCATGCGTAGCCCGCTGATTGCTGCCACCCTTGGCCTGTTGCTGTTGGCTGATGTGGCCCAGGCACAAACCCTGGTAGCCACCAGTAACATCATCGTTCGAGCCTTTGGTCGTACCATCGATTTCACCTCGGACACCACCACCTCCATCCGCGACTCGAAAATCGTGCGTGCCGCCCATGACGACGCCGCCAGCTTCGTCGCCAGCGACGGCGATATTCGTGGCGCCCAGCTGGAGGCCGCCTTCGATACCTTGCGTAACCGCGTGCCGGAAGCCCGCGACGCCAGTGATCAGGTGCTCGCCGAAGCCATCCTCGCACTGTGAGGCCGCTCGCTGCCTGGCTGCTGGGTGCAGCGCTGTTACTCTTGGGCAACAGCGCTCAGGCCGACCTGCAACTGCGGCTCAAGACCGAAGGCTTGAGCCCGGAGCAGCAGCACGCCAGCCAGGCGCTGCTGGATGAAGCGATGCAAGCGCTGCCGCCGCGCTTCATCGAACAACTGGACCGTCGCATCGATGTCGGCTGGACCGACGACATGCCTCACAACGCCTACGGCCAGGCATCGCTGGTCGACGAACTCGACCTGAATCGCAAGCTGCTGGCCAGCCTCACCGACGGCAGCGCGGCCACTCAGAAAACCCATCGCCCCCATGGCACCGTGCGCCGGGAAATGCTCGCCACCGTGCTGCATGAACTCACCCATATTTATGACCGTTCGCGCCTGTGGCCTGGCGCCGAGCGCACGCTGATCCAGCGTTGCAGCCGCCAGAACAGTGCCTCGGGCCTGATCGGGCTGCCGGACCAGTGCCGCGGCCAGACCGCGCGCCGCTTCACCCTCAGCGACGACCCGCGCCTGCTCGACCTCGCCGGCTGGCCGCAATACGTCGGCCGTCGCGGCGAGCGCGAGCAGTACAACCGCCAGGTCGCCCGCAGCCCGGATATCTACGAAACGACCAACCCGAAAGAGTTCGTCGCGGTGAACATGGAGTACTTCCTCCTGGACCCGAGCTACGCCTGCCGCCGGCCAGCGCTGTACCGTTATTACCAGGAACACTTCGGCTGGGCGCCGAAGGCCAAGGACACCTGCACCCAATCCTTCGCCTTCCTCAACGCCGGCAACGACTTCGCCAAGCAGCCGCTGGGCAAGGTCGACCCGGAGCGGGTCTACGCTGTGGATTATCTGCTGGCCGAAGCCAACCAGAACTGGGTCAGCCGCTGGGGGCACAGCATGTTGCGCCTGGTGATCTGCGCCCCCGGCCGACCGCGCGGGCCGGACTGCCGGCTGGACCTCGAGCAGCACCTGGTGCTGTCCTACCGCGCCTTTGTCGGTGACGTGCAGCTGTCGAGCTGGGACGGCCTGGTCGGCAAATACCCGTCCCGCCTGTTTATCCTGCCGTTGGCCCAGGTCATCGATGAATACACCAAGACCGAGCTGCGCAGCCTGGCTTCGGTGCCGCTGAACCTGTCGCGCAGCGAGATCGAAGAGGTGGTCGAGCGCGCCGCCGAGATGCACTGGAGCTACGACGGCAACTATTACTTCCTGTCCAACAACTGTGCCGTGGAAAGCCTGAAGCTGCTGCGCAGCGGCAGCAACAATGCCCAGCTCACCGGGCTCGACAGCATCATGCCCAACGGCCTGCTGGAAGTGCTCAAGGGCCGTGGCCTGGCCGACACCAGCGTGCTGGACGATCCTCGCGAAGCCTTGCGCCTGGGGTATCGCTTCGACTCCTTCCGCGACCGTTACCAGGCGATGTTCGAGGTGTTGAAAAAGCACCTGCCGATCAAACAGAACAACGTCGAAGACTGGCTGTCCCTGAGCGCCGCGCAGCGCCGCCAATGGTTCGACCAGGCGGACCTGCGCACCAGCGCTGCCTTGCTGCTGCTCGAACAGGCGAGCTTCCGGCGCCAGCTGCTGTTGGCCCAGGACGAGGTCAAGCAGCGTTACCTGGGCGCTCGCGACCTGCAGAACGGCGGCATGGACAAGGCCAACAAGACCCTGCAGGAAATCCTCGCCAACAGCGGCTTCCTCAGTCGCCCGGCCGAGTTGCTCGGTAGCAGCGGCTATGGCTTGCCGCAGCCAAGCGAATGGCAACGCCTGGAGTCGGAAAGCAGCCTGCGCCAGAAACAGCTGCAGGCCCTGACCGGCGATCTGGACAAGGAAGTACGGGCCTTGCTGGAGCCGAACCGCGCCGCCGAAATCGCCGCCAACGAAGCCAACCTGAAACAGCTGGGCGAACACCTGCGGGCCTTGCACAAGGCCGCGGGCGGGCTGGAACTGCCCTGATCCCGCATCGCGGGCCAGCCTCCTTCATAGCTGGCCCGCGAAGCGATCCCGCAACCTTACAACGTCTCCTCGGCCTCTCCCGGCAGCTGCTCATCCAGGTGCAGCCAGGGCAAACGGCTGTCGGTCCAGATATGCCGCTCGGCCGGCGCCAGTTCCGGATGATCCAGGGTAGCGATGGTCACATCGATGCTGTCCGGGCTCAGTTGTGTGATCAGCGCCAGATGGGCACCGCAGTTCGGGCAGAAGTACCGCGCACAGCCGGGTGAGGAGTGGTAACACGCCGGCGTCCCGGCCAGCCACTGGAAAGCCGGGCGGGGCAGGGTGATCCAGGTGGTCACCAGGCCGCCGCTGACCCGTCGGCAGATCGAACAATGGCAATGGGCGATATCGCGCAACGGTCCACTGAACTGATAACGCAGCTGCCCGCAATGGCAACCGCCGGTATGCAACAGGCTCATACAAGGACCTCCCATCGAATGGCAGCGGAAAACTCCGTCAGCAGGCCGATCTGGTTGTTTTTTAACCGCACGTCGGCTTGCGATGCATCTGATCATTGCTTTCTACAACGAAAGGTAGCTGAAAGCTTCCGCGATTAGGATCGCCTCCACTGCCGGCAACAGACCGGTTGGCCATTGGGCGTTTTCGCGCCTCCAGGCCCAATTAACAACAACAATGGTGATTCTGATGTCCGTTCGTACCCGCCTTTTCGCCCCGCTTCCTCCACGTCCCGCGCTTCCCGTTCTGCGCTGACCCCAACCGGTTCGCCATTCCCTAGCCGCGCTACGCCTGGAGTATTCCCATGCTGACTTTCCTTGGCTTCGCCATGGTCATCACCTTCATGTTCCTGATCATGACCAAGCGCCTGTCCGCGCTGATCGCCCTGATCATCGTTCCTATCCTGTTCGCACTGTTCGGCGGCTTCGCCCCGAAGATCGGCCCGATGATGCTCGAAGGCATCACCAAGCTGGCACCGACCGGCGTGATGCTGATGTTCGCCATCCTGTATTTCGCCCTGATGATCGACTCCGGCCTGTTCGACCCGGCCGTGCGCAAGATCCTCAAGCTGGTCAAGGGTGACCCGCTCAAGGTCTCGGTCGGTACCGCCGTGCTCGCGCTGGTGGTGTCCCTGGACGGCGACGGCGCCACCACCTACATGATCTGCGTGGCGGCCATGCTGCCGCTGTACAGCCGCATCGGCATGAGCCCGCGGATCATGGCCGGCCTGATCATCCTGGCTGGCGGCGTGATGAACATGACCCCCTGGGGTGGCCCGACCGCCCGTGCCGCCAGTGCGCTGCATGTCGACCCATCGGACATCTTCGTGCCGATGATCCCGGCGATGCTGGCCGGCGTGGTGGCGATCCTGGCGATCGCCTATATGTACGGCAAGCGCGAACGTGCGCGCCTGGGTGAACTGCACCTGCAGGGCGACGAGATCGACCACAGCGAAATCAGCGTCTCGCAGTTCCCGGACGCCCGCCGTCCGAAGCTGATCTGGTTCAACGGCGCCCTGACCTTCGCCCTGATGTGCGCACTGATCGCCGGCCTGTTGCCGCTGCCAGTGCTGTTCATGGTGGCCTTCAGTATCGCGATGATCGTCAACTATCCATGCCTGCAACAGCAGAAGGACCGCGTCGCGGCCCACGCTGGCAGCGTGCTGGCGGTGGTCGGGCTGATCTTCGCCGCCGGTATCTTCACCGGCATCCTGTCCGGTACCGGCATGGTCGACGCCATGTCGAAGAGCCTGCTGGCGGTGATTCCGGATGCACTGGGCCCGTACCTGGCGGTGATCACCGCGCTGGTGAGCATGCCGTTCACCTTCTTCATGTCCAACGATGCCTTCTATTACGGCGTGCTGCCCGTTCTCGCCGAGGCCGCCAGTCACTACGGCATCACCGCGGTGGAAATGGCACGTGCCTCGATCGTCGGCCAACCCGTCCACTTGCTCAGCCCGCTGGTACCATCCACCTACCTGCTGGTGGCCCTGGCCGGTATCGAGTTCGGCGATCACCAGCGCTTCACCCTCAAGTGGGCAGTACTGGTTTGCCTGTGCATAATGTTCGCCGCCTTGCTGATGGGGATTTTTCCGCTGTTCAGCACTCTATAAAAAGCAATGACTCACCGCGTCGGCCGCTAGACTTCGTTCTCGGAAATCTCGACTGGCGCGGTACAACACTCGCTCAAAGGAATACACATGGAATGGCTGACCAACCCGGAAATCTGGGTTGCCTTCTTTACCCTGACCGCCCTGGAAATCGTCCTGGGTATCGACAACATCATCATGATCTCGATCCTGGTCAGCCGCATGCCCAAACACATGCAGGCACGGACCCGGATTTTCGGCCTGGCGCTGGCCATGATCACGCGGATCCTTCTGCTGCTGTCGATCACCTGGGTCATGCGCCTGACCGCCGACCTGTTCGTGGTCTTCGGCCAGGGTATTTCCGGGCGTGACCTGATCCTGTTCTTCGGTGGCCTGTTCCTGCTCTGGAAGAGTTCCCAGGAGATGTACCACGCCCTGGAAGGCGAGGACGAAACCGCGGAAGAACCAAGCGGCAAGGGCGGCAACTTCCTCTACACCATCATCCAGATCGCGATCATCGACATCGTGTTCTCCCTGGACTCGGTGATCACCGCCGTCGGCATGGTCTCCCATGTGCCGGTCATGGTCGCGGCGATCATCGTCGCGGTGCTGGTGATGATGCTGGCCTCGGGCACCATCAGCGAGTTCATCGACAAGCACCCGTCGCTGAAGATGCTGGCTCTGTCGTTCCTGCTGGTGGTCGGTACCGTACTGATCGCCGAGGCGTTCGAAGTGCATGTGCCAAAAGGCTACGTCTACTTCGCCATGGCCTTCTCGCTGGCGGTGGAGGCGATCAACATCAAGATGCGCACCGCCATCGCGAAAAAGAAAAAGCAGCAGGACCCGGTGAAACTGCGCAAGGACATCCCGGGTCAATAACCCGAGAGCGCAGCAGAAAAAGGGGCTTTCGAGCCCCTTTTTCACGCCTGCGAAAAGCCGTTTTTTCATGACAGTTTTGTTTCAATCGCCGCATCAGCTATGCGATGCTGGCGCACAGACCGTTAGCCAACTACAGCTTAAGTACAGAACGTAGAACGACGCGCGGCACCGTTAACTTGCCCCTCTGGGGCGCTATTCACCACAGGGGGCCGTTATGCTCACCCTGCTCAATTTGCTCTCCGCCGTGGCCTTGCTGATCTGGGGCACGCATATCGTCCGCACCGGCATCCTGCGGGTCTATGGCTCGAACCTGCGTCACCTGATCGGCCAGAACATGGCCAAGCGTCCGCTGGCCTTCATCGCCGGGATCCTGGTCACCGCCATGGTCCAGAGCAGCAACGCCACGGCGATGCTGGTCACCTCGTTCGTCGGCCAGGGGCTGATGGCCCTGACACCCGCCCTGGCGACCATGCTCGGCGCCGACGTCGGCACCGCGCTGATGGCCCGGGTGCTGACCTTCGACCTGTCCTGGCTGTCGCCGCTGCTGATCTTTCTCGGGGTGATCTTCTTCCTGTCGCGCAAACAGACCCGCGCCGGCCAGCTCGGGCGGGTAGGGATCGGCCTGGGGCTGATCATCCTGGCACTGCAACTGATCGTCGAAGCCGCCGCGCCCATCACCCATGCCCAAGGCGTGAAAGTCCTGTTCGCCTCGCTGACCGGCGACATCCTGCTCGATGCCCTGATGGGTGCGCTGTTCGCCATGATTTCCTACTCCAGCCTGGCGGCCGTGCTGCTTACCGCGACCCTGGCCGGGGCCGGCGTGATCAGCCTGCCGGTGGCCATCGGCCTGGTGATCGGCGCCAACATCGGCAGCGGGGTGCTGGCCTTTCTCAGCACCAACATGCAGAACGCCGCCGGCCGCCAGGTGGCGCTGGGCAGCCTGCTGTACAAGCTGATCGGCCTGCTGCTGATCATTCCGGTGCTCGACCCGCTCGCCCACTGGATGGACAGCCTGGACTTCAGCCCGCAAGAGGTGGTGATCGGTTTCCACCTGCTCTACAACACCCTGCGTTGCCTGGTGCTGCTGCCGACGGTCGGGCCGATGGCCAAGGTCTGCGCCTGGCTGCTGCCGGAGCGCCCGGAAACCAACGGCCGGGCCAAGCCTCGCCACCTCGATCCGACTGCCCTGGCCACCCCCAGCCTGGCCCTGGCCAACGCGGCGCGGGAAACCCTGCGCATCGGTGACCTGATCGATAACATGCTCGAAGCCGTGCGCGATGTGCTGCACGGCAAGCAGACCGCGATCACCCAGGAAATGCGCAACCTCAACGACGACGTCGAAGTGCTCTATAACGCGATCAAGCTCTACCTGGCGCAGATGCCCCGGGAGGACCTCAGCGAACAGGACAGCCGGCGCTGGGCCGAAATCATCGAACTGGCGATCAACCTGAAACTGGCCAGCGACCTGATCGAACGCATGCTGCGCAAGATCCAGCAGCAGAAGACCGCGCAGCGCCGCTCCTTTTCCGAAGTCGGCATCGAGGAACTGGTCGGCCTGCATGAACAGCTGATCGCCAACCTGCGATTGGGGCTTTCGGTGTTTCTCAGCGCCGATCCGGAAAGCGCCCGGCAGTTGCTGCGGGAAAAACGCCGCTTTCGTGCTCAGGAACGTCGCCTGGCCCATGCCCATGTCAGCCGCCTGCAACGTAAAATCGTCCAGAGCATCGAGACCAGTTCGCTGCACCTGGAACTGATCGCCGATATGAAACGCTTGAATTCGCTGTTCTGCGGCAGCGCCTACGTGGTGCTGGGGACGTCCGAAACCGGTGCGCTCGCCGTGGACGATATGGCTGACATCACCCATTCACCCTGAACGTCCACAGTTACCCGAAGTCTGTAGAACTTACGCCCGTCGTAAGGAAGCCTGTTATGCGTTGCCTGTTATTCGCCTGTCTGCTGCTCGGATCAGCCCACTCGTTTGCCCTGGATCGCTTCCAGGTCGAGGGCTACATGCTGCCCAACGGCCTGCAGTTGCTGCTCAAGCCGGGCAGCGAGCGCGGCCACGTGGCGATTCGCCTGGTGGTCGGGGTAGGGCTGGACGACTTCGGCTGCGCCGACAAGGAGCTGCCGCATGTGCTCGAACACCTGCTGTTCAGCGGCATCGACGCCAGCGGCGAGGGCGGGCTGGAGGAGCGCATGCAAGCCCTGGGCGGCGAGTGGAACGCCTATACCAGCAATGCCGACACCACCTTCGTTATCGAGGCCCCGGCGAAAAACCAGCGCAAGGTACTGGACCTGCTGCTGGCCCTCTTGACCCGCACCGAACTCGACGACAACGCACTGCAAACGGCGAAACGGGTGGTCGAGCGCGAGGACGGCGGGCACTACTCGCACCTGCAACGCTGGCTGGACCGCCAGGACCTCGGCCACACCGCCAGCAACCAGCTGGCAGTGGAACTGGGCCTGAAATGCGCCGAACGGGCCGAGGTCGATCAACTGACCCTCGAACAGCTGGAGCGGCTGCGCAAGGACTGGTACGCGCCGAACAACATGACCCTGATCGTCGTTGGCGACCTTGACCGCCTGTTGCCGGCCTACCTGGAGCGCAGCTACGGCGCGCTGGAACCGGTGGAGCCCAGCGAGCACCAGGGCCTGCCGGACATTCAACAAACGGCCGTCGCCGAGCGCAGCCTGATCCACGGCTGGGTCGGCGACAGCGCCAAGCTGCATTGGCTGTTTCCCGAGCCAACCCTCGACCGGCAGCACGATGAAACCTTCGACCTGCTCAAGGATTACCTGGACTGGGCGCTGTACCAGAAGCTGCGCCTGCAGCACGAGCTGTCCTACGGACCGAACAGCGAACGCGAGGTGTTCGGCGGCGTCGGCTTTCTCAGCCTGAATGCCGACCTGGAACGCGCGGACCTGCCCCAGGCCCGACAGGTGATCGATGAGCTCAAGGCACAACTGCTCAAGGACGGCCTGGAGCCCGCCACCTTCGCCCGTCTGCAACAGGCCGCCATTGCCCGCCAGGCCTGGGCGGTGCAGGGCAACAGCGCCCTGGCGGACTATTACTGGGGCGCCTTGAGCGACTACGCGGACGGGCGTTTCAGCGACCCGGCCAAGCGCCTGAAAGCCGTCAGCCTGAAGCAGGCCAACCAGGCCATGCGCCAGCTGCTGGAGCAACCCGGCTACCTGCGGATCGAAAAACCGCTGCTGAGCTACACGGCCTTGAGCGGGCTGATCCTCGGCGCACTGCTATTGATCATTTTGGCGCTGTTCGGCTGGCGCGCTTATCGCAAACGAATCCGTGGCTGATGCGTCTTTTGTCATGCTAAACCGTTATTCTGTCGGGGATTTTTTCTAGTGTGATCGCCGAATGCCAAACCTGACTCATTACATGCAGCGCATCCTGGAACTGATGAAGCGCTACCCAGGGGTCATTGCGCTCGGCGGTTTCATTTCCGGTGTCGGCAGTTTCATCCTGGTGGACCGCCAACAGGGCCTGGCCACCTGGATCGCCGTGATCATGCTGGTGAGCTGGATCTGGCTGATGCTGGAAAACAGCCTGACCCAGCTGTTCACCAAGATCTTCAAGCGGGAAATCCCCCAGCCGCTGCTGCGTTACGCAACGCAGATGATTCACCAGGAAAGCCTGTTTTTCGTCCTGCCGTTCTTCTTCATCACCACCGCCTGGAACAGCGGACAGCTGGTATTCACCGGCCTGCTGGGCGCCTCGGCGCTGGTCTCGATCATCGACCCGCTGTACTACAAATGGCTGGCCCCGCGGCGCTGGCTGTTCCTCGCCCTGCACACCCTGACACTGTTCGCCGCGCTGCTGACCGCGCTGCCGATCATCCTGCACCTGACCACCGCGCAGAGCTTCAAGCTGGCCCTGGGCATCGCCATGCTGCTGTCGTTCCCCAGCCTCGCGTCGATCTTCCCGATCCGCAACCTGCGCGGCGCGCTGATGCTGCTGGGCATGACCCTGGCCATCGGCGGCACCGGCTGGCTGCTGCGCTCCTGGGTTCCGCCGGCGACCTTGTGGATCGCCGAGGAAGCCATCAGCACCCAGTTGCAGGACCGCACCCCCGGCGCCAGCCTCAAGGAAGTCAGCGCCAGCGACGTGCGCAGCACCGGGCTGTATGCCTACACCGCGATCAATGCGCCGCGCGGGCTGGACGAGCGCATTTATCACGTCTGGCAATTCAACGGCAAAGAGGTCGACCGGGTGGCCCTGGACATCCACGGCGGGCGCAAGGAGGGCTACCGCGCCTGGTCGCACAAGCAGAATTTCCCCGGCGATCCGACCGGCAGCTGGCAGGTCCGGGTGCTGACCGAAGACGGGCAGGTGATCGGCGTGCTGCGCTTCAAGATCACCGGCACCAACGGACAAAACTCAGCACCTTAGTACAAGGCAAAGTCGCCTCGATCGTGGTATTACGTAGCACTGCGTAAAAACCATACAAGCACGGAGCTTATGACCCAGAGCGCGACGGCCGGCAGTGCCCAACTGGATACGTCAAGTTCCCCCTCGCGGTTGCGAGTCACGGGGGACTGGACGCTCGTCCATTACACCGAGCTCAAGCACCTCTGCGAAAAGCTCACCGGACAATACGACACCAGCACCCACATCGACCTCAACGGCCTCGGCGCCCTGGATACCGCGGGCGCCTCGCTGCTGGTCGAACTGCTGGGTTCCGAGCGTCTCGGCAAGTCTGCCGAACACCCCGACTGCACCCTGTCTTCGGCCGACCGCGCGCTGCTGCAGACTGTCTATTGCTCGCTGAGCGACTTCTGCGTGCCGCTCAAGGAACCGGAAGTATCGGTCGGCATCCTGTTGCTGACCCGGATCGGCAAGGCGGTCGACGCCATCTGGCAGGACAGCCTGAAGCTGCTGGGTTTCGTCGGCCTGATCCTCGAAACCCTGGTCCGTGGCCTGCTGCATCCCAAGCGCTGGCGCATCACGCCGATGGTCGCGCATATCGAGCAGACCGGCCTCGACGCCGCGCCCATCGTCGCTCTGCTGACCTTCCTGGTGGGCGCCGTAGTGGCCTTCCTCGGCGCCACGGTGCTGCAGAGTTTCGGCGCCAGCATCTTTACCGTGGACCTGGTGGCGTTCTCCTTCCTGCGTGAATTCGGTGTGCTGCTCACGGCGATCCTCATGGCCGGCCGGACCGCGAGCGCCTTTACCGCGCAAATCGGCTCGATGAAGGCCAACGAAGAAATCGACGCCATCCGCACCCTGGGCCTGGACCCGATGGAGCTGCTGGTGCTGCCCCGGGTCCTGGCGCTGCTGGTGGCGCTGCCGATGCTGACCTTCCTGGCGATGCTCTCGGGGATTGTCGGTGGCGGGGTGGTCTGCGCGCTGTCGCTGGATATCTCGCCGGCGATGTTCCTCGCCTTGCTGCAATCGGACATCGGCGTGCAGCATTTCCTGGTGGGCATGGTCAAGGCGCCGATCTTCGCCTTCCTGATCGCCGCCATCGGCTGCCTGGAAGGCTTCAAGGTCAGCGGCAGCGCCGAGTCTGTGGGGGCCCACACCACGTCCAGTGTGGTGCAATCGATCTTCGTGGTGATCGTCCTCGATGCCGTCGCCGCGCTGTTCTTCATGGAGATGGGCTGGTGAACCGTTCAACCCGTCCGCCTGCCGAGGCGGTGATCGAAGTCCGCGGCCTGTGCAATCGCTTCGGCCCGCAGAGCGTGCACGAAAACCTCGACCTGGACCTGTACAAGGGCGAGATCCTCGCCGTGGTCGGCGGTTCGGGCAGCGGCAAGTCGGTACTGCTGCGCAGCATCATCGGCCTGCGCCAGCCCAGCGAAGGCTCGGTGCGGGTGTTCGGCCAGAACCTGCCAAGCCTGGCGGAACATGAGCGCTCGCTGATCGAACGGCGCTTCGGCGTGCTGTTCCAGAAGGGCGCGCTGTTCTCGTCGCTGACCGTGACCGAAAACGTCGCCCTGCCGCTGATCGAGCACGCCGGCCTGAGCCGCGCCGACGCCGAGCACCTGGCGGCGGTGAAGCTGGCGCTGGCCGGGCTACCGCTGTCGGCGGCCGACAAATACCCGGCCTCGCTGTCCGGTGGCATGATCAAGCGCGCCGCCCTGGCCCGGGCGCTGGCCCTGGACCCGGACATCCTGTTTCTCGACGAACCCACCGCCGGCCTCGACCCGATCGGCGCCGCGGCGTTCGACCAATTGATCCTGACCCTGCGTGACGCCCTGGGCCTGAGCGTGTTCCTGGTCACCCACGACCTGGATACGCTGTACACCATCACCGACCGGGTGGCGGTGCTGGCGCAGAAAAAGGTGCTGGTGGCGGATGCCATCGACCAGGTCGCCGAGACCGACGACGCCTGGATTCACGAGTACTTCCATGGCCCTCGCGGCCGCGCGGCGTATCAGGCCGCTACACAGCTCAACGAGGTATGACATGGAAACCCGAGCCCATCATGTACTGATCGGCCTGTTCACCGTGATTGTGGTGGTCGGCGCCCTGCTGTTCGGCCTGTGGCTGGCCAAGTCCAGCGTCGACACGGAGTTCAAGGACTACGAGGTCGTGTTCAACGAGGCCGTCAGCGGCCTGTCCAAAGGCAGCGCCGTGCAGTACAGCGGGATCAAGGTCGGCGATGTGGTCAGCCTGCGCCTGGACCCGAACGACCCGCGCCGGGTCCTGGCGCGGATCCGCCTGAGCGGCGAAACCCCGATCAAGGAAGACACCCAGGCCAAGCTGACCCTGACCGGCATCACCGGGACTTCGATCATCCAGCTCAGTGGCGGTACTCCACAAAGCCAGCCGCTTCAGGGCAAGGACGGCAAACTGCCGGTGATCGTCGCTTCGCCATCGCCGATCGCCCGCCTGCTGAACAACAGCGAAGACCTGATGACCAGCGTCAACCTGCTGCTGCACAACGCCAACAGCATGTTCTCGCCAGAGAACGTCGAGCGCATCGGCAACACCCTCGAACACCTGGAGCAGACCACCGGGGCCATCGCCGAACAGCGCGGCGACGTGCGCCTGGCCATGCAGCAACTGGCGTCCATCGGCAAGCAGGCCAGCGCCACCCTGGAACAGACCACCGCGCTGATGCGCAATGCCAACGGCCTGCTCAACGAGCAGGGCAAGCAGATGTTCGGCAGCGCCGAGCTGGCCATGCAATCGCTGGAACAGAGCAGCGCCACCATCAACAAACTGCTGACCGACAACCAGGACTCGCTGAACAACGGCATCCAGGGCCTCAATGGCCTGGCGCCGGCGGTGCGCGAGCTGCGCGACACCCTGAGCTCGCTGCGGGCCATTTCGCGTCGCCTGGAAGCCAACCCCAGCGGCTACCTGCTGGGCAGTGACAAGAACAAGGAGTTCACGCCATGAAGCGTGCCTATCGCCCATTCGGCCGGCTGGCCCTGGCCGCCGGCTTCGCCTTGAGCGGCGCCTGCTCGATCCTGCCCCAGGCCGACCCAGTGGATATCTATCGCCTGCCCACGGCCCAGAGCGCCGCAGCCCAGCCTCAGGGACACACACAGCCCTGGTCCCTGCGCCTGACCAAACCCCTGGCGAGCGACGCCTTGAACAGCGCGAGAATCGCTGTGATCCCCCAGGGCGATGTGATCAGCAGCTACAAGGACGCGCGCTGGAGCGATCCGGCGCCGGTGTTGTTGCGCAATCGGCTGCTGGACGGATTCCTCGCCGACGGTCGGGTGCAACTGCTGGGCACCGACGACAGCGATGTGCAGACCGATCTTGAACTGGGCGGCAACCTGCAGGCATTCCAGAGCGAATACCAGGGCAAGGCCGTGGCGGTGGTGATCCGCCTGGATGCGCGCCTGGTGCGCGGCTACGACCAGAAGATCCTGGCCAGCCAGCGCTTCGAAGTGCGCCAGCCGCTGAACGATACCAAGGTGCCGGCGGTGGTCGCCGGATTTGGCCAGGCGGGGGATACCCTGAACCGGCAGGTGGTGGAGTGGACGGTGAAGCAGGGCAGCCAGCTGGTCAGGCGCTGACGGCCTCATCGCGGGCAGGCCTCGCTCCTACAGGATGTTTATCGTCCTTGTAGGAGCGAGCTTGCTCGCGATCAGCCGAAGAACCAGTAGCACACCGCAATCGCCGCCACCACGCCGGCCAGCTCGGCCAGCAGGGCGCAGCCGACGGCATGGCGCGCGCGCTGGATGCCGACCGAACCGAAGTACACCGCCAGCACGTAGAAGGTGGTCTCGGTACTGCCCTGGATAGTCGCCGCGGCCAACGCCGGGAAACTGTCCACGCCCTGGGTCTGCATGGTTTCGATCAGCATCGCCCGCGCGGCACTGCCGGAGAACGGCTTGACCAGGGCCGTCGGCAGGGCATCGACGAAACGCGTGTCCCAGCCGGCCCATTCCACCAGATGACGGATGCCGTCCAGGCCGAAGTCCAGGGCCCCGGAGGCGCGCAGCACGCCTACCGCGCAGAGCATCGCCACCAGATACGGCAGCAGGTTCTTGGCGACGTCGAAACCTTCCTTGGCGCCCTCGACGAAGGCCTCGTAGACCTTGACCTTGCGTAACGCGCCAATCACCAGGAACAGCATGATCAGGCCGAACAACGTCAGGTTGCCCAGGATCGACGACAGCGATGCCAGCGCGGTGGCCGACAGCGTGGCCAGCAGGGCCATGAAGCCGCCCAGGGCCAGGGCGCCGGGAATCAGGTAGGCCAGTACCACCGGATCCCACAGGCGCAGGCGCTGCATCACCGCGACCGACAGCAGGCCGACCAGGGTCGAGGCGCTGGTGGCCAGCAGGATCGGCAGGAACACCAGGGTCGGGTCGGCGGCGCCCTGCTGGGCGCGGTACATGAAGATGGTCACCGGCAGCAGGGTCAGGGACGAGGCGTTCAGCACCAGGAACAGGATCTGCGCGTTGCTCGCCGTGGTTTCGCTGGGGTTGAGGTCCTGCAGGGCGCGCATGGCCTTGAGGCCGATCGGCGTGGCGGCGTTGTCCAGCCCCAGGCCGTTGGCCGCGAAGTTCAGGGTGATCAGGCCGATGGCCGGGTGCCCTGGCGGCACGTCCGGCATCAGGCGGGTGAACAGCGGGCCCAGGGCCTTGGCCAGCCAGTCGACGATCCCGGCCTTCTCGGCGATCCGCAAAAAGCCCAGCCACAGGGTCAGGGTGCCGAACAGCAGCACCATCACTTCCACCGACAGCTTGGCCATGGCGAAGATGCTTTCCACCATCGCCGAGAAGATCCCGGCGTTACCGCCGACCAGCCACTGCGCCAGCGCTGAAACGGCCGCCACGATGAAGAAGCCAAGCCACAGGCCATTGAGCATCAGTTATTCCCCCAGAAGATGCGGCGAATGATAGCGGGGCGGACAGAAACGACAAACCCCGGATTGACCGGGGTTTGTCGATGATGACAGAGCAGAACATTGCTAGCCGCTGCCACAGGCTGCGCTCGCCTGCGCAGGAGGCGCCGCGGCCCGGATCGCGAAGTTCCTGCGGAACTTATCGCAGCCTTCGGCAGCGGCTACAGGTATCAGCCTTTGGTGACTTCACCGGCTGGCAGCGGCTCCTTGCTGCGCCAGTGCGGCAGGGAGTTCCAGTAGCGCTGGCCCTTGGCGTCGTCGTACATGCCTTCCCAACGAGCGATGACCAGTACCGCCAGGGCGTTGCCAATCACGTTCAGGGCAGTACGGGCCATGTCCATGATGCGGTCGACACCGGCGATGAAGGCCAGGCCTTCCAGCGGAATGCCCACGCTGCCCAGGGTCGCCAGCAGGACCACGAAGGACACGCCCGGTACGCCGGCGATGCCTTTGGAGGTGACCATCAGGGTCAGGACCAACAGCAGTTGCTGGCTGATCGACAGGTCGATGCCGTACAGCTGCGCGATGAAGATCGCCGCGATGCTCTGGTACAGGGTCGAACCGTCGAGGTTGAACGAGTAACCGGTCGGCACCACGAAACTGCAGATGGCTTTCGGCGCACCGTAGGCTTCCATCTTCTCGATCACCCGCGGCAGCACGGTTTCGGAGCTTGCGGTGGAGTAGGCCAGCACCAGCTCATCCTTGAAGATGCGCATCAGCTTGATCACCGAGAAGCCGAACAGGCGAGCGATCAGGCCCAGGACCACGAAGGCGAAGAAGGCGATGGCCACGTAAACCAGGATCACCAGCTTGGCCAGCGGCAGCAGGGAGGCGAAACCGAAGTTGGCCACGGTCACCGCGATCAGGGCGAATACGCCGATCGGGGCGTAGTTCATGATCATGTGGGTGACTTTGAACATGCTTTCCGAGACGCCCTGGAACATCTTCACCAGCGGCTCGCGCAGGTCGGCCTGCAGGCTCGACAGACCGAGGCCGAACAGCACCGAGAAGAAGATGATCGGCAGCATCTCGCCACGGGCCATGGCCGCGAAGATGTTCGATGGGATCAGGTTGAGGATGGTTTCGATGAACGCGTGTTCATGCTGTACCTCGGCGGCGGTCGCCTGGTACTTGGAAATATCCACGGTACCCAGGGTGCTCATGTCGATGCCGGCGCCCGGGTGGAACACGTTGGCCAGCACCAGGCCGACCAGGATCGCGATGGTGGTAACGATTTCGAAGTAGATGATGGTCTTCAGGCCGATACGCCCGAGTTTCTTCGCGTCGCCCACGCCGGCGATACCGACGATCAGCGAGGAAATCACGATCGGGATCACGATCATCTTGATCAAGCGGATAAAGATATCGCCCGCAGGTTGCAGGACGTTGCTGATCCACCAGGCTTTTTCGGCACTGAAATGGTTGAGCAGCGCACCAATTGCAATCCCCAGCACCAGACCGATGAGGATCTGCCAGGCGAGGCTTAGTTTTGCCTTCTTCATATCATTACCCTTACTTCAGTTGGACTCGGGCTGATGCGCGAACTGGAACGCTCAATGGCGGAAAAGTCTGTGCATCGGCCCCCGTATAAGGTCACCCCGAGCGAGCATTTACGGCTCTCTGCAGGCGAAAAAAGGCGCAACTATTCCGACGCAAGGGGGGCGCGTCTAATGCCGTAAACGCCTACCCTATGCCGAATCGGCATGAGTTTTTCTAAACGAAACGGGCGTCCCAACCGGTTCGAATGCGACATTTCGGCCTGGCCATCTACCGTGAAACGGCCATTTCAGGCGGCATTCAGCGCTTTTGGAAGGATTCGGAATGACCTTCGAAAGAAGGGAAAGTTCTTACGTTAGAACCAGAAATCCCGTCTGGAAAAAGGCAAAAGTTTCTCGATGTACGGTCGCAAAGAAACACCGTGAAACGGTTAGGCCAGGCAACTCGGAATATTTGTCGCGAACCCCTGCCTGAAAAAGCAGGCACAGCTCTGCCACAAAGGTTTGTGGCATTCAAACACGACGCAAGTCGTCAAGCCTGAACGGCTTGCGAGCTTGCGCCGCAGTTTTTCCTGACCCGGCCCTCGCGGAGGCACTCCCTGTACCCCTAGGTCACTCCGATCCGGTTTCGATCAGAACGTCCCGGCCCCCCTGGTCATGCGCTGCCCCTCCTCGGGGCGGTGCAACGGAAAGCAAGGCCCGCTGGACACTCGCCTTCCATGATCGAAGCTTTCGAACCGCAAACTCAGTACCAGTTCGGGTCCTTTTTCAGCTGTTCCCTGAGCAAGCCCTGCATGCCAGCGTCCGGCTTGCCGAGAAAACGGTATTCGGCATGGCGGGTCGGCGACTTGTCCGCGGGCAGGCCCGCCGGCACTTCGACCAACATGGCGTAGGCGTGTTTCTTGTCGAAACTGAACGCCACGATCAGGCGCTGGTTGCGACAGGTATCGCGGGTTTCGCAAAGCGGACCGACCAGGTACTTGTCGCCGTCTTCTTCCAGCGCATTCATCTGCTGCGCATCACCGGACAGGTTCATCACCCACTCCGGCAGGCGCTCTTCCTTTTCGACGACGTCCTGCCAGGTTTCGCGGTATTGCGGGTCGCTGTTCAACAACTCGTTGACCCGGGTCTGACCGTCGTTGGCTGCCATCGCCGTGGCCGCGCCGCCCAGTAACAGGGCGGCGGCCAATGCTTTCAAAGAAACGCTCATGTTCAACCTCGACCACGACGGCCAAAGAAGAAGGAAGCAATGAACATCACCAGGAAAACGACAAAGAGAATCTTGGCGATACCCGTGGCGGTGCCCGCGATACCACCGAAGCCCAGTACCGCGGCGATGATGGCAATGATCAGGAATGTGATTGCCCAGCTCAACATGGTCATTCTCCTTACGCTTCTATTTAGAGGTACTGCTTAGCCGGCCCGCAGTTGCGTACCGGCTGTCCTGCCTAGAACACCCAGCGCTCCTGATAAGCCGTGTCGGTGGCAGGCTGAGCCTGGTCGACGTCCATCAGATGCAACGGGGCGGAATCGGCAAACCGAGTGCTGACTGCACTGAAGTGGGTTTGAGTGGTGTGATAAACCGGCAACCTCACAGCCTCTTGCTGCTGGCTCTGCTCCCAACGTGAAAACTGCTGACCGCCAATCAAGGTCACCAGCAATGCCAGGCTGGCGAACAATCCCTGCTGCAGGTGCAGGGGCGAAACAGACAATTGGGCGAGACGTTGGCGTTTCATCCGGAGGCTCCTCCCACGTGGGTCATTGTTCTCAAGCGCTTGTGGCTGCGCTTGCAGCTTGTTCGGCCGAGTCTGATCAGACTGTTGCAGCCTGCATGCCAGTTTTTTGAATTGAAATAAATCCAATAAAAACAATGAGTTGAAAGCAAACA
Source organism: Pseudomonas sp. RW409 (assembly GCF_003184125.1). Taxonomy (NCBI): domain Bacteria; kingdom Pseudomonadati; phylum Pseudomonadota; class Gammaproteobacteria; order Pseudomonadales; family Pseudomonadaceae; genus Pseudomonas; species Pseudomonas sp. RW409. The sequence continues at coordinate 152,222 of NZ_QHHP01000033.1, read as the reverse complement.
AGGAAGATCTTCATACGCCATCCTGCACGATGCCGCCCTGGATACCGTGCGAATTGCACGATTGGACTGATACTTGAGGAAAAAAACGCGGCTGAAAATGCAGGAGTACAGTGACGAAATCGGGAAAGAATTACGGAGAAGTCCTAAAAGCAATAAAAAACCTATTATTTTCAATCGATTAGCAATACACCCCGGAGATGACTAACCTGCACCCCTGGGAATCGATAAGAATTAACCATGCAACTTGCCCGATTTTTCCGGGACTAAATAAGATCACTCACTTCAGGAGCCTCGGACATGGAATCAGCACCGGAAAATCAAGGCCGCATTCTTCTGGTAGATGATGAGTCCGCAATCCTGCGTACCTTCCGTTATTGCCTGGAAGACGAGGGCTATACCGTCGCCACGGCCAATAGCGCCGCTCAGGCCGAGGCCTTGCTGCAACGCCAGGTGTTCGACCTGTGTTTCCTCGACCTGCGCCTGGGCGAGGACAACGGCCTGGACGTGCTGGCCCAGATGCGCATCCAGGCCCCCTGGATGCGGGTGGTGATAGTCACTGCCCATTCGGCCGTCGACACCGCGGTGGACGCGATCCAGGCCGGCGCCGCCGACTACCTGGTCAAGCCCTGCAGCCCCGACCAACTGCGCCTGGCGACCGCCAAGCAGCTGGAAGTCCGCCAGCTCTCGGCGCGCCTGGAGGCCCTCGAAGGCGAAGTGCGCAAACCCAAGGACGGCCTGGACTCCCACAGCCCGGCGATGAAAGTGGTGCTGGAAACCGCCCGCCAGGTCGCCGGCACCGATGCCAACATCCTGATCCTCGGCGAATCCGGCACCGGCAAGGGCGAGCTGGCCCGGGCCATTCACGGCTGGAGCAAGCGCGCCAAGAAATCCTGCGTGACCATCAACTGCCCGTCGCTGAACGCCGAGCTGATGGAGAGCGAATTGTTCGGTCACAGCCGCGGAGCCTTCACCGGCGCCAGCGAAAGCACCCTTGGCCGGGTCAACCAGGCCGATGGCGGCACGCTGTTCCTCGACGAGATCGGCGACTTCCCGCTGACCCTGCAACCCAAGTTGCTGCGGTTCATCCAGGACAAGGAATACGAGCGGGTCGGCGACCCGGTAACCCGCCGCGCCGACGTGCGCATCCTCGCCGCGACCAACCTCAACCTCGAGGACATGGTGCGCGACGGCCGCTTTCGTGAAGACCTGCTGTACCGCCTGAACGTGATCACCCTGCACCTGCCGCCGCTGCGCGAACGCAGCGAAGACATCCTGACCCTGGCCGACCGTTTCCTCGCACGCTTCGTCAAGGAATACGCCCGTCCCGCCCGAGGCTTCAGCGACGAGGCCCGCGAAGCGCTGCTCAATTACCGCTGGCCGGGCAATATCCGCGAGCTGCGCAACGTGGTGGAACGCGCCAGCATCATCTGCCCCCAGGAGAAAGTGGAGATCAGCCACCTGGGCATGGCCGAGCAACCCACCAACAACACTCCACGCATCGGCGCCGCCTTGAGCCTGGACGAGCTGGAGAAAGCCCATATCGGCGCCGTGCTGGCCACCAGCGATACTCTCGACCAGGCCGCCAAGACGCTCGGTATCGACGCCTCGACGCTGTACCGCAAACGCAAACAGTACAACCTGTGAGCCGCACCTCATGAAGTTAGCGATGAAACTGCGCACGAGACTGTTTCTGAGCATCTCGGCGCTGATCACCGTGGCGCTGCTCGGCCTGCTGCTCGGGCTGGTCAGCGTGATGCAGATGGCCAAGACCCAGGAAGCGCTGATCCGCAACAACTTCATCACCCTGGACCTGGGGCTCAAGCTGCGCCAGACCCTGGGCGACCAACTGATCATCATGCTCAACCACAACCCTGACCGGGCGGCGCTGGACGACTCCAGGCAGGAATACCTGGCCCTGCTCGACCAGGGCATCGAGCATGAACGGCAAAACAATGTGCGCAACGGCTTCACCCAGGCACGCGACGACTACCAGAGCTTCTTCGAGGCCTTCGAGCGTGCCGACGGGACCTCGGCAGGGGTCAATGGCAATACGGAACTGACCCACCGCTTCAATACCCTGCGCAATGGCTTGATCAGCGAACACAAGCAGGCCCTGGACAACATCAATGACATCGAACATCAGGCCCGCAATCGCGCCTTGCTGATCGCCGGCCTGCTCGGCCTCGTCGGGCTGGCCGTGCTGATCATCGGCTTCATCACCGCCCACGGCATCGCCCAGCGCTTTGGCGGCCCCATCGAAGCCCTGGCCAAGGCCGCCGACAATATCGGCCAGGGCAACTTCGACGTGACCCTGCCCCTGTCTTCGGCTGCCGAGATGAACTTGCTGACCCGGCGCTTCGGGATCATGGCCCAAGCCCTGCGCGAGCATCAGGCCACCAATGTCGACGAACTGCTCGCCGGCCAGCAGCGCCTGCAATCGGTGCTCGACAGCATCGACGACGGCTTGCTGATGATCGACCGCCAGGGTCACCTGGAACACCTCAACCCGGTGGCGCAGCGTCAGCTGGGCTGGGACGAGGAACGCCTTGGACAAGGGCTGGGCAGCGCCCTGCAGCGACCGGAGCTGGACGAGCAGCTGCAACTGGTACTGCGCGGCGGCAGCCTTGAACGGCCGCCGGAGGACCTGAACATCGAGGTCGATGGCGAATCGCGCCTGCTGACGTACAGCCTGACCCCGGTCAGCCATCCCCAGGGGCATATCCTCGGCGCGGTGATGGTGCTGCACGACGTCACCGAGCAGCGGGCCTTCGAGCGCGTGCGCAGCGAATTCGTGCTGCGCGCCTCACATGAATTGCGCACCCCGGTCACCGGCATGCACATGGCGTTCGGCCTGCTGCAGGAACGCCTGCGCTTCCCTGAGGACTCCCGCGAAACCGACCTGCTGAACACCGTCAACGAAGAAATGCAGCGCCTGATGCAGCTGATCAACGACCTGCTGAACTTCTCGCGTTATCAGAACGGCCTGCAGAAACTCACCCTGGCGCCCTGCTCCCTCGAAGAGTTGCTGGAGCAGGCGCGCAACCGCTTCATCGGCGCGGCCACGGCGCAGGGCATCGAGCTGCTGGTGGAACTGCAGGAGCCGCTGCCGCGGCTGCATGCCGACCGCATGCAACTGGAACGGGTGCTGGACAACCTGATCGACAATGCCCTGCGGCATACCGCCAAGGGCGGGTTGATTCGCTTGCAGGCGCGCCGGCATGGCGAGCGGGTCATCATCAGCGTCGAAGACAACGGCGAAGGCATCGCCTACGGGCAACAGGGACGGATTTTCGAACCCTTCGTCCAGGTCGGGCGCAAGAAAGGCGGGGCCGGCCTGGGCCTGGCGCTGTGCAAGGAAATCGTGCAACTGCACGGCGGGCGCATGGGTGTCTATTCGCGGCCCGGGCAGGGGACCCAGTTCTATCTGGCCTTGCCTCTTTAGGGGCTAGACCTCGTCGTCCAGACGCCGCGGGCCCAGGCGGCGTCCGCGGGTAATCAGGTCGATGAACTGCACTGCGCTCAGCGCATGGGCAAACAGCCAGCCCTGGCCAAAACGCACGCCCTCGCTGCTCAGCAGCAACGCCTGATCCTCGAATTCGATGCCCTCGGCAATCACCTTGAGCTCCAGGGCATGGGCCATGCGAATGATGTGCGGGGCGACGCCGCTGCTGGCGGCGTCATGCCCCAGGGCATCGATGAATGCCTTGTCGATCTTCAGGTAATCCACCGGCAGGGTCTGCAGGTAGGCCAGGCTGCAATACCCCGTGCCGAAGTCGTCGATCAGCACCTGATGGCCAACGTCCCGCAAGGCTTGCAGGTTATGCCGGGCGACCACCACATCGATCAGCCCGCGCTCGGTGACTTCGAAGGCGATCTGCCGCGCCGCCACCCGATGCAGCGCCAGCAGGCGCGCCATCACCTTGCCGATCCGCGGCACCATGACATCGCAGGCCGCCAGGTTGACCGAGATGTACAGCTGCGGGTTGGCCCGCAACAGATGCCCCAACTGCTCGAGCAGGCGTTGCAGGACAAAATCGGTGATGGGGCGGATCTGCCCGGTGTTCTCCGCCATGGGAATGAACAGCTCCGGACTGGTCAGGGTGCCGTCCGGACGGCGCCAGCGCAGCAGGGCCTCGGCGCCGACACACCGGCGCGTTCGTAGATCGAAGATGGGCTGATACAGCACCTGTAGCTCGCCACGGCGCAGCGCCCCTTGCAATTCGGCGCCCAGGGACTGGCGCTGCCCGGCCAGTTGAAAGGCCAGGCCGCCGATGAAGATCGCCAGCGCCAGGCTGCTGGGCAGCAGCCACCACCACCCCTCGAACATTTCTCGCTGCATGTTGGTGCGGGGGGTGACGAGTACCAGCTGATACTCCGGATTGCGGGTGGGCATCCGGTAGATCAACTGGTCCTGGGTCACCAGCAACGGGCTGCGCCCCGCGGGCGGCCACGGCTCGGTCGGCGGCCATTCCAGCGCCGGCCCCAGCACCGGGATGGCCCGCAAGCCATGGTCGAGAACCACCATCAGGCTGCTGTTGGCGGGTAGATCGACCATATCGGTCAGATGCCCGCGAGACGTCGCCACGCGAAAGTTGCCGCGCCCGAGCATCAGCGCCGCGCGGTTTTCGTTGGGTTCGGTGGAGGTGTTCAGCCAGTAGTTGTAGGTCGGGCCGCTGATATCCGGCGGCCGCATCACGGCCAGGTTGTCCTGGCGTGGCCAGTTGGTGCAGGCCTGGGCAGCATCGATGTAGGCCGCTTCATAAATGAAGCGATAACTGAAACTGATCTGCTGCAGGGTCGCGACCATCTCGGGGCTGCATTCGCGCAGGGGCTGCGCCTCGAGCACGTCCAGGCCTTCGCGCAGCTGGCCGAACAGTTGCTCCAGGCGCTCGAGAAAGCGCTGGCCCTGGGCATTCATCTGCTCGCTTTCGCGCAGTTGCGCCTCGTGCATCGCAATGCCCAGGCTCGCCGCCAGCAGCAATACCGCACTCAATACAGCCGCGCACGTCGCCAACAGCCAGGGGCGATAGAACCAACTGCGCAGGGGTTCGCGGGCGGCCAGCATCATTGGATATCCGAGGGTTACCAATGAGTTATAGCTACTGATTGAGAAAAAGCCCTGACCGTCGGGCGGGCGTCATTATTTTGTCTGGTTGAGAACCTGCAGGATCGCAGCGCTTTGCGCATCCGGCTGGCCGTCGAAACGCGACGGCCGGTAATGCATCTGGAACGCGGCCAACACGTGACGGGTCGCCACATCCAGCTCGCCAGTCTGCGGCGTCTCATAGCCAAGACGCGCCAGGCCTTGCTGGAACCAGGCGATGCTCGGCAACTGTGCGGCAAAGAACGCCTCCTGGCGCGCCACCGCCTGGGCGTTCGGCCACCGGCCCAACCCGGCTTCGGCCAGACGCTTCCAGGGGAACAGCGGGCCCGGGTCGAGCTTGCGCAGGGGGGCGATATCGCTGTGGCCGATGATGTGTTGTGGCGCGATGTTGTTGCGCTTGCTGATGTCCTTGAGCAGCACGATCAGGCTCTGGACCTGCGCTTCGCTGTAGGGGTACCAGACACGTCCGGTGGGCAGGTCGCGAAAGCCCGGGTTGACGATCTCGATCCCGATGGAGCTGGAGTTCAGCCAGGTACGGCCTTGCCACTGGCTCTCGCCGGCGTGCCAGGCGCGGTACTGCTCGTCCACCAGTTTGTAGATGGTCGCCGCCTTGTCGTCGCCGATCAGGTAGTGGCTGCTGACCTGGCCATGGGTCAGCAGTTGCAGGGAACGCTCCATCGAGGCCGAGGTGTAATGCACCACCACGAATTGCACCCGCTCATCGAAGTTGACCGAAGGGTGGCTGGTATCGAAACGCGGACCGCTGGCGCAACCGGCCAGCAACAGAAGGGACAAGGCGAGGACAAGAACTTTCATGGTGGAAGGCAGTACGCTGGAGAAAATAATGCAACAGTGTAACGTACTGCCTTTGCGGAAAACCGGCAAAAACACCGCTTTATACAAAATGGAACAAATTATGCGTCAACCCAGTTCCACCCGGTTGCGCCCCGCCTCCTTGGCCCGATAGAGCGCCTGATCGGCTCTTTTGAGCACCAGATCGCTGCGTTCTCCCGGCTTGAAGGCACTCATGCCGATGGACATGGTGATGGTCACGCGCTCGCCCTTGAAGTGGAACGGACAGGCTTCGATGGCCGCCCGCAAGGTTTCCGCCAGGCGCGCCCCGACCGGCCATGAGGTATTGGGTATCAGCAGAACGAACTCTTCACCGCCGAAACGGGCGATGAAATCACTGCCGCGCAGGCGCTTGCGCAGCACGCCGGCGATGATCTTCAACACCTTGTCGCCGGCCAGGTGACCGTAGTTGTCGTTGATGCGCTTGAAGTGGTCGAGGTCGAGCATCGCCAGCAACAAGGTGTTGCCGTGCTGCTGCCACTGCGCCACTTCATGCTCCAGGCGCTCGCTCCAGGCCGCGCGATTGGGCAGGCCGGTGAGGGGGTCGATCAACGCTTTCTGCCGCTGTTCTTCCAGGTGCTCGCGGTAGCCCTGGGCTTCCTGCTCCATGCTCGACACCCGCTCGGCCAGGCTCTGCAGGCGCGCGGCCACTTCCTTCTCGCGCTCGTCACGCTGCTTCTGGTGATGGTCCATGGTGCCGAGCAGGCCTTCCAGGTGGCTTTCCAGGACCTGCTTGAGGTCGTCCAGATCCGCCGCCTCCTGAACGCTGCTTTGCAGACCATCGACCTGCTCGCGAATCTGCGTGTCCATCTCCCGCGCCGCGGAACTGCTGTCGGCATGGCCTTCGCTGGCGGCCTGCAGGTTGCTCTGGAAGGATTCCAGGCGCTCGTTGAGCTGCTTGAGATAAGCCTCGAACTCATGCTGGCCACTGTCGGTGATCGCCAGCATCAACACTGCCAGATCGTCGAGGATCGGCAGCAATTCGTACCAGTTCAATCCATGTTGCAAGCGATCGCGCATGGACTCGGCTTGCGGCCGGTGACGCTCGGGCAGGCTCAAGTCGTCCAGCAGGCCGAGCAGGGTATGTTCGATGTGCTTGGCCACCGAACTGTAGGACGGCTCCGGCGAGTCGGGCAGGGCGTACAGCACATCCTGCTCGGCCTGCTGCGGATCGACCGCCGCCAGCGCCTCGGCCATGGCCGCCGGCAATGGCAAGCGGTCAAGCAGCACTGGCGCCGGGGTCGCCTCGGCGGGTGCGGCAACGATCAATTCGTCCGGGTTGGAAAGAACAACCGGAGCCTCGACAGCCGGCGACTGCACGGACAGCGGTGCTTCGACGGGGCCAGGCACAACTGGCAGCGGCGCTTCCTGCGAATCCGGCATCGGCGGTGCCGGCTCGACGGCGATGGGTTTCTCCG